>NZ_JBNHGB010000001.1:0-1116968 GCF_059090825.1 Arthrobacter sp. Y3224055 | reverse complement strand
GGACCGGGCCCTCCCTCTACCGGGGGGCGGCCCTCCCCGGGGGCTCCCACCCCCGGCCCGCGGCGGGGGCGCCCACCCCCGGGGGCGCGCCGCCGTCGTCGTTTGGGGCGTGGGGCCGGTCAGTCGCTCTTGCCGTACAGCTTGCGGTAGCCGTGCAGGGTCGTGAAGAACGGGGAAGGCTCCAGCGTCGGATCCCCGGTATAGCCGAGTTCCTCGGCCACCGAGGCGAACGGCGAATAGGGCGAGCCGGTCTCCTGCAGGCCGCCCTCCACGGAGCGGCGCGCGGCGGCGCGGACCCGGGCCTCGATGTCCAGGCTCTCCTGCAGGGCCTGCCGGGCCGTGCCGGCGTCCATCCCGATGTCGAAGGGCACGCCCTCGGTGTTGCGGTAGGGGTGGCCAAGGTACAGGCGCTTGGGACGGACCTCGTCGCGCAGGTAGCGGAGGCTGGCACGGTAGGCGTCCGGATCCTCATACCCCGGGAAGTGGTTGGCGGCGCCGTGGACCTGGACGGAGTCGCCGACAAACACCGCGTCCTGCCCGTCCACCACGTAGGCCACGGAGCCCGCGGTGTGGCCGGGGATGTGATGCACGGAGACCGTGACATCCCCGCCAAGGCTGAGGGTTTCGCCGCCCTCCAAAAGCATGTCCGGTTCCATCTCGCCCGAGATGGCATGCCCGGCCGCCTTCACCTGCTCCTCGACGGCGTTCGGGCTGTCGAGGTACTGCCGGCGGACGTCGAGGTAGTTCTGCACGTGCGCCTGCCGGGAGCGAAGCAACGGGGCGTCCGCCCGGTGGATGACGACCCTCGCCTTCCGGCCGGTGAGCTCCCAGAGGGCGTGGGCACCGCCGAGGTGGTCGATGTGGCCGTGCGTCAGCAGGATCCACTTGACGTCCTCGATGCGCCGGCCCAGCTTCTCCAGCTCCGGCACCATGCCCTCGACCGGTGACGTGGTGATGCCCGTGTCGACGATGGCCGGCTCGGGCGCGTCGATGAAGAAGCTGTAGAGACCGAAGCGGCCCCAGGGCGAGACCAGCGGATGAATGGTCACTTCTTGCGTCATTGTTCTCTCCTCAGCTCCGGGACCCGTTCACCGTCCTGATGGTATGGCTCGACAGCGCGGACCAATGCCCTCGCGCGGCCTTTCCGCGCCGCGGCCTGGGCCTGGTCACCATCGTTTGCACGGCACTTTATTATAATAATATAATAGAGCGTGGCTCCGGAGAGCGCGCCTGCCAGCGGGACACCTGGCACTCGAACGTCAACAAGGAAGTGCACACATGACTGATTTCACGACGTGGAATGCCGGTGGGGAGACGATCAAGATCCGCAAGGACCTGCGGATCCCAATGCGCGACGGCGTTGAGCTCGCCGCGGACACCTACCAGGGCCTGGAGGACAAGCCCCGGCCGGCCCTGGTGGCCCTGAGCCCGTACGGCAAGGAGCTGCAGGCGCTGGCGCTGACCACTCCCCCGCAGCGGCGTCCGAGCCCGATGTGGGACGGCTGCATCGAGGCCGGCGACATCGCCCGCATCGTCAAGGAGGACTACGTCCACGTCATCGGCGACCTGCGGGGGTCCGGCGACTCCGGCGGCGAACACATCGGCAACTACAACGCCGGCGGCGTATCGCTGGGCCAGGATGCGTACGACTTCATCGAATGGGTTGCCGAACAGCCGTGGTGCGACGGCAACGTCGGCATGGTCGGCATCTCCTACTTCGGCTCCATGCAGGTACTGGCCGCGGCCGAACGCCCGCCCCACCTGAAGGCGATTTTCGTCAGCGGCGGCCACTACGACTTTTACGAAACCACCTACCACGGCGGCATCATGTGGTTCATGCCCCGCGCCGCCCGCGAAGGCCGCGGCGGAGACTCCGGTTGGGCCTTCACCGACGGCGTCAAGTCCCGCATGATCGAAAAGTACTCGCCCGAGGAGCTCAAGAAGCTGGTCGCCAAGCGCCTCGAGGACCCGGACGTTGCCGCCTGGCCGAACCTGGTCCACGTGCTGCATTACCCCAAGAACCACGAAGCCTGGTTCGACATCGTTATGAACGAGCTGGACGGCGAGTGGTACGAGGAGCGCAACCCCATCACGCTCGCTCCGAACATCGACATCCCGGTCTGGCTCCAAATCGACCAGGGCCGCGGCTGGACCATGGACGGCACCATCGAGCTGTACAACTCGCTCAAGGGACCCAAGAAGCTGACCATCGGCCCCTACCCGCCCATGCAGTCGCGCCCGTTCATCGAGGAGCACGACAAGATGTTCCGCTGGTACGACTACTGGATCAAGGGCATCGACAACGGCGTGATGGACGAGCCGGCCGTGAGCGTTTTCGTCGAAGGTTCCCGCGAGACCGTCGAGGCGGACCAGTGGCCGCCGAAGGAGATCGAGTACACCTCCCTCTACCTTCGTCCGCGCCACAAGCTGTCCGCCGAGCCGGAGTTGATGGGCGTGGAGTATGCGGCCCCGGACGGCTTCTACCAGGCGCCCCTGACGGTGACCGACAAGGTGGAGATCCTCAGCTGGAGCACCGGGCCGTTCGAAGAGGACACGGAGATGATCGGCACCGGCGCCGCGCACATCTTCGCCGAGATCGACCAGCCGGACTCGAACTTCATCCTGCGCCTGTGGGACTACGCCCCGAACGGCAAGCGCCAACTGATCACCACCGGCTACCTCAAGGCCTCGCACCGCGAGCTGGACGAGGAGCGCACCAGCGAGGGCAGCCCGATCCACCCGCACACCCGTGCCGTGCCGGTGGAGCCGGGGAAGATCGAGGAGTATGTCCTGCGCCTCTACCCGTTCGCCAACACCTTCAGGCCGGGACACCGGCTGGTGGCCGAGCTTTCCAACGGCGAGCCGCTGGCCGACGAGCACAACGCACTGCTGCCTCCGGACGCCTTCCACCTCCCGGTGGGACGCCCGGTGACGCACAAGATTTACCGCGACGCCGCACACCGGTCCCGGCTGGTCCTGCCCTTCACCGCCCGCAAGGCCGAGGATGGGGCGAACTAACGCGACGGCAGCCCCGACCGCCGGCCGGGCGCCCTCGAGGTGCCCCCGAGGCTTTCCCGGCCGTGGTGATCAGCGATCCTGAACGTCACGGCCGGAGGTGCCCGGCGCACCTCTTATCCTTGGGTAATGGAAACAACCGAGGGCGGCACGGCCCGCAAAGCCGTCGAGGACAACCGCGATCTGGCGGTGGCCTTGATCGACATCTCCTCCGATGTCCGCCGAAAATCCCACGAGAATTCCGGCGTCCCGTTGCTGCCCAACGGCATGGTGGACATCATGCGGGTCATCGAAGCGCACCCGGGCATAACCGTGGCCGAGGTCGCTTCCAGGCTTGACCGCCAGTTCAGCAACGTGAGCACCCAACTGCGTGAACTGGTGGCCCGCGGGCTCGTGACGCGCAGGCGCGACGAGGCGGACAAGCGCTACGTGACGCTGCACCCCACCGACGAGTCCCAGCGGATCAGGATCATGCTGGAAACCGCGTGGGCGGAAACCCTGGGGACGGCGGCCGCCAGGCTACACCCCGGGGAACAGGAACAGATCGCGGCGAGCCTGCCCGCCCTCCAGCGCTTGGCGGCGCTGATCAACGAGCCGGACCAGCGCTGAACCATCGGCCAGTCGGGCTTTTCTTTTTAGATATACTTATAATTTTGTAAGTATTAGCGGCGCCCCTGTCTGCCGCACCCCACAAACAGAAAAGGTGGCCATGAAAGACGTCCTAGAGGAGAAAATTCCGCCCGGAGAGGTGGAGGCGGCAGAGGCCGTGGAGCCCGAGAGGATCTCCCCCAAGCGCATCGCCGCCGTGATCACCGCCTTGGTGCTGTCAGCGCTGATCATGATCCTCAATGAGACCGTGCTGACGGTCGCCCTGCCCGACCTGATGGCGGACCTGGGCGTCCAGGCCACAACGGCGCAGTGGTTGACCACGGGCTTCATGCTCACGATGGCCGTCGTCATTCCGACCACCGGCTTCATGCTTCAGCGGTTCACCACGAAGAGCCTCTTCGTCAGTGCGATGCTGCTCTTCATCCTCGGCACGGCGCTGGCGACCATCGCCCCGACGTTCGCGGTGCTGCTCATCGCGCGCATCGTCCAAGCGGCCGGCACGGCCATCATTCTGCCGCTGCTGATGACCACCACGCTCACCTCCGTGCCGGTCCGGCACCGCGGCACTGTCATGGGCCTCAACTCCGTGGTCATCTCCGTGGCGCCGGCCATCGGCCCCACCCTCTCCGGCGCCGTCATCAACTCCTTGACGTGGCGCTGGGTCTTCGGCCTGATGGTGCCGGTGGCCATCATCGTCTTCCTCTTCGGCGTCATTGCCATCAAGACCGGCAAGGAGACGCGCAAGGCTCCGCTGGATGTCCTCTCGGTCATCCTCTCCGCCTTCGCCTTCGGCGGCATCGTCTATGCGCTGTCCTCGATCGCCGACCTGATGGCAGGTTCCTGGGCCCCGGTCGTGGCACTGGTCGTCGGCGCCGTCGCGCTGGTCCTTTTCATTCAGCGCCAGCGTGCCCTGCGCAAGACGGAGTCGGACCTGCTGGACCTTCGTCCGTTCAAGGTGCACAACTTCCGCATCTCGGTCATCATCGTGATGATCGCCATGGCCACCATGCTGGGCACGGTCATGGTGATGCCGATCTTCATGCAGAACGGCATGGGCCTGAGCACGTTGACCATCGGCCTGGCCCTCCTGCCCGGCGGCCTGATCCAAGGGATCGTGTCCCCGCTCGTCGGCCGCCTTTATGACAAGGTGGGCCCCCGGCCCATCGTCATTCCCGGCGCCTTCCTGCTGGCCGGCGGACAGTGGCTGCTGGGCAGCGTCCATATTGATACCCCGGTGACGACGATCGTCGTCTTCCATACGGTGTTCTGCGTCGGCATGGCCATGCTGATGACCCCGCTGATGACCGTGGCCCTGGGCGCCCTGCCGCGTGAGCAGTACGGCCATGGCAGCGCGATCATGAATACCCTGCAGCAGTTGGCCGGCGCCGCGGGTACCGCGGTTCTCGTTGCCGCCATGACCATCGGCACGGCGGCGGCAGCCGCCAACGGCATCGCGGCGAACGTCGCCCTGGTCGACGGCGTCCGGGTCGCCTTCACGGTCGGCGGCATCCTCGGCCTCGTGGCCGTCGTGTGCGCACCGTTCGTTCGGCGCCTGCAGGAGAACACCGGCCGCTAAGGCCCGGCTGCCCCGCCCGCATGCTTGAAGGAAGCCGGCCGCCCCCAAGGGATGGCCGGCTTCCTCTGTCTCGGTCGTGCGGCGCTGCGGGATGCTACGCGACTGTGCGCGGTGCCGCTGCTTCCGGTTCGGTTTCCTTGACGCCGTGCAACCCAAAGAAGCTGAGCAACGCCGCGGCCAGGGCCGCGATGGCAACCACCAGGAAGGCCTGCGTGAATCCACTGCCCAGGGCCTCGAGGGCGAACTGGCTGCCGCCCGATCCGGGAACGCCCTCGGGGATGCTGTTGAGCGCGATCGGACCGCCCGCTTCCGCAATGCCCATCGCCGGACCCAACTGGTCCGGAGCCAAACCGGAGGTCTGCAGGGAGGTCATGAGTTTTCCGCCGGCGGTGGAGAGGGCAATGGCGCCCACCAGCACCGGCCCGAGCGCAAACCCGAGGTCGCGCAGGAGGTTGGTGGTGGCGCTGGCCATGCCCGTCATCTCCCGCGGCACCGAGTTCACGGCAATAGCGGTCATCGGGCTCAGCGTGAAGGCGAAACCAAGTCCGACCAGCAGGGACGGCAGGATGAAAGCGGTCACGTCGCGGCTGGTGACGTCGGCAGTGGAGTTGATCAATGCGCCTGCGGCCATGGCCAGGAATCCGAAAGTCATCAGCCAGCGGGATGAGACGCGGGCCTGCAGCCGGGACAGCACGGGGATCAACACGAATGCGGGCCCCTGCAGCAGCAGGAACAGCAGGCCGAGGTACAGCGGGTTTTGGTGCTGGACCGGCCCCAGCCACATGCTGGTGGAGAAGCAGGCACCCAGAAAAGCGAACATGCCGACCACGGCCACGATCGACGCGATGGCGAACTGGCGGTTCAAAAACAGCCTCAGCTCCAGCAGCGGGGACTCAACGCGTAGTTCGATGGCCACAAAGATCGCCAACAGCACCACACCGGAGGCGAGGGCGGCTACCACGTGGGCGCTGGTCCAGCCGTCTTCGGGACCCTGTACCAGCCCGAAGAGAACCAGGATCAGGCCCAGTGCAAAGGTGATTTGGCCCCAGATGTCCATCCGGCGCTCCCGGGCCACCTTGGCCTCGGCGGAGCGCAGGGCGGTCAGCAGCAGTGCGGCGAGGGCCGTCAATACCACCACCGCATAGGCCCCGCGCCACCAGCCGAAGCCGGCAAACACGCCGCCGAGCAAGGGCGACAGGGCCGAGCCCGCCGAAAGGAAGCCCGCCCAGATGGCGATGCCGCGCACGCGCTCCTGTATGGAGCGCGCCACCGAAGCAACCAGGGCCAACGATGCGGGGAAAATTGCACCCGCACCCAGGCCGTTGATGGCGGAGCCGATCCACATGGCCTGGACCGTCGGGGATATGGCGCAGACCAGCGAGCCGATCATGACCAGCACGGCGCCGCCCACGACGAGCTTGCGGTGGCCGTACTTGTCACCGAGCACACCGAAGGTCAGCTCGAAAACCACCACGGGAATCATGAACGCCGCGGTGATCCAGGTCAGCTGGGAACCGAACGTGTTAAAGGTGATCTGGAATTCGCCATTGAGCGCGCCTGGCAGAGCGTTGGCGATCTGCGCCACCATGACCGCCAATGATGCAGCGACCAATGTGCCCCTGGTGCGCGCGGGTGTGACCTGCACGGGCGGCGCCTGGGGCGGCGGATCGGACTGCGGCGATGACGTGTGGGTCCCCTGATCCTGGCTCATATGAACTTCCTTGTCATGGTGTGAGCGGTGTGGTGAACGGGTGGTGCTCGGCGGAACCGGTCCGGGCATGGCGGCCGCATTCGTCCGCACTCGCTGGAACCGGTGGTAGACGAGACCCTGCCGCAATGCTCTGTGCTGTCTGCGGCACCCTGTGACGCAGGCGACAGGCCCATCGTGATGGGGCTAACAGTAGTGATTCACAATACATGGTGTCAAGTGAGCATTCGACGTGTCATTTGAGAGGGTTTCCGCTCCAAGAGCCGCCGGGCTGAAGTGTTACAGCCGGTGCGGGGAAATCCGGAGGGCAGCCTCGGCTGGTCCGGGGGAGCCGCGGACACCGGCTATCCTGTGTGGCATGGCAACACTCCGCGAGGCTCAGAAACAGCAGACCAGGCAACTTCTCTTGGACACCGGCCTGGACCTCTTTGAGTCCAAGGGCTACGCGGCCACCACGATCGACGACATTGCCGCCCGTGCCGGCACCACGAGAACGACCTTCTACCTGCACTTCGCGTCGAAGGCGCAGCTGATGGGCGACGTGGTGAAGACGGTGGACTCCATTCTCACCAGCGTGGACGACCCGGCCCTATCCACCGTGGTGGAACTGGGTACCCGCGACTTGATCCGCGCCTGGATCAGCCGGAAATTCGACCAATGGGAAGCAACCCGCCCCTATCTGCATGCCGTCTATCAGGCGGCCCCGGTCGAGCCTGAGGTTGCAAAGGTCATGGAGGACTGGTTCCGCGATGTTGCGGCGGACATGACATCCGGGCTGGATCGGTCGGGGCGGTTCGACCCGGCCAGCCGCCAGGTCCGCTGCGTCCTCGCCTTTGGCCAGCTGGAATACCTCTCGCAGCGGTGGATCCGCACGGGCTGGATTATGGATCGGGAGATGTGCCTGGAAACCCTGACGGATTCCTGGTGCCATCTGCTCTCGGAGGGGTAAGCCTCCAGCTGGATCACCCTTGGCGCGCGCCCGCCAGCAATTCGGCCAGCGCCCCGCGGCCCAGCACGGGCTGGCGGTACTCATCGCTGAGGATCTGCAGCATGGAACCGGCATAGTCCTCATTGGTCGAGGCAATCATGTCCTTGGCGAAGACCACGCGGAAGTTGTGGGCGAACGCATCGGCCGCCGTCTGCGCCACGCAGTTGTGGGTCGCCACGCCTGCCAGGACCAGCCGTTCCACCCCGGCGTCCCGCAGCCGCTCGGCCAGGCCCGTACCAAAAAACGCGCTGTCGCGTGTCTTGACGACGCGCTCGAGGCCCTCTGTTTGCAGCCCGGGCAGGAATTCGGCCTGCTCGGTCCCCTCGAACAGGAATCCCTGGTCATCGTCGAGCATGCTGAGGGTCCAGGTTGAACGGTCCCTGAGGTGCTGCGTGTAAACAAGCAGCACCGGCACCTGCGCCGCCGTCGCGGTCCTGATCAACAGATTGGCTGACTCCACCACGGCTTCCTGCCGCTTGGCCAAGGCAGGGTCCTCGAAGTACGCGTTCTGCAAGTCGATCATCAGCACCGCAGTTTTCATGCCCTCCGCCTTCCGCCGGTCGTCCTCGCTTCCATCCTGTCAGGTGCACCCGCAGTTTGGGTCTTGACGCGCCAGCAGCGACAGGGTGTGGTGTGTACTACCATCCGGCCGAAAGGACAGCGTCATGCATTCACTCTGGCTCGATACCGCCCAACAGATTCCGGTTGACACGTACTCCGGCCAAACCGGGTTCGACTCGGTCGTCGCCGGAGCCGGGCTGACCGGCCTCACCACTGCTGTCCTGCTGGCGCGGGCCGGGCACCGGGTTGCCGTGGCGGAGGCGCGGTCGGTCGGGGCCGCCACCACCGGCAACACGACCGCCAAGATATCCCTGCTGCAGGGCAGCCAGCTTTCGCGCATCGCGAACCATCACGACTCCGGCACCGCCGCGGCCTATGTGGCCGCCCAGCGGGAAGCCCAGGCGTGGATCCTGCGGTACTGCGACGAACACCGGGTGGGATACGACCGGCGGGACGCCTTCACCTACGCCACCACCCCCGAGGGCGCCGAGGACCTGGCGGCGGAGCAGCGCGCCAGCGAATCCGCCGGCCTGCCGGTCGAAAAAGTCTCCGGTGCCGGCGAGCTGCCGTTCGAGGTCGCCGGGATGCTGCGGTTGGCCGACCAGGCCCAGATCCATCCGATGCACCTCCTGGCGGCGCTCGTTGCAGAACTGCGCAGCCGCGGAGGCCTGGTCTTCGAGGGCATGCGGGTCACGGGCATCGGCCGCGCGGACGACGGCGGTGACGGGGCGGGTCCGCGAAACCTTACCGTGCGCACGGGGCTGGGCGACATTAAGACCGGCATCCTGGTGCTGGCGACCGGCACGCCCATGCTCAACCGCGGCGGACATTTCAGCGTGCTCAAGCCCATGCGTTCCTACGCCGCCGCCTTGACGGTGCCCGGGCGCATCCCGTCGGGGATGTATTTGTCCATCGACGGGCCGACCCGCTCGCTGCGGACCGCGCGCCACGGCGACCGGGAGGTCTTGCTGGTCGGCGGCAACGGCCACGTTGTCGGCCGCCACGGCCATACCCGGGGTCTGGTCGATGACCTGCTCCGTTGGACCCAACAGCACTTTCCGGGTGCCGAGCCCACGCATGCCTGGTCTGCGCAGGACTATGAACCCGCTGGTGCGGTGCCGTACGTGGGTCCGATCCTGCCCGGGGAGAAGCGCATCATGGTGGCCACCGGATTCAACAAGTGGGGCATGACCAACGGGGTGGCGGCGGCACTGGCGCTGTCGGCCTCCATCCTGGGCGGCGACAATCATTGGGCCAAGGACCTCTATAAGTCACGCATCTCCGGACGGGACGCCGCCAGCACCGCCGGCACCAATTTGTCCGTCGGGTTGGAATTGCTGTCCGGCTGGCTGGGCGGATTGACCCGGACCACGCATGCGGCACCGCCGGAGGGTCAGGGCACTGTGGTGCGGGAAAATTCGCGGCCGGTGGGCATTTGTACCGTGGACTCCGCCACATACCGGGTCAGCGCGGTCTGCACGCATCTGGGCGGCGTGCTGTCCTGGAACGACGCGGAGGGCAGCTGGGACTGCCCCCTGCACGGGTCCCGCTTCAGCGCCGACGGCAAGGTGCTGGAAGGCCCCGCCGTCAAGGACCTCGAGGCACGGTAGCCCCCTTGGGACTGACGCCGCCGCACCGGTAGTCTAGTGCGGATGCCTCAGTTGAAACGCCGCGCGGCCGCCCTTGGTACCGCCGCCTTAATGTCCTTGTCCCTGGCCGCCTGCGGCTCCGACTACCCGCTGGGTCCGGCCCAGGAAGCCGCCGCCCGGCAGGGCTCCTCCCTGTCGGGCACGCTGACAGGGGCCGGAGCATCATCCCAGAACGCGGCGATGGACGCGTGGGTGGCCGGCTTCGGCCTGCTCCATTCCGACGCGCAGGTCCAGTATTCGCCGGACGGCTCCGGCGCAGGACGCACCGCCTTCCTGGCCGGCGCCGTCGAGTTCGCCGGCTCGGATGCCTACCTGGACGACGAGGAAGTTGACCAGTCGCGCAAGGTGTGCGGCCCCGAGGGCGCCTTCAACGTCCCGTCCTACATCTCCCCCATCACCGTGGCGTTCAACCTTCCGGGCATCACCGAACTGAACCTGGACGCCGAAACCATTGCCAGGATCTTCCAGGGCGAAATCCGGTCTTGGGACGACCCCGCCATCGCGGAGCACAACCCGGGCGTGGAGTTGCCCGATCTTGCGGTCACTCCCGTCAACCGTTCCGAGGACTCCGGCACCACCGAGACCTTCACCGAGTACCTGCACGCCGTGGTCCCAGAGGTCTGGACGCCGGAGCCCAGCGACACCTGGCCCGGAGAATTCGCCGGGGAAAACGCACAGGGTACAACGGGCGTTGTGAGCATGGTCGCCGGCACGGCGGGCGCCGTTACCTATGCGGACGATTCCGCCGTCGGGGATCCCCTGGGCAAGGTTAACCTCAAGGTTGGCCAGGACTATGTCCCGGTGAGCGCAGAAGCGGCAGCGAAGGGGTTGGACGAAGCCACACCCGTCGAGGGGCGGCCGGAATACGACCTGGCCCTGGAAGTGGACCGGACGACTACCGCCGCCGGCGCCTATCCGCTGATGCTGGTCTCCTACCACATCTACTGCACCACGTACGAGGACCAGGAGAAGGTGGACCTGGTCAAGGCGTTCGCTCAGTATGTCCTGAGCCCCGAGGGCCAGAACGACGCGGCGGACTCGGCCAAGAGCGCGCCGCTGTCCGAGGAGCTGTCGAAGCGTGCCGTGGCTTCCGTGGAGCGGATCAGCGCCCGTTCCTGACAGCGGCCGCAGGCCCCGAGTAGCAGATTAGCTGCCGGGACCCCGCCTCCGGTTCTCCCGGTCCTCGGGCTCCCGGACGTCCGGCTCCCGGTTGTAGGCGTTGTCATCCTCGTTCTGGGGGATGTCCGGCTGGGCCGAGGCTGCCGGAGGAAATCCGCCGGCGAAGGTTCCGCCGTAGAACTGCTGGTTGCCCGGCTCGTGCGTTTCCGATCCTCCGGACTCGACGAAGGTCTTGAAGCGCCACAACTCGTTGCGCACCTCCCGGTGGTCCGATCCCAGTCCCGAACCGGCCTTTTCCAGCAGGGAATGCGGCTCCCAATCGAGGTGCACGTGCATCGACGTGGTGTCGGCATCGATGCTCCCGAACGTCACGGTGCCGCTGTGCCTGATTCCGCCTTCGCTCCTCCACACGATCCGCTCTCCGGGCTCGTCCTCGGTCACGGCCGTATCGAATTCGCGCTGCACGCCGCCGACTTTCGTGACCCAATGGTGCGTGGTGTCGGACGTCCGGATCACCGATTTCACGCCGTGCATGAAGGAGGGAAAGTACTCGAAGCGCAGCCACTCGTCATAAACCTTTGCGGCGGGCAGCGAGATCTCGACTGTTTCTTCGATGGTTGCCATGATCATCCTCATTCCGCCGCGGAACGGCGCCGCAGGCACCGCCTTCATGAGTTGCCACCTGCAGTTAACGCTACAGAACGGCCCGGGGCGCGGCAATGAACGGCCACGCCCGCGCGCGCGGGAGGGTTGGCTGCAACCGGGCCCGCGTTCCGGGACGAGAAGGGACGATGTCCTGCATTGGTAGTCTGTGTGGTAAACCACTGCGTTGAAGTTGAGGGGGCGGTATGCCGCGCTGTTTTCCGGAACAGCCTGAGTTCGGCCGGGACCAGCCTGCCGAACGGCAGGTCTGGGAGGCGCTGAAGGGTACCCTGCCGCCGTCCGCCGCCCTGCTGCATTCGGTCGACATCGTCGAAAACGGTGCCGCCCGTCGGATCGATCTGCTCGTTGTCTGGCCCGGCGTCGGCATCGCCACCATCGAGGTTAGAGGCGGGCAGATCAGCTACGACGCGGGCCAGTGGTACCAGTCCGCCAACGGCCGGCAGCACCGCATCAAGGATCCATTGGTCCACGCTCAGGACGCCCGGCACATGCTCCAGCGCTACCTCGGCTCCCAGTTGGGGCTCAGCCGCAGGGTCCGCTTCGCCCACCTGCTGGCCTTTCCGGACACGCGGCTTCCGCGGCATTGGGACATCCCCGGCCTCAGGCGTTCCATGGTGATCGGCAGCGAGGACCTCAAGTACCCGGACGACACGGTCAGGGAAGCCATCAACTTCTGCGGCGACGGGGACGGCGAAACCGCGCCGGATATCGCCGACCGCATCGTGGCATGGTTGACGCGCCCCCGGCCGGGCGACGGGGCGCTCTCCGCAGCGGCCGAGCACGAAGGCCGCGCCGAGCAGATGACGCGGGACCAATCGGCGATCCTTGATGTCCTGAAGGACCAGCCGCGGGCACGCGTCATCGGCGGCGCGGGCACGGGCAAGACCTGGCTCGCATTGGAACAGGCCCGGCGGTTGGCGCGCGACGGAAAGCGGGTGGCGCTGCTGTGCTCCAGCCGCGGCCTGGCCCGGTACTTCGAGACCGAGACGGCCGGGTGGAAGCCGGCCGAACGCCCGGCACACGTGGGCATGTTCTATGACCTGCCGGTCCGCTGGGCCGCGCACCATCCGCTGGACCCCCGGTTGCTCACCAACCAGTACTACGAGCACTACCTCCCCCGGACACTCAAACGGCTGGCCAAGAACCAGCCGGTCCGCGAACTCTTCGACGCGATCGTCGTGGACGAGGGCCAGGACTTTGGCACGCTGTGGTGGGAGGCCGTCTTGGAGTGCCTGAAGGAACCTGCTGTCGGCGGCCTGTATGTGTTTATGGACGAAGACCAGCGCCTTTTCGGCCGCGACGGCTGGCCGCCGATTGAAGTGCCCCCCTTGGTGCTGAATGAAAACCTGCGGAATACGAAGCAGATCGCGGCGCTCTGCGGCGCGCTGTCCACCGAGCTGGCGATTCCGCGGGGCCTCTCCGGCCCGCGCATCCGGCTGGTGGAGGCGACGGCCGGGAACGTCATCCAGCGGGCCGGCGATGCGGTGGCGCAGCTGGTCGAGCGTGAAGGCTGGGCCCCGCAGCAAGTGGCGCTGCTGACCACAAAGCGCAAGCATCCGGCGCATCAGCAAGCGGTGGACGCACTGGGCTGGCGCGGATACTGGGACGCCTTTTTTGACGACGACGACGTGTTCTACGGCGACGTGCTCGGCTTCAAGGGACTCGAACGCTCGGTGGTGGTCCTGGCGGTCAACGGCTTCGGCGATCCCGAGCGGGCGCGCGAGATGCTCTATTCAGGCTTCTCCCGCGCGCGCAGCCTGCTGGTCATCGTGGGCGAAAGATCGGCCATCACAAGGGTGGGCGGCCCTGCCCTGGTCAAGAGGCTGACCCAGACCGAATCCTGGGATCCTGACCAGCAGCAGCAAGACCATTGACTTTCCCGCCGCAGCGGAGCATTCTAAAACTACTTATTCGGTTTTTAGAATTTACCGGAGGTTCCCATGGCAACCACCACTCCTGCGCTGCAACGGGTCCGGACCGAGCCCGCCTACGGTGCTTTTTGGATGCTCAGGCTGGGCTTTTCCGTCCTGCCGATTTTGATGGGGCTGGACAAGTTCTTCAATCTGCTCACTGACTGGGAACAGTATCTGGCCCCTTGGGTCGTTAACCTGCTGCCCTTCAGCGCGCACACCGCCATGCTGATCGTCGGCGTGGTGGAAATAGCCGCCGGCATCGTGGTCTGGTTCAAGCCGCGGTACGGCGCCTACATCGTTTCCCTCTGGCTGGCGGGCATCATCGTCAACCTGCTGACGCTGTCGGGGTTCTACGACGTGGCGCTGCGTGACGTCGGCTTGCTGCTGGCGGGACTGACACTGGCTCGGCTGGCCACCCAGTACGATCCGGCGTGGCACCGCCGTCGCTGATCAATACCCTGCCCGCGCCCGCCTTCAGTGCCCGGTGAAGGCGGGCGCCTCCTTGGTTAGGAAGGCATCCCGGCCGATGCGCGAGTCTTCAGTGGTGAAGGCCTGCCCGAAGGCCCGGCGCTCCACCTGCAGCCCGTCGGCGGTGGGACGGCCCAGCGCCGCATCGAGCGTTCGTTTCGCGTTTGCGACGGCGGCGGGGGACTTTGCGGAGATCTCCCGGCAGGTGGCGGCGGCGGCGTCGAGCATGTCGTCCTTGCTGGCGAAGACGGCGTTGGCCAGCCCGATCCGCAGGGCTTCCTCGGCGCCGATGCTGCGGCCCGTGAAAATCAGTTCCCTGGCCATTCCGGGGCCGACCCGCTGCGGCAGCCGGACCGTCCCACCGAAGCCCGGAATGAGGCCCAGTCCGACTTCCGGCAGGCCGAACTTCGCGTTGGCCGTCGCGTAGATGAAGTCGCAGGCCAACGCCAATTCCAAGCCTCCGCCCAGGGCAAACCCGTTGACGCAGGCGATCACCGGAAGGTCCAGGGTCTCCAGCAATCGGGTCAGGTCCTGCATGGCGGCACTGTGTGCTTCCGCTTCGGCCGGTCCCATGGAGGCCAGTTCCCGGATGTCGGCGCCGGCCGCGAAGGCCTTCCCGCCGGCACCCGTGATCAGGATGCTCCGAACTTCCCGGCCTTCCGGCGAACGGATGTCCGTGACGAACTGTGCCAGGTCTGCCACGACCTGGGTGTTCAGGGAGTTGAGCGACTCGGGACGGTTGATGACGACGGTGGCCAATTCGCCGAGGCATTCAAGCTGAATCGTTTCGTAAGTCTTTTCCACAGCCCCACTATGCCACGCCGGGCCCCAGATCGGACGTGGTCATCCCCCCAGCAGGGCGACCACGTCGGCCACCTGACGGTGTCCCCCGGCTACCGACCAGCGGTAGCCGTCGACCTCCACGACGGCGGTGGAACCTCCGGCCGCTTCGACCAGGGTCTTGCCCGGAAGCCAGTCCCAGTCCGGCAGCCCCTGTTGGTACCAGACGCCGAAGATCCCGGCGGAGGTTGCCGCCAGCTCACACGACGCCGACCCCCAGCTACGGTAGGTGGCCGAACCGAGCAGGGTGCGCAGGTACGGCTCGCCCGCTGCGTTGTCGCGCAAATACGTGTGGTGCAGGTACGCCGCCGCGCAACTGGCCGCCAAGGGAGCGCTGGCGATTTCGCCCACGCGCAAGCCGTTCCGGGTGGTGGGCAGGTCGCGTCCGCCGACCCACAGGACGTCCTCGGCGGGGTGGTAAACCGCCCCCAGCCGGCTTCCCGCTCCATCCGTCAGCGCCAGCGCGGAGCACCAGTAGTGCCCGCCGGTGAAGAAGTTGTAGGTGCCGTCCACCGGGTCGATGACCCAGGTACGGCCCGAGGTTCCCTCGTGGCTGGAGCCTTCCTCGCCCAGGATCGCGTCCTCCGGCCGCAGTTCGCGCAGCGTATCCACTACCAGTTTCTCCGCGGCGTGGTCGGCGGCGGTGACGACGTCGGAGATGCTGGTCTTCTCCTCGAACGTGGTCACCCCCGACCGCATGCCGTTGGCCAGCGTTCCGGCGGCGCGCACCAGCCAGGCCGCGAGTTCGGTGTCGTCCAGATGGTCAGGGCTGCTCACGGTCATATCTGAAGCCTAGCCAACGGCGGGGCGAACGCGGCATGCAGGGGCAGTTGCTACCGGCGGCCCCGCCGCGGCCCGCGGCCCTTCGGGGTGCGGCCGCCACCCGGCCTGCCCTTGCCCTGGCCGGACGGCTTGTTCGCGCCCTTGCCCGATGCCGGCGTCCGGCCCGGTGCGGAGCCCTTTCCCGCAGCGGTGCCCTTCCCCGCGCCGGAGCCTCCGCCGTCGTTCTTCCCCGTGTTCTTGCGGGTCTTGCCCTTGCCCTGTTGTTCCTGCACCGAGGGCTGGCGCGAACTGCGCGCCGTGCGGCCGCGGACAATTCCGATGAACTCCTCGATTGCGGCCTCGGTCCGGTCGGTGAGCCACGCGAGGCCGATCTGCGTCTCGGGGTGATCGGTGACCGTGCGGTACACCACGTCCTTGCGGTTGTAGAGCCGGGCCACGGACATCGGCAGGATCATCAGTCCCGCCCCGGACGCCACTACCTCGATGCCTGTCTTGGCGCCGCCCATTTCCCCGGGGTCCAGGAAGTTCTCGTGCGCGATCTCCCGATACGGGACTTCCTCGTCGTAGAGGGCAACATCGTGTTCCTTCGGCGCGACCACCACGGGCAGTTCCGCATACAGCGGGATCACGCTCAGCCCCTCGCGGTCCACGGGCAGCCGGACGAAGCTCAGGTCGGCACGGCCGTCGCGCAGGATGGCCGTCTGCTCCTCCTCGCCGCACTGGAAAGCGGTCAGCGGGACGTCGGGCAGCCGCTCCGCCCACCGGCGGGTCCACTTCCCCGGTGTCACGCCCGGGACATAGCCGACCTTCAGTCCGGCCAATTGGGCCGTGGTCGTCGGCTCCTGGTCTGCATCCTGCACTTCATCACCGTAGCGCAGGGCGGCTAGGCTGGGCTTATGAGCGCGAAATCGGCACAATCCATGAAACCGGCCACGGCCGCCAAGAAACTGGGCATCTACTTGCCCGCGGCCCCGCAGGAGTTCCAGGACAGCCTGATCTCGCGGGAGGAATTCAACCAGCTGCAATCCGATCCGCCGGAATGGCTGGCGGAGCTGCGCCGCAACGGTCCGCATCCGCGGCCGGAGGTGGCCCGTAAACTCAACGTCTCCATCTCCGGTCTGGCACGCGGCGGCATCACGGAGCCGCTGACGACGGCCGAAATCACCGCTTTGCTGCAGGATCCGCCGGAATGGCTGGTGGCGGAACGTGCCTCGTTCGCCGCCGTGCGTGCCGAGGAGCAGCGCGTGAAGGCCGCCGGCAAGCAGGGCTGATCAGCAGCCGCCGAGCGCGCCGCGGGCCCCCCTCCTCGCTGATCAAGCGGTGAGCGAGGCGGGCCCCTCCCCCGCTGACCAAGCGGTCAGCGGGGGCCGGGTGCCCGTTAACGCCAAGAGCCCCGGTCCGAAGACCGGGGCTCTTGCTCTGCGTGCGCGAGGGGGGATTTGAACCCCCACGCCCTTTCGGACACTGGCACCTGAAGCCAGCGCGTCTGCCGTTCCGCCACTCGCGCGCATTGTTCCTGCCCTCTCGGCGTGCCAACCGGTTTCCCGGTTCGCTTTCCTCAAGAACAGCGAGATCAATAGTAGCGTGAAACAGTCCAAAATTCCCAATCGGGGCGCCGGCCCCCTTGGATACCGCGCAACGACGGGGATCGGAGGGCCTGCGCCGCGGGCCGCCCGCCCCGCCGTCGTGATTCCGCGATGGTGAGCTTCACCACGCCCCGGCGCCGCCGCGCCCGCGGCGATCGTTGCCGAATGGGGCCTTTTGGGACACGCCCAAGTAGTATCGAAGGGAAGAATCGCCAGACAGGTGTGCCCTGTCCGCTGTCGCAGCGGGGGCAGACCTGACCACAACTCTGGGAGGAGGCGGCCCGATGGGCATTCTGGACAGTATGGAGCGCGGCATCGAGAAGATGGTCCGCGGCGCCTTCTCTGTCGGCGGCAAGGGCCAGGTGCAGCCGGTGGAGATCGCAAGCCGCCTGCGCCGCGAACTGGACAACGGTTCCATCACCTTGGCCCAGGGCCGCACGTTGGCTCCCAACGTCTTCGACGTCAGGCTGGGCGATTCCGACTACGCGATGGCTGAACAATGGGGCGCCACCCTGGCCGAAGAACTGTGCGACGTGGTCATCCGCCACGTCAACAGCCAGAAGTACACCCTGCAGGGCCCGGTGCGCGTTTCCTTCACCAAGGACGACGCACTCAAGGGCGGCGACTTCGAAGTCGAGGCCACCGTCGTGAAGTCCGACGGCCACCAGCCGCAGCCCCTGCAGCGCAGTGCCCCCGCGGCGCCGTCGCGCCAGCCCACCCTGCTGACGCCCGTGCTGGAAATCAACGGGCAGCGCTACTCGCTCAACGCGCCGTCCATCGTGCTCGGACGCTCCTCCGAGGCCGACATCATGGTGGACGACACCGGGGTCTCGCGGCGCCATCTGGAGATCCGCACCGACGGCGGGTCGGCCGTGGCCGTGGATCTCGGTTCCACCAACGGCAGCTATGTCAATGGCCAGAAGATCGACGGCCGGATTGACCTCACCGACGGCTCCGTCATCACGATGGGCCGCACCCGCATTACCTTCCGCTTGCTGCCGACACGGGGCGGCGGGGCCTAATGGGCGAGCTTGTCGTCACCGCGCTGCGGTTCGGTTTCCTGATCCTGCTCTGGATCATGATCATCAGCATCGTCTCCGCACTGCGGCGGGACCTGCAGATCGGCAAGCGCAGCCGCACCGGATCCCCCACTGCGCGCGAAGTCCGGAAGAATCCCGACCTGGCGGACGCTCCGGCACCCCGGGTGGCTCCGCGCCGCCTGGTGGTCACGGAAGGGCCGCTGGCCGGCCACTCGCTGGAACTGGCCGCGAGCCCCATCCTGTTGGGCCGGGCCCAGGAAGCAACGCTGGTGCTGGAGGACGATTACGCCTCCGGCCGGCACGCCCGCCTCTTTCCGCAGGGCAGCCGCTGGTTCATCGAGGACCTCGGCTCCACCAACGGCACCTACCTGGCCGAGAACCAGCTGACGCGGGCGCTGCCCGTTGATCCCGGCGTTCCCATCCGGATCGGCAAGACGGTCATTGAGTTGAGGCCCTGACGGTGGCTCTGGTTCTGCGCTATGCGGCGCGGTCTGACGTGGGTAAGGCACGGTCTAAAAACGACGATTCCGCCTACGCCGGGCGTTATCTTGCCGTGGTGGCCGACGGCATGGGCGGCCATGCCGGCGGTGACGTGGCCTCGGCGTCCACGGTGCTGGACCTGGTCCATCTGGACCGCTCGGGCCATCAGGACCCGGCCAACGTGCTGGCCGACGAGATCCAGACCGCCAATTCCATCCTTTCGGAGCTGGTGCAGACCAGTCCCAAGCTGGCGGGCATGGGCACCACCGTCACCGCCTTGCTGCTGCATGACGACAAGCTCGAATTCGCCCACATCGGCGATTCCCGTGCCTATCGGCTGAAAAACGGCATCTTCGAGCAGATCAGCGTGGACCACACTTTCGTCCAGCGGCTCATCGACGAAGGCCGGCTCCTTCCGGCGGAAGCCGAAATCCACCCGCACCGCAACGTGCTGATGCGCGTCTTGGGCGACGTCGATGCCAGTCCCGAACTCGACCTGGCCAGCCATCAGGCCGAGCCGGGGGAGAAATGGCTGCTCTGCTCCGATGGACTCAACGCCGTCGTGCCGGACAGTGTGGTGGAATCCGTGGTGCGCAACGCGCCCACCCTGCAGGACGCCGTCGATCAGCTGGTGGAGCTGACGCTTGACGGCGGTTCCCCGGACAACGTGACCATCGTGATGATCGAAGTCGCCGAAGCGGCGCCGGAGGCGGCTGACACCGCCTCCCTCGGCCTCGCCCCGGAACGACCGAAGGCATCGGCCTTGAAGCACGACGGCGCCGCCTCCCCTGTCGCGGCGATGCCCGCCGACGGAGCCTCCCTCGGGGCACAGGTGGCCGCGGGCGCCGACGACGAACAGCTTCAGCCGCACGAGGCGATCCGCGCCGATGCCATCCGCCGCGAGCTGGAGACCCGCCCGCATGTGCTGGTGGGCGCCGCGGCATTGGCCACCGAGACCGGACAGATTCCCATCGTCACGGCCCACTCCAACAAGCGCCGGGCGGCGGCATTGCTGACCCACAAGGCCCCGGACGAACCGGAAACACCCGAGAACGAGACCTCGGCCCCGGCCCGCAAGCCCTGGCTGATCCCGGCGTTCCTGACCGTCATGTCGTTGCTGCTGGTGGCGGTCATGTGGTTCGGCTACCTGTGGACGCAGACCCAGTATTTCGTGGGTTCGGCGGACGGACGGGTGGCCATCTTCAACGGCGTCTCCCAGAACTTCGGGCCGATCGCGCTTTCCCACGTGGACACGGTCTACAACATCCCGCTGGAAAGCCTGCCCGCGTACCAACAGCAGCGGCTGGATTCCAGCATTTCCGCCCGCGATCTCGGGCATGCCGAGGAGATCGTGGAACAGTTGCGGATCAGCAGCCAGCTGAACTGTCCGGAACCCGAACCCAGCCCCAGTACCGTTCCGACGGACCGGCCCAGCGCCTCGCCGGGGGCGACGCCGGGGCCTGCTGCCAGCCCCCAGCCCACCGTGCCGCCGGAATGTGTAGGTGGATAAGCCATGAGTAACATCCAGACAGTGCCGCGTTCCCGGCGCAACACCGAACTGCTTTTGCTCCTGCTGGCCTTGATCGTCGGCATCGGAGCCAACATGCTGGTCGGGCTCGACCAGGACCGGGCCTTCGACAGCGACTTCTTCACCCAGGGCGGCACCTTGGTGGTGCTGGTCCTCGTCGTACACGTGGTCCTGCGCCTTCGCGCCAAATATGCCGACCCGGTAATACTTCCGATCGTCACCGCCCTTAACGGGGTGGGGCTGGCGATGATCCACCGGCTGGACATCGCCAACAACGACTCCGCCGCGGGGCGCCAGCTCCTGTGGACCGGCGTGGCCATCGCCGCCGTGGTCGCCGTCATCTGGCTGCTGCCCGACCACCGCGTCCTGCGCCGCTTTACCTACATATCGTTGATCACCAGCGCCATCCTGCTCATCCTTCCGCTGCTGCCGTTCATCGGGATGGAAATCAACGGCGCCCGGATTTGGGTGAGCTTGGGGTTCGCCACCTTCCAGCCGGGCGAAATCGCGAAGATCACCCTGGCTATATTCTTCGCCGGGTATTTATCGACGAACCGCGACCTCATCCTGCTCGCGGGCAAGAAGATCGGCCCGCTGCAGCTGCCCCGCTGGCAGGACATGGGCCCCATGGTGGTGGCCTGGCTGGTCAGCATCGGGGTCCTGGTCTTCCAGCGCGATTTGGGTTCCTCGATCCTGTTCTTTGGCCTGTTCATGGCCATGATCTATGTGGCCACCAGCCGCGTCAGCTGGGTCCTGATCGGCCTGCTCATGATCGCCGTGGGCGGCGTCGTGGCTTTCCAGCTGTTCCCGCACGTCACCGCACGTATCGACGGCTGGATCAACGCGTTCGACCCCGAGGTTTACAACCGGATCGGCGGCAGCCACCAGATCGTCCAAGGGCTGTTCGGCCTGGCCAGCGGCGCGCTGACCGGCACCGGACTCGGGCAGGGCCGGCCGGACCTGGTGACCTACGCGAACAGCGACATGATCATCGCCGCACTCGGCGAGGAGCTGGGGCTCATCGGACTCAGCGCCATCGTGATGCTCTACATCCTCTTGGTCAGCCGCGGCATCCGGGCGGCGCTGGGCAGCCGGGACGCCTTCGGCAAGCTCCTGGCCACGGGACTCTCCTTCACCCTGGCGCTGCAGTGCTTCGTGGTGATCGGGGGCGTCACCCGCCTGATTCCGCTGACCGGCCTGACCACACCCTTCCTGGCCGCCGGAGGGTCTTCCCTCCTGGCCAACTGGCTGATCGTCGCCCTGCTGCTGCTGATTTCCGACGCCGCGCGCCGTCCGGCCCTGACTGGCCCGGCCGCCGGCCGGCGGCCGCCGGGTGACCGGCCGGCGCGACGCAACCAGACCCAAGCACGGAACACCGGATCCACGGAGGTGATCCAACCATGAACCAGGCCATCCGCAATACCTGGATCGTCGCCATCGCGATGTTCGCGCTGCTGTTTGGATCGCTCACGGTCGTGCAATTCTTCGAGGCCGAAAACCTCAACGCCAACCCGTGGAACAGCCGGACCATCTACAAAGACTTCGACAAGAACCGGGGCGCCATCCTGGTGGGCGGCGAGCCGATCGCCGAGTCGGTTCCCTCGGACGACGAGTTCGCCTACCAGCGCGTCTACAACGAGCCCGCGCTCTACGCGCCGATCACCGGTTTCTACTCGTTGGTATACGGCTCCACCCAGATGGAGTCTGCGATGAACGATCAGCTCTCCGGTTCCGGCGACGAGTTCTTCTACGAACAGATCGTGCAGATGTTCTCCGGCGGCCAGGTCGAGGGCGCCTCGGTGGAGCTGACCCTGGACGCCGAGCTGCAGCAGTTGGCCTGGGACCTGATTCCCGACGGCGTGAAGGGCTCGATCGTGGTGATGGAACCGGACACCGGCAACATCCTCGCGATGGTCTCCAAGCCCAGCTTCGATCCGAATGACCTGGCGGGGCACAACACCGAAGAGGTCACGCAGAACATGGCCGAATTGGAGAAGGTGCCGGGCCTGTCTCCGTTCACCAACCCCGCCACCGAGAGCCTGTTGGCTCCGGGCTCCGTGTTCAAGCTCGCGGTGACGGCTGCCGCCCTGGAATCCGGCCAGTACGACGCCGACAGCAAGCTCGACAATCCCCCGACGCTGCCGCTTCCCGGCACCAACGTCGAGTTGCCGAACTACGTTAACGGCGGCTGTGCGGCGCGGACCACCGTCGGCTTCTCCTTTGCCCTGGAGCAATCCTGCAACACGCCCTTCGCGCAGATCGCCATGGACCTGGGGGAAGACGCCATTGCGGAACAGGCCGCCAAGTTCGGATTCGGCGAGTCCTACCAGATCCCCACCCACGTCACCGCGAGCCAGTTCCCGACCGGCATGAGCGATGACCTGCTCGCCCAGTCGGCCATCGGCCAGTACGACGTCCGCGTGACCCCCCTGCAGGTGGCCATGATGACCGGTGCGATCGCCAACGACGGCGTCTTGATGAAGCCGAACCTCGTGCGCACCGTGCGCGCGCCCGACCTGCGCGTCATGGACAGCCCCAAACCCCAGGAACTGCAACGTTCCCTTTCCGCAGACAACGCCCGGCTGATTCAGGACTGGATGGTCAATGTGGTCAGCAGGGGCATCGGCGGCGGAGCCGCCATTCCGGGCGTCGAGGTGGCCGGCAAGACCGGTACGGCAGAACTGCTGGCCGGCGAAGCAGGAAACAACTCGTGGTTCACCGGATTCGCACCGGCGGATGACCCCCAGGCCGTCGTATCCGTCGTCTTCGAGGACGTCGATGTAACGACCGGTTCTTCACTCTCAAGTCCAAGTGCTCGGCAACTCCTAGAGGCGGTGTTAAATAAGTGAGACCTACCTCGGGTATCACCTTAGGCGGCAGGTACCAGCTCACTGAACGTATCGCCATCGGCGGCATGGGTGAGGTCTGGAAGGCGCAGGACCAGGTCCTGGGCCGCATCGTCGCCATCAAGGTCCTCAAAGAGGAGTACACGGGCGACCCGGGCTTCCTCAACCGCTTCCGCGCAGAGGCCCGGCACACCGCACTGCTGAACCACACCGGTATTGCCAATGTCTTTGATTACGGCGAAGAGGCCGGATCCGCCTACCTCGTGATGGAACTCGTGCCCGGGCATCCGCTCTCGGCGATCATCGAGCGCGAGCGCGTGCTCTCGCCCGACCGGACGCTGTCGATCATCACCCAGACGGCCAAGGCGCTGGCCGTCGCCCATGCCCAGGGCCTGGTGCATCGCGACGTCAAGCCCGGAAACCTGCTGATCACGCCGGAGGGCCGGGTCAAGATCACCGACTTCGGCATTGCGCGGCTGGCCGATCAGGTTCCGCTGACCGCGACCGGGCAGGTCATGGGCACCGCCCAGTATCTGGCGCCCGAGCAGGCGACGGGACAGACTGCTACCGGACAAAGCGACATCTATTCGCTCGGCGTCATCGGCTACGAGTGCCTCTCCGGTTCCCGGCCCTTCTCCGGTGAATCGCAGATAGCCATTGCCCTGGCCCAGGTCAACGACACTCCCCCGCCACTGCCCGAATCCCTGCCCCGGCCGGTCCGCGCTCTGCTGATGTCCATGCTGGCCAAGGACCCGGCCGACCGGCCGGCCAACGCGGAAAAGCTCGCCGAGGCGGCCGACGCCATCCGTGCCGGCAATATCCGTGCCGCCGAGGCAGCTGTCCCGGGAATGTTGCTGTTCGGTGGGGACGACAGCACCGGTTTGATGACTGCTCCGGTGCCCGCCCCCGGAACCGCTCCGACGCGCGCCGTCAGCGCCGGGACCTCCCAGCTGCCCGCCGTCGGCGGTGCAGCAGCAGCAGCGGGCCTCGGCGCCGAACGGGACTGGACCGATCAGGATCTGGACAGCGATGAGCCTGAAGAAACACCGCGCCGCCAGCAGAAGAAACGCAGTCCCTGGACCTGGCCGCTGGTCGGTTTGATCCTGTTGATTCTGTTCGCCGTGGCCGGCGCGATCCTGCTGCCCATGCTGACCCCCACCGGCGTTGCGGAGTCGTCGTCGTCGGCATCGAGCTCGACGACACGGGCGGCGCCGAAGACCACCTCCGCAACGCCAACGGAAGAAGAGACCGAGGAACCGCGCGAAACGGCAACGCCGGAGACGAACCAGCTGGCAGCGAATGCGTTCCTGGGCCGACCCTTCAGCGAGGTCCGGGCCGAGCTCGAAAACATGGGCTACCAGGTGGTTCCCAACCCGGTGGAGAGCGGCGAAGCCGAGAATACCGTCATCGACATCGCGCCGACCGGCGCCGTCGTCGTTGGCGAAGCAATCACCGTCACCTACTCCACCGGCCCCGGAACCGTCACCATTCCCAACGGTCTGGCCGGGCAGTCCGAGCAGCGGGTTCGCGAGGCCCTGATCGGACTGAACCTGGTACCGCAGAAGTCGGGCGAGCAGCCGAGCGATGAAGAGCCTGGCACCGTGCTCAGCCTGTCTCCCGACGGCGGTGACGTTCCGGTCGGGTCGACCGTCAGCTACGTTGTCTCCAGTGGGCCGGAAGAAGAAGAAGAAACTCCGGCCCCGACAGAGACGGGCTCGCCGGATGCCAAGGGCCTGCCGACCTCCGCTCCCGACACGCGCGGCGGTAAGCCGTGACCGAATCCTGGTCGGCCTGATGGAAGGACGACAACCAGTGGACTCGCCGCACATCCTGGCTGGCCGCTACGAGGTGGGGGAACTCATCGGACGCGGCGGGATGGCCGATGTGCTGCTGGGCCGTGACATCCGCCTGGGCCGCTCGGTGGCGGTCAAGCAGCTGCGGACCGACCTGGCCCGCGACCCGATGCTCCAGTCCCGGTTTCGGCGCGAAGCCCAGGCGGTGGCCGGGCTGAACCACCCGGCAATCGTTGCCGTGTACGACACGGGGGACATGGATCTTCCCGGCGCGGCGGAGCACGACGTCAAGGTCCCGTTCATCGTGATGGAGTACGTCCGGGGCCGGACGCTGCGTGAATTCATCAAGGGCCGCGAGCTGGGCATCGAGGACTCGGTCCGCTATGCCCTCGGCGTCCTGGCCGCGCTCGAATACAGCCACCGCTCGGGCATTGTGCACCGCGACATCAAGCCGGCCAACGTCATGGTCACGCCCGAGGGCAACGTGAAGGTGATGGACTTCGGCATCGCGCGTGCGCTGGCCGATTCGGCCGCGACGATGACGCAGACCCAGGCGGTTCTGGGGACCGCACAGTACCTTTCCCCGGAGCAGGCCCGGGGTGAAGCCGTGGACGCGCGCAGCGACTTGTACTCGGCCGCCTGCCTGCTCTACGAAATGCTTGCCGGTCGTCCGCCCTTCATCGGTGACAGCCCGGTGTCCGTGGCCTACCAGCACGTCCGCGAACTCCCCGAACCGGCGAGCCGCTTCAATCCTGACGTTACGCCTGCCTTGGATTCCGTACTGGAACATGCGCTGCAAAAAGACAAGGCGGACCGGTTCCAGACGGCCGCTGCCTTCGCGGACGCGCTGCGTGCGGCGCTGGGCGGGACGCCGCACCAGGCGGCCGGGCCGGCGACGGAAGCGTTTCCCGCACTGGCTCCCGCCACCGAACTAATCACCCAGCCGGCCCACGCCGTGGCCGGGGAAACTCCTGACCTGTCCCACACCGCCTACTCGCCTGATGACGACGCCGGGCCGGAAACGGCCTCCTACGACCGCGGGCAGCTTCCCACCGCCTTGGCCGTGGGCAGTGAAGACGACATCGAACCCGAGCGCCGGGCCAAGCGCCGGGCATGGATCGTCACGCTGATCATTGCCTTGCTGCTGGTCCTGGTGGGCGGAGGCTACTACGTCTACAACATGCTGGTGCAGAACGCCGTCCCGGATACGGTTGCCGTTCCGGCTGTGGCGGGGATGGACCAGAACGCCGCCACCAACGCCATCTGGGCAGCGGATCTCAAGCCACGGGTTGAACAGGAGTTCAGCGACGACGTCGAGGCGGGCATGGCAACCCGAACCGATCCGGACGTCGGAGAACAGCTGGAACCGGGCAGCCAGGTCGTGGTCTACATCTCCGAGGGTAGCGAATTTGCTACCATTCCCAAGGACCTGGCCGGCCGCACCGAGGCGGAGGTCCGGGACAAGCTCCGGAATCTGGGCCTGGAACCGGGGGAAAACGTCCCGGCGAACAGTGCCTCCATGCCGCGCGGGAATGTGGTGACCACCAAGCCCGCCCCCGGCGAGAAGGTCAAGACCGGTTCCACGGTGGACCTGGTCATCTCGAACGGCATGGTGCGCGTTCCGGCCCTGATGAACAAAACTGTTGAAGAAGCCGGCACGATGCTGGAAGACGCGGCCGTTGCCCTGCCCTACCGGGTACAAGAGGTCGACAACGAGGTGGTCGCACCCGGCACCGTCGTCGGCCAGAGCGTTAAAGCGGGAACGGACGTCGAACAGGGGACTGAGATAGTCCTGACCGTTGCGGTTGCACCGCCGCCCCCCGAGCCCTCCGAAACGCCTGCGCCCGACCCGGATGAGGGCTCCGACAGAGGCAACAACTCCGGCAACGGGAACGGCCGCGGCAACGGGAACGGCCGGGGCAACGGGAACAGCGACGACTGACAGCATCCGTGGCAGCCTGGTCCCCGCGACCGGTCGCGCGGTCCCGCCCCGGAGCGGTTCAGTGGGTAATGAGCGGGCTGAGCGCGGCGGCGCGTTCGGCCGTTCCCTCCGCGCCGAGCGACTCCAGCCAGTTACCGAGCATCAGGTAGCCGCCTTCGGTCAGCACCGATTCGGGATGGAACTGCACGCCCCACAGCGGCGCGCTCCGATGGGCCAGCCCCATCACGACTCCGCTGTCGGTCTCCGCGGTGATTTCGAGTTCGGCAGGGATGGTGCTGCGCACGGCCGCCAGCGAGTGGTAGCGGGTGGCCGTGAACGGGTTCGGAACGCCCAGGAAGGCGTTCTGGTCGCCGTGGGTCACGTGCGAGGTCTTCCCGTGCATCAATTCGGGGGCATGGGTGACGGTGGCGCCATAGGCCTCGGCCAACGCCTGGTGGCCCAGGCACACGCCGAACATCGGCTTTGCTTCCCGGCCGCACCAACGGATCAGCTCGACGCAGATGCCCGCCTCGGCAGGCGTTCCCGGGCCGGGGGAGACCAAGACCCCGTCGCGGACTCCGGCCAGTTCAACCGCTTCCTCGAGGGTGACGTCATCGTTGCGCACCACAGTCGTTTCCGCGCCGAGTTCCTGAAGGTAGCCGACCAGGGTGTAGACGAAGCTGTCATAGTTGTCGATGACGAGGATGCGCGGAGTCTTGCTCATGTGACGGTCGTGCCAATCGTGGAGTTGTTCCGGGACGGGGACTGCGGGAGCCGGTCGGCACTCCGTCGGGGGAACGGGAGCCAAGGCGGCAACAGCAGCACTCACACTATGATCGGTCCCCCGCGGTGATCCCGGCAAATGCGCGGCGGCGAACGTCACATACATTGGCTAGACTAAACAGCTAGACGGTCGGCGGCGGCGGACTCGCGTGAAGATCGCGGCCCCGGCCTGCCAGTGCCAACCACCCCTTGATGCCCCGGAGGATCTGTGCCCGAGTCGAAGCGCCGCAAGAGGACCGAACGGCGTCCCGAGGAATTGACCGCCAAAGGCAATAAGCCCAACCCCGTGTGGTTCAAACCGGTCATGTTCGGCCTCATGATCATCGGCCTGCTGTGGATCATCGTTTTCTACATCACGCAGGGAGCGTGGCCGCTGCCGGCAGCAGGGTCCTGGAACATCATGATCGGGTTCGGCATCGCCATCGCGGGCTTCCTGATGACGACCAGGTGGCGCTCGTAGGCAGTCATGCTGGTTGATAACGGCATCTACGTCGACGGCGTCCGTGCCGCAACGCCCGAAACCCTGGAGCAGACGTTCAGCGAGCTGCACCGGTACTCGGGCATGGCGTGGATAGGGCTCTACCGGCCGAGCGAGCCGGAGCTGGCCGCCGTGGCAGCGGAGTTCGATCTTCACCACCTGGCCGTGGAGGACGCCTTGCGCGGCCATCAGCGGGCCAAGCTGGAACAGTACGGCCGCACGCTGTTCACCGTCCTCCGGCCCGCGCGCTACATCGACGAAACGGAGAAGGTGGAGTTCGGCGAACTGCATGTCTTCATGGGGCGGGACTTCCTGATCACCGTCAGGCACGCGGAGTCGCCGGATCTGGCCCACGTGCGGCAGCGTATGGAGTCCGTGCCCGACCTGCTGGCGACGGGACCGCAGGCGGCGCTCTACGCGGTCCTGGACCAGGTCGTCGACGAGTACGAACCCGTGGTGCTCGGCCTGGAGAACGACATCGACGAGATCGAAGACCAGCTCTTCGGCGGCGATCCCGACGTTTCCCGACGGATCTACGAGCTGCTGCGCGAAGTCATCGAGTTCCAGCGTGCCCTGCACCCGCTGGAGGGGATGATCGCCGTCCTCGAACGAGGCACCAAAAACCCTGACCTGGACCTTGAGGTGGCCCGCGGGTTGCGCGACGTCGAGGACCATGTCATCCGGCTGAACGAGCGCGTCGACGCCTTCCGTGCCGTCCTGCAGAACGCCCTGAGCCTCAGCTCCACCCTGCAGGCCCAGAAACTCACCGAAACCAGTGTTGCCCAGAACGAACAGGTCAAGCGCATCTCGTCCTGGGCGGCCATACTCTTCGCCCCGACTTTGGTGGCCGCCGTCTACGGGATGAACTTCACGGTGATGCCGGAACTGGACTGGGCGTTCGGCTACCCGATGTCGCTGGTTCTGATGTTCCTGACGGCCCTCGGGCTTTACTGGTTCTTCAGGCGCAACCGATGGCTCTAAAGCCCGCCTGACCGGGCAGGTGCGCCGGAAGCCCGCTCCCGGGATACGGGGACGGGCCCCGGCAGGGCGGCTGCCAGGGTAGGCTCAGCCGGCGTCTGCGGCGGCCATCACGGCAGCGGTAACGGCCGGGGCCACCCGGGGGTCCAGCGGGCTGGGGATGATGTAATCGGCCGCGAGGTCTTCCCCAACGATTCCCGCGATTGCCTCGGCCGCGGCAACCTTCATGGCCGGGGTGATGCGGCGGGCACCCGCGTCCAGTGCGCCGCGGAAGATGCCCGGGAAAGCCAGGACGTTGTTGATCTGGTTGGGGAAATCGCTGCGGCCGGTGGCCACAACCTTCGCGAACTTCGCGGCGGTCTCCGGGTGTACTTCCGGATCCGGGTTGGACAGCGCGAAGATGATGGCGTCGTCGGACATCTTCTCCAGGGTCTCTTCCGGGATCGTGCCGGAGGAGACCCCGATCAGCACGTCTGCCCCGTCGAGCGCCTGCGCGCTGCCGCCGGTGACTCCGCGCGGGTTTGTGCGGGCAGCATAGGAGGCCTTGACCTCGGTCAAATCGCCGCGGTCGCCGTGGATGATGCCGCGCGAATCCAGCAGGATCACGTCGGCAACGCCGGCGGCCAGGAGGATTTCGGCGACGGCGATGCCCGCCGCGCCCGCGCCCGAAATAACCACCTTGAGCGACGCCAGCTCGCGGTTGACCACCTGGGCGGCATTGGTCAGCGCCGCAAGGGCTACCACGGCGGTGCCGTGCTGGTCGTCGTGCATGACCGGCATGTCCAGGGCCTCGATGAGGCGGGCTTCGAGCTCGAAGCAGCGTGGCGCCGAAATGTCTTCAAGGTTGACGGCGCCGAAGCTCGACCGCAGCCGCACCAGGGTCTCAATGATCTCGTCAACGTCGGTGGTCTCGAGTACCAGCGGGATGGAGTCCAGTCCGGCAAACTGCTTGAAGAGGGCAGCCTTCCCCTCCATCACCGGCAGTGACGCAGCCGCCCCGATGTTGCCCAACCCCAGCACCGCGGTGCCGTCGGAGACCACTGCCACCAGCCGGGAGGCCCACGTGTACTTCCCGGCCATTTCCGGGTCGGCGTTGATGGCGCGGCTGACTTGGGCCACACCCGGCGTGTAGGCGATGGAGAGATCGCGCTTGGTGTCCAACGGTGCGGTGAGGCCAATCTGCAGCTTGCCGCCCTCATGGGCGCTGAAGATCTCCTCGCGGGTGAGGTCGATTCGTGTGGAGTTGCCGGTTTCGGTAGTCACGTAGATTCCTTCTGTTGTTCCTTCCCTTCACGGGAGGGAGCTTGGATGGCCCGGCCTGCGACAGGCCGGTAGGAAGCAGATCCTCCGAGAGGCCGCAGCCGGCCGTTCACAAGGCATGGGGCGCGGCGCATTCGATCCGACTATCGCCTGGGTCCGGGACGGCCGCGTGGGCCCCGTGGCTGGTCGAGCGAGGGGACCGGATTTCAAGGCTACCTGAAGGCCGGTTTGCAGGGTCTGCATATGTCTTCGGCCGGACGAATGTTTCGCCTTTTCCACTGTAGTGCCCGGCTAATTGCAGGGGCTGCAGGCTTAGTTGTCCACGTTTTCACAGTTGTAGACCGAACTTATCCACAGACGTGCATAACTTTGGGGATTACTTCCGTCCACCCCTTCTGTCACCTGCCATCACGTTATCCACAGCTGTGGAATTACATGTGTGTAACTTATCCTCACTGTGCATAACTCCTGTGCATAACATCCTTTCACCTCAGCGAGGGCCGCGGAGCTTTCCACAGCCAGCCCACAGGATGGGGAAAGCAGGTTGGGGAAAACGCGCAGTTGCACGGCAGGCGCGCCGGAGGGAGTGAGAGGGGCTCGGGCACAGCGTGCGCCTGCAGCCAGCCCCCGGGCGGGACTGCCCGGAGATTGCCGGTCCGGCAAACGGGACCACACAGGAAAGGCGGGCAGGAACCGCGTCCTCCAGGACACTTTTCCTGCCCGCCTTGGCGGAAGCCGGCCGGGGTTACGTCATCGCCTTCAGGGCAGTGACCGCCACCAGCACAAGGAGTATGGCAGCCAGCCCGGTGAACTGGACAACGCTTCGATTCTTTCCCTTCGGCGCGTAGGCCAGCACCACAGCGGACAAGGCACCAACCAGCAGTCCGCCCAAGTGCGCCTGCCAGGCAATGCCGGAGACCACGAATCCGAGCACCGCGTTGATGCCAATCAGCACCAACAGCGATCTGACCTCGCCGCCGCGTTGCCGCTGCACGATGAACAGTGCGCCGAAGAGGCCGAAAATGGCCCCTGAGGCGCCGACCACGGGAATGTTGGGAGCGGAGAGCAGGAGTACGCCGACCGAGCCGCCGAAGCCGGAAAGCAGGTACAGCCCAAGGAACCTCAGCCGCCCCAACAGGGGCTCCAGGTGCCGGCCCAGGATCCACAAGGCGTAGAGGTTGAAGGCAATGTGCAGGAGGAAATTCGGCGAATGCAGAAAAGCCGAGGTGATCATCCGCCACGGTTCCGGCGCGTAGAACGGATTTGGAAGGGTGTAGACCGGCGCGTACAGGAACCTTTCGGTGAAGCCGGGAACGACCCACTGCAGCAGATAGGCAACGGCGCAGATGCCGATCAGTGTCAGCGTGACCACGGGACGGCCGACCGCGGCCACCCCGCCATAGACGGTACGGACAGTCGGCATGCTGCGCGCCGCTTCGTTGACGCAGTCGACGCACTGGACGCCAACCGACGCCGTGCGCTGGCATTCCGGACAGGCCGGGCGTCCGCAACGCTGGCAGCGCACGTAGGAGACGCGGTCCGGATGCCGCGGGCAGACGGGGACATCGGTCTGCGGCGGTTCGGCCGGCATTCCGTAGGACATGGAGGCGCTCCTGCTGGGAAAAGGTCCCCGCCCGGGTTCCGGGCGGGGACATTAGGCAACTTAGAGCTGCTCGACCGTGATGTTCTTGATGACCACGTCTTCCAGCGGCTTGTCCCGCTGGTCGGTAGCCACCGCGTTGAGGGAATCGACGACGGCGCGGGAAGCTTCGTCCGTGACGTCGCCGAAGATCGTGTGCTTGCCCTGCAGCCAGGTGGTGGGAACGGTAGTGATGAAGAACTGCGAGCCGTTGGTGCCGCGGCCCCCCTGGATGCCGGCGTTGGCCATGGCCAGCTTGTAGGGCTCGTTAAAGTTCAGGTCGGGGTTGATTTCGTCGTCGAACTGGTAGCCCGGGCCGCCGATGCCCTGGCCCAGCGGATCGCCGCCCTGGAGCATGAAGTCCTTAATGATGCGGTGGAAGATGACGCCGTCGTAGAGCGGAGCGTTCGTCTCTTCGCCGGTCTGCGGGTGCTTCCAGGTGATCTCGCCGGTGGCCAGCCCGATGAAATTCTTCACGGTTTTCGGGGCGTGGTTGCCGAACAGGTTCACCACGATGTCGCCGTGGTTGGTGTGGATAGTGGCCTTAGCTGTAGCAATAGCAGTCATGGCACCATTCTTCCACGGCGATTCCCCTGGGTTCCCGCCGTCGGCCGGTTCCGCGATGAGTGAAAATCCCGCGCGTTTCATCGCCGGCATAGCCGTCTGCAAGTGCAGGAAGTAGGCTGATGAACGACCGTCACCATTTCCGGGAGGTAGTAGTGAAGAAGACCAAACGAATAGCTCACGACGCAGAAGGCAATGTTTTTGTCCTCGTGGGAACAGCCAAGGACTGGGCCTCTCCCAAGATGGCAGCCGCGCGGAACTGGGCCGTCCCGCGGATCGAAAAGAGCATTGAGACCGCTTCACCGCGCATCCAGGGGGGGCTGCAGAAGGCCGCCAAGGATCTTTCCCACTCCGTAGTAACTGTGACGCCGAGGATCCAGGAGGGATTGGACAGCCTGGCCCCGAAGATTTCCCACGTTGTGGATGAGGCTGCTCCGCGCATCCAGGAGACCCTGGACCGGGCGGCCCCCGCCATCACACATGCCCGGGACAAAGTAGTCGACGAGTACATCCCGACCGTCTCAGCACGGCTCGCCGCTACCGCAGACCAGGTCGCGAAGACGCTGGACAAGACCGCGCTGCCCGTTTCGGTGCAGGCCGCCGTCGTCAAGGCGGGCGGATCCAAGCGCGCCCTCAAGAAAGCCCAAAAGGCAGCCGCCGGGCATGCCAGGAAGGCTGCCAAGGAGCTGAAAAACCAGCAGAAGTCCGGGGGCGGCAAGGGTTGGCTGATCGTGGGCATCCTCGCGGCCGCGGCAACGGCGGGAGTGGCCGCATGGCGGGCTGCCCGGCCGGTCGAAGATCCGTGGAAGACGCCGGTCCAGCCGACGAGTGCGACTCCGGCACCGGGTCAGGTTTCCACCACCACCAGTCCGTCGAGCTCGAGCTCCGCCTCGACTTCCACAACTTCCACCTCGACAGGTACCGCCGGGGCTGCCGAAACCGCAACAGCCAAACACGCTGCAGCCCCGGCCACCTCGGATGCCGCAGCGGGTACCTCTGTCTCCGATAAGGGTTCCGAGGCCGCGGCAGCCACGGCCAAGACGACCGGCAACGGCCCCACCCGCTCCGCGCGGGCGGCCGGCCAGAAGGCTGCGGAAGCTGCCGACGCTGCCGCCGAGAAGGACACCAAGAAGTAGTTTTCCTTCAGCACACGCCGTAATGGGAGCTCCCCGAAGGGGAGCTCCCATTGTTCTCTCCCGTCCCATCCCCTTCACGACCCGCTTCCCGGACTCCCGGCAAGCCTGCTGGTAGATTTCATGCCGTGAGAAGTGCTGCGCCCAGCGTGTCGATCGTCATCCCGGCCTTCAATGAAGAGTCGGTTATCCGCCAATGCGTCTACGCCGCGGTATGCCAGTCCGTGGCACCCTGGGAAATCATCGTCGTGGACAACAAATCGACCGACGGGACAGCCGACCTGGTCCGGGCCATGCAGGCCGAATACCCCGATGTTCCCCTGATCCTGCTCGAGCAGGATGCGGAGCAAGGCCTGATCCCCACGCGCAACTTCGGCCTGGACCATGCCACCGGAGAAGTCCTGGGCAGGATCGACGCTGATTCCGTCCTGGAGCCCGACTGGGTTGAGCGCGTGCAAGCGGCTTTCGCCGACCCGGAAGTGATGGCGTGCACCGGTCCGGTGCTGTACTACGACATGCCGCTGCGGCGCTTCGGCCTCCAGGCCGACGACCGCCTGCGCCGCTTCGTTCTGAAACTGGCCAAGAAGCAGTACCACTTCCTCTTCGGATCCAACATGGCCATCCGCCGCGGAGCCTGGGACATTATCCGCAACGAGGTTTGCCGTGATGAGGCGGACGAGATGCACGAGGACATCGATATCTCCGTTCATCTGGCCGACCACGCGCTCAGGATCCAATACGTGCCGGAAATGATCAGCGGCATGTCGGCCCGGAGGCTGGAAGATTCGCCCAAGGACTACCGGTACTACGTCACGCGCTTCGAGCGCACCTACAACGTCCACAAGATCGACCGCCGCATGGCGCGGGTGCCGATGCTGATCTTCATGAGCGTCTACTACCCCGCAAAGCTGCTGCGCCGGGTCCACCAGGCCCGCACGCAGGTCCGCGTGACGCGCGGCGGGCTGTAGCCGTTAGTCCCTCCCGGGTCCGCTGGCTTCCGGCACCGGGTTGCGTCCCTGCACCTTCGACCTGTTCTGGGAAAGCACGACGGCGGCCAGGCCCGCCAGGATCAGTGCCAGGCCCGCGTAGGTGCCCCACGGAAGGGTCTCGCCGAGGAACAGGGCCGCCAGGGCGGCGGCTCCGGGGATTTCCAGCAGGATGATCATTGAAACCACCAGCGGACTCAGGACAGCCAGCAGGTGGTTCAGCACCGAGTGGCCCAGCAACTGGGCCACCACGGTCACGGCCAGGATCCCGGCCCAGGCTTGGGGCGGGAACCCGGCGAGCGGCTGTCCGAAAGCCAACGCCATAGCCAGCAGGATGAGTGCGCACAATCCGTAACAGATGGTGGTGTACGGTCCCGTGGACAGCCGGCGCCGTACCCGGCCGCCGGCCATCGTATACACCCCGGCCATGGCCCCGCCGACCAGGCCGAGCAGGTCGCCCAGCAGTGCCTCTCTGGAGAGCCGCAGGTCGAACCCGGAGATCACCAGTACGCCGGCGAACGCGAGCCCGACACCGCACAAGATCAGCCGGGACGCCTTGATGCCGCGCAGCCGGTTGAACAGGACGATCCAGGCCGACTGCAGGCAGACCAAAGCAGTCGCCGCCGCCACCGAGGTCAGCTGCAACGCGGTGATGAAACAGGCGAAGTGGAGCGCCAACGCGACGGCCGCCACCGCGCTGAAGCCGATGTCCGACGTCGTCAGCTTCCGGAACTCCTGGCGCCGGCCGATCGCCGAGGGTACTCCCATCACGACGGCGCCGATGATGTTCCGCCAGAATGCGATGGCCAGGGCGGGGGCGGCAGTGGCAGCCATGATGGGACCGGACGCGGAGATGCCGAGCACAGCCAGTGTGGCCAGGAAAATGATCACACCTTCAGCCTAGGGGTGAACCCTGCCAAACCCATCCCGCCGCGGCCGCGGGGGGCGAACGCAGCGGGGGAGCGAACGCAGCGAGGGAGCGAACGCAGCGAGGCCCCGATCCGTAGATCGGGGCCTCGCATTTCCGGTGGAGGCAAGGGGACTCGAACCCCTAACCCCCTGCTTGCAAAGCAGGTGCGCTACCAATTGCGCCATGCCCCCGGAGGGTCCGGTCGGCGGGACCGGATGATGCCAGAGTCACTCAACCTTGTCGGTCGCGCGGCTCCAAGCGGATTTCTCCGCTTCGGATTCCTGCCACTTCTTGTACACGAAGACACCCGCGGCCGCGGCTGCCATCAGCAGCAACTTCTTCACGGTGTCCTCCCGACATCGGTGGGATCAGTCATCCGTGGGCGTACCAGGACTTGAACCTGGGACCTCTTCGTTATCAGCGAAGCGCTCTAACCGCCTGAGCTATACGCCCCCTGCCCTTGCGGGCCGAGATACGACTTTACAGTACGCCGGGCCGGAACTTCAAATCCGCTCAGTCGTCCGTCAGCGTGACCCCGATGCCGCCGACCAGCGTCGCCGAGATGTTGTAAAGCACCGCGGACAGCATGGCCAGCGCGGTCAGCAAGACCACGTTCACGACGGCAATGATGGTGGCGAAGGACGCGACCTGTCCCAGGGAGGCGTAGGACCGCAGGTCGAATCCGCCGCCCTCGGTGCCCGCGACTTCCGTCAGCAGCCCGTTGACCCGGTCAAAGATGCCGGTGATGTCCAGCGTCGTCCAGAGGACGATGGAGGCCACCACGGTGACAATGCCGAGGGCAACGGAGAGCAGGAAGGCCATCTTCAGCACCGACCACGGGTCGACCTTGCTGACCAGCAGGCGGGCACGGCGGACCTTGGCCTTCGGAGCCGGACGCACGAGTCCCGGACGGGCGGGCTGGCCGGCCGGGCGCTGTGCGCCGTTGGCCGGACGCTGCCCGCTGTTCGCCGGGCGCTGGGCCGGGCGTGCCGGCGTGCCGCCGCTGCGAGTGGTAGCCCGGGGCGCGTTGGCCGGCTGCGGGCGCGTGCCCGGCCGTGGCGTTTTAGGTGTACTCACTCGTTACCTCCGTTTTCCGGCGCCGGCGTTTCGGCTGCGGACTGCGTCATGTCTGCGTTCAACGGTACTTCATCGGTTGCCTGCTGCGCAGATTCGGCGTCGGTTGTGCCGCCGGTTTCGGGACCTTGGGGCACCTCCGGCGTGTCGGTGTCTTCCTCGTCGGCGGCCAGGCCTCGTTCGGAGTTCCTGGCGACGGCGATGATGCGGTCCTTCTTATCCGGCTTGGCGAAGATGACGCCCATGGTGTCGCGGCCCCTGACGGGGACACCGGCGACGGAGGAGCGGACCACCTTGCCGCTTTCCATCACCACCAGCACCTCGTCTTCCTCCTGCACGATGAGTGCGCCGACCAGATGCCCGCGTTCTTCCTGGTACTTGCCCACCTTGATGCCCAGGCCGCCGCGGCCCTGGACCCGGTATTCGTCGGCCTTGGTCCGCTTGGCGTAGCCGCCCGCGGTCACGATGAAGACGTAGGAGTCCTCGCGCAGCACGCCGGCCACCAGCAGTTCGTCGTCTTCGCGGAACTTCATGCCGGTCACACCGGAGGTGGCCCGTCCCATCGGCCGCAGTGCCTCGTCCGTCGCGGTGAACCGCAGGGACTGGCCGCGCCGGGACACCAGCATCATGTCGTCGGTCTCGGCGACCAGCCGCGCCGAAACGAGCTCGTCGCCGTCGCGCAGGTTGATCGCGATGACGCCGGCGGAACGGTTCGTGTCGTAGTCCTCCAGCCGGGTCTTCTTGATCAGGCCGCGTTTGGTGGCCAGCACCAGGTAGGGGGCCTGCTGGTAGTCCTTCAGGTCCATGACCTGGGCAATGTGCTCGTCCGGCTGGAAGGCCAGCAGGTTCGCCACGTGCTGGCCCTTGGCGTCGCGGCCGCCTTCGGCCAGTTCGTACGTCTTGGCCCGGTACACCCGGCCCAGGTTGGTGAAGAACAGCAGCCAGTGGTGCGTCGTGGTGACGAAGAAGTGCTCGACCACGTCGTCGCCGCGGAGCTGGGCGCCGCGTACTCCCTTGCCGCCTCGCTGCTGCGACCGGTAGTTGTCGCTGCGGGTGCGCTTGACGTACCCGCCGCGGGTAATGGTGACCACCATCTCCTCTTCGGGGATGAGGTCTTCCATGCTCATGTCCCCGCCGTAGCCCATCATGATCTGGGTCCGGCGGTCGTCACCGTACTTGCCGGTGATCTCGGCGAGCTCCTCGCTGACGATGCTGCGCTGTGCTTCTTCGGACGCGAGGATGCGGTTGAACTCCTGGATCATCCGCTCGAGTTCGGCGTGGCGATCCTGGATCTTCTGCCGTTCCAGCGCGGCCAGCCGGCGCAACTGCATATTCAGGATGGCCGAGGCCTGGTCCGTATCGATGTCCAGCAACTGCATCAGGCCGTCGCGGGCTTCTTCCGTGGTGGACGAGGCGCGGATCAAGGCGATGACTTCATCGAGCGCGTCCAGGGCCTTGAGCAGGCCGCGCAGGATATGCGCTTCTTCCTCGGCCTTGCGCAGCCTGAAGCGGGTGCGCCGGACGATGACTTCCAGCTGGTGGGTAACCCAGTGGCGGATAAAGGCGTCGAGGGTCAGGGTGCGGGGCACCCCGTCGACAATCGCGAGCATATTCGCCGCGAAGTTCTCCTGCAGCGAGGTGTGCTTGTAGAGGTTGTTCAGCACCACCTTGGCCACGGCGTCGCGCTTGAGCACGATCACCAGGCGCTGGCCCGTGCGGCCGGAGGTCTCGTCGCGCAGGTCGGCGATGCCGGCGACCCTGCCTTCCTTGGCCAGCTCGGCGATCTTCATGGCCAGGTTGTCCGGGTTCGCCTGGTACGGAAGTTCCGTGACCACCAGGCACGTCCGGCCCTGGATTTCCTCGACGTTGACCACGGCGCGCATGGTGATGGAGCCGCGGCCGGTGCGGTAGGCGTCCTCGATGCCCTTATGGCCCAGGATCTGCGCGCCGGTGGGGAAGTCGGGCCCCTTGATCCGCTGGATCAGCGCTTCGAGGAGCTCTTCACGGCTGGCAGTGGGATTCTCCAGGTACCACTGGACGCCGTCGGCCACTTCACGCAGGTTATGCGGCGGGATGTTGGTGGCCATACCGACGGCGATGCCCGAGGAGCCGTTGACCAGCAGGTTCGGGAACCGGGCGGGCAGGACGGTCGGTTCCTGGTTCTTGCCGTCGTAGTTGTCCTGGAAATCGACGGTGTCCTCGTCGATGTCGCGGACCATTTCCAGCGCCAGCGGCGCCATCTTGGTTTCCGTGTACCGGGGGGCGGCCGCGCCGTCGTTGCCGGGCGAGCCGAAGTTGCCCTGCCCCAGCGCCAGCGGGTAGCGCATGGTCCAGTCCTGGATCAGGCGGACCAGGGCATCGTAGATGGCCATGTCGCCGTGCGGGTGGTACTGGCCCATGACCTCGCCCACCACGCGGGCGCACTTGTTGAAGGAACGCTCGGGGCGGTAGCCGCCGTCGAACATCGCGTACAGCACCCGCCGGTGCACCGGCTTGAGGCCGTCGCGGACGTCCGGCAGGGCGCGCCCGACGATGACCGCCATGGCATAGTCCAGGTAGGACCGCTGCATCTCGGTCTGGAGGTCGACCTGCTCCACCCGGTCGGTCAGGATTTCGCCCTCGATCGGCTCATCGCCGGTGCCTGCGGGCAGGTCGGGCGTCTCTTCGTCGCTCATCGTTTAAGTTTCCTTTGCGTCAAAACCTTGGTGCGGCCCGGTCAGCGGCCGGTGGCCGGCTGCGGCGGGGGCTAAATGTCGAGGAAGCGGACATCCTTGGCGTTCTGCTGGATGAAGGTGCGCCGGGATTCGACGTCTTCGCCCATCAGGATCGAGAAGGTCTGGTCCGCGGCGGCGGCATCCTCCATCGTCACCTGCAGCAGTGTCCGGTGGCCGGGGTCCATGGTGGTGTCCCACAGCTCCGTGTAGTCCATTTCACCGAGGCCCTTGTACCGCTGGATGCCGTTTTCCTTGGGCAACCGCTGGTTGTTCGCCAGGCCGCGGCGGACGGTCTCGTCCCGCTCACGGTCGCTGAAGACATAGTCGTGGGGGTGGTTGGACCATTTGATCCGGTAGAGCGGCGGCTGCGCCAGGTAGACGTAACCGTTCTCGATCAGCGGTCGCATGTAGCGGAACAGCAGGGTCAGGAGCAGCGTGGTGATGTGCTGGCCGTCCACATCGGCGTCGGCCATCAGCACGATCTTGTGGTACCGGGCCTTCTCCACGTCGAAGTCCTCGCCGATGCCGGCGCCGAACGCGGTGATCATGGCCTGGACCTCGGCGTTGCCCAGCGCGCGGTCCAGCCGGGCCCGCTCCACGTTCAGGATCTTGCCCCGCAGCGGCAGGATGGCCTGGGTCTCCGGGTTCCGGCCGCGGACGGCCGAACCGCCTGCGGAGTCGCCCTCCACGATGTAGATTTCCGACTTGGATGGATCGCGGGACGAGCAGTCCTTGAGCTTGCCCGGCATGCCGCCGGATTCGAGCAGCCCCTTGCGCCGGGTGGATTCGCGCGCTTTCCGGGCGGCCAGCCGGGCCTGCGAGGCCTGGATCGACTTGCGGATCACGTCGCGGGCCGGCCCGGGATTGCGCTCCAGCCAGTCGCCGAGTTCGTCCGTGACCACACGCTGCACAAAGCCCTTGGCCTCGGAGTTGCCCAGCTTGGTCTTGGTCTGGCCCTCGAACTGGGGCTCGCCCAGCTTCATGGAGATGACGGCGGTGAGGCCCTCGCGGATGTCGTCGCCGGTGAGGTTTTCTTCCTTCTCCTTGATCAGGTTCTTCTCGCGCGCGTAGCGGTTGATCAACGAGGTCATCGCGGCGCGGAAGCCTTCTTCGTGCGTGCCGCCTTCGTGCGTGTTGATGGTGTTCGCGTAGGTGTGGACGCTCTCCGAGTAGGAGGTGGTCCACTGCATCGCGACTTCCACCGAGAGCTTGCGCTCCGTGTCCTCGGTCTCGAACGCGATGACCTCGGGGTGGATGACCTCCACCTTCTTGGAGGAGTTCAAGTGCGTGACGTAGTCCAGCAGGCCGTTGTCGTACTTGTAGACCACCTGGCGGTGTTCGGCCGTGGTCTCGACCTCGGTGCCGGGCGTCGTGTCCAGGTCCACGTCCTCGGCGTCCGGTGCGTGGACTTCCGGACGGCGCTCATCGGTCAAAACGATTTTGAGGCCCTTGTTCAAAAAGGCCATCTGCTGGAAGCGGGCGCGCAGCGTTTCGAAGTCGAACTCGGTTGATTCGAAAATCTCCGGGTCCGCCCAGAAGGTCTGCGAGGTCCCGGTCTCGGTGGTCTCCTCGCCGCGGCGCAGGTCGCCCACCGGGAGGCCGCCGTTGGCGAAGGACTGGTGCCACACGTAGCCCTGCCGGCGGATCTCGGTCTCCACCCGCGCGGACAGCGCGTTGACCACCGAGATGCCGACGCCGTGCAGGCCGCCGGAGACCGCGTAACCGCCGCCGCCGAACTTGCCGCCCGCGTGCAGGATGGTCATCACGACCTGGACGGTCGGTTTGCCCTCGGTCGGGTGCATGTCCACGGGAATGCCGCGGCCGTTGTCCACCACCCGGACGCCGCCATCGGCCAGCAGCGTGACGTTGATGGTGTCGCAGTAACCGGCCAGCGCTTCGTCGACGGAGTTGTCCACAACCTCGTACACGAGGTGGTGCAGCCCGCGCGGACCGGTGGAACCGATGTACATGCCCGGGCGCTTGCGGACGGCTTCCAGGCCTTCAAGGACGGTGATGTCGCTGGCGTCGTAGTGCTTGCCGTCGTTGCCCTCTGTCATTTGGGGTTCTGCGCCGGTGTTTTCCAGCTCATTGTCCTCTGCCACAGTTGCCGTTGACTCCTTGTGTTCCGTCCGGGGGACTCGTGTGTCGGCGCCGTTCCGGATAGAGGACGGGCGCCGCCTAGTCAATTCTACCGTGTCAGGGCGGTGAATCCTGCACGAACATGGCTCTATGCGGCACGGAAACCGGGTTTTGACGCCGCCGCCGGGTGCCCGATGGGACCGTGTATGTCCGCGGACGTCTCCAGCGTCCTACACGCCGTCTAAGCGAGCCGGTGCCGGCTGCTTCCGGCCGGCCTCCCGCGAGGGGCGAAATCAGCCGTAAGTGTCCCGCGGTCCGCGGCCGCTAACGGACCTCTTGCCCTTGCGCCAATTGGGCGCTGCCGGCGCCAGCACCTGGATTTTAGTGACGACGCCGGGGCCCAGCTTTTCGTCGAACCGCTTCAGCAGGGCACTGCTGAGCAATCGCAGCTGCGTGGCCCAAGCCGTTGAGTCGCAGCGGACCTGCACCGTGGTTTCCTCGAAGCTCTCCGGCCGGCAGTGGGCGGCGATGTCCGCGCCGACCAATTCATCCCACCGCGAAATGACCGATCCGACGGCCACCGGGGAGTTCCAGCCGCGTTCCGCGACAAACCGGTCGAACACGCGCCCCAAGCCCTGGGGGTCGCGGCCGAAGTCCTGCGGGCCGGCGGACGGCCGCGCCCCCCGGGATGCGCGGCGGCGGCTGTTGGCCCTCGTGCGCACGTCGCCGCGGGCCGCCGCTGCAAGGCGCACCCGGTTCAGGACGGCTTTCGCGGCGTCCAGGTCTTCGACAGCTCCTTCGTCACGGGACGGCTTCGCTCCCGCCGGTCCCGCGGGCGGGGGAGGCACCGCCGGATCGGGCAGGCCCGGCCGCCGTCCCGCCGGCTCTGCCGGCTCCTGCGGCCGGTCCCGGTCAGGCGGTTTCCTGGCCATTGGCCACGCCTCCCGGCACCACCATGAACTGTTCCCCCGCCAACGCGTCGGGGATGTCTTCGGCCACCGCGGCAGTGACGATCACCTGCTCCGCCCCGGCCACGATGCCCGCGAGCCTTGACCGACGCTGGTTGTCCAGTTCGGCGAAGACATCGTCCAGGATCAGGACGGGAGTCGCGCCGGGCGTAGCGTCGTCGTCGCAGAAGACGTAGTACGAGGCCAGCCGGAGGGCCAACGCCAGGGACCAGGTTTCGCCGTGCGAGGCGTAGCCCTTGGCCGGTGCCTGTCCCAGCAGCAGCTCCACCTCATCGCGGTGCGGCCCCACCAGCGAGATGCCCCGCTCCGTTTCCCGCTTGCGCTGCTGTTTGAAGGCGGCAAGGTAGAGTTCCGCCAGTTCGGCCGTTCCCAGGCTTGCCAGCGGCGGAAGGCCCGCCCCGCCGTCGTTCTCCACCTCGCCGTCATCCGACAGCTGGCTGTGGATGGTGGAGCGGTAGACGGCGGCCGCATGTTTGGAGCCATCGGTGAGGGCGGCGTACGCCGCGTCCAGGTGCGGCTGCAGCAGGTCCACCAGTTCCAGCCGTGCCTTCAGCAGGGCGGCCCCGGCCTGTGCCATGTGCTGGTCCCACACCTCCAAGGTCGCTTCGTGGGCGGCGGTGAACCGTCCGCTGGCGCGCGCCGATTTGAGCAGGGCATTGCGCTGTTTGAGGACGCGTTCAAAATCGCTGCGGGTGGCCGCATGGTGCGGAACCAGGCTGGCCAGCAGCTCATCGAGGAAGCGGCGCCGGTTGGACGGGTCGCCTTTGACCAGCGCGAGGTCTTCGGGGGCGAAGAGCACCGTGCGCAGGTGCCCGAGAATTTCCCGCGCACGCACGGGGTTGGCTCGGTTGATCCGGGCCCTGTTGGCCCTGCCCGGAGTGATTTCCAGTTCCAGCGAGGTGCTGCGCCCGCCGCGGTCCACCCGTGCCCGCACCAGCGAACGCGGTTGGTCGAACCGGATGAGGGGTGCGTCATTGCTGACCCGGTGTGACGAGAGCGACGCGAGATAGCCGATGGCCTCGACAATGTTGGTCTTGCCGACCCCGTTGGCTCCGACAAACACCGTAATGCCGGGCTTCAGGGCGATGTCGAGCTGCGGGTAGGTGCGGAAATCGGTCAGGGACAGGTATTCAACAAACAATGCGTTACAGCTACTTCGACTCGTTGCGGGGGCCGGCCTGGTCTTGTGCGGGCTTTCTGACAGCGTGTCCGCCAAACTGGTTACGGAGGGCAGCCACCATTTTCATGGCGGGCGCGTCGTCTTGGCGCGACGCGAACCGTGCGAACAGGGCGGCGGTGATGGCCGGGGCCGGGACACCGTGTTCGATGGCCTCCTCGACAGTCCACCGGCCTTCACCGGAATCCTCGACGTAACCGCTGACCTGGCTCAACCCCGGATCCTCGTCGAGGGCCTTCACCATCAGGTCCAGCAGCCAGGACCGGACCACCGTCCCCTTTTGCCAGGCCCGGAAGGTGCCCGGAACATCCTTGATGATGTCCTTGGCTTCCAGCAGTTCGTACCCTTCGGCGTACGCCTGCATCAGCCCGTATTCGATCCCGTTGTGCACCATCTTGGCGTAGTGGCCGGCGCCGACGTCGCCCACGTGGGCGAAGCTTTCCTCCCGGGGGCCCTCCGGCCGCAACGCGTCGAAGACCGGCATCGCTGCCTGGACAAGGTCGGCGCTTCCGCCGGCCATCAGGCCATAACCGTTCGCCAGGCCCCAGACGCCGCCGGATACGCCGACATCAATGAAACCTATCCCGCCTTCGGCCAGGAGGGCTTCGTGCTTTTGGTCTTCGGTGAACTTCGAGTTGCCGCCGTCGATCACCAGGTCTCCGGCGGAGAGCTTGCCGGCCAGCTCTGTGATGACCGTGTCGGTGACCTCACCGGCGGGCACCATGACCCACACGGTGCGTGGAACCGGCAGGGCCCGGATCATTTCGTCAACGGTCGCGGTGTCACTGACCTCCGGGTTCCGGTCATAGCCGGTTACCTCGATGCCGCCGTCCCGGAGCCGCTGCCGCATGTTGAAACCCATCCGGCCCAAGCCGATCAGTCCGATGTGCATCCGAGTCACTCTTTCCTCTCGTCCATGGGTCGGCGGGGTATTACTGGTTGGGCAACCTCACCGGCATGAGCAGGTACCGGTAGTCTTCCTTGTCGTCGCCCTCGAGGTCGTCCTGGGCGGATATGACCGCAGGCTTCGGCGGCGTGGTGAAGGAAAACCGGACGTACTTGCTGTCAAAGGCGCTCAAGCCTTCGGACAGGTAGTGCGGGTTGAAGGCGACGGTGATTTCGTCGCCGGAGAGCGACGCTTCGATCGCCTCGGACGCCTGGGCGTCTTCGCCGGTTCCCGCGTCCAAGGTCAGGAGACCGTCGGTGAAGGCCAGCCGGACCGGGGTGTTGCGCTCGGCCACGAGCGACACGCGGCGGACGGCTTCGATCAGTGTGGTCGTTTCGACTGTCGCATGGATCGGGGTGTTGTCCGGGAACAGTGAGCGGATCTTGGGGTAGTCGCCGTCCACCAGCAGCGAGGTGGTGCGGCGTCCGCCGCTTTCGAAACCGATCAGTTCGCTGTTGTCCGAAAGCGCGATGTTCAGGTCGCCGGAGCCGCCCAACGTTTTGGCTACTTCGCTCAGAGTCTTGGCTTTGACCAGCGCGCTCGTGGAAATGCCCGGTGTGGCCGGACGCCAGGACAGCTCCCGGAGGGCCAGGCGGTAGCGGTCGGTGGAGAGCAGAGTGATCAGGTCGTCTTCGATTTCCATCCGGACGCCGGTCAGGATGGGCAGGGTGTCATCGCGGCTGGCCGCGATGATTACCTGGCTCACGGCCTGGGCGAACGCCTCTCCATCGACGACCCCGCTGACTTCCGGCAGCGCAGGGAGTTCCGGATAATCGCCTTCGGGCATGGTGGCGAGGTTGAACCGGCTGTTGCGGCAGGTGAGGGCAACCTTCGAACCGTCGGTTTCGATATCGACAGGTGCCGACGGCAAGCTTCGGCAGATGTCCGCCAAGAGGCGTCCGGAGACCAGGATGGTGCCTTCTTCAGTGACGTCTGCCGGGATCTGGAGACGGGCTGAAATCTCGTAGTCGAAGCTGGCAAGGCTCACCATGCCGCCTTCGGCCCGGATGAGCAGGCCCGACAGAACGGGGACAGGCGGACGTGGTGACAGGGAACGGGCTGTCCATGTCACGGCTTCCGCCAGAACATCCCGATCAACTCTGAACTTCACTGAAGTAAGCCACCTTTCACAACGAACATGCCGGGGAAGACCGCCTGCGTCTGGCCGGGGTGCAGCGAGTGGGACTGCGAACACCAGGTTGAAGCAGATGGCAACGATTCTCTGTGCAAGCTTAGCCGCAGCAACCGTCATTGCGCACCGAGAGTGCGCAGAGGTCCTGATCGGCCGATTCGGCACGATGCGTGGGAACCGGAACAGGGTCAAATGTTATTTGGAAGAACATCAATAAATGGGATTCGTAGTGTTAATAACTGCTGTGGATACTGTGGAAAACCCCGGTACAGCCTGTGCCTGAGCCGAAGTTGGGTGTTCACAAGATGTGCAGGGCGGTCGTGGCAAGCACTGACAGCCTGTGGACGCAGATCCTTGTAATTTCGGGCGTCCACAGGGGGCAGGGTACTTTTCCTCTTAAGGACTCGGGTTGTCCACTTAAGAATCCACAACCTTATCCACACCTGTTAATTTCACCGGTGTAGTACCCGGCAGGGCCGCCGCAGCCGCCGGGGAAGCTAGCTTTCGCGCTGTTGCTGCTTGATGCGGTTGGTCAGCTCCGTGACCTGGTTGTAGATGGCTCGACGCTCGGCCATCAACTCACGGATCTTCCGGTCGGCGTGGATGACGGTCGTGTGGTCGCGGCCGCCGAGTTCCTGGCCGATTTTCGGCAGGGACATGTCGGTCAGTTCGCGGCACAAGTACATGGCAATCTGGCGGGCAGTTACCAGCGTCCTGGTCCGGGACTTGCTGGTCAGCTCCTCCATGCTGAGCTTGAAGTACGCGGCGGTCTGGCCAAGGATCGTGGCCGACGTGATCTCCTGTGCCCCTTCGTCGGTGATCAGGTCTTTCAGGACTATCTCGGCGAGACCCATGTCCACTGCCTGCTGGTTCAGGCTGGCGAACGCAGTGACGCGGATGAGCGCACCCTCGAGCTCGCGGATGTTGGTGGAGATCTTCGAGGCGATGTACTCGAGGACCTCATCGGGGACGGACAGCCCCTCGCTGATGGCCTTCTTGCGCAGAATCGCAATACGGGTCTCCAGCTCCGGCGGCTGGATATCGGTCAGCAGTCCCCACTCGAACCGGGACCGCATGCGTTCCTCGAAGCCGGAGAGCTGTTTCGGCGGCAGGTCGGAAGTGATGACCACTTGCTTGCTGTGGTTGTGGAGGGCGTTGAAGGTATGGAAGAACTCCTCCTGCGTCGCATCCTTGTTGGCCAGGAACTGGATGTCGTCGATCAGCAGGATGTCGACGTTGCGGTACAGCTGCTTGAAGCTGGCGCCCTCATCGTCGCGGATGGAGTTAATGAAGTCATTCGTGAACTCTTCCGAATTCACGTACCGGACGCGGATGCTGTTGTAGAGATGGCGCGCATAGTGCCCGATGGCGTGCAGCAAGTGGGTTTTTCCCAGACCCGAGTCGCCATAGATGAAAAGCGGGTTGTAGGCCTTGGCCGGCGCTTCGGCCACCGCGACGGCCGCCGCGTGGGCAAAGCGGTTGGAGGAACCGATGACGAAGGTGTCAAAAATGTATTTCGGGTTGAGCCTGCCCAGTTCCGGGGAAGCGGCCTGCGCCGCCGGCTGGGGCAGTGCTTCGCTGCGCACGACGGCCGGGGCCGGGCGGGGCTCCTGTTCAGGTTCCGGTTCCGCCTGCGGAGCCATATCCGTGTCGACGCTGAAAGCGCAGAGAATGTCGTCCTTGAAGACTTCGAACAGGGCGTCGTGCAGAGGGTCTTTGAGCTGTTGCGACTGGAAGACTTCGCGTGTCAGTTCGTTGGGCACGGCCACCAGCAGGGTTGTACCGATCAGGCCTTTGGCCTGCGCCAACACGATGAAGCCACGCTGCCGGGGGGAGACACGGTCGTCCTGTTCCAGCGTCCGGACCACTTTGCGCCAGGAACTTCCGACGTCATTTATCTGGTCCGTGTCCACGTAGTACCCCTCAGAAATGCTCAGCATGCTTCGGCATTTGCCGACAGCCCGCCCGAAATCCACAGACTTATTCACAGACGGTGGATAAGGGGCTCCTGCCAAGAGTAGAGCATGAATCTGCTGGACGACAGTTGGGATCCAGGCCCCTGTGGACGTCGCTTTAGGGAGGAGCTCCGGCCGCCCAAAGCGGCTTTGGCGTGGAGTTGTCCACAGGGGTTATCCACGGAAACGCCCGGGTGCGGAGAGGGCCGGTTTGACGGTACTCGCCGCCATCGCCTAACGTTGACTAGTCCTTCATGTCTACTTTGTTGTCCTTGTGCGTCCAACGCCCCTGGCAATGGAATAGACCCCATATAGAGCGCCGACCTGTTCTTCCCCCTTGTTGCAATGGGTCCAACCGCATCTGTCGATCGTCTTGGAGTAACCACCGTGAGCAAGCGGACTTTTCAGCCGAATAACCGCCGTCGTGCCAAGAAGCACGGCTTCCGCCTTCGCATGCGCACTCGCGCCGGCCGCGCCATTCTGGCCGCACGCCGCAGCAAGGGCCGCACCGAACTGTCGGCCTAAATAGCCAGTTTGTCGACCCGGCTGTGAGGTTCAGTTCCCGCAGCGGCGTGTTTCGGCGGGCTGGGTAGCACATGCTTCCCAGCCAGCACCGGATGCGCACATCGGCGGACTTCTCAACAACTGTACGTTCCGGCGCCCGCTCAGGGCGCCGGAACTTAGTGTTATATGCGGCGGCAGCAGACCCGGCCCGACCGGCATCTTTTGGCTTTATTGTCTCGAAGGCCGTCGGGAACGCCGTCATGCGCAACCGCGTTAAAAGGAGACTGCGGGAACTGGCAGCAGCCGGCTTAAGGGAGAATGGGTATTCCCGAGGGATCACCGTGGTTGTGCGGGCCCTTCCGGCAGCTGCCGACGCAGACTTCAACGCTTTGGAACTGGATTACCGGAAGGCTCTCAAGGCCGCCCTCGGCAAATTGACCTTAACGCGCACCGCCATGACGGAAGCTGCGCACGGAGAGAAGGGGAGAGCCGAATGAGTGCCCGTGCCGTACCGGTTCCCGCCCATGCCGCCGTGCCCAGGAGGACCATGAGTCCCCTGCAGTATGCGCTGATCGGCGTGCTGCGGGTGTACCGCAAACTCGTTTCGCCCCTGTACGGCCAGGTCTGCCGTTTCTTCCCGTCCTGTTCCGCGTACGCATTGGAAGCAGTGACGGTCCACGGCGCCGCCAAGGGCAGTTGGCTGGCCGCCCGCCGCCTGCTCCGTTGCCACCCATGGAACCCCGGCGGCGTGGATCATGTTCCGGCGTCTGTATCCTTCAACCTGTGGCTGCAGGAGAACCCTTCCAGAATCCCCCGGATCGTGGAGCTTAACCACCCACTTATTCCGGCCGACGATGAAGGCCGCGGCGCGGCCCGAGGAGCAAATCAGTAATGGACTTCTTAAACACCATCCTGACCCCGTTCACGTGGGTCGTCTCCGGGATCCTGTGGGCCTTCCACGCCGGCTTCTCCTGGCTTGGGATGGACCCGGCCAACGGCTGGACGTGGACGTTCTCAATCATCGGGCTGGTGCTGGTGATCCGCGCAGCCCTCATTCCGGTCTTCGTCAAGCAGATCAAGGCCCAGCGGGGGATGCAGGCACTGCAGCCCGACCTCCGGAAGCTGCAGCAGAAGTACAAGGGAAAGACCGACCAGCTGTCGCGTCAGGCCATGACGCAGGAGCAGATGGCGCTGTACAAGAAGCACGGCACCAACCCGTTCTCGGCCTGCCTGCCGATGCTGGTGCAGATGCCGTTCTTCTTCGCGTTGTTCAGCGTGCTGAACAACGCATCGCGCGCCAGCGAGAACGGCGAGGGCATTGGCGCCCTGTCGCCCGAACTCATCCGTCAGTTCGACGACTCGTCCATTTTCGGTGCGCCGCTTTCCGCATCCCTCCTGCACGGCGGCGGGGGCGAGCAGCAGGTCGCCGTGGTCATCCTGTCGATCATCATGATCTTGGCGATGACTGCCTCGCAGTTCATCACGCAGAAGCAGATCATGGCGAAGAACATGTCCGCCGAAGCAATGCAATCCCCGTTCATGAAGCAGCAGCAGATGATGCTCTACATCCTGCCTCTCGTGTTCGGCATCGGCGGCATCAACTTCCCCATAGGTGTGCTGATCTACTGGACAACCACCAACGTGTGGACCATGGCACAGCAGTTCTTCGTGATCCGGCGCATGCCCACTCCGGGTTCGCAGGCTGCCCGCGAACTGGCAGAACGCCGTGCCAAGAAGGGCCTGCCGATGGTACCGCTGCTGGGCGAGCGGAAGACCGAGGCGCCGGCGGCCGATTCCCCGGCAGAGGTGAAAGGCCAGCGCCAGCAGCCACAGCGGAAGAACAGGAAGAAAAAATGAGCAGCGAAAGCGTATCCGAAGTGACTGAAGAACTTCCCGACGAAGCGGCCGCAGCGGACGAACAGCAGGAGGAAGCTGTTTCGAATTCTGCCAAGCGTCTGGAAGAAGAAGGAGACGTAGCTGCGGACTACCTTGAGGAGCTTCTCGACATCGCCGATATCGATGGGGACATCGACATCGAGGTCCGCAACGGCCGCACCTACATCTCGATCGTCTCCGAAGAGGAAGACAACGACGCGCTCAGGGCGCTCGTGGGACCGGATGGCGAAGTCCTCGAAGCCTTGCAGGAGCTGGCCCGGTTGTCGGTTCTCACGACGACCGGCAACCGTTCCCGCCTGGTCTTGGACATCACTGGCTACCGCGAAGGCCGCAGCGAAGAACTGCAGAAGATCGCTGAAGACGCCGTCGCCGAAGCCAAGGAGACGGGCCGCGATGTAGCGCTCGAGCCGATGAGCGCGTACGAGCGCAAGATCGTCCATGACGCGGTTGCCGAGCTAGGCCTGATCAGTGAATCCGAGGGCGAAGGATCCAACCGCCACATCGTGGTGTCGGTAGAGTCCTGATCATGTCCGGCGGATTGGTCTGATAGGCAGAGGTATGTCGGTAGTTGAAATGACTGTGGCGGAGTCCAAAGCTGCCCACATGGTTTTCGGTGAACGTCTGGGCCTGGCGGAGCGCTACGTTGCGCATCTGGCCACTTCAGGGATCGAACGGGGTTTGCTGGGCCCCCGGGAAGTCCCGAGATTGTGGAACCGGCACGTCCTCAACTGCGCCGTCGTCGCCAACCTGATAGGGCGCGACGCCGCGGTCGCGGATGTCGGAAGCGGGGCCGGCCTGCCTGGACTGACGTTCGCGTTGGCGCGACCGGACTTGCGTTTGACCCTGATCGAGCCGTTGGAACGAAGGGTTGTCTGGCTCAACGAGGTCATTGAGGATCTCGCGCTCGACAACGTCACGGTGCTGCGGACGCGGGCAGAGCTGGCGGGGGACGACGTCACAGCTGACGTCGTGACGTCTCGAGCGGTGTCGGCACTCGACAAGCTCGCCCGCCTCTCAATTCCACTGTTGCATGGCACGGGCGAAATGCTGGCAATCAAGGGCCGCAGCGCAGCTGACGAGGTCCAGAAGGCCGAAAAGGTCATTAGGAAGCTCGGCGGCCGAGAAACAGAGGTCTTGACCGTCGGGGATGATCTCTTGGAAGAGCCGACGACGGTAGTCCGCATCCGTGTTGATGCGTGACCTATTCCCCCACACACCCATGCAACGCCCCGGGAATCCGGCCGCGCAACGATAGGCTAGGAGAGGCCGGTGGCGGACAGTGAAAGCGGGCGGAATCCAAGTGGCGATCAACAACACGGTGTCGGGTTTCACCGGGACCGAAGCCGAAGGCTCGTCGCGACACGGAGTGGCTGAACAACCGAATACGGTTGCGCTTATCCCCCATAGCGGTCCTGTTTCACGTGAAACTTCCCCTGGGAACGAGGCTGAGATAGCCAACTCCGACATGAAGATAGAGGCTACGGTTTCAAACGTTATGGATTCGATTGACGAAAGCACACCGCTCGCCCAGGAATTGGCGAGCGAAAACCGCAGGCGTGAGAGGCTGAAGGCCAAAGAGCTTCCCAGGCCCGCCCACACCAGGGTGTTGACAGTCAGCAACCAAAAGGGCGGGGTCGGCAAAACCACGACAACGGTCAATATCGCTGCTGCCCTTGCTACGGCCGGCCTGAACGTCCTGGTCATCGATATCGACCCGCAGGGCAATGCGTCAACGGCGCTCGGGGTCGAGCACCACGCTGACGTTGACAGCATCTACGACGTGCTGATCAACGATATGCCGCTCGGGGACGTGATTGCTCAATGCCCCGATATAGCCCATCTCATCGTCGCACCCGCCACGATTCACCTGGCCGGAGCCGAGATTGAATTGGTCTCGTTGGTGGCCCGTGAACAGCGCCTGCGCCGGGCCATCGAGGTTTACGCGCAGGAACGTGAGACGGCAGGGCTGCCCCGGCTGGATTATGTCTTTATCGACTGCCCGCCCAGCCTGGGACTGCTGACAGTTAACGCTTTCGTCGCCGCCCAAGAGGTACTGATTCCCATCCAGTGCGAGTACTACGCTTTGGAGGGGCTGAGCCAGCTCCTGAAGAACATCGAGATGATCCAGAAGCACCTCAACGCTGGATTGGTTGTTTCTACGATCTTGCTGACCATGTACGACGGACGAACAAACCTCGCAGCTCAGGTGGCAGCCGAAGTGCGGGAGCATTTCCCGAACGAAGTCTTGAGTGCGGTCGTACCGCGCTCAGTTCGCATCTCGGAGGCTCCGAGTTACCAGCAGACGGTGATCACCTATGATCCGTCGTCCAGCGGGGCCCTTTCTTATCAGGAGGCCGCAGCCGAAATCGCCGAGCGCGGCAAGTAGCTGTGAAGCCGTACTGCAACGGTAGAATTACGCCTTAAGCGAGCATTTGCATGCTAGCTCGGCGCATGACGGAAGAGGGTCCAGATGAGTGAGAAACGTCGCGGCTTGGGAAGAGGCTTGGGCGCATTGATACCCAGTGCTCCGGCCCCAGAGGAGACCGAGTCAACCGAGGGGCAGGAAGCCTCCGTCAAACGTCGGACTCAGCGACCCGTAGACGTTTTCTTTCCCGCTTCCAGTCGGAGGGAAGAAGGGGACACCGCCGTCCTCACGACGACTGACTCCGAGACCGTAACCGGATCGAGTGCCGCGCAGGTAGCCGAAGTGTTGCGGGCCCCGCGCAAGCTTGCGACCACTGGCAGCAAGAAACCGGCGGCTAAGAAATCTGTGAAGGACGATTCTTCCCGGGCCGATGGCAATGGTGCTGCCGGCGAAACGCACCCTTCCGCTAAGGTGGCGGCAGATCCCGTCGGCAGGGACGGCGCCGGAGCTCCCTCGGCTCCTACAGAAGTATCTGTTCCACGTGAAACGACGGGCGCCGACCTGGTCGAGGTCCCCGGGGCCACCTTTGCCGAAGTCCTCGTTACCGCGATCCAGCCGAACCGCAAACAGCCTCGCACGGTCTTCGACGAGGAAGACATGGCGGAGCTGGTGCATTCGATCCGTGAGATCGGCGTCCTCCAGCCGATCGTTGTGCGTCCTTCCGATGACGGTGGCGCACAGTACGAGTTGGTGATGGGCGAACGCCGCTGGCGGGCCACCAAGGCTGCTGGCCTGGAAACGATTCCGGCGATCATCAGGTCCACCTCCGACGATGACCTGTTACGGGACGCCCTGCTTGAGAACCTGCACCGCAGCCAGCTGAATCCGCTGGAAGAGGCTGCGGCCTATCAGCAGTTGCTTGATGATTTCGGTTGCACGCATGATGAGCTTGCGGATCGGATCGGTCGGTCAAGGCCACAGGTGTCCAACACTTTGCGGTTGATGAAGCTCCCTCCGCTGGTGCAGCGGCGGGTTGCTGCCGGCGTGTTGAGCGCTGGTCATGCGCGCGCCCTCCTGGGACTCACTGATCCTGGAGAAATGGAGAAGCTGGCGCAAAAGATTGTCGCCGAGGGCCTTTCCGTTCGGGCGACCGAGGAGATCGTTTCCCTGAGCGACGGCGTGCGACGGCCCAAACGGGAAAGCAAGCCCCGTGAGGGAGCTCGGCACGAACGGCTAGATTATCTGGCTAGTTCCCTGTCGGACCGCCTGGACACCAGCGTTAAGATCACCCTGGGGGCCAAGAAGGGCCGCGTCAGCATCGAGTTTGCCAGCGTCGATGACCTGAACCGCATCATGGACGTGCTGAACCCGGCGACGCCCTAGCCTTCGTTCCACGTGAAACATGGGCTCCGTTCCGCAAGGACGGAGCCCATTGCTTTGGTGAGATCCAAGGGCATCTGGAAACCGACCGCCAGGCGTCCAGCTAAGGCAAGCACGAGGGAATGGCCGCGCTTAGCCGTGGCGGACCAATCCTGCCAGGAGGCTTGCACTAGCTGGGCCGGACCGGCGACTTGCAGCGGCGCTAGTGACGCGGGATGTGGGAAGGGCAGGGGCGCCCGGTCCGCTTTCCCACCTAGGGGTAGGGATCGTCGCTTAAATGTAATTATTCCCGGAGGCGACGCCGGTCGTGGCACTGTGCCCGGGGCCGGTGCCGTCTCCGGTGCTCCCCGGGGAAGGCTTTCTCGGTGGTTTCCATGACCGGTGCCCCCCTCAGTGGCTGATCTGAAGCAAGGTGTTTCACGTGAAACTGAGGCGCGACGTGGGGCAACGATACCTCGGTCCTCCGGGCTTCGAGGGGTGAAGACTCACCGGGACGCAGAATTTACTGCTCATTTTCATGTGCATCTGTCTCCGAGGATGTCGCGGATGGCTGGCTGGAGCCTTCATCTCTCAACCCGTAAGGGCGCTAAATATCTGCACGCACAACTTCTTTGCGGGTGCAAGTAAGACAGGGACCTCGCAGAGTCTCTAGGCACCTGCTGTCCGACGATGGGAAATGTACGTTCAGTACCCGCGGCTGTTAGTTCTGGTGTGGCGCGGCAAGGTCGGTGCGGCGGTGGCTAACCGTCACTGTGTGGCGTCTATCTCTGGCCTCGAAGGACGACTTTCGCCCGTGACTCACCAAGGCAGCAGAGAAACGTGCTGGCTCAGCCTAACGGCGGACCGATGTGTTTCACGTGAAACTTTGGCTCCGGGCGCAGGTGGACGATCTGAGTGCCCCAGCTCCGGCCCCGCATGCACATGGCGGGTGCCTCCTCTGGCCGCTACTACTGCCAAATAGTGCGCGCCGCTTGAGGCCTAGGGCTCCTTGTTTCGCTGGCCAATCCTGGGAGGAAACGCGTGCAGGGTTGGCGGTGCTCCTAGTGCAAAGACGATAGCTCCAAGACGCGCATGTATGAAATGCAGGCAGTGGGCAGCGGTATGCACTTCATGGGCCTAACCTCTCGGGCCGGACTTTGCGGGGGACCATCGCGCAGTGGGGGGACAGGGAGCCGCTACTCCTGAACGTGCTGCGGTAGGCGAGGCCCACCGGTTCTCTCAAGCGCCGGAGCGACGGAGCGAAGTGTTTCACGTGAAACTTGCACAGTAGTTCTACTCTTCTGGACGATGCGTAGCTGCCTACACCGGCCACGCCCGTCACTGCGGACCGCCTTCGTGGCGGTAGCGCATCGCTGCAAGCCGAGGAGCGCCGTCCCACAAGTAGGGGAGGGTCGGCACGCCATCTCCATCGCTGACCGGACGGGACCCAGGCGCTGCGTTAATCCGACAACAGGAGCGGTTTTGGGATCCATCTTTGCTCGCTCTCAGAGCTGGCTTGCGTGTTTTACGTGAATCTGGGGGCTCGTAGAGCAAGAGCGCCAAGTGGAGCATCAAGGGCACGTAGTCCTCGTCTGCGCTTAGGAGACCGGTCGAGTGCCTGCTCCTGCTGGGGAGGCCGATTCGTGCGCACGGCGACAGGATCCACATGTTTGGCGGGCCTTGGGTTTTTGCGGGCTATGTGTTGGGCGAGGCAAGGATCCACAGCTAGCTTCGACTCATACCCCGGACGTTAGCCGCAGGCAACACCAGTGGACAGGCGCAACGCCCACCGACTGATCCTGCCGGAAGCCTCCGCATGGAGCTCCCCCTTTCTTGTTGGGGAGAGCTCTGTGTTTGCGACGCATAAACAGTGGCCAACTGCCGCGGCAGCATTCGTCCGAGTTGCGGCTGGCACGTGGCATTGCATGCTGTGGGGCTTCTGGTCCAAGGAGTGAGCCCGTATGTTTCACGTGGAACGACCCAAACTGGCTTTAGACGTCCAAACCCGACTCCCGAGGCCACAACATGCCGGTGCCGATCGGATGAGACGTGGGGTTCCACGTGAAACACTCAGGACTCCCGGCGCCTCAACAGCCGCCGGACCCGATCGGGCTCAGGATGGGGCCGGCCCACCAGGCGCTGATATGGAGGACAGTCGTGTCGCGACGAAAGCTCCGTTGACCGACGGTGCTGAACAGCAGGTTGGCAGAGGCGGACCGGCAGAAACCGAGAGATCGAGCGAGCACCCCCCTTGGGGATGAAGGGATCGATCTCTACGTGTGCTGCCAAAAGCGTTGGCGTCGCGTTAGACCGGAGTGGCGATCCCGCTGCTCAAATACGCGTGCGGAGGCCCGCAGCTAGGAATCCTCGCAGCGGCACCGCTTGGCTGGCCGACGCACTCTCTTACAGCGCGGCTTTCGTGCTGACGCCAACGATATGGTTTGCGCGGATTCTTTCCCAGATTCGTTCTCGGGTGCCTTAGTCCCTCTCCATGTCACAAGAGATGATCCGCCGGTCCACTGAAAGTGGGGCCGCGGTGCCGCTTCTTGACGCACTTAGATATAAACAACAGCCCAGGCCGTTGACCAGGCACGTAGCCGCGACCCCGGCATCCACCGAGACCCGGACCGTGAAAGCGGGCGTGCTATTCAGTGCAAGTGCGACAGTGATCTAGACACGAAATCGGCCCTTGGATGCCGAGGTTTCACGTGGAACCATGCGGGTCCCGAGCCCCCGCTTGGTTTCGTCGTTGTCTCTTGACCTGAAGGACAGGCCGGACAAGAGGCGGTCGGCTTGGACCTGGGGAAATGTCCGACGGTTGTTGTTACTCGCAAAGCTGTGGCCGGGAGGGGTCGACCCCGGTCACAGGGTTTTCCACCTGCCCGGCTATCAGGAGCGACGCGCCAAGAAAAGACGGAGGAGCAACGACGACTCTGACGCGCTCACGCGGACCGTCCATTTCTAGCTACACCGAAACCAACAGCGTCAGGCGCGGGTCGGGCAGTTGATGAGCAGGTTACGCTCGTTGGTTCGTTGCTGGGCCGGCTACGGTCATGCCTTTGGATCGTCCCAGACCGCGCGAAATGCGGGTGCTGATTCGGCGGCATGGCTCGCGGGGGAGGGGGTTTCACGTGAAACGACCGACAAGGAAAAAGATGCCCAGCCGGTTCCACGTAAAACGCAGGTGTTCAATGTAGACCGCCGGCGCTCCACGTGAAACAGGGGAGCGACGCTATCGGGCGTCAGGTTCCTGGGTTGAAGCGGAGGACGTCGTCGAGCGCCAACGTGCCTGTCGGCTCGTCGTCCTCTTCCAGCAGATACAGCCTCTGAATGGCGATGACAATGGAATCGGCCAAGACCTGCCGGTAAATAGGATCAGCGAGGCGACGGGAGTCGAAAGGGCTGCTCAAATAACCGAGATCCAGTTGCACCGAGGGGGTGCTGGGCAGCCGCAGGATATCCCAGCTTCGACCGTGGATACCCAGGTTGGTAGACCCGGTGCGGGCCACGATCTCCTTCAGGATAAGTTCGCCGGCGCGGTGCCCTATGGGAGAACGGACTTCACCTGATTCAGGGCGGCCCCAAAAGAACGCGCTGACGCCGTTGGCTGCCTCTTGCGGCAACCAGTCACAGTGGAGGGCAACGCTCAAGCTCGGAGAGGACCTCTTGATAAGCGAAGTGCGGTCCAAACCACCGGCTTCGGTTTCCTTGTCAACGATTTCCACGCTGGCACCGAGTTCGGTCAGGATCTTCTTCACTCGGCTGGCGACGTCCCCGGCGACGAGCTTCTCGGTCAGGCGACTGCCGGAGGCAACGTCGGGGCTGTCTGCCCAGTGCGCTGCGCCGGCGCCGGGGGCGAGGGCGATAGTCCGGCCGCGCAGTGCCGCAGAGGCTTGGTTGAGCCGTTCGTAATCCCGGAGCGAGAACGCCTGGCTAGGACTGATCGTCCTATTAATGCGTTCCATCGAGGCAGTCAGTTGTTGATCCGCGACGCCGGAAGGTTCGAGCCCCAGATTTAACTGCAGCTCGCGGACCGCGTGGTAGGTCCGTTCGCCATACTCGCCATCGATGTGACCGTAGTAGAAGCCGAGGAACGACAACTGGCGCTGCAGCTCGGTGACATCATCGCCACGAAGAGGCGACGCTTCCAGCGTGAATATCAGCGGACGATCCCCGAGCTTGAACTGCGCCTCCGCCAGGGCTCGCTCGGTTTCCTGACCAACCACGCCGTCGACCATCAGTCCCCGGTGCTGCTGGAAGGTGCGTACGGCCGCATCTACATGGTCGTCAAAGACCGTGGGGTTGTTTACTTGATCGGGCGCCAAATAGGCCATGGAAACGCCAGCGCGTAGTAGCCCTTCACGAAGGGCTACTACGCGTCGACTAATGTCTGAACGGCGCAGGCTCTGGCCTGCAGCGTCGTTTTCCATCGGACTAGTTAAGGAATTCTGCGAATTCCTGCTCGATGACCTGCTTCGGCTTGGCGCCGATGGATGTCGCGGCCACCGCGCCGTCCTTGAACACATAGACGGCTGGAATGGAAGTGATACCGTACTGGGCTGCGGTGGCGGGATTGTCGTCCACGTTGAGCTTGACGACCTCTACCTTGTCGGAATGCTCGGCAGCGATGTCATCGAGAATCGGCGAGAGCATGCGGCAAGGACCGCACCACTCCGCCCAGAAATCGACGATTACGGGTTTGGCGGACTGCAGGACATCCGCGTCGAAAGTAGCGTCAGTGACATCTTTTGCGTTGCTCATGCTTTTCTCCTTTTACAACCGATTCAGACTGTTGCGGGTCCGGCGACGTCGGCCAGGGTGTCTGCGCGCTCAGCGAGATAGTGTTCCACATCGATGGCAGCCGCACAGCCGCTGCCCGAGGCGGTGATGGCCTGGCGGTAGGTGGGGTCAATAACGTCGCCGGCAGCGAAGACTCCCGGCAGGGAGGTGCGCGACGACCGGCCCTCGACTGCGATCGTGCCCTCGGGCGTCAGTTCCAGCTGGTCCTTGACCAGGGAGACCCGGGGATCGTTGCCGATGGCGACGAACACGCCCGTTACCGGCAGCACCGACTCGGAACCGTCGACCGTGTTCTTGAGCTTCAGCGCGGTGACCTTCGTGTCGCCTTCAAGCCCGACGACTTCCGAGTTCCACACGAACTTGATCTTCTCGTGGGCCAGGGCGCGGTCCTGCATGATCTTCGAGGCACGCAGGGTATCCCGCCGGTGGACCACCGTGACAGACTCCGCGAACTTGGTCAGGAAGAGGGCTTCTTCCATTGCCGAGTCGCCGCCGCCGATGACGGCGATGTTCTGGCCCTTGAAGAAGAAACCGTCACAGGTTGCGCACCAGCTGACGCCGTGGCCGGCCAGGCGCTTTTCGTCCGGCAGTCCGAGCTCCCGGTAGGCGGAACCGGTGGAGATGATCACGGACCGGGCCAGGAAGGTTTCGCCCGAGCCGATGGTGACCTTCTTGACCGGACCTTCCAGTTCAAGGCTTGTGACGTCTTCAAACAGGATCTCGGTGCCGAAGCGTTCGGCCTGCTTCTGGAAGTTCTCCATCAGCTCGGGACCCAGGATGCCGTCAGGGAACCCGGGGTAGTTTTCCACGTCGGTGGTGTTCATCAGCTCGCCGCCTGCCTCTACGGAGCTGGCGATGAGCAGTGGGTTGAGATTGGCGCGCGCGGTGTAAACAGCTGCCGTGTAGCCGGCCGGACCGGACCCAACGATGATGACGTCGCGGACGGACGGTGTGGTATCTGTGCTCACTGCCTGCGAACCTCTTCCTCTGATGTTGACGTAACCCTAAGGCCGGCCACCCCGAAGGGGCGGTTAGCCCGGCACTTGTCTCAACGGCGGGTGCCCCCGGCTTATTCCGGCGAGCTTATTGCGCAGCCGCTCCCTGAACGGGCTAAGAGACTTCGATCTCGGCCATGCGGATGCCGAACGGCATGCCGCCCATGGGGTTGGACAGCCTCGGCAACTGCGTGAAGTTGATCAGGACGTACTGTGCTTTGGGCGCGGCGCCATCCTGTTCAGGGACCGGAATAGTGGTCTTTTGTGCCGTGAAGCTTCCCTGCGCGACCTGGTCGGCACCGTCCAACGTGGGTTCATCGTTCAGGAGCACGGAGAAGTTTCCTCCGGTACCGCTCAGTTGGGTCAATACCACCGAGCTGATGCTTGAGGACTCTTCCAGCTCGACAACCAGCGCCATGTTTCCGGCGTAGCCGCCGAACTGGTCCGACGCGTACTGGTAACTTGCCCAGTAAGTGGCGGGGTTGCCGTCGATGGCTTCGGGCAGTTTGCCGTCGTTCTCCACGTCGAGTTCCGGCAAGTCCGGAACCTGGCGGGTGAGGCCGGCGATGACCGGCTCGACGACTTCGTCGGCCGGAGCCGACGTTTCTTCTGCCGCGCCCGTCTCTGCCGGTTCGGCGGCCGCGGTTTCGTTTCCGCCCTGCGAGCCGTCGGCGACCGGGCCGCCGCGGAACAGATTCAGCTGGCTCACGGCCACCACGATCGCGATCACCAGCAAGACGGCGAGCAACCCGCCCACCAGCAACCTGGAAGACCTCGGGCTGTTGCGCTCTTCGTCGTCGTATTCGTCGTACTCGTAGTCATCGACCGCGGGTTCGCTGCTGGTGCGGGCGGCGGACGGGAACATGCCGGCCGACCGCACACCCGGCTTGTCGTCGTCGCCGGGCCACAAGCTGACTTTGGGCTTGTCTGCCGGAGCCGGAGCCGGAGCGGCAGCCGGCCGGCCGGCCGCCGGAGCCTGCCGCGACACCGGCGCCGTGGCCGGGCTCGCGACCTGTGGGGCCGGGGGAGCGGAGGGCGGCGGCGGCACGACCGCCCCGGCAGATGCTGCGGCGGCCGCAGCTCCCGCAGCGGACCCGGCGCCTCGGGCCGGGGCCTCAGGACGGGCGCCGAACCGGGGCTTGGACGTCCCGTCGCCGCCGTTCCGGCCCAATTTGGGCAGGTCGAGCTTGTTCAGCCTCTCGCGCAGGCTCTGGCGAGGCTCCTCGTCGTAGTCCTCATACTCGTATTCGTCCTCATACGGCTCCGGCTCCGTGGAACGGGCCTGGCCGAAGATCTCCGAACCGAGTGTGTCGGTGAAGAAGGGCTCTACATACGGCCCGTCCTGCTGAATGACCAGGTCCAGGAGGTCGGCCGCCTGGGCCTCGTTGGTCACCAGGTAGGTGAATCCGTCGGCATTGCCGAGGTCCAGCACCTGGACGTTGCCCGCCCGCTCGCCGGTGGCTATCTCACGGGCGCTCATGGCGACCTGGCTGGCATTCTCCGGCGCTGCCACCAGGATGCTGACCGGCCGGTTGAGCACCTGGTCAATGCCGTCCAGGACCAGATCGTTCTCGGCGGACGCAAGCACTTGGGCAGTGACCTTGTAACGGCCACCAAGCAGCATGCCCACATCAACTGGCTGCGGCACTAGTTCCTCCCGGCGAAATGTCCTGGGCAGGTGCCCGTGACTGGATAATTTGGTTTCCATGCTATCCGCTGCCGGACCCGATACCCGCTTCTGTCAGGCGCGTCCGGGCAACCGTTTAAGCATCGGCCGCAGGAAGTCCTGCAGCTCCTCGACCCGAAGCGCGCGCAGGAGCAGCAGGTATACAGCGGCCATGACCAGTCCGACGACGGCGATGGTCACCATGGCGGTGGCGATGGACTGCCAGGCGAATCCGCCGTTGGCGTAACCGCCGAACAGCCACAGGACCGCTGCGCCCACCAACCCGGAGCCCAGTCCGGCATAACCGAGCCGGATGTAGGTATCCACGACGCGGCCCGCGCCGTAGTCGCCCAGCCGGCGGCGGGCAAAGTAGTGGGCAAGGACCGCCGAGACCACGTGGAACACCGTGAACAGCAGCGCCAGCGCGTAGACCACCAGGGTGGGATCGATCAACCAGGCGATCAGCACGGCCAGGACCACCGACGCGCCGGAGCAGATCGCCTGCATGATCAACGGCGTTTTGGCGTCTTCCTCCGCATAGAACACCCGGCCCAGGAAGAAGTAGATGCTCATGAAGGGCATGCCGGCCGCGAGGATGGTCAGCACCTGGCCCATCGACGCAGCGGAGGCCGCCGCGGTGGGGCCCGACCCGGCAAACAAGCGTGCCAGCGGGCCGGCCAGCACCACCACGGAGGCGGCCCCGAAGACGGTGGCGACGCCGATGGTGCGCAGCCCCGAGTTCACGGTATGCCGCACGTCGTCCACCGCCCCGCTCGATTGCTGGCGGGACAACTGGTTGAACAGCACCGTGGCCACCGAGAGGACGAAGACCGAATGCGGCAGCATGGCGATCAGTTGGGCGGTATTCAGAGCGTACTCGCCGGGGACCGAGGCGCCGGGCCCTGCCAGCTCGGCGCGCGCGGCCGTGGCGCCGGAGGCGATCGACCCGTAGAAGAGGTACGCGGTGTTGGCGATGACCATGGTGGCCAGGCTCCACATGGCCACCTTTCCGGTGGCGGCGAAGCCCATGCCGCGCCAGCCGAGCTTGAGCTTGAGGCCCATCCCCAGCCGTCCCAGCGGCCACAACAGGATCAGCGCCTGCAGCACGATGCCCAGCGTGGTGCCGCCGGCCAGCACCATTGTCTGGGCGCTGGTCCAAAGCTCCGGGTCGTCCTTGCCGGGCAGATACCGGCCGTACAGTGCGATGTACAGCACCAGCGTGCCGATGGCGACGACGTTGTTCAGGGCGGGAGCCCACATGTACCAGCCGAACCGGCCGTGGGCGTTGAGCACCTGGCCCACCACGGCGTACAGCCCGTAGAAAAAGATCTGCGGCAGGCACCACACGGCGAAGACGGTGCCGAGTTCCAGCATGACCGGCGTCCAGCCGCGGGTCAGGGCGGAGATGATCGGCGCGGCCAGCAGTGTTGCCAGCAGCGCGATCCCGGCCAGCACCAGCAGCGTCAGGCTCAGCAGCCGGCTGACGAAGTCCGCCCCGCCGTCGCTCTTCTGGCTGGCCTTGATGATCTGCGGCACCAGCACCACGTTGAACACCCCGCCCGCCAGCAGCAGGTAGATGATGTTCGGGATGGTGTTGGCCTTCTCGAAGATGTCGCCCATCGTCGTGTTGGCGCCGATCGCGACCGCCAGCAAAGCGGTGCGGACAAACCCCAGAACGCGGGACACCATGGTCCCGGCCGCCATGATGGCACTGGACTTGGCTGTGCTGTGCTGCTGCACGGACGGGCTGGGGGAGGGGGTCTGGGTCTCGGACATCGTCCTCTATGTTCTCACCTGAAAACGGCCGGACCGCCGGATCCGGCCGGGGCTCAAAGGTGCCCGGGCAGGACTTCCCGGGCCAGGTCCACGATCCGCCGTTCGTTGGGGAAGGACAGCTTCCGGCCCAGCTCCGCCAGCGGAACCCAGGCCACGTCTACTGCCTCATGGTCCGGATCATTCTCGATGGTCAACAGGCCGCCGGTGGCCTCGAGCAGGAAGTGGTGCACGGTCTTGTGGACGCGGTGGCCGCTGACGGTGAACCAATAGTCGATGCTGCCCAGCGTGGCCAGCACGCGGCCCTTGATCCCTGTTTCTTCTTCGACTTCCCGGACGGCGGCCTCTTCGTTGGTCTCCCGGCCCTCGGGGTGGCCCTTGGGCAGGCACCACTCGAGCCGGCCGCCGCGGTTAAAGCGCGCGATGATGGCCACGTTCAGGTCCGGGGTCGACGTATCGACCACCACGCCGCCGGCCGAGATCTCCTCCACGGTGGGCAGGGAATGGTGTCCGGGCGCGGCGCTGCCCACTGACGCTGTCAGCGGGGTGCGCTTCGGGGCGCTCGGAACCGGGTGTGCCATGCAGTCCACTCTAACGATTTTTGTTACGGGCCGATGATGCCGGGGCCGAGCCGCGGGACTTTGTTAAACATCGCGCCCGGCATCTGGCACGCTTAAGTCACTATGGTTCACCTTTTTGGTTCGCAGTTCGCATCAGCACCCGGTTCCAACGTCCCGTCCCTGCCGTTGCCGGACGTCGTGATCGAACTGGGAGAACTGTTTGCGGCAGCGGGCCACGAACTCTCGCTGGTCGGCGGACCGGTGCGCGACCTGTTCCTGGGCCGGGTCTCCCCGGACCTCGATTTCACGACCGACGCCGATCCGGATGCCACCATCGCCGTCGTCGGGAAGTGGGCGGACAAGTTCTGGGAGATCGGCCGCGATTTCGGGACCATCGGCCTGCGCAAGGGCCAGCACATGATCGAGGTAACCACCTACCGGGCCGAGGCCTACGACCCGGATTCCCGCAAGCCCGTGGTGGCTTTCGGGACGTCCCTGGAGGACGACCTGTTCCGCCGCGACTTCACCATGAATGCGATGGCGCTGCGGCTGCCGTCGCTGGAACTGGTGGATCCGCATGGCGGCGTCAAGGACCTCCACGCGGGGGTGCTGCGCACCCCGGGCGCGCCGTCGGCGTCGTTCTCCGATGACCCCCTCCGGATGATGCGTGCCGCGCGGTTCGCCTCCCAGCTCAACGTGGACGTGGCACCCGAGGTGGAGGAGGCGATGACGGACATGGCCGGGCGGATCGAGATCATCTCCGCCGAACGCGTCCGCGACGAACTGACCAAGCTGATCAACGGCAAGGACCCGCGCGCCGGCGTGGACCTGCTGGTGGACACCGGCCTGGCGGATTACGTGCTGCCGGAGGTCGCGGCGCTGCGGCTGGAGATCGATGAGCACCACCGGCACAAGGACGTCTACCAGCACTCGCTCACCGTGTTGGAGCAGGCCTGCGCCTTGGAGACTGACGACGACGGCGCGGTGCCGGGTCCGGACTTCGTCCTGCGGTTCGCTGCCCTGATGCACGACGTCGGCAAGCCGGCTACCCGCCGATTCGAACCCTCCGGCGCGGTCAGCTTCCGCCACCACGACGTGGTGGGCTCCAAGCTCACCGCCAAGCGGATGAAGAAGCTGCGCTTCGACAACGAGACCATCAAGGCCGTCTCCCGGCTGGTGGAACTGCACATGCGCTTCTACGGCTACGGGGAGGCGGGCTGGACGGATTCGGCCGTGCGCCGCTACGTCAACGACGCCGGACCGCTGCTGGAGCGGCTGCACCGGCTGACCCGCTCCGACGTGACCACGCGGAACAAGCGCAAGGCGGAGCGGCTCGCCTTCGCCTACGACGACCTGGAGCAGCGGATCGCCACGCTGAAGGAGCAGGAGCAAATGGACGCCGTCCGGCCGGACCTGGACGGCGCCCAGATCATGGCGCTGCTCGGGATCCGGCCCGGCCCGCTGGTCGGCCGCGCCTACAAATTCCTGCTGGAAGAGCGGCTGGAGAACGGCCCGGCGGCGCAGGAAGAGGCAGAAGCGAAACTGCTGGCCTGGTGGCGGACGCAGCCGGAATACGCGGAGCAGGCATAGCCATGGTCGCGGCCGAACCGCATGATTTTCCGGTGTTGTGGCTGATGCGCCACGGCGAAACCGAGTGGTCGCGCGACCACCGGTACACCGGGTTGGCCGACCTTGAGCTGACTCCGGCCGGGGTCCAGCAGGCCCGCGACGCCGCGGCGAAGCTGGCGGGAGTCCGTTTCCACACCGTCTTGACCTCCCCCTTGGCGCGTGCCCGCCGGACGGCCGAACTGGCCGGCTACCCCGAAGCGGAGGTGGTGGCCGAAGCGCATGAATGGGACTACGGAGACTATGAAGGCCTCCAGAGCGCGGCCATCCGGGCCAAGGATCCCTCCTACCTGATCTGGACCCACGGCGTCCGCGGCGGCGAGTCCCTGCAAGAGGTGGCCGACCGGGCCGACCATGTGATCGCCGAGGTGCTCGACGGCCCTTCGTCCGAACCGCCAGGGTCACGCCAGGTCTTGCTGGTGGCACACGGGCACTTCCTCCGGGTGCTTGCGGCCCGCTGGCTTGGCCTGGAACCCATCGAGGGCCGGCACTTCGTGCTGGATACCGCTGCCGTCTGCCGGCTGGGGTGGGACAAGAAGACGCCCGCGATTGCGGGCTGGAACCTCTAGCCGCTAACGGAGCATGGCCGGACGCCGCCAGTAGGTGAGGCTGCGCAGCAGCCACTCCAGCGGCCCGTACCGGAACCACCTCACCCACCAGGCGCTGGCCAGCAGTTGCGCCACAAAGAGGAGCCCCGCCACCCCGAGCACCGCGGGCGGGGCCAACCGGCCGGTCAACGCCAGACCGAAACCCGTGAAGACCAGGGCCATCAGCACGGACTGTCCCAGATAGTTGGTCAGCGCGAGGCGGCCTGCGGGAGCCAGCACGGCGCACAGGGCGCGTCCGGCCGCGGTGCGGAAGGACAGCAGCAGCACTCCGACGTAACCGGCCGTCAGCAGCGGCCCGGTCAACGTGGAAATGCCAAAGGCCACCACGGTCATCGCGGGACCGCCGACGCCGTGCTGCAACCACGCCTGCAGCGCAGAAGCGGCCAGCCCGGCCGGCAGCGCCGTGACAGCCAGGCGGCGGAGCGTGCGTGGTGCGATGCCCCGCTCGAGCAGCCGTCCCTTGGCACACGCCAGGCCGAGGTAGAACGCGCCGAGGGCAATCGGGCCTTGGAGGAGCACGGCATTAGGCTGCGTCAGCGGATACAGCGACGCGTTCTGGGCCAGAACGTCGGCGGGAGAGCCGGCCAGCCCGAACGCCGGCGCGGCGCCCGCGGCGGCACTGCCGTCGAATGGCCCCGCGGCCGCCGCGATGAGTCCCAGCATCAGGACGAACACGCCCATGCAGCCGATGACCGCCACTCCGGCCGCGGCAGCGGCCCGCGGGGAGAGCGCGCGGGTGCGGAGCAACACCAGGCTCAGCAGGCCGTAGGCCAGCAGGATGTCCCCGTGAAACAGGAGCAGGCCGTGGAGCAGCCCGAGGACCACGAGGCCGGCCGCCCGGCGCACGGTCCTGACGACGACCGGCTGGCCGTCCGCCACGGCCGAAGCCCACTGCAGAACGAAGCTGTAGCCGAACAGGAACGAGAACAGGATGTAGAACTTGGCCTCGAACAGGAGGCTGACCGCGAAGCGGAGCGCGGTGTCCGCGCCGGATTGGAACTTTGGGTTCGAGCCGCCGGTGACGGCATACGGGTCGGCGAAGTACCAGATGTTCACGCACAGGATGCCCAGCAGCGCGAAGGCCCGCAGGGCGTCAAGCTCGTCAATGCGGGCCGGGGACTTCGGGGCCGCAGGTCCGGTCGCGGGTCCCGGCGGAGCTCCAGTTTCCATGTCGTCGTCCCGTCCGGGGGTGGGTGCTCGCATCCGGGTCCAGTTTAGGGAGCCTGCCTGGCCGCCGGAACGGGCGGCAAACCGGGCCAAGGCGGACGGAACGCGAACGAGGGGGTCGCCGAAGGGGGAAGCACCTCGTTGAGGGGAGGCACCGCCGTCGTTATGCGGCGTGTTGCGGGCGACACGCCGGTTCAGCGAGAAAAAAATGAATAAGTTCCCGGGCGTGGCTAGGCAGAAGCGGGAGCAATCGGGTACGTTGGACGAGTCCGATTGAACTTTCTCAATCAGGAGCTTCAACTCGGACGTATCTATTGGCGCTATCAGGAACGGGAGGTGGGAATCGTGAATATGACCAAGACGCCGGGCGGAGTGTTTAACTCCTTCGCCGCGCTCCGACGACCCGCCTCCGCCATTTCTGCGCAGTAGAACTTCGCTGATTGGGCCGGTTCAAGTCTTGAACCGCTGCCGTATGTCAATCGCCGCACTTCTCTAGCTCCCCCGCGCGGAGGCCTCACCTTCCGCCTTGAGGACTTCGCTATGAGCACCCTTACCGCATTACCCGCTGCCGACGCGGCGACCCCTGCTGCTGCTTCGAGCACGGCCACCGGCCCCGCCCCGACAACGGCAACCCGCCTGGATACCGCCATGCGTCCTGCCCGAAATCCAACCCATTCCGGAGAAAACTCCGCCCATTCCAGAGAGGAACCCCTCATGAAACCGCTGGATGCAGCCGTGCTGCCTGCACCGGAACGATCCGTCCGTCCACCCGAGCCGGCGCAGGCCCGGGAAACGGAGCGGCGCGGCCACGGCGAGGTGATCACCGCCGGAAGCCTGGGCGGCCTTGACACCCGCGGCGACGGTCCCGGCGACGCCGGTGCCGTGAGCGGGGGTGCGGGCTTCGCCGTGCCGACGCCGGACAGCCCGAAACGCTCCGCGGCAGCGGGCATGCCGAATTTCTTGGCCAGGCAGGAGGTGAATGCCATGATCCGCAAGCTCCGCCAGAGCGTCTCGCTGTGGGAACGAATACAGAACGTGGGTGTTGATGAACAGCGCTTGGAACACGTGCGCGACGAATTGCTGTCGCACCGCCAGCTCATCCGCTGAGTTCCAGCCGGCAGGTGCAAATAAATACGCCGTTCCGTAGGGGACACATCCGCGAGGAGGATCCGATGAGTCGCATTGGACCCGATGTAGCTTCAGGCCCGCGCCCGGGTTGCTCCAGGCGCGGGCCTCGGCCTTTAAACACCTCCGCCTTCAAGCATTTGTCGAGGCTCAAGTGCCGTGGTGTTTCATTGAAACCGGCATCCCGGAGGCCGCGCGGCAGCGTCGTCTCAGTGGCGCCTTACCGTCGCCGGCTAGATGAAACGTTTTGCGTACGATCACTAAGTATGCTTATGGTGGGTCCATCGCAACCTGAGGAGGCAACATGATCGGTTTCATCATTGCAGGGCTGGTTATCGGAGCACTCGCCCGCCTTATCAAGCCCGGAAAGCAGAACCTGGGGCTCGTGGCCACGCTGCTGCTCGGCATAGTCGGAGCAATCATCGGTGGTGTCATCGCAAACCTGCTGGGCACAGGCGACATCTTTGAACTGAACGTCCTTGGATTCATCGTCGCCGTCATTGCCGCGGTACTTCTGATCGGTGTGGCAGAAAGCCTGTCCGGTCGTCGGGCGGTCCGCCGCTAACGGCTGCAAATAAACACGAAGATGGCCTGCCGCGTGCTTATCGCGCGGCAGGCCATTTTTGTTCCTCGGACGAAGAGCCGGACGCTCCGAGGCGGCCATTCGCAAAGTGCTTCCAGCCAGTCCACCAGGCCCCGTTCTCCGGTTCCCCTTCTCCCCTCAGGGACCGGTGACGGCGGCCTTGATGGCTGATACGTTGGCTGTGGCGGTACTGCCGCCTGTATGGCCCATGCGAGGAAGAAGGACGACGATGTCTGAACCGGCTCCGCTGACCGACCTGGAGATTGCCCGCCGCGCCACTCTGCGGCCCATTACCGCCATAGCCGACGCCGCCGGCATCCCGGCGGAGGCTCTCGAGTTTTACGGCAGCTACAAGGCGAAGGTTGATCCCGCCAAGTTGGGAAAGGGCCACGAGGAACCGCGCGGCCAGGTGGTCCTGGTGACCGCGATGTCGCCCACCCCGGCCGGTGAAGGCAAATCCACCCTCACGGTGGGCCTGGCGGACGCCCTGGCCAGGGCCGGGCACAAGACCATGGTCGCCATCCGTGAACCTTCCCTCGGACCGATCCTGGGCATGAAGGGCGGGGCAACCGGCGGCGGCTATTCGCAGGTGCTCCCGATGGACGACATCAACCTGCATTTCACCGGGGACTTCCACGCCATCACCTCGGCGAACAACGCGTTGATGGCGCTGGTGGACAACCATATCTATCAGGGCAACGAGCTGGGCATCGACCCGCGCCGGCTGACGTTCCGGCGGGTGCTGGACATGAACGACCGGGCGCTTCGCCAGGTGGTGATCGGTCTGGGCGGGCCGACGCAGGGAGTGCCGCGGGAGGCGGGCTTCGATATCACCGTCGCCTCCGAGGTCATGGCGGTCTTCTGCCTCTCGTCCGACCTCGCCGACCTGAAAGCCCGGCTGTCCCGGATCACCGTCGGCTACACCTACGACCGCAAGCCGGTCACCGTGGCGGACCTGGGTGTGCAGGGCGCGCTAGCCATGCTGCTGAAAGACGCCATCAAGCCGAACCTGGTCCAGACCATCGCCGGCACGCCCGCCTTCGTGCACGGCGGCCCCTTCGCCAATATCGCCCACGGCTGCAACTCGCTGCTGGCCACGCAGACCGCCCGCCGGCTCGCCGACGTCGTCGTCACCGAAGCCGGGTTCGGGTCCGATCTGGGCGCCGAGAAGTTCATGGACATCAAGGCGCGCGCCGGCGGGTTCGCCCCGTCCGCCATCGTGGTGCTGGCCACCATCCGGGCGCTGAAAATGCACGGCGGCATCCCGAAGGAGCAGTTGAAGGAACCGAACCTGGAAGCGGTGCAGGCCGGCATCGCCAACCTGGAGCGCCACGTGGACAACGCACTCAAATTCGGTGTCACGCCCGTGGTGGGCATCAACAAATTCACCACCGACAGCTCCGGAGAACTCGACTGGGTGCTGGACTGGTGCCGGCAGAAGGGTGTCGAGGCGGCTATTGCCGATGTCTGGGGCCAGGGCGGCGGCGGCCCCGGCGGCGATGAGCTGGCGGCGAAGGTGGCGGACGTCCTGCAGCAGCCGCAGTCGTTCTCCCCGTTGTACGACCTTGACCTGACCGTGGAGAAGAAGATCGAGACCATCGCCCAGCAAATCTACGGGGCGGACCACGTGGAGTTCACCAGCCCGGCGCGCAGGCGGTTGGCCGAGATCGAGGCGAACGGGTGGGGCAAACTTCCGGTGTGCATGGCCAAGACGCAGTATTCCTTCACCGACAACCCCGCGGTCCTCGGCGCCCCGAGCGGATTCAGCATCACGGTGCGCGACCTGATCCCGAAGACCGGGGCGGGTTTCATCGTGGCGCTGACCGGCGACGTCATGACCATGCCGGGCCTGCCGAAGGAACCGGCGGCCGGCCGGATGGACGTGGACGACGACGGCGTCATTACCGGACTCTTCTAGCCTGCGCCGCTGCGGCCTGGCTGCGGTGGCTGCGGTCTAGAACAGCCGCCGCAGCACGGGAATCCGCAACGCAACCAGGGTCACGGCGAAGGAGCAGGCCGTGGCCACCGAGAACTTCAGGAACAGGAGCGGCAGCGTCGGCTCGCGGTCCGGGAAGACGTGGAAGGTGAGCCACGTCAGGAACAGGTAGTGGCACAGGAACACGCCAAACGAGGCATTGGACAGCTGGACGAGCAACCGGCCCAGCCAGCCCGGCGGCTGCCATCCGGCCAGCAGGTGGTACACGGCGGCAAAGATGCACAGCGCCGCCGCGGTGACACCGAGCCCCACGTAGCTGGACGGCGTGATGACGTTGAGCAGCGGCGTGGAATCCTGGTTGATCCAGTGCCAGATGTTGAAAACGGAGAGCACGACGGCGGCGCCTCCCGCCGCCGCGGCGGCACCGCGCGGGAGGCGCACCTGGGTGAGCACCCAGCCGGCCATGAAGTACCCCAGGTAGGGAAACCACTGGGTCAGGATGTTCCAGGGGTACTGCCAGCCCCACTCGTACTGGATGCTGGCGGCTTGGAGGCTGAACAGCGCGAGGGTCAGGACCAGCACGCCGCCGGTTGCGGCGGCGGCCCGCCGTAGCCTCACCCGCTGCAGGTAGCGGGCAAGCGGCGGTGCCACCAGGTACAGGCCCAGGATCAGCCACAGGAAGTACAGGTGCGGGTACACGTGGGTGTCGAAGACGGACACCAGCACGGCGACCGGTTCGAGTTCGCGCCCGAGCATCACGTGGCTGCCCAGGAAGATGTAGGCCAGGTGCCAGGCCACGAGGGCGGGCAGCAGCCGCAGGGCGCGTTTGCGGTAGAACGCCAGCGCGCCTTCCTTGTGCGTCCGCGGCGCCAGCACCAGGGCGCCGGAGATGATGACGAAGACCGGCACCACCCAGATGAAGGCTATGTCGATGATCGCCGCCCAGATCCAGTCCGGCTGGTGGCGGCGGTCGTCGTCGCCGGCCAGCTCGCCGAAGGAGTGGATGACAACCACGCCGACGATGCTGACGATGCGCAGGATGTCCAGCGCGTAGTTGCGGCGGCGGAGGGGGGTCGGTCCTCGGAGCTCCCCGGCGGGGGACAGGGAGGGGACGGCCATGAGCCCAATCTACCCGGAAGCCGCCGCCGGCTGGCAAAAGAAGAACCGGGGCCGGGCCCCATTGGGCCGGCCCCGGTTCTTGCGGTGCGTCTTAGCGGTCGGAGTCGCCGCGGATGAAGGCTTCGACCTTCGCGCGGGCGGTGTCGTCGTCGTACTGCTCCGGCGGGGACTTCATGAAGTAGCTGGACGCCGAGAGGATCGGTCCGCCGACTCCGCGGTCCAGGGCGATCTTGGCGGCACGGATGGCGTCGATGATCACGCCGGCCGAGTTGGGGGAGTCCCAGACCTCGAGCTTGTATTCAAGCGAGACGGGGGCGTCACCGAAGTTGCGGCCCTCCAGTCGGACGAACGCCCACTTGCGGTCATCCAGCCAGGACACGTAGTCCGAGGGGCCGATGTGCACGTCGTCGTCGCCGAGCACGGCCGACGTGTTGGAGGTCACGGCCTGGGTCTTGGAGATCTTCTTGGATTCCAGGCGCTCGCGCTCGAGCATGTTCTTGAAGTCCATGTTTCCGCCGACGTTCAACTGGTAGGTGCGGTCCAGCACCACGCCGCGGTCTTCGAACAGCTTGGCCATCACGCGGTGGGTGATGGTGGCACCGATCTGGCTCTTGATGTCGTCGCCGACGATCGGAACCCCGGCCGCGGTGAACTTGTCGGCCCATTCCTGGGTGCCGGCGATGAAGACCGGCAGGGCGTTAACGAAGGCGACGCCGGCGTCGATGGCGCACTGCGCGTAGAACTTGGCGGCCTTCTCGGAGCCGACCGGCAGGTAGCAGACCATGACGTCAACCTCGGCCTTGCGCAAGGCAGCGACCACGTCCACGGGCTCGTAGTCGGACTCCACGATGGTCTCGCGGTAGTACTTGCCCAGGCCGTCCAGGGTGTGGCCGCGCTGGACCTTGACGCCGGTGGCCGGAACATCGGCGATCTTGATGGTGTTGTTCTCGCTGGCGCCGATAGCGTCGGCGAGATCCAGCCCCACCTTCTTGCCGTCAACGTCGAACGCGGCGACGAACTGCACGTCGTCGACGTGGTAGGCGCCGAACTCAACGTGCATCAGTCCGGGGATCGTTGCGCTCGGGTCGGCGCCACGATAGTAGTGGACGCCCTGGACCAGCGAGGCCGCACAGTTTCCAACACCGACGATCGCTACCCGGATGGGGTTCTCTGCCACGGTTCTCCTTCGAAACACTTCTGTAGGGCCGCCGCGCCGATGGCGGGCAGCCTATCCAGTCTACGCCGTGTTTCAACACATTGCCGGGCGCGTCCATTCCCGGGACGGTACGGAGCGCGGGTTAATCGCTCAGGCGGGCAGCCTCCCGGCGTTGCGCAGCCGCCGCACCAGCCTCAAGGCCGGCGCGGGCAGGACGGTGCGCAGCCTGGAGCGCAGCTTGCGCCGCTGCACCGCGGCCAGGCGATCCGGATCGGTCGAGAGCTTTCCGGCCCGGGCGCGTGCCGCGAAGTTGGCCAGCACCTCGTCCAGCCGCACCGACTGGGCGTGGAAGTAGTTGTCCCGCAACCAGCGCGGGTCGGGATGCCCGAACCGGCCGGCCACCAGGTCCTTCAGGTTGCCGACCAGCCCGGAACCGTCGAACACCTTGTTCAACATCTGCTCGGAGAGTCCGAAGTCGTCCAGGATGAGCACCGGCAGGCCGGCGTCGAGCGCTTCCAGGGCCGCGGTGGAGCTGACGGTCACCATGGCGGCTCCCGGGGTCAGCTGGTCCGACATGGGGCCGGTGCAGAACTGCAGTTCGTGGCCGCCCACCGCCCGAGCCGCCACCAATTCAGACCACAACTGATCGAACGGGTACTGCTCGGTGTGCGTCTGCGGCTCGCCCGCCCAGGCCCGCAGCTTCACCCGCACCGACAACTCCGGCCGGCGCCTGGCCAACGCCGCGAGGGCCTGCAGGATGGCCACGCGCTGCTCCCGCTCCACCGGAACTTTGGCCTGCGGCGCGAACACCACCGAATCCAGCGGCGTCTGCTGTGGCTCCGGACGCCCGGCCGAGGCCAGGAACGGCAGCCGCGACACCAGGATCCGCTGCGGCAGCCCCATGGCGTCGGCCAAGTCGCTGAACGCCCGGCATTCGGCGTGGCTGTGGGTGATGAACGCGTCCCCGAGCGCCCGGTAGTTCAGCGCCTTGCGGGTGGCCGGGAAGGCCACTCCCGGCAGCGCGGACACCAGGGCCGGCCGCCGCGGCATCCGGGCCGCCTGGGCGAAGATCTCTTCCACGATGGGTCCGGTGGCTGCCGCCAGCACGACGTCGGCACCCGCCAGCGCGGCCCGCAGGCCCGAGGCGGGAATCACGCGCGGCGCCTTGCCGGCCAGGAACGTCCCGGCGGTGGCCGCCTGGGTCTGCTCCAGGGTCGGAAGGATGGGGGAGCGCACCAGCAGCACCTCACGCTCCCACCCGGCGCCGACGGACTCCAGCGTGGCGCAGGCGAACTTCAGGTAGGAGTCGCTGTCGGCGACTGCCAGCAGACGGAACGGCTGGGCCGGGTGCTGCCCGCCGGCGACGGGCGCGGCGGAATGCCGCGACTCGGGGGCCATCACTTGCCTCCGTCCCGCAGGGAGCTGCTCAGGTGCCGGCGCAGTTCTTCCGTTGTCCCGGGCAGCCACCAGTCGTCCGGTACCGGCTGCCCTTTCAGCGGCACGCCGGACGGGGCCAGGATCAGGCGCAGCGAGGCCAGTACCGTGGAGGGCAGGGCGCGGACTGCCTGCCCGGGCCGGAGGCCGCGCAGGCGCATTTCCACCGGAATGGTGTGTTGCTTGACGTGGATCAGCGGATGCTCCGCCAAGGCGCCGAGCAGTTCCGGCTGTTCCCGGCGGTGTGGGAAATACGCTATCGGGCCGTCCTCGGTCAGCGACCGCACCCACTCCAGGTAGGGCTCCGCCCTGATCAGCCCGTCGGCGGGCATCGCCGAACCCACCACGATGGTCGGCTCACTGATGTTTTCGGTGACTGGCTGGGTGCCCAGCCACTCGAAGCGGTGCCGTTCCAAATGCCCGCCGAGGGCCCGGAACTTTCTCTCCACCGACGGCTGCACGGTCAAGGCCGTGAACACCAGCAGCCGGCCCTGGCCGGCCATTCTCCGCAGGGTCCACCAGGTGGCCAGGCCCAGCGCCTTGCGGCGGGTGGTCGGCACAGCCCGCGGCCGGATCAGCGGGACGGGCCGCACGCTGACCAGCATCTGCAGCAGGCTCAGCGTCGCCAGGCCGTCGTCCACGATGACCAGTTCGTCCGCGCCCACGCCGCGCAACAGTTCCGCCTGGACCTTGCCGGAGTAGGCGTCGCCGGTGACCCAGCGGTCGAGCTTTTTGTTGCGCACCGCCGGGAGGGCGGCCGCCGGCGGCGCGAACCGAACGCCGCTTGGCACCTGTTCCATCAGCGACTGCAGGGTGCTGTCCATGCCGACGGCATCGCTGCGCGGGTAGATGAGCGTGTCCCGGCCGAGCAGGCCGGCACCGTGCGCCTCCACGGCGCTGAGCAACTGCAACGGCGACTCGGCCCAGACGGCGGCCCGGCCAAAGCGCGGGCGCACCAGTTCGCTCCGGCGCCCGCGCTGCGTCTTGGACCCGACGGGTGGGCGGGTCGGATAACCCTCCGCCGCCGGTCCCAGCTGGGGAAGGAAGGCCGCGGTGATCGCTGTTTCCGTCATCGCGCCCGCCTCACGAGGCGGCCCGGGACCGCAGCTTGCGGACCGCACGCCGGCCCAGCCGTCCGACGTTGGCCAGCGGGCGGGCGGCCACGGCAGGCGGCAATCCGCCCGGCAGTTGAAGCTTGGTCAGCCGTCGCCGCTTGAAATAGCGCATGTTGGGTCCGTCCTGGATGTGCTGCAGATACGTTTCCGCACTCGGGCGGCCTGCTGCCAGCGTATCGGCCTGCATGCAGTAGGAGACGGCTTCGACCAGGTGCTGCAGGCGGCCGGCAGGGGGAGTGTCTGCCGCCTCCTGGGCCGGGGCGTGGAAGTTCCGCTCCAGGATCGCGTCGATGATGGTGACCGGCACGCGGTTGCTGTTTTCGTACGGGGTCAGCCGCTCCAGCAGCAGTTCGGTTCCTACGGCCGCCGCCTCGATGCCGAACAGGTACCTGGCGGTCATGAGGGCGGTGGAGAAACAGCTGACCACCAACCGGGGCTGCAGGCGCTGCATCACCACTTCCGCGGGTACCGGGGACTCCAGGATCTCCAGCCGTACTCCGAGGTCCTCGGCCGCCGACTGGACGGAGCGCAGGGCTGCCGGTCCGGCGTTGGGATGGGGCTTGAAGATGCAGTGCCGGATCCCCCGCTCCAGGGCCTTTTCGATCATCCCGCGGTGCAGCGCCACTTCTTCCTCGGCCGACAGGATCCCGAGCTCGGCCAGGTATTGGCCCAGCAGCAGCGCGCTGCCGGCGGCACCCGGTTGGGACCCCGGAAGCACCAGGGGCGGCACCGACCGGTCCAGCTCCTCCATCGCGCGGCGCAGGGAGGCCGGATCCACCGGCAGCAGCTTGGGATCATGCTCGCGCAACAACTGCGGGCGCAGCCCGGGGACGAGGTCCACGTACAGCAGGGAATCGAGCCGCTGGGCCACGGCCAGCGGGACGGGGTTGCGGGTGGGCCCGTAGCTCATCAGGCCGTCCGAGTGTACCGAGACGGTTGCCTGGGCGAAGGTTCGGGCCAGGGCGACCGCAGGGTTGACCTGGATGGACTCGACGTAGAGACGGACCGGGTCGTCGCCCAGGTCCCATTCCGAGCGCAGCAGCCTTTGCCACAGATCCAGGTCCTGCTCGCGGGGATTGAACTGCCCCGGCCGCCGCGGCCAGAGCAGCTTGCCGAGGTCCACCACGCGGTCGAACCTGCGGGCGGCGTTGGCGAAGCCCGGCGACTCGTGGAACGGGACGGTGATCTCCGGAATCAGTGCGTTGTTGGTCAGCACCAGGATGCGTTCCGCACCAGTGGCCGGCACGGTCCCGTCGTCGACGGCCGCGGCCAGTGAGACGACCTGATAGAGCGTTGATACGACGAAAAGTTCTTTCACTTCACTGGTCCGATCGCTGTTTCCAGCTTCTGGCGCCGGTTTTTGTCCATGCCCGACAGACAGCTGCCGACGGCGGGGGCCGGGAGGCCGGCCACAACAGCCCGGATACCGGACGTCAGTTCGCGGCGGACGGCCCTGGTCATCTTCTCCGACCGATCGAGGTGATGGCAGGCGATGGCCAGGAATTGCCGGATCGCCTTGGGCCGGAAGCGGTCTGCCTCGCGGTCTGCGGCCACCAGCCGGAAGACCTCGGCGTAGCTGCGCAGGAAATCCAACTGCCGGCGGTCGAAGATCTGGCTCAAGGAGGTCGCGACGCCGCGGCGATAGAAGGCACCCAACTGGTCCGAAACCGCGTAGGAGGTTGCCTCCAGGTGCAGCCGCCAGATCCAGGGACGGTCCTCGGCGGTATGCAGGCCGTCCACAAAGTGCAGCAGCCCGGCCTCGCGCAGCGCGCCGTCGAAGATGCCGAAGGGCGCGAACGGGTAGTCCACCATGGATGAGGCGTCCATGGGTCCGATGTCCCGGCGGGGATCGAGGGCGACGCCGCGCACGGCCTGAGGTGCCCGATGAATGGTCCGGATTCCCCCGGCGTGCCGCACGTGGTCCACCCGCAGGAAGTCCACCCCCAGCTCCCTGATCTCCGCCGTGATGCGTGACAGGTGGCCGGGCGCGTACCAGTCGTCCGGGTCAAGGAAGGCGATGTAGCGTCCCGTGGCGGCGTCCAGCCCCTTGTTGCGGGCCGCCGCCAGCCCGGTCGCGGCGTCGTTTCGAAGGATGTGCAGGCCGGGGAGCCGGCCGGTGAAGGCGGCGGCCAGCTCCCCGGTCCCGTCGGTGGAACCGTCATCGATGACGATGATTTCCATGACCGAGGGATCATCGAACTGGCGGGTCAGGCTGGTCATCGCGTCACGGATGAAAGGGGCCTGGTCTTTCGCCGGGATGATGACGCTCAGTAATGGCTGGTTCATGGCGTGTGCTTAGCCGTCCACCCGGCGCAGGCGGGACAGCGGCGCCAGCTCGCCCGGGAAGACGCGCTTGACGCCGTCGCCCATGGCTTCTTCCAGGATCCGGATGTCGCGGATCAGCGCCTCGAAGCCCTTGGGCTCCAGCGAAGAGGCCTGGTCCGAGCCCCACATGGTCCGGTCCAGGGTGATGTGCCGTTCCACCGTCACCGCGCCCAGGGCCACGGCGGCCAGCGAGATCTGCAGGCCGCGTTCGTGCCCGGAGTAGCCCACCGGCACCTGGTAGCGCTCCTGCAGTGTGGTGATCATGCGCAGGTTCGCCTCTTCCGGCGGCAGCGGGTAGGTGGAGGTGGCGTGCATCAGGATCAGCTTGTCCGTGCCCAGAATTTCCACGGCCTTGTCGATCTGTTCGATCGTGGACATGCCGGTGGACAGGATCACCGGCTTGCCGGTCTCGCGCAGCGCGGTGAGCAGTTCGGTGTCGGTCACGGAGGCGGAGGCGACCTTGTGGGTCAGGGCTCCGGCTTCCTCCATGAACGCGACCGAGGGCACGTCCCACGGCGAGGCGAAGCAGTGCAGGCCCCGGTCGGCGGCGTGGGAGATGAGCTTCTGATAGATCGGCATGTCGAACTCGACCCGGTACCGGTAGTCCAGGTAGGTCATCTCGCCCCACGGGGTGGAGCGCATCTTGTCCCGCATGTCAGCGGGGGTGGAGATCTCCGGGGTGCGCTTCTGGAACTTGACCGCGTTCGCGCCGGCCTCGGCGGCGACATCGATCAACTGCTTGGCGATCTCGATGTCGCCGTTGTGGTTGATGCCGATCTCGCCGATCACGTAAACCGGCTGCCCGGCACCGACCTGCACGTCGCCAATCGCGACGGGCGCCGGGGAACCGGCGGGAACATTGACGGAAACGGTAGCTTCGGTAGTCATCTGTGCACTCTCTCTGGTTGTTGCTGTGGTGGCTTGTTGAAGGCGGCGCGGGCCGCCGGCACCGCTGTGGGCGGCGAGGATGAGTTCGCAGATCTCGCGGACCGCGCCCTCGCCGCCGTGATGCTGCAGCACGGTCCGTGCCGCGGCTTTGACCTCGGCGCGGGCGTCGCCCACAGCCACCGGCCAACCAACGACGCCCATGGCGGGCAGGTCGTTGACGTCGTTGCCCACGTAGGCAACCCGGTCCGGGTCCAACCGGTTCACGGCCATCCATTGGCGGACCGCTCCGGCCTTGTCCGAGACGTCCTGGAGGACGTCGATGCCGAGCTTCCCGGCCCGGGCGCTGACCACCTTGTTGCGTTCGGTGGACAAAATCAGTTGCGGAATTCCGGTGCTGCGCAGCCGGGAGATTCCCATGCCGTCCTCGCGGCTGACGCGGACGAACTCTTCGCCCTCGGCGTTCACGAAGGCGTGGTCGTCGGTGTGGACGCCGTCGAAGTCCATGACCAGGGCGTCAACGTCGACGGCGCCGGCCGCCGCGGCGCCCGCCGCCTCGGCGCATGCCGGGCCGGCCAGTGCCCGGACCACGGCCAGGTCTTCGGGCGAGTCGATTTCGATCGCCTGCCCGGCCGGCACTTCCTGCAGCTTCAGCCGGCCGAAGAAGCGGTGCCCGCGGTCGAGGAAGCCCGCGGTGCGCATGGCGTAGAACGCCCCTGTTTCGCGGTACTGCGGCCGGCGGTCCTGGCGGCGGGGCCGCACGTCGGCGCGGTGCCCGACGGCGGTGACGGCACCGTCGTCGTCAAGCGACCAATGGAACGCGTGGCTCTCGGTGACGGAGAAGGCGACGTCGGCGCGGTCTTCCAGCACGTCCAGGACTGCCCGGTCCAGGTGCTCCGGCTCGATGAACGGCGAGGTGCACTGCAGCAGGACGGTGACCGCCGGCTGCCGGGGCAGCGAGGCGAGCACGTGGAGCACGGCGGATTCGCTGCTGGCGGTGTCTCCGGAGAGCTCCGCGGGGCGGACGACGACGCGGGCGCCGCAACGTTCGGCTTCGGCCGCGATGTCCGGATGGTCGGTGCTGACCACCACGTCGGTCACCGACGGGGCCGCCAACGCGCTGTCGATGGCGCGGGCCACTAGGCTCCGGCCGGCCACGGGCATCAAATTCTTGAACGGGATTCCCTTGGAACCGCCGCGGGCCGGGATGACGACCAGGACTTCCCGGGGATCGTTGTAACTCATTGGAGTCACGGTAGGAAGCACCGGTAACGGCCCGGGGTGGACCAGGTTACGGGAAGGCGTGCAGCAGCGGACGAAACGGGTAACCTGCCGCCGGGCCCGGATCAGCGGCCGCCGGGCCCCCGACAGTAGTCTTGGACCATGCCCGGGTCCCGCTCTTCGCGCCGCACGCCGCTGCGCATCGTGGTGCCCAGCCGGAACGACCCGTTCCTGAAGCAGTTCACAGAACTGGTGGGCGGACCGCTGGGCCGGCACAGCGCCCCGGGCCTGGTAGCGCCCGGATTTTTCACCGTGGAGCGGGTGCTGATCATCTTGACCACGGTCGCGGCGCTGCTTTCCGTCCTGGTCAAGACGCCGTGCCGGCTGGCCGGGTGGGAGCTGCCGGATTATTTCTACATGGGCTGCTACTCGGACTGGCCGGTGCTCTTCGAGTCCCGCGGGCTGGCCGGCGGAGTGATGCCGTTCGTCACCGCGGGAAGTTCCTTCGAGTACCCCGTGCTGCTGGGCCTGGTGGCCGGGGTCACGGCGTGGCTGGTTCCCGGCGAGGGCGCGTCCCCCGAACGGGCCTTGGCCTATTTCGATATCAACGCCACCCTGGTGGCCGTGGTTTGGCTGGTCACCGTCATCGCGACGGCGCGGATGAGCCACCGGCGGCCCTGGGACGCGGCGATGGTGGCGCTGGCACCGGGCATTGTGCTCGCCGGGACGATCAACTGGGACCTCTGGGCGGCAATGCTGGCGGCGCTGGCGATGCTCGCCTTCGCCCGGCGCCGCCCGGTCCTGGCCGGAGTGCTCATCGGCCTCGGCGCCGCGCTCAAGGTGTATCCGGTGCTGATCCTCGGTCCCATCCTGCTGCTGGCGGTGCGCACCGGCAGGTACCGCCCCCTGGCCCGGGCCGCGCTGGCGGCCGCCGCGGTATGGGTGGCGGTCAATCTGCCGTTCATGCTGCGCGACTTCGGCGGCTGGTTCCACTTTTTGGACTACAGCCGGCAGCGCGAAGCCGGTCACTCGTCCCTCTGGTACGCCTACAACCTGATGGCGCAGCGGCAGCAACTGCCCGTCCTCAGCCCCGAATTCATCAACGCCGCCTCCCTCCTGCTGTTCGCGGCCGCCTGCGCGGGCATCGCGCTCCTGGCCTGGGCGGCGCCGCGGCGCCCGCGGATGGCGTCGCTGGTGTTCCTCGTGGTGGCGGCCTTCGTGCTCACCAACAAGGTCTATTCGCCGCAGTTCGTGGTGTGGCTGGTCCCGCTGGCCGTGCTCGCCCATCCCCGCTGGCGCGACTTCCTGATCTGGCAGTTTTTCGAGGCGCTGCACTGGTGGGCCACCTGGATGCATCTGGGCCAGGTGACGAGCGGCGGCGAAGCGGCACGCAACCTGGACACGCCGTACTACGTGCTGGCGGTCGTCGCCCATATAGCAGCAACGGCATACATAGCAGGGAAGGTGGTGCGTGCCATCTGGCTGCCGGAGCATGACCCGGTCCGCCGGGTGGACACCGACGACCCGCAGGGCGGCGACTACGACGAGGCGCCGGACAGGTTCACGCTGCCGTTGCCGGGTGCCGTCAGGGGGAGGGGCGCGGGCCCGGCAACCGCTGGCGGGAACGGGCAGGCCGAACATTCTTCGCCAGGCATAGATGCCGTGCGGCGGCCCTCGACCTGGCCCGGCCTTGCCGGTGAGGCCGCGCAGGCCACAAGGTTGAAGCCCCAGCGGGAAGGAGATCCAACGTGACGGACGTAGCGGTAGTCGGCGCCGGGCCGAACGGGTTGGCGGCGGCCGTGATCATGGCGCGTGCTGGCCTCGGGGTCACGGTCTTCGAGGCCGCAGCCACGCCCGGCGGGGGCTCCCGCACGGTGGAATTGATGGAACCGGGCCACTGGCACGACGTCTGTTCCGCGGTACACCCGATGGCGGCGGCCTCGCCGTTTTTCCGGGACTTCGGGCTGGACCAGCGGATCGAACTGCTGGTGCCGGAGGTCTCCTACGGACAGGTGATCGACGGGGCCGCCGCGGCGGTGGCCCACCGCGACCTCGACCGGACCGTGGCCGGACTGGGGGCCGACGGCGGCGCGTACCGGCAGCTGATGGAACCGCTCGTCGCGCGGACCGGCGCGCTGCTGGAGTTCACCATGGACCAGCTGCTCCAGGTGCCCGCGAGCCCGGTCACGGCCTTCCGGTACGGGCTCCGCACGCTGGAGCAGGGCTCTCCCGCCTGGAACCTGCGCTTCAAGGAACAGTTCGCACCGGCGCTGCTGACCGGCGTCGCCGCGCACACCCCCGGCGGGGTGCGCCGCCTCTCGTCCGCGGGCGCGGGGTTGATGCTCGGCGCGCTCGCCCATGCCGTGGGCTTCCCTCTGCCCGCCCGGGGGTCGCAGGCCATCATCGACGCCATGGTCGAGGACCTGAAGGCCCACGGCGGCCGGCTCGAGACCGGGCACCGGGTCGCGTCGCTCGCCGAGCTGACCGACGCCGAGGCGGTGATGCTGGATACCTCGCCCACCGAACTGCTGCGGCTGGCCGGCGGCCGGCTCCCGTCCCGCTATGCGCGCGCCCTGCAGCGCTTCCGCTACGGACCCGGGGCGGCCAAGGTGGACTACATCCTGTCCGGGCCGGTTCCGTGGGCCCATCCGGACCTGCGCCTGGCAGGCACCGTTCATCTGGGCGGGACACGGGAACAGATGGCAGCCTCCGAGCGGGACATTGCCCGCGGCCGGCACTCGGAAGACCCGGTGATCCTGACCGCGCAGCCCGCCGTGGTCGATCCGTCCCGGGCGCCGGCCGGGCGCCACGTGCTCTGGACCTATTGCCACGTTCCGGGCGGTTCCACCCGGGACATGGAGCCGGTCATCACCGCTGCGCTGGAGCGCGCCGCCCCCGGCTTCACCGACTTGGTGGTGGATTCGGCCAGCATGTCCGCGGCGGACTACGAGGCCTACAATCCCAACTACGTCGGCGGCGACTTCGGAACCGGGGCCGTCAGCCTGCTGCAGCTCGCGGCGCGCCCGGTGCTGAGCCGGAAGCCCTGGCAGACCCCGCTGCACGGTGTCTACTTATGCTCGGCCGGGACACCGCCCGGCCCCGGCGTGCACGGCATGGCCGGCTACCGCGCCGCCGAGCTGGCCCTGCGGGAGCAATTCGGACTGGCTGTGCCGTCCCTGAGGCCGTAAGCCATGGAACAGCGGGCGGTGCCGGTGGAAGATGGTCCCATGGATCCTGTCGCCGCCCTGAACGAAATCGCCTTCTGGCTGGAGCGCGAACTCGCGCCCACGTACAAAGTGCAGGCGTTCCGGAAGGCGGCCGCCGTCGCCGGCGGGCTGGAGCCCGCCGAGCTGGCCGAGCGGGCGCGCACCGGCCGGCTGAAGAACATGAAAGGGATCGGCGCCAGCACCTTCGTGGTGATCCAGCAGGCGGTCGACGGCGAGGTCCCCGACTATCTGGCGAAGGTGCGGGAGCGCGCCGCGACACCCCTGGCCGAGGGCGGGCGCGAGCTGCACCAGGCCCTGCGCGGCGACCTCCACAGCCACAGCGACTGGTCCGACGGCGGCTCGCCGCCGGAAGCCATGGCCGATGCCGCCCGCTGGCTCGGCCGCGACTACCTTGCCCTGACCGACCACTCGCCGAACCTCACGGTCGCCAACGGCCTGAGCGCGGAGCGGCTGGCCCGGCAGCTTGAGCTGGTCGCGGAGCTCAACGATTCAGCCGACGCCTTCCGGGTGCTGACCGGGATCGAAGCCGACATTCTGGAGAACGGCCAACTGGACCAGTCACCGGAGATGCTCGACCGGCTGGACGTGGTGGTCGCCAGCGTGCATTCCAAGCTGAGGTCGGACCGGGGCACCATGACCCGCAGGATGCTCGGCGCCATCGAGAACCCGCGCACGAACGTGCTGGGCCACTGCACCGGGCGGCTGGTGAAGGGATCACGGGGAACCCGCCCGCAGTCGGAGTTCGACGCCGAACGGGTGTTCGCCGCCTGCGCCGAAAACAACGTTGCGGTCGAAATCAACTCCCGGCCCGAGCGGCAGGACCCTCCGGACGAGCTCATCCAGCTGGCCCTCGACGCCGGCTGCCTGTTCAGCATCGACAGCGACGCCCACGCGCCCGGGCAGCTGGACTTCCTCCACTACGGCGCCGAACGGGCCGCGGCAAACGGCGTCCCGGCCGAACGGATCATCACCACCTGGCCCGTGGAGCGCCTGCTCGAGTGGTGCCGCCAGGGCCGGTAGCCCGCCTGTAACTGCCTCCGACCCCGCCGGAAACGCCGACCGGGCCCGACGTCGGCAAGCCGCCCGGGCGTCCCCAAAACGGCGCCGCTTTAGCTATGGTCCTCAGTATGCTGAACAATTTTTCGAAGGCGCTCTTGGCGGTGCTGGCCATGCTGCTGATGACCTCCTGCGGGCTGCAGGTGCCGGCGGACCCGGAGGGGACGTTGGAGCGCATCAGCGGCGGTACCCTCCGGGTGGGCGTCTCGCACAACCCGCCCTGGACGGCAGTCCGGGACGGCGCGGAGCCCGCGGGTTCGGAGGCGGACCTGGTAAGGCAATTCGCCGCCGCCCGCGAAGCGACCGTCGCCTGGACAGCGGCCGGCGAGGAATCCCTGATGGGACAGCTCGAAGGCGGAGACCTGGACCTCGTCATCGGAGGCCTGACGAAAAAATCGCCGTGGTCGGACAAGGCCGCCCTGACCCAGCCCTACGCCGAGGGCCGCGCCCCCGACGGAGGCAAAGTGGAATACGTCATGGCCACCAGGATGGGCGAAAACGCCTTCCTGCGGGAACTGGAAACGTTTCTTCTCGACCGGAAGGGACGGGGATGAATACCAAATTCGGCCGGACCGAGCTGCCCGACGAGCAGGAAAAGGCCCTCCGGCGCGCTATCAGGCTCCAGTGGACCACCATCGCCGTGCTGGCGGTCTCCGTCACCCTGGTCGCCTTGGTCATGGGCAATTCGCAGGCGATGAAGGCGGCCTGGATCGAAGACATGCTCTCCCTCGCCCCGCCCATCGCGTTCCTGCTGGCGATGAAGATCATCAACCGGCCGCCCACCCGGAAGTACCCCTACGGGTACCACCGGTCGACCGGGATTGCGCATCTCGTGGCCGCGGTGGCCCTTTGCACCATGGGCGCATTCCTGGTGGTCGACTCCGGCATGGGCCTGCTGAAAGGGGAGCACCCGCCCATCGGATCGGTCCAGCTGCTGGGCCATACCGTCTGGCTCGGCTGGCTGATGATGGCCGTCATGGCAGTGACCGCCGTCCCTCCGGTCCTGCTCGGCCGGGCCAAGGAAAAACTCGCCGAGCAACTGCATGACAAGGTCCTCTATGCCGATGCGGACATGAACAAGGCGGACTGGAAGACGGCCGTCGGCTCCATCGTCGGGGTCGCCGGCATCGGGATCGGTCTGTGGTGGGCCGACGCCGCCGCGGCGCTGTTCATCGCCGGGGGAATTTTGCGCGACGGCTACAAAAACATGCGGGGCTCCGTCACCGACCTGATGGACAGCCGGGCCACCACCTTTGACGACTCGGAGCCCCACCCGCTGATCGAACGCATCGATGATTATCTGCGCCAACTGGAATGGGTGGAAGAAGCGGGCTCGCGTGTCCGCGACCAGGGCCATGTGCTGCACGTTGAGGCCTTCGTCGTCCCCCGCGACGGACGCGTCCCCTCGGTCGATGTCCTCGAAGAGGCGCGGGACGGCTGCATCGATCTGCATTGGATGATCCACGACACGGTCCTGGTGCCGGTCTCCGAACTGCCCGAGGAAGCAGGCGGAGCATCGGAGCGCCAGTCCGAAAGGAACCTCTGAACGCTCCCCGTGCGGCGCGCCCCACCGTATATCGTGCAAGGAGACCCTGCTGCCAGGGCCCAACAACATCACGACGGCGGCGCACGGCTGCCGCAAGGAGGTACAGATGCGTCTGGGGACAGTACGGCGGAACGGGACCACGCAGGCGTTCCGGCAGGACGGCGGCGTCACCGACTACCTGCCCGCCAGGGACGTCGGCGAACTGCTGAGGGGCGGGGACTGGCGGACCCTGCCCGGCGAGCGGGGCCCTGCGCCGGCGGCGTCGGAGCTGGACATGCCGATCCTGCATCCGGGCAAGATCCTCTGCGCCGGCCTGAACTATTACGCGCACGCCGAGGAAGTGGGCCAGGAGGTCCCCAAATACCCCACGATCTTCACCAAGTACCCGAACGCGCTGGTCGGCCCGGTGGACGACGTGGTGCTGCCCGCGGCCAGCACGAAGATCGACTGGGAGGCCGAGCTGACCGTGGTGATCGGTTCCCGGATCCGGTACGCCGATGCCGCCGCCGCCCGGGACGCGATCGCCGGTTACACGGTGATGAACGACGTCTCCGTCCGCGACTGGCAGGGCCGCACCTCGGAATGGTTCCAAGGCAAGAATTGGGACCGGATGACTCCGGTGGGCCCCGTCGTCGTCACGGCAGACGAGCTGGATCCGGAGGCAGGGCTGGCGGTGGAATGCGAGCTGGACGGCGTGTCCAAGCAGTCGGGCAACACGTCGGACCTGATCTTCTCCTGCGCGCAGCTGGTCTCCTACGTCAGCCAGTTCATGACCCTGGAACCCGGTGACCTGCTGGCCACCGGCACCCCGGCCGGCGTGGGACTGGCCCGGAAACCGCGTGAATGGATTCCCGCCGGAGCGCAGCTGGTGACGAGGATCGAGGGAATCGGCGAATTGCATAACCGCTGCGTGGCCGAAGAGCCGCGCTGAAACGTCGAATTTCTCCCTCCGGCGTCCTAGGATCAAGGAGTGGCACAAACACGGCTGTTTGGGCGTGACCGGGAGGTGGCGCAGTGGCGCGACCTCGCCACTGCTGTGGAATCCGGCCGCAGCATCGAACTGACCGTCAGCGGCCCGTCCGGAATCGGCAAGACATCCCTGCTGGAGACGGTGTGCGCCGAGGCCTCCGCGCGCGGCTGGAAACTGCTGCGGGCGGCCGGCGCCGCCCGCCGTTCGCTGCCCGGATCCATGTTCTGGCAGTGGTTCGCGCCGCTGGCCCAGCAGGTGCCGGACCACGGCCCGCCGTTCGACGGGCAGGGCCGGGTGCTGCATTCCTTCCTGACCTACGCGGGCGGTCCGCTGCACAAGGACGCCCTGACCTATTCGGCCTCCTGGGTCCTGCGTTCGCTGGCCCAGGAGGGACCGGTGGCCGCCGTGGTGGACGACGCCCAGTGGCTGGACGAACTTTCGCTCCAGTCGCTGTCCGACATGGCGGGCCTGCTGATCGACGTCCCGCTGCTGCTGCTGCGCGGGGTGCGTACCGGCCAGGGTGCGGAGCGCGGCGACGGCATCCTGGCGGACTCTTTGCTGCTGGATGCCGACGACGGCGGTGCCCGGGGCAGCGCCGCCCGTGCCGACGGCCGCGTGCACTGGCCGCTGCAACCGCTGGACCGCCAGGCCGTGGCCGAGTGGACGGCCAACCGCCGGCCCGCCGCGGACCACGACGTGGCGGCGCGCATCCACGCGGCGGCGGGGGGAACGCCGTTCTATGTCCACGAGCTCCTGGAGGGCGGCGCCGGCCCAACTCTCGATACCGCCGCAATCGGCAAGGCCCAGGCGGAAGCCGCCGTCCTTCAAGACCGCCTCGACCGGCTCTCGGCGACCGAGCGCGCCGTGCTGGACGCCGTCGTCGTCCTGGGGGAGGACGCGAGCCACCAACTCTTGGCGCGCATGACGGGGCTGTCGGCGGCGGACCTGACCCCGGTGCTGAAACGCCTCGCCGCCGCGCGGTTCCTGAGCGCCCTGCGTCCCCGCCCGCGGATCCAGCACGCCCTGGTGGCCGAAGCGGTGCTCGCCTCGCTGGAGCCCAAACGGCAGGCCGAACTGCATGGCCGGGCGGCGGCCGCCCTGATCGCACAGGGCAGCGAGAGCGCCGTGGTGGCGGGCCACCTCCTGGCGACCGAACCGGGCGCCGACCCTGCCTCGGCCGAGATCCTGCTCGATGCCGCCGGGGGAGCCCGCCGGATCGGCGCGGCGGAGTTCGCCGTCCGGCTCATCGAACGGGCCATGGCGGAGAACGGGCTGGCACCGGAGCTGCAGCGCCGGATCGTGATTGAAGCGTCGCTGGCCCATCAGGCCGCCGGCCGCCTCCCGCAGGCGGAGGTCCTGGGACGACGGGCGCTGGCCATGACCCGAGGCACCCGGGCGCGCGTAGAGCTGCTGCTGGAGTTCGCCGAGGCCCGGTATTCGATCAACCGGATAGAGGAAAGTGCGCGTTACTACAGCCAGGCCCTGAGCGAATTGGACAACGACGGCGACCCGCACACCGAGCTCAGGCGGCGGGTGGTTGCGCTGGCGACAGGGGCGGGGTTCCAGCAGCTGCAGTTCTCGGCGGAGTACCGCCAGGAGCTGGCGAGCATCCTGGCGCAGGACCCGGCGCACGACGGCCCGAGCGACCGGCTTTTGCTGGTGCAGGAGGCGCTGCGGCTGACCGTGACCGGAATCGATGCCAAACGCAGCGGGGAACTGGCCCTGCGGGCGTGCGCCGGCGGAAAGCTGCTGGCGGAGGTCGGCGCGGAGTCCAACATCATCAATTACGCGACCGGTGCGCTCAACGGCTCGGAACAGGACGCCGCGGCCTTGGAGCTGCTGGACGCAGCCATCGCGGAGGCGCGGGCCAACTCCTCGCCGATGGCGAACGCCACCCTGACCTACTGCCGCGGCGCCATCCACTTGAACCGGGGGCGGCTGCGGCTGGCCCAGATGGACCTGGAAACGAGCATGCAGGCGGCAGACACCGGCTGGCGGACGTACCTGGAGGTAGCCTGCGTGACGCTGGCCGAGGTCTACCTTGCCCGGGACGACCTGGCGGCCGCGGACGCCCTGCTCAAACGGGTCCCGCTGGCGGAAGAACGCGTGCCGCTGGTCCAGGCGATGGCGCTCCAGCTGCACGGAGTGGTGGCCGCCGGACACGGCGACCACCAGCTGGCGCTCGAGTACTTCGCCACCGCCATGGACCTCGGCGCCGGCCTGGGCCCGACACTGAACCTGTGGACGCGCAGCGCCATCGAATCCGCCGCCCGTGCCGGGCAGGCCGAATACGCCGCCGCGGTTGCCGCCGAACTGCTCCAGGAGGTCCGCTCCTTCGGCGCCCCGCGCCTGACCGGCACGGTGCTGCGGGCCGCCGCGCTGGCCGAGCCCGGGCCGGGCGCCGTCGTCATGCTGCGCGAAGCCATCTCGCTGCTCGAAGCCCACGAGGGCCGCTACCAGCTGGCGCTGGCCCTGGCCGACCTGGCCGAGATCTGCCTGGAGCCGGCGCAGGGCGACGCGCTGGCGGTGTTCAGGACGGAAGCGCTGGCGACGGCGCGCAAGGCGCTGGTCCTGGGAAACCGGATCGGGGCCGCCGCGGTGGCCCGGCGCATGACCCGCCTGCTCGCGCAGCAGGATCACCACCTGCCGCTGATCGCGGAGAACAAGGCCGACCGGCTGACGCCGGCCGAGTACCGGGTCTGCTCCCTGGCGGCCAAGGGGCTCACGAACCGCAAGATCGCGGCCGAACTGTTCATCACCATCAAGGCGGTGGAGTGGCACCTGTCCCGGTCGTTCGCCAAGCTCGGGATTGCGTCCCGCAAGGAACTGGCGGCCGTGCTGGACCGGCAGGACTGAACCCCGCCAGGGGGTTGGCGCAGCGGCACACCCTAGGTTTTCCTAACTAGGGTGGATTGATCTTTCAAACCGACGCCGCCGGGACCATGATTGAAGGTGTCAGCAACCGGAACGGGAGACCACACCGGAGGCGGCGGCACCAGGATCCGTGTTGGGGGGACCTGCCTTCGGGCGGTGGATCCGATGCCGCACACGAAATGGCTCGAAGTGAGTTGGCTAATGGGGAGGCCTGACTTTGAGCCATTTCGTATGCCCGCGGCCATGACAGACTGGATCCGTGGCCCATCTCGACGTCTCCAACATCGCCTATTTCCTCTCCGACGGCCGCCAGCTGCTCAACGGCGTCGGTTTCAAGGTCGGCGACGGCGCCAAAACCGCGCTGATCGGACCCAACGGCACCGGCAAGACCACCCTGCTGCGGATCATCGCCGGCGACATCGCCCCGGACGAGGGCGGGGTGGCACGCTCCGGCACCATGGGCATCATGCGGCAGTTCGTCGGCCAGGTCCGGGACGGAACCACGGTTCGCGACCTTCTGGTCGGCGCCGCCCCGCCGGCCCTCGCCGCGGCGGCACGGGCAGTGGATGAAGCCGAGCTCGCCATGATGGAGCACGACGACGAGCCCACCCAGATGCGGTACGCGCAGGCGCTCGCGGACTGGGGCGACGCCGGCGGCTACGAGCAGGAGACCGTCTGGGACGAGGTCACCACGGCCGCCCTGGGCGTGCCCTTCGACCGGGCGCAGCACCGCACGGCATCGACCCTGTCCGGCGGCGAACAAAAGCGCCTGGTGCTGGAAGCGCTCTTCGCCGGCCCGGACGAGTTGCTGCTGCTGGACGAACCGGACAACTATCTGGACGTGCCCGGCAAGCGCTGGCTGGAAGAGAAGCTGCGGGAATCCCGGAAGTCGGTGCTGTTCGTCAGCCACGACCGTGAACTGCTGGCCAATGCCGCCACCCGGATCGTCACGCTCGAACCCGGCGCGCTCGGGGCCACCGCCTGGGTCCACGGCGGCGGCTTCGAGAGCTACCTGCAGGCCCGGGACGACCGCAACGCCCGCTTCGAAGAACTGCGCAAGCGGTGGGACGAGGAGCACGCCAAGCTCAAGGAGCTGGTGAACATGTACAAGAACAAGGCCGCGTTCCGCTCCGACATGGCCAACCGGTACCACGCCGCCCAGACCAGGCTGGAGAAGTTCCTGGAGGCCGGGCCGCCGGAGGCGGTGCCGATCGAACAGAACGTGCAGATGCGGCTCAAGGGCGGGCGGACGGCCAAGCGGGCAGTGGTGGCCACCAAGCTGGAGCTGACCGGCCTGATGAAGCCGTTCAGCACCGAGATCTGGTTCGGCGACCGGGTGGGGGTGCTGGGGTCCAACGGCTCGGGCAAGTCCCACTTCCTGCGCCTGCTGGCCGGCGGCGGCACCGACCCGGAGAAGGAGCACCTGCCGGTCTCCGAGGTGCAGATCGCCGACGTGCCGCACGCCGGCACGGTCAAGCTCGGGGCCAGGATCCGTCCCGGCTTCTTTGCCCAGACCCACATCCGCCCCGACCTGCTGGGCCGTTCCCTGGTGGACATCCTGCACCGCGGCGACGACCACCGCTCCGGACTGGGCCGCGAGGCCGCGGCCGCCGTCCTGGACCGCTACGGCCTGGCCCGGCAGGCGGAACAGCTGTACGACTCGCTCTCCGGCGGCCAGCAGGCCCGGCTGCAGATCCTGTTGCTGGAACTCTCCGGCGCCACCCTGCTGCTGCTCGACGAGCCGACCGACAACCTGGACCTGCATTCCGCGGAGGCGTTGGAGCGGGCCATCGACGCCTTCGAAGGCACGGTGCTGGCCGTCACCCACGACCGCTGGTTCGCGCGCAGCTTCGACCGGTTCCTGGTCTTCGGCACCGACGGCAGGGTCTACGAGAGCGAAACCCCGGTCTGGGACGAGGAACGCGTTGTCCGGGAGCGCTGAGCCGCCGGGTGTCGGGGAGAACGTCGAGCGGAGCAAGGCCCTGAAGCGCGGGCCCGGCACACCGCCCGGCCCGGTCCGCGCCGCCACCTACGCGACCTTCGCCATCTTCGGGCTCAACGGGCTGGTCTTCGCCAGCTGGGCGGCCCGTATCCCGGCCGCCGCGGCGACGCTGGACATCAGCGCCGGCAGCATCGGCGCGCTGCTGCTGGCCCTCGGCCTCGGCTCGGTCATCTCGCTGCCCCTGGCCGGCCCGCTCGCCGCCAGGATCGGCACGGCCAACAGCGTCCGGGCCGGCGGGCTGATCGCGGCCGCCAGCGCGGCCGGACTCGCCGCCGCACTGGCGGCCGGCTCCTTTCCCGCCGCCGCAGTGGCGCTGTTCTGCTACGGCGTGGGCGTGGCCTGGTGGGATGTGGCGCAGAACATCGAGGGTGCCGACGTGGAGCGGAAGCTGCTGCGCACGATCATGCCGAAGTTCCACGCCGCCTTCAGCCTGGGCGCGTTCGCCGGAGCCATGATCGGCGCCTGGCTCTCCGTGCTCGGGGTATCGCTGGCCGCCCATCTGGCGGTTCTGGCGGTGGTGGTCGCGGCCGCCACGTGGGTGGTTCCGCGGGCCTTCCTGCCCCACCGGCCCCAGCATGACGACGACGGCGGGGCCCGCCCCGGCCGCTTCGCCGCCTGGCGGGAACGGCGCACGGTGCTGATCGGCGTCGTCGTCCTCGGGGCCGCCCTGACCGAGGGCGCCGCCAACGACTGGATCGCCCAGGCCACCGTCGTCGGGCTCGGCGCCACCGAGGCGACGGGCGCGGTCATGTTCGGGGTGTTCGTGGCCGCCATGACGCTGCTGCGCTTGGCCGGCGGGCGGTACATCGACCGCTGGGGACGCGTGGCCGTGCTGCGGGTCAGCCTCGGCACGGCCCTGGCCGGCCTGCTGCTCTTCGTACTGGCGCCGAACCTGCCGCTGGCCTTCGCCGGGGCCGTGCTCTGGGGTGCCGGCGCGGCCTTGGGCTTCCCGATGGGCATGTCGGCGGCCGCAGACGATCCCGCCCAGGCCGCGGGCCGGGTGTCGGTGGTCTCGACCCTGGGCTATGTCGCGTTCCTGGCCGGCCCGCCTCTCCTCGGGTTCCTGGGCGAACAGGTGGGCCTCCGCAACGCCCTGCTGGCCGTCGCCGCGGTGATGGTCGCCTCGCTGCTGACCGCCCCGGCCGCCCGCGAGCAGCGCCGGCCCCGGAGCTAGGCGCGCGCAGACGCCACCCGCGAACAGCGTGGGCCCCGGACCCAGGCGCGGCCACGAACAATCCGCGGCCCGCCTAAGGTGCGGCGCAGCGCAGGTTCGGCCCGCAGCCCCCGCATTCAAACTTTTTGCTGGAAATTATCCGGCCCCGGACCCATCCTTGAAGAACCCCAAAACGAGGGGCCTTCAATCGCAGGAGGCAAGGGCCATGAGCAATCAACCGGACGATTCGGGGATCAAGGCAAAGCACCGGGCCATGTGGGCCCTCGGCGACTATCCCGCCGTCGCCACCAAGGTGATCCCGGCGCTGGGCACCGCTCTCGTCGAGGCCAGCGGCATCCGGAAGGGTGACCGTGTTCTGGACATTGCCGCCGGTTCCGGCAACGCGGCCATCCCCGCGGCGCAGGCAGGGGCACAGGTCACCGCGGCCGACCTCACTCCCGAACTTTTTGAGCAAGGGCGCCGGCTGGCCGAAGAGGCAGGCGTCTCCGTGGACTGGCAGGAGGCCGACGCCGAGAACCTTCCGTTCGGCGACGGTGCTTTCGATGCCGCGATCTCCTGCGTGGGGATCATGTTCGCCCCCAACCACCAGGCCAGTGCCGACGAACTCGTCCGCGTGCTGCGGCCCGGCGGCACCATCGCCCTCGCCAACTGGACGCCGGAAGGCTTCATTGGCCAGATGTTTGCGACCATGAGGCCTTACGCACCCCCGCCTCCTCCGGGGGCGCAACCCCCGCCGCTGTGGGGCAACCAGCAGCACGTGCTGGACCTGCTCGGGGACCGGGCCACCGACGTCGTGGCCAGGCGCGAAAAGCTGCCGGTCGACAGGTTCGCCACCGCCGCGGAGTTCCGCGACTTCTTTAAGGCCACCTATGGCCCCACCATCAACACGTACCGCTACATTGCGGACCAACCCGACCGGGTCCAAACCCTCGACGAGGAACTCGAAGAACTGGCCCGCCGACACGATCTCGGCGACGGCCGGATGGAATGGGAGTATCTGTTGTTCACGGCCCGCAAGAAGTGATTGCGCTGGAGGCGGCCGGGAAGCGGGATCGGTGCCTCCGGGCCGTTTCCGTCGCGGGATGCTGTTCGGAAACCGGTTTCGGTTACTAGACTGTGGCCATGGCTGCTGCATTGGTTCGTCCCCGGAACGGCAAGCTGATCGCCGGTGTCTGCGCGGCCCTGGCCGCCCGCTTCGGCCTGCCGAAAGTGCTGGTGCGTCTCGGGTTCGTGATTTTCGGACTGGTCGGTGTCGGGGAACTGGTGTACATCGCGCTGTGGATCATGATCCCCAAGGCTCAGGTGTAGCTTCGCGCAGGGCTACTCGACGAGCTTGCCGGCCATCGAGTCGTCGGCGTCGGCTTCGGCTAGGGACCGGAAGGAGTCCGGGGCAGGGGGCAGGGCCTTGAAGCTGACTCCCTCGGTCGGGGACCACACGAAGTTGCCCTGCAATGACGGATCCATCTCGGGGAAGTCCGCACGGTTGTGGCAGCCCCGCGTCTCACGCCGCTCGAGGGCGCACTCGAGCGTGGCCCGGGCCGCGAGGAGCGAGCCCAGCAGGTCGTAGGCGTGCGCCAGGTCGTCGAACCCGGCGATGTCCGGGTGCGCGGTGACGTGCCGCGCCCGTTCTTCGAGGGCGGCAAGCCTGTTCAGGCCGTCCTGCAGCCCCTGCCCGGTGCGCACGACGCCGGCGTGCTCCGTCATCAGGTTGCGCACTTCGCGCTGCAGTCGCCGGGCCGACTCGGTCCCGCGCTCACTGAGCAGGGCCTGCATCTCGGCGCGGGCGGACTCGACGGCGGAGGGGTCCCGGCGGACGGTGGTGCGGGAGGCGGCGTACTCTGCGGCGTGCCCGCCGGTGATGCGTCCGTAGACGAGCAGTTCGATCAGCGAGTTCCCGCCCAGGCGGTTCGCCCCGTGCAGACCCGAGGACGCCTCGCCGATCGCGTACAGCCCGTCCACGCCGGTGCCGTGGTCCTCCGGGGCCACCCACACCCCGCCCATGGAGTAGTGCGCGGTCGGGGCGATCTCCATTTTCGTGGTCGTGATGTCCACCATCTGCAGGTCGATCAAGGTTCGGTAGACCCGCGGCAGCTTCTGCAGGATAACCTCCCGGGGCAGATGGGACACGTCCAGATAGACCCCGCCCTTCTCGGTTCCCCGGCCCGAGGCGATCTCGGTATATCCGGCCAGGGCCACCCGGTCGCGGGTGGAGAGCTCCATGCGTTCGGGATCGTAGCGCTCCATGTAGCGCTCGCCGAGCGCGTTGGTGAGGATGCCGCCTTCGCCGCGTGCTGCCTCCGAGACGAGGGTGCCGGCAGCATCGTCGGGCTCCAGCAGTCCGGAGGGGTGGAACTGGACCAGCTCGGCGTCCCGGATCCGGGCTCCGGCCAGGGCCGCCAGGCGGAAGGAGTCGCCGGTGTTCTCGTCCCGCCGGGAGGAGGTGTGGCGCCAGATGCGGGTGTGCCCGCCGGCGGCCAGGATCACCGCGTCGGCGTGGATCTGCACGGGCGTGCCGTCCACGACGTCGAACCCGTAAGCGCCGAAGATGGTGCCGTCCGCCACCAGCAGGCGGGTGATGTAGATGCTGTCGATGATCTGCACGTTCAGTTCGGCCGCGCGGCGCATCAGGGTGCGCTGGATCTCCAGGCCGGTGTAGTCGCCGGCGTAGGCAGTACGGCGGTACTTATGGGCGCCGAAGAAGCGCTGGGAAATCCGCCCGTCTTCCTCCCGGGCGAAAGGCATTCCCCACCTCTCCAGGTCCTCGATGCCGCCGGCCGCATTGCGCGCCACGGTTTCCACGATGACCGGATCGGCCAGGAAATAGGACTCGCGCAAGGTGTCGGCGGCGTGCTGCTGCCAGCTGTCCTCGGGATCCATGGTGGCCAGCGCCGCGTTGATGCCGCCGGCCGCCAGCGTGGTGTGGGCGTCGTGCTTGCGCCGCTTGCCCACCGCCAGCACCTGGACCCCGCGCTGCGCCAGTTCGATCGAGGCGCGCAATCCGGCACCACCGGTACCGATGACGAGGACAGAGGTGGACAACAGTCGCTCGGCGGCGTGCTTTGTGCTCATATCTCCCATGCTAGGAAGGCGGGTATCATGAGTCCAATGCATTATCTGGATAGAACTGATGCGAAAAGGCTATGATGAAACTCGAGCAATTGTCCTCCTTTGAGGCCGTGGCCCGGAACGGCCACTTCACCCGTGCCGCCGAGGAGCTCTTCCTGGCCCAACCGTCCCTGAGCCGACAGATCGCCGCGCTGGAGGCCGACGTCGGCACCAAACTCTTCCGCCGCGGACCGGCCGGGGTGACGCTGACCGACGCGGGCGAGGTGCTGTTGCCCATCGCGCGGCGGATGCTGGGCGACGCGCGGTTCGCCCGCGAGCAGATGGACGAACTGGCCGGGCTTCGGCGCGGCCACGTCCGGCTCGGCGCCCCGCCTACCCTGTGCGTCTCACTGGTTGCCGACGTGCTGGCGGCCTTCCGGGCCGCGCATCCCGGAGTGGACCTGCACATCACAGAGGGCGGCTCGCGCTCCCTGGTGGACGCCCTGAACGAGAACGCCCTGGACCTTGCCCTGATGGTCACCCGCGGGGCCGAACCATCCGTAGCCGGCACCGAGCTGATCCCCCTGCTTTCCGAGGAACTGGTGGTGATCTCAGCCGCGGGCTCCCCGATGCCAGGACATGGGCAGGAGCAACGGGGCGGACGCCCGAACCGGGCCGAGCTCACCCTGGCGGAGCTGGCGGAGATCCCTCAAGTCGCGTTCAACCGCAGCTACGACCTGCGCGTGGCCACCGACGCGGCCTTCTCCGCTGCGGGACTTACCCCGACGATCGCCGTCGAGGGCGCCGAGATGGACGCAGTGCTCCGGTTCGTGGAACGGGGGCTGGGGGTGGCCGTGGTTCCGGCCATGGTGGTCATCGACCGCCCCACGCTGGACAGCACCCGCCTGGTGAGCCCCCACCTGACCCGGACTGTCAACTTGGCCCGGCGTACCGACGTCCCGCCCTCGGCCGCGGCAGCGGCCATGCAACAGTTCGTCTTCGAAACCGTGGACCGACTCGCCGCCCCAGGCACCGACCTCTCGCGACTCGTGACCGTGACGCCGCGTCGCGGATGAGCTCCCATCAGGCAGCAAAGCGGACTCGCTCAACGGACTCCTTCTGCTGCCCGGTGGAGCGGGCAGAGCTCCATAAGCCGGTCGTACACGGGCAGAAAGCCCAACCGCTACCACGACGGGCCGCCGCTGCACCGTAAGATGCTAAGGGTGCTGTTAAACAGGCAGCCGGGAAGCAGGAGACGTTGGCGCCTCATTTAGATCGATCCGGAATGCTGCTCGACGGGCGCTACCTGCTCAAGGAGTTGGCAGGTACCGGAGCGAACGCCAAGGTTTACCGGGCTCGAGATGAGATTTTGGGGCGGGAGGTAGCCGTCAAGGTTATTCAACGGCCCACGATGGACGAGGAAGAATTCCACCGCGACAACGCGGAGATCAAGCTTTTGGCCCGGCTAAACCACCCGAATCTGGTCACCCTGCTGGACGCAGGCATCGACAAGATCGAAGCCGGACATCCGCAAATTTATCTGGTGATGGAACTGATCGAAGGCGCCGACCTGAGGGTGCGGCTGGCCGAAGGTGCCCTCCCGCCCCGCCACGTTGCCCAAATCGGCCGCGAATTGGCCGAGGGACTGGCCTACATCCACAACGCCTCGGTGGTCCACCGCGACGTAAAGCCGGGCAACATCATGCTCTTCAATTACGACGACGACGGCTCGCGCCTGCGCGCCAAGCTCGCCGATTTCGGAGTCGCCATGGTGGTTTCCGATGATGCCCATGTTCCGGGGGTCTACGGGACAGCTGCCTACCTCAGCCCGGAGCAAGCGAGGGGCGAACCGATAGGCCCGGCCAGCGACATTTATTCGCTGGGCCTGGTTCTGCTGGAATGCCTTACCGGCCAGGCTGCCTTTCCCGGCCCGCCGCTGGAGTCGGCTGTTGCCCGTTTGCTGCGTGATCCGGACGTCCCCGCAGGATTCGGGCCGGAGTGGGCGGGGTTGCTGACCGCCATGATGGCACGTGAACCAGAGGAACGGCCCACAGGGCGGGAGGTGGCACTGGCATTGGCTGATTTGGGGCTCGCCCTCCGGGGCCGGCGTAGGGTGGACGCCTCCATAATCCCTGTAGACGAAGCTCAACGTATGGAAGCGGTTCGACGCTACGAGATCCTGAACACCCCGCCGGACGGAGCGTACGACCGCATCACCGCACTGGCCTCCCGCCTTCTCGCCGCCCCGATTGCCATTGTCAGCGTGGTGGACCACGATCGCATCTGGTTCAAGTCACACCACGGCCTGGACGTCGAGCAGATCGACCGGGAACCCGGACTCTGCGCCTCGGCCATCCTGCAGCACGGACCCTGGGTCATCAATAATGCGCCCGCGGATCCCCGGGCGTTTGCCAACCCGCTGGTGGCCAGCGACTTCGGGTTGCAGTTTTATGCCGGCGTCCCGCTGAGAACCCGGGACGGGTTCAACCTGGGCACCCTTTGCGTACTGGACTTCGAACCGCGTGACTTCAGCGACGAAGATACCCAGACGTTGGAGGACTTAGCCGCCCTGGTGATGGACGACTTGGAGTTGCGCCTGGAAAGCCGCCGGTACCAAGCGCCCCCTGCCGCTGTGGCGGTCTGAGCAATTCTGGCGAGGCCCCGTGCCGCCAAGGCCCCGGCAGCATGCGGGCACCTCTTCCAGTACGTAGCAGCGTTCCGGGAACGGTCAGGGGCCGCTCAGGGCCTCCCCCGGTAACGCGCGCCTGCTCACGGCACGTAGCGTCATCCGTAAGGACGATCCGGCCGGACGCGAAGATCATCCCGCAGTGCGGTGTGCGGTCGGCCGGCACTCCGTAACGTATTCAGTGGCCCCGGGAATCCGGGCGCTACTCCAATCCACGAAGGACGGTTCACATGATCGAGGCACAGGGCCTGGTCAAGGTCTATGGAAACAAACCGGCAGTGCAGGGCATCTCCTTCACCGTGCAGCCGGGCCGGGTGACCGGCTTCCTGGGGCCGAACGGCGCCGGCAAGTCCACCACCATGCGCATGATCATGGGCCTGGACCGTCCCACCGCCGGTGACGTCCTGGTCAACGGCAAGCACTACGCCAAGCACCGGGCCCCGCTGCGCGAGGTCGGCGCCCTGCTCGACGCCAAGGCAGTGCACACCTCCCGAACCGCGTACAACCACCTCCGGGCCATGGCCGCGACCCACAGCATCCCCACCAAGCGGGTGCATGACGTGATCGAGCTGACCGGCCTCGGCGCGGTGGCGAAGAAGCGGGTCGGCGGATTCTCGCTCGGCATGGGGCAGCGGCTGGGCATCGCCGCAGCCCTGCTCGGTGATCCGCAGACCGTCATCCTCGACGAGCCGGTGAACGGGCTGGACCCGGAAGGCGTCCTCTGGGTGCGCAACCTGGTCAAGGCACTCGCCGCGGAGGGGCGGACCGTGTTCCTCTCCTCGCATCTGATGAGCGAAATGTCGGTGACCGCGGACCATCTGATCGTCATCGGACGCGGCCGGATCATCGCCGATGCGCCCATCCAGGACATCCTCAACAACCGGGCGCAGCGGGTGCGCGTACGCACCGACCGGCCCGACGTCCTCACCCGCGCGCTGGCCGGCGAAGGGGTCACCGTTGAAGCCCGCGAACCGGAACTGCTGGAGGTCAGCGGCGTCCCGGCGCGGGCCATCGCCGAGACGGCCCTCGCCCAGCAGGTGCTCGTCTACGAGCTGACCCCGCTGCAGGCGTCCCTGGAGGAGGCCTACATGGACCTGACCAAGGACGAGGTTGAATACCACTCCGGCCCGGTGGCCGATGTACACGACAACGCCGGCAGTGCAGGGTCGGGACGGCATGCTGCCGTCGCCGCCGGCGTCGGCCAGGAAGGAAAGTGACCATGAGCGCTGCAACACTGACCCCGCAGGCGGGCCGTGTCACCGGCCCCGGCGTGAGCTTCCCCCGGACCTTGAAGAGCGAGTGGATCAAGTTCACCACGCTGCGTTCCACCTGGGTGCTGCTGGCCACCACCGTCGTGGTGATGGTCGGCATCGGGCTGCTCGGCGGCTGGGGAGTCGCCACCGGGATGGAGCAGATGGAGGCCGCCGGCCAGGATCCGGCGGCGGCCGGCATGGATTCGTCCATCCTCTACCTCATGACCAGCGGCGGAATCGACTTCGGCCAGCTGATCATCGGGTCGCTGGGCGTGCTGCTGATCGCCTCCGAATACTCCACCGGCATGATCCGCTCGACCATGACGGCGGTGCCGTCCCGGCTGTCGCCGCTGTTCGCCAAGGCGCTGGTCGTCGCCGTCGTCGCGGCCGTCGTCGGAATTGCTTCCAGCTTTGCCACCTATTTCCTGCTGCAGCCGATCCTGGCCAATTACGGCAGGGAATTCGGGCTCGACGTGGAGAACCTGGTCCAGTCCATGCTGTTGTCCGGCCTTTACCTTGCGGTGGTGGCGCTGATGGCGCTGGCGCTCGGCTCCTTGCTGCGCAACAGCGCCGGCGGCATCGTCACGCTGGTCGTGCTGCTGCTGGTGCTGCCCATCGTCGCCCAGATCATCCCCTTCGACTGGGTGCAGGACGGCGTGATGCCCTACCTGCCCTCCAACGCGGGACGGCAAATGCTCATGCTCGAAACGGCCGACGGCGACCTGACCCAGTGGCAGGGCGGGCTGGTCATGGCCGCCTGGGCCGCAGTGCTGCTGGCCGGGGCGGCCGTGACCACCAAGACGCGGGACGTCTAGGCGCGGCCGGGCACGACGCGTGACTCACAAAGCCTCGGTGAAGGAGGCGGCGGAACGAACGGCCGCCGTCTCCTTCACCGAAATATCGTCCAGGCGCCGGGGACCGATCCGGCGCTACTTCCATACCCACCCCGTGGTGATGGACTGGGTACTGGTCGGCATCCACGTGCTGTTCGGCCTGCCGAATGCCTTGATCACGGCGGTCGCCGGCGAATGGCCGCCGTTGCTATTGCTGCTGGCCGGCGGCGCCGCGCTGGTCTGGCGGCGCCGGTCGCCGCTGCTGGTGCTGGCTGCCATCGCCCTGGTGGACTTTCTGATCGTGGTGCTGACCAGTACCGGCAGCGGCTCCTTTGCCATGTGGTTCGCCGTCTACACGGTCGCCACCGCCCGGCCGGCGGTCCAGGCCATCATCGCAGCTGTCCTCGCCGCCGTGCCCATGCTGGTGGGGATGGGCGTCCGGATGCCACCGGAGATCGTCAAGCAGATTGCCCTCGGGCAGGTCCCGAGCTACGTCGGATTGGTCACCGGCCTGGTGCTGGTCCTGGCCAACGTCATCGCCGCGGGCATCGGGGTCACGGTGCGCCGGGACCGCCTCCACGACGCCGAACTCCAGCGCTGGGCCACTGACAACGCCCGGCTGGCGTCGGCGACCGAACGCACCCGGATCGCCCGGGAGATGCACGACGTCGTGGCCCACTCGCTCTCGGTGATGATCGCGCTCTCGGACGGCGCCGCCGTCGTCGCGCGCAAGGATCCGGAACGCGCCGGCCAGGTCCTGGACCAGCTGTCGGCGACCGGCCGGTCGGCGCTGGCCGACATGCGCAGGGTGCTGGGGGTGTTGCGCAGCGAGAACGGACGCGACGCGGCTCCGCTGGTACCGGTCCCGTCGGGAGACCAACTGGCCGGGCTGCTGGACGGCTTTCGCGCCGCGGGCTTGCCGCTGCGCACGGTCATGGCAGGACCGGCCTTGCCCGAGGACCAGAATTTCAAGCTCACCGTGTTCCGCATCGTGCAGGAGTCGTTGACCAACGTGCTGCGCTACGCCAAGGACGCGTCCCGGGTGGACGTTGCGTTGATCCGCGACGGCGACGCCGTGCACATCACGGTGGCTGACGACGGCCGGCCGGACGGGCCGGCCGATTCACTCGGCGCGGGGCAGGGCCTGCACGGCATGCGCGAGCGGACCGCCATCTATGGCGGCCGCGTCGCCGCCGGTCCGCGGCCCGGCGGTGGTTGGATGGTGGAGGCAACCCTGTATTGGCCCGGAGAGGAAAACACGAGTGTCTGACAGCGCGGATGGGAGCCCGGCCGGGCCGGTGAAAGTGCTGCTGGTGGACGACCAGCCGCTGCTGCGAATGGGCTTCAAGCTCATCCTGGAGGGCGAGGACGACGTCGCCGTGGTGGGGGAGGCGTCCGACGGCGCCGAGGCGCTGCGGTTGGTGCATGACCTTTCGCCCGACGTGGTGCTGATGGATGTGCGGATGCCGGTCATGGACGGAATCGAAGCGACCCGCCAGATCGTGGCCGCGGGGCTGTGCGCGCGGGTGATCATCCTGACCACCTTCGACCTGGACGAGTACGCCTTTGCCGGGCTGCAGGCCGGGGCCAGCGCCTTCCTGCTCAAGGACGTGGCACCCGCGGAACTGATCCAGGCGGTGCGCCTGGTCGCCAGCGGCGACGCCGTGGTGGCGCCCCGGGTGACGGCGCGGCTGCTGGAGACCTATGTGCGCGGCCTGGCCCCCGGCGGCAGCCCGGCCGCCCCGCCGCAGCGCGACCCGTTGCTGGACGACCTGACCCCGCGCGAGCTGGAAGTGCTGCGGACCATCGCGGAAGGTCTTTCCAACGCGGAGATCGCCCACCGGTTTTTCCTCTCGGAGGCGACCGTCAAGACGCATGTCCGGCGGATCCTCGCCAAGCTGCACCTGCGCGACCGCGTGCAGGCCGTCGTGTACGCGTACGAGACCGGGCTCGTGGTGCCCAGCTTGGGGCTGGACTACTGACTGCGCCGATCCCCGGGGCGCTCCCGGCCGCCAGCCCCTGTGGGCGCTTTCGGCCGCCCGGCGCTGTGGAGGACCGGTCGGGGGCGGCGGATTCACGAGCCCGGACCGTCGTCCGGTACCATTGGTAAGTCTGTGCTGTCGGCGCCGGCCGGTATTTCCTGTGACAATAGCCAAAACACACGGAAGTCGCCGCGCGGTGGCAGGCAGGCAACGCAACAGAACCTCCTGTTACGGAAAGACCGTGACCGCTTAGCCCGAAGGAGGTGGGTTCACAATGCGTGCTTATGAACTGATGGTAATCATCGACCCCGAGGTCGAAGAGCGTACCGTAGAGTCCTCGCTCGACAAGTTCCTCAACGTTGTCCGCAACGATGGTGGAACCATCGACAAGGTGGACATCTGGGGACGCCGCCGGCTCGCCTACGACATTCAGAAGAAGTCCGAAGGCATCTACGCGGTGGTCAATTTCACCGCAACTCCCGCCACTGCTGCTGAGCTTGACCGCCAGCTTGGTCTGAACGAGACCATCCTGCGCACCAAGATCATCCGCCCGGAGGAGCAGAAGATCTCCGCTGAGTAATCAGCCGTGATCGCCGCCCCCTTTCCGGGAGCGGCATTGACGAAGACATTCCCGCGCGCCGCCGGCAAGCGGGACCAGGACATCAGGAGGCAACATGGCAGGCGAAACCGTTATCACGCTCGTCGGTAATCTCACCAACGATCCCGAGCTGCGGTTCACCCCGTCCGGGTCCGCGGTAGCGAACTTCACCGTTGCATCCACGCCGCGGACCTTCGACCGCCAGTCCAACGAATGGAAGGACGGGGAAACCCTGTTCCTCCGGGCGTCGGTATGGCGCGAAGCTGCCGAGAACGTCGCCGAAACCCTGACCAAGGGCATGCGCGTCGTCGTTCAGGGCCGGCTGAAGTCCCGGTCGTATGAAACCAAAGAGGGCGAAAAGCGTACCGTCATGGAGCTTGAGGTCGACGAGATCGGCCCCTCGCTGCGCTACGCCTCTGCCAAGGTCACCCGTACCCAGCGCTCCGGCGGTGGCCAGGGCGGCTTCGGTGGCGGCCAAGGCGGCGGCTTTGGCGGCGGCGGCTTCGGCGGCGGCCAGAACCAGGGCGGTTGGGGCGGACAGCAGTCCGGCCAGCAGCCCGCACCCCAGGACGACCCCTGGGGAGCACCGGCCGGCGGTACCTCCGGCGGCTGGGGCAACGGTCCGGACTCCAACGAACCGCCCTTCTAAACACAAACCCCATCCCGTGGAAAAGATCCACGGGCTCCACAAGATAAAGGAGCTCCACGATGGCTAAGGCTGAAATTCGTAAGCCCAAACCAAAGTCCAATCCCTTGAAGGCCGCTGACGTCACCGTCATCGACTACAAGGACGTAGCTTTGCTGCGCAAGTTCATCTCCGACCGCGGAAAGATCCGCGCCCGCCGCGTGACTGGCGTCACCGTGCAGGAACAGCGCAAGATCGCACTGGCAATCAAGAATGCCCGCGAAGTTGCCCTGCTGCCCTACTCCGGCGCTGGCCGCGGCTAAGCGAAGCGAAGAGGAGAGAGTACTGACATGGCAAAGCTCATTCTGACCCACGAAGTGACCGGTCTCGGCACTGCTGGCGATGTCGTCGAGGTAAAGAACGGTTACGCCCGTAACTACCTTCTGCCCCGCGGCTTCGCCCTGACCTGGACCAAGGGCGGCGAGAAGCAGGTGGAGTCCATCAAGGCTGCACGTGCCGCTCGCGAGATCGCATCCCTGGAAGACGCGCAGCAGCTCGCTGCCCGTCTGTCCGCCAAGCCGGTCACGCTGACCGTCAAGGCCGGCGAGTCGGGACGCCTGTTCGGCACCGTCAAGCAGTCCGACGTTGCATCCGCTGTCGAGGCCGCCGGCCTCGGCGCCATCGACAAGCGCAAGGTCGAACTGACCGAGCACATCAAGTCGGTCGGCGACTACCAGGCGACCGTGCGTCTGCACGAAGAGGTCTCCGCCGTCATCGACCTGAAGGTCGTTGCAGGCTAACAGCCTTACTGTCGCTGCAGGCCGGGTCCGTCCAGGACCCGGCCTGCAGCGTTTAACGCCCGGTACGCTGTAGGACGTGAGCACACATCAGTTCAGCCAGGTGGACGTCTTCGCCACCGGACCGTGCACGGGCAATCCGCTGGCGGTCGTGTCGGGTGCCGGCGACGTGGGCGACGAGCAGATGCAGCGCTTCGCCAACTGGACCAACCTCTCCGAGACCACCTTCCTCCTGCCGCCCGAGAGTGCGGAGGCCGACTACCGGGTCCGGATCTTCACGCCCAGCGGCGAGCTGCCCTTCGCCGGCCATCCGACGCTGGGCACGGCCTACGTCTGGCTCGCCGCCGGCGGGCAGCCGAAGGCCGGGGGAGCGATCGTGCAGGAATGCGGCGCCGGCCTGGTCAAGGTCAAGCACGACGGCGGACGGCTGGCTTTCGCTGCGCCGCCGCGACGGCGGACCGGGCCGCTCCCCGAGGAGAACGTCGCGAAGATCTGTGCCGCGTTGGGGATTGAACGCGGCGACGTGCTGCGCCACCAGTGGGCGGACAACGGCCCCGAGTGGCAGGCCCTGCAGTTGCGCGACGCCCGGGCCGTCCTCGACGTCGTGCCCGACTATGCAGCCCTGTCACCGTTTGGCGTCGGCCTGATCGGCGCCCATCCCGGCGGCTCCGCCGTCGACTTTGAAGTTCGCGGGCTGATGGGCTTCGAGGACCTGCCGGCGGAGGACCCGGCGACCGGCAGCCTGAACGCCGCGCTGGCCCAGTGGCTGATCGACGAGGGAGCGGCACCCGCCGCCTACTGCGTTCGCCAGGGGACGGCGCTGGGCCGGGACGCGCGCGTCTACATCGACTCCGACGGTGCGGACGTCTGGGTCGGCGGGTCGGTCGAGACAGTGATCAGCGGGACAGTGGAACTCTGAACCGGCCGCCCTAGCGCTGGCTCTGCAGGGACTCGTGGTCCGTGGTGGTCATGTGCCGGTACCCAAGCTCAATCAGTTCCCTGAGCACGTCGACGTCGATGTCTTCGAGCCTGTTGACGTAGAGGCACGAGGCGCCGGTTTTGTGCTTGCCCAGGCGCTCCAGCAGCGGTGCGGAGCCCGGCGCGTACGTCAGGCCGTAGAGTGCCAGGTTGGCCTTCCGCGGCGAGAAGCCCACGGCGGCGGCGTCGCCCTCCCGGCCGCTGGCATATTTGTAGTGGTAGCTGCCGAAGCCGATGATCGAGGGGCCCCACATGACCGGCTCCTGCCCGGTCACCTCCCGCATGAGGCGCAACACGGTCTCGCCGTCGCGGCGCCGCACGGGGTGCTCCACCGACCCGAGGAACACGTCGACGGGTACGTCCGTGGGTGCAGTCTTGTTCTCGGCCATGGCTGAAGTGTTCCAGAAAGCATTGCCCGCTGCCAGCACCGCCATGACCCGGGCCGTCGCTGCGCCGGTCGGGTGCTCCGGACCTGTAGTTAGGGCTCCTCGTCCGGCTCGATCAAATCCACGAATTCACGCGCTTCCAGCTCGGTCGCTTCCGAGTGCTCCAACAGCAACCGGACGGCGGCGTCGCGATCTCCCCCCAGCGCCGCGGTGCGGATGCGCCGAAACACGTCGTCGTTCAGGCGGGTGCTCGCCACTTCCCTGATGGTGTTGCCCTTGGACACGATGGCCCGGTACCGGTATCCGGCCGGCTCGGGAAGCGGGGCTGGAGCTGGCTCCGCCGGCGGCACGACCTCCTCAACGGGGTAGGGGGGTGCCGCCGCCCGGGATTCCTCGTCCTCGGGTGGGTGCGCAGCGGCTGCCGGCCGCGGTGCCTCGTCCTCCTGGCGCGCCATAGACGCCTCCCGGGCCTCTTTGTCCTCCGGGCCTGCCGGGGACGCCTCGCCGGACCCCTCGTCCTCCGGGCGGAGCGTAGGGGCAGCCTCCCGGCCGGGTGCCGTGTAGGGCTGCGGGTGCGCGGACATCTGCGCGACGGCGGAGGTAGCCTCCCGGAGCCCGGTACCGGTGGCGGTGCGGTATTCCCGGATCGCAGCAAAAGCCTGCCCCTGCGCGATCAGCGCGTAGACGGCTGTGTGTTGCTGCTGGTTCAAGCGCCCGCTGGCCGCCGCGGCGGCCTCCCGGGTCGTGGCAGCTGCCGGCCTCGCCGACGATCCGCTCCCCGGGCGGGGCCCGCGGGCTTTGTTACGCGAAAGCAACCGCATAATGACCAGGCCGATCACGACCACCAGTACGGCGATGAGCAACGGCACCACAAATTCCATACTTGAATCGTACGTCCCGCACCACGGCCCGCGCGCCAACAGCCTGCGAAAGCGGGCATCACACCCCTGTAATTCACGGCTGTGGATAACCAGTGGATAACTTTTGCCCCTACGCGCCTATTCCGATTCTGTCAACAGCAAAAATGGCGGGAAAATCAACAGCAAACTTCTTTTTGTCCACACCCCGTGGATAACGTTTCCGCAGGTCAGGGCAGGGTTACTCGCGAGTCAACTATTCTTTCCACAGCTCTGCGCACAGCCTGTGCACAAGACACGCCCACTGATCCACATTTTATCCACAGGGGGAGTGGATAACTCGCTTGGTGGGAAGGGGGAAGGGGGTTACCGTTGCGGAGTATCCCACTCGCAGCCCGCTCGCTGAATTGCAGTAGGCGCGCACCTAGCGATCCGACGAAATGGTCCGATCCGGCTGGTAGTTCTGACTCTGAGGGGATGCGGTATCCGGTTCGAGGAGCAAAGAAAGCAGGCAGCGGTGTCGTTAGCGCACGCGGATTCGGCAACAGGTCGGGATTCCGAATTCGGCCGCACGCCGCCGCAAGACCTCGTGGCCGAGCAGTCCGTCCTGGGCGGCATGATGCTCTCCAAGGACGCCATCGCCGACTGCGTTGAAGTGCTCCGCGGCGTGGACTTCTACCGCCCCGCCCACGAAAGCATCTATGAGGCCATCATCGACCTCTACGGCCGTGGCGAACCGGCCGACGCCGTCACCGTTTCCGACCTGCTGACCAAGCGCGGCGAGATCTCCCGCATCGGCGGACCCGCCTATCTGCATACCCTGATCCAGTCCGTGCCCACGGCCGCCAACGCTGGCTTCTACGCGGAAATCGTGCGGGAACGTGCCGTGCTCCGACGCCTGGTCGACGCCGGCACCAAGATCGTGCAGCTGGGTTACTCGCAGGACGGCGAAGTCGACGCCATCGTCAACCAGGCCCAGGCGGAGATCTACGCCGTCGCCGAGCGCCGCACCGCCGAAGACTACGTACCGCTCAAGGACATCATCGAAGGCACCGTCGACGAGATCGAATCCGCCGGCCACCGCGGCGAAGGCATGACCGGCGTGCCCACCGGCTTCTATGAACTCGACGAGCTCACCCAGGGCCTGCACGGCGGGCAGATGATCGTCATCGCGGCGAGGCCGGCCGTCGGCAAATCCACCTTCGCACTGGATTTTGCGCGGTCTGCCGCGATCAAGAACAACATGACCACGGTCTTCTTCTCCCTGGAAATGGGCCGGAACGAAATCGCCATGCGCCTCCTGTCCGCGGAAGCCACCATCGGCCTTCAGGACCTGCGCAAGGGCACCATCAAGGACGAGCAGTGGGGGAAGATTGCCACCACCATGGGCCGGATGAATGACGCGCCCCTGTTCATCGACGACAGCCCCAACATGTCGCTGATGGAAATCCGCGCCAAGTGCCGGCGGCTCAAGCAGCGGCACGACCTGAAGCTGGTGGTGCTCGACTACCTCCAGCTGATGTCCTCCGGCAAGCGCGTCGAATCCCGCCAGCAGGAAGTCTCGGAGTTCTCCCGTGCCCTCAAGCTGCTCGCCAAGGAACTCGAAGTCCCCGTCATCGCGCTCTCCCAGCTGAACCGTGGCTCCGAGCAGCGTACGGACAAGAAGCCGATGGTTTCCGACCTTCGCGAATCCGGTTCGATCGAGCAGGACGCCGACATGGTCATCCTGCTCCACCGCGAGGACATCTACGACAAGGAATCTCCGCGGGCCGGCGAAGCCGACGTCATCGTCGCCAAGCACCGTAACGGCCCGACCAAGACGATCGTGGTCGGCTTCCAGGGCCACTACTCACGCTTCGCCAACATGGCGGTCGAGCACGGCTAGCAGCTTTAGGGTCTCCTCCCTATAGGGAGGGGTTCTACCGGTGCCCCGCTGGCTTGAGGGCGCCGCGGTCGTGGGCCAGGCGGGTGGCGGCATGCGTGATCGCGGCGGTCATGATGCTCAGCGCCTCCAGATTGACGTTGCTGAGGTCATCGCCCGGCTGATGGTAGTTCGGATCGCAGGGCCGCTTGGCGGTGCCGCCGAAGAGGCGGGCCTGATTGGTGGTTTTCTTCTCGTCGTCTCCGCTGTACAGCCCGCCCACGGCGACACCTTTCCTGACGAAAGACAACTGATCCGAGTCCATGTCCCAATCGGTGGCGACCCAGGGCTGGTCGTGGGCGTCGAAGTAGTCGGTGAAGACGTCCATGATCTCCGTCGAGCCTTCCGGCACGTCGCAATGGGGCTTGGGGTCCCGTGCGTCGTAGACCCCGATGATGGGGTTGGGCGAGGCGATCATGTCGAAGTTCAAGTAGGCCGCGATCCTGTCGAGTGCCTCGCTGTCGCTCTTGGCCAGGTGCTTGACGTAGTGCCGGGACCCGTACTCTTTCTTGTACTCCTCGGCACCCCACCAAGCGAAGCGCACCGTATTGCTGAGGCCCTCCTGCCGGCCGAGCGCTTTGGCGGCCTCCAACACGGCCGCCACCCCTGAGCCGTTGTCATTGATCGCCGGACAGCCCGGCACCCCGTCGAGGTGGGCCCCGAGCATGATCACGTTCTCGTCGCTGCCGGATGCGGTCTCGGCGAGGATGTTGAAGGTCTCCATCCGCTCACCGCGGTGTTTGAAGGTGAAATACTGACGCGTGCTGCGATAGCCGACGCTGGCGAGTTGGCGTTCGACGTACTGGGCCGCTGCCTCGTACCCGGAGGTGCCGGTGGCACGGTCGCCGTACTCCTCGGCCAGGGCCTGAAACTTCTGCAGATGCTCGTAGGCAGCGGGAACCTTGCCCAGTGAGATGACGGGACCTGATCTTAGGCGCTGGCTCAGCTTCATATCGTCCCTATCCAGTACGACACGGAGACGGTGGCAGTCTAACCTCCCGGTACAGGTGAGCGATACCTTTGCGGCCGGTCCGCAAGGGGTGGGGATTAAGTCCCTTGGCCGTCGGCCCGTTCCCGAAACATCCCGGTACGGGGAAGGCCCCGTTATCCCCCGGCGTGTCGCAGTGTCGCCGGTGGGAGCATTGCAACCGGGGGGAATTTCCAACAAGGAAAGGAATCGGAAATGGCAGGCGGATCAGGACTGATCGAGCGGTTCTACCGGGAAATCATGGAGAGAGGAAATCTTGACCTGATCGACGAGTTGGGCAGCGAAAACTACACGGATCATGAAGAGCCCTTCCCCGGGCAGCCGCCCGGCCTGGAAGGCATCAGGTTCTACGTCACATCGTTCAGGTCGGCCTTCCCGGACATCAGTGTGAAGTCCATCGAGCCTACGATGGTCGACGGGGACCTGGAGGCAGCCCGTGTCGTCCTCACCGGCACTCACCAGGGCGAGCTGATGGGTACGGCTCCCACCGGAAATACAGTGGAGTTCAGCGGCGTCGACATCGTCCGAGTCCAGGACGGAAAGGTGGTCGAGCACTGGGGATCGACCGACACGCTGAAGATGCTTCAGCAGATCGGCGCCGTCCAGATGTAACTGACCACTACGTACAAAGAGGGCTTGGGCGCGAGTACGCCTAGGCCCTCTTATATTTCCACTGCGCTTTCGGCACGCCCGTCGTTTTCCCGGTCTGGATGCCTCTCCCCAACGGTCCGCGCGGGCCAGAACACCTTACAAGGCGTCGCTCGGTGATGCACGCCATAATTTTACTTGACACACTGTAAAGCTTCCGGGCAGACTGTGTTCTACGCCTCATTGCCGAGGCGCGGCTCTCCGAAGCTATGGGCGTCCGCATCGTCCGCTTCCGAACCCGCACCCAGGACGATCAAAGGAGCACACCGTGACCGCACCGATCGAAGCAGACATCGACATCTGGGATGACGACGTCCTCGTCGACCCCTACAGCACCTACGCCGCCCTGCGCGAGCAGGCCGGGGTAGTCCGCCTGCCGAAGAATGACCTCTACGTCCTGACCCGCTACGACATCATCCGCGATGCCCTCGCCGATCCGGAGACGTTCTCCTCAACGAGCCTCGGCTTCAACCCGATGGTGAACGATGCACTGCAGGGCACCTCGCTGGCCTCCGACCCGCCCACGCACACCCAGTTGCGCGCGACCCTGTCGGAAAACCTGACGCCGCGCGCCCTGCGCGGGCTGAAGGTCACCATCGACGAGAAGGCGGACAAGCTCGTCGCCGAGCTCGTCGCCAGCGGCAGCTTCGAAGCCATTGACTCGTTGGCGCGCGCCTTCCCGCTCGAAATCGTCGCCGACCTCATCGGCTTCAGCGGCCACGTCAAGGACAACATGCTGCGCTGGGGGCAGGCCGCGATGCAGGTCCTCGGACCCATGAACCACCGCACCCAGGAGAACTTCCCGATCGCTGGCGAGCTCTACGGCTGGTGCTCCTCCGTTACCGCCGAAGACCTCACCCCGGGGTCGATCGGTCGCGGCATCTTCGACGCCGAGACCCGCGGCGACATCCCGGAAGGGGCCGCCGGGCATATCATCCACCAGTACCTGGGCGCCGGCGTCGACACCACGATCGCCTCCATCGGAAACATCGTCGCACTCTTCGGCCGCCATCCGGAGCAGCTCGAGCTCGTCCGCCAGAACCCTGAGCTCGTGCCCGCGGCATTCGCCGAGGTGCTGCGCTACTGGCCCCCGATCCACATCTGGGGCAGGACCGCGACCCGCGACGTCGAAATTGATGGGGCAACGGTACCCGCAGGAGCCCAGCTGGGCATCCTGTTCGGCGCCGGCAACCGCGACCCGCGGCACTACGAGAATCCCGACGTCTTCGACGTCACGCGCAACCCGGTGGACCATCTCAGTTTCGGCTACGGGCCGCACGGGTGCGCCGGCCAGGGCCTTGCGAAGCTTGAGGCCCACGCGATCATCGAGGCCCTGGCCCGCAGGACGAAGGTGTTGGAGATCGGGGACGAGGTCCGGGTGCCCAGCAACATCACCCGCAGCCACGAACGCCTCGACGTCGTGAAGGCGGTGGCAGTGTGAGGATCGAACTTGACCGCCCCCGCTGCGAAGGACACGGACTCTGCGAGGAGGCCGCACCCAAGCTCATGCACCTCGACGACGACGGCGAACTGGTGATCGACGTCCCCGAGGTCGACGGGGCGGAACTGGCCGCCGCGAAAGCCGCGGTACGGGTGTGCCCGGTAGCGGCGCTGCGGCTGGCGGAAAAGTGACCATGCGGCGAATCGTCGTCGTCGGCAATGGCATCGCCGGGCTCACCGCGTGCGACTCGCTGCGCTCGAACGGATTCGACGGCGAGTTGACCGTCGTCGGGGCCGAGGCGCACCACCCGTACAGCCGCCCGGCCCTCTCGAAGGCGCTGCTGCACGACGACGGCGGGCTGCAAGCCCATGAGCTGCCCGAGCCAACCCACGAAGCGACCGAACTTCTCGGCGTCAGCGCCACAGGTATCGACCCGGAGGCGAAAGTCGTCCGGACCGACGGCGGCGAAGAGCTGCCGTATGACGGACTGGTCATCGCCTCCGGTTCACGGGCCAAGCGGCTCAGCGCCAGTCCGCTGCCCGGGGGCGCGTTCCCGGAGCTCACGCTGCGCACGATCGAGGACGCGGTGGAACTCAAGCAGCGGGTCGCGGGCCGCCCCTCGGTGATCGTGGTCGGCGGCGGGCCGTTGGGCATGGAGGTCGCATCGGGCTGCCTGCACGTCGGCTGCGAGGTCACGCTGGTCTCCGACGTGCAGCCCCTCTCGCGTCAACTCGGCGACCACCTGTCCGGGGTCTTCACTGCCGCCGCCGTCCGGCGCGGGCTGCGGTTCGTCAGCGGCAGCAGGGCGCGATTGGTTGACTCCGGCTCTGGGACGCGGGTTGCCCTTGGCGACGGCACCCGGCTCGAGGCCGACCTCGTCGTCACGGCCATCGGCGACGAGCCGAACATCGAGTGGCTGGCCGGTTCGGGTCTCCTCGTCGATGGGGCGCTGCGCGCCGACTCGCGCGGCCGGGTCCGGCCGGACGTTGTTGCCGCCGGCGATGTGGCGTTCTTCCCGACCGGCCGGGGGGTAGGGCGGGTGCCGTTGTGGACCAGCGCCATCGACCAGGCCAAGGCCGCGGCTGCCGGCCTGCTCAAAGGCGACGCGGCGCCCGAGCTCGGCTTCCAACCGTACTTCTGGACCGAAGGATTCGGCCTCTCCCTCAAGGCGATCGGCTTCACGCCGGTGACCGGGGCGCCCGACTACCTGGAGCCGGGCGGGGATGCCGACTCGATGCTGCTGCGCTGGCACGGCGCGGACGGCGGCCCCGGAACCGCGGCGGCGCTCAACTACCGCATCCCCATTCCCAAACTGCGGCGGCTCGCCAATAGCGGTCCGTCGGCGCTGCAACCGGCTACGCCGGCAAAGCTGTGAGCAGGTGCCGCTCCTGACGATACGTCGGGGTTCCAGCGGAAGCAGGGATGCCGTTCTCCCGGATAGGCGTCCCTGCGCCACGGAAAGGAATGCCTCATGCCGTCGCTGCGAGAAGCCCGGAAACAGCTGACCCGCGACAGGATCGTCGAACGGGCGCTCAAACTCTGTATCGAGAAGGGATACGCCGCCACGACGATCGACGATATCGCCGCCGCTGCCGGCACCACCCGGGTGACCTTCTACGCGTACTACCCCTCGCGGAGCGACCTGATGAAGGACTTCATGGCCCGGGTGAATGCGGTCCTTGACCGCGCCGGCGGACCCGACGACGCCTCGACGGCCCCCGAGCTCGTGGACGTGGTCCGCGTGGGCGAGCTCGCGGGCATCCTCGACTGGCTTGAGTCGCGCGCGGCGCTCTGGCCCGTCTTCCGCCCCTATCTGGACGTCCTCGACGAGGCTGCCGCCGTCGACCGGGAAGTACGGGCCCTGGTGATGGACTGGCGTGAGGAAGTAGTCTCCGACCTCGTCCGCGGCATGCAGCAGGCCGGCCGCTTCTCGGGGGAGACGCACCACGTCCGCGGGACGCTCGCGTTCACCCAGCTGAACTACGTCTCCACCCTCTGGACGAACCGCACATCAAAACCCGACCGTGACCAGGCGCTCGGAGTTCTCGCGGGAAGCTGGCACCACCTGCTCTGCGACGAAGGCTGAGCCGAGGGCTTTTCAGATGGCGGGCGTTGGATTAGGGTGTGACGCACGGGAGAACCGTAAGCACCCTTACTATTTTCTGAGAGGCCTACATCATGAAGGCACAGACTCTTCTCATTGCCCCTGCCGTCGCGCTTGGCGCCATGGCTTTCGCGGCCGGGCCGGCCGTAGCCCAAGACGGCGTGTGGCAGGCTGACCTTGCACCGGCCAACAACAGCGGAACCGCCGGACAAGCGATGATCGAGATACACGGACAGCAGGCAACGGTCAGCATGAACGTCTCGGGCGCCGCGGAAATCTGGATGAACGCGCCGTTCCCACATGGCCAACACATTCACATCGGCGGCCAGGGGTTATGCCCGGGGCCAGCAGCAGACACCGACGGCGACGGCGTCGTCAGTTCACCCGAGGGCGAACCGTATGCCGGTGCCGTCAGTACGTCGCTGACGGTCCAGGGGGACACCAGCCCCGCCTCGATAGTGGCAAACGACCGCTTCCCCGCCGGCGGCGCCTACACCTATCAGCGGACCCTGACCTTAGATCCGGCAACAATAGCGGCGATCCAGGCCGGATCTGCAACGGTGGAGGTCCACGGCGTGGACCCGAACAGGCTTCCTCCGGCTGCCCAGCAAAAAATGAGCCCTGAAGCCCCGGGGCTGCCGCTCGCTGCCACACTTTCCGCGGCCTGCGGAACCCTGGTCGCCTCCCAGATGACCGGGCCGATGCCTGGTGCTGCCCCCGACACAGGCATCGATACGCCCGCGCAAACAGACGGAAGCGCGATGTCCGTCGCCGCAGGTCTCGGAGTGCTGCTTGCCGCCGGCGCGACGGCGGCCGTTGCCCGCAGGCGTTCCGCTCCCAGGGACTGATCGGCGTGAAGACGGCAAGGACAGGGCCGCCCTTCTTCGCCGGGCTGGCCCTTGTCCTGGCCATGAATGCGGGGTGCGCTGCACCCTCCGCTACCGGGTCGCTCCCGCCCTCCGCTCCCTCGAGCGCCGCCGTCGAGCAGGCTCCCCGCCCGGGCCAAGGAGCTGAATCGGGGCAAAAGCCGGAGCAAGTTGCCAGAAACACGGCCGCTCCCCAAACCGCCGTTCCCGCTACAGGCGGCGATTCCCTCGTGTTGGAGAAAGCCAGGCCTTCAGCTGTGAGCATTCCCCGGATTGGTCTTCGCAGCGACATCATCGGCCTCGCACAACGAGAGGATCGCACCTTGGAGGTGCCGCCCGAAGAGGCCGGTTCCCCGGCAGGGTGGTACATCAATTCCCCGACGCCGGGGGAGAAGGGGCCCTCGATCCTCCTGGGCCACGTCAACGCCCTGGGCGGGGGGCCGGGCGTTTTCGCCAGGCTGCAGGAGTTGGTCCCCGGAGACGAAGTCAGGGTCGAGCGTGAGGATGGCACGACCGCGGTCTTCCGGCTGACGGTCATCGAGCGCTATGCCAAAGACAGCTTCCCAGCCCTGCAGGTGTACGGGAATACCAAGCAGGCAGAGATCCGGCTCATCACCTGCGACGGGTACAACCCACAGAACGGCAGGTTCGAAGACAACCTTGTTGCCTACGGAAAAATCACCGCCGCCACCGGAGGCGCGGGGGACAAGGGGTGAACGCGGCTGACCGCGCAGTGCTCCGCCGATGCGGGGCGAAACTACGCGGTCCGCGTTGCTGGCCAACCGGAATCAAGGTAGCGCCGGGCAAGGGCGCTGGTGAGCTTTCCGGCGGCGGTGAGGACGAGCAGGGTGGCGCCTGTCCTGCGGAGCGCAGTTTTTCTTCTTCCGTGCCAGCCGCCTCCCGTTGCTGGATTCGGGTGCGAGGGCTGAGGTGCGTAGAGGTTTCCCGCGGTCGTGGGCGCTGGCTCACTGCGCGAAAGATGTGTCCTGTTAACCTGGGCTGCCATGGCGCCTTCGATCAAGCGCGGGGTGAGCCTGTGCTGCAAGGCCATGACCCGTCCGAGTGGCCCGACGACGGCTTCGGCGCGGGGGGAGACCGCCAATACGGTGATGGCTTTGGCAACCCGTTCCGCCGTGTACACAGGCGGCATGGCCAGGGCCTTGCGGCCGGTGTAGTTACCGGCGTGCTGGAAGAACGGGGTGTCGATGGTTGCCGGCAGAAGCGTGCAGACCCTAAGGTTCTTCCTGCCGGTGAGCCGCAGTTCCGAGCGCAGGCTAACGCCCAGGGCGCGGATGGCGGCCTTGGACATCGAATAGGCGGAGGTGTAGGGCTGGGCGATTTCCCCCACGACCGAGGAAACGTTGATGATCACGCCCGCTCCCTGCTGCTGCATCTGCTCCAACGCGGCCCGGCATCCGTGCACGTAGCCCATGACGTTGACGTCGATGAGGCGCCGGAAGTCCTCGACAGGTGCCTTGAGGAATGGAGCGAAGAAGCTCACAGCGGCGTTGTTGATCCAGACGTCGATTCTGCCGAAGCGTGCTACCGCGCGGTTGGCGAGTTCCTGCATGGCGGCGGCGTCGCTGACATCGGTCGGCACTGCCAGTGCTTGCGCCCCGCGACGTTCACATTCGGCGGCAAGCGTTTCCAAAGCCTGTGCCCGGCGGGCCGCGAGTACGACGCGCGCGCCGCGCCTGGCGAACCGAAGGGCAGTGGCCCGGCCTATCCCGCTTGACGCGCCGGTGATCACAACGACTGAATCCTTGATGCGCATCGATGTCTCCTCGATGGTGGGCCGGTGCCCGATCGGGGCAGCCTTGTGGTGCTCAACCTGTTTTTATAAGCAGGCTTACTGTTCGGTAAACGCTAGCCATGGTTTTCGCGGTCCGCAAGGGAGGCCTTGATTGCCGGGACTTTCAATGTGGCCATCTGCCCGCCAACGATGCCAAGCCCTTTCTGTGGAACCATCTGATGCATTACTGCACCGGTGCCAGCCTCGGTGCTTTGAGGGGAGTGTGGGCCATCACGGGCATTTGCGGACTGCATGCCAACCTGTGGCACACCGTGATGCGACTGGGCTTTGACCAAACAATTGAGAACGCCACCGGTGGCCGGTTCCCCACCAATCACCTGGACGGCCGAGGAGAAAGCAGTGGACATCCTCCACAAAACAATATTCTCGATGGTGACCGGAATGGCGGCCGACCGAATGCTGCCCCCGAGGTTAGCCTCCGGCCGCGGGCGCAGCAGTCACTAATTGTCCCGTCCTGAAACTGTTGCCCTAAACGTATTCCGCCCATACCCTGAGCTCAACGACAGGAGTTAGGTATGGAATTCGCCATCATCGTTGCGATCCTTTGTGCGGCGTGTATCGCTTGGGTGGTCTTGGGTGCCCGCGCCGACCGCCGGCCAGTAAAGGGTGCCCGGGCTCCCGTTAGCACGGATGCGGCCAGCACGGGAGCGTTTGGAGCCACTGCCTACGGAGGGGATGCCGGAGGCGGCGGTGGCGGCGACTGCGGCTGACAGGAAAAAAGAAGCCCGGACCGCCGTCGGTCCGGGCTTTTCCTGTGGTGACGGTCAGTGCTGACAACCCCTTCTGATGGTTGCCAGTCCTGCGAAGGGAGCGGATGTCCATGGCTTCGGATATCAACTTAATCCCGTCTGGCGCTGTGGCCGGGGCATTAGCCCTCGGACGGACATGGAATGTTTTCATGGCCGCATAGCAGCGTGGACCGACCCGTCTAGTCGCCGCGTCCGGCTTCAGTGCTGATGCATAACCGGTTGCCTTGGGCATCGGTGGCCACTACCCACATGGGTGCATGTTCATCATCGAGTGTGGCACCAATGCTTACCAGGGCATCCAGAGTCGAGGTGCTCTCGCTGAAGGGGACAGTGACGTCCAGGTGGAAACGATTTGCACTGGGACTCTGAGACTCCTGAAACCAGATGGCCGGACCCCTGCCGTAGGGATCTATCAGGCTTCCGTCTTCGTGCATCTTGTAGCCCAGTGCAGTTCGCCAGACTTCCGAAATGGCTTCCGGGGCATCTGTGTCTATGGCTATCTCCACTGTGCGCAAGAGTCCCGGGAGGGGCGTGGCGCTGTGGGCGTGGGCCTGCTTCGATATCGAGCGGGCCAGCGTTACGTCGCGCTCCGTCACCCTGTCTCCGGCATCGTGCGAAGTTAGCGTGATGAACAAAGTGTCGAACCGCCAGTCCACGTCAGGGTGGTGGTCGGATTCCTGCGCCAGCCCGCCAATGGTGGAAAGCAGGTCCAAGGCAGCTGCGGATGATTCACATCGAAATGCGGTCCGCAAGGCACCCAGACCGTAGCGCCATTCCGGCAACTGGAGCAGATTTGCTTGGATTTGCTCCTGGTTCAGAACATCTCTTGCTTGCATAACTTTCCCCTCCACGTTTCGAGTAGGGCTTGAGTCTTCCAAAGTATCTGGAATGCCCGGGGGCGCACTCTCCGGATTCGGGCTGGTTCCGATTTTGAGTTCGGTCACCGGGAGTGCTATGTGTAACGATATCCGGAGCCGTAGTTATGGTGATTCACGCCAAGATGAACCCGGCTATTCCCAATGAGTGACCGGGTTCAGCTTGTTGCTGATGAGGCATGTGGGTCTTGATTCGGTTCTGAAGGCTATGTGGGTTACCCGCCATGGGCCAGGGCGTCGTTGACGAGTTTGATGAGTTCGTCCTGTGCTTCTTCCTCGATGTCGAGTCCGATTTTCACTGCGGTGGCCGCGAGCGGTCCTTGCGCTCCGGCTACAGACATGACCTGCTGGCTTTGCCCGTTCGGCAACTTCTGGGTGGTGATGGAGCCGAGGGACTGCTCACCGTCTGTGGTCACGTCCAGTGGGGTGATCTTGCTGCTGATTTTCTGTCCTTCCGCTTCGATTTCGAAGTCGGCGCACTGCTGCATGGATTTTTGTGCTTGTTCGAACTGGTCGGCGACGACTTGCGGGTCTTTGACGGCGACGAGGGTGATGACGGTCTGGGACTTTTCTTCGGCCGATTGGCTGGCTCCAGCGGCGTAGGTGCTGCCGTCGGGTATTTGGGTCTGTTCGGTCGCGAACATGGAACAGGCTTCAGGGGTGATGGTCGCGTTGGCCAGCAATTCCTTCGCGGCCACGAGTCCCTGATCGATTTGGGCCGCCGGAATGATTGAAAGTTGTTGGCCCTGCGCGTCTTCCAGACCCGCGATCACTTCCTTGAGGTCGTCGTTGGTGTATGTTTTGGCCGCCGAGGTGGCCTGCGGCGATTGGGCGGTAGGGGAGGCGGCCGGCTCGGCGGTCCCTTCTGGCGCTGCTTCACCTCCGCAGGCTGTGAGCATCAGCATTGTGGACAGGAGCACTGCGTGAACCCCGGTTGTGCGCGCCATTCTTAACGTCTCCCTCGGTTCGCCGGTCACCGGCCGTGGACATGCCGGCATGATGCGCGGCATAGGGCGTATCCTTCGCTGGTCCTCTTGTAAAAAGCTTGTTCCAGCATCCACCCCGGTTGTGCGGAGGCACCGCGCGACCAACCAGCGCGCCGAAGTTGGCGATGCCGTGGACGTGGCTTCTCCGCCGGGCCCGGGTTGGTGCAGTCTTTGCGATGTCGCCACCAGTCCGCCGTAGTGCTCTCGGCGGGCCCGACGGCGCGGTGGATCTATGGATGTCCTCGTCTCAACCTTCGGATTTGCCGGATGGATCCTACCCCTGGTCATCGTGTTCGGCCGGCATGTCGTCTGCCAGTGCCGAGGAGGGATCGGGCAGGGTTTGGGCGTTGTAGTCGACGACCTGCCACCCGCGGTCCGGGTGCTTTTCAAGCACCGTCCAGGCGCAGTTTGCCATGCCGGCAAACATCTCGCGCATGTGGGCCGGCGCGTCGAAGAAGGCCAACAGCCCGCTTCGGAGGGCGGCCCCGTGTCCCACCAGGACGCCCGTGCCGCCTTGGCCCAGTTCTGCGGCGGCGTCCTGCATGACCGACTTCATCCGCCCGTTCACTTCGGAGGGCAGCTCGGCCCCGGGAACCCGGTAGTTCTCCTCACGGAAGAAGCTCTCATAGATGCTCGGATGCTGTTCCCGGAACTCCGCAAAGGTCGTGCCTTGCCTGATGCCCACATGGTACTCGCGCAGCCGCTTGTCCAGCACCGGTTCCAGCCCGGTTAACGCGGCCAGCTCTGCAGCAGTGTGGCGGGCGCGTTCCAGGTCGCTGGACCAGATGAAATCGGGTTGGAACGTTGCCAGCAGCCGGGCAGCCTGCTTGGCCTGGACACGGCCGGTCGCATTGAGCGGGATGTCGGCATGGCCCTGGGCCTTTTCCAACACGTTCCAGTCGGTTTGGCCGTGCCGCCACAGCACCAGGCGGGGCCGATGGACGCGGCCGCCCGCGGGGACCTGCTGCTGCATCAATTCTCCTCACTGCTGCCGCCTGCCGCGGCCTTGCGCAGACGTTTCCGAGCCGCCCGCACCGGTATCGCCCCCCCTTTCCTGGGGACGGCCGCCCCTGCCAATCTCGCGGAAACTATTCACAGGGCAGGATCCGGACCGTAGGCTTCGACTTGATCCTACCGACAGCCGGCCTTGGGGGATGAACCGGCGCTCGATGAGAGGAAGCCGGAATGCGGGCAGACGTTCTGGAGTGGTTCTCCGCCAAAAATTATCAAGGCAAAAGCTTCGACCGGCACGAACTCGTGAAACGCAAGGCCGGCCAGCGGATCAGCGTGGTGCTTCCGGCCAAGAACGAGTCGGCGACGGTCGGGTCGATCGTGACCGCTTTGCGCACCGAACTTGTCGAGGCGATACCGCTCCTGGACGAGATCATCGTGATCGACTCCAACTCCACGGACGATACCTCGGCCGTGGCCGCGGCCGCCGGTGCCAAGGTTGCCCACCAGGACCTGATCCTGCCCGGCACCGGATGCACTCCGGGCAAGGGCGAAGCCTTGTGGAAATCCCTGGCCATCGCCAACGGCGACCTTCTGGTGTTCATGGACTCGGACCTGCGCCGGTTCGATGCACAGTTTGCCGTCGGATTGATAGGCCCGCTGCTGACCGATCGCCGGACCCACTTCGTCAAGAGCTACTATGACCGGCCGCTCGACGACGGGGTCAAAATCATGCCCGCGGGCGGAGGCCGCGTCACGGAACTGGTGGCACGCCCCCTGCTGAACCTGTTCTGGCCCGAACTGGCCGGGATCGTCCAACCACTGGCCGGCGAATACGCCGGCCGGCGCAGCCTGCTCGAAAGGATCCCCTTCGTCTCCGGCTACGGGGTGGAAACCGGCATGCTGATTGACGTGTTGGAAGCCGTGGGCCTGGACGGGATGGCCCAGGTGGACCTGGGCGAGCGCTGCCACCGCAACTCCACGGACGCTGAGCTGGCCCGGATGGCGCTGCAGATCCAGCTTACCGTGCAGGCCCGGCTGCACCGCCGTGGCCTGGCCCCGGCCGCCCCTCCCGCCGTCGAGCTGACACAGTTCATGCGCCAGGGGGAGGACTACGTCGGGCAAAGCTGCACCGTTGAAGTGTCCGAACGTCCGGCGATGCTGGACGTGGGCCAGTACCGGCTCGCGACCGGGCACGTGGCCTGAGCCGTGCGGATTCTCATCAACGCCGGCCCCTGGTTGCCTGTTCCGCCCCGCGGGTACGGGGGCATCGAAACGGTGATCGCCACCCTGATTCCAGAGTTGCGCAGCGCCGGGGTGCATGTCACCCTCGCCACGGTGGGTCCGAGCACGATCGAGGCGGACGCCTACCTGTGCCCGCTCGACGAACCCCAGTTCGCCTCGATCGCCCTGCCCTACAATCAGGTCTCGGGTATCGCCCACGCGCATATGCAGGGCGTTGTGCAGGCCATGTACGACGGCGGCGCCTGGGACCTGGTGCACGACCACCTCGAGGTGGTGGGACCTGCCGTGTTTGCCGCCATGGGACCTGCCGCTCCGCCGGTGCTGCAGACCCTGCACTGGGATCTGGGCAAGCACAGCGCGTTCTATTCGTCCTTCAACGGCCGCGGCCGCATCCGGTTCGCCGCGGTCTCGCAGTCCCAGCTGGAGCGCGCACCAAGGGCGCTGCAGCGCCAGACGATCGGCGTCGTCCCGCTGGCCGCTCCGCCCGCCCTGGACGTCCACGCGGAGAAAGCCGGTCACGCCCTGGTGCTGGCCCGCATTACCCGCGACAAGGGGCAGGACGCCGCGCTCAGGATCTGCCGCCTGGCCGGCCTGCCGCTGGTACTCGCCGGACCCGTCGCCGGAATCAACGACCCGGCCGAGCTGGACCGCCGGCTGGCCGATGGGGACCCGCACCTGGCCTCCCACCCGGACGCCAAGTACTTCCGGGAAGAGGTCCATCCGCTGCTCGACGGCGGCCGGTACCGCTGGATCGGCGGGGTCGAAGGCGAGGCGAAGGAACGCGTCCTGCGCTCGGCCCGGGTGCTGCTGGCCCCCAACCGGTGGGCCGAACCCGGAGCCACCGGGGTAGTGGAAGCACTCTCCCGCGGCATCCCCGTGGTGGGAACACCGCTGGGAGTGCTGCCCTCGCTGGTAGACCACGGCCGCACCGGTTTCCTCGCCGCCGATGAGCAGGACATGGCCCGATTCCTGCAGGAACTGGGCGAAATCAGCCCACAGGACTGCATCGACGCGGCGGCGGCATGGACACCCGAGGCGATGGCTGCCAGTTACCTGCGCCTGTACGACCAACTCCTCCAGGAGGCCAGATGAGCGTGAAAGTAGCCCTGATCGGGGCCGGCTCCGTCGGGCGCCGGCACGTTGGCGTCCTGCAGGAGCTCGGCGCCCGGATCACCAGCGTCACCGACGCGCATGCGGCTGCGGCCGAGAAGCTGGGGCGTGAAGTGGGCGCCCCGGCGTTCACCAATCCCGAGACGGCCCTCGACCACACGGAAGCGGACGCCGTCTACGTATGCGTTCCGCCGTTCGCGCACGGGCCCGGTGAACGGGCCGCGCTGTCCAGGGGACTGCCGCTGTTCGTGGAAAAGCCGGTCGGCCTGGGCCGGGAAACCGCGGAGGAAATTGGAGCGCTGGTGGAAGCGGCCGGCGTCGTCACCGGCACCGGCTACCACTGGCGCTGCATGGACGCCGTCGGACATGCCCGCGGTCTGCTCGCGGAGGCCCCGGCCCTGCTGGCCAACGGCTACTGGCTGGACAAACGGCCGCCGGTTCCCTGGTGGGGGCGCATGGACCGCTCCGGCGGTCAGGTGGTCGAGCAGCTCACGCACGTGCTGGACACCGCTCGCTTCCTGCTCGGCGAAGCCGTCGAGGTCTACGCCGCCGGGGTGCGCGGGACGGAGACCGGGCATCCGCCGGACGACGGGTCAGGGCCGGAGCCGGACGACGTCGACGACGCCACCGCGGCCACCGTCCGCTTTGCCAGCGGAACCGTGGCCACGCTCGCTGCGACCTCGGTGCTGGCCGCCAAGCACCGCGCGGCTCTGCACATCGTGAGTCGAGGCCTGTACCTCGAGCTGTCCGAGGCCGGCTTGAGCAGCTTCGACGGCACGTCGCGCACGGACCTGGGCTGTGCCGAGGACCCGCGCATCGCCGTCGACCGGGAATTCATCGAAGCAGTCCGCGGCGAACGGGAAAGCACCCGCACACCCTATGCCGAGGCCCTGCGCAGCCACCGGCTCGGCTGTGCCATTGCCGAATCGGCGCGCACGGGGCTGCCGGTGAAGCTGCCCGAAGAGCGGCCGGCCACGGCAGGGGCAGCGCCGTGAGGAACCGGCGCAACCTCGTCATTCCTGCAGCAGGAGCCCTGGAAATCGTCGAGGAGCAGCTGCCCGAAGTCCCCGACGGCGGGCTCCTGCTCGAAACCCTCGTCACCGGCCTGTCCGCCGGCACCGAACTGGCCTTCGTCAAGGGCGACCACCCCGGGCTGCGGTCCCGCCTGGATCAGGAGCTTGGCCTGTTCCTGCAGGACTCGGCGGAGGCCGCCTACCCGATCCGCCGGCTGGGCTACATGGAAGTCGCCCGGGTCGCCCAATCCCGCACTCCGGCCTTCACCGAAGGGGACATCCTTGCCACGGCCTATGGCCACGCCACCGCGCATGTGGCCGACCCGCTGCGCGAGCATCTGGTGCCGCTGCCCGGCGACCTTGACCCGCTGCTGGGCGTCTTCGTCGCACACTTCGGGCCCATCTGCGCCAACGGCCTGCTGCACGCGGCGGCAGATGAAACCGGCGGTATGGTCCGCGCGTTGGGTGACGGCGTGGACGGCCGGCTGGTGCTCGTCACCGGAGCCGGGCCCATCGGGCTGGTCACCGCCCTGTTCGCCCGGTCTCTCGGCGCGCGCGAAGTCGCCGTCGCCGACTCCGACCCCCGCCGCCGGCAGCTGGCCGAAGAGCTGGGCTTCCTGGCCCTCGACCTGAACGACGACCCCGGCAAAATCCTGAAAACACGATGGCGCCACGGTCCCGGGGACCGGGGCGCCGACGTCGTCTTCCAATGCCGGGGTCGCCCCGAAGCGCTCCACGCGGCCCTCCGAGCGGCCCGCCCGCAGGGAAGCATCATCGACCTGGCCTTCTACACCAGCGGGGCCGACGCCGTACGGCTGGGCGAGGAATTCCACCACAACGGGCTCAACCTGCGCTGCGCGCAGATCGGCAGGGTGCCCCGCGGCCTCACGGCACAGTGGGACCGGGCGCGGCTCTCGGCCGAAACCATCAAGCTGCTCGGCACCCACGGTGACACGATCCGCAAGCACTTGATCTCCGACGTCGTACCCTACGAAGACGCGCCGCTGCTGATGCACGACGTCTCCCGCCGCCGACGGCACGTCCTGACCGCGGTCTTCGCCGTGGCCCCCGCGTTCCTGTGAGCGCGGCTGGCAGGCACCCGCGGGACTAGCGCAAGCGGCGTGCAACCATCACCACACGACGTCCTCGCCGAAGGTGTCCAGCCGGAAGCTCTGCTGTGGCCGTTCTTCGACGACCTCGAAGGCGAGGGTCTCGGTGTGTTTGTTACCGTAGCGGTCGGTCCACACCACCTCGGCCAGGTGCATGCCGTTCTCGAGGTCGGCCGACAGCGGGATGCGCCACAGGTGCGGGGACCCATCGGCGAGGTTGCCTTCCACCGGGCGCGGTGCGGAGGGCCCGTAGACCTGGCCGTTGTACAGGTGCAGGCCCTGGGCCTCCGGGTTCCCCGAGGTCGACTGATAGGACATCCGGGCGCTGGTGAGCTGGCGGATCAGCGCTGACGGGTCGGACCACTCGACGCCGCGCCGGACCTCTTCACCCGCCGCCGGCTGGGTGATCTCCGCGGTGACGGGTTCGGCGCCGTCGATCGAGACGGTGACGGTGGAGTCGGTGGTGCCCGCCCAGACGTTGGCGGTCAGGTAGGTGCCTCCGTTAAGGTCCTCGCGGGTAATCATGTTCTGGTCCCCGAGATCTCCCAGGGTGAGCGGGGGCACCGCGTCCTTGTGCTTGTTCTCCCAGGTGACGGGGTGCTCGTCGCGCCAGTCGATCAGGGTCTGCGCCCAGTGGCGGTAGTGCGGGGAGCTCACGCCCAGGCCCATCTGGTCGCCGTCGCGGCCGGTGGCGTGGAAGGCGTGCCGATAGTCCGTGCCGGAGAAGTCGAAGGTCCAGAAGCCCGGCAGCGCGCCGTCGCCCTGGAAACTCATCGGCTGGCCGTCGACGTCGTAGTCCCCGGCGTACCAGTCTCCCGACACGGCGCCGGCGACGATGTGGTCGAACGGCACAGCCTTCACCCCCACGGCCTCCTCCCACGCCCCGAGGGAATCCCCCTCGGCCATCGACTCGACCCAGTGCGAATGACCGGACAGGGACAAGGCCTCGCGTCCTTCGAGGAGTTCGTAGAGCGTGCGAACGTCGTCGGTCTGGTGCTGGGCGCTGTCCGCGCCGGAGTGGGACACCAGCGGGATGTGCGTGGCGACCACGACGCGCTTGTCCTTGGGCACGGTGGCCAGATCCTTCTTGATCCACGCCAGGGTGTCTTCCCCGAGGCGGCCGTTGTACGCCGGGGCGCCGGCCGGGTCCTCGCAGGCCGGCCGCTTGCCGTCGGCATTGTCGTCCTCGGGCGTGCACGGGTATTTCACGTTGTTCAGCGCCAGCACGTGTACCTTGCCGACATCATAGGAGTAGTTCTCCGGTCCCCAGTGCTGCCGGTAGGTATCGAACGACCACCGGGCGTCCGTGGCGTCGAAGTCCAAGTCATGGTTGCCGGGGATTGCGCGCACAGGCATGCCCATTAGGCCCAGGGCCTCCTTCGCTCGGTCGTACATGCCCAGGTCATCGCCGGCGATATCGCCCAGCAACAGGGCGCCGCAGTCGGCGGCATCATAGGCCGCTGCTTCGCGCAGCGCACCGTTGCGTGCATGGGAGATCTCCTGGTTGGAGTAGGCCTGCGGATCGGCCAGCACCAGGCACCGAATGTCCTCGCTCGCCGAGGAGGGATTCTTGATCAGCGGGAAGTTCACCGCGGCGGGCAGTTCCCCGGTGGGCTCCAGGCCACCGAAGCGCAACTCCTGCTCGGCGGTACCGTTGGGGGCGTGGGTGTAGGAGAACTGCGCGATGTTGTTCTCATCGACCGGGGTGTCCCAGCCGGCGGGCTTGGTGACGAAGAAGGTGTCCTTGTCCTTCGCCGGCAGCTCGTAGCGGCCCTTGGCGTCGGTCTGGACCACCTCGCGGCCGTTGGACACCGTCACCCCCGGGATGCCCGTCTCGCCTTTATCCCGGACCGAGTTCTGGTTGGCGTCATCGAAGACCACACCATCCAGGACATCCTCTCCGGTCTCGCCCTCGGTGACGACGTCGGGACCGCCGACGTACGCCGTGGGGTCCACCCCATCATCGACGGGCTTGTCCCCGCGGTGACCCTTGGCCGGCGCGTGGGCCGGCGGGTTGCCCTCCGCGCCGGAGTGCTTCGGCGGATCCGCCGAAGCCATCTGCACGCCGAAGAACGCCAGCGGTGCCAGCAGGGCCAGGGCGGTGCCGCCCGTCAGGGCACGACGACGCCGGGAGACAGGGGAAGACATACAGATTCCTTTCGCCAGGGTGATTGCTGTTGGAAGCAATCCCTCAAGCTAGGACTCCCGTATGACCGACCGGTCCCTGTTCCGCCACACCCAGGTGAACGGGCGGCGAAGCCTGGCCGCGCAGGTGCCCTTGACTGCACCGGGGCGGCTGCGGTCCCGTTCCGCCGCGTAAGAGTCGGCTCGTTTCGTGCACGCGGAGAATGCCGCCCGGGGACACCCCAACGAACATATGCGCTGTTACCGGCTATTCCGTCACCGAGTTAGCTGAAAGCCGCCGCATTGCTTCGGTCCCCGCGCGAGGTAGACAGTTAGAACTAGCCGATACGGGCGCCATGAGATGACCGATATCCCATCAGCGCCTGTGCATGTCACACCTCGCGTCTACCGCATGTTCTGGGGCCTGGCGGCATGAAGCCTGCCCGATGGCATCCTAGATAGCCGTTCTTGGTGCGCACGAAAAAGCCTCTGACGTAACTAGGACGCCAGAGGCTTCTGGTTAGCTGTGCAAACTCAAGAGGTAGTTGGCCGGATTGTCCGAAGACCATGAGCTAGGAGCACGTTTCGAGCCTCCTCATACTTGCGCATATTCACCGGAGCACGTTTGCCTTGAGCAGAACTTATAAGCAGGATCGGTTGTTCACGCCGAACTGGGGAAGTTTGCTTACTCCCCTTGATGACTCGCTCTTTTGGCATGTGCCCTCCTTCCGCTCACTTCGAGTATGACAGATCCAAGCAAGGTCGCAGCAACGACCACTACCGCGAGTCCTAGAGACGCTTTCCAGTAGATCGTAGTGACATCGTGAGGGGCGTTCAGGACGAGGAGGGCGCCTGCAGCAAACAAGATGATAGCGAGAAAACCTGAGACGCAGCGCAAAGGGGACAATAAACTACTTGTGAGTGCATTTTCGTCTCCCCGTGCATTAAGCGCAATAAGGACGGCTGGGATAAATAAGAGTAACGCATTGGCTGCATCCACCGAAGCAGAAAGCGACTTGTATGCATCCGGAACTACCAACAGTGCGCCGAAAATGATAGATACAGCAATAGCCGAAAGTAAAACGGAGTGGAGTAAACCACGGCGATCTATTGCAAAACCTAATGAAGCGGATTGGTCGGTCACAGAGGAAGGGGCATAACTACCACTCATGTGACCGACAACTGAATGTGAGCGATTCACTTGGGGAGAGCCGGATTCGTCAGGGGGAAGTTGCACCTTAGTGCTGATGAGGCCCTTGGGCGCTTTGCACTCCAGATGGTAGCTCGCTGCCATGTCTATGGAATCAAGTGTGATATCCACAGGAAAACTTAGAAACCCTAGACCAGCGAATAAGGTTCGAAGGAAACGCCGAATTGGATTGCCGGCGGCTCGCGATTCCCAGTGATAGGAATATTTCAAAACTTGGCGTTGCCCCACCTCCGAAGGGCTTACTTGTGTCATCAGTATGAAGTTGCTGGCTATGTCTAGGAGCAAGGAGGCTGAAACGGCGTCAAGATCCATCTCTTCGATCAGGTCAGTTGCATCAGTGATAGCTATCTCGCTGGGTCCGATGGCAATGGAATAGATCCTTTCCCATGCCTCGGGCCTTATGTCCTCCTGGCGGAAAACATGGATGAGGTAGGCAACGGCAGCGGCCGCTAACCTGCCGTTTTGCTGACGTCCCAAGACCGGAAGAGACGTGCCTGAGCTATCTTGTACGTCCAGGTCACGGAGGGTCTCCTTGGCCATAAAGGCCAAAGGGACAATGCCTAGCTTCTGTCCCTCATTTAAATGAACGCTGTCGCATTTCTTTTCCTCATGTCTCCCAGAGCTGTCTGAGCAGATTCCGAGTGGAGTGCAGTCAAGTGAAATTCGCCGTCTTCCGCGTTGCCCTTCTAGGAGGTTGAGGGAGTCAACACGGCGGTGGGACCAATAAGATACGTCGATGATTGCGACGGCTAAATCTCCTCCTTGGTGGAGGAGATCGCCAGTAAGCTCTGGTGCATTCTTTGTTGTCTGTTGTACTTTTTCGGAATAGTCATGCGGTTCTTCTACAAAAAATCTCGCCAATTTTATACAGATGTACACTTCTAGCGCGATCGAGAGGGTGATGGCTATCGCGCTAAATAGGGACACCTTGCCGCTATTCCTTTCAAAATCGTCTAATGCATGCACTAGGTCAGTACAGGTAAGTATGCCAGTCTAGTAGGGGTTCAGCTTTGCATTTGGCAGCCCGCGCGCTCGGAGTTGCGAAAGGTGTAGTAGCCGACGACCCGCAAAATGTCCATGAGTCAACCTCTTACGGGTCGGTCTTTACTTTGCTGACCATGGCAGCTGCCGGCCGCAGCCGAAGACTTCGGTGTCGAGAAGTAGTGTGCTTATGCCTCCGAGGAAAAACGCGAGGACAGGCCAAACCTGCTCAAAGGTCATGGGATGATCGTACGTTTTTGACGGTCGTCACTGAGGTTCATCTCATCAAAGGACCCTTTTGCTGGGGCATGGACCTGCAGCCTGCGTCCCGGCAGGCCGTCCCAGATTTTCAACACCGGCTTGTCTCATCAAAATGTCTCGCTCGCGCATTCTCAACAAGTAAGAAGAAGACCTTTGACGGGACCTGGGGAGCGGGACGGCCGGCATCATCCGTTAGGTCACAATGCGTTCTTCACAGCTCAATTTGGCGGCTGCGATGCCCTGCAAGCCTAGGGGTTCAAGGCGCAAATTTTGATGAAGGGAAGATCCAGCAGGGCAGGGGAAACGATTGGGTCAGACCTCTCTCCAGGACACGGTGTCGAGCAATTCGAGAGCAGTGAGCGGATTGCTGACGAGCTGAGCCAAAGCAAGCAGCTTCGAGGGGAATGCACCCGGCGCCGTCGCTAGGTTTTCTTCATCAAAGAACGTATGTAACCTCCGGTGGAGCCCTAGCGGCAACATGTCAGCGACTTCTTTCTCCAGCTTGCGGGCTTCGATAGAGAGCGCAGAGGGCATGTGCCGTCGCATGCATTCGAGCCTGGTTTTTGGTTGCGGTGCGGGCAGCGACGCAGCTTCGAGCAGTCGAGCCCCAGCGCCGCACACCCACGGATGTGCCGGATCGACCGCTAAGGGAATAGGGATGCCCTGCACGGCCTGGATCGCGCCCAGCCTGACCGCGAGAGAAATGCTCGACGGGTCTTCGTGGGTGTTTACGTAGCGGAATGCGTCGATGTCAGGGGCGCAAATCTCGGCCAACTGCACATCACCGACGAAGTTGGTGGGCTCCGGATGAACGCCTGGTTCGATGGCAGCGTTGGGGCGGAGATGGACCCGATAAAGATAGAACTGTTGGCTGGCGCCGTCTTGGTCCGTCATCCGCCTGAGCATGTTCTCGATCGCTGCCTCGTAGGTGCCTAGGTGCAGTGCCTTGGCCATCTGGCCTTTGGCCCAGCGTTCCAGCCCTTTCCCGTCGGCGGTGATTCTTTTCATTCTTTGCTTGGTTATGTCGGTGAGACCAGCGCTGGGGTCGAAGGATCGATCGGGCCAGTTCGCGTGCGTTGAAGTGTGATACCAGTACGTTTCACGCACCTTCGTGTCATCGTAGGCGGGGTCGTCTTGAGCGGCCCAGAAGTCAGGCCGCTCCTCGGACTCGCAGTTGGTGCCACACTCCGGACAGGCTTCATCTCCTTGATTGAAGCGGTCCAACCACACAGCGTTTGCATGCCACTCATGGCTACAAGTCCCGCAGCGCATCCCGCGGAGGCGTTCAAAATTCACTGCTCGCTCGATCACGAGCACAGTCTCACACGAGTCATGGACACGATGGTATTTGCGGGCGTCGGGCTGCAATCGGTGTATGCGTCTCACAACGCTAGCGATTTGGGTCACCTGGTTGTGAAACACATTAATCCAGTTAGGAGAATGGTTAACTGCCCCGCACGCAATTGGATTGGCCTACGGGCAGGCTGTCGGGGTCCCTGTAGATTCAGATGGTGTGCGAAAGAGTGACAGCGGCTGCGGAGAACATGGATGAGTGATCGAGAGAAATATTTTCAGGCTGACCCAGCGCGAATCCGAATTGGCGTGGGCGGGCATGAGATTCGCTTTCAAACGAATCGAAGAGTGGCACTGATCTGGCCAGGAAGCTTGGAATGTCGGCTCTGGACCAGTCTTAGATGTTGCGGACGCACTGACTGAGCCACATCAGGTCTCGCACCTGGTCGGCTATCTGCTCCATACTGCAGTGGACCATCTGCATGCGCTAAAGACTCTGATGGCCGATGCCGAAGTTCAACATACGTTCGCGCCGTACACCCTGATTCGAGGCTCTATTGAAGCAGCATCAACTGCTCTATGGGTCCTCCAAGATGCTGATCCGCAACTCGTTACGCGTAGGGCTCTACATCTGGAGTACCAGAATTTGTGGGATCAAAGGCGAGCCACAAGGTTAGTCGATAAAGACGCCGATTTTGACGAGGAACGTTTAGCTCTTATTAAGAAGGTCATCGATCGTAACAAATTGACCACTGCTGTGGTCAAGAAGCCGCTCCACGTCAGCGACATGATAACGACTGCTGCCGCAGTTTTCGCCCTGCCAGCTTCCCGTTTGACCTGGCAGATGTGCTCAGCTGCAGCCCATGGACGCCCGTGGGCTAAGCAGTTCCTCACCCTTTTTGAAGCCCATGATGACGACGGGATTTCGAAGACCCTCAGCGGACAGCTCACTTCCAATCAGCTGGCCCTTGCGGTGTCGCTCAATAACACCTGTGCGGTCTTCGATAAAGCACGAACGGTTCGCAACAAACACTCACGCAATCCCGGCCACACAGGCTCAAGCTTCATCAGCCCATCGTCTGGGCTGCATCTTGTAACCAAGAGGCTGTTGAAGCGTGAAGCTGCTGCACCGCTTACATTCCAGGCAGGAGAGGCCTAGGGGGCGACGGCCGAGGGCACCCCGCTGACTGTGGCCGCTGCGGCTTGGCGCAGGTATTGGTAGACCGTCTCCCTGCTGATCCCGTATTCCCGCGCCAGTGTCGATTTTGGGATACCGGCGGCCGCGCGGCGAACGAGTTCCGCTGCCTGTTCGGGGGAGAGGGTCTTCTTCCGGCCCCGATATGCGCCCCGCTGCCGGGCTAAGGCGATGCCCTCGCGCTGGCGCTCCTTAATAAGGGAGCGTTCGAACTCGGCGAAGGCGCCCATGACTGAGAGCATGAGGTTGGCCATGGGGGAGTCCTCGCCGGTGAAGACCAGTCCTTCTTTGACGAACTCCACCCGGACACCCTCGGCGGTTAGTTTCTGAACGAGGGCTCGCAGGTCGTCCAGGTTCCGGGCCAGCCGGTCCATGCTGTGCACCATCACGGTGTCCCCGTCGCGGGCGAAACGAACCAGTTCGGTTAAATGGGGCCGAACGGTGTCCCGTCCGGAAGCCTTGTCGGTGAACACACGGTCGAGTGCCTGGCCTTCGAGTTGGCGTTGTTCGTTCTGGTCCAAGGTACTGACCCGCACATACCCGATCCGCTGACCTGTCATCCGCCCTCCAATCTCCGAAGTGTCAGGTTGAAATCTTAGACCCTCGTCCAACTGTGTCAATAAATAACAAACCCGACCCTATATGGACATCATTTCGCATCCTGCCTGACGTCAGGTTGGTGTGTACCTCAATCTGTCAGGCCGGAGTCGTTGTCCTGTCTGCCTTAGTACTCCGGCCCTTCGACGAGGATGACTTCTTCGACGAGCATGGTTGTGCAGGTGGTCAGGGGCCCTGTCTCCATGAGCAGTCCACGGTTAAGGAGGTCCTGCGCGATTGCGTCGGTGGCTACCCAAATTTCAGCGAAGGCGCCGAGGGCGGGTTCGACTGGCGTCGAGTCCCCGGTTTCGATGATCCGGTTCACGCGGAGGGTGAACCGACCGCCTAGTTGGTCGTCCAGGAATCGGTATAGGTCTTCTTCAGCGGCAGAAGCGTCCTCGGGGTTTCCTACCAGGATGAGGGTGAGCTTGGTGTTGCCGCGGTGTTTCTGGCCGCGGAGCCGGCCGGGTTGCTGGACGGTGACGGTGTGAGCGTCGGAGATGGACGCGAAGTCGTTGTAAGCGATGGCTTGTTCAGGCGAGTCCATGCTCTGGAACATGGTGTGGAGGTCGTCGAACCAGATCTGTGAGTAGGCATCCACGCGCGGAAGGAAGGTGGCCTCGGGCAGGTCCCACCTGCGTACACGGTGGTTCTGTTTGTAGGCGCGGGCCTTGGGCAATCGCGCTGCCAGCGGCCCCTGCACCTCGCGGAAGTGCCTGGAAAACTCGGCATTGCTGATGTCCTCGCGCCGGCGGAGAAGCGAACTGCGCAGAATCATGTCAACCTTTACCTGAGGCTTGTGGGCACCGAATTATCCGATTATCGGGATATTCTGGAAGTGTGATCATACTATTTTCGAGAGGGCGCCATGGGCAGGCGCCGTGAAAGCCCTGAAACTGCCGCTTCTTCCATTTCCCAGACGCTGGACCGCGGGATCACGGCGCTGGAGATGATTGCTTTCGCCAGCGAGCCGGTGGATGTTGCGACGGTGGCGGAGAAGATGGGGGTAGGTAAGTCTGTCGCTTATCGCTTAGTCAGGACGTTGGAGGCCCGCCGTCTGGTGCGCCGGACATCGCATTCCTGCTACGAGCCCAGCCTGTACCTGGGCCGGGTGGGCGCGAAGTCCTACCGCCCGCTTCAGGCTGCTGCGGTTCCGCACATGCGCAAGCTGGCCAATGCCTTGGGGCATACCACCTACATTGCCATGCGCGAGGGCGATGAGGTCGTGACCATCTGGGTCGAGGAGCCGACGTCGACGGACACGATTGCCTACCGTCCAAGCGTCCGGCATGCGGTGGGCAAAGGGGCAACCTGGATCGCGCTGATGGCGGGGGAGCCGCCGGGCCCGGAGGACACGCGGGACATCATCCGGGCGCGTGAGACGGGGGTTGCGATGACCACCGGCCAGGTCATCCCCGGACTTAGCGGGATGGCCTCGCCGATCATGGCCGGGACCGGTGAATGTGTCGGTGTCCTCGCCACGGTCTTCCTGAACCGGGGCGAGGACACCATGTTTATCGGCCGCAAGCTGCTGGTCGCGGCGCAGCTGATCGGTGAAGAACTGGCCTAGAAGCCCTTGTCCAGGTGCATGGCCTTGCGGACGAACCGCCAACTGCCGTCATCCTGCCGGGCGACTTCGTCCACGCAGGTCCCGGTAGCCACAAGGCGGCTGGTGTCGCCCTCGGTGGCGAAGACGCTGACGTAGGAACGGACAGTGGCGCGGTCCTCCGACATCTCGTCGGCGATGACGTTGGTGATCAGGTGGCGGCGCTGATCGGTCTGGGACTCTTTGAACTTGCGCACCAGGGCCGCGATGGCCTCCCCGCCCCGGGTCGGGGCCGAGGCCTCACCGTCGGCGATGCGCATGGTGTATTCGGCGTCATCGGTGAAGCAGTTGGCGATGGCTTCGAAGTCGCGCGAATCGTGCGACCAGGTGTACTTGGCCAGCAGCTGCTGGATGGCAGCCCAGGTAGTGTCGGTCATCTGGTTGACGGTCAGGGTGTTTTCGGTCATGGTGTTGTCCTTCTTATGCGTGGGAGTGAGGGTTCAGTTCGAGGAGACGCGCAGTCCGCGTGCGGCGTCCCGCGGGCCCAGCCCGAAGGCCGGATCTTCGGGGCCGCCGTTGACCAGATCCTTTAGGTGCCGGGCAACGCGCAGGGCGTGTTTGAACGCGTGGCCGGAGTCCCCGCCGGCGAACCACCAGCGGGACTGGTCAGGATGGCGGGCCAGGATGAACTGGGTGTCCGCGGTGGAGCTGTACTGGCAGGGGTGGATGTGGGCCAGTTCGGCCGGTCCCAGGGAGGGGAAGCGGCGGGCAGCGTAGGCCAGTGCGCTCTCGATGGTGTCTTTCCCGGGTTCCGGGCGCCCGTTCCAGGGGTTGAAGGCCGGACCCGTGGCGGAGCTGGCGACCTTGAACCGGCCGTTCTCCGCGCCGATGCCGTAGCGCATGCCGGAGGGATCGATCCAGGCCGGCACCTGCCCGACGGACCATTCGTCGCCGGGCGCTTGCACGAAGACCGCGTCTTGCGCTGTGACGGTGCAGTTGATGATGCCGGGGAACAGGGCAGGCAGCCAGGCTCCGGCCGCCCACACCACGTTTTCGGCCTCAAACCGTACCCCGTCGATTTCTACTCCGGCCCCAACGGGGCGGGCGGTACCTTCGATGATGCGGGCGCCGCGCGTGCGGGCGCTGTCGGCCAGTACCTCTACGCAGCGGCGGGCGCGCAATACTCCGGCTTCCGGTTCGAAGACGCCGAACTGTATGTCGGCGGTGTTGATCGAGGGGTACAGTGCGGTGATTTCCTTCGCCGTCAGGCGTTTGACCGGAATGCCCTGTTCGCTGAGCTCCCGGTAGGTGTCTTCTTCGAAGCGGCCCTCGCCGGTGGCGAGCCAGAGGGCGCCGGTGCGCAGGATGAGCTGCTCGCCTGCTCGTTCTTCGAGGGCGCTCCAGTCGGTGTGCGCCTCCCAGGCCCAGCGGGTGTAGGCGGTGGAACTGCCGTAGCCGCTGCGCAGGATGCGGGTCGTGTCGCCGGAGGCCGACTCTGGGTGGCCCGGCCGGCGGGCCTCAACCAGCACCACATCGTGGCCGGCTGTGGCCATTTCGTCGGCGATCGCGGTGCCCAGGACTCCGCCTCCGACCACCAGGGTCTGTGCGCTGCGGGGATTGGTGGACATAGTAGTGGTACTCCTAAGGGTGGGGTGCCGGTCAGGCGGAAATGCCGCCGTCGACCGTGAATGTCTGGCCGGTGATCCAGTCAGCCTTGGGGCTCTGCAGGTAGAGGGCCATCGATGCCATGTCATCCGGCGTTCCGGTCCGGCCCAAGGGGTAGCGGGCCGCCATGGCTTTCATGGCATCGTCCTTCGGCACGCCGGTGTGTTCTGCGCGCTTGCTGTAGAGCTCCTCAACCAACGGAGTGACGACCAGCCCCGGGCACAGGCTGTTGACCCGGATGCCGTGTCCGGCCAGGTCATGCGACATCTGGCGGGACAATGCGATGACGCCGCCCTTGCTCGCCGCGTAGGCGGCCTGGTTCGGGAAGGCCTTCAGGCCGGAGATGCTGGCGGTGAAGAGAATGGAACCCTTGCCGGCCTCCGTCATGGCCGGGATGACGGAGCGCGCGGTCAGCATGGCACCTGTGAGGTTGACATCCAGGGTGCGGGCCCAGCTGCTGAGTCCGACGTCCGTGACTGATCCCGCACCGGGCAGGCCGGCGTTGGCGAACACGCCGTCCACGCGGCCGTAGCTATCCAGGGCGGTACCGGCCATGCGCTGGACCGAGTCCCAGTCCGCTACGTCGACCTGCGCGGCCACCGCCTCGCCGCCTTCGGCAGTGATCGAGTCGACCGTCTCGTTGGCGGCTTCGGCGTTGAGGTCGGCGCAGACGACGCGTGCGCCTTCGGCGGCGAACCGTTGTGCGGACCGCCGGCCCAGGCCGGAACCGGCTCCGGTGACAATCTGGACGGTTCCCGGAAGTTCCATGAAATTGCTCCTCGTGCCTCGTTTAGGAAAGCCGACCGAGTACTCGCCGATGGTCCTGCAAATGTGTCGGGCTTCACTTCGAATGTAGGGGCAGCCGGCAGGGCGGCGCCAACAATCGGAGCACTAACAGCTGTCCCATAAACCGAAAAAAGCAATAAAGGCGAATTTGTGCCTATATCCGGACTACGCGGACCTGCATATGCCGATATTCGAGCCAGCTTCGCCTATAGCCCAGGTATGCGGAAACCGCTCCGCTGGCCCTGCATCATCCTTTGAGTGGCGTGATCCAGCCCACCTATGATGATCGAGCAGCGGCGCATCGGGTCCACTCCCTCCAACGCAATGCCAGCCATAGTCGAAAGGCGAGCCGGGACGAATGGCGCTTTCACCACCCGGTGCCTCGGCACCGCCGGCGTGCGCGACGCCGAACCTTCCGGGGAATCACCGACGATGCCAACCGGCCCGTAAGCCGGCCCGCTTCCGCCCGGCAGGCGGAACCCTCCATCCTGAAAGGACCATCATGTTACTTGGAGAACCTCTGGCCTTGGGTTCCGTGACGCTGCGGAACCGTATGGTCAGCGCTCCCATGGAGCGCAACTATTGCGACAGCGACGGGAACGTGAGCGACCTCTATATCGAATACCTTGGCAACCGCGCAGCCGGGGGAGCGGCCCTGGTCTTCACCGAGGCAACCTATGTCCGCCAGGACGGCAAGTCGCGGGCACGGCAAATGGGCCTGATCACAGACGAACACGAGGCCGGTCTGCAGCGGCTGGCTTCCCGGGTGCATGCCGCCGGATCCCTGCTCGGCATCGAGCTCAACCACGGCGGCCGCACTTCGCAGAGCCGGGCCTCGGGCCAGTGGCCGGTGGCCCCGTCGCCCATCCCGTTGCAGGCGCCGGGCTCCGACGTGCCGCATGAGCTGACCATCGAGGGCATCCGCGACATTGTCCGTTGTTTCGGGGAAGCCGCAGCACGCGCATATCGGGCCGGAGTCGATGTGCTGAGTATCCATGGTGCCCACGGCTACCTGGTTCAGGCCTTCATGTCCCCGGCCACGAACCGCAGGACCGATGTCTATGCCGACCCGGCACTGTTTGCCCGCGAGGTGGTCGAAGCCGTCCGCGCTGCCGCACCCGGCGTTCCGGTGGGCATCCGGCTGTCGGCCTTCGAAGGCAACGAAGGCGGGCTGACCGCTGCCCAGCAGCTGGAGGTTTTCGAGCGGATCGGGCCGGACCGATTCGACTTTGTGGATGTCTCCGCCGGCAACTATGAGGCCCCCGAGTGGAGCGTGCAGCCGGCTGAGTTCGCCCGCGGCCTTCTGGCCCCCTTTGCCGAGCCGTACCGCAGGTTCGGTATTCCCGTAGGCGTGGCCGGCCGGATCTGCGACGGCGACACCGCAGAAAAAATCCTCCAGGCCGGCCAGGCCGATTTCATCTCCATGGCCAGGGCGATCCACGCGGATGCCCGATTCCCGCTGCGCGTCCTGGGCAACCAAACGTACCGGCCCTGCATCGCCTGCAACCTCTGCGCCGACGAACTCGGGACCGGAAACCCGATCCGTTGCTCGGTGAACGTGGAGGTGGACCAGCCCGGAGGCGAGGACGTGCAGCTCGATACAGCTGCCGCCCACACCGTTCTGGTCGTTGGGGCCGGCCCCTCCGGACTCGAGGCCGCCTGCGTGCTGGCCGAGGCCGGCCACGAGGTTACGCTCGTGGAGGCTAATGACCGGATCGGCGGCCAGTTCCGGCTGCCCGCCACGCTGAAGGCCGTTCCCGAATACCACCGGCTGCTCCAGTGGTACGAGGCCAGAACCAGCGATGCCGGTGTGCGTGTCGAACTTGGCACGCGGATGACATCGGAATCCATCGCCGCCCGGCAGCCGGACGCGATTATCCTCGCCACCGGATCCCACGGGGTCCGGGGCAGCTTTGAAGGGGCCGCCCAGGGGGACTTCACCGATATTCGGGAATGGCTGTCCTCCAATCCGGATACGCCGGCTTCGGTCACGATCATTGGGGGCGACCGAGAGGCCGTCGCCGTCGGCTATGACCTTGCCAACAAGGGCACGGTAGTGACGATCATCGCCGAGGAGGACGAGATCGGGCTCGACGTGGGCCGCCGCGCCAAGATTCTGACGCTTCCCTACCTGCTCAGCGCGGACAACGTCACCATCCACACGAACAGTTCGGCGGAGCGGTTTGACCTGCCGCACCTGCTCATCCGCACTCCCGAAGGGACCGTCAGGCACAAGGCCTGCGGGCCGATACTGACGACCCTGGGTGCCGAGGTCACCACCGACCTCTCCGACGCCATGGATGCGGGCACGTTCGTCCACGCGCAGGCAGCAGGGCCGAACGAGACAGTGATTGAAGCCCTGCAGACAGGCCGGAACGCCGCCCACACAGTCATCAGGAGTCTTACCGCGAAGGTGGCAGTGCCGACGGCCTGAAGCCGACTCCGACCATCAAATGCCCGGACCTAAAGGGTCCGGGCATTGCCGTCGGTCTGCCAGCCTGGGCTGGGGAAGGGCGCCATGCCTCCGGCGCAACCCGTGAGGGATCAGGGGGTGGTGCGGGGGCGGATGACCACCGACTCCAGGGCCGCGTCCTGTGTGGTCTCCAGCGCGAGCCTGACGGCGGCCGCGACCGATTCCGAGCGCATATACCGTCCCGCCTGGTACGGGCCCGGGGTGCCGGCCTGAAGTTCGCGCTGCATGTCGGTATCCACCCTGCCAGGATGAATGGACGTGACCCGCACACCCTTATCCCGTTCCTCTTCCCGCAGCGTGTCGGCGTAAGCCTTCAGCGCGAACTTGGTGGCGCAGTACATCGATCCACCCGGGTAGGTGTACAGGCCGGAGCCCGAGTTGAGGAAAACGATGTCGCCCTGGTGCTCCCGCAGTTGCGGCAGCAAAAGACGGGTCAGGTCCACGGCGGCAACGACGTTAATTTCAAAGGCTTCCCGCCACTGGCCGCGGGTGAAAGAATCCGCCGGACCCATCCACGCTGCGCCGGCCGAATGCACGAGAATATCGACGGGCCCGGCCCGCTGCACGGCCAGTTCGGTGGCGGCACCGTCGGTCAGGTCGGCCACGAAAGGTTCCGCGGACGGATACTTGCGGACGGCTTCCATCACGGAGGTTTCAGTCCGGCCGCCGATCAGCAGATGGTGGCTGTCGGCCAGGATGTCCGCGATGGCCCGGCCGATGCCGCGGGTGCCCCCTGTGATGAGCACGCGGCGAAGGGACCGGCCGGGCTGGGCGTCGACCGTTGCCATGGTGTCAGTGCCAGCCGAGGGCGCGCATCCGGTCAAAGTCGCGGCGCCAGCGCGCCCAGTCCACCCCTGGAGTGACGAGTTCATACACGGTGTCGCCGGTGTATCCGATGTCCTGGAGGACGCGGGCGAACCCGGCGAAGTCGACATCGCCGTCGCCCATGTGGGCGTGGGCGAAGCGCGCGCGGGTGGTGTCGCTGATGTGGGCCAGCAGAATCTTTTTCTTCACGTTTTCGACCTCGGGGCGCATGTCTTCGCCGGTGAAGTAAAGGTTCGCGGCATCCACGGTCAGCCCGAGGTTCTCGTGCGCGAACATCGTCACTTGGGCCAGCAGCTGGGTCGGCGTCTGGAGGAACCCGAACGGGGCGTTCTCCAGGCCCAGACGTACCTCCCTATTGATGGCGTGCTTCAGCAACTGCTCTAGCCGGTCATGGAAGACATCCAGTGCGACCTGCTGGTCCATCGGACACAGAGAGTTGTACCTGCCGGGCACCACGACGACGATCGGTGCTCCGACCGCCGAGGCGAGGTCGATGGTCTTCACCAGTTGTTCGTGGGCGGCGTCGGCCAGGGAGCCGTTCGGGCTGATGAGGTTGAGCTCCACCGGGTTCAACGAGGTGAAGGAGAGACCGTGGGCCTGGGCCGCAGCGTTGATGCCCTGAGCAAGTTCCCCTGTCGAGATGCGCAGGTCGACGTGGGGCAGCGAAACAGTCAGTTCGGCGCGGTCCACACCCATGTCTGCCAGCTTCCCGAACCCCGCATCCAGGGTTTCGGTCCACATGTATCCAAAGTTGGTTCCAGCCAGTCTGGTCATCGGTATTCCTTTTAGAAGTTTCGTAGGGAATGCAGCCGCAGCAGCGGGCCCCGTGTTCGGCCCGGCTGCTGCGGCTGCTGCGGCTGAGTTCATGACGAAGAACCCGGCTGCGAAATGTGCAGGTGAATCACAGGACCGTGTACCCGCCGTCAATGGTCACGCACGCCCCGTTAATGAATCCGGCGCCGTCGGAGGCCAGATAGGTCACCAGCGTTGCCACTTCCTCCGCCGTTCCGAAACGCCGCAGCGGAATGGGGTCCTTGGGGATGTCGGCGAGGATCCCGCGGGTGAGTGCGGTCTCGATGGTTCCGGGCAGGATAGCGTTGGTGCGCACCCCTTCCGGGCCATACTCGGCCGCCAGATGCTTCGTGTAGCCGATCACGGCGTGTTTGGAGGCCGTATAGGCCGCCCCGCCCTTGCCTGCCACGATGCCCGCCAAAGACGACACATTAACGATGCACCCCGCGCCCCGTTCGATCATCCCTGGAAGCACGGCATTGGACATCTCAAACGCGCTCGTGACATTGATCGCGAACTGGCGGTCCCAGAGCCCCCGGTCGGTTTCCAGAGAGGCCTTGTAATAGTCGAAGACTCCGGCGTTGTTCACCAGCACGTTGACCGGGCCGAACTCTCCGGTCGTGGTGTGCACAAGCCGCTCGATGTCCGCCGCTTTCGTCAGGTTCGCCTCAATGCCCACCGCCTGCCCTCCGTCCGCACGGATGAGCCTTGCGACCTCTTCCGCGCCCTGGCCGTCGAGGTCAGCAACAGCGACCCGGTCTCCCTGCCGCGCGAAATGCTCAGCCTCGGCCCGGCCCATTCCCGAGGCTGCACCGGTGACGATGACGGTCTTCTTATCCAAGTCGGTTCCTTCAATGTAGTGGGTCTAACCGTCGAACTGCGTTGGCCCGTGCGGCTCATTCCGGGCCGCACGGGCCAACGCGTGTGCTCAGTAACTGCTGCTCCGCGCCCCGGCCTTACCAAGGTCATGGGTTGGTACTCGGTGGGTTTCACGGGCTGTGGCGATGCCGATCCCGGCGATCGTGAGCAGGACCGTGATGTAGACGGCGGCGGGCATCCAATCTGTGCTTCCTGCCGGAACAAGCAGCCCTGCAATCGCAGGGGTGAACCCGACCAGGATGAGCCCGACCTGGTTGCCCAACGCGAAGCCGGTGTAACGGATCTTCGTGGGGAACATTTCGCAGAAGAAGACGGTCCACACCCCGTTGAAACATCCTTGGAAGATCGCCTGGTTCAGGAACAGCCCCAGGAAGGTCAGCGCCCAGTCGCCGTTCGTGATGGCCCAGAAAATGAGGTAAATGGAGGCGGTGGCTCCTACGATGCCCGTGAGGAAGACCGGACGGCGGCCGATCCGGTCGGCCAGCATGGCGAACAGGGGGATGGTGACAATCGATACGCCGATGCCGGCGGCATTCATCATCAGGATCGATGAGCGGTCCATGTCGACGTTGACACCAGTAGCGTACGAGATCACGAACACCGAGATGAGCGTGTTCATGGCCGAGTAGAAGGTCACGAAGAATACCCGCAGCACGGTGCGCCAGTGGTGGCGCACTACGGTCACCAAGGGGATCGGGTCGGGGGCCGACTCCTGCTTTGCCTGCACATACTCGGGGCCCTCCTTCAAGCGGGCCCGGACGACATAGCCCACGAACAGCACGACCACGCTGCACAGGAAGGGAATGCGCCAGCCCCACGAGTACAGGTCCTCTTCGGGCAGGGCGGTAATCGGGATGAACACCATCGTGGCGAAGACCATGCCGAAGGCGTAGCCGGACATGACGAAGCTGTTAAAGAATGCCCGGCGGTGCTCCGGTGCGTGTTCCAGGCTCAGCGTCGATGCGCCCGCGGACTCGCCGCCCGCCGAAAAGCCCTGCGCGAGCCGGCACACTGTCAGCAGAATCGGTGCAAGAATGCCAACCTGTTCGTACGTGGGGAGCAGGCCGATCGCAGTCGAGGCTATGCCCATGATGACCAGGGACAGCACCAGTGACTTCTTGCGGCCGATGCGGTCGCCGATATGACCGAGAACGATGCCGCCCAGCGGGCGTGCGAAGTATCCGATGCCGAAGGTGGCAAGAGCTCCCACGGTTGCGACCACAGGGTCGCCCTGCGGGAAGAACAGATGTGAGAAGACCAGCGCCGCCGCGTATCCGTAGATGAAGAAGTCGTAGTACTCCATGGCGCTGCCCACGAACGCGGCGGCGGCAGCCCGTTTGGGAGTCTTCTGGAGCTGTGGGCGCTCGGCGGCGACCTGCTCAGTGTGAGTAGCCAAAATCGGCCTCCGTTAATGGATGTGGTAGGTCAATTGTGACGGCCACGATCGTCCTGATCCTCTTCGATCGGCGGTGTGGATCGGCAGCGCCGATAGGCCGTCGCCTGAACCTGTTTCGTTCAGTTCTGATGCTCAAAAGAGTAGGTGCGGCAAAAATTGGGGTGCAATGCAGATCACACCGGAGTCGCGACGATTTACCGGATAACGACTTACTGTTCTTCGCAAACCGATATATGGAATTGAGGTCACACTATTGCCCGATATGTGGCCTATTCGGGGTTTGTGAGGATCAGGGCCTCGCGCAGCCCCGGCCGGTCGCGGTTGGTTCCGGTAAGCCCATGATCGGTATAAATCATTCGGGCACGCCCAATGCGGACAGCCCGTTCCGTTGGGAGGTGAGGTCTTGTTCATTTGTCGATACACGGGCGTAGCCGACGACGTGAGCGGTCATGGCTCCACCTGTGGCGTTTGGGCCACCTTCACCGGGCTTTTTTGCGGGCTGGGTAAACGCGAATCGAAGGAGCCAAGGTCTGCATGGAACTTTTCCCGGCGGGGAGGCAGCGCATGCCTGTAGCGGTGGAGGACCGGCTTTCGGTACAGCGGATATGATCCGAGCGCTGATTGCGGCGTCGCGGAAGCGATCGCTTTGCCGTAGTGGTTGCCGGGGGAAGGCGCTTGGCCGGGGACGATGACCTCGTCCCCGGCGCTACCAGCAATACCCAAGCGACAGGTTCGGGTACTCAATATCAAAGGTAGGGGTCATAGCCTGCGAGGCGGTCAACACCAACGGCTCGCGCGGTCCTTTTTTATTCACGACGAAACATCGTATTCCAACGCCTCGGCGATTACTCTCGAGGCCGCCTCAACGGACTCCCGGGCTGCGGCAGCAAGGTCTTTCCGCCGCCAGTCGGACGCAATGATCTCGACCGTGATAGGACATGCGATGCCTATCGACTGTAACTCCGCCAAGAAACCTGCAACGTTCAGATCCCCTGCACCTGGCGCTTTTCGACGCAATGTCGTGTCCTCGAATGGCGTGCCGATCATGTGCTGTGCTGCGTCACCGATCTGCACCGCAAACACACGTTCCGGAGGAATGTCCCGAAGGGCGTCGGTGTCATATCCTGAGCGGAACAGATGCCAGCAGTCGGCGAGGACACCGCCGTTTACGCGGTTGGCCATCGTGGCGATTTCCGATGCTGCTCGTGGCGAGTCAACGGCAGATCCAGTCATGAACTCCAGGGCAACGTTCACTCCTGAGCCGGCAGCTCGATCGCACAGAGCCGCGAAGTGTTCGGCCATGACTTCTGGACCCGGAATCTCGCCGATCGGCTGGCTTACGCCCGCCATCATCGTTTGAGCCCCGAGTATTTCCGCCATTTCAAGGAGCCGCGCTTCAGTTCGCCGGCTCTGGGATCCCCGTTCGTCGGACAAATGCCAGTTGTAGATCATTTCGACTTCGACTGTGTCTATGCCGGCATCTTCGGCGATAGTACGAAGGTCATGCCCAGAGATCCCATTTGCTGTCAGATGCTCGTAGTCGATGACAGATATCCCGAGGCCCGAGTATCCAGCCTCTGCAGCTGCATCTACGCGTTCGCGCCAACTGAAACGAGACGGCGTCCGAACGGGTGCGCCAGAGAGGGTGTAGTAGCTCGCAACCAGGTAACCGGACTCAAGGAACGTCGTCCGCATTCAGACCACGGCTCCTGCGGAAGCGACAGGGCGCTGACTCACGATTCCCCGCTCTCTTGGCGAAATTACCGCCTTCACGACAGGCTCATTCTCGTATTCGTAGGTGGTCGAAAGGGCAGTGAATGCTTCCTTTACGCTGTCGATGCCGAAGCGGTGCGACACTAAGGGCGCAAACTGGGAGCCCGTGGATTCGAGGTACCGGGCCGCGACGATGAAATCCCGGGGGCTACGGCCTCGAACCGGAATGACGCTCCGGCTGTCGCGCCACAGGTGCACATACGGATTAAGTGGTGCCTCGCCGACGTCCGCGGCGGCACCTGCCTCCATCAGTGTTCCCCCGGGCCTGAGAAATGAGAGGCCCTCGATGGTTGCGGACGGCACGCCTGCGAATCCATAGCAGATCTCGGCGCCGAGCCCACCTGTCGTGTAGGAACGTACCATCGCTTCTCGAGACAACGGGTCTCTGGCTTCGTCGATGGAGATTACTTCATCTGCTCCGAGTTGCCGTGCGAGCTCGAGCCGTGAAGTCGGCCCGCCGACGGCGATGACGCGTGCGGCGCCGGCGGCTTTGGCGAGAGCGATGCACATGAGACCCAAGGCTCCGGTCCCCTGGACGACGACTTCAGCACCGAGGGGATGCGGGCCGCGCAGGATCGCGGACGCTACGACAGACAGGGGTTCATGGAGTACAGCGACCTCTGCGGGGGCATCGATCGCAATTAGTGAGCGAGTGTCAGGAAAGCTTAAGCGCACGAACCGACTGAACCCGCCTCCGAATAGAGAAACTTCCTTTCCGTTTATCGTTTCGCTGTAGGTCTTTCGGTATGGGCACATCCAAGGTGCATTCAACTCGCGGCATTCGTGGCACTGACCGCAATTGCCGTAATATGCCGATGCGACCACGACTCGATCGCCAACTCCCAGCGGGCGTCCCAGCAAGTCGCAGAGACCGTTCGGCATCGTCGCTATGCGCCCGACCATTTCGTGGCCCATAACGATGGGACACTCACGAGAAGGCCATTCGCCTTTCCAGACATGAACGTCTGATCCACAAACACCGACGTATTCGACCTCAAGGACAACATCGGAATCTGTGGGTTCGAGCTCCCAGTCTTCTTCCTCGAAGGAGCCAAGATAGCTATTCAACACGGCAGATTTGTTCTGCAACTTCATTTGTGGCCTCCGCCAATTCTTCTGCGGCGGATGAAAGCTCCGTCGCAGCAAATTTCATGATTGGGTATTGCATTCTGCGTCAAAGAGTTGAGTGCTCGACCTCGATGCACCCTGGTGGGCAATTCGCCTTACAACTTCGATCTTCGACTAGTTGAAGGAGTTGTTCGCTGACGCTTTCTGAGACGATGCGGCGTCGAAATGATCAATGACACGAAGCCGGTGCTTACGCACTGCCTTTTCGATCTTGTCTTCCGTTGCTCCTGAACGCACAAGTTTAAGAATGTCATCGTGCTGGCGAACAGAGGAGTGCATTGACCACGAAACGACCGCGAATGCGCTCTCGAGAATGATCCGCGTCGAATCCCACTCACCCTCAAGCAGGTTGAGGAGCCTCGTGTTGGGGCACTTCACGCAAAGAAGTTGGTGGAACTCTTCATTCAGCGCCGCGAACTTCTTGACGTCAATGTCGTCGCTGGCCTCAAGCATCGCGCGCATCGCCTCATTGATTTCGGACGCGTGCTCGATGTCCGTTTCGGACATGACTTGCACCGACTGGGCGGCAGCAGCACCTTCCAGGTATGCGAGTACTTGAACTTCGTTCTGGACGACCGACCGATCGACCCACTTGACTTCTGCGCTGAAGTGCTTTCGGACTAAGACGAGGCCCTCGGATTCGAGCTTGCTGATGGCGTCGCGAACCGGAAGGTGGCTGACCCCGAACTCGGAGGCAAGGTCGCTGACGACTAGCCGGTAGCCCTCGGTGTACGTTCCGTCGATTATCCGGCTCTTGACACCGCGGTAGACACGCTCAGACTTAAGCATTAAATTCACCTAACCCACCGGTTACCGGTCCTCGAAAGCAAGGTGCCAATTCTACTTCACTGCATAACCAACCTCCGCGTATTGGCGTGCGAGTTGCAGCGCAGCAGCGTGCCCCTCGGCGACTGCAGACGCCACCCCGCGCGGTGCCGAGGCATCGCCAACGAGGACAGCCGAATCTCGAAATGGTCCGGCTGGGACCGCGGTTCGGATTCCGGTGGAAACCACCAACCCGATTTCGGTGAGTTCCAAGTCGGAGTGGAGCCCACTTTGTCGAATGATGACCCTGTCGCTTGCCGCCTCCTTGATCCAGGATTTCGTGTAAACGGGTGTTTCAGTAGCTTCGAGAAGCTGGCCAAGGCCGTGCTTCGTCGCCGGGTCGAAATTCACGCCTATCGAGTCAAAACTGGTCACGACAGCGAGGCGGGCCCGCGGTGCGAGATAGTGAGCAAGGGTTGCGGCGATGAAGTCGGTGGGCTCGCTTGCCACGAGTACCACGTTGACGTCGTTCAGGTCCCGCTTCATCAGTTCTCTCAGATCCGCTTGGAAGAGTTCAGGCCCACTCCATCTCCGGGTCCGATCGAGGTCACGGTCGTGCCACGCGACCGCATCTATGCGGCTTCCTGTGGCCACGATGACCTCGTCGAACTCTGTGAGAGAGTCCTCGGAGTCGACATGGGCACCCGTTCGTACGACAACACCCAACTTTGAGAAGCGCTCAGCAAAGTAGTCTTTGAGGTGCAGCTTCGCTTCTTGGCCAGGGAAGGCACCCGAAATGAGCAGTTGCCCTCCAAGTGATGCCTGGCGTTCAAAGAGGGTGACTTCAAAACCACCTTCGGCGGCCGATAAAGCTGCTTGCATGCCGGCGGGACCGCCCCCAATTACAGCGAGCGAACGTGCTTCTGGAATCACGGGAACCGGAGTGGATTCATCTCCGAGCGCAGGGTTTACCGCACATTTGATGGGTCCGGCAGAGATTGACTTCAGGCAATGGTTGACCGCGATACAAGGTCGAATCTCGGATCGCCGCCCCTGCTGGAGCAAGAGCGGCAGCTTCGGTTCAGCGATCAGGGGACGCGCCATACCTACGAGCTTGAGGTCACCGTTCACGACCAGCTGCTCAGCGAGGTCGAGGTCGTGAAGTTTCCCAACGCCGATCACCGGGAGTTTGAGGTGGGCTTGGATTTTCACTCCGTAGGACGCGCCCGCACCCATCGGCGTGTGGGAGTTCGCCATCATCCATTCGTACGACTCATGAGTCCCGTTAGAAGCATTGACGTAGTCGAGGAGAGCCGTTTCTTCGAGCTTTTGGAGAAGACTGATGACGTCCTTGAGCTCGAGGCCGCCGGGCAACCGGTCCTCGGCGGAAACCCTCAACCCCACGAGAAATGAGTCCCCCACTGCCTCTCGGACGGCGAGGATGACTTCACGGGCAAAACGCAGGCGCTTGTCGGCGGAACCGCCGTAGTGGTCGGTGCGACGGTTTGTCAACGGTGACAGGAACTCATGAATTAGATAACCGTGGCCGGCGTGAATCTCCACACCGTCATGGCCGGCATCTTTCATATTCACTGCGGAGGCAACGAATCCATCGATGACGCTCTGGATTTCTGAGACGGTCATCTCATGGGCTGTCTCATGCACATCCCAGCCCCGCATCGCACTCGGGGCCCACAGAGCCCCCCTGGATACCGGGCCCTGGGCGCCACAGTGGCTGAGTTGTGCAACCGACAACGCCCCGTGTCGATGGATAGCCTGGGTCACCGCCCGGTAGGGCCCGACGATCGCAGGATCGTAGGCCTTGTTCATGCCGCCGTACCAACTCGAGGCGTGAACAGCGTTGGCCTCCGTGATGATCATGGCCACGCCGCCGCTGGCACGCTCTTCCATGTATGCGACATCTCGCTCTGAGGGGGCCCCATTCACCGAGAGCGCTTTCAGGTGAGCGGTCATCACCATTCTATTGCGCAATTGCAGCCGGCCATGCTTGAACTCTTGAAAAAGAGCACGGCTGCGGTCTTTAGGAAGCTTCTCCACGACGCCCCTAGAAACCTTTATCCAGGTGCATCGCCTTCGAGCGGAACCGCAGCTTTCCGCTATCGCGCACTATCTCATCGGCGCACACGCCGGTGCTGACAACTTCAAGTGTGTCTTTTTCCGTGGCTAACACGGTCACATAGGAGCGTGTCCTTGCCATATCTTCGGTCAGATCGTCAAAGACCACATTGGTTATGAGGTGTCGGCGCTGGTCCGTCTGCTTCGCTTTGAACGATGCAACGAGATCGGAGATTGCTTTAGCGCCAATAGTCGGCTGCGACGCCTCATTCGTGGCGATTCTCATGGTGTAGTGGGCATCGTCTGTAAAGCACTCCGCCAAAGCTTCAAAATCGCGGTTGTCATGCGCCCATGTGTATCGGGCCAAAAGTTCTCGTACTTCGTTCTCGTTCATCTCTTCTACCTTTCAGTTGTGAGGACGGTGCTGGCTGATCCTGCAGCGTCTGACTTTCTGGAAGCAGGATCCAGGCCGAGCTCTTCGGTGGCCTTTTTGTAGTTATCTCGAGAAACCAGGATTGCCACGCATCCACCGATCCAGAAGACCAGCGTGAACAGGTACACCGGCACCCAGCCCAAGGCTCCAGGCCCTAGTAGCGCGAACCCAATCGTTGGCATGAATCCTGCGAGAATGAGACCAGCCTGCATTCCCACGGCCATACCGGAGAATCGAAGTGAGGCAGGGAACATTTCGGCAAAGAACGCCGGCCAAGCAGCTACAAACGCCGCGTTGGAGATCGTGATCCAGAAGACCGAGACGATCACTATAAAAACCAGGTTTCCGCTCATGAGCGCGAAGAAGTAACCGAGCGATGCCACAGCACTCCCGACTCCCGCGAAGAGCAACACCGGCCGGCGCCCTATTTTGTCCGCGAGAACACCGAAGAACGGAATAGTGAAAACCGCAAGCGCTGTAACGATTGTTTGAATTGTGAGGATAGTTCCACGCTCCAGCCCGACCTCTGGTCCAGTGGCGTAGGCAAGCCCAAAGACGTTGAAGAACGTGGTTCCGATGGCAAAGGTCATGACTACGGTGACCACGAGCATCTTTCGCCAGTGGTTCCGGAGTACGTCGAGAACCGGCAGCTTGCTGATCTCCTGCTGCTCTTTCACTTCTTCGAATACCGGCGCTTCATTCAGATGCGAACGGACCCAATAGGTGATGACCAGGACGAGGATCGAAGCAACGAAGGGAACTCGCCATCCCCAGGAGTAGAGCGATTCGGCAGGAAGCGCGGCGATAGGAATCATGACCAGTGTGCCAAGCGCAATGCCCGCTTGGGTTCCGCTTGCCATGAAGCTTGTGAAAAATGCTCGTCTGCCTGAGGGGGAGTGTTCCATGGTCAGGGTGCTTGCACCTGTTGATTCCGCCGCCACGGAGAAGCCCTGAAAAAGCCGGCAGGTGACAAGCAATGCGGGCGCCCAGAAGCCAATCATGTCGTATGTCGGGAGCAACCCGATGGCTGTTGTAGCCAGCCCCATCATGACGAGGCTTGCCATCAGAACCTTTTTCCGGCCAATGCGGTCGCCAAAATGGCCAAGCACGATTCCGCCTAATGGGCGGGCAATATAGGCCGCCCCGAAAGTGGCCAGGGAGGCGATCGCGGCAACAGCCGGATCATCCTGCGGGAAGAACAGCTTCGGAAATACCAAGGCGGCGGCCGCACCATAGATGAAAAAGTCGAAGTACTCGAGCATGCTGCCGAGGAAAGAAGCAACTGCAGCTCGGCCGGGACGCTTCTGCGCTGAAGTTTCGGTACTTGTGGTTGGTAAGGACATCATTATCCCTTTCGTCAAAGTGTATCTATAGTGACAGCGCATATTTGCTGTGTCAACAGCAAATGTCCTCCAACAAGTTTGTAACTTGGTCGGGCGCGTAACCCAATGACTGTGATGGTGCCAGGAGAGCCTCGGTAGGTAGGGCGAGGCGATCTTTGGTAGGCCGGGCTGAAGGCGCCGGCGTTTGGTTTTTGTTCTGCCAGTGGTGAATGGCGGCGTCCGTTCGAGGACGGCCGCTATATAGGCCAGCTGGCTAAAAATTCCGGATGGCCTCTCCAGATTCGTCCCGCAATGACCTTCAGTGGCGACTGGAACAAGTCGCGGCTGGTACTCCGACTGCCCGTAATCCTGTACAACTCCGGTGCGAGCCCGCGTGTAATCACCGCGCTGCTGCGCAGAAGGTCCCTGGAAAGCGCAGGTTTCCGGGGACCTTCTGCGTCAGTCGGCGGACTGAGCTTCCCGATCGGATGCGTGTAGTCTCGCCTGCCGCTGTCGGATTGTCGCCGTGATGCTGTCAGTAACCGACGGTGAAGCGGGTCCGGAAATGCCTTGGCTGCTCGAGTTCATCGACGAAGGCTGTGGCGTAGTCCTCTCCTGCGATGCTGGATGTTCCATCATCAGCCAGCAAGAGTCGGTGGCCTCCAAGACGGTAAGTGCCACGGGGTTTAACTCCGGCTTTTTCTCCAAACATTGCGCTTGGGCTTAAGTAGAACCAGTTCCTGTCAACGAATTCGTTGTTTAAGAATCCGAGGACGTCGGCATGCGCGAGTGCTTCCGGTTTTGCGGGGGTCGGGAAGGAATCGGCGTCGACCAATCGCATGCTGTCTTCCCCAAGGTGAAGGGTCCCGGCTCCGCCGACGACCCCGATTCTTGCATCGGCGGTGTACGCGTGAAGGAGGCGGAGCGCGGACAGCAGTCGGTTGCCTTCGTCGGAATGTGCACGAACCGCCAGGACGACCGCGCTGGCGTCTGCGACCGCACTGCGGACAAATTCCTCGTCCAATACATTGCCCCGAACAATCTCGTCCCTTAGACCGGATCCGGGTGCGGAGCGCGCAACTCCCGCCGCCACCAGACCGCGGCTGCGGCATTCAGAGAGGATATGCCCTCCTGCGAATCCGGTTGCTCCGAAGATGATGATCTTATTCATGACAGCATCAGGGCGGTGTAGTAGTCGCCCCCCTCGATGGAGTCCAGGGCAGGGCGGCGGATTGATTCGAGGACGGCGTCCTGACTTATAGCTTCGTCATCGATACTCTGGCGTACTTCGAGGTAGCGTGCCTCGTCTGTAAGGCTAGGGTAGTCGGTGTACCCGCGCTCGGAACCGCCGTAGTAAGAGGCACGGTCGGGGGCACGAAGGCGTTCTCCGGCCCGGATACGTTCGGGGAGGTCCGGATTGGATATGAAACCGCGGCCGAACCCGACCAGATCTGTGATTCCTTCCTGAACGGCGGTGTGCCCCGACTCCGGTGTGTGGTTTCCGGACACGATTAGAGTTCCTTCGTAGATTTCACGGAAGTGTGCGCTGGGGATCACCACTTCGCCTGCAATTGTCTCTGAACCCGAAACGTTCGGTTCCACTAGGTGGAGGTAGGCCAGAGGCCTGTCGTTCAACTCCGAGACAACGGAACTGTAAATATCCTCTTTGTCGGTGCTGTGCATATCGCCGTATGGGCTCGAGGGTGACAGCCGCACTCCGACGCGGCCCGGTCCCCAAACCCCGATCACGGCGTCGGTGACTTCCAACAGGAAGCGCATCCTGTTCTCGACTGTTCCGCCATACCGGTCGGTGCGGGCATTCGACGACTCGTTGAGGAATTGGTCGATGAGGTAGCCGCTGGCACCGTGGATTTCGACGCCATCGAATCCGGCGCGCAAGGCGTTTCTGGCTCCGTCGGCGAAGGCTGCGACTCTAGCGGGGATCTCATCGGGGCGGAGCTCCCGGGGAGTCTCGAGCGGCTGCAGCGTGCCGTCGGCGGTGAAAATCTCTCCTGTGGCCGCAATCGGTGAAGGGGCGACGGCTAGGTTAGTGCCCTTATGGAGCGAGGAGTGGGACTGGCGCCCGACATGCCAGAGCTGTAGGAAGATTCGCCCTCCGCGGCGGTGGACAGCGTCCACCACCGCACGCCACGCCTGAACCTGTTCGGGGGAGTGGATACCCGGAGTCCAAGGGAATCCTTGTCCTTCGGGGCTGATCTGGGAGCCTTCGGTGATGATCAGACCGGCGGAGGCGCGCTGCGCGTAGTAGACGGCCATTAGGTCGGTGGCGCATCCACCTGCCCCAGCGCGGCTACGCGTGAGCGGCGGCATGACGAGGCGGTTACGCAAAAGGTACGGTCCCAGCTGCACCGGGTCGAGCAGGGCATTCGCGGCGGTTGTTTCCACGCCGGCGCTTATCGTCATCTGACGGACTCCGTATTGTCCGTGGACCAAGGCTGCGAGTAGATAGAGAACCGCTCTTCCTGAATAATCTCAACCCACATGCCGTCGGGATCTTGGAAGAAGATCCAATGCGCCCGGCCGTCGGGAAGGCTGCCGATCTCTGCGGTTTCATCCACCACGCCTCGCTCCCGGAGGTCCGCCAGCGCTGCGTGAATGTCATCGGTTGCGAGGGCGAGGTGCTTCACGCCCAGAACGTCCAGCTCGTTCGCGAATCCAAGGTCCAGCGGAGGCAGGTCTTTGTTCTGCTCGAATGCGAACACTTCGATTGCATACTCATCGAGCTGGAGGTGTACCAGTGTCGCCTTGCCGCCGTCGTACATGGTTCGGTTGATTTCAATGAAGCCGAGAGCCGTGTAGAAGGCGAGGGAGGCATCGAGATCACGGACAGAGATTGCGGTGTGGTTCGGGCGGTACTTTCTCATGGAAGTTTCTTTCTAGTAGTTCTTTCTTGGTGGGTTGAGTCGTCAGACGTCAAATCTCACCACATCTGGATTCCGCCGGTGACAGGCAGGGCGGCGCCGGTGATGTTCCTGGCTCGTTCGGAGGCCAGGAAAGCGACTGCGTACCCGATGTCCTTGGGATGCTGGCCGCGCCTCAGCGGGACGCGTTCGATTTGCCGATCCCACTGTTTCGGATCGAGCGTGTCCCACATAGGGGTGCGTACGATGCCGGGGCACACGGCGTTGACATTTACGTTGTGCGCCGCTAGTTCGAGAGCGGCCGACTGTGTGATGCCGACCACGGCGAACTTCGACGCGTTGTAGGCGGAGTATTCAGCGAGAGCATTCTTGCCTGCCATCGAGGCGATGTTCACGATCTTGCCGCCGCCGGTGTCCCGGAAGTAGTGTCCGGCGGACTGACAGGCAAAGAACACCGCTTTGGCGTTGACGTTGTCGATGAGGTCCCAGTCTTTTTCCAGGACTTCGAGGAAGGCTTTCTGCTGTGCGACGCCGGCATTGTTAACAAGAATGTCGACGGGGCCGATCTTGTGCCCGACCTCCGTGAACACTGAGTCGGTGGAGCACAGGTCGGTTACATCCTGCTGTACCGGCAGCGCCGCGCCTCCCGTTTCGCGGATGATTTCACAAGTTGCCTCGGCTTTGGAGAGATCCAGGTCTGTCACCACGACGTGTGCGCCGTCCGCTGCCAGCACTTCGGCTATTCCCCGTCCGACACCCTGACCGGCGCCGGTGACGACGGCTACCTTTCCATCAAGCTGTCCGCTCATGCAATCGGCTCTCCGTTCACCCGGATGAGAATCTTTTGGTGAGTGGCATGGGGGTCCAGCAGGGCTTCCACTCCGCCGTCAACCACGTCGTCAAGCTCAATCGTGGCAGTGACGATTTTCTCCACGGGCAGCCGGCCTGCCGCGATCAGGCGCGCGGTGCGGTCCCACCCCGTGACCGGCCAGCACCAGCTGCCGACTAAAGTAGCCTGCTTGAGATTGAGCTTTGTGATGTCGATTTGGGGCTTCGTTCCGTGCAACCCGGCCTGCACTATGGTCCCGCCGGGCCGTACGGCTTGGATGCAGAGGTCCAGGGCTGGCTGCGCCCCTGCTGCTTCCACACAAGCGTCGACGCCTGATTCCAACAGCCCGTCGACCGACGCTGTGGGATCGATGACCGTCACCTGGCCGAGCTCCTTGAGCAGTGCCCGTCGATTCGGGTTGGGCTCGGAGATAATCACTTCCCCCGCCCCGGCTGCGATGGCATAAAGTGCGGACAGCGCGCCAATGGGACCGCCTCCTGTGATCAGCAGCCGTCCTCCCGGCTGCAGGCCAGTCTGCTCCACGGCGTGGACGGCAACCCCAGTGGGTTCCATCAGCGCCGTCTGCAGGGGTGATACGCCTTCCGGCATAACCGTTAGCTGCTCCGCGTTGGCGACCGCGTACTCGCCCAGCCCGCCCCACGGGTGACTCAAACCCATTGCGGCGAAGTCCGGACAACTGGTCTGCAGCCCCGCTTGGCAGGAGGCGCATCTGCCACACCAAATTCCTGGGCGGACAGCAACCAGGTCACCGACAGCCACGCCGATGGTTTCCCCACCGACCGCCGCGACCTCTGCACTGAACTCATGGCCCAGGATCTGCGGGAGTTTTGCTTCGGTCAACGGGTGGGGATCAACGGGAATCATGTCGGGCCCTGCAGTGTATTCGTGCAGGTCGGTCCCACAGATCCCTGCATAGAGCGGGCGCAACAGCACCTCGCGTGCTCCAAGGTCGCGAGCGGGTTCCGGGACATCTTCGATGCGCAGGTCGCGCTGGCCGTGGTAGACGGCAGCTTTCATGGTCTTGCTCCTTCTTGCCAACAGGGGGATGTTCTTGGGGACGGTTACTTGGCGGAAGCCCAAAGATCGAGGTAAGACTGCTTCCAGTCGACATCGCCGTCCCATGGAACTGTTGTGACGTTGTCTCCCGTGATCAGTTTGTTCGGGACGGTGTAGTTCTTCAGTTCCGGGGACAGCTCTTCGCCTGCGAACAGGCGGTTGAGCTGATCTGCTGCGGCGTAGCCCATCCAAGACAGCGGGAAGGCGATCGTCGCCTTGAGCGCGGCGTTGCCGCTCTTGATGTCCTCGAGTGCGAAGTCGTCACCGTTGAATCCGACCACACTCATCGTGTCGGCGACAGCCGACCGCTCGATGACCGGGGCGATTGCAGCATAGACGGGGTCGTAGGGAACCCATGCAGCGTTGGCGTTGGGATTCGCCTGCAGCGCTGCCTGGAACATCTGCGGAACCTGCGTCTGCAGGCTCGCGATCTGGAACGTTAGCTCTTGGGAGATCTCGCAGCCGCCGCACATTTCGTGGAGCCCTTCCTTCAGACCCTTCACTTCGTTCACCACCGACTGGAAGGCTGGATCGTTGGCGAGGATGATCTTGCCTTCACCCTCGGTTTCGACGGTCAGGAAAGCCGCGGCCCAGCGCCCTCCTTCCACACGGTCGTTTGCGACGCTTGCGTCGGCAAAACCGGGGGTCGGTGGCTCCATGATCTCGATTACCTTGATGCCGGCCTCTCGAGCGGCAGCGACGTCGGCTTTCAAGGTGCCCGCGATGGGTGCGGCCATGACGATGCCGTCAGCGCCGAGCTGGATGGCTGTCCTGACGGCCTGACGCGTCTTTTCGGGGTCGCCTGCGGGATCGATCATTTTTGTCTCCCAGCCAAGCGTTCCCGCGGCTTCCGCTGCCGCATCGACAACGGCCTTGCAACCGGCAGCTGCATAGGAGCAAGGGATCGTTACGATCAGCTTGTCCTTGGCGATTGCCGGCGAGGTGGAGGGGATGTGCAGCTCTGTTACCTCCGCGGTGGCCTGATCCACTACGGCTTGCGCCGCGCTGATGTCAGCTTCACCCGTGGCCTGGGGCGAAGCGCTCTCCGCCGCCCCGGTACACGCGGAAAGAGCCAACAGGGCCGCCACTCCGGAGGCGAGCGAAGCACCCCGGAGCGCCTTCGCCGCCCCTTTGGACCGGATCTGCTGACGGGGGGAACGTGCTTTCTGTCCCATAGAAAACTTCCTTGTTTCGAACGGTAACTGTCGTTCTGACGGCAGTTGTTGAAGGTTGCTAACGGATGTGATCATATTCACGATATGTTTGCATAGTCAAACATTTTTCGTGATCTTGGTCATGATCGTCGCTAGCACTATGGTTAAAGCCGCCATACGTCATACGTGATCAGATCCTTGATGAACTTGGGATTCAATTAGGAAGGAGAGCAGCCGCATGAAATCACCCCCTGTGCCGGCTATCAGAGTGGACAAGATGACGGTGACGTTTGGCGAGCATCGTGCGCTCGACGGGGTTTCCTTCGATATACCCTCCGGCAAAGTCACCGCACTTTTGGGAATGAACGGTTCTGGTAAGTCAACACTGATCAAGGTCCTTGCCGGTTTGTACCAGTCAGCATCCGGAAGCCGGCTCATGGTCCAAGGGCAGGAAGTTGCTCTGCCGCTCACGCCGAAGCGGGCGCATCAGTTGAACTTCCGCTTTCTGCACCAAGATGTTGGCCTGGTCGAGGCGCTTACGATCGCCGACAATTTCGGACTCGTCGACACCTTTCCAACGTCCCCGTTGACCGGCCGGATTCTTCGGCAGGAGCATGCAAATCGCACTGCGAAGATTTTGGATTCCCTCGGCATCGACGAGTACCCGGACACCCTCGTGAGCGACCTCGACATGGCAACGCGAACCATGGTGGGCATCGCGCGCATGCTCCAGTCGGGGGCCGAGTCCCACCTCAGCGATTTCCTAATAGTCCTTGACGAACCTACCGCCACACTGCCGCTACACGAGGTAGACAAGGTGCTCGAACTTGTGGAGCGGATACGCGACCAAGGAGGAACAGTCGTCTACGTCAGTCACCGAACGGACGAGGTCGAACGAATTTCCGACCATTTAGTGGTGCTGCGGGACGGCAAGCTAGTGGAGTCCCGCCCCACAGCAGGCTTACGCAGCAAGGAGATCGTTGAGCTGGTCGTGGGAGCGGGATTGTCCCGACCGGTCGCCAAGGCCGATACCTTGTCCCGCGCCCACACTGAAAACGCTTTGAGCGTTCGTCACCTCGACGGCGAGCGGTTGAATGGCTTGGGCTTCGAGCTGGAACACGGGGAAGTGCTTGGCGTAGCCGGGCTGGTGGGTTGTGGCAGGAGCGAGCTCATGCGGCTGCTGGCGGGTGCCCAAAGGCCCCGCAGCGGAGAGATGATCCTGGGAGCACAACCACTGAACCCCCGTTCCCCGGCCGACGCGGTGCGTGCTGGCATCGCGTACGTTCCCCAGGATCGACGCAACGCAGGTGTCGTCCTCGACATGAGCACATCCGAGAACCTCACCCTCGGCCGGCTTGCCCAGTACCAGCACGGGCCGTGGGTGTCTGATAAGGCGGAGCGAAAAGGCGTGGCAAGGCTTATCGCCCAGTACCGGATCAAGACGGACACGCCCAGCGCACCGATCCGTTCACTGTCCGGGGGGAACCAACAGAAGGTCTTGGTCGGCCGGGCCGCCAGCGCCAGCCCAGAGGTTCTGCTGTTGGACGAGCCTACCCAGGGTGTGGACGCCCGCGCCAAGCAAGACATCTACCAGGCCATCAGCGACCTTGCGGCCACTGGTATCGGCGTGCTTGTCGGATCCACGGACAACGAAGAACTCGTTCGTCTGTGTGACCGCGTGATCGTTCTCAACCGGGGCGTCCACACGGCGACGCTCACCGGGTCCTCCATTACAGAGGCCGGTCTCGCGCATGCCTGTACGGCCGATGCGGAGGCCCCCGCCGCAGCTATCCACAACGGATCAAGAAAGTAACCACAATGACAACCTCAACGGAAACAAGCCGCGAGACCCGCGGCGCGCAGAAGCCCATGAGATCCCGACAGTTCCAACCAAGTCGGTTCCTGTCGCAAAATGGTGTGCTGATCTTCCTGATCATCATGATCGCCACGTTCTCAATGCTCATGCCGACAACCTTCGCCACGTCGGCAAACTTCACAGGGATCATTGCAGACCAAGCCATCCCGGGAATACTCGCCCTCGCGGCGATCCTCCCGCTCGCAGCCGGCGAATTCGACCTCTCCATCGGAGCCGTGCTCGGCGTCTCCGCCATCTCCGCGATCGCACTTTCAAATTCTGGGATGCCCGACGCTATGGTCGTCCTGATTTCCCTGGCTATCGGTGCAGTCATCGGTGCCGTAAACGCAGGCTTGGTCGTGGGGATTGGGGTCAACGCATTTATTGCCACCCTCGCACTAGGCACAATCCTCGCCGGGATGAACCTGCTCATCACGGGCGGATCCCTGCTCTCCCTCGGCGGCGACGCCCTGGCCGGGATGACCACTCCCAAGATTGCCGGGCTGCAGATCGTTGTCCTCTACCTCCTGGTATTGACCGTTCTCATGTGGTTCCTGTTCGAGAAAACCCCCTTCGGCAGGTACCTGCGCGCCACAGGAATGGGCCGTGATGCCGCCCGGCTGAGCGGCGTTCGCACTGAAAGATACTTGACCCTGGCCTTCATAGGTGCCGGCGTTCTCGCCGCGCTGGCAGGGCTATTGATGGCCTCCCGCTCCGGGAGCGCGCCACCCAGCCTCGGCCCTGAATTCCTCCTGCCCGCTTACGCGGCAGCGTTCTTGGGTGCAGCCACCATCAAGCCTGGGTATTTCAACGTAGTGGGCACAATCATTGGCGTGTTCGTGCTCGCCGTCGGGTCCAATGGACTCATCATTCTCGGTGCGCAGACGTGGGTCACGAGCGTCTTCAACGGTGTTGCCCTCATCATCGCGGTATCGGCCTCCCTCCTCGTCCGACGCAAAGCCGCCCGTACCTGAAGCCCGGGACGCCTCCGTTAAAAGAAAGAGTCTTATCATGCAGAACAGTGCACAAACGGCAACCGGCGCCCTGGCCGCCGCTGACCGCATCGAAATCCACGAACTCGTCACCAGCTACGGAATTCATCACGACCGGCGCGACTTTGACTCATTGCAAGAATGCTTCACGCCCGACGCTACCTATGTAATGAACATCGTAGAAGGTCCGACCTATGGGCCCCACATCGGTCGAGAAGCCATCATTGCTCAAATCCGCGCCTTTAAGGAATCCCAGTCCGACGCGCGCCGACATCACATATCGAATGTCCAAGTCAGTCCAATCACTGCCAACGAAGCGTCGGTGATTTCCTACGTTCTTGTATCCGCCACACAAGCTTCGGAACTCACCATCAAGACCGTCGGAACATATGCCGATATCGTTGTCCGGACGGCCGATGGGTGGAAAATCGACCGTAAGGAACTCCACCTGGATTCGACCTTCTAGGTATCGGCGGTGCAACAGAGGGTTGAGAGGACGGCTATGGGTGCTGCAGGAACGAAGACAAGCTTCGCCTACAACTACATCAAACAACGGATCCTAGAAGGCGCATACTCGCCTGGCTATCGCCTCGTCTTAGATCGCATAGCGCGAGAGGCGAATGTCAGCCAGGTTCCCGTCCGCGAGGCCCTCCGTCGGCTCGAGGCCGAAGGTTACGTCGCCTACGAGCACAACGCCGGAGCACGGGTTGCCGAACTCGATTCGGCTGCATACGAAAGCACACAACATGTCATAGCCGTCCTCGAAGGTGCCGCGACTGCCAGCGCGGCACCATTCATCGGAGCCGAGGCCTGGGACCGGGCTAGGGACCTGAACAACGAGATGCGAAGACGCCGCGAAATGTTCGACGCAGAAGGATTCATGCAGCTCAACGGGCAGTTCCACGAGTTGCTTTGCGGGCCCTGCCCAAATGCCTACCTTCTGGAGCTTCTCGACCGCGAGCGTGCCCGCATGAGCATCATTCGCAGGCCTACACTTGGGATAGTCATGCGCCTGTCCCAAGCCTTCGTCGACGACCACGACAAGCTCCTTGGTCTGATCCGGGACACCCCCCGCTCGCCCGAGATCCATCTAGTAGCCCAGGCACACAAAATGAGGATATTGGACGCAGTGCGGGAGACCACGCACCATCCCGAGATATCCAAGGAGGTCGCCGCCTCGACGTGGGGTCCGTAATTCCCCGCTGAATTGCCACTTCGGATTCCCGAGCGCCAACCAAGGTGGGGCCAAACGGCTAACTTAATGACGGTCGACGTCGCACTTCTCGAAGGTGGCGCCACGGCCGATCTTGCCTTGACGCAACGGCACGGAATGCAGACAGCCGGCTTCCCTGTGCGGTTTAAGCTGCGAGGCCGGAAGCACTGTGGCAGCTGCCGCCCCGGGGCTCACGCTGCTCAATCTGCCAGAGACTGCGGAGTCGAGCGCTGAAGCTCGCAGAACACCGACCTGCCTCAGGGATTATTGTCAAGGGCCGTCATGGGTGAACTGCTCCCCGAAAGTTGGACTGAGAAATACAGTTCCGACTCCGGGGAGCAGTTTTATGCATGCATGTACTTCGTTATCCGAGGATCAGCGCGAGGCCGCTGTGGCGGGCGCCGAGCCCGCTCAGCACCTCCTTCTCGGCGGCTGACCGCCATTCGTCGCGGCCACCAGGAAGCAACAAAGTGCCGCGCTCCCGGTGGGGTAAGAGGCACACGCGGTGGGACCCGGGGCGTTATGCTTTGCCGCGTCGGACGTCCGGGTTCGAGACAACGTTCCTTTGTCCGAGTAGCGGAAAAGGGTTGGCCCGCAAGCCGGCCCTTTTCTGTTTGTTCACGCCCCCCTCGGTCGGCGTTGTCCACGGCTGAAAGGGGCCAGCCCGGCATTGCCGGCGGGCCGGGCGCAGGGCGAAGCCCGCCGCTGGCAACCGCCCGGAGTGGAGGCTGTGCATGACCGCCGGGGTGCGGTGGTGGGTGTCGGGTCCGGTGGTGAGCTGGCGGTTGTGTGCAGCCGGTCGGCTGGGTCCCGTCGTCCAGGTGTGTGCGGGAAAAGCCCGGAGGATTTAGCTTTGCCGTGCACAGGTGGGCGAGGGGAGATGCTACTGGTTGGCGGGGGTGGCGCTCGCTGTGCGTGCCTCGGAATCGTTGGCGGCGGAGCGGTTGGCAGCCTTCCTGCGGCGGCCGGCCGCGCCGGATTCGAGTCCGAGCTTCTTGAGTTCCTCGGGGCTCCAGCCGTCCTTGGTGGCGCGCACGTAGGCGCGCTTGTCGTCGCGTTCGGCTTCGGCGAGCTGTTCTTTGAGGTCGGTGATCCGTTGGCGGGTTTTCACCAGTGCGGTGACGGATTCGATGCGTGAGTCCAGGAGTGCGCGGGCCTGGTTGCGTGTCTTCTCAATATCGAGGGTAGCCATGGAGCCAGCCTAGCCGGACGGCACGACAGGTCCGACTCATGGCCCCCACCCCGCCCGACCCCCGACGACCGCCGAAAATCTGCCCTGGCGAAGCAAGCTATACACTTACACCGGTGTAAGCGGTGAAACCTTTCGACAACGTGTTGTCGCTCGGGCACACTGGTGAGTGTGGTCCCCGTTCCGGGGTCGCTGCGCTGGGCTGTTGATGGGAAGGGGAGATGGGTGACCGAAGAGGATTCCTCCCGCTCCCGGCTCTCGCGCCGGCGCCGCGCAAACGCGCCGGCCGGGACAAAGAAACGTCGCGATGTCTGGGTCACAGCGGAAGAGGAAGCCGCCCTCCTCGCGCGTGCGGCCAGGGAGCGGGTGACGGTGCCCAACCTGATGATTTCCGCAGCGTTGGCGGAGCATTCCGATTCGCCGACCGAGCGCCGCACCATTGCCGCGGAGTTGATGTCTCTGCACAACCTGCTGGCACGATCCTCGAACAACATCAACCAGCTTGCGCGGCAGGCAAACGCCACCGGCGAGTTCCCCGCTGAAGCCCGCGAAGCGCTGAAGTTCATCCGCTCTGTCGCCATGCGAATCGACGACGCCATTGACGGACTGGTGTAGAGATGATCCCGAACATTACCCGCGGTTCGCGGATGGCCGGGCTCATGGTCTACCTGGCCTCTACGGACACCGACAAGACGAAGAACGCACACACGGAGCCGCATCTGGTGGCCGGGGATGCGGCCATCATGGCCTGGTACGACGACGGCGTTCTGGACCGCGACGATGCCCTGGCGATCGCCAAGCATCTGGACCGGCCGCGCAAGGCGTTCGGAGTTTCGGTTCAGATCAAGGACATGCAGTGGGATGCGGCCAGGAAGGAGCGCGTCCACGTCGGTTACAAGGACGCGAGCGTGTGGCACTGCTCGCTGAGCCTGCGCGCAGAGGAAGGCGCGCTGACCGACCAGCAGTGGGGGGATATTGCGAACGACTTCGTGGACGCGATGGGCTTCACCGAGGCCAGCGGCAAGGCCCGCTGCCGGTGGGCCGCGATCAATCACGGAACCAGCGAGAACGGCAACCACCACATCCACATTGCGGTGTCGCTGGTCCGCGAGGACGGCACCAAAGCCTCCACCCATAGTGATTACCAGCGGGCACAGAAAACCTGCCGGGAGCTGGAGGTCAAGTACGGGCTGGAACAGCTCTCCACGGTGCACGCCGCCCGTGGCTACGATCGTGCCGAGAAGGCCACCGCGGTCAGGGATGAGCGCGAAATGCACCGGTCCTCGCTGGCACGGAAGGTGCGCGCCAGCGCAGGCGCCTCGGTCTCCGAGGCGGAGTTCGTCCGCCGCGCCCGCGACACCGGGTTACTGGTCCGGCCGCGCTACGCGAAGAACACCACAGACGTCATTGTCGGGTACTCAGTAGCCGAACGGCCAAAACCGGGGGAGCGGCCTATTTGGTTCGGTGGCGGCACCCTCGCCTCCGACCTCAAGCTCACCGCCCTGCGGGAAGGATGGATGGACTCGCCACAGTTGGCGATGGAAGCTGCAGCCGAATGGAACGCAGCTGCACGCAATAAGCGCAAGGTGTCCAGGACCGGCCCCGAGAAAGCAATACCGCCGGCAGAAATGTGGGTGGAGTACACCCGCAACGCAACCGCACTGGTCGAGCAGCTGCGGGCACTGCCGCATGATGATCACGCCACGTGGGCGAAAGCTGCACGGGAAGTATCCGGTGCATTTGCGGCATGGTCGCACCGCCTGGAACCAACGCCCGGACCGCTGGCGGCCACTGCGGCTGAACTGTCCCGCACAGCCCAGCTCCGCGCACCCAGGGCACACGGAAAACCCGTCCCCCTGCCGTCCATTGCCGGGACGGCGATGCTGTTCATGGCGGCCTCGTCCAAGAACAAGACGGCTGCCCAATCGGCGCTCATGCTGCAGCTGGTCAACACTGCCTACGCCATCCACGAAATGCACCAACAGTCCGGACGAACGAGAGAAGCGCAGCGGATCCGTGCCATCGTCACCGAGCAGCTGAAACCGTTCGCAGCGTCCATGCCCCGACCTGCCACGGCAGGCTCACCCGAGCAGGCAGCACCCGGGCAGAGGACTGTACCGAAGTCGGTGGAGCTCGGCCTTCGCGGCATGGCACCCACCCGTCCAGGGTCGGCCGTGCCGACCACTCCAACACCAGCAAGAACCCACCACCACACAGGGCGCGAGCCCGGACCTGTGCTCGACCGATAAAGAACCACGCCAAGGGATAAGGGAAACACCATGAGTGAATCAGACGGAATGGATGATGTCCTGGACAACGGCATGCGGCAGACCCTGCTGATGGCGTCACGCATCGCCGAAACACTCGCCCGGCGCCGGCAGGAATCCTTACGGCAGCAGGAACACCAGGACGCCCAAGCAGCACACGAAGCCGGGACACGCCTCGCGGCCGAGCGCAGTGCCGCACGCGCGGCACTGGCACCGGTGGAGAAAGACCAGTGGTGGGACAAAGCCCAGCCCCACGACATTGCCGCCGCGCATGCCGTCGCAGAGGGCTGGAAAGACCATGACCCCACCGCCTTGGCCGCCTCGGAAAGAATCCGTCAGGAAGTCCTGACGCGCTACGCCATCGACACACACGACATCGGTGCGGATGCCGCCTATCTGGAGTCATATATCCAAACCATCACCACGGAAAAGGCCCGGCAGGACGCGCGGGCAGCCAGCCAGGACGAGACGCGCAAGGCGGCCGCCGAACACGAGAAGGCCATGGTGCTGCTCGCAGCGGCCCGGGCCGAAGAACTCCGCGCCCAGGCAGAGAAACTGGCCCCGGAAATGGAACGCCACCAAGTACCCGTCGAGTACCTGGCCAACCCCGAGCTCGCCCGCGCCCTGCAACGGGCCCACAACGCGAAAACCCCCAAAGCCGTTGCCGCCGCCGAGACCGAGATCAAGGAACGCCTGTTCCTCATCGGCAAGGACGGGATCAACGGACCCGACATAGACCAGCTGCGCCAAGAAACCACCGCCACCGTCAACGGCGCCGACGACTCACACTTCAAAGATCCCGCCTTCGTCAAAGCCGCCAAGGACATGCGCGAAACCAGGCTCCTGGCAGAGGCCGGCTTCACCGGCTCCCAGTCCGCGTCGATGGAACAGCGCTACGAGAGAGCCGAGAAGGAACTCTTCACCCGCCTCGAAGGCATCGGCCGCGACATCGAGAACCGCGTCACCGGCGACGACAGCAGCCGGCTCAAAGACCAAGGCCTCAGCACAGAAACCGCTTCGTCCGCCGACTACGGCTCAACCGAGCGCCAAAAAGCTTTCGCCGCATCCCTGGCAACAACCGGGGCCAACGAAACACAAATCCGAGGCCGCGCCGCCGCGGAACGCGGCGAAGGGACGCACCCCAGCACGGCGGTCACCATTGGCAAAGGCGCAGTCAAGGCCAAGAAGACCCGCGCGGGGGCACCAGTGGGCGCGGAGAGGGCCAAGAGCGGTCCCGCCAGATAAGGCCGGAATATGAAAGGGAGAACGCTGATGCCGCCACGCGCGCTCGACGCCCTGGAGGGACTTGACTGGGCGGTCGTGGAAGAATCGCAGACATGGGGCTCAGCAACCAACAGGGCACGTTCTACGACATCTCCGAGATGCCGATTATGGGCCGGCTGGATGAGACAGTAAATGCAGAGATGATGTCTGATGTCGCAATCATTCGGACCTACATCCGCGCCGAGGCAGCGGCGGCCGCGGCGGTCGCAGCGGCACCCGGTCGAACGCTTCCGTCCATCGCCCGGCAAGTCCTCACCTCGGTCTGGGAAGCGCCGCGCATCGGTTTCCACGAACTCGCCCTTGCCCGGACCGGCTTCCGAAAAGGGCACTTCAACAATAAATTGCTCCTGATTCCTTGGTCCGTCGAGGCCTTCGAGCAATGGAAGTCAACCATCTCCGTCAGGGGACTGGTGCTTGAACATGTCACGCCGATTGACTGGATGTGGCAGGAGCTAAAAAAGCTCGACCTCGACTCGGACGAGCCCGACGGTCTAAGGGACGACGAGTCATGGGGAACTGTCGCCGCCAGCTTTCTGATCCACCACTACATGGTGGCTGTGCTGACCGGCGAGCAGGCAAAGGCCATTGATGCCAGTGGTCTCAGGAAGACCGGGTTTGCGCTGAACCCGTATCTCCGCTATCGCCAAGCCGAGCGCCTAATGGACCTAGACCGCGCGCAAGGCGAGGAGAGGCCGGCCTTCAGCGTGAAGAAGTTCGTAATCCCGGGACCGCTGCCGATGGCATAGCGGGCGAGCTGCCTAGGCTCGAAAATTTGAGGGGTTGGGCAGCTGAGAGTGGAGGTCATAGAGAGGCACGAGGCTTTGCAATATGGCGACGCAACTGGCTCTCGCCCAAGCCCGTCGGAGGGGACCACCTTTCTGGTGGTCCCCTCTTTGTGTGGGTGTGCGTCTACAAGGCGTTACCGGTGGATTGGCCCGTTGACCCGAAGCCTCCTCCTGGCTGCACGTTGTACTGAGATTACCGCCCAGTCTTTTTTTGCAAGGAACCTGCGCTGGGAAACAGTGGAACCACATTGGAAGCGGCCTGAGCATTAGCCGTTGTTATCCTAGGTGCCTCATTGTTTTGAGACATCGCACCAGGCGCCCATTGCTGTAGGAATCTAGGCGATGCGCCGAGCGCCCAAGAGGCCTTGAGATATGGGCTTTCCCCAAATTCCTTGACAAGCAGCTGTCGAAGCAGGACGGGGCGCTCGGGTCTTACGTCAACAGGTTCCTCTTTTCGCCAGCCCTTATAGGAAATCTGTACCATCAGTGATTTTCGGCGGCTGTCGGATATGAGCCCGAGAGCATGTGCTCGGGCAACGATGGCTTGAATGGAAACACCCCAGGTTGCTTTTAGTGCTAAGTAACCATTCAGAGAAAGGGTCTCGGAGACGGTCTGTCGCATGGCCTCATACGGGATTAGCAATGCGCCGGCGAAGCGATGTGCCTCTCGTTCCTTGATCTTTTCTCCGACGTCCGGTCGGCGACCGTGAAGGACGATATGTCCGAGTTCATGCGCCTCGGTGAACCGCTGTCGGTCTCCTGGCTTACCCGACACGTAGGCGATTACTGGCCGCTGAATTCGCTCGGAAGCTCGTGACGCGCCATCGTGTCCTTCAAGAACTCCGTCTTCGACGGCAGCCACGGCCGCGACGACGATGCCACGGCGTTCCATGGCCCGGGTGAGGTTGAGGATCGGGTCCTGCGGTTCTAGTTTGAGTGCTGCTCTGGTCTGAGCAGCTAGGACTTCAATGTCGTCGCCATCAATGTCGTCCTCTGCCTGGGGTAAGGGTGTAAGACGATAGCCGATTCGGTCGCATAATTCTGCCGCCACACGCTCGAGTTCTTCGAAGCGAGCGATTGATGAATCTCGGCTTATAGCGGACGCCCCCGCCAGCTTCCGAAAGGACAACGTCCCGGAAACCGCTGGCGCCACTTGGTCGAAGAAGGAGACAGGCGTATTTGTCGCAGCCGCAATCTGCGCCGCTGCTGAGTCCGTTACAGTGCGATCTCCGCGCTCCATAAGAGATATTTGAGGCTGACTGATCCCGGTGGAGGCCGCAAGTTCTGTCTGACTCAGGCCTAGAAGGCGACGCAAGGTGACTAAGCGCTTACCCCGCTGCTCCTGTAGCACCGTCGCTCTCCTCCTCTTTATCGATATCAATGATCAGGTCTTCGTCGTGATCCTCGCCGACAAATTTCAGTTCCTCGAAGGCGGTTCGAGTGGGTGCCAACTCCATGCTGAAGTCGATGGCTATCCGTCCTGAATACTTTCCGGGCTCTAGCGGTCGGACGGCGCGGATGTTGAAGGTTCCGTCCTCCCCTGGTGACCAGAGGAGGAGCAGCTTATGAAGCGGGGGAGCGTCGAAGAGGGAGTCAATACCGAGGTCGAGCATTGGGGTGTTCCGCCAGAAGGCACGCCGAGCGTGGTTGTGTCCCGCGTGCGGGACTGCTGGTGCAGGCGGGCGTCCATCTTTCAGGAAGCGGAGGACCAAATCGCCCGTGTTGTTAACGAACTGGAGCTGTCCCATCATGTTTGGATTTCCTCCCAGACACCACCCTTCGACACCGACCATGGAAAGATGCTCTCGGACCCCGAGCCGCATGATCCCAGAGCGTAGGAATGACATATTCCCAGCATTCTTGTAGGCAGGGAGATGCGTTCCTGCGTCCTGGGCGGCCGTTGCCAGGGCCTCGTGAAGGGGTTCGGTCAGCGTCATCAGTTCAGCGTGGAGATGGAGTGCAAGCTGGTGGTCTGGCGACGTCATATTCACGAGTCCTTTCAATGGCTTGCAATAATATTACATGAAAAATTAACTTCCGCAGGACTCGTCCAATGAACAGAGGGGAATCGTGGCGAACTTAGGGGCGCAGGGCAACGATGACGCGAAGGAAACCTTTGCGAACCTGGCAAAGGATCTTGAGGAGAGAATCCGTCAGCACGATGAACTTCGGGACGAAGGGGATTTTCGTGCCGAACAAAAGCGGTTGAACCGGGTTACCACCAGTTTCATTGACGCCGTGCGAGCCACGGCTCTTGCTTGCACCCGTGACCCTGACTCCGCCCGAAAGTTGCTGCAGTTTTCGATGGATGACTTCATCGAGTCGGCACTGTCGATTCGCATGCTGGGAGAACAAGGAATTTTCAACGTTGGCCGACGAGAGCTGAGATACATGCTTGAAGTTGGAGCGAAAGCCGTTTACGTGGACGAGCGGCTCCCCGGAAGTGCGTCCTTGGATGAGCGCCTGGCGTATTTGGCCACAAACAGCAACGTTCCGCGGTCGTCCATCAACGTGGTTGACCAACTGCCCCTTAGGCTCTTGCCCGATCCGGAGGAGTTTCGCAGGAGCGTCCACAGCGCCTTCGGCGCTTTGAGCGGCTACACGCACGTTTCGAGGAGGATGCTGGACGAACGAGTAAGACGTATTTCACGAGGGGAAGGTGTGGGCTTTGAGCACGCAAGTACGCTCCGGGTGTTCAATGCGCTGGTCGCGCAAACCTATGACCTGGTGCTTGCCATGATCCTTGAAGGTGTTGGACCGATGTTCGCGGGAGATCTCTGTATGTACGTTTTTGACTATGAAGAGCGGTGGCCCTACGCCAAGACGCGGTACCTCAGCCAAATTTCCGCGGGCTTCGACTATAAGCGCACCACCTGACCACAACAATTCTTATCAACCGATTAGGTTGACGTAACGGAGGTTATCGGTGTTCAAAGCAGGGGAGTAGAAACAGGTGAGAGAATCCGTCTCAGCGTGTTTTCGCGGGTTTTTCCATGTAAGGCATGGGTTGGAACTCCTTGCGAGCCAAAGGTCGTCCAAATAGCTGGCGCGTGGCTCCGGGCATGAGCAGGGTAATCTCTCATTTAGATGAGAGATTCTCAGCGTGGGCACCCGAGAACAAGCGGACCGTCAACCTGCCACAGACCATGTTTCCGCTTCCGGTCGCAGGTTGCCTATGAATTCTTGGTTGCCTTTCTTCTATTCATTAGCGCCAGTACAAGCAAAATAGCGCCCAAGGCAAATATGCCTGCCCCGAAGAGAATCAGAGCTTGCTCGCTTGGGTTCAACTCCACGACTCGGCGGAATACTGCTGGGTCCAGTTGATATTGAAGGTCCTCCAGATGCATGAAGCGGGAGAACCTTACCGTCCACATGATGAATTCGATCCCGAGGCCTGCAATCATCAGGGCCACCCCCATGCCGATCATCGTCTGGATTTTGCTAGCCATTTGAGCCTCATCGTGTTGAACGGTCCTGCCGCTGAGCTGCCTGGAAATGAGCTGGCAGCTCAGCGGCAAACTAGTGAAGCCAAGTCTATATATCTAGGACCAGGCGCCGTCGTAGGGGTTGCACTGGTACCTGGAAAGTGACTCAGCCCAGTTGATCGTAGGCCGCCACGACTCCATGTTGTACTCAGGCAGGGACAACGGGTATCCAGCTATGTGGCAGTAGAACTGCTCTTGAATGCTGTTTGTCCACCGGTAGGCGTTTGAGCCAAGCTTGGTGCGGACCTCGTCGCGGTGTGCCCACCAGATTGTTGCGTTTCGCTCCTGCTTACCCCACTGAGTCGGCGTCACGTTGATCGCGTACCCCTTGGAGGGCCACGTAATATATGGCTTGTTGTAGAGGTCTATTCCGAGCCAAGGGTCAGCAACAACTGGATAAGCAACTTCACTCATTGAGGGGTGGTCCACGACCTGGACAACAGATGTTCCCTCCACTTGGTACCGTGTAGGGATTTGTTGTCCAGTGGAATCCTTAGCCCAAGGGGCGGCCACACCGCCGAGGAATTTTCCATCGGCGGAAACGATGCTGACTCCTCCATCCTCGCGTAACTCCAATGAGGCCCCTTTAGCGACATTGAGGTCGTAGCGATACGTGGACGGTGCTGCTGCAGAGGAAATTGTTGTCGCGATCTGCAGCGATCCATCTTCCTTGGGGATCGCGCTCGTGATGCTGCCATCACGATTGTCGAACTGAACCTGCCCATCTGAACCCACGGCGGCTTTAGCTTTCTTCCCTGGCGACGGCAGCTTAACCTTGATCGTTGAATTGCCTGACTGGATGATCGCTGGTCGGGACGAATCTCCCGGAAGCGTAACCCGGCCATCTCCCATGGCCGCAGTCAGCCCACCGTCAGCAGTATCGTGAAGATCGTCCGCCAGCAATGAGCCCGTAAGCACCTCAGGTGCGATTCTCGCCAATGAGGCGTTATCCCCTTGCTCCGCCTGAGCAGGCGCCATGCCAGCGAGCAGTAACGCGCCAATTACACCTGCCGACATAGCGAAGCGCCTATTGAAATAATCCATTTTCCCCCCTACTAGATAGGTGAATCGTATATTCACCTAGGGAGAGTCCATAGAGAAGAATTGCTTCCGTCAATCAAACTAAAGCTCGGGAAGCTCGATGTTGCCATATCGTTACATGTAATTGTCGCGAGGAAATCGGGTGCGTGGGTTTGGCATCGGGATATAAATCAGAAAAGTACGGACGATGTCTTGGCCAAAGGATGCCCAGGAGGAGACGACAGCACCGCGACCCTGAACGTGAGCTTCTCCGCCTTTCCGTGGTTCACCGATGGACCATGCGGGACATGCCAACCGCAGCGAAGATATTCCAGGGCTCGAGAATAGAAAGTGGGGCCCGCCGCGCGGGCCCCACTCATTTCTGCCGGAAACAATGCTGCAGGGAGACTTTACCCACCTGGACCGCCTCGTTTGTCCGTGGTGACGCACTACTCGATCTCTTCCGCCTAGGCGGCTGAACTTCATTAGGCAGGGTTCGACGTTCCTACACCAGCCGGTTCACCTCCGGGCAACAATGTCCAGCTGTTCGGGCCCTCCGATGAAGCCGACTGGCCCCACAAGGCGTGTTGGTTGGCCCAACGCAGTCACTGTTTCATGATGGCTTACGGGACAGTTTCTGCGCGATGTCCCAAAGGCTCAGGCATGGAGCCGCCGCTGATTAGTCTGGCCGCACTCGTCGGAAAGCTACCAGCAGGCCTTCTGACGTGCGCGCCAGATCATCCTCAATCACAGTGATCCTATGCAGTTGTGGCGGCTGGCCCGCCTTCGTGCCGATGATTTGCAGGTAGGCGAGACACTTGAGGGAATCGCCCGACATCTGTTTCACCTGCAGGTTGGTGACCACGTGGCGGAGGACTTGATTGTTCAGGCGGCAATCTGCCGCGAATTGTTCGGCAAACCTGGTCAAGGCCCTCCGGCCCTCGGCAGGTGCCGGGTAGGTCGGGGAGCTGAAAATCCCGTCCTCTGTGAACGTTGCCGCCCACCCTAGGGCGTCTCCGGAATCAATGGCATGACTCTGCAAACCGTAGAGCTGATTTGTGGCCACGACGTCGTCGGTCGTAGCGGCGGTTCCGCGGAAATCAGTAATCATGTCGCTCCTGAGAAATTGTGCCCTTCCATGTCGTTCGCTCCTGCATCGTCTCTACAGGACGGTGAGAACGAGCCAGGCCAACGGCGGGCCCAGCAGGACCATTGCGCCAGCCCAGAGCAGCATGGATCGCATGAGTTTCGGGCGGGCTTCGGTTTCAACGGAGGCGAGTGAGAGCGCCCCGATGATGCCAATGGGACTTGCGTCAACGATCGTGGAGGAGATGGTCACCGGCCCGACAACTGACAGGGTGCTCATCTCGGGACCGATTAGCGGGGTGGCCAGCTGCAATGATGCCCCGATGGTGGTGATCGACGACGCGAAGGCCGAGATGATGCCGCTGAGGAATGACAGTGCCAGGACAGAGGCGACGTCAGAGCCCATGCTCGCCAGCAAGTTGCTGATGGCATCGACAGCGCCGATCTCCGTCAGCACGCCGAAGTACACAAGAACGCCCGCCAGCATGAGGATGACACCCCAGGGCATCTTGCCAACGAAGGAGTTGTCCTTGCGTTCGAAGCACAGGGTCAAGGCGAGGCCGAGGCCCAGGGCCGTGTATCCGATATCCCACCCGAGGCCCAGAGCCAGCACGACCAATGCGATCAGAGCCGTGATTGTGGCCAGCTGATACCGGTTGGGCCGGGGATGTGCCAGCTTTGCGCCGGTCCCCGCGGCATCCTGTTCGCCTTCGCCGCCAGACCCCCGGGAAGCGATGGGGGCCGAGTGCGCTCCTCCTGCGCCGACAGTGACCAGCTCGGGCTTCGCCATGACGACTCGCTTGGTGCGCACAAGCTTCAGTCCCCCAAAGGCGAGGTAGGCGACAGTGGCGACGGCGCCGTTGACCACCAGATGACTCAGGAACAGCTGCATGGTGATCGGGTCGATTCCTGCATCGGTGAGCACCTTTGCAGTAAACACGCCCGGCGTGGCAAGGGGACCGAAGTTACCGGCCAGAATGCCATGGATCACCATGATGGCCATGAGGAAGCGGTTGATTCCGTGGTCCCTGGCCAGGCGCATGGCAACGGGAACAATCAGTGCCGCGACGGCCGGCGGGTAGGCTCCGATCGCCGTGGTGGCCGCGGCCAGGCCGAAGAACAGGAACGGGACCACCGCGACCGATCCTCGGACCAGCCGCAGTAGCGAGTCGACGATGTAGTCCATCGTTCCGCTGGACTCCACTACTACGAAGAAATAGGTGATCCCGGCGATGAGGATAAAAGTCCCGCTGGGGAATGACTTTCCGATGACTTCGGGGGATACATTGCCAAGGAAAGCAATTACTGACGCTGCGAACAGCATCAACAATCCCATGTTGATTTTCCATACTGACGCGATCACGAAGATCGCCAGCAGCATGACGACTGCCAGAAGGATGAGCATGAGTCCTCCGATATGGGTGGATAGGTGTGGGTTGGATTTGGGCTTATCGAGCCAGGTGGCTCCAGGACTTTGGGGGCTCGAAAGTGCTGAGGCGGGCTCGGGAGTATTGGTAGGGGACCTCTAGTGTGTGCCCGAGGTCCTCCGCCGCTGTCCACGCCCAGTGCGGATTGTGGAGGTGTCCGCGTCCGATGCCGACGAGGTCCACGGACCCGCGGCTGATGAGTTCATTGGCGAAACGGGGATCGTTGAGCAGCCCCACGCCGATCACGGGAATGCTCACCTCGCCGCGGATCAGCTCGGCGGCCGGCACTTGGTAGCCGGGGGATAGAGGGATGTCTCCCCGGACGTTGCCCCCGGAGCTGACGTGAATGTAGTCGGCGCCCCGGTCCTCGAGGTCACTGGCGAAGCGGCTAGCTTCGTCCGGGGTGATTCCGCCTTCAGCCCAATCTGTTCCGTTGATCCGGGCGCCGACTGCCACGTCCTTGGGCACGGACGCTCGAACGGCCTCGAATACCCGAAGGGGGAAGCGTGCACGGTTGTTGTAAAGGCCGCCGTAGGCGTCCGAACGTTGATTGGCCAGGGGCGATAGGAATGAACTCAGCAGGTATCCATGGGCAGCGTGCAGTTCGATGAGATCGAATCCTGCCTCGACAGCACGGTTTGCGGCCGCTACATGCTGGGTGACGATGCGGTCCATGTCTGCCTCGCTCACCGGGTGCGGCGTTGGCCACCGGTCGGAGACGGGTACCGGGCTGGGGCCGATGGTCGGCCAGGACTGGCCGGGGCCTAGTGGCCCGGACCCGGATGTGCGAGGACTGTGAGAAGAGGCTTTGCGGCCTGCATGCGATAGCTGGATTCCAAGGCGGATGTTTGAGTTTGCCTTGACGGATTTGACCAGTGCCTCGAGAGCCTTTGCTTGGTCATCCCGCCACAGCCCCAGACAGTCGTGAGTGATGCGGCCTTCCGGGGCGACTGCGGTTGCCTCCATGATGAGCAGCCCGGCACCTGAAAGGGCGAGGCTGCCAACATGAATGAGGTGCCAGTCGGAGGCCAGCCCGTCTGTGGATGAGTACTGGCACATAGGCGGAATCACGATCCGGTTGGGTAGCACCGCCGTACCGATGTGGATAGAGTCAAATAGGTGGGCCACTCTTAGTCCTCCCTCATGAGCAGTGCACAGCCGAGCCCGTAGGCACCCATGCTGATGGCAGCTACGTCTGGTTCGTTTGGGACCTGGCGGGCTCCGCCGCGGCCCCATAGTTGGATGCATGCTTCGTGTAGGTGGCCGAGGCCATGTAGGCGGCCGGCGGAGAGCTGGCCTCCACCTGTGTTCATGGGGAGCTCGCCTGCCAAGCCGATGTTGTGCCCACCTTCGATGAAGGGGCCGATGGCGCCCGGGGGACAGAAGCCCAAGGCCTCAAGCCAATGAACCGTGAGAATACTCATGCCGTCGTAGATTTCAGCCACCCTGACTGCATTCCTGGGGACTCGGGACCGTTCCCATAGCATTGCTGCGGCCTTCTCCGCGCCAAAAGAGGAGAGGCTCAGCGGGTCCCGGAGTCCGCCGGATCCCATGGCGGTGCCGATGGCTTCGAAACGGAGGGGCGGCCTGTTGAGGTGGCGTGCGTCGTCCACCTTTGATAGGACGAAAGCCACCGAGCCGTCGACCGGCACATCGCAATCGTAAAGTCGAAGCGGCCAGGAGATGACCCTGCTCGCCAGGTAGTCGTCCATCGACAGTGGGTCACGGTAGATGGCGGCCGGATTGCCTGCGGCCATACTGCGGGCGTTGACGGCCAAAGCGCCCAGTTGTTCCTCCGTCAGGCCATGGTCGTGCATGTACCGTTGCGCGTACGTTGCGTACCACGGGACGGGCGATTCAATCCCATAGGGCGCGGTCCACTCCCAGAATCCCCAAATTTCGTCTGTCGACCCGGCCCAGGCCTGGCGCTGTTTGTCGCGAAGCCTGGAGGTGGCCTCCGAGACGGTGCGGAATACCAGGACGTGTCGGGCCAGGCCGGCGGAAATGGCGCCAATTGCATTGACGATGGCGCTGAACTGACTGGGAGAATCCAGTGCGGCGGATGAATACCAGCTCACGTCCATTCCCAGCGCGAGCCGCAGGTCCTGTGCGCCAACGGGGGCAAAGCCCGGACCGGTGTTCGACGCCCCCGGATAGGTCGAGATTCCGTCGATGTCGGCAATGTTCAGCCCCGCGTCCGTGACTGCTTCAAGGACCGCGTCGACGGTGAGGCTGAGTGCGCTGGACTGCGCCGGGCGCGCCACTTCAGACAGCCCGATGCCGGTGATGGCGATGTTACGTTCTGAGATCATCGTTCTGTTTCTTCGTTGATGCGAAAGACCGGCAGCCAGGCTGAGCCCTGCTGGTGGAACAGCGTCTCCACCGCCCGACCGGTGGGGTCCTCGTCCTTAAGCCCGATGAGGCCGCCGAAGACGAACAGGCCGGGCTGCTCGATCAATTCGACATAGCCAACGCGGAAGGGCACCGGTTGGCCGGGGTACCAGGACTGGTTGTTCTGGGTCCAGGAAGCCACGTGCCCCACACCGCTGACCGCTCGGGCACTGAGATTCGACCGTCCATGGCAGGTCCGGCACACCGGGCTCGGCGGGTGCTGCCAGATGCTGCATGCACTGCAATGCTGAATGCGAAGCTCACCTTGGGCGCCGCCCTCCCAATAGTCCCTGGTTTCGGCAGTAACGCCGGGCGTACTGCGGCCGTGCGCCCACTCGTGAACAGTCACGGCAACCTCCGAAACTGCTGCTTGTTTTCCAACGAAGAGAAGTGTTCCTTGAGCTTGAACTTCTCAACCTTGTGGCTGGCATTACGGGGAAGCGAGGGCACAGGAATGTAAAACTCGGGATGCATGTAGCGCGGCAGCCGTGCCTCGCACTGGACCTGCAATGCGGCGATGCCGGCGGAAGAATCATCCAGGCACTCGACATACAGGGCGATCTCGTCTTCCTCCAACTCTGAGGGAACGGCTATGGCGGCCACGTCCCGAACCCCGCCCAAAGAGGAGACCAGGGATTCCAGCTCGAAAGCGGAGATGTTTTCGCCACGGCGCCGGATGACATCTTTCAGCCGGTCCTCGAACCACATGTAGCCGTCGGCGTCGATGCGGCAGAGGTCACCGGTGTGGAACCAGCCGTTGCGCCGGCTCTCCAAGGTTTTCTCTGGCATGCCGTAGTATCCGCTCGATTCGTTCCACGGGGCATTCGTCCGGATCAGCAGTTCACCCTTGACGTCGACGCCGACCTCAAGGTCGCGCTGATCGACGATCTTCGCGTCCATGGTTGGGCGGAGGCGGCCGGCCGATCCCAGCTTCTCCGGAGGATCATTCAGCGTGTATGCGTGGCTCGGCCCGTAGTCGGTCAAACTGTAGCCCGACGTGAAACGGAGCCCGAACCGCCGCTCGAAGTCTTTCGCGTAGGCCGGAAGCGGGACCGTCATGACCATGCGCAGGTCGTTATCGGCGTCGTGCGGATCGGGCTCCCGCTTCCAAAGGATTGCGGCCATGGAGCCGAGCAGGTTGGTTGCGGTGATTGAGTTGTCCCGGATATCCGCCCAGAACTTCGAGGCCGAAAAGCGACGGCGCAGGAAGACGGTAGAGTCTGCCCCGATGGCGCAGTTCAAAGCGCCCTGAAACGCATTGACGTGGAACAGGGGCAAGCAGATGTAGACCCGGTCCGTGGACTGGTAGCCAAACGAGATTACATGGCTGAACCCCCATAGCATCGCCCGAACATGAGTCATCATCACACCCTTCGAGGGACCCGTAGTCCCCGAGGTGTAATTGATGTAGCCGAGCTCCGTGGGGTCAACCCTCTCTACAGAGTTCCCTTGCCGGTTGCCGGCCGCACAGATTTCCTGGTGGGAGATTCCTGGGGTCCCCGACGGTGTCGGGGATTCCATCCAGGGGCCGGAGAACCCGATGGGAGTGACGTTCTCCCTGCGGGCGGTGACGGCCGCGGAGGGGTTGTTGGCATCGTGCAGGAGGAACGCGGCATCAGAGTTCGAAAGGTAGTAGGCCAGCAGGTCGTCTTTAGCCTGGGTATTGAGCGGAATGGCTACAGCCCCGAGCCGGCTCAGCGCCACATAGGTCAGGATGTGCTCGACCGCGTTGGGCAACTGGACGGCAACGTGCGTCCGGGGCCCCATCCCCTTCTGTTGCATCCATCGCGAATAAAGGATCGACTCTTCGACCATCCGGCCATAGGTGTATTCGGCGCCGGTGTCCAGGTCCACCAAAAAGACCTTGTCGGGGTCCGCCGCGGCGCGGGCAGACAACGCATTGAAGAGGGTCAGCTCTCCGAAATCGAAGCCGAGATGCAGGTCGTCAAGACGTGCCACCGTTGACGGGGTCGACGTCACTTTTCGGCCCCTTCCAAAACTGAATCCCGGAGCATCGTACGGATCACAGGCGGCTCCAGGTGCCGGCCCTCCTCGGAGGCCATGAGCCGGGACAAGCGGACGAACGAGTGCTGCAGATCCGTCAAAGGCAGATCATCCAGTGCTTTGTGATCCTGACGGGAGACCGAAGCGACAATCCTGTCAGGGCGTCCGTAGAGGACATCGCCCGCGGCGTTCAGCCCCAAGCGTTCAAAGACCGTCCGGCGTGGTGCCAGGACCACGTGGAGTTCCGGTTCGTCGGCCGGTGCTTCACCGCACGAAGGCGCTTCCATCCTTTGCAGTTGCAGTGAGACCATGTCGTCAGGACCGCTTAGGCCAGGCAGCATTGTGATGCTGAAGTGCCCTTTCGGGAGCAACTCACTCAGATACTTCGATTCCTGTGAAGCCGTGGCCACCACGAGTTCCCGCAAGGGGCGACCGACGCCACCGGGATTTGCGTCGTCGAGGGGAAAATCGGAGACGTGGGCCGCAGCATGACCATCGACTAGCTCCTTTAGCCGTGGTACTTCAGGAAGCAGGTCCATGACCGCACGACGAAGGAGCCGGGACTGTTCGTCGGCGCTGGTCATGAACAGGCATACCGGGGTCAAGGCCTGGAGCATGCGTCGAACAACATAGGTGCGCTCCCTTGAGTAGTGATCGAGCTGAATTGAATCGCCGGCCAGCGCCAGCGGAAGCCGCCAGGCCAGGGCGTTGACATCGCCGAAGCCCATGTTCAGGCCGCGCCCGCCGAAGATGGGGGATTGGTGTGCCGCGTCTCCAACGAACAGGACCCGGCCGTGACGGTAGCTGTCGAGGGTGCGCCCCATGGCCCGATACGTGGTGACCCAGAGAATCTCCGGATCGGCGTCGATGCCCATCATTGCCAAGTGCTGCCGCACCCTGGATTCGGCGGCCTCGGGCGTCGCGGCTTCTTCGGGCGTTAATCCGCCCGGCACCTCATAGTCCAGGCGCCAGATATCGAACGGCTGCGAATGGAACAGCGAAATTGAATTGGGGGCGTAGTCCGGGCCGATGAACAGGCGACGCCCGGATTCCAAGGGGTGGTCCATGGTGAAGTCGCAGATTACGAAGTTTGTATCCGCACCACGCTTGGGGATGATTTCCCGGTATTCGAGGTCAAGAGACTTGCGTGTGATGCCCCGGGCACCGTCCGCCCCAACGACATAGCGGGCCCGGGTCTGGTAGGAATGTCCTTGCACGTCGACCTGGACAGTCGCCGAATCATCCTGTTGGGACACGCCCGTAACCGAGTGCCCCCATCTGATGATGTCTTTGGCATCGTCGCCCAGTTTGCCAATCAGGATGTCTTCCAGCCAACACTGTTGCAGCAGGGCCAGCGAGGGCCACCGCTCGTTTTCTTCAGGGAGGAACTCAGTACGCCAGAGTTCCTCGTTGCCATGAAGGACGATGCTGCGCTGCCGTATCTGGGCCATTTTCAGGTAGTCGTCAGCTACGCCAATCCGGGAGAAGAAGCCGAGGCTCTCGCGATTCATGGTGATCGCACGGCTTCCATCGGACACCTGCGTCCTAGCTTCAAGGATGATGACGTCCAGGCCCTGATTGCGCAGCGATACGGCCAGGGACAATCCCACGGGGCCGCCGCCAACGATGGCCACATCGTGGATGACGTCCTCGTCGGTGGGCTCTACCGCTGAAACGGCGAACTGTTCCCATTGGTAATACATGAGCTGATTCCTCCTGAAGGTTCTGCCGCCGCGGTCGGACCACTTACCTGCTCGAGTGGTAGGAACACGTACCCCAAGACGGCAAGTGTGTGGTAGGCCACAAGAATTTACGTCGAGTCTGAACTATATTGAAGAGGTTGTCAATGTATGTACTACTTCGTTTCGTCGCACATGTGCTCTAACCCGGCGAACTAGTGCGGAAACTCAGATAGATCTGGAGTAGGCGACTCTTCAAGTCCTTTTTGTGGCTGCAAAAGTAATTTGGACACAACGGACTTTCCTCCTGATCCACACGAACGAAGGTCAGAGTGGAGCCGTGTACGCTGGCGCTGTGGATAAGGACTTAACAGGCGGCGGCCATAATGACGAAATTGATTACTGGGAGCTGGTCGAAAAGGCCCAGGCGATCGTTCCCGCCGCTCTCAGTGATGTCGACATGGAGGCAAGTCGCCTTGTGATGTCGCTGAACCGTGCTATGCGAGTCGTTATCTACGACCTGGAGGTGCAGACGTTGAAGCCATTAGGGCTCACGGACTCGGTCTTCCGGCTGCTTTTCGTGTTGTGGACTGCCGGGCCGTTAAGCCCCCATCGATTGGCGCGGCTGTCGGGTATGCCCCGGCCAACGGTCTCGAGCCTGGCATCGAGCCTTCGGGAAGCCGGCCTCATCGACCGAAGGAATGACCCCAGTGATGGGCGGGCAGTGACGCTGCACCTTACTGAGCAGGGTGAGGCAGCCATTGCGGAGTCTTTTGCTGCCCACAACCGACGGGAAACTGAATGGGCCTCCACTTTGACGCCGATCGAGCGCAAGGTGCTCACCATGCTCCTGGAAAAGCTCATGGAAGGCCGGATAAAAATCGGCGCTGTTGAGCGGGGCTGACGCCTCGGTTTGACTGCCGCGATCCGAAACCCTTCTGCGTCTGGAGTTATTTTCGCTGCCGCGCCCCGACGGCGCCTCTCTGGGCCATTAGCTTTTCGAGTAGCCGCACCAGAGTGGTCCGTTCATCCTCGCTGAGAGCACCCGCCCACTGGCTCTCTCGTTCGTTCTGCCTGGAGAAGTCGGCACGAATGCGTTCCGTGCCGGATGCCGTGAGATGCAGCGTGACCGAACGGCCGTCGTTAAGGGATTTACGCCGCTCCAGCAGGCCCTTTTTCACCAAGGGCGCGGTGAGGTTCGAGACAGCTGCGCGGCTCATGCCTGTGACTAACGCCGCCTCATTCGGGCTGAGGGGCCCAGAGACCCACAGCGCCAGCAACAGTCGGAAAGTGGGCCAGCTGCCACTGGCCGGCCGGTGAATAGTGGATTCGAAGTCGTAAATCACGGTGGAGGACGCGCGGTTCAGGGACAGGAAGACTCGGTTTGCGGTGAGATCCGCTTCTGGAAACTCCTCGGAAATATGGCGCTGTGCCGCGTCGACGAAAGCCCAATAGCCCGGCAGCCCCCTGGTTTGGTGGCTGGTGGGGTCTGAAAGGTCGCTATGGGGCACGGTCCAATTCTAGGCGAAGGTTGCCCATAGGTGATACATGGCTTTACTATCTGGGTAGTACATGCCTTTACTAAATGACAAGGTTTGGTCTCGCGCATCGAGAAGGAGAAGACCATGGCGTACTACCGCCAGTTGGGGATCGTGCCGCAGCAGCGCCACACCCTCTTGAGGGACAAAAACGGAAATGTTCTCTACGAGGAACTCATGGGAGAGGAGGGTTTCTCTCTCGACTCGGCTCTGCTATACCACCGGTACATTCCGTCGGCCCTGGTTGGTGCCGGAACCTGGGAGGTACCGGACCAGAGCCTCACGCCCAACGACCCACTGTTGCCGCGCCACCTAAAGCTTCATGACCTCTTCGATGGCGACCAAGTGCCGGAGGTCGATGCCGTGACGGGCCGCCGGCTCGTGCTGGGCAATGCCGACGTCCGGATTTCCTATGGTCATGTCGGCAAGACCTCCCCGCTGTACAAGAACGGGATCGGCGATGAATGCGTCTACGTCGAGCGTGGATCCGCTCTGGTCGAGACGCAGTTTGGCGCCTTGGAGGTGTCGGAGGGGGACTACATCGTCATCCCGAGGGCGACGATCCACCGGTGGGTGCTGCGGGACGGCGAGAATGCCCGGCTGTACTTCATCGAGGCGAACTCGCACATCGCCCCGCCCAGACGCTACCTCTCCCGGTACGGACAGTTGCTCGAGCATGCCCCTTACTCCGAGCGGGACCTGCGCGGCCCATCGGAGGTCCTTCTGCGGGAGGAAAAAGACGTCGAGTTGTACATCAAGCACCGCGGGCGCGGCACCTCGGGCATCCAGGGCAGCATCCACGTCCTGCCGAACCACCCCTTCGACGTGGTCGGCTGGGACGGCTGCCTGTACCCCTACGTTTTCAACATCAAGAACTACATGCCTATCACCGGCAAGGTCCACCAGCCGCCGCCCTCCCACCAGGTCTTCGAGGGGCAGAACTTCGTCATTTGCAATTTCGTGCCCCGCAAGGTTGACTACCACGAGCTCGCGGTGCCGGTTCCGTATTACCACTCGAACGTGGATTCGGACGAGATCATGTTCTACGTCGACGGAGACTACGAGGCACGCAAGGGCTCCGGTATCGGCAAGGGGTCAATCTCCATCCACCCGGGCGGCCACCCTCACGGTCCCCAACCCGGAGCTATCGAGGCCTCCCTGGGCGTTGACTACTTCGACGAGACGGCAGTCATGGTGGACACCTTCCGCCCACTCGAGCTGGGCGAAGCCGCCTTGGCCACAGACGACGGCGTCTACGCCTCGTCCTGGACCGGTGGCCGCTGGCAGCCGGAGGTGCGGCGGTGACGGCCGTTTCGGCCCTGCAGACGGTCCCCGCCGAGTTCGCGAGATTCTTTGATGATGCCGCGACCTTTCCGCCCGGCCTCGCACCCTTGGAGCGGGCCATCAAAGACCATGTGTCCCGGTGGTCCAATCCGTTCAGCAGTGCTATCGGCCCGGCTGTCCTAGCCCTCAAAAACCTGCCGGAAGCGCGACGAATCGCCTCACGACTGGATCGCGATGGACGCGCCGTGGAAGTGTCCGCCGTCGTGCCGGCCGGCAAGCTCAAAGAAGCACTGGAAGCCGTCGCCGAGCTCGGGCCCGAAATCGCAGTCGTCGCACTGGAGCTGAAGACCGACCCCGGCGTCCGCGACGTGTGGACCTCGCAGATCCAGGAAGCGAAGGGGGTGACAGGCCCCGAGGTCTTCGTAGAGTTGACGACAGGTCAGATCGGTGAGGGCGCACTCGACCTTCTGGAGGCGAACTTGCAGCTAAAGTACCGCACCGGCGGTATGGAGGCTCACCTCTTCCCGAGCCCGGAACAGCTGGCCACAGTGATAGTGGCCGCCGTGTCCGCGGGCCTGCAGTTCAAATTAACCGCAGGGCTCCACGAGGCAGTCCGCCATACTAACCCGACCACGGGCTTCACCCATCATGGATTCCTCAACATCGCCCTGGCAACCGCAGCTGCCCAAGCTGGTGACCCCCTGGGCACCGTGGTGCAAATCCTTACCGAGACCAACCCCGCACCGCTCACCAAGCTCGCCAATACCTCCGATGGATCTTGGCGCGCCTCGTTCAGATCCTTCGGGACTTGCAGCGTCAGCGAACCGGCCGAAAGCCTGAGGCAACTGGGGCTGTTTCCACCAGGGCTGGCCTGAGATGAAGAGCCGTCCGCAGATCACTGCCGAAAGAGAGACACACCTGTGACTACCGCCGCCGCCCGCTTTGCCACCGAGGGCTTCGGCCCCGAGAACCTGCCGTATGGCTCGTTTTCCATCGAAGGAGGGAAGGCGCGCCTGGGGGTGCGTTTGGGAGATCATGCCATCGACCTCGGGGCCCTCGCTCGTGCACTTCAGGACTCCATACCCAGATTGCCGGAAGATGCTCTTCCCGCTGTGACCGCACCCAACCTCGACGTGCTGTTGGCCGCCGGCCACAGCGTATGGACGGCTGTGCGGACGTGGCTCATCGACGTGGTAACCACCAATGGCCTGGACGACACCGTGCAGTCCTGCTCCTACCCCTTGGATCTGATCACCCTGCAGATGCCATTCACGGTGGCAGACTACGTCGACTACTACGCCTCCGAGCACCACGCTTCCAACGTGGGACGGATTTTCCGGCCGGACCAGGCCCCGCTTCTGCCCAACTGGAAGCACCTGCCCGTGGGGTATCACGGTCGGGCCGGAACCGTCATCCCGTCCGGGCACAGTATCCTGCGGCCCAAGGGCCTCCGGCCGGAAGCAGACGGCACGCCCAGCTTCGGCCCCACCCGCAAGTTGGATATTGAGGCCGAGCTTGGCTTTGTATTAGGCGGAGCAGCTCCGTCCGGTGAGGTATCGACCAGTCAGGCCGCCGCTGAGCACCTCTTTGGCGTGGTGCTGTTCAACGACTGGTCCGCCCGTGATATTCAGGCCTACGAGTACGTGCCTTTAGGGCCGTACCTGGGCAAGTCCTTCGCCTCGTCAATATCTCTTTGGGTGGTGCCGTTCCAAGCCTTGGAATCCGCCCGCGTTGAACCGCCGAAGCGGGAGCACCAACTTGCGCCCTACCTTGAGGACACGCAGGACGGCCCATGGGGATTAGACATCACCATGAATGTCATCCTCGATGGGGAAAGTGTCGCAAGGCCGCCGGCGAGCTCGTTGTACTGGACCGCGCCGCAAATGGTGGCGCACATGACCGTCAACGGTGCCGGCCTCAGACCGGGAGACTTCCTTGGCTCCGGCACAATATCAGGACACAAGGAAGGTCAGCGTGGGTCCTTCCTCGAACTGTCTTGGGGCGGAGAGTCACCCCTCGCACTGGCCGACGGGTCCATGATGACATTCCTGCAGGACGGTCAGACGGTCACCTTGACTGCGACTGCACCCGGACCGAACGGCTCCATCATAGATTTCAGCGAGTGCACCGGCACCATCGCCCCGGCCAACATCTGAGGTTCACCGAAACGCTCCCGTAACCCATCGGTGCACAAATAATTGCGCTCGTGGCTAACGGCATACAAGTACCGCCGGCCGCAGAGGCCTCAAAGTCAGCTTTGGGTAGTGGACTCACAGATCGTCCCGATAGCCGCCCCTTCACCGGGCATTATTGCGGGCGGGATATCCGCGCATCTCGAGACGCCGCAAATACGGCGTTTCAGTGTCCTAAACCTTGCAGGAGGAGTGGCGCGATGAGGGACCGGCTAATGAGGCGTTCCGGCCGTGCTGAGTTTTCGGGAGGATAACGATCCTGGCTATGTCATTGGTCGAAGGCCGGCTCTGCTGCTTGTCTGGAACTTCGGTTGATCTACTGATGGACTGGCGAGAAAGGCATCGAGCCTGTCCGGAGTTACTGCTCTTAAATTGATCGTGGACAGAGACCTAAGCCTTGATCCACCGATCGGTTGTCGGTGGATCAAGGCTTAGGTCTCCTCCATGGGCGGATCGGGCCCAGGTCACCGCTGCGAAGGCAGGCCAGCCGCGCCATCTGCGCTGATGTGCAGTTTCCGCAGGTCCTCGATCCTGCAGTTTAGTTCGTCGTTATTGGCCGACTGCATCAACCCCGGCCTCTGATCGGCGGTGGATGGGTCGATGGCGACACCCAGGTTAGCCAACTCAGGGAGAAACCCACGAGGTCAACCTCGGTCAGCCCCATCGCCTCGATGAAGCCAACGGCGGCGTCGGCCATCTCCTTGACTGCAGGGGCCACGGTTCCGCTTGACGCGCTCCTCTCCGCCCTGCGGCAGGCACACGAATACAAAGGCTTTGTCAGGAATGGTGGTCTTCGTCGGTATCACTACACTCCGGCCCGGCGCAGCTCTGACTTTTCCGTCCCTTCCCCGCTGACCTGACGCAAGACATGGGGCAGGCCGAGGCTGGAAGCTAACCCCGGTGGGCGGCAGCGGAAGCCCTTCCCACGTAGAGGAACAATCCGATCCGACTGGTTGTCCTGTCAGCGGTCCACATAACCTGACTGAAGACGAATAAAGGGTGGACGTTCCCGCGCTGAGACTACGTTGGCGGCCCACCGCAATGCCAACTACTACCTCAGTGCACGACGAGCAGATGGAGAGCGTGATGACAGATTCCGAAATCATCTACGAGCTGGACGGTGAGATCGCACTGGTCGGGATCAATCGCCCGCAAAAGAGGAATGCTCTGCACAATGCCATGTTCGTCGAGCTCGGGAATGCCGTCGAGCGGGCAGGCATGGAAGCACGGGTCGCCGTCATCTACGGTGTTGGTGAGCACTTCTCGGCGGGCCTAGACCTTGCCCAGATCCGTGAGTCCATCGCGAAGGACCCTTCACGCAAGCTGCAGATCGGCCAGCATCCGCCGCATGTCGCATTCAACAAGATCCAGCGCGGCCCTATCCCAGTGGTGACGGCCCTGACCGGAGCCGTCATCGGCGCAGGCCTCGAGGTGGCAGCCTCCGCCCATTTGCGGGTTGCGGACCAGTCGTCCTTCTTCGGGCTGCCTGAAGCACAGCGCGGCATTTTCGTCGGCGCCGGTGGTTCCGTCCGCATCCAGCGCCTGTTGGGGACGGCTCGGATGACCGACATGATGCTGACCGGTCGCATCCTCTCGGCCGCCGAAGCACTTGAGCAGAATCTAATTCAGTACGTCGTCGGAAACGGTACGGCACTGGAAAAGGCGTGTGAACTCGCATCCAAGATCGCCGGCAATACGCCGGAGTCCAACTGGGCCATTACGCAAGGTCTGAGCCGGATCAACGACCTGACCTACGACGACGGCCTCTTCTTCGAAACCCTCGTAGCACGCAGCTCGGTCTCGCCCTCCTCGCACTCGAGGCTTACGGATTTCGTAGAGAAGAAGGCCACGCCCCTTGCCCGCCCCGAGACCAACAACTGTTTCCCGGAGGAACAATTCACATGAGCCTTGCTATGAAGACCAACACCGTCTCCAAACTGCTCAAGCCGAAATCGATCGCCATTATTGGTATGTCAAGCAAGCCTGGCGCCCCCGGCGGCAACCTGCTCTCGCATCTGGAACTGTGCGGATTCTCCGGGGACATCCACCTCGTAGGGCGCAGCGGAGGGGAGATCAACGGACGGCCAGTTCTGACTGCTATCTCCGACCTGCCCGAGAACGTCGACCTGGCCCTCATCGCGCTTCCCGCGCCAGCCGTGCCTAGCGCGATCCGGGAACTAGCGGAACGCAACGTCAGCGCCGGCATCGTCTATGCGTCCGGCTTCGCCGAACTCGGTGAGGAGGGCCGTGCTCTTCAAGCCGAGATCGCAGCCGTCGCCGACAACACAGGCATCCGGTTGGCCGGTCCGAACTGCATCGGTTACAACAACTACGTCCAGGGCTTGCGCACTGTTTTTCTGCCGGGGGGCTCACCATTGCCTCTACTCCCCCAGGGATCAAACGGTGCCATCGCTGTCCTTGCACAAAGCGGCGGCATCATGGCGTTGGTCGCATCGGGCCTCAAAGCACGCAAGGTGCCGGTGTCCTACGCCATTTCCACTGGGAACGAAGCAAGTCTGACTCTCGCCGACTATCTCGACTACCTGGCCGATGATCCTTCAACGGGAGGCATCGTCATGTACGTCGAGGACGTTCGCGATCCAGAAGCCTTCGTTGCCGCAGTGCAAGCCTGCCGAGCACAGGGCAAGAATGTCGTAATGACTCATACCGGCCGTAGTGAACGAGGCCAGCAGGCCGCGGCATCGCATACCGGTGCACTGGCTGCCGACTATGGGGTCATGAAGGCTCTGGCGACCCGAGCGGGTGCCTGCGTCGTCGAATCTCTAGACGAATTGATGGACGTATCGGAGATACTGACACGTAATCCACATCCATCTGCAGGCGGGATCGGCTTTGCGACCACTTCGGGAGCCTTCTGTGCTATTGCGCTGGACGAAGCATCGTCGCTGGGCATCAAGGTGCCGCCACTATCGCCCGAAATCGCCACCAGACTGAGTGAACGATTGCCGTCCTATATGCCCGCGTCGAATCCGTTAGACCTTGGCACGCTCATCACCGTCGACCCGGAACTGTACTACGACGGCGTAAGGGCTCTGCTCGATGATCCTCGCATTAGATCGGTCGTCGTCGGCGTTCCCTTCGCTACACCGGAAAACAACGAGATCATGTTGCGGAATATCGTGCGCGCGGCCGAGGGCAGCAGAAAGTCAGTTTTGATCGGCCTCTTTGCCGATGTCACTCCCGTTCCCGAAGCACTTCGGGATTACGCCGCTGCCCACGGGATTGTTATCTCCACCTCGCCTGAACGACTAATTCGAGCCGTCGCCGCGATCAACCACTACGCGCAGGCTGTGGAATCCGCAGCAGTTGCCGTCAAGCCCAACCTGCCCACCTCCATGCTCGATTTCGGCCAGGAAGTTCAGGTCGAATGGGCAGGTAAGGCCCTAATGTCCAGACTGGGGGTCCCGGTGCCACAGGGCGGGCTGGCGACCAGCATGGTAGAAGCTCTCTCGATCGCTCAAGAGATCGGCTATCCAGTCGTGGCCAAAGTGCAGTCCGCGGCACTGAAGCACAAGACCGAGTCGGGTGGCGTCGTACTGGGAATCCAGGATGATCAGAACCTGCGTGAAGTGTATGCCGATCTCACCGAGCGTCTCGGAAGCATCGATGGGATCCTCATCGAGGAGATGGCTAGTGGCGGTCTGGAGCTGATGGTCGGTGCCAGCCGCCATCCATCCTGGGGACCGGTTGTGGTTGTGGGCCTCGGCGGCATCTGGGTCGAGGCGCTCAACGACGTCCGGCTATTACCACCCGACCTCACCGTCGACGAGATCATCACCGAGCTGCATCAGCTGCGTTCTTCGAAGCTGCTGGGTGAGTTTCGTGGCCGCGCCGCACTTGATTTGGAGTCCATCGCCGAGGTCGTGGCCAAGATTGGGCAGCTTATGATCGCCCGACCTGACATCCACGAACTAGACATCAATCCCCTGCTTGCTCGTCCCGACGGCGTCGTGGCCCTCGATGTCCTGCTCTCGCTGTCGGACGGCGGAGCCGAGACGGAGGTGATCGAAAGATGAAGGCTGAGCGGCCAGACTGGCTTCGTGCCAACCTATCTCCAGTGATTGACAGTGGCGCGGCCGCTGCTCATGCGGAAGCCGTCCAGCAAGGCGCAGCCAAGGCCAACGACTTTTCAGAGATCCAGACCGGCTGGAGACCTGAACACGCCGGTGTCGTCGGCGCGGGCACGATGGGTGGTGGAATTGCTATGGCATTCGCCAATATCGGAGTCCCCGTCACTCTGATTGACCGTTCAGAGGAGACAGTCCAACGGGGCATCAGCCGGATCCGCACTAACTATGAACACAGCGTGAGTCGTGGTCGACTCAGTCAGTCTGAAGCCGAGCAGCGCATCGCGCTCATCCACGGGGCAACCTCGTATTCCGCCCTAGGTACCGCCAACGTGATCATTGAGGCTGTCTTCGAGGACCTCGCACTCAAGCGGGAAGTCTTTGCTGCTCTCGATGTTCACGCCGATTCCGGCGCCCTGTTGGGCACGAACACGTCCGGACTGGACATCGACGCGATCGCGAGTGCCACATCTCGCCCAGAACAGGTCATCGGCACGCACTTCTTCAGCCCCGCCAATGTGATGCGGTTACTCGAGGTCATACCGGGCAAGAAGACCTCTTCGGAATCACTTGCCACGGTTATGAAGCTCGGAGCCCTTCTCGGCAAGATCCCCGTTAAGGCGGCGAATACTCCGGGATTTATCGGTAATGCCATGCTCGCTGACTATATGCGGCAGACAAATTTCCTGGTAGAAGAAGGCTCCTTTCCAAAGGATGTCGATCGCGTCCTGGAATCATTTGGATTCGCCATGGGAGTATTCCGGGTCGGCGACATGGCAGGTCTGGATATCGGAATCGACGCCCGCCGTGCAGCCATCACGACTCGACCGACTGACCGGAGGTACTCCGATCTGCAATTTCTCGCAGTCGACATGGGACGCTTGGGACAGAAAACCGGCGCAGGCTGGTATCGATACGAGAAGGGTTCCCGGACCCCAGTTACGGATCCCGAGATGGAGCGGGCCATCACAGAATATTCAGCCCGCATCGGTATCGAACGCCGCCATGTCTGTGACGATGAAATCCTTGCACGGTGTCTCTATGCGTTAGTCAACCGAGCGGCTTGGCTGCTGGGCCAGGGAACCGCCGACCGCCCTAGCGACATCGACGCCGTCTATGTCACCGGCTACGGCTTCCCGGCCACCGTCGGAGGTCCAATGTACTGGGCCGACCAAGTAGGGCTGGCCGACATCGCCGCTGACATCAAAAGACTCCACGAGCTGAACGGCGCGTGGTGGGAGCCTGCGCCCCTATTGCTCGAACTCGCCCGGACGGGCCACACCTTCAGCGATCTCGACACAAGACAGGGGGCCGCCTGGTGACTATCTACGCACCGAGGATTGACCTAGAGAAAATCGTGGCTATTGACATGCATACCCATGTCGAAACCTCATCCGAAAGCGGAGAACATACCGCTGATGAGCGAAAAGACCAGATGGCCACATACTTCAAAAGAGAATCGGGCACTGGATCGGGGACTCTTCCAGAATTGGCTGCATACTACCGGGAACGGAACATGGCAGCCGTGGCCTTCACCGTTGACAAAGGACCGGAGCACCCGGACCAGAAGGTCTCCAATGAGGAGATTATCCAGCTTGCAGCGGAGAATAGTGACGTCGTTATTCCGTTTGCTAGCGTGCATCCGGATCGAGGCGAAGAGGGAGTGCAGCTCGCCGAACGGTTGATCGTCGAGGGCGGGGTCCGCGGTTTCAAGTTCCATTCCAACGTCCAGGGCTTCTTTCCCAACGATCGCAAGGCCTACCCGCTGTATGAGGTCCTCAATGCCCATGGCGTGCCAGCCCTGTTCCACACGGGTCAGAGCGGTGCGGGCGCAGGCGCCCGTGGCGGAGGTGGGATCCGCCTGAAGTACTCCAACCCCATCCATGTCGATGACGTCGCCGTGGACTTCCCCGACATGCCCATCGTTCTCGCCCACCCGTCGTTCCCGTGGCAGGACGAGGCGCTGGCGGTGGCAGTCCACAAGCCACAGGTGTACATCGACCTGTCCGGCTGGTCACCCAAGTACTTCCCGCCGAACCTAGTGCAGTATGCCAACACGCTGCTGCGGGATAAGGTCCTCTTCGGCAGTGACTTCCCGTTGCTCACCCCCGATCGCTGGTTCAAGGACCTCGACGTAGTCGGTATCCGAGACGAGGTCCGACCCGGACTCCTGAAGGCCAACGCGGTCAGGTTGCTCGGTCTCTGACCGGCTGCCGCGCTGATCCCACCCCATCTTTGTCACTGGAGCACTAATGATCGACTTCTCCCTCTCAGAAGAAGAGCGCGCAGTACGCGATACAGTGCGCTTGTTTGTTGACCGCGAGCTGAAACCCCTCGAGCATGACGTCCTTCAAAATGAGATTGCCGGCAGGCCGTCACTGGATCCGGGGACCCTGAAGGCACTTCAGGACCAGGCCAAGTCATTCGGTTTCTGGGGCATTACTACACCCGAGGACTACGGCGGCATCGAGCTCGGCCAGGTCATGCATTCCATCATCGAAATGGAACTCGGCCGTACCTTTGTCCCATTCCAGTTCGGTGGTGCCGCTGACAACATTCTGTTCGACTGCACGGACGAGCAGAAGGAGGCTTACCTCTTTCCCGTCATCGAGGGCGCGCGAAAGGCGTGCTTTGCGATCACCGAGCCGGACGCTGGCTCCGACGCCACTAACCTACGGACCACGGCGCGCCGCGAGGGCGATGACTGGGTCATCAACGGAGAAAAGACCTTCATCAGCGGCGGCGCCGACGCCGACTTCTGTATCTTATTCGCGAATACCGATGACGGCGTCACAGCCTTCCTCGTGGACAGGGACATGGGGTGGACGTCCTCCCCCATCGCACTGATGGGAGACTGGGCCGCAGCGGGCCTGAGCTTCGATAACGTCCGCGTCCCCCACCGCAACCTCCTGGGAGAGCCTGGTGGCGGCATGAAGGTGGCCCTGAACTGGATCGGCCAGAAGCGGTACGTGATCCCGTCCAAGGCCGTCGGCGCGGCTGAGCGTCTGCTGGACATGGCGATCGATTATGCGAAGGTCCGCAAGTCCATGGGCAACGCGATCGCTGACTATCAGGCCATCCAGTGGCAGATCGCTGACAGTCAGGTCGAGATCGAGTCGACGAAGTGGCTTACCCTGTATGCTGCTTGGCGTTCGCAGCAGGGCATGGATGCACGTCACAGTACGTCGATTGCCAAGCTCCACGGATCAGTCATGGCCAACCAGGTGGTTGATCGGGTTTTGCAAATCCACGGTGGCATGGGCTACGCCAAGGAGCTCCCCATTGAGCGCTGGTACCGCAACGTCCGCGTCTGGCGCATCTTCGAGGGCACCGACGAGATTCAGCGACGCACCATCGCCCGGAACCTGCTGAAGGGCCACGCCTCCTTGGGCATGATCGGGGAGTGATGCGGGCGGGTCGGTACTCCACCACCGAGAGCGAGCCCACGGTGGTGGAGTACCGCGAGGTCCGTATGTGACACCTCCAGTTGCACCCTCTTCCCTGCCAGTCAGGTTGCCTTGACCAGCCCGGATAAGGAAGCGCATATGACGAATGGAATACCCGACTACGCGCGCACCGCCAGTTCCCTGGCGCTTGGTACTATTCGGTGAACGGAGAAGTGATGCCAGACCCCTACGCCTATGCCCTCGACTCTGCGGCAAATGCACTCCGCGTGGTGGCCCTGTTGCGTATCCATCGAGCGGTGACCGTGACTAACGTGAGCCGCGAGCTCGGGGTTGCCAAGTCCACGGCGCACCGCTTGCTTTCGACGCTGGTGGCGGAGGGCTTTGCTCTGAGAGACCCGGTCCACCGCCGGTATCACCCCGGGCGGGCCCTTGTCGAACTTGGGCTGTCGGCGCTGGATGACATCCGACGGAGAAGCAGTGTGAAATTCCCCCTGACGGCCTTGGCGGAACAGGTTAAGGAATCGGTGAAGTTGTTGGTGCTCGATGGCCAGTACACACGAATCGTCCAGACCGCGGACGGTAATCACAGTGGTCGTGTGGGAGAAACCATGGGTCAGCTGCTGCCTGCCAACACAACCGCTGGCGGCAAGGTGCTCTTGGTTGGAGAGTCGCTGGAGGCCCTGAACAACCGCTTTAACGGGACTCTGCCTTCCCAGACGGAGAGTTCAATCAGCGACTGGGACGCCCTCATGGACGAACTCCGTTTAGTCCGGGAACGAGGTTGGGCATCGAGCGTCGGCGAGGCCAATCCCGAACTCAGCGCCCTCGCGGTGCCGGTCCTGGGTCGCGACCGCCAGGTCGTCGCCGCACTCTCAGTGGTGGCTCCCGTGCAGCGGATGACGCCGGAGGATCAAATTAGGATTCTGAGGCACATGTTCGCAACGGCATTCGGAATGAATCCGCCTTTTGTTTCAAGCTGGACGGATGGTTCGTTTACGGGGCCATTCGGATGAATTGCGGTCCGTGCTGGAACTTGTTCTACGGACTGATCCCTATCGCAGGGCCGGGCGTGGAATGACCACAGTGGTGAATCCTGTTCGGCCTGCTGGCCGACAAGTCCTATTCCCACCCGTCCACCTGCACAGCCTTAGGGGCACAGCATCCGGGAACGGACTGACCAAGTCCATCGCCGCAAAGCCCAAGGCCCAGCCAGCGGACGCCCGACAGCATTCAACCCCGGCATCTACAAGAAACGCAACACCATCGAAGGCGGCTTCAACCGGCTCAAGCACTGGCGCGGTATCGCCACGCGCAGGACAAATACGCCACGCCCTTCCTCGGCGGGCATACTGCTGGATGCAATCCCTTCCGCTGCGTCCACAGATTAACGGACAACCTAGCGAGGCAGGACGCTGTCAGCTCGCTGCTTGCCGCGTACCGTCTTGGTCCGATCGGGTTTGTTCCCCAGTCCGGGGGGCGGGGTCTCCATGACTGGGGAGATGTGCCGGGCCACGGACACGAGGTGACCGAGCATCTCCATCTGCACAGGGCGGGTCATCTGCGCTTCCGGGCCCGCGACTGCGATCGCGCCGATGGTCTTGCCTCGGCCATCGAGGACCGGTACCGCCAGGCCATTGATGTACGCCGTCGATTCACCCTGACTGGTGGCCCAGCCTTGCTTGCGGATAGCCTGGAGTTCGACGCTTAAGTAGCTCCAGTCGACGATGGTGGAGTCCGTCAGCGCCGGCAAGCGCCGCCCGAACCGGGCACGCAGCATATCCTCGGTGTGCTGGCAGAGAAGCATCTTCCCCGCCGCCGTGGCATTTGCGGGAAGAAGCTCACCGAGCGCCGTTCCGAGACGCAAAGTGGAAGAGGTGGTCCCGACGTCCAGGACGCGGGCGAACGGGCCATCGAGCACTTGGAGCATGACCGTTTGACCGATGAACTCGGCGAGACGGTTCAGGGGCTTGGAGGTGCGCTGGCGCAGGTCGAAGTCCCATATCGAAGAGAGCCCGGCCGAGACGGCTGCCTGGCCCGCGTAGTACCGCCGGCCTTCCGGATCTCGCGTGGCGAAGTCCTGCGACAGCAAGGTCATGAGGAGACGGTGCGCCGTTGACTTGCCCACTCCGAGCTCATGGCTCACCTCGGCAGCCGTCATCACCTTCCGGGACCCCAGCAACTTGAGCAGTCGAAGGGCATTGGTGGCAGAGTCAAGGGTGGACACTGAAGTCGCGCGCATATCCATCTCCCGGTCGGACAGACCTGACCCAGGCGCTTGAAACGTTGCGACACGGGCTCTGTCATGATCATTTCGTTTACCTTTGGTGTGTGCCCTTCGCGATTATTGCGGGGAGGGACGGTATGAGAGCGCCCCAGCGGTCGCCCTTGAACGGCAGCCTGCCGTACTCGTCGCGCAGCGCCCGCCGGATCGTCTTGGGGCTCTTGCCGAGCTCACGCGCTCGACACATGTCCACGGCATGCGGGCCCTCATGCACACGATGCGGGGGGGGGGGGTACGCAACGTGTGCGTCCCATGGAAAGGACGTACAGGAACGAGAGGAACGGCGACTTGCATGACGATCATGTGTGTTCCCTCCCTCCAAGTCATCCGACGTTGGGTGACCGGCGGCGTTCACCGAGATCGCTCCGATTCGTGTGACGTTGCAAGCAATGCAGTGCTGATCCCCTCATCGGCCACGGCCTGGGAGATGATGCGTTCGGAGACTCCGGCGGCTCGAAGCACGTCCAGTGTGTCCTGCCCTGCCTGGGCGGGGGCTTCGCGCTCCGATTGAGGGCGCACACCGTCCACGGTCAGGGGCGCCTGGATGTTCTGATCGACGTCAAGTCCGGCCGCCCCGGAAAGGACGTCGCGATGATCAAGTACGGGCGTGACACAGACGTCCAAGGGCTCCAGCAGTTCAAGCCAGTGTGAGCGAGATTCTCGGGCGAACACCTCCGTGAGTTCAGCATGACTGGTCCTGGCGGCGTCGGCAAGATGGGGCAAGCCAAGCGCATCAACAAGCTTCTCCCAGAGGTGAGGTTCGAGACTCCCCACAGCAAGCCAGAGCCCATCTGCGCATGTGTAGTATCCGTATCCGGCATGGGCGCCATTGGTCGCACGCGCACCCATGCCCACGTCGCTTCCAGCGGCCGCGACGGAACGTTGGCTTCCTGCGGTCCACAACGCGGCGTCCAGCAATGACAGGTTCAGATGACGGCCTTCACCGTACTTTCGAACCCCATGGAGCGCCCCGAGAATTGCCGTCGAAGTCAACGCCGCGAGCACAGTGTCTGCAACCAGAGCAGACGAATGCGACGGGGCGCCGTCCGCTCCAACCGCCGCCAAGCCCGAAAGCCCGATGGCGTTGATGTCGTGCGCTCCGGCGGCGGGACGATCGCTGAGCGGGCCGAACCCACTCAGCGACGCATAAACGAGTTCACGATGCTCGACGCGCAGCGCTTCGTATCCGATGCCGAGGCGATCCGCGATCCCTGGTCGGTAGGACTCGATTACGACGTCAACAGTGCTGGCCAGTTTCCGCGCGAGTTTAACGCCCGATGCCGAGCGCAGGTTCAGAACCACAGAACGCTTACCACGATTGAGCGACTGGAACAGCGCTGACGAATCGCCGATCAACGGCGACGAAAGGCGCATGGGGTCGCCCGTGGGCCGCTCGACTTTGATCACCTCGGCGCCGAGATCGGCCAACAGTTGAGTCGCCAGGGGCCCCGGGTACAGCTCTGTGAAATCGAGCACGCGGATGCCTTGAAGCATCGTCTCAGTATTATATGTCATCGCGTTCATCGCATTCCTTTCTGGTCCGCCGCTGATCAGGTGTGGCGGACCAACACTTGCACCACGCACACCGATCCGGCACCGAGCAGGTGGCACAGGCCCACACGGTCCTGTGTGGTGGCGAACCGCCTGACCGTCTCGTGGATCTGGGCAATTCCGGACGCCCCACTGGCGTGCCCGCGGGCCAGGAGCCCACCATCAGTCGAGAACTCAGGCAACCCCGTCAATTCGCGGGATCCGGGCCCGAACGCCCCCGCCATGACCAACGCATCGGCGCCTCCGGGCTCAGCGAATCCGAGGAGTTCAATGTACTCCAGCTCTTCGTTGGCGAACGCATCGTGGACCTGCACCACGTCCACCTCCTCGAGCGTGGTCGAGGCTCGTTCGAGTGCGAGCCGGGTAGTGCGTGCGGTGATCTCCCGCGGCCCTACGACGGCACCTTCGAACGTGTGCTGCTCGCCATAGACCTCACTCTGCAGCACGGACGATGCCAGTCGAGCCACCGGACCATTGGGCTGAAGCCGCTCAAGCCCTTCTGCCGAGGCGAGAACCAGCGCGCCCGCGCCATCGCCCCATGGCGTGCACATCTTCGAGGTGAGCGGGCCGGCAATGACCCGGCTCGCGAGGATCTCCTCAGATGTCACCACGTGATCGGCCTGTCGCGCGGCCGCCGGATTACTCCTCGCATAGTTCCAGTTCTTCGCCGCGATGGCCGCGAAACCGTCTGCCGTCGTGCCGAATTCACGCATTCGCTCCGATGCCCACAGACCGAAGAGGGCGGGAGGAGGGAGGAACCCCTGTCGCTTGATCGACTCTTCTGCGGTGGTCTCGAAATCGGGGATGTCATAGCCGAGCACCAAGGCGATGTCGTGTTCACCTGATTGAATCGCGAGCTTGGCCTCATGAACGGCGGCGAGGCCGCTGGCCGATGCATTCACAACCTGCTGCACCGGTACGCCGGTCAAGCCGAGCTCCTTCGCGACGAACACCGCTCGAGGACTCGCCCCAAGGGCGACACCCGCCCACACTCCATCCACCGCGGTAAAGTCGATGCCGGCTTCCGTAAGGGCGTCCACTGCGGTATCTCGCACCACGCCGCGACCGCTTCCTGCTGGGTACTTCCTGACCTGAGAAACGGCCGATCCGGCCACGAAAACCTCACGCACGATCAAACCTCCGTGTCTCCAACTCAGCAAGCACGTAGGCAGCTCCGATCTCGTGTGGACCGGCGCCGAGCTCGCTCATCACCCGTACGCCGTTTTCGAAATCCACGTAGCCGTATGCCTTCTCACCCATCTCGACGAACTCCGCCAGGCGCCCAGAGTCGGGCAGGTCGACGGTGGTCAGGGTGCGCAGCGTTCCGTCGACGCTGAGCTCGCGCGCGGGGAAGAAGTAATCGCCGGTCTCGGGGTCGTGTGCTCCGCGAAGGCCGGACGCACTCACGACCGAGCCGCCGGCAGCTCCACCATCTCGTACTCCATACATGCGCGCACACCTCGCTCGTCCCGCATCGTCCAGGAGAGGGTGGCGACGTTGAGAACGTCGCCGTTTCGCCGCTCCCGAGTCTTGCGCGGACCCCGATGCTCGGTGACTTCCAGCTCGTCCCCGACCCGAAGCGGACCGTCTACGTAGGTGAACGTGCTGCGGGCGTGAAGCATCCGCCGATAGTCGAATCCCAGTGCACGCACGGCACTGCCGCCACCCGGGCGCCAACGTCCCACCGTGACTAGGAATGAACCAGGAGCACGAACATCCCAAGGATCCTCAACCTTCAACGCACGGCGGAACTCGCGCACGGCGCCCCTCTCGATGGCGAAATCATGCGGCGGAATACCAGTATCCTCGCCGTGAATGGGGAGAACCGCTTCTGGCTGGATGCGAATCTCCGTGATCTGGGCACCCCCTCGGGTCAGCACACCGCCGTTCTCCGTCCCCTCAAGTGACAGCGATTCGTCCATGAGCGCCGGGCGACGGTACGCGACCTGAATCGACAGCGGCCCCGACTCGAACGTGTCGGTCAGCCGCGTGATCGCCCAACCCGCAGGATACGCCCCCATCACGACCGGCGCGGTGTAGCCGGCCGATTGGGCGAACTCGACGTTATGGTGCAGGGGGTTCAGGTCTCCGCTTGCACCCGAGTACTGCACCAGATCAGTGATCGTGATCGGGCCTAATACGTTCAGCTGTGGCTCACTCATCGTGACACCCCCTCAAATCGAGATGCTTCCTCCAGAGTGACCGCCTCGGGCGAGGGAATCGGCGTGACAGCGTCGGCGATCCAAGGCTCAAGCGATGCGAAATCCTCGGGGGTCCACCGCCGACCAGCAGCGACCTTCCCGCTGACATGCCAGCCACGGAAGATCTCAAGCGTGTCACCCTCGACTCCGAGCACGGAGCCTGACGGGGCACCGCAGGAGGGATCAGCCAGCCACGAGATGACGGGCGCGACGTTCGCGGGGTGCCAGTAATCGAATCCACCTTCACTGACATCGCGACCAACGGTCTTCGCCGCATGTGGCGTGCTGAGGGTCAGCTGGGTCCGCGCCCCTGGCGCGAGCGCGTAGCAACGGACCCCGTAGTTTTCATGGAGCTCGCGGTGGCAAAGCTGCGCAAAGGTCGCCAGCGCCGCCTTGGCGGTGGCGTAGTTAACCTGCCCGATGACTCCCTTCAGGCCAGAGATGCTGCTCGTGCTGATGAGAGCCCGATCGGACTTCCGGTTCGCCTTGCTCTCTGCCCGCCAATGTGCCGCAAATGCGCGGGAGACGCAGAAGTGACCTCGCAGGTGCACCTTCATAATGGAGTCCCACTCTTCGTCCGACATGTTGACCAGCATCCGGTCACGAATGATGCCTGCGTTGTTTACAACGACATCCGCGCGCCCGAACGCCTCAAGCGCAGTCGTCAGGAGCGAATCCGCACCTTCCGCAGTGGCGATGTCCCCCTCGTGCGCCACTGCAGAGGCGCCGGCGGCTCGGATCTCCTCCACAACCGCTTCTGCGGCCGATTCGCCTGCACCACCCAGGTCATTGACCACGACGGACGCCCCGCGTGAGGCCGCGAGGAGCGCGTACTCACGCCCAAGCCCGCGTCCCGCTCCGGTGATCACGATGACACGATCTGCGATACTTAGCGTGTTGTTCATCATTCTGGTCCTTCTCCTCGTTCTTGTGTGTTCCGAAAGGCCGACGCCAGGTGAAGCGGTCGTCGGGCGATAGGGACGGGCAAGGGACCCAACAATTCGTAGTCACCTTTCAAAGACAAGGCAGAGAACCGATGCCCAACCCGTACGGTGTCCAGTCCGTCCGCAACGCGATGCGTCTTCTCCAATTGCTGCGATCGCGGACGTGGATCGGTGTCACTGAGGCGGGTGAAGAGCTCGGTCTCGGCAAGTCGACTGCGCATAGAATCTTCACCACCCTTGAGGAAGAGGGCTTCATCCAACGCGATCGCGTCAAGCGCGGCTACCGCATCGGGCCGGCGCTTTTCGATCTCGGCCTGGCCGCGGTCGGAGACCTCGACGTGCGCCGCAAGGCACGTATCCCGATGGAAGCTCTGCGCGACGCGTGCGGTGAGACGGTCACGCTGCACGTCCTCGAAGGCAATCACACCCGGGTCGTCGACGGCGTCGAAAGCGCCAACGTCGTGCGAGTCACTTCCCGCTTGGGAACTGCTCTCCCGGCGAACGCCACAGCCGCAGGCAAAGTGCTGCTGTCGTTCATGGATCCGGACAGGGTCATCAAGCTCTTCCCCAACGGCCCGGTTCCTGTTACGCCGGCGACGATCACTCGGGCCGCGACTCTCGCCACTGTGTTGCTCGAAGCACGGCGGCTCCGCTACGCGACGAACTTCGGGGAGAGCGCCCCAGAACTGCACGGAGTAGCCGTCCCGATCGTGAACCGTGCCCACGAGCCGATCGCCGCCCTGGCCATCGCAGCTCCCAGTGTCCGGCTGTCGGAGAGACAGGTCCCGGAACTGGTCACGCGCTTGAAAGTCGCCGCCGGCAATATCGCCGGCACGCTGTTGTGACCGGTGCGTTCGGATGGGAAGAGCGAAGGCCATCATCACACTGCCACCTCGAGGGCGTCGTAAGAGAACAACCAATCGTAGCGGTCCGAAACCTTCCGCTGTGACCACTCCGCTTCGACGTAGTCCTCCGCGCAAAGGGGGTCCGAGAGCACCGGATTGTGGAAGCGGTCGGCATTGGCCGCCGCCGCGCGTACCACCGCGCCGGTGCGCTCGACGCGGGCCTCTTCGTACCGGCTGAACGCCTCGGCGGGGCTGTCATATGCCTCGATGGCACGAGCGAGGACCAAGCCATCCTCCACCGCCATGCAGGCACCCTGTGCGAGGAATGGCAGCGCCGCGTGGCACGCATCGCCCAACAGCGTGGCCCTCCCATCGCTCCATGACATCATTATCGGGCGGAGATTCAACGCCCACTTCATCGGCGTGTCGATCGCGCGAATCAATGTGAGAACGTCCTCATGCCATCCTTCGTAGTCCGCCAGGCATTCGTTGACCGTCCCGGGTACGTTCCAGGACTCGATGGTCCAATCGTCGCGTTCCACGATACCGACGAAGTTCATCAGCTCCCCGCCACGGAGCGGGTACTGGATCACATGCCCATGGGGACCGATCCAGTTGGTCCCTACCTGAACGCGCATGTGCTCCGGCAAACGCTGGGCGGGTACCACTCCCCGCCACGCCATGCAGCCGGAAAAATCGGCATCACCGGCGCCGAACAGCTGCTTTCGCACGGTCGAATGCACGCCGTCCGCACCGATGAGAAGATCGGTTCGCGCCTCAGAGCCATCGGCGAATCGCAACGTGACACCATCTGCGTCCTGCTCGAAGCTCTCGAGCCGGTGTCCGAGACGAAGCCGGCCGGGAGCCGCTTCCTCGAAGGCGTCCACCAGGACTGCATGAAGATCTGCGCGATGGAGCAGCAGGTACGGGTTTCCGTACTTGCTCTCAGATGCAGGCCCGAGGTCGAACAGCTTCCACGACTGACCAGTGTTCCATAAACGGACCCGCTTGCCTGATGGAATCGACGCCTGAGCGACGAGCTTTTCTTTGATCCCGAGAACGTCCATAACGCGAACAGCGTTTGCGCTCAGCTGCAGACCCGCGCCGACTTCGGCCAGCTGTACAGCCTGCTCGTACAGGGTCACATCGTAGCCGCGCTGACTGAGTGCCGTGGCGGCCACTAAGCCGCCGAGGCCGGCGCCGCATACCGCGACGGAGGTCGAGCGATCCATAATTCCTCAATTCGAGAGTTGTTCCGGTAAATAGTGGAATTGACACCGAGAGTGATGGCTCGGTGGTCTAAGAGCGAGCTGAGTTCAACCGGGCAATGTCACCCATTGCCGCTCGGTGAATAACGCAGAGCTAATTGCATGGACGTGGGGAAGTCGGCGAGGAGATCAACCTCAATGGAGGCTGGATTGGAGAGAATGCGGGTCGAATCCATGCTCCTGCAGCAAACGGAAGGCAGCGTCGCGAACCCGTCATCTCATGCCAGAGTCTCCTGAATGGTAGGGAAGGCGGCGGACGGTCGCTCATCGGGCACCGCCCCCCGAAGTCTGCTCGAGCAAGGCGGGCAGCCATTCGGTCATCTGAGGGACTGCGATCATGAGGACCAGGAACAGCACCGCGGTCGGTAGGAACCACAGCAGCGAAACGAAGATGTCGTTGAGTCGAATGGTCTGCCCGAGATTGACCTGGGGGTCCTTCGCTATGTTATGGACGATGTAGGAGAGGATGCCGACCGGTGGGGTGAGCATCCCGATCTCGCAAAGGAGGATGACGAAGACTCCGAACCACAGCGGGCTGATCTCCATTGCCTCGAGGGTCGGAAGAAGAACCGGCACCGTGAGCAACAGCATCGCCAGAGTATCGAAGAACATGCCCATGATGATGTAGGCGATGACGAGCACCAGAAGGAAGGCAACGCGGCCTAGGCCGAGGCCGGTAAGGAAGTCGGTCAGCATCGACGCGAGACCTGTGATGGACAACAGCTTGGTCAGCATTTCGGCGCCGATCAAGATGAAGAAGATCGCAGCGGACGCTCCGATGGTCGAGATCGCGGACTGCGCGACCTTGCCCATCGGGTTCTCCTTCCGTGTGTAGTACAGCGTCAGCAGGAGCGCTACCAAGGCCGCTGCGGCACCGGCCTCTGTGGGCGTGAAGATGCCCGAGAACATGCCTCCGAAGAGGACGACCATGATCAGCGGGAGTCCCCAGATCTCACCGAGGGACTGGAATTTCTGGCGCCATGTCACCGGCGCACGCTCGACAACGTTCTGCCCGCCCCGGCCCACGAGCTTGGGAGCGAAGATGCTGATGCACAGAATGAAAAGCGAGAACGTCACCGCGATGAGCACGCCGGGCACCACTCCAGCTACCAGCTGCGGGCCGACGGGAACGCCGGCGACGCCGGCGTAGATGACAAGTAGGACTGACGGCGGAATGAGTGCACCTGGCAAACCGGCGACGATCACCGTGCCGATCGCCATCCTCTTGTCGTAACCTGCACGGAGCATCTCGGGGATGCCGGCCCGTCCTAGCGCGTACGTCATCCCGATAGTCGACCCTGACACCGAGGCGAGGCCCGCTCCGGCAACCGTGGTGCCGATGCCGATGCCACCTGGCAGCCAGGAGAACCACCGGTCGGTGGCGCGATAGATCCGGCTGGTCAGCCCTGATTGCGACAGCAGCATGCCCATGAAGATGAACATCGGCAGCACACTCATCGACCAGCTCGACGCTGCATTGAACGGGGATACGGCCAGGACGTTGACGGCGGCGGGGACGCCGGCGATCGTGTATACGCCGATCACGCTCGGCACGCCCAAGGCCACCGCAACCGGCACGGACAGGAACAACAGCACGAGCATCATCGCCACGCACCACACTCCGGCCACGGCAACCGACGGGCTGGTGAAGAGTCCAACGAGGCACACGGCAATCAGCCCGAAACCGACGGCGAGCGGAATGAGACCCGGTCGTCGTCGGCGGGCGATGCGCGACACCTCGGGCGCTTCCTTTCGGACAACAGTTTCAATGGTTTCAGGGGTCATCAGAGCGTTCCTCTCAGCTCTCAGCAGGGAAGATGGGATCCACGGATCGGGTAGTTTCCGCCCGCTTACCGGTCGTGAGATCGATCTCCGGCTCGTCTGTACGCATGATCACGACCATCTCGAGGACGTAAAGGACTGCGAGCAGGATGAAACACACGGGTACAAGGAAGTAAATCGGATAGGTGATGATGCCGGTGACCCCGGCAGTCGCCCCCACCTCGGTGTGCTCCAATGCCCTCCCGAACCCGAACCAGGCGAACCCGACGCTCAACAAGAATGCCAACACGCTTGCAAACACCTTGAACACCGCAGCACTCGACGCGGTCATCCGCTCAGTCAGCAGCGTGACAGTTATGTGCTCGTTCTGCATCTGGGCTGCCGGGATGCCAAGCAGGACGATAATCGGCAGGTACCAGAACTCGACGATCTCGTGCGTGCCATGGATCGGTGCGTTCAAGACGTAACGCAATAGCGCGTTAGCGATCACTTGAATCATCATGACAATCAACGCGATGGCCGCCATGATCGAAATAGCGCTGTCCAGCCCTTTTCTGAGTTTCACCATCAGACGTCACCTTTGATTATGTGTTTCATCAGTTGAATGCCCGAACAGATCAGCTCGGCCGGTGGTCGAGCATGATCTCTTCATAGACCCGCTCAGAGAACGGCAGCAGGTCCAGCTCAGGGTCGTGCCACTCGGCATAGTCGGCGAACGACCCCTCGTCGCTGAGTCCCATCTCTTCGACAACGGCCCGCCACCTATCCAACGAATCCAGAACCTCGGTTGAGAAGCCATTGGGGACCACGCCCTGCGCGATCTGGCCGTCAATAATGCCAGCGGAAACGTCGGCGAGGATTTTAGCGCTTTCGTCGTCGAACGATACGATCTCCCCGCCGTTCTCCGTCGCATACTGGGAGGCATCGGCGTTCCCCTGGAGACCAGACAGGCGAGAAGTCATGAACACCTCGGTCATCTGATCGAAGATCAGTTGCTGGGCGGCCAGAGGCAGCTTGTCGAAGCTGCTCCCAGCAACGAACGCACCTGCACCACGGGAGAGACTGGCATCCGGGGAGTACGAGAGGTAAGGAGCGACCTCAAAGAGGCCATTGGATCCCGCCTGCATGGCAGTCATGGTCGTGCAGTCGATTGCTCCGCGCTGCAGCGCCTCGTAAATCTCAGGGAAGGGCATCGACACCGGGCTGGTGTTCATTGCACTGAGCTGCTCGAGCTGAGAAGCCGAAGACACACGAATCTGGCGTCCACGCCAATCGGAAGCTGTGGCACCAGGATCAGCGCACATGGCGAAGACCGTGTCGTCGGCGTTGAATGGGATCAGCACGTGCTGGCCCTTGGACTCAAACTCCTCGATGAGCTCGTCGGAGTTCCAGGCAACCTCCAGCATGGCGGCGTTGATGGCGAGTTCCTGTGCCTGCGGTGAGGTTCGGGCAAGACTCGTCCCTGCTACGAATGCACTGTAGATCGGGTAGTGCGTCGGATCGTAGATCGGCAGCGCGTAGGCGATGTCGACGCGCCCATCGGCCAACGCATCATCCAGTTCGTCATAGCCGGCAATCGCCTGGCCGTACACCAACTCGATGGTGATTTTCCCGCCCGAGGCCTCCTCGACGTTCTCCTTGAAAACGGTGTCCCTGCGAGCGGAGAGCGTCTTCGGCGACGAGGCCGAGACCTGGTACTTCAAGGTGGTCTCAGGCATGTCCGCGAGCGCATCCTGATACTCGGCGAAATCCGCCCGAGGGCTGACGCCGTCGCCGCTTGCAACGCCGGTATCCTGCGCCTGCCCGATCGAGCCAGCACAGGCCGTTAGCGCGAAGCAGATGGCAAGCGGTCCAGCAACCCCTGCCAAGTTGCGGAGCCAGGTCTGCTTATTGCTTCTGGAAATGTCCACTGATGTTCCTTTCGATGTTGTTCGGATCTGAGTCGGAGGTCCGTCAGGACACGGCCGTGACTGCTGTCCGCGAATGCCTCAATGCGTTCTTGTCGATCTTTCCTGCCTGTGTCAGCGGCATTGCTTCCACAAACCGGTACTCCTTCGGGCGGTCCGCCGGGGCCAGTGTGTCGCGGGCCAGGCTCTCAAGGCGGTCCTGTAGATCCTTCGGCATGCTCTCGTGACTGGGCTCGATGACCGCAACCACGCGCTCGCCCCAGTCCGCGTCGAGCTCACCGATCACTGCGACAAATTTGACGTCGGGATGGGTCGCCAGCGCCGCCTCGACGCGCGCCGTGTAGACATTCACACCACCCGAGACGATGACATCGGCCACCCGATCAGTCAGGTATAGGAAACCTTCATCATTGAGATACCCGATGTCCCCTGCCGAGGCGTAACCCGGCCAGCTGGGAAACCCCGGGCGAACCGACGCGGATCCGGTGAATGTCGCCTGCGCGTATGCACTCTTGATCAACACTTCGCCGATGGTGTGTGCGGGCACCTCACAGCCTTCGGAGTCCACGATCCTGACGTCGGCGCCAGCCAGTGGTCGCCCGACCGAACCGCGGTGACGGCTCCACTCGGCAGGCGTGATCGCGGTGCCGATCGCCTCGCTCGCACCGTAGAACTCGTAGACGACGTCGCCCAGCCACTCGAGCAGCCATTCCTTCAAGGCCGGCGGGCAAGGCGCTCCACTGTGCACCACCGACTGCAGGCTCGAAACGGCGTAGCCTGATCGCTCGGCCGCGTCCATCCGCTGCATCCTCGCCAGCATCGTCGGCACCAGCGCGGTCGTGGCGATCGTGTGCGCTTCAATGGCAGCCAACCAGTTCCCAGGCGTCCAATGCTTCAGGATCACCACGGTGTGTCCCAAGTGCAATGCGATAGACGACATCGCAAGCGCCAACCCGTGATACAGGGGGCAGCTGACCAAGTGAGGACCAGAAGCGTGACTATAGCCGATGCGATCTCCCCAGATATCGACCAGACGCTGGGACGCCTGTTCGATGGGCACGGTCGGCAGCGGGAAGCGGACGCCCTTGGGCTTGCCTGTGGTGCCACCCGTGTAAAGGAGCCTGCTGCCGGCGATGGCATCCGTGAGCGGCTCGTCACTTTGCAGCTCGGTCGCCTCGACCAGCGATTGGAACCCTTCGACTTGCGGTTCCGTCGCGAACAGAGCCGTCTCGAGGCCCACATCCTTCACAGCACGCCGCAAAGCATCGTGCGCAACACTCGCCACGATCACCTTGGGCTTGCTGTCTTCGATGATCCACCGCAGGTCGTTCGGCGAGCTCTTGACGCTGACAGGCACAAAGTAAAGTCCCGACTGTAGGCACGCGAGATACGTCTCGTAAAACTCAATCGAGTTGTCCAACGCGACCAACACCACCGTGCCGGGCACATCCGCCCCAGATGATCGGAGAAGGCGTGCGATCCGGTTCGTAGACGACAGGAGCTCTCCGAATGTCAGGCTACGCGCGGAATCCGCCTCGACCAGCGCCAATGTATCCGGACTCCGACGTGCGACGTCCCAGAAGGAATTGCGCTCGATCTCGTTCATACCGCCTCCTTTAGCTGCCATGATCCATGTGATGCAACCCACTCGGTTGCCACCCGATGAAATATTGCACAGATTTCGGATCAATGTACCGGTTCGCGCCGAACGTTCTTCCCACGCGAACGGGCCGTCCCGGGTTGGGCCGAATTGTGACCTTCGAGCGCATCTATGTGCCGCCCTAGTTCGATGGGCACGGTCTTGTCCCCGTTACATTAATCAGTCCCGATGACCGGGGACATGGCGCTGGACCCGATATTTTCTAACCCTGTTGCTGATGAACTGGGGGTGGTGTCGCCAGCTTCGGGACTGCCCCCCGGTTTTGATGACTCCTTGACCTAGCGAGCTGGATCGCGTGTTTACTCTGGCTCATCTCTGATGGATTCACATGGAGGTGAGTGAGAAATGGCCTGGACGGACGGAATACGACTTCGAGCGCATCATTCGGTTGCGTCTGCCGTGACAACTTCCAGCGGTAGGAACCTGTCTTCGCTACCTCGGACAACACCAGGACCGATTTGCGCAGCGGCCTTCGCTTCCATTCCTAGATCCGGAAGTCCCGGTCATCGTCAATGACGAGCCGCAAGGTATGAAGCCGCGGTCTCCTCCGTGAGCTGCTCAACGTCCGCGTCGAGGGCGCAAGCCCCAGCCCGACGATTACAGCATCGGCTTGCAAGATCAGCTCGCCGACGATGGAAACGCTTGGTTATCTCGAGGAGTGACCGCCAACCATCGCGGCAAGCCGCCCCAAGCGACGACGACTCGGGATAACGCCATCCTCGAAATAATCCTGCGGTGATCGGACCCTAAACGGGTCCGTGGCGAAGCCGGCGTGGGCGGCATCATCCAGTGTCAGCGCCGGTCGAAAAGTGAGCCGTTTCGCGGTCCAAAATTTGAGCTACGTTTACGGTGGTTATTCTGCCGTATTTTCCGGTCTTGTCGAGGGCAGCGATTCGATTGGGTGGTTCTTCAGCCGGTAGCTGGAGCCCTTGAGCGTGAGGACCTCGGCGTGGTGGACGATGCGGCTGATCATCGCGGACGCAACGACCTGGTCCCCGAACACGTCGCCCCAGCGGGCAAAGCTGAGGTTGGAGGTCAGGAAAAGGGAAGCGTGTTCGTAGCGTGAGGACACGAGCTGGAAGAACAGGTTGGCCGCGTCCTGTTCAAACGGGATGTAGCCCACCTCGTCAATGATGATCAGCACGTAGCGCCGAAGACGCACGAGTTCGGCCGGCAGTCGTCCGGCCTGGTGTGCAGCCTGCAGCCGGGTCACCCAGCCGGTCGCGGTGGCGCCCTTGCTTTCCGGGTCGTTGGGTTTGAGCTGCACGATCCGGGTGGCCAGGACGCCAGCGAACGCGGCGACCCCGTCAGCGTACCGGTTGCGCCGGCCGATACCGGTTTCGTTGTCCCAAACCAGCCGCCGCGGGACCGCACCCAGACCATTCAGCAGCTCCCACATCCCGGTCAGCAGATCCCCGGTCATCCGCGCGGGAATCATTCTGGCCATGATGAACCGCGAATGCGAACACACCAAAAATACGCAGCTGTATACCGATGAGAACGACAGCGGCGGAAAGGAAAAGAGTTCCAAGGGTATCGAGAGACGTTTGAGGTTCACTTCGGAATTGAGCCTGCGGAGCCTTGCCAGTAAATAATGCCGTTTACGCCACTCCAGTTTTTCGAAGCAAGCCAGGGTCTCTGGCTTCAGGGACGTATTTCAGTGTGTGGTGCTCACCCATTACCCTCTTGTTCACTGGCAGAACGAAACAGCCACCACGGTCTTCTTGGAAGGTCAACGTTCAGATTCTGCCTTTTCCAGGGCCAGTGGGATCGTAGTTCAAACGCATCCATCGCTCTTTCGTTGGTCGTGGAACCAGCCGTGGGGTGCTTCCTTCGGTTCCAGGTGTTCGGGGTGGCGGTGCTTTTGCATGTCGCAGTTGTAGAACGGTCCTTGCGGGTCCAGGAGGACTTTCATGTGGTGATCTGCGTGGTCCCGCCACCAGACGCTCATGCCGGTCGCCGGGTCGAGGCGTAGGTGTTCCCAGGAACGCCACATGGCCGCGACACGTGAGACTGCTTCGGGGTGGAAGTACCACTCGATGCACCATTTCGCGGATTTCCCGGTGACGCTTCGGACATACGTGGGCAGCAGTTGCTCGAGCAGGAATTCTTCGGCCGAGCCGTAGACGAGCTCCGGTGTCTCCTCGCTCTTTCCGTCCTCGCTCCGGTCCGGAGTGGGGGCGGGGGTGTCGGTATCGAATAATCCAAAATCATCGTCCATGAGGGAGGTGCTTCCTTACTGCGTGACCCAGGGGTTAGCGTTCGGCGCGGCCGGGCCTGGGACTGGCTCAACTTCGGGCTGCGGGCTGTACTTCTGGATGGATGCTTCCACGGCTTCCTTGTGCGGGCCCGTGTACCAGGGCAGTGTGCGCACCAGCGTTGCCGGTGCCCCCGGAGGCGAGGACCACCGCGCGGCCGCGGTCGAGTTCAGCGAGGTTGGAGACATCGAAAATGCGTTCCTTGCCCTCCTGACGGGAGCGGCTGGACCCGGACTTGCCGGACGAGACAGAGACATTGATGTAGCTGTAGTCACCGATCAGATCCGAGAGCGCCCGGAGGAATCCTTCTTCGGCCACGCCGCCGCCGTAGACCAAGACGTTAGCGGCGGACCAGATTTTGCGCATGTTTGCCTCGCCCCAGAGTTCGACGCCCTGGGACCAGGATTGCAGGATGCCCAAGACGATCAGGCCCTTGGAGCCGTAGTGGCTGAACTGGTCGGGCAGCCCGGCCCAGCGGACGACGTTGGCCAGCTCGTCGAGGGCGAACAGCGCAGGCTTGGGCAGGCGTCCGCCGCTGCGCTCGGCGCGTTCTTCCATGGCCTCGGCGATGGCCACCGTCAGTGCCGTGGTGAGCGGGGCGGCCGAGCCGGCCCCTTCCTTGGAGAGGATGTAGATCGTCTCCTGGGAGGCAGCGAACGCGTGCGGGTCGAACTGACGGCGCCTGTCGGTAGCCACGCTAGCGCCGCCGGTCGGGGCGACCCACCGCAGCGTGTTCCTGCTCTTGAGGCACTGAATCATTTTCGCGGCCGTGCCGAAGATGCCGTCGCGCTGTTTGTCTGCCAGTTCCAGCGTGGACTCCAGGCCTTTGTACTGCAGCTCGTAGTCATGTGTTTTGAGTATGTTGATGGGTTCGAGGTTTACCTGCTCCGTCACCCAGAGGTAGACCTGTGTGATGGGCAGCCCGCCCAATGCGGCCGCGAGGAAGTACGAGGAGAGAATGTCTTCGGCTTTGGGATCGAAGTAGGCATCCGGCTTGGACCCCGGCACCCGCGAACCGACCGAGAAGTGCTGCGTGAGCTTGTACGCCTTCTCTTCGTCCGTGACGTAGGAGAGCGGGTTCCACCACCAGTCCGCTTCCTCCTGGGCGATTTTCTGCGGATCGAACACCCACACCGGGGCCGTGGCCTCTAGGACGCCACGGGTGCCGTCCACGACGTCGCGCTTGTTCGACGTCGAAACCACCGCCCCAGGTGCGTTCAGGATCGCCGGCATCACCCGGGAAGTCGACTTACCTGTCCGTGGTCCCCAGATATCGAGGCTGAGGTCTTCCCAGGACTGGATGAATTCCTGGTTTGTGGAGACTACCTGGCCGACGACGATACCGGGGTTGTCCCTCACCCCGAGCCGTTCGGCTTTGGCTGTTGCGCCTTTTTCGGCGACCATGACCAGGACGTTGAAGAGCAGGCGGCCAACGGGGTCAGTGGGGGGTCGTGCACGGATCTCCGATGCTTAGCTTCACTTTCTCCTTCGTGAGCTCTTCGACGATGTCGCTGGCGTCGGGCAGGGACTGGGCGAGTCGGTCGAGTTTGGTGATGATCAAGGTGTTGTCGGCGCGGACTCCTGTGTCGCGTGAACTAGCCAGAAGGGGGGTGCCTCTATGGTTTTCGTCAAGCGGCGGTAGCCATGGGTGCGGGCTTTGGATCTTGATAAAGGGTGCTGTCGCGGAGCATTGCGAAGAGGACGTCCGAGCGGCGGCGGGCGAGGGCGATGATGGCCTGGTTGTGGCGTTTTCCTTCGGCTCGTTTGCGGTCGTAGTAGGCGCGGGAGGGCGGATGGTGCAGTGCGGCGAAGGCGGAGAGGAACAGGGCGCGTTTGAGTTTCTTGTTGCCGCGCCGGCTGGTGTGCTCGCCGCGGATTGAGGTTCCGGAGCGGCGGGTGACGGGCGCAATGCCGGCATAGGAGGCCAGGTGTCCGGCGTCTTTGAAGTCTTTGCCGACGACTTCGGTCAGGATGCGGGCGCAGGTCCTGACGCCGATGCCGGGCATCGAGGTCAGGACCGTGTGAAGAGGGTGGGCCTCCACGAGTGCTTCGACCTGGGCAGCGACTTCATCGCGCTGGGTGCGAAGGGCCAGCAGCTGTGCGGCCAGTCTGGGTACGACGATGCCGGCGGCTCCGGTTCCGGCGACCACCACGGTCTGCTCATCCAGGGCGTCGAACACGGCGTCGGTGAGACGTTCGGCTGCCCGTGGCGCGCGTTTCTTCAACCGAGCACGGACGCGGCCGGCGGTCCTCAAGGCTGCCGGGGTCGGGTAGCGGGTCAGCAGGTCCGCGACCGCGGGGTGGTCCAGGTGCGGGCCCAGTGCGCGTTCCAGCGCCGGGTGGATCTGGGTGAGCAGACCGCGGATCCGGTTGCTGGTCGCAGTGATCTGGGCGGCGAGGTCGTCGTCGAAGCCGCAGAGCACGCCGAGTTCGGCAATGGCTTCATCGCCGAGCGCGATCGAACGCAGCGTATGCGGCATTGTTCGTGCTGCGTCGGCGATGATCGCCGCATCGCGGGCATCGGTCTTGGCTTGTCCCGGATGCAGGTCCGCGATCCGGCGCATCGCCAGGCCGGGCAGATAACCGACCGTTGCGCCCATCTCCCGTGCGACGGCCACGGGCAGCGCGCCGATCGTGGCAGGCTGGTCGACGACGAGCAGGACCTTGCCATGCCGGCCGAGGCCGGTGAGGATTTCACGCAGTCTGGTTTCATCGTTGGGCAGGGTTTTGTCGTATAGCCGTTTGCCGGATCGGTTCAGGGCGACGGCGTGGTGATCGGATTTTCCGACGTCCAGGCCGACGAAAACGTCGATGTCCTGCTGGTCAAGAAGCACTGCGTACCGCCTTCCGAAGAGCCGTCATCTGCTGCCTGTGCCGGCCGGACCATGGCGGCAGCCGTCGGCATCCACGTTACGAATGACCCGCAAACCGTGCCTCTATCAGCGATCAACTCCCGCCGCGCCGGTCCCGGTGACAACACCCCCTGATCATGAAACGACTGGGGGCAACAACCATGCCGGGACCAGCCGGCCAGCACACCCTAAATCCTGCAACAGGAACGGGCTACGAAAAAGACATCTGATGGGACTAAGAGGTCAAGCAGCGGCCATCGCAAGGGTGTTGGGGAAAGCGGCTGATTCGTCGTATTCCGAGGCAGGGGCCGGTGGGCGTGGCGGTCGGTGCGCAGGATGTTGGCCAGTGCCGCGGCGTCTTGGGCGTCGGATTTCTTGCGGGAGACCGTATGCCGTTCGCGGTACCGGGCCACAGCCATCGGGTTGATGGCGTAGACCTCCCGGCCGCTTGAGCGCAGAGCTGCGACGAGGAGGTCGCGTGTGGTTTCGATGGCCACCGGAACCCGGTCGCCGGTTGGTCTCCATGGGTGCAGAGCAGGTCCAGCAGTTCCGCCAGACCAGCCGCCGTATCTTCAATTCTTCGCGAGGCCAGCAAGCGGCCCTGTTGGTCCACGAGTGCGATGTCGTGGTGTCCCTCTGCCCAGTCAATACCGCAGAACACTTCCGTCATTTGGCTGTTCCTTCCCCTGTCATCGGTAGCTGCAAAGGACCGTCTCGACTTGGGACAGTTGCGACCTAATGGAAGAGCTCGACGGCTCGACATCTGATTGGCATTCACGTCCCTGTCGGATGCTGCCGGGGCCGGGTCTTAGTGTGAGAACTCTGGGTTCGCGTTCCTGGTCGAGACGTTGGCCGGCAGCAAGCCCCCGGAGGTCAACCTACGTTCCGTGGTGTGAGGGAGCCAGAGGGACTATCTTTTTCGACGGCTCCAGGCCACGGTGACGGGAAGTCCTCATCTGGCTACCTCACGTCCCATTAGGTAACGGGGGAACTAGTGAGGCCAGCCCCACCCCGGTCGGGAGCCGGGTACTACAGTGGGTGCATGGCTGCCAGCCGCAATCCGCTCGACGACCTGCGCGAAACCATCGGCCATCTGGCCGATCAGCTCAAGCTGCACGGTTCGGAGCGCGTCGACGACCTGGTCGGCGATCGCATCGGTGCGAGGCCCGGGCCAGCCCGGCCGCTGTCCGAAGTGCAGGCCGAGCTCGACACACTGGTCGGACTGGGGACCGTGAAGGAACAGGTGCGGGCCCTCGTCGCACTGCTCCAGGTCCAGGCCCGCCGTAAGGCGCACGGCCTGCCGGAGGTGGCCACATCACAGCATCTGGTGTTCCTCGGAAACCCGGGCACGGGCAAGACCACCGTGGCGCGGCTCCTGGCCGAGATGTACCGTGCGGTCGGTCTTCTGCAGAAAGGCCACCTGGTCGAGGTCGACCGTTCGGGCCTGGTGGGGCAGTACGTCGGCGCCACCGCCATCAAGACGGACCGGGTGATCCGGCGTGCGCTGGACGGCGTCCTGTTCATCGATGAGGCCTACGCGCTGGCCCCGGACGACGGCCGGGCCGACTTCGGCCCCGAGGCGATCGAGGTCCTGCTCAAGCGGATGGAGGACCACCGCCACCGCCTGGTCGTGATCGTGGCCGGGTACCCGCAACTGATGGAGTCCTTCCTGCTCTCGAACCCCGGACTGCGATCCCGATTCGCCCGCGAGATCACGTTCCCCGACTACTCCATCGACGAACTCCTGACGATCTTCCACCGGATGCTGGCCCAACACGAGTACACACTGGAGCCGGGTGCGGACCAGATGCTGCGCCGCATCTTCACCGGGCTCCACGCGGGCGAGGACTCCGGCAATGCACGGTTCGCCCGCACGTTGTTCGAGCAGGCGCTCAACCGTCAGGCGCTGCGGCTGTCGCTGGACGGAGAACAAAGTTTCGATGCGCTCGATCGTGAGGCCGTCATGACGCTCACCGAGGACGACATCGTCGAGGCCGCGCTGGCCTTGGGCGAGGAGCCGGAGCCGGAACCAACGCCGGAACCGGAGCAATCACGCTGGCGGCGCTGGCTGGCCTGACCGGATCTGCGGCGGCTGCCAGACAAAATTCCGCACCAAAGGTAGACGGAAGGCCCGCGACGTTGCGGGCCTTCCGGGCGTAACTACTTCCCATGAATACCGAGGCGTCCTTGCCTCGGGTCTGCTGTTGTGGCCAAGGCCGGCTATCCTCCCGGGTGTACCGGCGGTGGTGGGCGGCCGCTGAGCCGCCTCACCCTGGGTGTCAGCCGCCGAAGAGCGGGGCGACCGACTTGACCAGCTGCTGGATACCGAGAACGCCGAACAGCAGGGCACAAATGCCCAGCGCGATGTTGGTATGCAGGCGGTTGGCCCACGCCTTGGGCACGCGGCTGCCGTTGAGCAGGCCGAGCAGGGTCAGGGCAAGGAACGGCATGAACAGCGAGCCGAGGACGCCGTAGGCCAGGATCAGCGCGATCGGCTTGCCCATGATGAACAGCAGCATGGGCGGGAAGGTCAACCAGAGCACATAGAACTTGAAGTACTTGCCCCCAATGCGGGTGTCCGGATGGCCGGAGGGCTTCTTGCGCATGTGGCCCCAGAAGTCGGCAAACATCAGGGACACACCGTTCCAGACGCCGATGATGGAGGAGAACGACGCCGCCCAGAAGCCGATCAGGAAGGTGGTGCCGACGACCTCGCCGTAGCGATCGTTGAGGACGTTGCCCAGATCCAGCAGGCCTTCATCGCTCCCGCTGATGGAGACTCCGGCCGAGCGGACGACCTCCGCGCCGACGATCAGCATGGCAATGACGAAGATGCCGGTCATGACGTAGGCCATGGAGTTATCGATGCGCATGACACGCATCCACTTGGGGGTGTACCAGCCCTTTTCACGCAGCCAGTAGCCGTAGGCTGCCAGCGTGATGGTGCCGCCGACGCCGCCGGCGAGGGCCAGGGTGGACAGGAGGCCGCCTTCGGCCGGGATCGAGGGGATCAGCCCCTTGAGCATTTCGGGGATGTTGGGAACGGCAATGATGGCCAGGCCCACGACGGTGACGAACATGATACCGACCAGCACTGCGGTGATTTTCTCGAAGGTGGCGTACTTGCCGAACCAGATCATGACGAAGCCGGCCAGGCTATTCAGGATGGCCCACGCCCATAGCGGGAGCACCGGGAACATGGCGGCCAACGGCAGCGCTGCCGCGGAGGTGGCGGTGGCGCCGTAGACGAAGCCCCAAATGATGATGTACGGGCCGAAGTACCACGTGGTCCAGCGGCCGAGCGTCAGCCAGCCTTCGAAGATGGTCTTGCCGGTAGCCAGGGTGTAGCGTCCGGCGCCTTCGACCAGGACGATCTTCATGACGACACCGACGATGACGGCCCAGAAGAGCTGGTAACCGAATTGGGTGCCGGCCACCAGGGTGGCGACCATGTCCCCTGCCCCCACGCCGGTGGCCGCTACGACGAGCCCGGGGCCGACAATTTTCCATTTGGCGGGCTTGCCGCCGTCGTCGTCAATCCGGTCGGCGTGGTTCACCGCTCCGGTTGGCGCGTTGTACTCAGACATTTGGATTTCCTGTTCTTGGAAGAATTGGTGCAATCGACGTGAGGCTTGTTCCGTCAGGGCAGCCTCTGGTTCTTTCCCCTTTCTCGATCGGGCTCGCAGCGGGCAGGTGTCAGGACGCCTGGGGTTCCAGCCGCCGGCAGAAAAGAGCCATCAGGAGAACCAGGGCGGTGGGAACGGCGAGGGCCGTGAGGCCGGCAAAGGGTACGACGGCCGCACCGACGATGGCGCCGCCCAGCATGCTTCCCACGGCTGCCAGCTGGCGTGCCGAAACACGCCGTTTGCGCCAGGTTCGGCCCGCTCCGGCCTCGGCGAAGAATTGCGAGAGGGTGGAGGTGACGACCACGGTGTTGATCTCGGGGACCGCCAGAAGTCTCGCGGCGAGGCTCTGGCAACCCATGGCCACCCCGATGAGGGCGGTGATGACCAGTCCCAAAGACCCGCTCCCATTCATGAAAGCGAGGGCGGTGCTCACGGCCAGGAGCACCCCGGTGGTGAGGAACAGCATCCGTGGGGCCGGGGATCCCCGCTTCCTTGCCTCCAGCAGCCTGTTGCACAAGCCCGCCACCATGCATCCGACGCAGAACGCGAGGAGGGCGACCAGCGGGTGGATCAATTCGGCCCAGTCCCCGCTCAGTCCGATCCCCACCAGAATCAGGTTTCCGGTCATATTGGCACCGAAAATGCGGTCCAGTCCGAGGTAGGTCAGGGCATCCAGGAAGCCCGTGCCGAACGAGAGCACCGTCAAGAGGAGCGGATCGGGAAGCAGCCAGGCGCGCCGGGCACTCTTTGCCGGGCGCCTTTCCGTCAGCGTCATCCGAGCTGTCCGTAGCGTCCGGATCCGTCCGATCGGGGATCGCTGGCCGCCACCGGAGCGCCGGCGGAATCCACCGTGACCAGCTGCATGTGCCCCAGCCCGTCGGTGAAGTCCGGCTCCATGCGGGTCCGGCCGAGACTATCCGCCAAGTGCTCCCGCGTCCCGGCATCCACGGACTGCTCAATGACAGCAACATCGGCACCCTGGTCGTCCTGCACGATCATCCAGCGCGGGCCCAGCAGCGCAGACGCCGGCGATTCGCCCGCCCACTGCCTCAGCAACACCTGGGCGTGGATCTGCGGCTGCGCTTTGCCGCCCATGGTCGACTGGATGTAGCGGATGCGTTGCTGCTCGTCGGTCACCATGACCGGCATCAGCGTGTGCGGCGGCATGGCTCCGCCCCGGAAGGCGTTCGGCTGCGAGTCGTTCAGCGAGAACATAGAGCCCCGGCACTGCAGGATGACGCCGGTAGCCGGATCCATCAGGTACGAGCCGAAGGCCGAGTACAGGCTCTGGATCCAGGACACGCTCAACCCCGTGCTGTCCACGCACGAAATTCCGACCGTGTCTCCGTCGGCCCGGGCCGAGGCGAGTGCGGGAGTTCCGGATGACGGAAGGTCCTCCAGGCCGTAATCGCGGTAGAAGTACGGTTCGGAGTCTTCGCTGAGGATGTTGTCCCGGAGGTGGTTGCAGATCCGGGCATTGACCTGCATGGCCTCGACGACATCCGGCGAGGTCACCGCGTGGCCCGTGGCCGCGGACAGGTTCTCCAGCAGCCGGATCAGTGCGAAGCCCTGGGTGGGCGGCGGGCTGGTGTACACGGTGTGGCTTTCGCCGCGGTGTGACAGCGGCGCGGCGGTGACCGGGACGACCGATGCGAAGTCGTCGGCACTGAATTCGGCGCGGTGGCCCTGCATGAACGAGAGCAGTGACTCGCCCGTCGTGCCCCGATAGAACTCCTGAAACCCCTCCGAACCCATGCGGCGCAGCGTTTCCGCCAGCGCCGGGTTCGACACGCGCTTGCCCGGCTCAAACGAGGAACCAAACAACGCGGAGACCAGGTCGGCACTTATTCCGCCGGCAGCTGCTGCTTTGACCGCTGCCATCGTCACCGACCGGGACAGCTGATAGCCGCCGGCGAGTTCCGCCGCCTTTTCGAGAAGGGTCGAGGGCGCCAGCCGTCCGTACCGCTCATGCAGGTGCTGCCAGCCGGCGGGGGCTCCGGGAACCGTGAGGGTCGCCGGTCCCCGGGCAGGCATCTTCTCGCCAAACCGATCCCTCATGTCCGCCAGGCGGCCGGCACCGGGGGCTCGGCCTACGGCAAGCACGCACTCGGGCTTTGCATCGGGTTCCTTCACCAGCGCCACCAGATCGCCGCCGATGGAACAGTTGTGTGGGTAGACGACGGACAGGACGGCGGCCGCGGCGATCGCCGCGTCGACGGCGCTTCCGCCTGACTGAAGAACGGCCCACCCCGCCTCCGTGGCCAGGTGGTGCGGCGTTGAGATTGCTGCTTGATTCATTGCTGGGGCTTCCTCTGCTAGTTCACAGAACCGGTAGGGTGGTTGGACCACTTTGGGTAGCATAGTGAGGTGAGTCACTAAACCACAAGGTGTGGCACCGGGAAATACACTTTTAATTGCCGGAACTTTTGCGGTCAGGGGGAAACCCGCTCACCGGTACCCACAGAGAGGACGAATATGCGGAGCCTGAGGCAGGAGCCCTTATTGGTATTCAGCGATCGCGTAGACGTCCTCGCCGAGGCAATTCGGACCCGGATTGAGGACGGTACCCTGAGCCCCGGAGCTAAACTTCCGAGCGAACGGGAAATTGCCGAGAATTACCGCTTGTCCAGAAATACGGTGCGGGAAGCCCTGCGCGAGCTCGAGGCTGTCGGCCTGCTGTACCGCCGCCCCGGCAGCGGCACCTACGTAGCCGACGAACCGCTTTTGGCCTTCGGCTCCTCGTCGCTGACCGGTAGCACCGGTGCCGGAGACCCGATGAATCACGTCATGGACCTCCGCCTTGTCATCGAACCGGGGATCGCCAAGCGGGCGGCCATCAGGGCACGGGGCCAGGTGTCCAAATTGCGGTCGATCCTCGATGCCGCCACCAAAGAGGCGGCCCGCCCCCAGCCCTCGAACGCCGAGCTGAGAAAACTCGACTTGGATTTCCACGCGGAACTGGCGCGGCTCTCCTTGAATCCACTGCTGACCGAATTGTTGGCGATGTCCAATGACCTGATGGCACCCTCGCGTGCCGACGAATTCCTGACGTTGGAACGCGTCCGGAGCTCTGTGATGTGGCACGGCCGCATTTTTGAGGCTGTTTTGGCGCGCGACGGAGACGGGGCCTTTAATGCCATGGAGGAGCACCTGATCGACATCAAGGGCCATACCGAAAAGGGACAGTGAATACCGGGCAAGACCGCCGCCCGTGGATTGTCGCCGGATCGGGATGCGCCTAGCATTCGACGACGTTGACGGCCAGGCCTCCCATCGCGGTTTCCTTGTACTTGGAGCTCATGTCCTTGCCGGTTTCGCGCATGGTGATGATGACTTCGTCCAGCGAGACGCGGTGCGTCCCGTCGCCCCAGAGCGCCATCTTCGCCGCGTTCACGGCCTTGGCGGCGCCGATGGCGTTGCGTTCGATGCAGGGGATCTGCACCAGGCCGCCGATCGGGTCGCAGGTCAGCCCCAGGTTGTGCTCCATGGCGATCTCGGCGGCGTTTTCCACCTGCGCGGGGCTGCCGCCCATCACCTCGGCCAGTCCCGCTGCAGCCATCGAGGACGCGGAACCCACCTCGCCCTGGCAGCCGACCTCGGCGCCGGAGATGGAGGCCTGCTCTTTGTAGAGGACCCCGACGGCGGCGGCAGCCAGCAGGAACTTGACAATGACGTCTTCCTTGTCCGCCTGCGTCGCCTTGTCCATGCCCGGCGCGTAGTGGGTGGCGTAGAACATGACCGCGGGGATGATGCCGGCCGCGCCGTTGGTCGGTGCGGTGACGACGCGGCCGCCCGAGGCGTTCTCCTCGTTCACGGCCAGGGCCACCAGGTTGACCCATTCCTGCCAGTATTTGTGGTCCCGGTCCTTGTCTTCCTTGAGCAGCCGCTCATGCCAGTCGGGGGCACGGCGCCGGACGTTCAGCCCGCCGGGCAGAACACCTTCGCGCTTGATGGCGGAGTCCTTGCATTCCTCCATCACCTGCCAGATGTGGAGCAGGCCTGCGCGGATGTCCGCCTCGGAGCGCGAGGCCTTCTCGTTGAGCATCATGATGTCGCTGATGCCAAGGCCGGTGTTGCGGCAGTGTTCGAGCAGTTCCGCCGCCGTCCGGAAGGGGTAGGGGAGCTCGTCCTTGCTGGCATCCAGGTCTTGGGCTGCCGCACCTTCCTCGCCGTCGCGGACCACGAAGCCGCCGCCCACGGAAAAGAACGTGGCCTCGTGAAGGACCGTGCCGGCGTCGTCGGTCACCTGGAATTTCATCCCGTTAGTGTGCCGGGGCAGCACGGTAAGCGGGTGCTGCACCATGTCCTCGACCCGGTAGTCCAGAACCCGTCCGGCCGAGCCCTCGACCCGCGCGCACAACTGCAGCTCGCCGGTCGAGGCCATCTCCGCCAGCCGGGTTTCGACGTCGTCCGGCAGGATCTGCTCGGGTTGAAAGCCTTCCAGCCCGAGCATCACCGCCGTGAACGTTCCGTGGCCGCGGCCGGTGGCCGCGAGGGACCCGTACAGGTCCACCCGCAGGCCGGCGACCCGATCCAGCACGCCGGTTGACACCAGTTCCCCGGCAAAGACCGCGGCCGCCCGCATCGGGCCGACGGTGTGCGAACTGGAGGGACCGATGCCCACGGTAAAGAGGTCGAAGACGCCTACGGCCATGATGGCTCCTCAGCGCCCTTCGGTGGGCGTGGAAACCGGTGCCAGGTCCGGGTAGAGCGGGTGCGCCTCGGCCAGTGCTTCCACCCGGGCCTTCAGGCCGGACAGGTCAGCGGCCGGCCCGGCGATGAGGGCCTCGGCGATGATGTCCGCGACCTGGCGGAACGCCTCGTCGCCGAAGCCGCGGGTGGCCAGCGCCGGCGTGCCGATGCGCAGGCCGGAGGTGACCATGGGCGGCCGCGGGTCGAACGGCACCGCGTTGCGGTTCACCGTGATGTCGATGGCGGCCAGAAGGTCCTCGCCCTGCTGGCCGTCCAGCTCCGAATTGCGCAGGTCAACCAGGACCAGGTGCACGTCCGTGCCGCCGGTCAGCACCGTGATGCCCTTCTCCGCAACGTCCTGCTGCGACAGCCGCTCGGCCAGGATCCGTGCGCCCGCCAGCGTACGCTGCTGGCGGTCGGCGAATTCCTCGGAGGCGGCAACCTTGAACGCCACGGCCTTGCCCGCGATGACATGTTCGAGCGGCCCGCCCTGCTGGCCGGGGAACACCGCGGAATTGATCTTCTTGGCGATGTCCGCCTCGTTGGTCAGGATGATGCCGCCGCGCGGACCCGCCAGCGTCTTGTGCGTGGTGGACGTGACCACGTGGGCGTGCGGCACCGGGCTGGCGTGCAGGCCGGCGGCCACCAGGCCGGCGATGTGTGCCATGTCCACCATCAGGTACGCCCCGACGTCGTCGGCGATCCGGCGGAATTCCGCGAAGTCGAGCTCGCGCGGATAGGCGGACCAGCCGGCGATGATCAGCTGCGGCTGGTGCTCGTGCGCCAGCCGCTCCACCTCGGCCATGTCGACCCGGTGGTCCTCCTCGGAGACGCCATAGGCGGCCACGTTGTAGAGCCTGCCGGAGAAGTTGATCTTCATGCCGTGGGTCAGGTGTCCGCCGTGGGCCAGGTTCAGTCCCAGGATGGTGTCGCCGGGCTTGATCAGGGCGTGCATTACCGAGGCGTTGGCCTGCGCGCCGGAGTGCGGCTGGACGTTGGCGAAGCCGGCGCCGAACAGCTCCTTGACCCGGTCGATGGCCAGCTGCTCGATCACGTCGACGTGCTCGCAGCCGCCGTAGTACCGGCGCCCCGGGTAACCCTCGGCGTATTTGTTGGTTAGCACCGAGCCCTGGGCCTGCATGACGGCGACGGGGGTGTGGTTCTCGGAGGCGATCATTTCCAGCCCGGACTGTTGGCGGCGCAGCTCGTTGTCGATCTGGGCGGCAATTTCCGGATCGAGGACACCCAGGTCCGCGTTCAGGCTGGTGCTGGCGACCGCCGTCATTGCCGCGCTCACGCTACTTCACCACCGTTGGCGGAGGCGTACTCCTCGGCGGAGAGCAGCGGGCCCTCCTCCGACACCTGGACGGTGAACAGCCAGCCGGCACCGTAGGGGTCATCGTTGATCACGGCGGGGTCGGCCACGGCGTCGCCGTTGACTTCGATGACCTCACCGGTCACCGGGGAGTAGAGGTCCGAAACGGACTTGGTGGACTCGATTTCACCGCAGGTCTCGCCGGCCGTCACGACTGTACCGACCTCGGGGAGATCCACGTACACGATGTCGCCCAGCGCCTCGGTTGCCACGGCAGAAACGCCGATTTTGGACGGGCCGGAACCGTCGGCGGCCACCCACTCGTGCTCCGCGGAGTATCGTAGTGCGGCGTTGACTTTGCTCACTGTGATGCCTTTCTTAAACACGCTTTTTTGTTGAGGAGATGAGAGGAGGTCGCCTCGGCCCCTGTAGTGCACCCGTTTTGTTCGCCTTGACGCTTCGTGGGCGGAAGCACGTGCGGACGGCGATCATGGCTTCGATGAAGCTGTGGATGGCGGCCGGATCCCCGGACTCCTTGGCTCGAGGATCAGGGCGCCGGGCACCGGGGAACGACGGGGCGGGAATTAAGGTGGGGCCAGGGCCGGCAACCAAGTCTTTGAGCGATGGCTGCGGAGGACGCGCCGCTGCAGGTCAGAAGTCATGAGGAACTCCAAGATTGGGCCGGCGCGAGGGCTCGGCTGGGATTTGGGTTCCTCCCCGCTCTGTATTTGACCTGAGAGATTCCGCGGAGTGTGTTCCGCTTGCACCGTCGGTGAGCCAGGCTGCTGCCTGACTGCTTTCCAGAGTTGCCTAGCCGCGGCGGTACATGAGCCTGAGAGATTCCTGGGGAGGATTTGCTCCTACGGCGCCTGCCCGGATGGTGTGCGGAGAGGACTCTCCCGCCACGGTTCGAAAGGCATTCAGTTGTGGGTGATTCGCCTCACACCCTACACACAGTGCCGGTGGGATCCCAAATTCCCGCCGCCAAACATCGGGCCCCTTCGCCGCTCAAGGGTTGCGCCGGCCGCCAATTCAGGGCCCCGTCCCGCCGACCGTTACTCTCCGGTCCCGGCGGCCGCCACTCTCCGATCTCACCGGCCGCCGCTCTCCGGAAGTCCAGCCGGCAGTCACTCCCCGTCCCGGCACGTCCAGGGCCAGTCCGCCGCTGCGCCTGCGGCCGAAACGCTGGCGCCTACACAATAAATGGATTCATCAGTATGCTTTGCGTTGATGTCGCCGAGAGGAAGGCTGATGACCGAGGCGCCGGTACCGCCGGGCCGTTGACAAGAATCGACAGGTTTCGACAACGGGTTGGAACGAAAGGCGCTTTGCGCCGGAGACGGAGATTTTGATGAGCAACGACATGGGACGCACCCCGCTTTCGCCGGAGGAACTCGAATCCCAGTCCGGGACCGCGCTGCCGGACAAGGAAGTCGCGTCCATCCTGGATCTAAACGCCGATCTCGACCTGGCCATCGACGCGGCCGCGCCGATCGACCTGGCCGTCGCGGCCAACGCCAACGTGGCGGCCCCCATTGATGCCGCCGCCTCGGCCAACCTCCTCTCGTCCGGCTCCACGGCGCAGGCCCTGTCCGACCAGGGAGTCATCATCAATCAGGGCATCACCGCCGACGCGACCGCCGAGTCGACCCAGGACAGCACCATCGACCAGGGCAATGACACTGTGGGGGACGCCGGGGCAACGGCCGGTTCCGCTGGCGCGACGGGTGCCGCCGTCGGCGATTCCGGCCTTGCCCAGGAGGCCACCGGGCAGGAGGCAACTGCTCCGGCGCTGCTGCCCGACGGCACCCTGCCGGACGGGACCCTGCCGGACGGGACCCTGCCCGACACCGGATCCGTCACGGAAGGCCTCGGGTCGACCCTCGACGGAAACCTGCTCAACGTCAACGTCGATCTGGCCGCGGACGCCGATATTGCCGCCCCGATCAACGGCGCCGTGGCAGCCAACGCCAACGTTGCCGCGCCGATCGACGCCGCGGTGGCGGCGAATATCGGCTCGATCGACAGCAACGCCGTCGCGGTGGCGCAGCAAGACGCCATCATCAACCAGCAGATTGACGGCAGCGCCGAGGCCAGCGCCGGCCAGCAGTCCGATCTCGAACAATAGCCCCTGAATGAGCATCAGCCCGAGCCGGCCGCCGGCCACGAGTGACCCGCTGCCCGGCGGCCGGTCGGCTGCCCCTTTGATTGACGTCCCGGCGCTGGCCGACGGGGTGCAGCTCCTCGGACCGGCGCGGGGATCCGGCTACCGGGAGCCGCCCGCGCTGGTCCGGCGCGCGGACGGCCAGACGCTCCAGCTCACCCCGCTCCTGTATGCCATTCTGGAGGGCGTCGACGGCTCCCGGAGCCTCGACCAGATTGCCGAGCACGCCGGCGAGAAGTCCGGCAGGCTGATCACTGCCGGAAACGTGCAGACCCTGATCGACAAACAGCTGCTGCCGCTGGGCCTGCTGCGGCTCGCCGACGGCTCGCAGCCCGACGTCAAAAAGGCGAGCCCGCTGCTGGGCATGCGCTTCCGCTACACGGTCACGGATCCCGCGCTGACCCGGAAGCTGACGGCTCCGTTCGCCGTCCTGTTCCATCCGCTGATCGCCCTGCCCGTGACCCTGACCTTCCTGGCGGCGTGCTGGTGGGTGCTCATGGTCAAGGGCCTCGGCTCGGCAACCCATCAGGCCTTCGCCAACCCCGGGTTGCTGCTCCTGGTTTTCGCCATCACCATTCTTTCGGCCGGCTTCCACGAGTTCGGCCATGCGGCCGGGGCGCGCCGCGGCGGCGCAACGCCGGGAGCCATGGGCGTGGGCCTGTACCTGATCTGGCCGGCCTTCTACACCGATGTCACCGACTCCTACCGCCTGGGACGCGGTGGCCGGCTCCGCACGGACCTGGGCGGCCTGTACTTCAACGCCATCGTCGTGGTGGGCACGATAGGCGCCTGGTGGCTCACCGGTTTCGACGCGCTGCTGCTCGTGGTGGTGACCCAGATCCTGCAGATGGTGCGCCAACTGCTGCCCCTGGTCCGCTTCGACGGCTACCACATCCTCGCCGACGCCACCGGGGTTCCCGACCTGTTCCAACGGATCAAGCCCACCCTCCTGGGGCTGCTGCCCTGGCGGTGGTCCGACCCCGAACCCAAGCTGCTCAAGCCCTGGGCCAGGGCCGTCGTGACCGCCTGGGTCCTGATTACGGTGCCGCTGCTCCTGTTTTGCCTGGCCATGATGGTGGTCTCGCTTCCCCGGGTCCTGGGGACGGCCTGGGCCAGCATCATGGACCAACACAGGCTGCTGGCCGATGCCGGTTCGGACGGCGACGTCGCCGGCATGGCCGTGCGTGTCCTGGCGATCACCGCCGTCGCGCTTCCCGTTCTCGGGATTGCCTACATCCTGCTGCGCCTGGCCCGCCAGCTTGGCACGGCGGCCTGGGCGAAAACCCGTGGCCGGCCGCTCCGGCGGGTGACCGCCATGGCCGCCGCCGCAGCCGTTCTGGCCGGCCTGGCCTGGGCCTGGTGGCCCGACGACGGCGCCTACCGCCCGGTGCAGCCCTACGAACGCGGAACCCTGTTCGATGCGGCGGCTTCCTTCGCCCCGATGTCACCGCCAGGGCTGGCAGAAGGCGGCGCAGGACAAACGGTGGCGGCATGGCCCTCCGGCACCGACCTGCCCACGGCGGAGGAACCGCAACTGGCGATGGTCCTCGTTCCCCGCGAGCTGCAGGCCGGGCACCAGAAGACCGCTGCGGCGGACACCGCCGAGGATTTACAGAACGACGGCGGTTCCGGCACCACCGTTACTGAGGCCGGCGCCGGCACACCACCGGCCTGGGTCTTCCCGTTCGACCGGCCGCTGGCCCCCGAGGAGGATGGTAACCAGGCCCTGGCCGTGAACGTTGAGGACGGATCCGTGGTCTACGACGTCGCCTTCGCCCTGGTGTGGGCCGAAGACGGGCCGGTAGACGCCACGAACGAGGCCTACGCCTTCGCTTCCTGCCGGGGCTGCACCGCCGTCGCCGTCGGCTTCCAGGTTGTCCTGATCCTCGGCCAGGCCGACGTCGTCGTCCCCCAAAACCTTTCGGCGGCGGCCAACTACAACTGCGTCGAGTGCCTCACCTACGCCCTCGCCAGCCAGCTTGTCCTCACCCTCGACGGTCCGCTCAGCGACGCAGGCATGGAGAAACTGGCAACCCTGTGGGAAGAGATCGCGGCCTACGGCCGGTCGCTCGAAGACGTTCCCCTGGACGAGATCCAGGCCCGCCTGAACGACTACAAGGTGCGCATCCTCGGCATCATCGAACAGGACGCCGCCATCGGTGACGGCAGCGCCGACACAGGCACCGACGCGGCGTCCGAAACAGACGAGACCGCCGACACTGGCTTGTCTCCCGAGGCAACACCTCCGGCGGACACCGGCAGCGGATTGCCACCCGCCCCGGCAGAGGCACCCGCCGGTGAGCCCGAGCCCGGAACGGCGACGACATCCCCGGCACCGATGGCCACCGGCACGCCGCAACCCGAACCCGCCCCCGTGCAGGAACCTGCCCCCGCACCCACTCCCGCCGACGAGCCCGCTCCGGCGCCGAGCGGGTGACACCGGGCAGGTTGCCGCCATAACGTGGCGAGCGGCTACGGCCGGGGCCCCGCAGCGCTTGATTACCGCCGGTGCCCCGCTGCGCCTGGGTAGCCCCGGGGCAGCAGGGTCACCGGGTGGCGCCGGACGGTTCGTCCTCGAGGTCCTCCGGCGCCCGGAGGTCCATCTCAAGCAGCGGCACCATCTTGGACTTGGTGATGAAGCGGTGGGCCAGCCATAGGGCGATGAAGACCGGCAGCCCGATGTAGGAGGAAAGCACCTCCATGCCCCGTCCGGCAAGCACGGCCTCGTAGTTCTGTCCGGCGATCACCAGGACCAGCATGGCGAAGGCCAGCAGCGGGCCGACGGGGAACAGGGAAGCCTTGTACGGCAAGTCGCTGACCTTGTTGCCCTGCGCCAGAAAGCCGCGCCTGAAGCGGTAGTGGGAGATGGCGATTCCCGCCCACACGATGAAGCCGCACAGGCCGGACATGTTCAGCAGCCAGGAGTAGGCCGCGCCCTGACCGACGATCGCTGAGAGGAACCCGAAGAGTCCCACGGCCGCGGTGGCCAGGAGCGCCGGAATCGGCACGCCGCGCGCATTGGTACGTTGGAAGATTTTCGGGGCCTTGCCGTCATGGGCCATGGCGTAAAGCATGCGCGTGGAGGCATACAGTCCGGAGTTGCCCGCCGAGAGGATGGCGGTCAGGATCACCGCGTTCATCAGAGCCGCCGCGAAGGCAATCCCGGCGCGCGAGAAGACGAGCGTGAACGGGGATACTGCGACATCGGCCTCGCCGGAGGCCAGCAGACTCGGATCGGTGAACGGGATGAGGCAGCCGATGATGAAGATGGCGCCGATGTAGAAGAGCATGATGCGCCAGAAGACCGTGCGGATGGCCTTCGGCACTTCGCGGCGCGGGTTCTTGGCTTCGCCCGCGGCCACGCCCACCAGCTCGGTGCCCTGGAAGGAGAACCCGGCGATCATGAAGACCGAGATGATCGAGACCCAACCGCCGTGGAAAACTTCATCGCGGTTTTCCCAGTTGCTCAGGCCTGGGGAATTATCCCCGAGGATGCCGAAGATCATCAGCACGCCGGCGATCAGGAAGAGCACGACTGCGGCGACCTTGATCAGGGAGAGCCAGAACTCCGACTCCCCGAAGGACTTGGCGGAGAGGGCGTTGAGCCCGGTCAAGACGAGCAGAAAGATCCCGGCCCACACCCAGCCCGGGACTCCCGGGAACCAAAAGTCCATGATGATTCCGGCGGCGACCAGCTCAGCGGCCACCGTGATGGCCCAGTTGAACCAGTAGTTCCAGCCGATCGCGAACCCGAAGGACGGCGAGACAAAACGGGTGGCAAAGGTCTGGAAGGAGCCGGCGACCGGAATCTTGGCCGACATTTCGCCCAGCGACTGCATCAGCAGGAACACCATCAGTCCGACCAGCGCATAGGCGGCCAAGGCTCCGCCGGGACCCGCTTGGGAAATCGTGCCGCCCGAGGCCACGAACAGCCCCGTGCCGATCGCACCGCCGATGGCGATCATTTGCAGGTGGCGGCTGCTCAGCCCGCGCTTGAGTTCGTTGTCGGCCCTGCCGGAGGTGCGGCCCGCCCCTGACCCTGGAAAGGATCCGCGTCGTGTTTCTGCAGCTGGTGTGGGCGCCACAGCACTGTCGTCTGTATGCGTGGGGGAGCTGAGTCCCATTGTGCCTCCGGAAGGTAGCAGCGGTGGTTCAGCTTTCCGGGCGGGCCGCCGGAAAGGACGGTGATCAAGCTAACACGCGCAGAAAATGAGTCGTTAAGCAGGGCGGATGTTGCTGACAAGAACTTCAAAATCTTACGAGTACCGGCGTCCCCCGCACGAAAAGCAGCAGAGTTGCTAATCCGGTCGCGCTTTTGGGTAGATGTCTCTTGTTCATCTGGTAGGGGCCGTGCTGGATGCCCGGTGGCTGACATGCAGGTTCAGCGGCGTCCTTGGAAGGCTTGCCATGTCAGCTCGGCCAGTGCGGCCTGGCCGGCGGGGCCGGGGTGGAAATAGTCCAGTGTGCTGATCTCGTGGGCGGAGAACTTGTAGGCGTACACGGCGCCCCGGTCCCAGTGGCAGTTCCCGTACCGTGCACACGTCTCCGCGAGGATCTCATTGAAGGCCCGCTCGCGGGCAACCACTTCCTGCCGCTGGTTCTCGGTGAGCTCGGCGCCAAGCACGGAGGGGCAGGTTCCATTGGCCGCCCAGACCCGTCTGGCCTCCTGATCGGTGCGCAAAACGGACCACAGGCGATGAAGGTCGGGAATGCTGCTGACGTAGATGCGGGCCCGCGGCAGCCCGCGGTGCAGCGAATTGAGGGCAGCCGCGACGTGCCTGGCGAAATCGGCGGTGGACGTCATCGCTGATGCCGACGAGGCGCACAGGTCGTTGGCTCCGATGAGCAGGGTGATGTAGTCCGCCTTCTGGGCCACGGCCATGGACGCCTGTCCAGGAAGATCTGCCGCCTTGGCGCCGCTTGCCGAGTCGTTGAAGTTGTTGTTGTTGATCTGGGGGTGCAGCGCCGCCAGCCGCTCGTAGTGGCTGCGGATGTCGTCGGACCGCCCGTCGCCGGTTGACCAGGACTTGGCCGGGTAGTTGCCGGGCCGGCAACAGGTGTTTGCGGCCTGGGTAATGGAATCTCCGAGTCCCGCAATGGCACTTGGATACGTTCGCGGGGCGACGGATCCAGGCAGAGCAAGCAGCGCCAACAGCATCAGCGGCAGGATCAGGAACCGGACGGTGCTGCCCACGGAACCCCTTCCATGTCGAAGACTCTAACCACCGGCAGCGACTGTCGCCATAGAACCGGGACGGTAGATGAACATCCCGAGCGTGACCGAAGTTGAGCAGGCCGGCACCAAGCGGCAGATGGCGCGTGTCTTGGCACCGGGAGCGGCCTGTCCACGTAGGGTCGAGTCATGGATGGGCACCAAGCGACCGAACTGGAAGGGCAGACGACGATCAACGAGTTGCTTGACGAGCCGGTCGGCGTTGCACCGATCCAAATGACACTGCCGATCTATGTCCAGCTTGCGGCGGGAGAGTTCCGCCGCCTTTCCTGAATTCCTCACGCCGTCTGAGTGCTATCGACATCGGCTAGGTCCAGCGCGAAGCCGCCGGCCGGCGCCGCCAAGCACTGATCAAAAGCCAGATACTCCAGACGAGGCTCGCCGCGATGCCAACCAGGGTCGGCAGGGCGTTATTCGGCGAAAATCCTTCGGCACCAATGACCCAACCCTGCACCAGGTAAGCCAAACCGGTCAGCCCCAGCAAGGAGCCCACGAACCTTGATACCCGGCCGCTCCAGATAATAGCGACGGCAAACAGCACAAACGAGAGCCCCAGCAACAGACTTTGGTAACCGCGGGCGCCCCATTCCAGCCAACGAATCCCTTCCGCGACATCGAAGCGGGCGGCCTTCTCCGCCTCCGGCGCGGCTGCCCAGGCATCCACCGCCTGCTTCAGGGCAACGCCGTCAACGGCTTGAAGGACCGCATAAAGCGGCAGCGCCGCTGCCGCGGCGACGCCGGCAAACCGTGACACCCAGGAAGCCGCGCCGCGGTGGATGTCCAGGGCCGCGAACAGGACCAGCAGCCCGGCAATCAAGATTGTCATTCCCACGAACTGGCCCACATGAATCCCGGTCCAGGCAGCACTGTTCGCGTACTCGGAGAAGGCTGCTGCATGATCATTGGCGTTGGCAGCGCCAGGGTGGAATATTCCGGCCAGCAAGGAGACCAGCACCCCGGCAAAGAGCAGAGTTGCGGCCAGCCGCAGCCGCGAGCGGGTGGGCACTGGTGAATCCTGCTCATCTGCGCGAGTGGGCCGGACGACGCCGTCTTGATCCATGATCCGCCTCCCGACGGCGGCCCGGCTGCGTCTGCTGTCTTGAGGGGTCTGCCTTGGGCCGCCACTATGCAACGGGGTAAAGCCCTCGTATTGCCAACAGTGTGCTCCGGACTTCGGCACTTGTCGAGACGGCGGGAGCGGCAGCGGTAGGGTGCCCGCAAGGGACGTTCAGAGGGCCACAGGGCAAGCCGGGTCGGCATCCGCTGCTCTACACTCGGGGCCGCTACACTGGCGCCATCGACGGTTGCCGGCGGGTCTTTGGTGCCGACGGCGGCGCCCGGACGTCGCCGGACGAGCAGGGCACCGCCGTCGCGATGGTTTTGACGAAGTGAGGCGGACGGCGCGATGGCGATGGACAAAACGGCACTGGTAACCGGAGCGTCTTCCGGCATTGGGGAACACACCTGCCGGGAACTGGCACGCGGCGGCTTCACCGTCTACGCCGCCGCGCGCCGCGTGGAGCGGATGCGCCCGCTGGAAGCGCACGGGATCCGCGTCCTCGAGATGGACCTGACCGACGACGCGTCGATGGTGCGCGGGGTGGAGCAGATCCTGTCGGAGCAGGGACGGCTGGACGTGCTGGTCAACAATGCCGGGTACGCCTCCTACGGCGCCATCGAGAACGTGCCGCTGGAGGACGCCCGGCAGCAGTTCGAGGTGAACCTGTTCGGGCTGGGGCGGCTTATCCAACTGGCGGCCCCGGCCATGCGGGCCCAGGGCAGCGGGCGGATCATCAACGTCTCCTCGATCGGCGGCGTCTTCTACGAACCCCTCGGCGGCTGGTACCACGCGGCGAAATTCGCGGTCGAAGGTTTGTCGGACTGCCTTCGCGTGGAGCTCAAGCCCTTCGGCATCGACGTGGTGATCGTCGAGCCCGGGCCGATCCTGACCGAGTGGGACGCCATCGCGGTGGAGAGTCTGCAGCGGAGTTCCGAAGGCACGGCGTATGCGCAGCAGGCGGAGAGCGTGGCGCGGGCGATTGGCGGGGCCTACACGGAACGCACGGGAACGCGGCCGGAGGTCGTTGGCCGCCGCATTGCCCGGGTGGCGGGCGCGCGGCGCACGCGCAGCCGGTACCCGGTCGGGAGGGGCGCGCGGACGATCATGGGCGCCCGCCGGCTGCTGCCCGACCGGGTCTTCGACGCCGTGCTCGCCAGAATCTACCAGCGCTGAGCCTGCGCCTCGCAGCCTTGGGTGGGGGATGCGGACCGTTACTGCTCTGCGGGGAGCATGCTGCCCGTCTCCACGAAGCGCTGGTGCCACGACAAGGCCTCCCCGAGCAGGTGCGGGGTGTGCTTGCCGAAGCTGTCCCGGCAGGCGCGGTCGAAGTAGTCCTGCAGCATCGGGCGGTAGTCCGGGTGCGCGCAGGTCTCGATGATCTTGCGCGCCCGCTGCTTCGGCGCGAGGCCGCGCAGGTCGGCCAGCCCCTGCTCGGTGATCACGATCATCGTGTCGTGCTCGGTGTGGTCGACGTGGCTGGCCATCGGCACGATGCTGGAGACCTTCCCGCCCTTGGCCATGCTGGGGGACATGAAGACGGACAGGTAGCTGTTCCGGGCGAAGTCGCCGGAGCCGCCGATGCCGTTCATGACCTTGGTGCCGGCCACGTGCGTGGAGTTGATGTTGCCGTAGATGTCCGCCTCGATCATCCCGTTGAGTGAGATGCAGCCCAGTCGGCGGACCAGCTCGGGGTGGTTGGAGATCTCCTGGGTGCGCAGGATGATGCGCTCGCGGTAGTAGTCGACGTTGGCGTTGAACTCCTCCAGGCCCGTGCGGCTGAGCGAGAAGGACGTGGCGGAGGCCATGCGCAGCACACCCTCCTTGAGCAGCTGCAGCATGCCGTCCTGGATGACCTCGGTGTAGGCGGTGAGGCCGCGGTAGCCGCCGGCCGCCAGGCCCTCCAGCACGGCGTTGGGGATATTGCCGACGCCGGACTGCAGCGGGAGCAGCTGCTCGGTCAGGCGCCCGCGCCGGACCTCGTGGTCCAGGAAGTCCAGCAGGTGGCCCGCGATCTGCTGCGACGCGTCGTCGGGCGGGTTAAAGGGGGAGTTCCGGTCCGGCGCGTCGGTGTGCACGACGGCCACGATCTTGTCCGGATCCACCTGCAGGTAGAGTTCGCCGATCCGGTCGTCGGGGTGCTCGAGCGGGATCGGCCTGCGCTCCGGCGGCAGGGCGGTGCCGTAGTAGACGTCGTGCATGCCCTCGAGACCCACCGGCTGGGCGTTGTTGATCTCCACGATGACCTGGCTGGCCTGCCGGAGCCAGGTCATGTTGTTGCCCACCGAGGTGGACGGGATGAGCCGTCCGTCCTCGAGGATGCCCACCGCCTCGACCACGGCCAGGTCGACGTCGCCGAAAAACCCGAACCAGGTGTGCTGGGCGACGTGGCTGAGGTGCATGTCGATGTAGTCCAGCTCGCCGGCATTGATCCGTTCGCGCAGCGCCGGGTCCGACTGGTAGGGCAGGCGCAGCTGCATCCCGTCGACCTTGGCGAGGGCGCCGTCCAGCTCGGGGGCCGTCGAAGCGCCGGTGAGTACGCGGATTTTGAACTGCTCCCCGGCCGCGTGCGCGGTTTCCATCCGTGCCGCGAGCGCCTGCGGCACCGCCTTCGGATAACCGGCGCCGGTGAAGCCGCTCATGGCCACGGTCATCCCGGGTTTAATCAGTTCAGCCGCCTGCTCCGCGCTCATCACGCGCTCGAGCAGGCGGGCGTTGCGAATGCGGTCTTGCATCGTGCCCCTTCGTCTGGATCTCCCCCTCCACTGTAGGGGCCGGGCACCGCTGCCGGGGCTCGGGGCCGAGAAAACGGCGCCTTTGGCGGCGGGCGGAGGCGCCGCGCGCGGCAGGATTTCCGGGCGCGGGGCTAGTGCTGCCGCAGCTGTTCCCGGGCGGTCTGCCGAACGCAGGCAGTCAGTTCGTCCAGGACCGGCGAGCTGATTTTCCAGCGCTGCCAGTACAACGGCACGTCCACCGGCAGGTCGGGTGCCAGTTCGTGCAGCGTCCCGTCGCGGACGTCCGCCAGGCACTGTTGCTCCGGCAGCAGGGCCCAGCCAAGGCCCAGCCGGACCGCAGCGGCAAACTCCGCCGACGCGGGCAGATAATGCCGCGGCGCCCCCAGCGTAACGCCGGTCAGTTCCCGGTAGAAGCGCTCCTGCAGGTCGTCCTTGCGGTCAAAATCCAGCACCGGCGCGCCCGCAAGCCACGCCAGGTCGTCGTGCCCGGTCCCGGCTGGCCGCCAGTGCTCCAGGTAGGCCGGGCTCGCCACCGCCCGGTAGCGCAGCGCGCCGAGGGCCTCCACCGAGCAGCCCTGAACCGGTTCCGGCGTCGCCGTCACCGCCGCCGTCACCCGTCCGGCCCGCAGCAGGGAGGTCGAATGCTGCTCGTCTTCGCGGTGGACTTCGAAAAACACGCCCCGCTCGCGCGGCATGCGGGCCAGCGCGCCCAGGAACCACGTGGCCAGCGAATCCGCGTTCACCACGAGCGGCAGGGCCACGCCGTCACCGTCGCCGCCGAGTTCGCGCTGCGCATCGTCCTGCAGGACCCGCACCTGCCGCGCCAGCCGCAGCACCACGTCTCCGGCCGCAGTCGGCCGCACCGGAGCGGTGCGCTGCAACAGGACCTGCCCCGCCGCTTGCTCCATCGCCTTGATCCGTTGGGACACCGCCGAAGGCGTCACGTGGAGCACGCGGGAGGCGGCATCGAAGCTGCCCTCCTGAACGACGACGGCGAAGGTCGCCAAGTGGTCGAATTGGAAGGGCTGCATAAGGCTAGCTTATGTAACGCAAGTTTCTTTAGCTGTACTGATGCTCGGGTTGTCAGTAGCGTCGACTGTTGTGACCACCGCTATTGCTCCCACCGTTATGTTGGGCCTGGGAACCGGGCTGGCCCTGATCGTCGCCATCGGGGCGCAAAACGCCTTCGTGCTGCGCCAGGGCATCCGCGGCGAGCACATCGGCGTCGTCGTTCTCATCTGCGCGGTGTCCGATGCAGTGCTGATCACCGCCGGCATTGCCGGCATCGGTGCCGTGATCCGTGCCGCTCCGGCGGTTGTGGACGTCATCCGCCTGGGCGGGGCGGCGTTCCTGCTGGCCTACGCGGTGTTCGCCGCCAAACGGGCGATCAGGCCGGGGGTGCTGACCGCCTCGGCCAATCGCTCCGGCGGGGGACTAGCCGCAACGGCTGCCACGGCGCTGGCCCTGACCTGGCTGAACCCGCACGTCTATCTGGACACGGTCCTCTTGCTCGGTTCCATCGCCAACACCCAGGGGCCGGAACTGCGCTGGTATTTCGGCGCCGGCGCCGTGGCGGGCAGCCTCATCTGGTTCGGCGCCCTCGGCTTCGGCGCCCGGCTGCTGCGGCCCTTCTTCGCCCGGCCCGGCTCCTGGCGCCTGCTCGACGGGCTGATCGCCGTCGTCATGCTGGCGCTCGGGCTGCGGATGGCCTTCGGCCTCTGACCCGATATGCGAGGATGCCGGTATGGCCACCTCATTGCTGCTGCTGGCGGACACCCACGTGCCGAAGCGGGCGCGGCACCTCCCGGACCAGGTGTGGGACGCGGTGGAGACGGCCGACGTCGTCTTCCACGCCGGCGATTGGGTCACCGCCGGGCTGCTCAACGACCTGGAAGAGCGGAGCCGGCGGCTGGTCGGGGTGTACGGCAACAACGACGGCGATGACCTGCGCGCGCGGCTGCCGGAGATTGCCCGGGCGACCATCGCCGGGATCCGGTTCGCCATGGTGCACGAAACCGGGGCGGCAAAGGGGCGCGAACAGCGCTGCCAAGCCCGCTTCCCGGATGCCGACGTGCTGGTGTTTGGCCACAGCCACATCCCCTGGGACACCACGGCGCCCGGCGGCCTGCGGCTGCTGAACCCGGGTTCGCCCACGGACCGCCGCCGCCAGCCGGTCTGCACGTACATGACCGCGACGGCCGACGGCGGCCGCCTCTTCGACGTCGAGGTGGTGCCGGTGGACAGGGCTGCCGGCCGAGGGCGCTAGTTGCCGGCTACCGCTTTGCTGACCTCGGCCGGGCTTTCGTACTGCTTGTCGGGGAGATTCTTGAGCGCCGAGAGGACGTCGTCCCCGGCTCCGGATTGTTCCGCCTTCTTCACCAGGTCGGCGGCGGATGCCGGGTAGTCCACGCCGCCCAGCGCCTTCTGGATGTCAATGGGACTGGGATTTTCTGCCATGGGAAAACCTTCCGATCGAATAGGAATCCCCACGCTACGTGCTGGGCCGGGCAGTGGGAAGGGCCCATAGGGGCGCGGGCGCGCCTAGCCGTAATTCGAGCCGCCGCGCGCACCGACACGCTGGTGGCAGATCACGGTTTTGCAACGTTGGTTACTTTACGGTAACGTGCAGTTCGTGCGCGGGCGAGATGACCGTGCCAGGGGATGCCGGAACTTCCGGCATGAACTACCCATGGAATGCCCGGACGCTGCCCACGCCTTTCGCCGTCAGAATGGCAGACGTCCACATGACCTCGATTATGCGAGTGGCTGACGGCGGTGCGGAGACGTTCGGGGACGGACTGAGCACAAGGCGGCCTCAACGGAGCATTGTGAATCCAAACAAAAACCTGAACCTCAGCCGTGCCCTGCGTGGCGGCCTCGCCGCCGTCGCCCTGACAGGAGCCAGCGTTGCGCTGGTCGGACCGGCCGCGAACGCCGCCGACGGGGCAACCTGGGACGCACTGGCCCAGTGCGAATCCGGCGGCGACTGGAACATCAACACCGGCAACGGCTACTCGGGCGGCCTGCAGTTCGCCCCGGGGACGTGGGCGGCTAACGGCGGCAGCGGTTCTGCCGCTGATGCAAGCCGCGCCGAGCAAATTGCCGTGGCCGAGAACGTCCTGGACAGCCAGGGCTGGGGCGCTTGGCCCGCCTGCTCGTCCAAGCTGGGCCTGGCCGGCGGCGGCGGAGGGTCGCAGGTGAGCAGCCAGTCGGCCCAGATCCAGCAGGCACCCGTCCAGCAGGCACCGGTCGCCCAGGCGCCGGTCCAGCAGGCCCCGGTCGCCCAGGCTCCGGCCCCGGCACCGACCGCACCCGCGGTCCAGGCACCGGCGGTCAGCGGCGAAACCTACACCGTGCAGCCCGGCGACACCCTCGGCAAGATCGCCGAGAACATGGGCCTTCAGGGCGGATGGCAGGAGTTGTTCGCCGCCAACGCGGACACCGTTTCCGATCCGAACCTGATCTTCGTGGACCAGGTTCTGCAGCTGCCCGCGCAGTAATCCGGCATGTACCAGCAGCGCCCCGTTCTCCGTCAGGAGGGCGGGGCGCTGCTGGTTGGGCCCAAAAGACGCGCCCTAGACTGGTAGCAACCGAGTGAGAGGACGTGTCACTGCTGTGTCCACCGTTGAGAATCGCCCGTGGCTGCAGAACTACCAGCCAGGCGTGCCGGCCGAGATCGACGTACCGACCGAATCCCTGTCGCACATGCTGGAAGACTCGGTCCGCCGGTTCCGGAGGAAGACGGCCCTCGACTTTTTCGGCGCCACGACCAGCTATCGGGAACTGGGCCGGCAGATAGACCGGGCGGCGGAAGGCCTGCGCCGGCTCGGCGTAGGCCCGGGCAGCCGCGTGGCCTTGATCCTGCCGAACTGCCCCCAGCACGTGGTGGCCTTCTACGCCGTGCTGCGTCTGGGCGCCGTCGTCGTCGAACATAATCCGCTGTACACCGAGCGCGAACTCCGCCACCAGTTCGAGGACCACGGGGCGACGGTTGCCGTTGTCTGGAACAACGTGGTGGCCAAGGTGCAGGCGTTTCCGCCGGACATCGAGGTTAAGGCGATCGTGTCGGTGGACCTCGCCCGGGCGATGCCCCGGGCCAAGCGCCTGGCCCTGCGGCTGCCCGTCCCGGCGGCCAGGACCGCACGGAAGGCGCTGACCACCCGGGTTAAGGGAACTGTGACGTGGGAGAGGCTGCTGCAGGCCAGGCCGCTGAAGAAGTCGCACCCCCGGCCGGCGGTGACCGACCTGGCGGCCATCCAGTACACCTCCGGCACCACCGGCAAACCCAAGGGCGCCATGCTCACGCACCGGAACCTGCGGGCCAACGCGGAGCAGGGCCGCGCGTGGATGCACGGCGTGTCCGAGGGCAAGGAGGTCATGTACGCGATCCTGCCGATGTTCCACGCCTTCGGGATGACACTGCACCTGACGTTCGGGGTGCTCATCGGCGCGCGGGTGGTCCTGTTTCCCAAGTTTGACGTGGATCTGGTGCTGGCAGCGGCGAAGAAGACCCCGCCCACCATCTTCTGCGCGGTGCCGCCCATCTACGAGCGGACCGCCCGGGAGGCCAGGAAGCGCCGGGTGGATTTGGGGTCCGTGCGGTTCGCCATCTCGGGTGCCATGAACCTGCCGCAGGCCACCGTGGACCTGTGGGAGGAGACCGCCGGCGGCCTGCTGGTGGAGGGTTACGGGATGACGGAGACCTCGCCGGTGGCCCTGGGCAACCCGTTCGCGCCGACGCGGCAGAACGGCACGATCGGTGTCCCGTTCCCCAGCACGGAGATGCGGGTGGTTGACCCGGAGGACCCGGCGCGCGACGTCGCGCGGGGACAGCCGGGCGAACTCCTGATCCGCGGCCCGCAGGTCTTCCAGGGGTATTGGGGCAAGCCGGAGGAAACGGCGGAGGTCCTGCTCGACGGCGGCTGGGTGCGCACCGGCGACATCGTCACCGTGGACGCGCAGCACAACGTCCGCATCGTCGACCGGGTGAAGGAACTGATCATCACCGGCGGCTTCAACGTCTCGCCGTCCGAAGTCGAAGACGCCCTCCGCTCACACCCCGACGTCGTGGAGGCCGCGGCGGTCGGCCTTCCGCGCCCGGAGGGCGGCGAGGAGGTGGCGGCCGTCGTCGTGCTTCGCCCCGGAGGCGCCGTCCGGCTGGACGAACAGGGGTTGCGGGACTACTGCCGCGGCCGGTTGGCCGCGTACAAGGTCCCGCGCCAAATCGTCGCGGTTCAGGAGCTGCCCAAGTCGATCCTGGGCAAGGTGCTGCGCAAGCAGGTCAAGGAGCAACTCGCCGCCCGGTGAGGGCGAGTGCTGGCGGGCCCGGCAACAAGGGGGCGACGACGAGCAGAGTGGGTGGCGTGAACCAGCGGGGGCGGGGGTGACGCGAACAAGGGGTGACGCGCGAACCAGTGGGGGCGGGGGTGACGCGAACAAGGGGTGACGCCAACAAGTGGGTGACGCGTCACATTTCGAACGCGCGGCAGGCGTGCGGTGTGAGCCGTGACATAGTGGTCCCCGGTGGCAGCGCAAGGACCGCGCTCTCCGGTTGGGGGAGATCCGCGGGCACTGTCACTTGATTTTTTCGAACTGAGGAAGTGACATGAAGCGAACATTCCTGACGCTGCTGGCCGGTGTCTCCGCGCTTGGCCTGGCGGCTTGTGGATCCGGATCGCCCAGCGGCGGCGGAGGCAACGAGGCCGGGGGGAACGAATCCGCCGGCGCCGGCGACCTGACCAAGGTGACCGTTGGCGTGATCCCGATTGTGGACACCGCCCCGCTGTGGCTCGGTGACTCGAAGGGTTTCTTCGAAGAAGAGGGCCTGGACCTGGACATCCAGAACGTCGCCGGCGGCGCGGCGGCCATCCCCGCCGTGGTCAGCGGCGGGTTCGACTTCGCCTTCGGCAACGTCGTCTCGGTCATGGTTGCCAACGACAAGGGCCTGGACATCCAGCTGGTGGCCAACGGCAACTCCACCTCGGGAGACACCTCGCACGACTTCGGCGGGGTGGTGGTGAAGGGCGATTCGGACATCAAGTCGCCCAAGGACCTGGCCGGCAAGACCGTGTCCGTGAATACCCTCTCCAACATCGGCGACACCACGATCCGCAGCGTGATCGAGGCCGACGGCGGCGACCCCGAGAGCGTGAAGTTCGTCGAGATCGGTTTCCCGGACGCCCCGGCCGCGCTGGCCAACGGTCAGGTTGACGCCGCGTGGATCCTGGACCCGTTCCTGTCCCAGTCCGTCGAGGACGGCGGCCGCGTGGTCTCCTACAACTTCGCCGACTTCGACAAGAACCTGGACATTTCCGGCTACTTCGCTACCGGCGAGACGGTCTCCGGCGATCCGGAGCTGGTCAAGAAGTTCCAGGCCGCGATGAACCGCTCGCTGGAGTACGCGCAGGAGAACCCGGACGAGGTCCGCGAGATTGTGGGCACCTACACCAAGATCGACGAGGACGCCCGCGCGGAGATGGCCCTGCCCACGTTCCGCAAGGACTTCAACATGGAGGCGGCGCAGAAGCTCGCCGACGCCGCCCTGAAGTACGGCACGCTGCAGAAGCCGGCGGAACTGGACAAGTTCTTCCCGTAGGCTTCAACGTCTTACCCCGGTACGACGGCGGGACCTCCCGGCCGTCTGCTGCCCACGACAGCGCCTCTCCCGGACGGGAGGGGCGCTGTCTGCATTCCGCTGAGGCCGCTAGATGCGGCTGCGCTCGCCGGGGTCCCGCCACTTGCGCACCGGCGGCGTCCAGTCCTCGATGGCGTCCAGCAGTTCGGCGGCGGAGCCTGCCACGATGACCGCATCCCGGTAGTCCTGCTTGAGGAAGCCGCCTGCGACCAGGCCGTCGATGGTCGCCAGCAGCTGGTCCCAGAAACCGTTGATGTTCAGGAAGGCCACCGGCTTCTCGTGGATCCCGAGCTGAAGCCACGTCCAGGCCTCGAAAATTTCCTCCAGCGTTCCGATGCCGCCCGGAAGCGCCACGAAGGCGTCGGCCAGGTCCGCCATCATTTGTTTGCGCTCGTGCATGGAGTCCACCACGTGCAGGGTGCTCAGCCCGACGTGCCCCACTTCGGTCTTGTCCAACGATTCGGGGATCACGCCCACCACGTCGCCGCCGGCTGCCACCGCACTGTCCGCGACGACGCCCATCAGGCCTACCTGCCCGCCGCCGTACACGATACCGATGCCGCGCGAGGCCAGTTCCGTGGCGAACCGCTCCGCCTCCCGCGCGTAGACGTCGTCCCTGCCGCTGGCCGATCCCGTGAAAACTGCAAGTCGCATGCGGCCATTATTCCAGTGCCGCTAGACTCGCTGACCATGAGCGACGTGGACGAGCAAGGCCGCACCGACCCTCCGCTGGCGGCGGGGGAGGCGGAGACCCTGCTGGGTTTCCTGGAGTTCCACCGCGCCACCTTCGAATGGAAGTGCGCCGGCCTGGGTGCCAAGGAGTTGGCGGCGCGGCTGGCTCCGTCGAGCATGACGTTGGGCGGGATGCTCAAGCATCTGGCGTTCGTCGAAGACTACTGGTTCTCCGTACGGTTGCACGGGCAGGACCCGCAGCCACCCTGGGACACTGTGGACTGGAAGGCCAGCCCGGACTGGGACTGGCAGTCCGCGGCCGAAGACACACCGGAACAGCTCCGCCGCATGTGGAAAGCCGCCGTGGCACGCTCCCGCTCCCTGACCGCTGAAGCCCTGGCCGACGGGGGCCTCGACGGGGCCGGCTCGGCGGCCGGGTCCACTGCCGGGGTTCCCGGCCTGCGGTGGATCCTGGTCCACATGATCGAGGAGTACTCGCGGCACAACGGGCATGCCGACCTGCTGCGCGAGGCAGTGGACGGACTGGTCGGGGAGTAGCGGGCGGCGCGCCTTGGCCGCTCAGGGCCGATTCGGGTAACCGCTGCTACTCGGCTTCCCCGCGCGGATACTCGTCGTCCTCGTCGGACTTGACCAGTTCCAGCTGCTCCTGCAGGTCCGCCTCGTTCGCCTCCCAGGTGGAGGTTATCTCCGGGGATGCTTCGTGTTCCAGGTCGTCACTGCGGACTGGAAGGGCCTGTTCCTGCACGTCCGCCTCGTTGGCTTCCGTGATGTCTGCTTCGTGCTGGCTGTTGCTGGTCATCGGGTCCCTCCTCCAAGTTGCGGCGGCTATTGGTACACCATTGTCGGCTTAATCGTCGATCCTATCCACCGGCGACGGACTGGATAATCAGCAGTTCCTGGCCAGGTTCCACGAGCGTCGCCGGTCCCTGCAGCGTGCGGATGTCCTCGCCGTCGAGATACAGATTGACGTAGCGGCGGATGGCACCGGTTTCGTTGCGGACCCGGCGGTTGAAGACCGGGTAATCGCCGGCCAAGGCGTCCAGGATCTCCGCCACTGATCGGGGGCCGGATGCCGGCACGGTCAGCTCCCGCTGCTCGCCGGTCACCTTGGCCAGCAGGCTGGGCACGACGACGGTGACCGCTTTTTCTGCCACACCCACCACGGCATTCCTCCTTACAGGGTGGCCGCGCGGACGCACAGGACGTCCGGCAGCCCCGAGGCCACTTCCACGAAGACTTCGCCCTCGTCGGCACTGGCGTACACCGAGCCGCCGCGGGTGCCGAAGTAGACGCCGGCCGGATCGCCGGTGTCCACGGCGGCCGCGTCGCGCAGCACCACGTTGTAATCCTGGTCCGGCAGCCCGGTGGCGAAACGCGCCCAGGTGGCGCCGCCGTCGTCGGTCCGGTGCACGGCGAGATGCCCGTCCGGCGGAATCCGCTCGCCGTCGGCCTTGATCGGGACCACCCATGCGGTCCGGGACCTGCGCGGATGGGTGAGCATGACGAAACCGAAATCGGTGGGCAGCCCGTCGGCAATGGACTGCCAGTTGTCGCCGGAATCGTCCGAGCGGTAGACGCCGTGGTGGTTCTGCGCGAAGAGCGTGGACGGATCAGCGGCATCCCGGGCGATCTTGTGGACGCACTGGCCCACCTCGGGATTCGGATCGGGCATGAAGTAGGCGCTGATGCCGTGGTTGCGTGCCTGCCAGCTGGCGCCGCCGTCGGTGGTCCGGTACACGCCCCCGGTGCTCATCGCCACGTGCACGGTGTCCGGATCCTTGGGGCTCGGCAGGACCGAATGGACCGCCGCTCCGCCGTAACCGGCCCCCCACTGGTCCTTGTCCGGATGGTCCCACAGGCTGCGGTTGAGCTCGAAGTGCTCGCCGCCGTCGGTGGACTTCCAGACCGAAATCGGTTCGCAGCCGGCCCAGACAACGCCCGGCCGGTCCGCGGCGTCCGGCTGGATCTGCCAGATCCGCTCCACCGCGGCGCCGTCGTTGTCGCCGAAGCGGATGGCGCCGTTCTCCGGTTCGGTCCAGGTCTCGCCGAGGTCCTCCGAGCGGAAGATTGTGGGCCCCCAGTGTTCGGAGCGGGCTCCCACCAGCAGGCGGGTCGGGCCGCCGCGCTGGTCGATCCCGATGCTGGGGATCTCGTTCATCAAAAAGTGCGGGCCGGACAGGGACCAATTGGTCCGGTCGCGGCTGGTAGCCAGCCACAGCCCTTTCTTGGTCCCGATCGCCAGGACCGTCTCCCCAGTAGCCATGCCACCCATTCGACCACCGGGGCACCGGCTGCGCAACGGTTTTGCGACGAACGGCCGGGCGCGGGGCAGAATGGGGAGGCCGGCCGTACTTCAGGAACGAGGACATGAGCACGCATCCGCCGAACCAGCCCGGCTCCCGCCTCTGGCTTTGGGTCCTGATGGCGGCCGCCGTGCTGACCCAGACGTCCCTGAACGTGTCGCGGCCGGTGGTTTCGTACAAGCTGCTGGCCCTGGGCGGAGACGCGGCAGTCATCGGCGTGGTGACCGCCGTCTACGCCGTGCTGCCGGTGGTGGCGGCGCTGTGGCTGGGGCGGGTGAGCGACCGGATTCCGTCGCTCAAGGGCATGGTCGCGTTGGGTGCGGCCCTGCTGGCGGTGGCTACGCTGGGGCTGGCCTTGGCACAGGGGTTCGCGGTCATCGCGATCTCGATGGCCCTGCTCGGGGTGGGACACCTCGTGTTCACCATTGCCGGCCAGTCCGCCATCGGGCGCTATGCGCCGCTGAAAAAGATGGACAGCGGTTTCGGCTGGTTCACCGCAGCGTTTTCGCTGGGCCAGTTGGTCGGCCCGCTGTTGGCCGGGCTGCTGCTGGGCAGCGAGACCGCGGGAGTGGGGCCGAGCTGGCTTGGCGCCATCGACCTGACCCTGCTGCTGGCGGCCGGCATTGCCGCAGCCGGGGCGCCCGTGATGCTGATCGGCGCGCATCCCGGCGCCGCGGCCCGGCGGCTCCGCCGCGGCAAGAACGACGGCGGCGCCGCGCGGGAACCGGTGGTGAAGGAGCCGGTGAGCCAGATCCTGCGGCGGCCCGGCGTGGCCTGGAACATGCTCGCGTCCATGGCGCTGCTCTCGGTGATCGACATCCTGGTGGCGTTCCTGCCGCTGGTCGGCGAGGAACTCGGGGTGCCGCCGCTCTGGGTGGGCGTCCTGCTGGCCGTGCGGGCGGGCGCGTCGATCATCTCGCGGATCCTGCTGCCCTGGCTGGTGCACCGGTGGACCCGGATCCAGTTGCTGGTGGTTAGCCTGCTGGGCTCCGGCGCGGCGATCGCGGTGACGCCGTTCGTCCTGGAACCCTTCTGGGTGGCCGCGGCGGCGCTGTTCGTGGGCGGCTTCCTCCTGGGCCTGGGCCAGCCGCTGACCATGACGCTGATCAGCCACGCGGTGCGGCCGGAATCCCGGGGGTCGGCGCTGGCGCTGCGGCTGCTGGGCAACCGGGTGGGGCAGGTCGTGCTGCCGCTGGCGGCGGGTCTGGTGGCCGCCCCGCTAGGCCCGGGCGGCGCGATCTGGTTCTCCTGCGCGGTGCTGGGGGCCGCCGCCGCGGCACGGCTGACGGTGCGCACCGGCGGTGGCGGCGGCGGCCGGAAGCCGGCCGACTGAAGCCGGCCTGACTGCTCCGGTTCGGGCGCACGCTCCAATTCGGGCGACTGCTCCGGTTGTTTAGTGGAGCAGGCGCCCGAAACGGAGCGACGACGGCGCCAGCCCAGCACCGCCGTCGTGCTTGGAGTGTTGGGAAGTTTCCGGGATTAGACCCCGAGCGTCTCGCGCAGGCGTGCGACGTGGCCCTTGGCGTCCACGTCGTACTCGGCGTGCTTGATGGTTCCGTCGGGACCGATCACGAAAGTGCTGCGGAGCGTGCCGGTGAAGACCTTCCCGCCGAAGGTCTTGTCGCCGTAGGAGCCGTACGCCTTGGCCACGGCGAAGTCGGGGTCGGAGAGCAGCGGGAACGTCAGGCCCTCGGCGTCGCTGAACGCCTGGATGGCCTCGCGACCGTCCGGCGAGATGCCGATGACGTCGTAGTTGGCGGCCTGCAGGGAGTTGAGGCTGTCGCGGAAGTCGCAGGCCTCGGTGGTGCAGCCGGGGGTGGCGGCCTTGGGGTAGAAGTAGACCACCACGTTCCCGCCGGCGTAGTCGGACAGCGAGACCTTCTTGCCGTCGGCGTCGGAGAGGGTGAACTCGGGGGCGGACATGCCGGGTTGGAGCTGGGACAAGAAGATCCTCTTTCGTGGGAGGTAACAGTGGAAACTGTGGGTAACAGTGGAAACTGTGCCTTCGTCACCGAGTCTAATGGCGAGGCCGGCCGGAGCATGCTGCTGCCCCATCAATGCGTGAGGCATCGAGCGCTCCGGATGTATGGCCCGGTGTTAAACACCGGCCAGGGAGGGGCGGAAGCCCGGGGCCGGCTCAGATATCCAATACCAGACGCCTGCCCTTGCAGCGCGAGACGCAGATCATCATGGTGTCCCCGGCGGCGCGCTCCTCGTCCGAGAGCAGGCTGTCCCGGTGATCGGGCTCGCCGGAAATGACCGGGGTCTCGCAGGTGCCGCAGATGCCCTCGCGGCAGGAGTTAAGCACCGGAATGCCAATGTCCATCAAGGCCTGCAGGATGGTGGTGCCGGCGGGGACGGTGACCTCGGTGCCGTCAGCGGTCTCGACCACGAATTCGCTGTCTGCTTCCGCCGCGGCCGGCACGGGGGCGGGACCGGTAGCAAAGCGCTCGAAGTGGTACCTGCCCGGTTCCGCCCAGTCCGCTGTGAGTTTTTCGAGCGCGCCCAGCAGCGGACCGGGTCCGCACGCATAGACGTGGGCGGCGGCGTCGAGTTCGGCCAGCAGCGGTCCGAGCGGGAAGAGGCCGGACTCGTCGTCGGCGTGGAAGCGGACGCGCTCGCCGTAAGCGGCCAGTTCGTCCTGGAAGGCCATCGAGGTGCGGCTGCGGCCTAGGTAAACCAACGTCCAGTCCGCGCCGGCGGCCTCGGCCTGCCGAACCATCGCCAGGATCGGGGTGATGCCGATGCCGCCGGCGATGAACAGGTAGCTGCCGGCCGGTTCCAGGGCGAAGTTGTTCCGCGGGCCGCGCACCTGCAGCTTGGTGCCGGGCCGCAGCTCGTCATGGATCCAGGCCGAGCCTCCGCGTCCGGCCGGCTCCCGCAGCACGCCCAGGCGCCAGAAGTCGTCCTCCGGCCGGGAGCAGAGCGAGTACTGCCGCAGCAGTCCGTTGGGCAGCAGCACATCAACGTGCGCGCCGGCCTGCCACGCAGGCAAAGCCTCGCCCCGGGGATGCTGTAGCCGCAGCGCCACCACCGAGTCGGAGGCGGGCTCGATCCGGGTGACCTCGACGTCGAAGAAGCCGTCGTGCGGTGCGGTTTCCATAAAGTTTTCTCCTTGATGAAGCGGCCGGCGGATGCCGGTGGCTGGTGGTCAGGGCGCGGCAGGCGCCGGGATCTGTGTGGCCAAACCCGGGACGGCGTCGACGGCGGTGAGCACGGCCGCCGATGCCTCCCGGCCGGCGAGGGTGATGCGCACGCCGTCGCCGTCGAAGGCCCGGACTGACACGGACCTCTGTAGGCAGGCGGCCTCAAGTTCGCGGGCACGGGTGCCGGCGGGAATCCACACGAAGTTTCCGCCACTGTCCGGAACGAGGATCCCGCGCCCGCTCAGCTGGGCGGTCAGATCTTCCCGTTGGGCCACGATGTCCGCCACGGTCGCGGCCGTGCGCTCCGGTTCGGACCAGGCAGCCACCGCGGCCGCCTCAGCCACCCGGCTGAGGGGGAACGGCAGGGCGGCGCGCCGGAGCATCGCGGTGATCTCCTCGGATCCCGCCATATAGCCGGCACGCAGCCCGGCCAGTCCGTAGGCCTTGGAAAAGGTACGCAGGACGACCAGGTTGGGGAAGGCTGCCAGCAGCGACACGGCGTCGTGTTTCGGGAGGGAGAATTCGCGGTAGGCCTCGTCCAAAATGATCAGCACGTGCGGCGGCACCTGGTGCAGGAACTGCAGCATTTCGGCATCGGTGACAGTGGTGCCAGTGGGGTTGTTGGGGCTGCACACGATTACGGCGCGGGTCGCGGGGCCGATCGCGGCGGCCATGGCGTCCAGGTCGTGCCGGGCGGCGGCGTCGAGCGGGACCTCGACGGCTGCCGCTCCGGCGACCCCGGCGAGGATGGGGTATGCCTCGTAGCTGCGCCAGGCATAGACGACCTCGTCCCCCGGGCCGGTGTACGTGGACAGCAGCAGCTGCAGCAGCGCCAACGAACCCGCCCCGGCCAGCACCTGTTCGGGACCGAGGCCCAGCCGGGCGGCGACCGCACCGACCAGTTCATCCCCGGCCAGGCTCGGATACCGGTTGGCCGCAGCTCCTCCGGCGGCGATGGCTGCCTGCACCGCCGGCGACGGCGGCACCGGTGACTCGTTGGACGAGGCGATCCAGCGCACGGTCGCTTTCCCGGCCGACCGGGAGTATTCCGGCAGCGTGGCGATGCCCGGACGCGGTTTCGGGGCAATGGAGCCGTCCGGCGGCGCGAAGGTGTGCCGGGGACTGCCCATAGTTTCACTCACCCTGTTCCTTTCTCGGTTCATGGCCTGGCCGGGATCGGTCCGGGCGCCGGTACTTGGGGCGCGGCGGTCCCGGCTCCAAGGTCGAGCAACTCGGGGCCGCGCCGGCGCAATTCCGCGGTGCTGGTGACCCCCAGCAGCGCCAGCGTGCGTCGGAACTGGCCTATCAGCAGCTCGGCCAGGCGGACGACGCCGGGTTCGCCGGCGGCAGCGAGCGCCCACAGGTAGGGCCGCCCGACCATGGCCAGATCGGCACCCAGGGCGACTGCGGTCGCGATGTCCGCCCCGTGGCGGATGCCGGAATCCACGACGACGGCGAAGTCCTCGCCGACGGCCTGCCGAACCGGAGCGATCAGCTCGACCGGGGCAACCGTCTGGTCCAACTGCCGCCCGCCATGGTTGGAAAGATGCACGCCGTCCACCCCCAGCTCACGCGCCCTGAGCGCGTCGGCCGGCCCCACCGGCCCTTTCAGCAGCAGCTTGCCGGGCCAGGCGGCCCGCAGCTGGGCCAGGTCGGCCCACGTGACTGCCGGGTCGAACTGGGAGCCGATGTTCTCGATCGTGTAGCCGGATTCGGCCGGGCCGTCGGTGAGGTTGGCGAACTGCAACCCGGGGGCGCGCAGCATCTTGGTCCAGTAACCGGGCTTGGCCCCGATGTCCAACAGGCTGTTGGCGGTGAGCCGGGGCGGGATCGTGAACCCGTTGCGCACGTCCCGCAGCCGATTGCCGGAAACCGCGGTGTCCACGGCCACTTCCAGGACGCGGTAACCCGCGTCGGCCGCCCGGCGGACCAGTTCGAAGGTCCTGGCGCGGTCCTTCCACACGTAGAGCTGGAACCAGCGGTCGGCCGCCGGGTCCGCCGCCAAATCCTCGAGCGCTGTGGTGGCCATGGTGGAGAGTACGTAGGGCAGCCCGGCCCCGGCCGCCGCTCGGGCAACGGCGGGTTCGCCGTCCGGGCTGATCATCCGGGTGTAGCCGGTGGGAGCGAAGCCCAGCGGTGCGGCGACGTGCCGGCCCAGGACGGTGGCAGCGGTGTCCGGGGCGCTGACGTCCGCCAGCACAACCGGGGTGAACCGGCGTCGGGCGAAGGCCTCGGTATTGCCGGCCAGGCTGTGCTCGGCGTCGGCACCGCCGTCGATGTAGTCCAGCACGGAGCCCGGCAACCGGCGGGCGGCGAGCCGCCGCAGGTCCTCGACGGTGTGGCAGCGGGCGAGGGCACGCTCGCTCCGGGAGCCCTGCGGAATCTTGAACGAGACCAAGCCCAGGGCCTCGGTCAGCTTCACGGCAACACCTTTCCGGGGTTCCTGGTGTTGCCGTGAGGCCCCGCGACGCCGGGCCTCACAGGCGGTCCGGCGCCGCGGCACGGGCATAGGGCGGCCTCGGAGCGCAAGGGGGCAGCGCTCATGCCAGCACCTTGGACAGGAACGCCTGGGTCCGGGCCTCGCGGGGGTTCTCCAGCACCTGGCGGGGCTCACCGCTTTCGACCAAGCATCCATCGGCCATGAAGTGCACAACGTCCCCCACCTCCTTGGCGAAGCCCATTTCATGGGTCACCACGATCATCGTCATGCCCGACGCCGCGAGCTGCACCATCACCTCCAGCACCTCGCCAACCAGCTCCGGGTCCAGTGCCGAAGTCGGTTCATCGAAGAGCATGACCGAGGGCTTCAGCGCCAGGGCGCGGGCTATGGCCACCCGCTGCTGTTGGCCGCCGGAGAGCTGGCCCGGGTAGTGGTTGCGCTTCTCCGCAAGGCCCACCCGCTCCAGCAGGGCCATCCCTTCCTCGAGGGCGCGGGCCTTGGGCCGGCGCTGGACGATCGTGGGGCCCTCGATCACGTTCTCCAGCGCGGTACGGTGCGGGAACAGGTTGAACTGCTGGAACACCATGCCCACCGACGCCCGCTGCCGGGAGGTCTCGTGCTCTTTCATTTCGCGCAGACGGTTGCCGGTGCGCCGGTAACCGATTCGTTCGCCGTGTACCCACAGCTGCCCGCCGTCGATCTTCTCCAGATGGTTGATACAGCGCAGGAAGGTGCTCTTGCCCGAACCCGAGGGACCCAGCAGGCACGCAACCTGGCCGGCCTGCACGTCCAGGCTAATGCCCTTGAGCACCTCGACGTTGCCGAAGGACTTACGTACCCCTTGGGCGCTGACGATCGGATCATTCATTTCAGGGTCTCCAGTTCGACGGCGGGGGAGGCACCGGCCGGCACCAGTCCGGCAGGCTCGTTATGACGGGCACCCTTGGTCGGCCGGACCGGGGAAAAACCCCGCTCAAAGTGGCGTTCGACGTAGTACTGGCCGACGGAGAGCACCGCGGTGACGGCCAGGTACCAGATGGCAGCCACGATCAGCAGCGGGATGGTTTGGAAGGTGCGCGAGTAAATGATCGAGACCGAAGTCAGCAGCTCGCTGTAGCCGATGACGATCACCAGCGAGGTGTACTTGAGCATGCCGATGGTTTCGTTGCCGGTCGGCGGGATGATCACGCGCATGGCCTGGGGCAGCACCACCCGGCGCATGGTCTGGGTGCGTGACATGCCGATGGCCTTGGCGGCCTCGGTCTGGCCTTGGGGAATGGCCCGAATGCCGGAGCGGACGATTTCGCCCATGTAGGCGCCCTCGTTCAAGGCCAGCCCGAGCAGGGCGGCGGTGAAAGGCGAGATGACGGAGTTGGTGGCGATCTCGAAGAAGCTGGGACCGAACGGGATTCCGATCACGATCTTGGGCACCAGCGCGGCCAAGAAGAACCATAACAGCAGTTGGACCATCAGAGGCGTGCCGCGGAAAAACCAGGAATAGGCCCACGCCGCGTAGGACAGAATCGGATTCGCCGAGAGCCGACAGACGGCGACGGCGATGCCAAGCACGATGCCGATGGCCATGGACACCGCCGTCAGCAGCAGGGTCTTGCCCAGACCGGCAAGCACCGGCGGGGCGAACAGGTACTGGCCGACGACGTCCCACTGGAAGCGTTCGTTGGTGACCATCGAATACGCGACCAGCACGGCGCCGGCCAAGACCAGCCCTGCAGCCACCCAGCGGCCGGTGTAGCGGGCCGGCAGAACGGTCAGGTCCTCCTCCTGCGCGCCCGGCTTGGTCCCGGTCACTCGGTGACCCCGTTGATCGGGAACTCGTCCATGGCGTGGTCGGACATCTCGTACTTGGCCAGGATTTCCCCGTAGCTGCCCTCGTCCTTCATGGCGACCAGTGCCTTCTGCACGGCTTCGGTCAGCTGCTTGCTGTCCTTCGGGAAGACGATGCCGAAGGCCAAGTCCTGGTAGCGCGGTCCCTGGACCAGTTGGCCGTTGCTCTCGGCGGCAATCACCGACCCGGACGTGGAATCCACTAGGAAGGCGTCTACACGCCCGCTCTGCACGGCCAGCACAGCCTGGTTCTGGCCGGCGAAGATGGTGACCTGCAGCGGGTCCTTGCCGGCTGCCTTGCACTTCTCCGACTGTTCGGCGGCGTCGGCATCCTCGGTGGTGCCCTTGACGATACCGACCGACCTGCCGCACAGGTCGTCGAGGGTCTTAATGCTCTCGGCGTTGGCGGTGGCGGTCATAATGCCGCCGCCGGCGGAGAAGTAGTCGACGAAATCCACCTGCTTCTGCCGTTCCACGGTGTCGGACATGGCGGACATGGCCATGTCGTAGCGGGCCGAGACCAAGCCAGGGATGATCGCGTCGAAGGCGATGTTGTTGAATTCCAGCGTGACGCCCAGCTGTTTTTCAAGCTCGTCGGCGATCTCGCGGTCGATGCCGACGATGGTGGTGCCATCGGTGTCGAAGGACTCGAACGGGGGGTATTCGACGTTGCTGGCGACGTTGATCTTGCCGGCCTCTTGGATGGCTTCAGGCAGTTCGCCGAACAGGGGCGCCTTTGCCCCCGCGGCCGCGGCCGGTGTGGCTGCCCCGGTCCCGCCGCTGCCGGCATCGGCACTGCCGGCACAGCCCGCCAAGGCGAGGGCCGCGGACAGCCCCAATGCCGCCAGAAGGGGCTTACGTGGGGAGACTGTCGAAAATACCATTTTCCTACACTCCTGAAATAGTTGTATGGCTTGCTGCAAATGAATGGTAAATATTCGAAACCGTTCGGTAATTATCGGTTGCCCCCACAGCATAAGGAGAAGGTGGAGACTGATACAAGCCCTTTTATTCGTCCAATAAATCCCAGTAGCAAACGCTTTCGAAGCGCGGGCCGGCGGGGTAAACGCTTGTTTTTGAGCGCGGCAAAACAATCAAGATAATAGGCATTAAAACGCCTGTTATCGCCGGGCATTCCCATCGTTGACCAAAGGTTTATAGGGAGGAATACAATCCACGGCGATTCCCGCTCTCCGAAATAAAGTCCGGTTCCGGCGGCCTATTCCCACCGCCGGGCCGAACGGCTTCCCAACCTAGGCCGAGCCGGACAGCACCTCATTGACCGCAGTGACGACGGCGCCGCCGTGGACGAGTTCCCGGGCGGTGCGGACGCGCGGGTACATCACCACGTCCCTGTTGATGTGGTCCACCGCCCGGCCGTCGGCCGACCTGGACGAACGGACCATCTCCAGCACTGCCCGGCTGGCCGGTGCCAGCGTGGCGGACGCGGTCTCCGGCTTCGCCAACCGCAGTTCCAGGGCCTGGCAGGCCATGAGAAGTTCGATCCCCACCACAGTCTCGATGTTCGCCACGACCTGCCGGGCGTGCCTGCCGGCGTTGTTGGCCATGGAGACATGGTCCTCCTGGTTGGCGCAGGTGGGGATCGAATCCACACTGTCCGGATGAGAGAGGGTCTTCGAGTCTGAGACGAGAGCAGCGGCCAGGTACTGCGGAAGCATGTAGCCGCAGTCCATGCCGGTCTGCTCGCTGTCGATCAGCATGTCCGGCAGCCCGCGGTTGAGGGTGCCGTCGTCAAGCCGGAAGAGCCGGCGCTCGGTGATGTTCCCGATCTCGGTGACCACAATGGAGATAAAGTCCGCGGCGAAGGCCACGTATTCGGCGTGGAAGTTGCCGCCGGAGACTGCCTTGAGGGAGCGGCTGGCCGGAAGCGCCGGAAAGATCAGCGGATTGTCGGTGGCGGCGTTGATTTCGTTGCCGATGATCCCGGCAGCGAACTCCAAAGTGTCCTTGACCGGGCCGAAGACCTGCGGCACGCAGCGCAGCGAGTACGCGTCCTGGGGCGGCTGGCGCACAGGGTCGGCCTCGGCGCTGCCATCGACCAGGGAACTGCCGGCCAGCAGTTCCCGGATTCGGGCGGCCACCTCGATCTGGCCCTTTTGGCCGCGGGCTTCATGCAGTTCGGCGATGAAGGCGTCGCCGAAACCCATCAGCGCCTCGATGGTCATGGCGGCCGTAATCTGCGCGGTTTCCAGCAGGTTCTGTGCGTCGAACAGGGCAAGAGCCGCCTGAGCGCAGGAGAAGGAGGTGCCGTTGAGCAGTGCCAGGCCGTCCTTGGCACCCAGCGGCAGCCGGTCCAGACCGGCGGCGGCCATCGCGTTCTTGCCGCTGGTTATGGCGCCGTCCAGGAAAGCCTCGCCGGAGTCCAGTTCCTCGTCTTCGCCGGCGTGCGGGCGGGTCATCACAATGGCCACGTGCGCCAGCGGAATCAGGTCCCCCGAGGCGCCCAGCGAGCCGTACTCGGGGATGGCAGGGCAGACACCGCGGTTGAGCATTTCAGCCAAGGTGGTGACGATCTCCGCCCGGATGCCGGAGTGGCCCTGAACCAGGCTCACGATCCGGATGAACATGGTCGCCCGCACCACTTCCTCGTCCACATAGCGGCCGACGCCGGCGGCGTTTGACAGGACCAGTCGGCGGGACAGCTCCGCAGTGTCGGAAGCCTCGTCGAAGGCCCTGCGTCCGGCGAGGGAACCGAAACCGGTATTGATGCTGTAGATCGGCGCGGTAGGGTGGCCGGCTTCCATCTGCTCCACCACCGATCCGAGCCAGGCCCGGCTTGGTTCCATCCGGGCCAGCGCCTCGTCGGAGATCTCCACCGGCCGGCGGAACCGCGCCACCTGGATCACATCTTCGAGCGTAGTGCGGCTGATCCCCACTACGACGGGGGTTTCAGTGACGGTCTGGGTGTTCATCGGCGATCTCCCTGGTTGATTGAAAACTGGTCGTGGACTCGAGCGATTCGGTGAGGTTCCGGGCGGCGCAGCCCAAGGCGTTGAGCGCGGAATTGATCCAGGCTGTGGTGCCGCAACGGCTTTCGGGGCCGGCGACGTTGAGCGAACTAACCACCTCGCCGCGGCAGAAGACCGGCACTGCGACGGATACCGAGCCCGAATCGAGCTCGCCGCGTGAGACGGCGCGGCCCGCGGCGCGGATCTGCGGCAAGGCCGCCTGAACCTGCTCGGCCGTCGGAGTGTGGTCCGTGAACCGCGGCAGCTGGCGGTCCAGCACTTGGCGGACGACGTCCTGCGGCGCCCAGGCCAACAGGATCCGCTGCCCGGCCCCGGCATGCAGCGGCAGCATTTCGTTAATGGCGAAGGTGTATTTGAGCGACTTATCCGGCTCCACCCGTCGCAGGCACATGGCCTGGGTGCCTACCCGGATGATCAAGACGGCCGTCTCGCCTACCGCATCAACCACATCTTTGAGCACTGCCGTGCCCACCTCTGCGAGGTGGGACTGAACGTGGTGCCGCCCGGTGAGTTCCAGCAGGGCCCGCCCGGGCCGGTAGCGCCCCCCGTCTTCCTGGACGAAGCCGCGGTCCTTGAGCGTTTTGAAGTACCGGTAGGCGGTGCTTTGCGGGATGCCCAGCTTGGTGGCCACCGCGTCGATGGTGGCATCGCCGTCGGCAGCGACCTCGGCCAAAATGGCCAGTCCGCGCTCGAATGATGTCAACCCAACCTCCTCACAGACCTTCCGGCATCCAGGGCACTCCAGCGATGCTCCACCGAGGCTGGCCCCACCGGCAATTGCCATTCTCACAGTATGAGAATGGAATTCCGCTTCAGTCTCAAAACACCGCTACCTTGAGGCCATTCCCTGCCGCAACCTGAGTGAGGCCTTTAATGACAACCGACTTGCCGGTGGCAGCAGCCCCCGCCATTTCCGACGATCCGTATTCCGACCCGAACCTGACCGACCCGTATCCGCTGTTCGAGCGGATGCGACAAGCCGGACCTGGGGTGTGGCTGGACAAGTACGGTGTGCCGGCGTTCACCCGTTTCGGTGCGTGTAAGGACATCCTGGACGACCACGCCACCTTTATTTCCGGTGCCGGCGCGGGGCCGAAAAACCTGCACCACGAACCGTCATGGCGTCCGCAGGGCATCATGGAGTCCGACCCGCCCCTCCACACCGCCATGCGCCAGGCGATGGCCGGCGTGATCTCCCCCAAGGGGACCCGGGCGCTGCGCGGGCAGTTCCAGGAATTCGCCGACGAGCTGGTGGAGCAGGTGCTGCAGCTACGCGAGTTCGACGCCGTGACTGACTTCGCTCAGGTCTTCCCGCTGCGCGTATTTGGCGACGCGGTGGGAATTCCCCGCGCGGGGCGGGCCGAGAACCTGCTCGCGCTCGGTGCGATGAACTTCAGCACTTTCGGCCCGGACGACGAGCGGTCCAAGGAGTTCTTCCGCCTGGGCGCCGGCACTAATGACTGGGCCATGGCCAATACAGCCCGGGAGCGCCTGGCGGAGGGAAGCTTGGGGGCACAGATCTGGGACTACGCCGACCGCGGCGAGATCACCGAAGCCCAGGCCGCGCTGCTCGTGCGGGCCATGCTCTCGGCGGGGCTGGACACCACCATCTTCTCGATCGGCAATACGCTGGCTGCGCTGGCACAGCATCCGGGGGAGTGGGCCAAGGTCCACGAGAATCCCCGGCTGACCAAATTCGCCATCGACGAGGCCTTCCGGTACGAGTCACCCTTCCAGTCCTTCTTCCGCACCACCAGCCGCGATACTGTCTTGCACGGTCTCGAGCTGGCGGCCGACACCAAGGTGGCGGTCTTCGTCGGCGCGGCCAACCGCGATCCGGAGCACTGGGGACCCGACGCCCACGAGTACCGGATTGACCGGCAGGCCGGCGGTCATTTGGGATTCGGCATGGGAATCCACCAATGCGTCGGCCAGCCTATCTCGCGGCTGGAAATGGACGTGCTGCTGACCACTCTGGCCAAACGCGTGAAGACCATCGAGTTCACCGCCGAACCCGTGCCCTTCCTGCACAACACGCTGCGAGGCTGGCAATCCATTCCCGTGCGCATCATTCCGGCCTAAGGGGGCGGCTGCGGCGGACTGCAACCTCGGGAGGGGACCGTACAACTCCTGCCGGCGGTGGCCTCCGGCATAGCATCGAAGGCGTGAGCGACGCGGAACAAAACTGGGCAGGCCACCCGAAAGGCAGCCGGGGATACCGCAACATGCTCCTGGCGCTGCTCTTCGGCGGCTTCGCCACGTTCGCCCAACTGTATTCGGTGCAGGCGGTGCTGCCCGGCATCGCCCGAACCTTCCAGGTCAGCGCGGCCGATGCCGCGCTCAGTCTTTCCGCCGCCACCATCGGCCTGGCCCTGGCCGTCATGCCCTGGTCCGCGGTGGCGGACCGGGCCGGCCGCAAGCGCACCATGACGTGGGCGATCAGCGCCGCCGTGATCCTGGGCCTGGCGCTGCCGCTGGCGCCGAATTTTCCCGCCCTGCTGGCGCTGCGCTTCCTGGAGGGCGCCGCGCTGGGCGGCATCCCCGCCGTCGCACTGGTCTACCTGAACGAGGAGGTGCAGCGGCTGCACGCGGCGGTCGCGGCCGGCACCTACGTGGCGGGCACCACCGTGGGCGGCCTGACCGGCCGCCTCATCGCCGGGCCGGTAGGGGAGTGGGCCGATTGGCGCGCCGGCGTGCTGGCTGTCAGCGCCGCCGCCGCGCTCGCCGCCGTGCTGTTCGTCCGGCTGGCACCGGCCCCGCGCGGTTTCCTGCCGGTCGTGCGCGGACAGGGGCCCGGGCTGGGGCAGCGGATCCTGGCGAACCTGCGCTCGACGCCGCTACTGGCGCTCTATGCCCAGGGATTCCTGCTCATGGGCGGATTCGTCGCCGTCTACAACTACCTGGGCTTCCGGTTGGAGGCGCCGCCGTTTTCCCTGCCCGCGTCGCTGGCCTCCCTGCTGTTCCTGGCCTACCTGGCCGGCACCGTGAGCTCCCGGGTGGCCGGCGGCCTGACGGCGCGGACCGGCCGGCTGCCCGTGCTGCTGGGCGGGATCCTGGTCAGCATCGCCGGGCTGGCGGTCACCCTCGTCGACTCGCTTCCGTTGATCCTGCTGGGGCTGCTCGTGTTCACGGCCGGATTCTTCGCCGCCCATTCGGTGGCGTCGGGCTGGACGCCGCGGCTGGCGACGGTCGGCGCGGCCCAGGCGTCCAGCCTGTACAACCTCTTCTACTACGCCGGGTCCAGCCTGTTCGGCTGGGCCGGCGGCCTCTTCTTCGGCCGGTTCGGCTGGACCGGCGTCGTCGCGTTTACCGCCGCGCTCGCCGTCATCGCCGGTACGACGGCGGTGCTCGCCCTGCGTACGCGAGGCGCCGGATAACGGGAGCGCCAGGAAGCCTTGTACAAGTGCATGCATAATGCATGCACGGTGGCTAAGAGCTCCAGGGCCGCGTTGCCGGTTCGTCACGCCGGAATCCGGGCTGCAAGGGGCCTAAGCTGGTGGGCGTGAACCCGGAGAAGACAGCCGTACAGCGGCAGGGACGGAGCCTGAACCGGCAAATCCTTGCACTCGCCATCCCCGCCTTCGGCGCCCTGATCGCCGAGCCGCTGTTTTTGGCGGCCGATTCGGCCATCGTGGGACACCTCGGGGTGGCGGAGCTGGCCGGAATGGGGCTGGCCGCCACCGTGGTGCAGACCGTCGTCGGACTGATGATCTTCCTCGCCTACTCCACGACGCCGGCGGTGGCTCGGCTGCTGGGCGCCGGCCGGATGGCGGATGCATACGGGGTCGGGAGGGACGGCATCTGGCTGGCGCTGGCCGTCGGCGTGGTGCTGGCCGCCGCCGGCTGGGCTTTCGCCCCGGACCTGACCGCGGCCATGGGGGCCAGCGGGCAGGTGCAGGGGTTCGCGGTGGACTACCTGCGCTGGTCGATGCCCGGCCTGCCGGGCATGCTGATCGTGCTGGCGGCCACCGGGGTGTTGCGCGGCCTGCAGGACACCAAGACCCCGCTGCTGGTCGCCGGCATCGGCTTCCTGGCCAACATCGGCCTGAACTTCCTGCTGGTCTACGGGATGGGGCTCTCGGTGGCCGGGTCCGCCATGGGCACCAGCCTGGTCCAGTGGGCCATGGCGGCGGTCTACCTCGTCATCGTCTACCGCGGAGCCGTCAGCCACCGCGTGCGGCTGCGGCCCACCTGGGTCGGCCTGAAGGCCACCACGCACGTGGGCTCCTGGCTGATGCTCCGGACCCTGAGCATGCGGATCGCCTTGCTCGCGACGGTCTTCGTGGCCACCTCGCAGGGACCGGTAAGCCTGGCCGGCCACCAGCTGGTGATGACGATGTACAGTTTCCTGGCCTTCGCGCTGGACGCCATCGCGATCGCCGCGCAGGCCCTGATCGGGAAGGAACTCGGGGCATCGAACAAGGCGCTGGCACACTCGCTGACCCGCCGGATGATCGTCTGGGGAGTGGGATTCGGCGTGGTGACCGGCCTGCTGCTGGCGGCGGTGGCGCCGGTGCTCGGCTGGGTGTTCACGTCCGACCCGGCCGTCCATCAGGCGTTCACGGCCGCGATCTGGCTGCTGGCCCTGAGCCAGCCGATCTGCGGTCTCGTCTTCGTCCTCGACGGCGTGCTGATCGGCGCCGGCGACGCGCGCTACCTGGCCATTGCCGGCGTGGTGAACCTGCTGGCGTACGCGCCCCTGCTGGTGTGGGTGGCCACGGCCGGGCTGACCGGCACGGCGGGACTCGTCTGGCTGTGGGCGGCCTTCGGGCTCGGCTACACCGCGGCCCGCGCGGTCACGCTCGGCTGGCGGGTCCGCAACGATGCGTGGATGGTCACCGGGGCACACTAGGCTTGAACCGTGACGATCCCGAGTACTACCCAGGCGGCCGTGTTCTGGCAGCCGGTCCTGATCCGCGCCCTGGTGGCCGCCGCCTTTGGCGCCACCACCATCTTCTGGCAGGAACCCGACCGCACCGTGATGGCACTGGCCGGCGGGCTGTTCCTGCTGCTCAGCGGCGGGGCGGTCTGGCTGCTGGCGCGCAAGCCGGCCGCTGCGGCCCACCGCCAGCTGCTGCTCCTGCAGGCCGCCGTACTCGCGGTGGCCGGCATCCTGACCTGCGCCCTGCAGACGGTGCCGATGTTCACCGTGCTGGCCACCGCGGCGCTGCTGGTCTCCGGCGGGGCCGAGCTGATGCTCTGGTGGAGCAACCGCCCGACCGGCGGCCGCGAGGTTCCCGGGAACCCGGCGGCTGCCCCGCCCGCGACGGGTGAGGCCGGCTCCGTGCTGGCCCGCGACTGGCTGATCACCGGTGCCGTGTCCGTGGGCTTCGGCCTCGCGCTGCCCTTCTTCGCACGCCTGGGCCCGCATGCGCTGCTGGGGGTGCTGGGCGGGGCGGCGATCATCATCGCCGTCGTCCTGCTGATCGCCGCCCTCAGCCTGCGCCACGACGCCAGACAGCCCGCGGCCGGCTGAATACAGCCCGCGGGTGTGGTCCCCGCCACCGGCACCTGCGCGGCAACTTCTACAGTCGGTAGACTGGATGCAGGCTTTATCCGTCAGCAGGAGGAAATCATCGTGGGCAAGAACGCGTCTGGCCGTCCGGACGAAGGACGGATGTCCGTCAAGGGCCCGCTGATCTTCTCGGCGGTACTGGCCGTGATAGCGGGCGCACTGACCATGGTCTTTGCCACCGGCGGGTCCGGAAACCTGCTGCGCTGGGACCTCGGCGTGACCGCGGCCGGCATCGCCTTCATCGCTTCGCTGCTGATTGTGGCGGTGCTGACCATGTCCACCAAGGAGAACCCGAGCCACCTCAGCGAGGGCTCCGGGATCCATCGGGTCTCCTCGAAGATCCCCGGCGGCGCCGGCACCGTTCCGGCCCCGGGCACGCCGCAGAGCCGGGCCCAGGTGGAAGAACAGCAGGCGGCGGAGGCCGCCGCGAACCCCGAGGCCACCAACCGTCTCTCCGGGAACGACGACGACGGCGACACGCGCCGCTGATGCCTGGCGCCGGCGGGCCGGACCTGACGAGCGTGGCAGCATGACTTACGGCCAGCCTTCCCCGCACCTGCCCGTCCCGGCAGATCCCGGCGACACCGCGGCGACCGGCGGCGGACAACCGCCCGAGGCCAAGACCACGGTGGCCGCGGAGCTGTGGTACCGGTCGGATCCCCTGCTCTTCAGCGAGGAACTCCAGGCGCGGTTGGCGGAGGAATTCCCCGGCGCCTCCTTTTCCGACGGCGTAGCCCTGCTGCCGCACGCCGCGCACTCCTTTGACATCAACGGCGTCTCCGGCGTGAAAACGATCCGGCTGAGCACCGGAGTGGCCGTTCCCCGCGGGCCGCTGTCCGCGGCCGAGGCGCTGGCGGCAACCCCCGCGGACCAAAGCTGGTCCTGGCCCGCCGCCGAGCAGCAGGTTCCCGGCTGCACGCACCGCATCCTGGTCACGGAGGTGGTGGCCAGCGGCTTCGAACCCAAGCCGCGGGTCGAGTCTTTCCAGCGGGTGCTGCGCCTGCTGGCCGCCGAGACGCGGCCGGCGGCGGTCCGGTGGCTGCACAACTCGCACTGGCGGGACCCCCTGGAGCTTGAGGCGGCCCACCCGCTGGCGGGCCCGGTGAACATGCGGTTCTTCCTGGTCAGCAACGACGAGGGCGCCATGGTGGTGGACAGCCTGGGCATGTACCAGCTGGGCCTGCCGGACGTGCAGGTGCACTTCCGCGACAAGGATCCGAACCAGATGGTGGAACTGGCCTTCAACGTGGCAGCGTACCTTTACGAACACGGGCCGGTCATCGAATCCAACAGCCGGCTGAACGGCCCGGACGACCTGGTGTTCACCGCTAGCTGGGAAGATTCGCTGCTGCCGCCGCTGCGGACGGTCATCGACCTCGATCCCGGCCCGCCCTACTCCGCCGGCAGCCGCTAGTACCGTCCTCCGGTCAACCGTTGGCGGCCGACTTGCGGGCCCGATAGGCGGCCACGTGCGTGCGGTTGGCGCAGTTGCCGGTATCGCAAAAGCGCTTCGACCGGTTCTTCGACAGGTCCACCAGCACCGCGGTGCAGTCGTCCGCGGCGCAGGTCCGCAGCCGGTCCAGCTGCTTCTCGCGGATCACGTCCACCAGCGCCATCGCCGCCTCCACGGCCATACGGACCTCCAGCGGCGCGTCCGGGCTGGTGGCATGCAGGTGGTAGTCCCACTGGTCGTGCTTGACCAGCTGCGGGATGGCGCCGGCGTTGGCCAAGATCGTATTGACAACGACGACGGCGCGGTCCTCCGTCGCGGACCAGACCTCCTTGAGCACGGGGCGCAGGGCGCGGACCGCCTCCAGCTCCGCCGTCGTATGCGTGCGCGAGCCGGTGAAGCCGAAGTCCGCCACGAGGGCATCGAGATCCGCTACGCTGGCGAGGGTGTCCGGGAAGACCTCGGCCGTATTGATCAGCCGGGCCGCATCCACCAGCGAGTGCTCGGTGTCATGAGCAAAGACCACATTGACCCCTGACAGTGGCGGCGATATTGTCAGTAGTATACCGCTCATGACTCCTGACACACCTGTTCTGCGCCGGGAGCGAACCCGCACTTCCCCAAGGATCCGTCATGGCCTCCACCGCCGCCGAACAGCGTACCCAGACAGCCCCGCCGCGCCCCGGCTCCGCCGTGGCCGGCGTCGGCATCGCCCTGGCCTCTTCGGCGATCTTCGGACTCTCGGGACCCTTCGCCAAGTCGCTTCTTGAGGCCGGCTGGACGCCGGGCTCGGCGGTGGCGGTGCGCATGGTGGCCGCGGCGCTGGTGCTGTCACTGCCCGCCGCGTTCATGCTGCGCGGCCGGTGGGACCAACTGCGGCAAAACTGGAAGACCATCGGGCTGTTCGGGCTAATCGGCGTGGCCGGCTGCCAGCTTTTCTACTTCAATGCCGTTGCCAGCCTCTCAGTGGGGGTGGCGCTGCTGCTGGAGTTCCTGGCGCCCGTGCTGATAGTGTTGTGGCTCTGGCTGACCAGCCGCCGGCTGCCGCGGCCCGCGACCATCACCGGTACCGTGCTGGCGGTGGCCGGCCTCATGCTCGTCCTCGACGTCTTTGGGCCGGTCAAGCTGGACGTTGCCGGCGTACTGTGGGGGCTGGGTGCCGCCGTCTGCCTGGTGGTCTACTTCTTCATCACCGCCAAGCAAAACGACTCGCTGCCGCCGCTGGTGCTGGCCGCCGGCGGCCTGCTGGTGGGCGGTGTGGCCATCGTCGTCCTGGGCGCCGTGCAGATCCTGCCGATGTCCTTCAGCACGGCCGGCGTCGAGCTGGCCGGCTGGCAAACCCAGTGGTGGGTGCCGCTGGTCGGACTGGTGCTGCTGTCCACCGTGCTGTCCTATGTCACCGGCATCATGGCAGCCCGGGCGCTGGGTACCAAGGTGGCTTCCTTCGTCTCGCTGACCGAGGTGCTCTTCGCCGTCATCTGGGCCTGGCTGCTGCTGGGCGAGCTGCCCGCGGCCATCCAATTGGTCGGCGGCGCTCTGATCGTGGCGGGCGTGGTGCTGGTCCGGGCGGACGAGCTGCGCGGCCCTAAACCGGCGGTGAACCGGAAGTATCTCCAGCGGGCTGGCGAACGATCTTGAAGTTGAAGCGGGGCGTGCCGAGCGCGCTCCAGAGGCGGAGCCAGGCGGGCAGGAGCATTTCGGCGCCGCGGGCGGTAGTGATGTCGCCGAGGTCGATCACGTCCTGATGTCCGAAGGCCTTTAGGAGCTCGGTGACCGTGATCTTGGCGTTGGCGTCGTTGCCGGAAACGAAGACCGTTCCGGGGTCGGAGAGCAGCCCGGGGCGGGCCTGGAGGTCGGCGGTGAGCGTGTTGAGGGACTTCACGACGCGCGCGGCCGGGAAGGCACGCTGAATCTGTTCGCCGAGGGAGTCAGTGTCCTTGACGAAGAGGGTCGGGGGCATCCCGGTGCTGGGGTCCAAGGGGTTGGCGATGTCGAGCACGACTTTGCCGTCGAGGTTCTCGGCCCCGGCCTGGGTCAGCACGTCCAGGGAGGCGCTGCCGTTGGTGGCGTTGATGATCAGCTCGGCCCCGGCTGCGGCGTCGGCGAAGCGGGTGACTCCGATGCCGGGGTTGTTGGCCGCCCAGACGGTGAAGGGCGGGGTGCCCATGCCATCTGTCTCGGTCCTGGACAGCGTGGCTTCGGGATCGCGGGTTCCGATCGTGACGGCGTGGCCGAGCTCGACGAGGCGGGCCGCGATGGTTTGGCCGACCCTGCCGGTTCCGAGGACTGCTGTTTTCATGATGGTCTCCTGTCCAGCTCGGGTTGCCCCGGTCGAGTCTGACTCCCTACCACTTACTGTGCTCCTTCCGAGGGTGGCGGGCCAGTGGTCGAGGAAGCCGGAGGCGGTGCCCTGCCGGGGTGGTGCGATAACGCGGCGGGGGAGCAAACTGGAACCAGCCAGCATCCACGATCCGAACCGGAGGTTCGACATGTGCCGGAATATCCGCCAGCTCCACAACTTCGAGCCCGCCGCCACGAACGCCGAAATCGAGGCCGCCGCGTTGCAGTACGTGCGCAAGGTCAGCGGCAGCAACAAGCCGTCGAAGGCGAACGAGGAAGCATTCAACCGGGCGGTGCACGACATCGCGCACATCACCGCCCACCTGCTCGACGACCTGGTGACCGCGGCGCCGCCGAAGAACCGTGAGGAAGAAGCCGCGAAGGCCCGTGCCCGCGCCGCCGTCCGCTACGGGGCCGCCGTCTAGGCCCGGCGCCGGGAGGCGGCCCGCGGGGAGGCGGGTCCGCCGGGAGGCTGCTGAGCCGCCCGGCGGGTTGCCGCCCCCGCCCGCTACCGTCCGAAGCGGCGCAGGCGCAGGGAGTTGGCCACCACCAGCACCGAGCTGGCGGCCATCGCGGCCCCGGCGATCATCGGGTTGAGCAGCCCGAGCGCTGCCACCGGGATCCCGAGCGTGTTGTAGGCGAAGGCCCAGAACAGGTTCGACTTGATGGTGGAGAGCGTCCGGCGGCTGAGTTCGATGGACTGCACCACCTGGCCGAGGTCGCTGCCCATCACGGTCAGGTCCGCGGCCTCGATCGCCACGTCGGTGCCGGCGCCCATGGCGATGCCCAGGTCGGCCTGGGCCAGCGCGGCGGCGTCGTTCACGCCGTCGCCCACCATTGCCACCGTCTTGCCCTCGTCCTGCAGCCGCTTGATCGCGGCCACCTTCTCCTCGGGGAGTACGTCGGCGAAGACGTCCCCGGGGGCGATGCCGACCTCGGCGGCCACCTCGGCGGCCACCGCTGCGTTGTCGCCGGTGAGCAGGATGGGGTGCAGCCCCAGGTCCTTGAACCGTGCGATGGCGGCCGCCGAGTTCTCCTTCACGGTGTCCTGCAGGCTGACAATCCCGGCGATGGTGCCGTCGACGGCAACCCAGACCGCCGTGGACCCGGCCTGCTGCTGCTCCAGCAGGGTTCCGCGGTGGGCGTCGGTGAGGGCGATGCCGTTCTCGTCCATCCAGTTGTTGCGGCCGACGACGACGGTGCTGGCGCGTCCGTCGCGTTCGGTGATGCTGCCGCGGACGCCGCCGCCCGCCGTGCTGTGGAAGTCGGAGAGGGCGGGCAGCGCATGCTCGCCGGCCGTCTCGCCGGACGGCGTGGCGGTGCGGGCCGCGACCTTGCGGGCCGCTTCAACGATGGCCAGCGCGATCGGGTGTTCGGAGCCGGCCTCGACCGCGCCGGCCAGCAGCAGGACCTCGTCTTCGCCGCGGTCCGCCAGGGCCAGCACGCCCTCCACCGCTTGCCGCCCGGTGGTCACGGTGCCGGTCTTGTCCAGCACGATGGTGTCCACGTGCCGGGTGTCCTCGAGGATCTGCGGCCCCTTGATCAGGATGCCCAGCTGGGAAGCCCGGCCGGTGCCGGTGAGCAGTGCGGTAGGCGTGGCGAGCCCGAGCGCACAGGGGCAGGCAATCACCAGCACCGTCACGGCCGCGGTGAATGCCGCCTGGAGGTCGCCGGTGAAAACCATCCAGAGGATGAAAGTGACGACGGCGATGACCAGCACCACCGGGACAAAGACGGAGCTGATCCGGTCGGCCAGTCGGGCAATCGGGGCCTTGCCGGCCTGCGCCTGGCTGACCAGCCGGCCCATTTGTGCCAGCGTGGTGTCCGAGCCGACGCGGGTGGCACGGACCAGCAGGCGGCCGGAGGTGTTGATGGTGGCACCGGTGACCGTGTCGTCCACATCCACTTCTACCGGCACGGATTCGCCGGTGAGCAGCGACGCGTCGACGGCGGAGTGACCGTCCACCACGTAACCGTCGGTGGGGATCTTTTCGCCCGGCCGGACCACCATGATGTCGCCCGGGACCAGGTCGGCGGCCGCCACTTTCACCTCGGCGCCGTCCCGCAGCACGGTAGCGTCCTTCGCGCCCAGGTTCAGCAGCGACTTCAGGGCGTCGCCGGCCCGCTGCTTGGCGTTGGCTTCCAGATAGCGGCCCAGCAGCAGGAAGGTGACCACGACGACGGCCACCTCGAAGTACAGTTCGTGCTCGGACATGTTGCCGCCCACGTGTTCGGTCAGCATTGGATCCATGACCAATTGCCAGGCGGAGAAGAAGAAGGCGGCCAGCACGCCGAGGGACACCAGCGTGTCCATCGTGGAGGCGAAATGCCGGGCGTTGATCGCCGCGGCGCGGTGGAACGGCCAGGCCGCCCAGAACACCACCGGGATGCTGAGCGCGAAGGCCACCCAGCCCCAGTGCGGGAACTGCGCGCCGGGGATCATCGAAATGATGAAGATCGGCAAGGTCAGGACGGCGGCCGTCCAGAGGCGCGGACGCAGCTGGCCGGCGGTGCCGCCGTGGGCCATGTGGTCCTCACCCTCCACGTGATCGGCGTGGGCGGCGTGCTCGCCGTCGTCACCCCGGCCGGCGTCCCCGGAGTGGTCGTGGTGGTCCTGATCGCCGGGGCCGGTGCCGTGGTCCGCCTCCGGGTTCCCGTCGAGCCCGTGGCCCCTATCCCCGTGCCGTGGGGCGGGCGCGGAGTGCGGCTGCGGCTTCACCCGGGCCTTGTAGCCGGTGGCCTTCACCGTGTCCACCAGCTGCTGGTTCGTGACGCCGTCCGGGACGAGCACGACGGCGGACTCCAGGGGCAGATTGACGCTTGCCTGGACTCCTTCGATCTTGCCGAGCTTGCGTTCCACCCGGTTCACGCAGGAGGCGCACGTCATGCCCTCGATCGCCAGTTCGACGGTTCTGGTCGGGTTCGGTTTTGCTTCAGGATCCATGGTGCCGGGATGGGAGGACATCGGTTGGTTGTCTCAATTCTGCGTGGGACGGTGCGGGGGCAGCGCGTCCGCTGGTTCGCGAAAAAAGGGGGGGCCGACGGCGGCCGGAGGGCACCGTCGTCGCACTGGCCAAAGGCCGTCTGGCCTGAAGCGATCTGGAGCTAGGCGTTCTGCGCGACGACGGTGTACCCGGCCTCGGCGACGGCCTCGCCAATCTGGGCCGGGTCAAGATCCGCCTCGGAACTGACCGTCGCCGTGGAGATTCCGCCCTTGTTGAGTTCGATGCTGACGCCGCGGACGCCGTCGAGGGCCTGCAGTTCTTCCGTGACGGCGTCCACGCAGTGGCCGCAGGTCATGCCGTCGATGCTGATGGTGGTGGTGCTCATGACTGTCTCCTTGGGGTTGGGTTCGCGGGGAAGGTCAGCGCAGCAGCCGGCCGATGGCGTCCGAGGCTTCCTTGACCTTGTCCTCGACGATTTGCGGGTCGCCGCTGAGTTCGGATTCCTTAGCGGCGCCGATGACGCAGTGTCCGATGTGGTCTTCGAGCAGGCCAACGCTCACCGCGTGCAGGGCCTTGTTGACCGCGGCGACCTGGGTCAGGATGTCGATGCAGTACTTGTCGTCCTCCACCATGCGGGCGATGCCGCGGACCTGGCCCTCAACGCGCTTGAGCCGGCGCAGGTACGCTTCCTTGTCCGACGTGTAGGCGTGCCCGATGTGCTCGTCGGCGGGGGAGGTGACGGTTTCGGTTTCCGCAGGCAGTGCTGTGTGGCTCATGGCTTCCTCAATCGGTGGGCTATGCCACTAAGCTATACCCCCTAGGGGTATCACGCAAGGGCGCCGGCCGCGCCCCGAGTCACTGGTGCTGCGGGACGCGCAGCGTTCGGAAGGCGAGCCAGGCTGCCGCGACCATGAGAACCGCGGCCAGTCCGGCGGTGACGGTCACGCCGCTGTCGAAAGCATGGACCGCGGAATCCAGCAGGGCGGCCCCGGTGCGTTCGGGCAGCTGCCCGGCAACGGTGATGGCGCCGCCGAGGGTCTCGCCGGCGGCTTGCTGCTGTTCGGCGTCCAGCCCGGCGGGCAGGGCGATGTTCCGTCGGTAGGCACCGACCAGGATGCTGCCGAGCACGGCGGTCCCGAAGACAGAGCCCACTTCGTAGGCCGTCTCCGACACGGCGGAGGCGGCGCCGGCCTTGGCCGCGGGGACGCTGGACAAAATGAGGTCGTTCGAGAGCGTCTCGGAGGCGCCGACCCCGGCGCCGAGCAGCGCGAAGGCCGCCATCAGGGTCACCGCCGGGGCGTCCGGGGACGACGCCACCAGGGCGTAGGCCGCCGCGGACAGCAACAGGGCGCAGGCCACCAGCCGGTGCGGGGCAATCCGGCGCACCAGCGGCACCGCGAGCAGGCCGGCCGTTATGGTGACCGCCAGGCCGGGCAGCAGTACCAGGCCGGCCCGCAGCGGGCTGAGGCCGAGGACCAACTGGAGATGCTGGGAGACGAAGTACAGGAAGCCGACCAGGGAGAACACGGCCAACAGGTTGACCAGCACGGCGCCGGTGAAGGGGCGGTGGCGGAATAGCCGGACATCCAGCATCGGGTTCGCGCGGACCAGCTGGCGGCGGACGAACAGCCAGCCGGCCAGGATGCCGAGGGTGAACGTTGCTGCCGCAAGGGCGGGATTTCCGCCGCCGGCCAGCTGCTTGATGGCGTAGACCACGGGGAGCAGGGCGGCGACGGAGAGCAGGATGCTGGCCGCGTCGATAGGACCGGGCTCGGGATCGCGCGACTCGGGCACGAACGCCGGCGTCAGCACCAGCATGGGCAGCAGCATGGGGACCGCGAGCAGAAAGACCGAACCCCACCAGAAGTGCTCCAGCAGCAGGCCGCCCAGCAGCGGGCCGAGGGCGGCGCCGGCGGAGAAGCCGGCGGCCCAGATGGCGATCGCCAGGCGCCGCTGCGCCCGGTCCGTGAAGATGTTCCGGATCAGGGACAGGGTGGCCGGCATCAGCATGGCCCCGAAGATGCCCAGGCCGGCGCGTGCGGCAACCAGCAGTTCGGCGCTGGGGGAGAACGCGGCCAGCGCGGACAGTGCGGCGAAACCGGCCGCGCCGATCATCAGCATCCGGCGCCTGCCAAACCGGTCGCCCAGGCTGCCCATGGCCACCAGCAGGCCGGCAAGTACCAGGGGGTAGATGTCGATGATCCACAGGAGGGTGGTGCCGCTGGTGCTGAACGCCAGGGAAATCGCGGGCAGCGCGAAGCTGAGCACCGTGTTGTCGACGGCGACCAGCAGGACCGGAAGCATCAAGACCGCCAGGGCGGTCCATTCTCGGCGCCCGGCGCGCTGGGTGACGGTAAGCATGGTGGGTCTTTCGGAATCGGGGAAGTCGGATCTACTGTACCGTCTGGACGGTTTACCTGCAAAGCGGCAGCTCCGCGGGCGGGGGGGAGTCCTAGGATGGGTGAATGGCCAGTGCGAGAGACCGGATCCTCGACAACTTCGAGGACATCCTGATCAAAGAGGGCGAGCGAGCCGCCACGATGGACGCCGTCGCGGCGGCGGCCGGGGTGTCGAAGGGCGGGCTGCTGTACCACTTTCCGTCCAAGGAGGCGATGGTGGACGCCCTGTGCGAGCGGCTCTCCGCGCTGACCGCCGCCGACGCGGAGCAGATCATCAGTGCCCCGGAAGGAGCGGCCCGCTACTACGTGCGCACGTCCAGGTTCGTCGATTCGCCGCTGGACCGGGCCATCGTGGCCGTGGCGCGCCTGGTCCAGCAAGGCCACCCGTCCGCGGCGAGGACCTTTGCCGGGATCCAGGAACTCTGGCTGGATGCCTTGGAGCAGGCGCTTGGCAGCCGGCCGCTGGCGCAGGCCGTGAAGCTGATCGGCGACGGCCTCTACTACAGCGCAACCTTCTTCTCGCCGGATGCGCAGCAATACCAGTTGGCCGACGGCGAGATGGACGCCTTGCTGGAACAGGTCGACACGCTGGTGGGCCGGGGCTGATCCGCGGCCGCCGGACATAGGGTGTTCGGTGGGGACGATAAATCGTTTACGCACCCGATGAGAGGAACCACATGTCTACTCCCACTGGCCACGGGGAGCATCCCGAGCCCGCGGCTTCCCAGCAGCCGCAGTCCACGCAGGGCGCCTACCCCGCCCACCCGCAACAGGACGCCTACCCCGCCTACCCGCAACAGGGCGCCGGCCAGGCATACCAGCAACCAAACGAGCCTTACGGGTACCCGGGACAGCCCGGTCCCGGGCAACCCGTTCCCGGCAGGACCATGGGGATCGTCGGCTTTATCCTGTCCCTGCTAGGACCGCTGACGGTGGCAGGGCTGATCGTCAGCATCATCGGCATGGTGCAGTCCAAGCGCGCGGGTGCCAAAAACGGCTTTGCGCTCGCCGGCATCATCATCGGCGCCGTGGGCACGGTGCTGTTGATGCTGTTCATCATCATCGCGCTGGCAGGCGTCGGTTACCTCATGGAAGCCTGTGGCGAGCTGGGACCGGGCACGCACGTCGTGGACGGCGTCACCTACACCTGCAGTTAACGCGCCACCTGGCGGGGCCGGGAGCCGGGATGGACGGGCCGAATTTTGCCGTGTCCGTACCTGGGTCTGGTCAGTACACTGGAACGCATGACCGAGCAGGAACCGGGACCTGCCGGGGCCCCGGCTCACCAGGAGGGTGCGGGTCTTACCGCGGGGGCGGCCGGTACTTCGGTGCCGGTCGGGGACGGCGAAGCACCGAACCTCGTCGATCCAGCCGCAGTCGACACGACCCTGCGCAGCCCTGCACAGCGGTACCGCACGTTCATGGGGATCCTGGTGAATACGGCCTTGGCCAACATCACCACCAGCTACCTGTGGTTCGCGTTGACGTTTTGGGTGTACCTGGAGACGCGCAACGTCATCGCCACCGGAGTGATCGGCGGGGCGTACATGCTGCTGATTGCGCTTTCCAGCATCAGCTTCGGCACGTTCGTGGACCGCTACCGCAAGCTGGCCGTGATGCGCTTCGCCGCCGTATTCACCTTGGTGATGTTCCTTCTGTCCGGGGCCATGTTCCTGCTGACCCCCCAGGCCTGGCTGCTGGACCTCGCCCGGCCGTGGTTCTGGGTCTTCTCCCTGATCATTCTGATCGGCGCGGTGGTGGAGAACATGCGCAACATTGCCCTCTCCACCACGGTGACGATCCTCGTCGACCCGGAGCGGCGGGCCAATGCCAACGGGCTGGTGGGCATGGTGCAGGGCCTGGCCTTCATCGTTACGTCGGTGCTATCGGGGCTGTCGGTAGGCCTGCTCGGCATGGGCGGGACGATCGCGGTCGCCCTGGTGCTCACGGCGCTCGCCTTCCTGCACCTGCTCACCCTGCGCATGCCGGAGGAGGTGCGCGCGGCCGCCACGGACGCACGCGGCGGCTTCGACCTGCGCGGTTCCATCGCCGCCGTGCTGGCCATCGCCGGACTGTTCGCGCTGATCCTGTTCTCCACCTTCAACAATTTCATCGGCGGGGTTTACATGGCGCTCATGGATCCCTATGGGCTGGAACTGTTCCCCGTGGAGCTGTGGGGTGCGTACCTCGCGCTCGGCTCCACCGGATTCATCGTGGGCGGCGCGGTGATCGGCAAGTTCGGGCTCGGGCGTAATCCGCTGCGCACCATGCTCGTCGCGGTGATCGTGATGGGGGCCCTCGGCGCGGTGTTCACGCTGCGCGAGTGGGCCTGGCTGTACATTGCCGGGATCTGGCTCTACCTGGCGCTGGTGCCTTTCGTGGAGGCCGCCGAGCAGACGGTCATCCAGCAGGTGGTTCCGCTGCAGCGGCAGGGCAGGGTGTTCGGATTCGCCATGGCCTTCGAATCCGCGGCTGCGCCGATCACCGCGTTCCTGATCGCACCGATCGCGCAACTCTGGATCATCCCGTACGCGCGCTCGGGTGACGGCGCCGCCACCCTCGCACCGCTCCTGGGCGAGGGCACGTCCCGCGGCATCGCCCTGGTGTTCCTAGTGGCCGGGATCGTCATGATCGTGGCCGCCCTGCTGGCCTTCCTGACCCCGGTCTATCGTCGGATCTCGGCCTCGTACGCGGAGGCGGCGAGTGAGGCGCCTGCCGAGGCGCCGGGGACGTGAGCCCGGCCGCGGACAGGCTCCGGCATCCAGTCTGGCGTCCCCGTGCGGGCTCTTCTGCCGTGCGTGCTCTACTGCGCGTCCGGGTGCAGGGCCGGCTGCAGTTCTGACAGCAAGTGCTGGACCCGGTGCTTGATGTCGTCACGGATCGCCCGCACGCCGGCAGCGTCCCGGCCTGCGGGGTCGTCCACGTCCCAGTCTTCATAGCGCCGGCCGGGGACCACCGGGCATTCGTCGCCGGAACCCAACGTGACCACCATCTGCGCCTTGTTGACCGATTCGTGGGTGACCGCCGTGGGACGCACGGCGGACAGGTCGATGCCCTCTTCGGCCATGGCCTCGACGACGGCGGCGTCCAGCCGTCCCCTTGGCCGGGTTCCGGCCGACCGGGCCTCGATGCCGCCCTCGGCGAGCTGGGAGAGGTAGGCGGCGGCCATCTGTGAGCGGCCGGCATCCCGCACGCCCACGAACAGGACGGTCGGGCGGGTGGTGCCCGTTGTTGAGGCTGTCATGGCGGACCTCCGCGTCGATCGGCTCCCGGCCCGCTGCCGGTGCCGGCTGCTTCTCTTCACTGTGCCAGAACTTCGAGCCGACCCATAGGTTCGCCGGGCAAGAAAGCCGAGCGCCGGCAGCGGGAGCCAGCCGCCATCCCCCGGGCACTCCGCGCCCGGGGATAAATCCAGGACATTTTCGGGATGCGGCCGGCCGGCAGGGAAACCGGGCCGCGCGGAAGCTACTGCGCCCCGTCGGCGTTGCCCGCCGCGGCGTTCTGCTCCGCGACTGCCTGCATCGCCTCCGGTGACATGTGCATGATCTCCCAGACGTGTCCGTCCGGGTCCGCAATGGCGGCCCCGTACATGCCCGGCATCTCTTCTTCCGCCGGCCGGTAGATGGTCCCGCCGCCCGACGTCGCGTTGGCCACGAACCGGTCCACCTCCTCGGGCGACTCGGCGCTGAGGGCCACCAGCACTTCCTTGGCATCCGAGCCCAGATGCGGAGTGCCGTTCCGGAGGAACTTGCCGAAATGCTCCTGGGTCAGCAGCATCACCACGATTGTGTCGGAAATGACCACCGACGAGGCATCCGGCGAGGAGAAGTCCTGATTCAGCGTATAACCCAGCCCGGTGTAGAAGTCCGTGGCCTTCTTCAGGTCGCTGACGGGCAAGTTGATGAAAACCATGCGGTCCATTGGCTGTTCCTTCCAGGCGGGCCCGCGGCCGGCGCGGCGCAACGGGAGTGCGGACGAGGTCCACTGTGGCACTCCGGCCGGTACGAGCCAACAACTACCGGCAGAGGTAGTTGTCGCCGCTGCCTGCGGCACCCGCGTGCAGGCCTCCCTTGTCCGCGGGAAACCACACACCTACGGTGGAAGTAGTAGCGGCGAGATACAAGGAGGCGCGAGATGGCGGAATTGCGGATTGAACAGTGGTGGCTGAAGCTGCCAACCGGCCACAAGCAGTGGTTCCGGGAAAACCTGAGGGCAGACGTCGTGGACGCAGATGCGGCGGCGGCGGTCTACGAGGCGGGCGGCCCGGACCTGAAGGAAGCAACGCTGCCGGAAGAAGATTGGGAGTTCATCGAGACCCAGTCGGAGTTCGTGGACTGATAACGACGACGGCGACCCGCGGCTCCCGGCGGATCGCCCACGCGGCGGGTAAGTTGGTGTGAAACGGCCCACGTGGCCGCCAGACGACGTGCTCGAAGGGGTGGCCCGATGGCCGGAATCATCATCGTAGGAGTAGACGGCAGCGATACCGCCATGAAGGCGGCGCGCACCGCGGCTAAACTCGCCGCGTCGATGGGCGCCGAGCTCCGGGTGGTTACCGCCCACGAATCCGATGCGACCGAAGTCGTGGAGATCGGCAACGACAAGTGGTTCATCCACGAGTCGGAGCGGGCCGAGAAGGTAGCCAGGGACGTCGCGGCAGAACTGGGCGCGGAGGGCCTGAGGACCAGCTACACGGCGGTGCTCGGCAAGCCCCAGGACGCGCTGGTGGCAGAGGCGGAACGCGTCAACGCCCGCCTGATCGTGGTCGGCAACGTGGGCATGCAGGGGCTGGGCCGGGTGCTCGGCAGCGTGGCCAGTTCCGTGACCCACAAGGCCGCCTGCGACGTCTACATCGCCAAGACCGCCGGTACCGCCGGCTGATTCTGAGGATCGTGAACGAACTGCAGGTGGCCGGCCGTGCCCAGGTGCCGCCGTTCCAAGTGATGAGCATCCTGGACCGGGTCGCGCAGATGCGCGCTGCCGGCCGGGACGTGGTGTCGTTGTGCGCGGGGGAACCTGCGGGCGGCGCCCCGCGGGCAGTGTCCGAGCGGGCCGCCGAGATCCACGCCTCCGGCCGGCCGCTGACCTACACCAGCGCGCTGGGCATCCAGGAGCTGAGGGCAGCGATCGCGGGCCACTACCGGCGCTGGTACGGGTTGGACGTGGCGGCGGAGGAAGTGGCCGTGACCACGGGGTCATCCGGGGCCTTCATGTTGGCGTTCCTGAGCGCGTTCAATGCGGGCGACCGGGTGGCGCTGGCGCGGCCGGGCTATCCGGCCTACCGGAACATTCTGCGAGCGCTCGGCTGCGAGGTGGTGGAGATCGACTGCGGTCCGGAAGCCCGCTACCAGCCGACGCCGGAACTGCTGGCCGCAGCGGCGGCGGCCCATGGGCCGCTGGCCGGCCTCGTGCTGGCGTCGCCGGCCAACCCCACCGGCACCATGGTGTCGCGGAGCGAGCTCGCCGCGCTCACGGCCTGGTGCGCCGAGCATGGGGTTCGCCTGGTCAGCGACGAAATCTACCAGGGCATCACGTATCCGGCCGATCCCACGGAACCGGATGCCCGCGGAACCTGCGCCTGGGAACTGGACCGCACCGCCGTCGTTATTTCTTCCTTCTCCAAGTACTGGGGGATGACGGGGTGGCGGCTGGGCTGGGCGCTGATGCCGCGCGACCTCGCGCCGGCCTTCGATGCGCTCGCCGGAAACGTGGCGCTGTGCCCGCCGGCCCCGGCCCAGCTGGCGGCACTGGCGGCGTTCGAGGCGGACTCCTACAGGGAGGCGGAGGCCGCGGTGGCCGCGTTCGCCGAGGTGCGCGCCCTGTTGCTGCAGAACCTGAGCCGGCTCGAGTGGGGGAGCGCGGCACCGGCGGACGGGGCCTTTTACCTGTACGCCGACCTCGGGCGGCAGTTGGAGGGCTTCGCCGACTCGGCCGAATACTGCCGGGCGCTTCTGGAGGAAGAGGGCGTGGCACTGGTCCCCGGCGCCGACTTCGATGCCGTCAACGGCACGCGCTCCGTCCGGCTGTCCTTTGCCGCCGGTGCCGACGCCGTGGCCACGGCCATCGAGCGCATTGTGCGCTTCCAGGAGCGCCGGGGCCGCTAGCTGTATTGACCGAACACGTTGGCCGACCCCTTCAGGTTGTACGTGCAGTTCAGTTGGTTCGAGAAGCCGCTGACCGGATGGCCGTGGCGAGGTCGCGGGGACGGCTCCACATAGGCCAGTGCCCCGTCGGGAGGTCAAGGACGTCGAGGTGCTCGATGTTCGCGACTTCGGCAAACATGGCATGGCCTGCGCGGGCCAGTTCCAGCACCTGCGCGCTCGGGATCGAGCAGCACACCAGGGTGGTCCGGACCTTGCGGCGGGCATCGTTCGTGAGCTCGACGGGCTGACGAAGCACGGGTCCGGGCTCCGGGACGGCCCGGGCCTGAAAACGCTCGAGGACCTCGGGGCTCAGGCCTTCGAGGCTCGCCTGCTGTGCGAGCACGTCGAGGGGCGGCAGCGGAAGCTCCTTCAACTCCTCCGGGAGGTCCGGGGCGAAGGCGCTTCCCGTCGCCACGGGGCCGGAGTCGACCCACACCACTCGATGGACAAGCTCAGGGCGCCGGTCGAGGACGAGGCTGACGGGGGCGTTCGCCCCGCTGTGGGCGACGAGAGTTGCGGGCTGATCCTTGGAGACCCCGAGTTCAGTGAAGACGTCCAGGACCGCCGTGGCTTGATCGTCGAGAGTCTTCGCCGCACGCTCGGGATCGTCCCCGTCGAGACCGGGCAGCGTCATCGCGATTGCGCGGGAGCGGTCGGCCGTCAGGTGTTCAAGGACTTCATCCCACGCCCAAGCGCCCAGCCAGTGGCCGGCGATGAGAATGATGGTCGGAGTGCTCGTAGTAGTTGTCATGGCACTACCCTCGCAGGCGCTACGGACAAGGGTATGTCACTATTTATGTCATGATTTTGTCGGCGTCTGAACGGTGAAGCGAGTCGAGCGGCTCCATGCCCTGTCCGAGATGTTGCGCCGCAGCGGCGCACGGGGGGTTTCCGCCGACCGGTTGGCAAGAGAGTTCGCGGTATCCGTGCGCACTATTAAGAGAGACCTCGATGCGTTGGAGAACAGCGGTGCGCCTGTATGGTCTCGCCCGGGTCCCGGCGGTGGCTACGGATTGGCTACAGGCGCGTCGCTGCCGCCCGTCAGCCTGTCCCCGGCGCAGGCCGTGGCGCTTATGGCAGCCGTGTCCGCTGCACCCGATGCCCCCTACGCCGATCTGGCAGCAGCAGGTATCCAGAAGATCCTGGACGTCCTCGATCCCAAAACCCGGGCACGGGCCGACGAGCTGGCCGACCGCGTCTGGGTCAACGCGCTTCCCTCCTCGTCGCGCTCCATCAAGTCGGCACTGGAGGAGGCGATGGCCGAGCAGCGGGTGATCCGCATCCGCTACACCTCGAAAGACGAGACCACGACCACCCGCGACGTTGAGCCGGTGCTGTTCGCCTCCACGAACGGCCAGTGGTACCTGGTCGGGTGGTGCCGGCTGCGCAACGCCATGCGATGGTTTACCGTGTCACGCATCGAGCGGGCCAGCGTAACCAAGACGGCTTGCAGCGGCCATACCATCCACGAGGTCGGAGAACCCCCGGCAAACGCCAGGCCGGTGCACGGTCGGGGCGATTGAGTCACTCAATTAACCACTCCGCTCGATACAACTGGCCTCCGACTCGGCCATGTCCGGGCCGGCCGCGTTCACGCGGGCGGGCCGGAAGGCGTCACACCGGCCGTTCCCAATCCTCCACCGGTCCCTCGACCGTGGTGAACAGCGGATGCGGGTCGGGGACCCGGCCGGGGCTTTGCCGCTCCAGCCCCTGGTTCAGGACCACGGCGTGGGCCGGGTCCCGCACCGCGATTTTGGCGATCAGATGCCGCAGTTCGAAGCTGAGCTGTTCCGAATGGACCGGCAGGCGAGGCTGCCGCTGCCTTGCGGCGGCACCGGCCGCCGAGGTTCCCGGGCACCGGATCAGGCTGGTGTTGAACGCATATCCGCGGGCCGCAGCCTCGGCCGCCAGCCCCTCCAGATAGGCGCCGATGGCTGCCATCGGGTCCTCCGCGGCACGGAACCGCTGCAGTTGCGGGTGGTTGCGGTAGCCCTTGGTTTCGCCTGCGAGAACCTTTTGCGCCAGCAGGGCCTCCCGCCAGCAGGCCACCAGGCCCCTCCGGTCGAGCAGCCGGGGGTGCAGGCTCCATATCCGCATTGGACCAGAATAAGCACAGCTCGCCCGTCCGGGGCGGCGGCCGAGCGGCCGGCAGCAGCCGTGACCCCGGCCCGCCGGCGGCGGAGGGAGAACTATATCGTGCCTGTGAGACAATAGGTGGCAATGTCTTCGCAGATTTCTTCCCCCCAAAAAACTTCCGACCGGCCCCAGGTGCGTCCCGCCGCCGAGGGCTGGAACCAGGCCGTCACCAGCGAGGGCCGTCCGCTGCTGCAGTTCAAGTCCCCGCGGGTCACGCAGCCGCCGGTCCACCTGGCCGACATGACGCTGGCCGAGCGGCAGGACAAGATGAAGGAGCTGGGACTGCCGGCGTTCCGGGCCAAGCAGCTGTCCACGCACTACTTCCAGCACTACACCACCGACCCCGAGCGCATGAGCGACCTGCCCAAGGAGCGGCGCGCGGAACTGGCCGAGGCCTTTTTCCCCACCCTCCTCACCGAGGTCAAGCGCCTGACCACCGACAACGGTGACACGATCAAGTTCCTCTGGCGGCTCTTCGACGGCTCGCTGGTCGAATCGGTCCTGATGCGCTACCCGGGCCGGGTCACGCTCTGCGTGTCCAGCCAGTGCGGCTGCGGCATGAACTGCCCGTTCTGCGCCACCGGCCAGGCCGGCCTGACCCGCAACATGTCCACCGCGGAAATCCTGGACCAGATCGTTCAGGCCAACCGGGTCATCGCCGAGGGCGGCCTCGGCGGCAAGCGCAAGGACGCCGGCCCCGACGCGGGCCGGGTTACCAACATCGTCTTCATGGGCATGGGCGAGCCGCTGGCCAACTACAAGCGCGTGATGAATGCCGTGCACCGCATGGTGGACGAGGCGCCCGAGGGCCTGGGGATGAGCGCCCGCGGCATCACCGTCTCCACCGTGGGCCTGGTCCCGGCGATCAACAAACTCGCCGACGAGAACCTCCCCTTCACCTTCGCGCTCAGCCTGCACGCCCCGGACGACGAGCTGCGCGACGAGCTGATCCCGGTGAACTCCCGCTGGAAGGTCGACGAGGCGCTGGACGCGGCCTACGGCTACTACCAGCGCACCGGCCGGCGCGTCTCCATCGAGTACGCGCTGATCAAGGACATGAACGACCACGCGTGGCGGGCCGACCTGCTGGCCAAGAAGCTCAACAAACGCGGCCGCGGCTGGGTGCACGTCAACCCCATCCCGCTGAACCCCACCCCGGGCTCCATCTGGACCTCGTCCGACCCGGACGTCACCCGCGAGTTCGTGGCCCGGCTCAACGACGCCGGCGTCCCCACCACGCTGCGCGACACCCGCGGCAAGGAGATCGACGGCGCCTGCGGCCAGCTGGCGGCGACGGAGTAACCCCTCACAAACAACGACGGCGGCGGGCCGGGTCCTCGGACCCGGCCCGCCTACTGCATCCCTTCGGATTGAGCCTCGCGGAGCGCGGCCAGGCTGGTGGGGTCGCCCGTCGTGTCCGGTTCCGGGGCGCGGCCCCACAACCAGCGATAGATAGCTTCCGCAGACCCGCTGACCCTTGCCCCGACCGCGCCGCCGGACGTGAGAACGACGCCGGGCTTGTCGTAGGACGTTCCGGATTCACCCCTGCCTCTCCAGCGGCCGGGCTGCAGACGCCAGACGGAGGCATTGTCGGAGGCTGCCAGTTCAACCACATCCGCCACCGGCGTGAACTCGAAGCCGGGCAGGGTTCCCCACCAGGCCCACATCACCTCCACTGCATGGGCAATCCCGTCGGCGGCCATATGGGGATCGACCGGTGCTGAGTCTGCTCCGGTGGTGAGCTCGGCGTCGATGCGGTGCATCGTGGCCTCGTGAGCCTGCATGCGCCGAATGGAACCCACCGTTTTGGCCGGCTCCAGCCAAAACCATGCCGGATCACTGTCGCGGCGTTTGTGGAGTTCGGCGAGAAGATCGGCCGTGTGCTGCCCGAACAAGCCCAGTACGGCGCCACGGCTGCCGGGATGCTGCGGTTCCTGCGCCTCGAGGCGTTCGGAGTCGGCATCCGTCTGGGCCTCGTCGCGAAGTATTGCCGCCCAAAACGCATGCACCGTGGTCAGGTGCCACAACAGATCGTCCGAGGTCCACCCGGGGCACGTCGGCACCGCCGCATGCGGATCGCTGTTCCGCAGGGTGTCAATGAAGCGGTCCGACTCGTCGGCGATGACGTGCATGTAATCGGTCATGGCCGTCATTGTTCCACCGCATGCGGGGAACGAACAGGCCCGGATCCCCGCTGCCGGTTGTCCTCCACAGATGCGCGTTCGCTGCACCCGTCCGGAACTGTGCACCCGCGTTCCTTGTGCCGGTGCACCCGGCCTTAAGGGCTGCTGTCGGGTACCGAGTCCAGGTGCTGCCGGGGAACTCGGTCGCGGGTGTACGTGATCTCGGTGAAGCCGTGCGGTGCGGGCTGGCCGTCCTCGCCCAAATTCACGAACACGATCTTCTCGATGGTCAGGATCGATTGGCGCGTGAACATGTTCCGCACCTCGGCCCGCATCGTCAGGGACGTCCGGCCGAAATGCGTGGCCTTCAGGCCCATCTCGATCAGATCGCCCTGGCGGGCCGAGCTGACGAAGTTGATCTCCGACATGTACTTGGTCACTGCCTTGCCGTTGCCCAGCTGGACGATGGCGTAGATGGCCGCCTGCTCGTCGATCCACCGCAGCAAGCTGCCGCCAAAAAGGGTGCCGTTGGCGTTAAGGTCTTCGGGACGCACCCACTTGCGGGTATGGAAGGAAATGTCGTCGGTGCCCATGCAACGACTGTATCGGAACGGGGCCGGCGGCTCGTCGGGAGTCAATGGGCCGCCGAGACGCCGGCCGGCGCTCCTAGGATTCGTCGAGCTTCTCGACGTCGTCGGCCTTCTTGGGCACGTGCGGAATCGACTCGGTCGTCGGCGGCACCACGGGGGTGAGGACGGAGGCGTAGGCGTGTTCGCTGGAGTACTTGAGGAACGCCAGGTGCGCCTCGTACCGGTCGAGGACGTCGTTGATGACCTGTTGCTGGGTCAAACCCATGAGGTCGTAGCCCTCGCTGCCGGTCTGGGTGAACACCTCGAGCCGGTAGTACGTGTCGATCTCGCGGGGCATGCTGCGGCCGCCGAAGGTCGGAACGGGGGCCTCGACCGCGGCCACTTGGTAGTGGAAGTCGCGGTGGTCGTCCATATTCACCACGAGGATGTGCTCGTCGATGCCGGTCTTCGGGTTCGGCGTCGTCGTCATCTCTGCCTCGTAGCCGAGTTCGGTGAATTCCTTGGCGACGTCCTGCAGCGCCGGCTGCACGACCCGCTCGGCGAACTGTGCCACGGCCTTGTTCGACGGGTAGGACCGCAGCCGCGCCAGGCGCTGCCGCCAGGTCTTCTCCGGTATCTGCCCGCCATGGGCGGCAGCAGTGCGCCGTCGCAGCACCTGCCCCTCGCGCTCGGCCCGTTCCATCCTGAGCACCTTCGAGAAGGAGGCCATCACCAGATACGCGATGACGGTCACCGGCAACGCGAAGATCAGGGTTGCGTATTCCATGGTTGTCACGCCGCCGGCCACCAGCATGGCCACCGTGAGGAACGCGGTGACCAGGGCCCAGAAGATGCGCAGCCACTTGGCGCCGTCCATCGCCGGATCGGGGATCATGGAGGAGAAGTTCGACATCACCATCGCACCGGAATTGGCGCTGGTGAGGTAGAACAGCAGACCCGAGAGGGTGGCCAGACCGATCAGGAACGGGGCGCCCGGGAACATTTCCAGCAGCGCATACCACCCGTGCTCGGGGCTGTTGATGGCCTCCTGGGCAAACTCGGTATTGCCGGCGAGCACCTCGCTCATGGCGCTGTTGCCGAAGATTGAGACGATGAAGAAGTCGCAGAGGACCGGGGCGGTGATGGCCGCGATGACGAATTCCCGCAGGGTCCGGCCGCGCGAGATCCGTGCCAGGAAGAGGCCGACGAACGGGCCCCAGGCCAGCCAGAAGGCCCAGAAGAAGAGGGTCCAGCCGGCCATCCATGCCGAACCGTCCTCCTCGTAGGCCAGGGTCTGCAGGGTGCGCTCCGGCAGCGAGAAGATGAAGCGGCCGATGTTCTCGACCATGGCGTTCAGCAGGAACGAGGTCTTGCCCGTGACCAGGATGTAGAGCATCATCGCTCCGGCCGCCCACAGGTTCAGTTCGGAGATCCACCGGATCCCCTTGTCGACGCCGGAGGTACAGGCCGCCACGGTCATGACGACGGCGACGAGCACCAGGGCAATCTGCAGGGCCAGGCCCTCCGGCAGGCCGAACAACCAGCTGAAGCCGACGTTGAGCAGGACGACGCCGATGCCCATCGACGTGGCGACGCCGAAGACGGTGCCGACCAAGGCGAAAATGTCGATGACGTCGCCGGTCGCCCCGCGCACGCGCTTACCCAGCAGCGGGTAGAGCGCGGCCCTGATGGACAGCGGCATGCCCCAGCGGTAGGCGAAATACCCCATCGCCATGCCGAGAAGGGCATACATCGACCAGCCGGCCACCCCGTAGTGGAACATGGTCCAGACGACGGCGTCCTGCGCGGCTTCCGCCGATTCGGGCGCGGCGGTGGGAGGGTTGATGTATTGCGTGATCGGGCCGGTGACGGAGTAGAAGAGCATGTCGATGCCCACGCCGGCGGCGAAGAGCATGGCGACCCAGGTGAAGAGGTTGTACTGGGGGCGCGAGTGGTCGGGGCCGAGCCTAACGCTGCCTTCCTTGGAGAGGGCCACCCACAGGACGAAAAGAATGACCAGGGTGACGGTCAGGACGTAGAACCAGCCCAGGTTGGTGGCGATCCAGCCGACCATGGTGTGCATCGTGCCGGCCGCGTTGCCCGGGGCCATGATGGCCCAGATCGAGAACGCGAGGACGATCGCCGACGAGATGATGAAAACCCGCCAGTTGACCCGGGGGCCGCGGTTCTCGGTGAGTTCGGCGGGTCCCTTGCTCAGTTCCGTGCTCGATATGGGCGGGCGCTTGGCCTCGGAATCGGCATCGGCGGGCTTGCGCCGTTCCGCCACGCCGAAGCGACTGCGTTCGACGAGTGGTTTCAGCGCCTCATTGTTCGAGATGCTGTCGTCTTCGGCGTTAGCCATCGGATTCTCCTTCTCTCGCGGGCGGCGCCTGCCGCTTATGTCAGCGGCACGTCGCCCAAAAAACCGTGGCGGTGAACAGCGTAGACCTCCCAAGCCTGTCCGTGCCCACCTGCGGGGGAGCAATTTTTCCGGGCCCCGCCTCCGTCTCCCCGCCCGGACGCCGCTGGGGACAAACCCGCGGCGCGGCTCCGCCATGCGGTGCTCCTGGCCGCGCGCTGCTGCCCGCCGTTGGTCGGCGGCCGGGCTGCTGCCCGTGGTCGTTCGGGTCCGTCTTCGGGCGCTGCCAGCTGGTTCCGGGCTGCGCTCCGGCAGGGGAGTAGGCCAAAAAAGTGGGACCCCGGCCTGAAACAGGCAAGGGTCCCACTAGTAGTTGCGGGGGTAGGATTTGAACCTACGACCTCCGGGTTGTGAACCCGGCGAGCTGCCGAACTGCTCCACCCTGCGGCGTTTCTGACTGTAGACCCCCCAGTGGCCAAATGGCGAATTTGGTGAGGAGCGTCACCGCACGCTCCGGGGAAACCTGTGATTCAAGTGCGACGGCGGCCGTGCCACGTCGGCCCGGTGGTTCGGGTCTTATCGCATGGCGCCTTCGGTTACTGGAGCACTCCGAGGGTGCCCCGCGGCCGGGGTGTGCGCACTGGGTACCTGCCGAGGTGGTGGGCCCTGTGCCAGGGTCTCGGCGGAGGGGAACCAGCCCTTGTGCCGGACGAGGATCCGCGTGGCCGCCACGATGATCGCCGACGCGGTTCCGGCGATCAGGTCCGTCATGGTGTCGAAGTTGGTGATCTGGGCTTCGGTGCCGAGCACGGCATCGGAGGCGAACTCCGCGATCTCCCACAGCAGGGCGACGAAACCGCTGAACGCGACGATCATCACCGCTGCGAGCCAGGGCGGCATCGAGAACCCGTAGCGGCGGCCGGTGATGGCCAGGGCAAAAACGATCCCGAGCGCGACGACGAATCCGGAGTAGAAGTGCACGACCGTGTCCCACGGTGTCCAGATGGCGTAGAAACCCAGTTGGCTTCCCAGGTACGGGCCGCCGAGCAGCAGCACTGCGTAGAGCCCCTGTAGGCGTGCGGGGATTTCAACGCGCGCCCACCGCTCCACCAGCAGAACCGGGAACGAGGCCAGTAGCAGTGCGACGGGGATGACGGCTGCCGTGGGCTCGCCGCGCATGAGCGCGCTGAGTGCAGAGAATGCGAAGAGGGCTTCGGCCGCGATCAGTGGGGCGTGGCGCCTGAGCGTGCCGCTGGACGTCACCGTTTCTTGTATATCGTTGCTTTCACTCATTCAGTCAACCTTCACAAAGTTCATGGAGCAATTTGGGTGCGGTGCCGAAAGGCACGGCAGTGCCCTCCGGCGAGGACAGCAGTTTGAGAGCACGAAACACCTCCCCGACGCGAGTGGAAGACGTCGCGGAAATCTCGGCCCGGGGGGTTGCTCTAGGGGTTGGGGGTTCTTTCCGGGTCGTGGGCCGGAGGAATGTCGGAGGGGGCTGACGCGGTGTTTTGGAAGAGCCGGGGCATGGCGGCGGAGAGCTCGTTGGCGAAGCGGACCAGCATGGCTCCGAGGATTTCCCTGTCTTCCGGTGACCAGCTGGAGAGTATTTCATCGAACGCTGCCGCGCCGGCGGCGCCGATCTGCTGTTGCAGTTGAATACCGGCGGCGGATGTCTGTAGGAGGGTCGCCCGCCGGTCGGCGGGGTCCGGCCGGCGGTCGATCAATTCCCTGGCTTCGAGGCGGCGGATTTGCGGGGTCATGGTGGATTTATTCACTCCCCACTGCGCAGCCAGGTCGGATAGCCGCATCGGGCCGCTCCTGGTCAGGTATTCCAGCAGTGCCGTGTCGGTGGGCGAGAGGTCCTCGGCTTCGGGGCCGAAGACGTATCGGCGGATCTTTTTCCTGCTGGCCCATTGGAGCAGCAGAGCGAAGCCGTGGCGGACCTGCACCCCCGGTGTTGGCTGCTCGCCGCCAGTCTCATTGCCTCTGGAAAGATCTGCCATGAAACCAACCTAGCAAAATCAGTTCGGTTCGACTAACCGAACTGTTTTTCGTTAGGCTGGGGCTGCGCGGTCCTGAGCAGGCAACTCCAAACACTCCAGCCCCAGTATCTGTCCGGGCCCGTCGCGCAACCCGACTGGACAGGCTCCGCGCCGGATCTGCACCATCGAAAATATGGATGATTATCTCTACCTGATCCAGCCGGCGACAGTAGTGCTGATCGCCGTTGCCTCAGCACTGGTGATCACCGCGCTCTTGCGGGTTGCAGTGAACCAGCTGTTCCGGCGTGTGCCCAACATCCGGGATGTTTCGGCCCGCGGGCGCAGCCCCTTCCGGGCGGCGCTGGCCGTCATCGGAATCCGGGTGGGCCTGCGTATCACGTCCGCCGGTGAGCCGTGGCACGCCGCCGTGGACTTCGTCCTGATCGTGGTGCTCATAGCTGCGCTGGCCTGGTTCGCCGTCGTCGTACTCCTGGTCATTGAGGCGGCCATCCTGGCCAAGTACCGCACGGACACCAAGGACAACCGCCGGCTGCGCCGGCTCAAGACGCAGGTGATCCTGGGGCGCCGTGTGGCCGTGGCGCTGATCGTGACGATCGCGGTCGCGTGCGTGCTGCTGACCATTCCCCAGGTCCGGGCCCTCGGTGCAGGTATCCTGGCCTCCGCCGGCGTCCTGTCCGTGGTCGCCGGCCTCGCGGTGCAGAGCTCCCTGACCAACGTCTTTGCCGGCATGCAGTTGGCCTTCACGGATGCCATCCGGGTGGATGACGTCGTGGTGGTCGAGAACCAATGGGGCACGGTGGAGGAGATCACCATGACCTATGTGGTGGTCCACATCTGGGATGACCGGCGGCTGATCTTGCCCTCCACCTACTTCACCAGCACGCCCTTCGAGAACTGGACCCGCCGGACCGCCGCCCTGCTGGGAACGGTGGAGCTGGACGTGGATTGGCGGGTTCCCCTGGATGAGCTGCGCGCGCACCTCAAGGCCGTGGTGGAGGCGGCCGAGATCTGGGACGGACGCACTGCCATCCTGCAGGTCACCGACGCCGTCAACTCGCTGGTCCGCGTGCGCATCCTGGTCAGTGCCGGGGACAGCGGCACACTGTTCGACCTTCGCTGCCTGGTGCGGGAATCCATGGTTACCTTCCTGCAGCGCGAATACCCGCAGGCGCTGCCTCGGCAGCGGTGGGAAGCCGTCGGCCCGGCGGAGAGCGGCGAGGCCCCCGCCGGCCGCCGCCGTCCCGCGGCCCCGGCGATGGCCGGCGCGGGCGACTCTCAGCTGTTCACCGGCTCCATCGACGCCATCGAGCGCAACCAGGCGTTCACCGGTCCCGGCCACGAGGCCTACGAGGAACGCGAGCGAAAGGCGAACCAGGGCGGGTAGGCACACATCCTCGTCGCAGCTCCTGAGGGTGCGCCGGTTTGTCCGGCGCTGATGCGGGGCCCGCGGGCTGCGCGTCCATTCGGTGACCTTTCGTGACCTTGAGAACTGTTGCGTGTGTCACAACCGCTTGTGTCCGGGAGCTCCTCCGGACAGCCTTGGGCATCACCTCTTTTACCCACAGCGCCTTGGAGCGCATGGCCCAAAAGGAGCATCATCCATGACTGACGTTCTGTGGTTTTCCGAAGTTGGCCTGTCCGACCTTGACCAGGTCGGGGGCAAGAACGCCTCGCTGGGCGAGATGATCGGAAACCTGGCAACGGCCGGAGTAAAGGTCCCGGACGGCTTCGCCACCACCGCCGACGCCTACCGCCGCTTCCTGCGCGAATCCGGCCTGGAAGCCGGCATCGAGACAGTCCTCGCGGGCCTGGACAGCGACGACGTGACGGCCTTGGGTGCCGCCGGAGCAAGGATTCGGGAAATGATCCGCCAGGCACCGTTCCCGGCCGGTTTCGAGGAGCAGATCCGCGCCGCCTATACGCAACTGGCCGGCAACCACGGCGAGGACGTGTCCTGGGCCGTCCGCTCCAGTGCCACCGCCGAGGACCTGCCCGACGCTTCGTTCGCCGGCCAGCAGGAAACGTTCCTGAACGTGCGCGGCATCGGGAACGTGCTGGCCGCCATCCGGGACGTCTTCGCCTCGCTCTATAACGACCGCGCGATCGCCTACCGGGTCCACCACGGGTTCACCCACTCCGAGGTGGCCCTCTCGGCGGGCATCCAGCGCATGGTCCGCTCCGACGTCGGCTCCTCCGGGGTCATGTTCACCATGGACACCGAGTCCGGCTTCCGCGACGCGGTCTTCATTACCTCCTCCTACGGCCTGGGCGAGGCCGTGGTCCAGGGTGCGGTGAACCCCGACGAGTTCTACGTCTACAAGCCCGCCCTGGCCGCCGGCCGGCCGGCCATCCTCAAGCGCGGCCTGGGCGAGAAGGCCGTGCAGATGACCTACGCGGCATCCGCCGAGCCCGGCCGCACCATCGAGTTCGCCCCGGTGCCGGTTTCGCAGCGGCGGCGCTTCAGTCTCACGGATGCCGAGGTGGAGCAGTTGGCCCGGCACGCGGTGGCTATCGAGGCCCACTACGGCCGCCCCATGGACATTGAATGGGGCAAGGACGGCACCGACGGCCAGCTGTACATCCTGCAGGCCCGCCCCGAGACCGTCGAGTCCCGCAAGGCGGCCGGCACCCTCTCGCGCTTCACGCTCAAGGAGCGCTCCGCGGTGCTGGCCGAGGGCCGGGCCATCGGCCAGCGCATTGGCGCCGGCCAGGTGCGCGTGCTGACCTCGATCGACCAGATGTCCTCCTTCCAGCCCGGCGACGTGCTCGTGGCCAACATGACCGACCCGGACTGGGAACCGATCATGAAGAAGGCCGCCGCCATCGTCACTGACCGCGGCGGGCGCACCTGTCACGCGGCCATCATCGCCCGCGAGCTGGGCATCCCGGCCGTTGTCGGCACCGGCAACGCCACCCAGGTGCTCACCGAGGGCACCCCGGTGACCGTTTCCTGCGCCGAAGGCGAGGCAGGTCTGGTCTACGCCGGGCTGCTGGACTACACCTTGGAGGAGACCGCCCTCGACACGATGCCGGAAGCACCGGTGAAGATCATGATGAACGTCGGCACCCCCGAACAGGCTTTCAGCTTCTCGCGGCTGCCGCATCGCGGCGTGGGCCTGGCCCGGCTGGAATTCATCATCAACCGCCAGATCGGCATCCACCCCAACGCCCTGCTGGCCCTGGCCGGGGAAATCGAGCGCCCCGCCGCGCTGTCCGACTACACGGTGCAGCAAATCCAGGAGAAGATCGCCGCGTACGACGGGCCCCGGGATTACTACGTCCGCCGGCTGGCCGAAGGCATCGCCACGATCGCGGCCGCCTTCGCCCCTGAACCGGTGATCATTCGGCTCTCGGACTTCAAGTCCAACGAGTACGCCAACCTGCTCGGCGGCCCGGCCTTCGAGCCCGAGGAAGAGAACCCGATGATCGGCTTCCGCGGCGCCTCCCGGTATCTCTCGGACTCGTTCCGCCAGGCGTTCGAACTCGAGTGCGAGGCCCTGAAGCTGGCCCGCACGCAGATGGGCCTGTCCAACATCAAGGTTATGGTCCCCTTCGTGCGCACCCTCGACGAGGCCCGCGGGGTGACCGAGCTGCTGGCGTCAACGGGCTGGTCCGCGGCGAGGACGGGCTGGAAATCGTGATGATGTGCGAACTGCCGGCCAACGCCCTGCTGGCCGATGAGTTCCTGGAGTACTTCGACGGCTTCTCCATCGGCTCCAACGACCTGACCCAGCTCACTCTGGGTTTGGACCGGGACTCGGCCCTGGTCTCCGGGGGATTCGACGAACGCAACCCGGCGGTCACCAAGCTCCTGGAGATGGCGATCGGTGCCTGCCGCGCCCGCGGCAAGTACGTCGGCATTTGCGGCCAGGGCCCCAGCGACCACCCGGACTTCGCCGAATGGCTGCTGGCACAGGGCATCAGCTCGATCTCGCTGAACCCGGACGCCGTGACCGACACCTGGCTGCGCCTGGCCCGCGGTCGTGAGACCGCAGTCCGGGGATGAGCTTGCCCGGAACCGCACGGTGAGCGGAAACCTTCCCCGGAACACCACGGGGGCGGGCCACGGCCCCGGCCCCGTGGTGTTCTTCCTCTCCGACAGCACCGGCATCACGGCCGAGACGCTGGGCAACACGCTGCTGACCCAGTTCCCCGGGCCGCGGCTGGAGCGGCGCACCATTCCCTTCATCGGGACGGAGGAACAGGCGCGCGAGGTCGTCACCATCATCGACAGCGTCGCCGCGGCCGGGCAGCGGCCGATCGTCTTCTCCACCGCCGTCGGCAGCGACATCCGTGCGATCCTGGCCGGGAGCAAGGGACACTTCGTGGACCTGTTCGGTGCCCACATCGGCCAGCTCGAGCAAGCCCTGCAGGCCTCCGCCACCGGCGAGCCGGGCCGGGCGCACGGCGTCGGCGACGCCATCCGCTATCAATCACGCATGACCGCCGTCGAATACGCCATCGAGCACGACGACGGGCAGTCCATCCGCGCTCTGGAACGGGCGGAACTGATCCTGATCGCGCCCTCGCGCTGCGGCAAGACCCCGACGACGATGTACCTGGCGCTGCAGCACGGCATTTTGGCCGCCAACTTCCCGCTGATCGAGGAGGACTTCGCCCGCCGCTCGCTGCCGGAGCCGTTGCGGCCCTTCGTGCGCAGATGCTTTGGGCTGACATCGCTGCCGATCCGGCTAAGCCAAATCCGCCAGGAGCGCCGGCCGGACAGCACCTACGCCTCGCTGGCCCAGTGCAGCTTCGAGCTGCGCAGCGCCGAGGACATGTACGCCGTCAATGGGATCCCGTACGTCAACTCCGCATTCATGTCCGTGGAGGAAATCTCCGCGACCATCCTGCAGCGGATGCGGCTGCAACACTGACCCAGCAAGCACTGGCCCCTGCACAGCGGCCGCGAGTGCAGTTGCAGCGGAGTACTGAATCCAGCCAATAAGAAAGGCCCCCTGACCGGGATAATCCCTAGTCAGAGGGCCTTCATTCGTTGCGGGGGTAGGATTTGAACCTACGACCTCCGGGTTATGAGCCCGGCGAGCTACCGAACTGCTCCACCCCGCGGCGTAGTAATGACTCTAGACCCACCCATCACCAAACGACGAATTTGGTGAGTGGGGTCACTGATCCGGGCCATCAGCCATGGTCCTGCAGACGACGACGACGGCGGCGGTCGCCTTCCCCGCGGAAGGCGACCGCCGCCGTCGTCGGCAGAACCAGCGGAGGGTCAGTGCAGGTGGTCCACCAGCTTGCCGGCGATGCCGTTGTAGTTGGCCGGGGTGAGCGCGAGCAGGCGGTTCTCGGCGTCGGGGGAGAGGCCCAGGCCGGAGACGAACTCCTTCATGCGCTCGGCGTCGACGCGGTGGCCGCGGGTGAGGTCCTTCAACCGCTCGTACGGGTTCTCCATGCCTTCGACCCCGGCGATGGCTTCGGCGCGCATGACCATTTGGATGGCCTCGCCGAGCACCTCCCAGTTCTGGTCCAGGTCCGCCGCCAGCACCTCGGCGGGAACGCTGAGCCGGTCCAGGCCCTTGGCAACGTTGGAGATGGCCAGCAGCGAGTGCCCGAAGGCGACACCGATGTTCCGCTGCGAGGACGAGTCGGTGAGGTCGCGCTGCCAGCGGGAGGTGACCAGGGTGGCCGCCAGGGTGTCCAGCAGGCCGTTGGAGATCTCCAGGTTCGCCTCGGCGTTTTCGAAGCGGATCGGGTTGACCTTGTGCGGCATCGTGGACGAGCCGGTGGCTCCTTCGACGGGGATCTGGGCGAAATAGCCGATGGAGATGTAGCTCCAGATGTCCGTGCAGGCGTTGTGCAGGATCCGGTTGAAGCGGGCGATGTCGGAGTAGAGCTCGGCCTGCCAGTCGTGCGACTCGATCTGGGTGGTCAGCGGGTTCCAGGCCAGGCCCAGGCCCTCGACGAAGCTCTTCGAGACGGCCTGCCAGTCCGCCGAGGGAACAGAAGCGTAGTGCGCCGCATACGTGCCGGTGGCTCCATTGATCTTGCCCAGGTACTCGGTGCGGGCAATCCGGTCCAGCTGGCGGGTGAGGCGGTGGGCGATGACCGCCAGCTCCTTGCCGAGCGTGGTGGGGGTGGCGGGCTGTCCGTGGGTGCGCGAGAGCATCGGCACGTCGCGGTGCTCGCGGGCCATGGCCGCGAACTGCTCGACCAGGGCGCGGGCGGCCGGCAGCCAGACCTGTTCCACGGCCCCCTTCACTCCCACCGCGTAGGAGAGGTTGTTGATGTCCTCCGAGGTGCAGCCGAAGTGCACCATGGCGGTGAGGTTCTCGATGCCCAGCTGGCCGAGTCGGCGGCCGATGAAGTACTCCACGGCCTTCACGTCGTGGACGGTGACGGCTTCGATCTCCGCCAGTTCGCGCACGGCATTTCCGTCGAAGTCGGTGACGATTTTGCGCAGCGCCGACTGCTGCTCCCCGGTCAGCGGTCCCGCCCCGGGCAGTACGGACTGGTTGGCCAGGTGGATCAGCCACTCCACCTCCACATGCACGCGATCGCGGTTCAGCGCGGCTTCGGAGAGGTAGTCAACCAGCGGCGCAACCGCCTGGTGGTACCGCCCGTCCAACGGACCGAGTGCGATAGCGGGGGTGACTTCTGCCAAGGGAACACGGGAAGTTTCAGCCATGGCCCTATTCTTTCATGTCCCATGCCGCCGCTTTCCGTGCGACTTCGCCTGCACAGCGGCGCCGCGTTCTCCCTCATGCACATAGCCGGTCTGCGTCAGGCCCCGCGGACGACGCGGCCCTAGCCTCGGAGGAAGTCGAGGCGCAAAGGAGGCCAGGGTGATGTTTTGGCAAACGGCGACGGCGGAGGCCGGGCCGGGCGGTTCGGCGGACCCGGGATGGGGGCCGGCCCCCGGCCGGCTGCTTTCCTGTGAGCAGGAACTGCTGTCCGTGCGGGCGGACCTGGCCGGCGCGGCCGCGGCCTGGGTCTCGCCGGCCGGCAAGGCCTTCAGGGCGCGGCTGTACGAGTACCGCACCGGGATGGCGGAGGCGGCAGAACTGCTGAGGCTCGCGGCAGCGGCCGTCGGTGCGGCGGAGGCGGCTGCCGGCGCGGCCCAAACGGCGGCGGCCGCGATGTACGGCCCCCGGTCGTGACGTCCGGGATCCGGACGGCCTGTGCCGGAGATGCACGATGGCTGACGACGACTGGCTGCCCGGCGGGGCCCGGTGGTGGGAAGGCGGCACCGGGTCCCGCCGGTACGCCGGCTATCGGGTTGCCGGCGGCATCGGCGGCATCGCGTTTGAGTGGGAGGAGCTGGCGTCGGCAGCCGTCCGGCTGGAGTCGGCCGCCGCCACCATCGGCGACCTGTGGCGCGAGCTCCTGTCGGTGCAACTGCTGCTGGCCGATCCGCGCTGGACGCTGCTGCCGGAGCGGTGGGCGGCCGAAACGGCAGTCCAGGCCGCCGCGGGATCGTTGGCGGCCCTTGCGGACAGCGTTGGGGCTTTAGCCGGAAAGGTGCGGTTGGCACACGGGACCTATTTGGCAACCGAGCAGGCCGTCTCCGCCGCGCTGCAGGCGGTCGACTCGGCCACCTGGTGGGCGACGGTTCCGCTCGGCATGGCCGTCAACGAGGGGCGGCCGACCCGGGCGGGCGGCGAACGGCTGCTCGGCCAGTTTCCGGCAGCGGTGACAGGAGCGCTGGGCGGCCCGGCGGCTGGGATGCTGCTGCGGGACGGCCGGCAGGGCGGTCCGTGGAACAACCCGGCCACCGAACACCTGGCCCCGCTGCTGGTCGCCGCGGCGCGGCAGGCGGGGCTGCTCCGGGCCGACGCCATCAAGGTTGCACGCGCGGCCCCGGCGACCGAAGAGATCGGTCCCGCGCCGGCGTCCCTGGCCGGGCTGCTCCACCGGACGGCCAGCGCGGACGGCGCCGGTGACGGCACCGTGGAGGTGCTCGAAGTATCCGCCCCCGGCGGCCGGAAGCGGTGGGTCGTCGCGTTGCCGGGCACCCAGGCCGCGGGCTTGGCCGAGGCAACCGCCAACCCGTTCGATGAGACCGGCATCGCCGAAGCGGTCGCCGGCAGGAGCGCGTTCGTCTCGGCCGCCGTGTCGCAGGCCCTCGGGGAAGCCGGGGCCGGCGCAGAGGATTTGGTGATGCTGGTCGGATACAGCCAGGGCGGCATCCATGCCATGAACCTTGCCGCCGATCCCGCCTTCCTGGCCAATCACAACGTGGGCTTCGTCCTGACGGCCGGCTCGCCGGTGGCCGGCATCAACCCCGGCCCGGGCGTCCGGAGCGTTCACCTGGAGCACGCCCAAGACTGGGTGCCGGGCACCGACGCCAGGCCGAATCCGGACCGGCGCGAACGGGTCACCGTGACCCTGACCGATCCCGCGGCCACCCCTGCGGGCGAGGGCGCCGGGCTGGGACCCGGGCATGACCTCGGGAACTACGTGCGGGCGGCCCGCAACATCGACGCCAGTCCGGATCCGTCGGTGCGCGACGCGACGGCATTCCTGGGCGCTGCGCTCGCCGGCGGCACCGCCCGGCAGCATCTGTTCAGCCTGCGCCGGTCGCAGCTTGACGGGTCAAAGCCGTCCCGCGCCGCCATCCCGGGCCGCCGCAAGGGGCCGCCGCCGGCAGGCGGGGGCGGGCAGGGGTAGGTGCCGCCCCGGAGTCAGCGGCGAGTCAGCGGGTGCGGGTCAGGGTGCCCACTACCAGCGAGACCAGGCTGATGATCAGCGAACCGAGGATCGCCGTCCAGAAGAAGGAATCGACGACGAACTCGACCGGCGTGAAGCTGGACAGCCAGGCCGTCAGCACCAGCATCAGCGCGTTGATGACGATGGTGAACAGGCCCAGCGTCAGGATGGTGACGGGCAGCGAAAGGAAGGAAATGATGGGCCGGACAATAGCGTTGACCAGGCCGAAGATCAGACCGACGAAAAGGTAGGCCAGCACCGTGCCCAGGGACTCGTTGCCGGCGACGTCGGCCGCTGCGGAGGCCTCGATGGCCAGGCCGGGCAGGATCCAGCTCGCCACCCACAGCGCCAGCGCGTTGACGAGGACCCGCACAATGAACTTTCCCATGCGTGTATGCTGCCACATCCAGGCTGCAGCGGCGCGGAAAACCCGGTCAACGGCGCACGTATCCTTTAAGGCATGACTCCTCCTGAGAACCCCATCAAGGAAGCTGCGGTTCCGGCAGCAGGTGCGTCGGGCCAAATCCACCCCCGGCCCGTGCTCGACAGGCTGCCCAAATATGCTGCCGGCAAACCGCCGGCTGCGATCCAAGGACTGCAATCCTACAAATTGTCCTCCAACGAAAACCCGCTGCCTCCGTTGCCAGCCGTGCTGGAAGCCGTGAACGCGCAGACGACGGGCATCATGCGCTACCCCGATCCGTTGTGCACCGCGCTGCGGACCGAACTCGGCCGGTTCCTGAATGTCCCGGCCGACGACGTGGTCACCGGCGCCGGAAGCTTGGGCGCCCTGGTGCAGATCCTGCAGACGTTTGCCGGACAGCACGAGGACGGCACCGAAGACGAGGTAATTTACGCGTGGCGGTCCTTCGAGGCCTACCCGATCATGGTCGGCCTCTCCGGTGCCCGCAGCGTGCAGATTCCCAACCGGTCCGACGGCTCGCATGACCTGGACGCCATGTTGGATGCCGTGACCGACCGGACCAAGGTCATCCTGCTGTGCACGCCGAACAACCCGACCGGACCGGCCCTGACGGCGGCGGAAGTGGAAGGCTTTGTCCGCAGCGTGCGGGACGACATCATCGTGGTCGTCGACGAGGCCTACACGGAGTTCGTCCGCGACCCGGAGGTGGTGGACGGCGTGGCCATGTACAAGAAGTACCCCAATGTGGTGGTGCTCCGGACCTTCTCCAAGGCCCACGGTCTGGCCGGCCTCCGGGTGGGCTATTCCATCTCGCAGCCGGAGATCACCCGGCACCTGCGCGTGGCTGCCACCCCGTTCGCCGTATCGAGCCTGGCCGAGCATGCGGCCATCACCTCGCTGCGCCACTACGACGAAGTTGTAGAAAGGGTACAAAGCCTCGTCGACGAACGGGACCGCGTGGTCGCCGGGCTGAACATGCTCGGCTGGAAGATCCCGGAGACGCAGGGCAACTTCGTCTGGCTGCCGCTGGGCGATCGGGCGCAGGAGTTCGCGGAGCTGGCGGGCCGGCAGGCACTGTCCGTGCGGGCCTTCGCGGGCGAGGGCGTGCGGGTCAGCATCGGTGAAGTCGAAGCCAACAGCCGCTTCCTGGCGCTCTGTGAGAACTATACAAACGGCCCGGGCGTTTCCTGACGGTAATGTGACCGGTCCGCACGGCACCTGCCATTAGGCTAGGACGAGATAAACGACAGATATATGCCGGGTCAGGAATGTATTCCCGGCCCGGCATATATGAACAGCGAAGATCTCTGCCGCAGGGCAGCGGATCGGCGAGGAGTTCGTATGGGCGCTGAGCACCTGCCCGCCTCGGAATTCGACATCGAAGAACTGGAACAGTCGCTGGTATCCAGCGACCCCTCGGACGCGCCCGCGCTGGTGCAGCTGATGGCCCCAGACGGAACCGTCCGGGACGATGCGAAGTACAGCCCCTACGCAGCCCACCTCGACGGCGAGGCGCTTCGCGGCATGTACCGCGATATGGCGCTGGTCCGCCGGTTCGACCAGGAAGCCACCGCCCTGCAGCGGCAGGGCCAGCTGCTGCTCTGGCCACCCCTGCTCGGGCAGGAAGCGGCACAGATCGGCTCCGGCCGCGCGCTGCAACCGCAGGACTATGTGTTTCCGACCTACCGGGAGCACGGCGTCGCCCTCACCCGTGGCCTGGACCTGTCCCGCGTGCTCAAGCTCTTCCGAGGCGTCAGCCAGGGCGGCTGGGACCCGCGGGAGACGAACTTCCACCTCTACACGCTGGTGCTGGCCGCCCAGTCCCTGCATGCGGTCGGCTACGCCATGGGCATCCAGCGCGACGGCGACGACGGCGTGGCCGTTGCGTACTTTGGCGACGGGGCCAGCTCGGAAGGCGACGTCCACGAATCAATGGTGTTCGCCGCCTCCAACCAGTCGCCGGTGGTGTTCTTCTGCCAGAACAACCACTGGGCCATCTCCGTGCCGACGGAAGTTCAGTCCCGCGTTCCGCTCTCCAACCGTGCCACCGGCTACGGCTTCCCGGGCGTCCGGGTGGACGGCAACGACGTCGTGGCCGTCCACGCGGTCACCCGTTGGGCCGCTGAACATGCCCGCTCGGGCAACGGGCCCGTGCTGATCGAGGCGTTCACGTACCGGATGAGCGCCCACACCACCGCCGACGACCCGACCAAATACCGTGAGGCCGCCGAGGAAGAGGGCTGGCGGGAACGCGACCCGTTGCTCCGGCTGGAACGGTACCTGCGCAGCACCAACACTGCCGGCGACGAATTTTTCGACGAGGTCTCCGCCGAAGGCGACAAGCTCGCCGCAACCACCCGCGCCGACGTCCTGGCCATGGAGGCCCCGGACTTCGAGGACCACTTCGCCAACGTCTATGCCGATCCGCACCCGCTGGTCCGCGAGGAACTGGAATGGCACCGGCAGTACCAGGCCGGTTTCGCCGATTACGCCACCGAAGACAACGCCGCCGGGGAGGCCCGCTGATGACCACCATGACGATCGCGAAGGCCATCACCAGCGGGCTGCGCGAGGCCCTGGCCAATGATCCGAAGACGCTGGTCATGGGCGAGGACATCGGCAAGCTCGGCGGGGTCTACAGGGTCACCGAAGGACTCCTGGCCGAGTTCGGCGCCGACCGCGTGGTCGACACCCCGCTGGCCGAGTCCGGCATCCTCGGCACCGCCATCGGGCTGTGCTTCCGCGGCTACCGGCCGATCTGCGAGATCCAGTTCGACGGCTTCGTCTTCCCGGCGTTCAACCAGATCACCACCCAGTTGGCCAAGATCCGGACCCGCAGCTCCGGACTCCTGTCGGCCCCCGTCGTCGTCCGCATCCCCTACGGCGGCGGCATCGGATCCATCGAGCACCACTCGGAGTCCCCGGAGGCGCTCTTCGCGCATACTCCCGGCCTGCGCATCATCACCCCCTCGAACCCGCACGATGCCTACTGGATGACCCAGCAGGCAGTGGCCAGCCAGGACCCGGTCATCATCTTCGAACCCAAGCGCCGCTACTGGCTCAAGGGCGAGGTGGACACCGAATCGGCCGGCCGCGACGCCTTCAGCGCCCAGGTCGTCCGCGAAGGCACCGACGCGACGATCGTCGCCTACGGGCCGCTGGTACCGGTCGCCCTGGCCGCGGCGAAGGCGGCGGAAGAGGACGGCAACAGCGTGGAGGTCATTGACCTGCGCTCCATCTCGCCGATCGACTTCGAGACCATCACCGCGTCGGCGGAGAAGACCGGGCGCCTGATCGTCACGCACGAAGCCCCGACCTTCGGCGGCATCGGCGGGGAGATCGCCGCGCGGGTCGGCGAACGCGCCTTCCTGAGCCTGGAGGCGCCGGTGCTGCGGGTCGGCGGCTTCCATATGCCTTACCCGGTGGCGAAGGTGGAGGAACAGTACCTGCCGGACATCGACCGCCTGCTCGAGGCCCTCGACCGTTCGCTCGCCTACTGATATCGGAGTTTCCATGTCGAACACGCAGATTTTCAACCTCCCGGATGTCGGCGAGGGACTGGTCGAAGCCGAAATCGTGTCCTGGAAGGTCAAACCGGGGGACACCGTGGCGGTCAACGACGTCATCGTGGAGATCGAGACGGCCAAGTCACTGGTCGAGCTGCCCAGCCCCTACGCGGGGGTGGTGTCGGAGCTGCTCGTGCCGGAGGGGCAGACCGTGGAGGTCGGCACCCCGATCTTCGCCGTCGCCGCCGAAGGCGCCGCCCGGCAGTCGGCCGTCCCGGAGCGGCCTGCCGCTCCGGTGCGCCCCGCGGCCCCCGTTCCGGACCAGCCCGTGCCCGAGGCCACCGCCGAGGGCGGGCCGTTGGTCGGCTCCGGCCCCAAGGCCGATCCGGTCAGGCGGCGCCCGCGCCGCGGCAGCGCCTCCGCGTCCCCTCCCACTACGACGACGGCGGCGCGCCCTTCCGCGGCCCGCTCCGGCGGCGGGGACGTACCCGCCGCGGAGATCCATCTGCCCGAGCCGCACGGCCAGGCCCAGCACGTTCCGCCGGTTCCCGCCGACGACGACTCCGCGGTTCCCGGAGCGGCTCCCGCCGTCGGTGCCGGGCATGCCCGAGGCGAAGCCGTCCAGGCAGTCGTCACCCGGCTGCTGACCCGGGTGCTCGCCAAGCCGCCGGTGCGCAAGGCCGCCAAGGACCTTGGCATCAACTTGGCGGACATCACCCCCACGGGCAAGGGGGGCGAGGTCACCAAGCAGGATCTGCTCAGCTACCAGGCCCAGCGCGAGGCCGAGCAGGCAGCTGCGCCGACGTTCTGGGCCCCGCGCAAGGGACTGGACAACCGGATCGAGCGGGTCCCGGTCAGGGGCGTGCGCAAGGCGACCGCCAAGGCCATGGTCGAGTCGGCCTTCAGCGCCCCCCACGTGAGCATCTTCGTGGATGTGGATGCCTCGCGGACCATGGAGTTCGTCCAGCGGCTGAAGAAGTCCCGCGACTTCGAAGGCGTCAGGGTCTCGCCGCTGCTCATCCTGGCCAAGGCCGTCATCTGGGCCGCCGCACGCAACCCGAACGTCAACGCCAGCTGGGTGGAGACGGAGTCCGGCGACGAAATCCACGTCAAGCACTTCATGAACCTCGGCATTGCCGCCGCCACCCCCCGCGGCCTGCTGGTTCCGAACATCAAGGACGCCCAGGACCTCTCGCTCAAGGAGCTCGCGGTAGCCCTCAACGACCTGGCGACCACGGCCCGTGCCGGCAAGACCAAGCCCGCCGACATGCAGAACGGCACCCTCTCCATCACCAACATCGGCGCGCTGGGAATCGACATCGGCACCCCGATCATCAACCCGGGCGAAGTCGCCATCGTCGCGTTCGGCACCATCCGGCAGAAACCGTGGGTCGTCTCCGGCGAAGTCATTCCCCGCTGGATCACCACGCTGGGCGGATCGTTCGACCACCGCGTGGTGGACGGCGACCTTTCCGCCAGGTTCATGGCAGACGTCGCCGCGATCATGGAGGAACCGGCGCTGCTGCTGGATTGACGGTGCGCCGCGGCATGCTGGGTTAACGGCGCCGCCGCCGCATGCCGGAGGGACTCAGTCCCGCGCGCGGACGCCCGCCGGGCCGCGGTTGGTTATGATCGCGGTGTGGCGAGGAGGAGCACCATCAGGTGATTGAGACAGCGGGCAGCGCAGCGACCCACGGGGCAGAACCTACAGTGATCCCGACGGCGGACCTGTACGACCAGCGCGGCGACGAACTGGCGTCGCTGTCGCTCCAGTTCGGCAACTTCGGCGGCCGGGCGTCGTTCAGCGGGCCGGTCCGCACCATCAGGTGTTACCAGGACAACGGGCTGGTGAAATCCGTCCTCAACTCCCCGGGCCACGGCGCCGTGTTGGTGGTCGATGGCGGCGGTTCGCTGGAGACGGCCCTGATGGGGGACATGATCGCCGCGGCCGCCGTGGCCAACGGCTGGTCCGGGGTAATTATCAACGGGGCGATCCGGGACCGGGCGGCCCTCGCGCGGCTGCCGCTCGGCGTCAAGGCGCTCGGCAGCAACCCGCGGAAGAGTGCCAAGGACGCCAGCGGGGAAGCAGACGTTCCCGTCGAGATCGGTGGCGTGCTGTTCCGGCCGGGCGCCACGGTCCACGCCGACCTGGACGGCATCCTGGTCTGCGCCTGACCGCGGCCGTGGTGTCTCCTCGGAGGACGGCGTCCGGGATCCGCTCTGCAGCGATCAACGACCTCCTGCCCTGACGGACCGCCAAGGGTGGCGTTCCGGCTGTGAAAGACTGGGAGCATGAGTAACAACAGGCCCTCGGGTCAGCGCAACGACTCAGGCGTGCCCAGGATCGACTGGAAGGGCACCCTGTGGGCCATGGCGGCCGTCTTCCTGCTCAGCTACGTCATGATCTGGCTGATGCCGGGACTGCACCCCATCCTGCGGATCCTCATCGTGATCGGCCTGTATTTCGCCGGCCGCTACGCGTACTACCGCTATTTCAAGAACCGGCGCCGGCCATAGCCTTTGCGAGGACGGGCGCAAGCCGCCGCACGCCCTCGCGAATGGCCTCTTCGGGCACGGCGCTGAAAGCCAGCCGCAGCTGGCGTGACGGCTCCTCGGAGGGACTGAACGCCGCCCCCGGGATGAAGACCACGCCGGCCTCGATCGCGTCGTAGAGCAGCGGGTAGGTGTCGACGCCCTCCGGAAGGGTGATCCAGACGAAGAAGCCGCCGTCGGGTTCGGTCCAGGTGGTCCCGTCGGGCATGAATTCGTCCAGCGCCGACAACATGGCGGCGCATCGGGTGGCGTACAACCGTCGGTAGGTATCGATCTGCCCCACCCAGTCGTGTTCCTCCAGGTAAGCGGAAATCAGCATCTGGTTCAGGGTGGGCGGGCACAGGGTGACGGCCTCGTTGGCCAGGTAGAAGCTCCGCTGCAGGTGGTCGGGCAGCAGCGCCCAGCCGATCCGCAGGCCCGGTGCCAGAATCTTGGAAAAGGAGCCCAGGTAGACCACGTCGTCGGGATTGTCCGCGCGCAGCGGCCGCAAGGGCTCGCCGTCGAAGCGCAGCAGGCCGTAGGGATTGTCCTCGAGCACCAGGACGCCGGCCTCGCGGCAGATGTCCACGATCTGCTGCCGGCGCTCGGCGGCCAGCGTGATGCCGGAGGGATTGTTGAAGCTGGGGATGGTGTAGAGGAATTTAATGCTGCGGCCCTCGCCCTGCAGCTCTTCGATGCGGCGCTGGAGTTCCGAGGGGACGAGACCGTGTTCGTCCATTAACACCGGCTCCACCTGGACCTCGTAGGCCTCAAAGGTGTTCAGCGCGCCAACGTAGGTGGGATCCTCGCACAGCACCACGTCGCCGGGGTTGCAGAAGACTTTGGCGGCCACGTCCTGTGCGGACTGGGAACCCGCCGTGACGACGACGTTCTCCGGATCCACGCCGGTGATGCCTTCGTGCGCCATGACCTCGCAGATCTTTCGCCGCAGGTCCTGGGTACCCTGGCCGCCGCCGTATTGCAGGGCGGTCATCCCATGCTCGGCGATCAGCCGCTGCGCCATGCCGGCGATCTTCTCCAGCGGCAGGGACTGCAGGTAGGGGTTGCCGCCGGCCAGGGAAACCAACCCGGGGCGCATCGAGATGTCGAAGACGTCGCGGACGGCCGATTGTTTGATGTTGGCGGCGCGCTGGGAGAACAGGTGCTGGTGCCGGTGCGCCGCAGTGGCGCGTTCCAGCGCCACTTCCGTTTCGGTGGGCAGGGTTTCGGAAAGGTCTGCATCCTGTGAAGTCACTCACACAGGATAGCCCGGGACGTTACGGGATAGGAAACAGAAGTTTTCTATTAGTGCTGCCCGGGCTAGAGCCAGCCGGCGTCCCGGGCCTTGAGCGCGGCCTGGAATCGGCTTTCCGCGCCGAGCTGCTCCAGCATCCAGGCAATGTGGCGTCGGCAGGTGCGGACGCTGATGTCCAGCCTCCGGGCGATCACCTCGTCCGAGTACCCGGCGGCCATGGCGTTGAGGATGGAGTGCTGGATGCCGTTGAGATCCGAGGCGCCGTTTTCCTGCCCGTCCACAACGTAGGGATCGGCCAGCTCCCAGGCCACGTGGAACAGGTTGATGAAGACCTGGATCAGGTTGAAGTCGCGCACCACCAGCGCGCCGCGGTCTTCCGGATGCAGTTGGCGACCGATCAGGGCGAGGTTGCGGTCGAAGATCATGATCTTGAGCGGCACGTAAGGCAGGGTTCGGTACTCGCCGCCGGCCGGCGAGATCGCGGCGACCGCCTTGCGCGTGGGCACGTGGTCCAGGGTGCTGGCGTGGCTGATGTTCTTGCGGACGACCCCGCGGTTGAGGAGTTCGATGTCCTTTTGGATGCCCTCTTCGTGGACATCCGCGGAGGCACCGGAGCCCGGCTGGCTGATCAGCACCTGCTCGGAAACGTCCCGGCCATAGTCCACCAGCAGCTTGCGGATTACCCCCGGGTCTTCGAGGACCTCCACGGAGGAGTCCAGCGACACCCGTTTGCGGGCTGCCAGGTAGGTGGGCACGAGTGCCGCCATGTCCGCACGGTGGCCGCTGATCTTGGTGCGCAGGTCGATCAGCAGCCGCTCGTCGGAATCTACCAGTTGCGACAGGGCGACGTCGGGGGAGATGGCGACATAGCATTCGACATTCGGTGCCGGCTGCTGCAGCAATTGCCTGCTGACCAGCTCGCCGATGGCGATGTTAAGGTCGCGGATGGTGTAGCCGAGTGCCGTGGACATGCTTTCTTTGGTCCAGCCGGGGTGGGCCACGGCGTATTCATAGACCTCGAATGCCGTCCCGCTCAGCATAGGGCGCTCCTCCGGTTGATCCATTTACGTATCACGCAGGGCCTGCTGTTTCCTGTGCGGTGCGGCCGCTCTTTGGCCAGTCTAAAGCACTTCTTCGGCCCATCTTGCGTCCTTTATGACCGGCCACTTCCTGCCATGGCCACATTATGCCATCACCTCGCGGCCTTTGAGTGACGATCCTTGGGAGGCGCTCCTTTCCCCGGATTTCCGGGGCGGCAGGCGGTTTTGACTACCTGTCCGGAACGTGACAGCACAAGCCGTGAGGCACGATCATGGCATGTCCGGATGTTGCAACGAGTTTGGCTGGACAGGCGCAGCAGAAGCACGGAACTCTTGAACATGTCGGGGGCGAGCAACCCGGCTGGATTTGTCACTGTACGAACCTAAGGCATGTGAAGGGAATGACATGTTCAAGAAGATCGCAAGCATCGCGGCAGGTCTGCTGGTTGCTTTGGGGGCGGTCTCTGCGGCCACTCCGGCAGTAGCCGCCGATCTAGGACCGGTTCCCCATTCTGAAAACGCCACCGCTTCCGCCTATATCTGGGACTGGTAAAAAGCCGCCCCATCTCATCGGCATTGTGCTGATTCCGTAACCAGGATGACGCCGGCTATCCCTCCCCAACCACCAGCACATCGAACCAGGAGTAGCGCATGAGCCAGCTGACAGCCATCCGCCCAACAAGTTCGGTGAACGTTAAATCGTACTGGTGGGTTCTGTCTATTTACACGGGTAGGCAGGACGTAGTCGACGCAGTCATAGGAGAACTGGTTACACCGCTGGTCGCCCACGCTCGCCGCGAAGGCGTGGGCCGCTGGTACTTCAACCACAGTGCCGACCAGATGGGGCCTCACCTGAAGGTCCGGTTCCTGGGCCGCCGCCCAATCCTCGACAGCCTCCAAAGGTTCGAGCTGGCGGCCCGGGACCGGGTCCTCGACATCCTTCCAGGCATCACGACCCAGGAAAGCTTCGTATTGCCTTTCGGCAGCGGGGATTCCATTCAGTTTTCGCCGGCCGATGCCGCCGTCCCCGTACCCGAAGCGGACTTGGACCGTTTTGGGGGACCCGATGGGCTGGAGCTCGCGGAGGAGGTATTCGAACTTTCCTCCGAACTGGCCATGTGGGCCACGCAGCGTTTCAGCAAGGCCCAAGGACGTTCGGCGCTCGCCTCCCTGCTCCTCTGCGACGCGGCGTGGGCCATGATGTATGGGCCGAAGGCGCAACAGTGGCCGGACCGCGGCAGGCTGTCCTGGGACTACTGCTGGGACAACCATCTTCGCGTGTCCACTGCCGAGCTGGGCCGTTCGGCTCCCAAGGCGCGCCACAGCCTCACCGCAGGACTGGTTGCCCGCACCGCACCGATGCACCGCCTGATGGCAGCGACAGCGGACGAAAGCAGCGTCCAGAACTGGCGCCGCCGCTGGATCAGGACCCTTGACTCGTACCTGTACCGGGCGGACCGGGCGCGCGTTAGCCGCAGCGCGCAGCAATTGACGTTTTCCCAAGCCCACCTGCTGATGAACCGGTTGGGGTTCACGACGTGGGAAGAGGCGGCACTCGGCGTCTACGCCAGGGCCTGGTCGCCGGAAGTCGAATCCTCGTTGTTGGAGAAGAGGACAAAATGAGCCCGTTTGGTTTCTCGTCGATTGGACCCGAATCCATCAAGGATCCGGATGTCAAGAACGAAGGAACAGCATCATCACTGGATCAGGTCGGGGTGCTGGGTGCGCACGCCCAGGATGATGACCTCTGGAACCTCACCGGCAGCAACTACTCGCGCGACGCCGCGTGGGCAGACCAGGCGTGGCAATAGGTGAAAGCCCGCCGGCATCTGCGTCGGTGCCCACATCCTTCCTCCCCCAACAGGATCAGGCCGGAGCGACCCCCAACGCTCCGGCCTGATCCTTTTCTTCGCAATTCAGGGGCTGTTTCCACCCATCACGCCGTGATGCGGCGGGCAGGCCCGCATGCCCTGATCAGTTGTAGAGCATGCCGCCGTCCACCAGCAGCACCTGGCCGGTGACGTAGTCGGAGTCGGGGCCGGCGAAGAAGGACACGATCTTTGCCACGTCTTCGGGCGTCTCGATCCGGCCGAGGGCGATGCCCTCCACGTTCTCCTTGAGGTTCTGGCCGATCGGCTTTCCGTTGATCTTGCTGAGTTCCTTGTCGATGAGCTCCCACATGCCGGTTCCGACAATGCCGGGCGCGTAGGCGTTGACCGTGATCCCCTTGGGTGCCAGCTCCTGTGCCGCCGCCTGCGTAAAGCCGCGCACGGCGAACTTGGAGGCGGAGTAGGCGCTGAGGATCGGGAAGCCCTGGATGGCCGCGATGGAGGCAGCCGAAATGATCTTGCCTCCGTGGCCGAGCTCTTCAAACTTGGCGGCCGCAGCCTGGATGCCCCAGACCACGCTGTTGACGTTCACGTTGAAAATCTGGTCGAGTTCCTGCTCGCTAATTTCAAGAACTGGCTTGACCTGGGCAATGCCTGCGTTGTTAACGATGACGTCGAATCCGCCGAGCTGGTCGGCTGCCGTGTCGACAGCCGCGACGACGTCGTCCCTCTTGGCGACGTCGGCTGCCACGAAAACGGACTTGCGCCCGAGGCCTTCGATCTCCGCCGCGACAGCCTCGCCCTTGGCGCGCTGCGGCTCGATATCGGCGATGGCGACGTTGAAGCCGTCTTCGGCCAAACGAAGAGCGATGGCCCGCCCAATGCCTTGGCCGGCGCCGGTTACGAGAGCGACCTTGTCCTGCACAGTCATTAATGTCTCCTTTGTACTGCTTCCAGCCCGCCGTTGCGGTTATCCAGCGCCACGACCGGCTGCGGTGGACACCGTCGAATTACAACCGGTGTCACTAGGCGCAACACAGACCCGTCAGAATTCATTCCTTTGCATATTAATGCGTGCCGGTGCAGGCCAAGCCGAAGCAGCGCCGCCTAGGCCGTCCAGCGGCCGCCTAGTGGCCGAAAATGTCCGCGTCGGTGATGTCCGCGGTGCCCCGGTCCAAGGCGGAGATCCGGGCCAGTTCGCCGGCCTCCAGCATGAAGTCGAAGATGGCGAAGTTCTCGGCCAGCCGGTCCGGGTGCGCGGACTTGGGGATGGGCACATGCCCCAGCTGGGTGTGCCAGCGGAGCACGATCTGGGCCGGGCTCTTGCCGTACTTGCCGGCCAGCGACTGAACCGCCGGCTCCCGCAGCAGGTCCCCGCCTTTCCCGAGCGGGCTCCAGGACTCCGTGACGATGCCGCGCTGGCGGTGTAGCTCCACCAGATCCCCGCGGGTGTGCCGGGGATTCAGCTGAATCTGGTTGACCTCGGGTACCAGTCCGGCGTCGAAGAGCCGTTGCAGGTGCGCTGGTTTGAAGTTGGACGTGCCGATGGCCCGCACGCTCCCGTCCTCCAGCAAACGGGTGAGCCCCTCGAAGGCCTCTACGTAGCGGTCCTGCCCGGGGTTTGGCCAGTGGATCAGCAGCAGGTCCACGTAGTCGACGCCCAGCCGGCGGGCGCTGGCCTCGCAGGCCTGCCGCGCGCCGTCGACGCTATGCCACCGCTTATTGAACTTGGTGGTGATGAAGACTTCCGAGCGGTCAAGCCCGCTGCGGCGGAACCCCTCGCCGACGCCTTCCTCGTTCCGGTAATTTTCCGCGGTGTCGAACAGCCGGTAGCCCAGGTTGAGCGCAGTTTCGACCGTCCGGGCGGCTTCCGCATTGTCCAGGGGCCAGGTTCCCAGTCCCAGCAGCGGCATCTTGGCCCCGTTGCGGAGGGTCACGAGCGGAGCAAGCAGGTCGGCCACGGTCACAGTCTCCTCTGGTTGTCCTTCAGGACCCGGTCCCGGGCCCGTGGCACCCAGCCTAGGGGTGATCGTGTCGGCTGTGCACCCCGGGTGCCGGCCGCAGCCGGCGGCAGACGGAGAAGCGGATGCCGCAGGGCGCTGATTCCCCCGGGCCAAGCGGGAAGAGTCCGCTAACCCGCGGAGGCGGCGTCGGCAGAACCTGCGTCGCGTGCGGCGGTCCGGGTCTCCAGCCAGGCCAACACGTCGGAGAGCAGGATCCGCCGGTGCGTCCCGCGGTACTGGACCGGAATGGTCCCGGCGTCGGTCAGGCGGCGCATGTAGGTCAGCGACACGCCGGCCACCTCCGCCGCCTGCGAGGTGTTCAGCAGTTCGACTGCGGAGCTGACCATCACCGCATCGCCGTGGGCAAAGCGGCGGAGCATATCGACGACGGCGTCCGCGGCCTGGGCGGGCAGCTTCACCGTGGTGCCGTTCACGAAGACGGTGACGTCGGCGCTCTCGTCGAGCGCCCGCTGCAGCCGCTGCGCCTGGGCGGCCGGGAGGGCATCGGTGGTGCGGGGAGTCAGCTGGGCCATGGGGACAGCGTAAGACACTTCCCGGCCCGCACCGGGGAAGGCGTGCGGCGCCGTCGTTGTTGGCGTGGACGTGTCTGCCGGCAGCCGTTGGGATTCCCCGGCGGCCCGGCGGCGGGCGTTGACCTTCCCCCGACGACCCGGCTGCGGCCATGGACATTCCCCGACTACCCGGCGTCAGGTAAGCGTAAACTGCTGTTCGCGACGGACAGCGTGCGCCGTCCGCGGAAGTGAACATCCGCCGACTCCCGAGGAGACCATCGTGGGCAGACCGTTCTACGCCGGATTGAGGGGCGCTGCGCACGCCGCGCACCGGCCGGTGCCTGCGACCTGACATGGAGCACATCGCCAGCCTCCCCTTCGGATACGCGGTCAGCGCGCTGTTCGTGATCGTGATGCTGCGCGCCAACGCCACGTACTGGGCCGGCAGGGGAGTGGCCGCCGGCGGGCGGCACACCCGTCTGGTCCGGCAGTTGGATTCGCCGGCCATGCGCCGCGCGGAGGCTTTTATCGCCCGCTGGGGAGCCCTCGCCGTCGCGCTCTGCTTCCTGACGGTGGGCGTTCAGACCGCGGTCAACGCGACGGCCGGCCTTGGCCGGATGCCGCTGCGCAGATATTTGCCGGCCGTCGTGGTCGGCTCGGTGCTGTGGGCGGTGCTGTACGCCACCGTGGGCCTGGCCGCCCTCAACGCCTGGCTGGCCGCGGCCGCCGGGTCCCCGCTGGGCATGGCCGTCGTAGTGCTGCTGGCAGCAGCGGTGGTCGCCGTCATCGTTCTGGCCCGCCGGCGGCGCGGACGCCGCCCGGCTCTCTCTGACGGCGGTTAACCTCCGGCGCGGGCGCACGTGGCGCCTGCCTCATCGGCATTCGCCCCTGCATTGGTGGCCCCGGCGGCGGAAACATTAGGCTAGGGGTATGTCCGCTTTAAGAAACCGCCGTGCTGCCGCCCTTCCCGCAAAATTGTCTCGCTCCTGGCTTTTGGCTTCGGCGGCGGACGAAGCGAATTTCGGGCCGGCGCTCGCCTCTGAAGCAGACTCCGTCATTTTCGACATGGAAGATGCCGTGCCGGCGGAGGGCAAGGCCGCGGCGCGGGAACGGGTGGTGGAGGCCCTGTCCACCGGCATGACCGCCTGGGTGCGCGTGAACGGCATGGAAACCGACTACTGGGCGGACGACCTGGCCGCTCTGTCCAAGGCGCCGGGCCTGCGCGGCGTCATGCTGGCGATGACGGAAAGGCCCGAGCAGGTCACGCACACGGCCATGCGGCTGCAGGCCGGCACCCCGGTGCTCGCCCTGATCGAATCCGCCGTCGGCATTGAGAACGCCACCGACATCGCCCGCGCGCCGGGCACCTTCCGCCTCGCCTTCGGCGTGGGCGACTTCCGCCGCGACACCGGGGCCAGCGATTCTCCGATGGCCCTGGCGTATGCCCGTTCCCGGCTGGTGGTGGCCTCCCGCGTGGGCCAACTGCCGGGCCCCATCGATGGCCCGACCGTCGGCGCGCTCGGCGAGGAACTGCTGGAAGCGTGCAAGGTGACGGCGTCCATGGGCATGACGGGCAAGCTCTGCCTGCTCACCGACGCCGCCGACACCATCAACAAGGGACTCTCACCCAGCGAGTCGGAGATCAAGTGGGCGCACGAACTCCTCGACGCGCACGCCGCCGGCGCGGTGGTGGGCGACGGTTCCTACCTGCCGCGGCTCGCCCGCGCCGAAAAGATTTCATCGCTCGCGGACTCCTACGGACTCTGGAACGCCTAAGCTCCACGTTCACGCTCCACGTTCAGGGGCGCGCAGGGTTCCGGGCGCGGGCTTCCGGGCGGCACCGTCGGCGCCTGCCCGGGTGTTGGTTCAGTCGCGGACGCCGGTTCAGTCGTGCAAAACAGCTCCCGCAGTTCAGTCGCGGACGCCGAACAGCTCCCGCAGGCTCAGCGCCGGCCGCCCGGTGAGCAGGTCCACGTCGTGGGTCACCAGGTCCAGTTCCCCGGCGGCAATTGCCGTGTAGGTGCTGACCCAGGCATCCAGCTGCCAGTCCGGCGCGCCGTAGTGCGCCCGGCTCGCGTAGGCCTCCTCCACCGTTTCGTTGAGGAATGACGTCGGACGGCCCGTTGCCTCCGCGATGGCCGCCGCCGCCTCGGCCAGGGTCACCGACTCCGGGCCGGTCAGCTCATAGGTGAAGCCGGCATGGGGCATCGGTTCGGCCAGGATGGTCGCGGCCGCCCTGGCTACGTCCTCGCGGGCCACGAAGCCCGCCTTCCCGTCCCCCGCCGGACCACGAATCAGGCCCGATTCGTCGGCAAATGACGGCAGGACGTCTGCGTAGAAGTTGTTGCGCAGCAGCGTGTGCTTCAGGCCGGTTCCGCGCAGTTTCTCCTCGGTCGCGTAGTGGTCCCTGGCCAGCGTGAACGTTGCGTCCTCGGTCGCACCGATGAACGAGGTGTAGACAATGTGCTGCACGCCGGCGTCGATGGCGGCATCGATGAAGGTGAAATGCTGCTGCAGCCGGTCCTCGGCTTCGGCGGCAGACACCATGAACACTGTCTCGATACCTTGCAGCGCGGCGACGACGGCGGCCTTGTCGCCATAGCCGGCAGTCGCCGTCGTCGACCCGGGCAGCTGCGGTGCACGCGACGGGTCGCGGACAATCAGCCGCTGTGAAAGGTTCTGCTCCGCCAGCATCCTGGCGACCATGCCGCCCAGCTCGCCGGTGGCACCGGTGACGGCAATCGGGGTTTCCATGCGGGAGTCGGGTGTGCTCATGGCACCAGCCTAATAGGCGCGGCAACACCCCGGCGGGCGGGGAGCGGCCTGCTACCGTGGGGACGTGCCAGCAGCAGCCCAGAGTCCCGCCGGTCGGTTCGCGCCCAGCCCCTCGGGTGAGCTGCACGTCGGCAACCTGCGCACCGCGCTGCTCGCCTGGCTCTTCGCCCGCGGCACCGGCCGCCGCTTCCTCATACGGGTGGAGGACCTGGACCGTGCGCGGGCCGGGTTCGAGGCCCGGCAACTGGCGGATCTGGCGGCCATCGGCCTGGACTGGGACGGCGAGGTCGTGCGCCAGACCGACCGCGCCGCGGTCTACCGCCACGCGCTCGGACAGCTGGCGGAGGCCGGCCTGCTCTACGAATGCTTCTGCACGCGGCGCGAGATCGCCGAGGCTCCCAGCGCGCCGCATGCTCCGGAGGGGGCGTATCCGGGAACCTGCCGCAACCTCACCGACGCCGAACGCGAGGAACGCCGCCAACTCCGCCCCGCGGCGCTGCGGCTGCGAGCTTCCACCGCCAGCTATACGGTGCCCGACCGGCTGCACGGCGACTACACCGGCGCCGTTGACGACTTCGTGCTGCGGCGAAACGACGGCGTCCCCGCCTACAACCTGGCGGTGGTGGTGGACGACGCAGCCCAGGGCGTGGACCAAGTGGTGCGCGGCGACGACCTCCTGACCTCCGCCCCGCGGCAGGCATACCTCGCCTCGCTGCTGGGGCTGCCGCCGGTCGAATACGTACATGTGCCGTTGGTCCTCAACGAACGACGGCGGCGCCTGGCCAAGCGCGACGGCGCGGTGACCTTGGGCGCACTCGAGCTGGCCGGGCTGGACGCGGCCGCGGTGCGCGGCCTGTTGCTGGCCTCGCTGGGCTTGCCGGACGTCCCGCTGCCCAAGCTGCTGTCCGAGTTCCGGCCCGATGCCCTGCCGGTTGAGCCGTGGATCTTCGAGCCGCCGGAGCTGGTTCCCGACCCCAGCTGACGGCAGGCGGGAAACTGCCCGCTCGCCCGGGACTCATAACCGCGGACAACCTGGCCGGCACAGCGGCGGACTTCACCGCGTGTTTGCCGGTGCGTCGCCCGGCGCCGCTAGTCTTCGGCAGATGGGCGGACTATTCGTGGCGCTGGGCGACAGCTTTACCGAGGGCGTGGGGGACTACAACGCCAATTTTCCCAATGGCGTGCGCGGCTGGGCCGACCGGGTGGCCAAGCAGCTGGGCAAGCAGGACCCGGACTTCCGCTACGCAAACCTGGCGGTACGCAGCAAGCGGCTCCACCAGATCATCGCGGACCAGCTGGAACCGGCCATCGAGATGCAGCCAACCCTGGTCTCCTTTTATGCCGGCGGCAACGACATTTTGGAGCTTAAGCGGAGCATGCCGGAACTCCTGGCGGAGTACGAATCCGCCGTCCGCCGGCTGGCCGAAACGGGTGCGCGTTTGATCCTTTTCACCGGCTTTGAGGTCATGCTCCCGCCCGTCCTAGAGCCGATGCGGCGGCGCAACTGGGTGTTCAACGAGGCCGTCCGGGACCTGTCCCGGCGTTACGGGGCGGTGCTGGTGGACCACTGGGCGTTCGACCTCTATCAGGACCGGAGGATGTGGGACACGGACCGGCTGCATATGTCCGCGCTGGGGCACAAGTACATGGCGGCCAGGGTCTTGGAGGCCCTCGGCGTGGCGCACACACTCAGGCTGAAGCGGCCGGAACCTCCGGTGCGGGCGGGCTGGCGCGCGGCACTCCGGCGCGAGCGCGACTGGCTGCAGGAATGGGTGGTCCCGATGTTCGGCCGCAAGCTCAGGGGCGTCACGCTGGGGGACAATCTGGCGCCGCGCTGGCCGGAGCCGGTCCAGGTCTCGCACGGGCTGAAAAAGCTGGCCAGACAGCGTGCCGCTGCTTCCGCCGGCTGACGTCCCGCGCAGTCGTCAACCGGCCGCCGCAGGAGGGCGCAGGTTGCGCTCTCACGTGCCACGTCCTGGATATCAGCCGGCCACCGCTGCGGGTTACTGCCGGCAGCCGCGGCATGGTCTTACCGGCCGGCGCGGCGGCGGCTGTACGCTGTTGCAACAACAGGGACCGCGGTCAGGCCGCGCCGTCGGTGAGGAGGGTTGTCGCCATGTCCGTCCAGGAACCGCGCGATCCTGTGCCGGCGCTCGACCTTCCCGCGGCGTTCCGGGAACCCACCACCAAGGTCCGGCCCGGCTGGGTCACCGCCGTCGTGCTGACCAACCTGGGCATCAATGCGGCGTTCTTCGGCCCGCTGCAGGTGCTGCTGGCCCAGCAGTCGCAGGCGTTCGATGCCGTGAACAAGGAAGCCGTCCTGGCGATGGCCACCGGCTTCGGCGCCGCCGTGTCCCTGGTCGCCAATCCGATCTTCGGGGCGCTGAGCGACCGCACCACCTCCCGGTTCGGACGACGCGTGCCGTGGGCGCTGGCCGGCGGCGTCCTGGGCTTCGCCGCGCTGTTGCTGCTGTCCGGCGCCCCCAACATCGCGGTGATGGTGATCGGCTGGTGCCTGGTGCAGGCCGGGTGCAACGGCGCCTACGCGGCCGTTACGGCCAGCATCCCGGACCGCGTGCCGCGGCGGCAGCGCGGCCAGATCGGCGGGCTGGCCGCCATTGGGCAGACGCTGGGCATTGTGATGGGCGCGGTGCTGGCCAATCTGGCCGGCGGCTTCGTCCTCGGTTACATCTACTGCGCCGTTTTCCTGCTGGCCAGCATCATGCCGTTCGTGATTGCCGGCCGGGACACCCCGTTGCGGAAGGCCGACCGCCCGCCCTTCGCCTGGCCCGGCTTCCTGAAGGGCTTCTGGATCTCCCCGGCCAAGCACCCCGACTTCGGCTGGGCGTGGCTGACCCGCTTCCTGGTCAATCTGGGCAACAACATCTTCACCCTCTACTTGTTCTTCTTCCTCCAGGACGCCGTGGGGCATCCGGACCCGGCCGCCGGCGTGCTGCTGCTGACCGGAGTCTATGCGGCCATGGTGGTGGTGATGGCGGTCGTGGGCGGACCTCTGAGCGACCGGGTGGGGCGCCGCAAGCCGTTCGTCATCGCGTCCTCGGTCACCATCGCAACTGCATCGGTCATCGTGGCCATCACGCCCGCGTGGCCGGCCGTGGTCGGCGCGGCCATGGTCCTCGGCGCGGGCTTCGGCATGTTCCTGGCCGTCGACTTCGCCCTGCTCACGGAGGTGCTGCCGAGCGCCGCCGACCGGGGCAAGGATATGGGCGTCATCAACATCGCCGCCTCGTCGCCGCAGGTGATTGCCCCGTTGATCGCCGCCCCCACCGTGCTCTACCTCGGCGGTTACACGGCGCTGTTCGTGCTGTCGGCCGTGATCGGGCTGCTCGGCGCGGTCTTCGTGGTCAAAATCAAAGGCGTGCGGTAGCCGCGAGCGCACGTCGCTGGGCCGACACCGCCGCCTCTGCGGCCTCAGGCAGCCCCGCGCACGGGCCGATGCGCCGACACCGCCGCGGAGCGGCTAGTCGATGAAGGCTGCCTTCGAGCTGTACTCCTGATAGAGCCGCGCTGCGTCGCCCACCGGCAGTTGGCCGTACTTCAGGGCCGTCAGCAGCCCGTCGAGTTGCGCGCTGGCGGACTCGGCCGTCGAGATCTGATCCGCGCTGTTGCGGGAATTGGCAAGGCCGGACGCAATCGCGGCGGCAAGGGAGAGGATCGACGCCAGGATGCAGATGACCTGCCAGACGATCGACGTGCTGGATAGCGAGAAAGCGCCCGCCACCGCCGTGTTGAAATTGTTCTGGCCGAAGCCCGGGCCCGCCGTCAACGCGGCGACGACCGAGCTCCCGACGACGCTGACATTGGTCAGGCGGTTGCGTTTGGGACGGGCACGGCGAAGAAAAGCCCTGATCTCATCACGGCGCTGGTCGATTTGCCGGGTCAGGTCCTGGCGGTTCTGTGCGTCGTCCATGATGTCCCCGCGCCTTCCGTTAACCAGCCCCGCCCCTGTAGCCGCGAGGTATCGCTGCACCGTATATCAGATTGCCCGCCGACGGCTACGTTTTTCACGGACCGAGCAGAATTGGAGAAGCCCGCGCCCCCAAGCGGCTGCTACTGTCGGTCGTGATTCGTACAAGGGAGATCGAGATGAGCGCCAACCAGAAGTCCGATGCGGGCGGCTTCTCGGAGGCCGAGCGCGCCGCCATGAAGGAGCGGGCCCAAGAGCTGAAGGCGCAGGGGCGCAGCGGCCAGAAGAAGGCCGACAACGAGCGCGCCGTGCTCAACGCCATCGCCGAGATGCCCGACGCCGACCGCGTCCTCGCGGAACGCATTCACGCGCTCGTCACCGCGAACGCGCCCGGGCTTCTGCCCAAGACCTGGTACGGGATGCCTGCATACGCCAACACGGACGGCAAGGTCGTCTGCTTCTTCCAGGGCGCGGCCAAGTTCCAGGCCCGCTACGCGACCTTCGGATTCAACGATGCGGCCTCGCTCGACGACGGACCGATGTGGCCGGTCTCGTTCGCGCTAGTGGAGTGGACCCGGGCGGTGGAGGAGAAGGTCGGGGCGCTCGTCAAGGCCGCGACCGCCTGAGGGCCCTCTCCGACCGGCGGAAACCAGCGACGGCGGGTGGCTGCGTCAGGCGACCACCCGCCGTCGGATGTGAGGCAGGGTTACTCGACGACCTCAAAGGTGATGGTCTCGGTGAACTCGCGGCCGTGCACGTCGGTCGCGGTAACCGTGGCGGTGTGCTCGCCGACGGCCAGGTTGGCCGGGAGTTCGAGTCGCCACAGGTGGGAGGTGCGGTCGTGCAGGCCGCCGCCGTGCACAAACTGCTCGATGGTGGCGGTGGGATCGGTGTACTCGGCACCAATCAGCGGGACGTCGTCGGCGGTCATCGACTGGGTGCGCGTGGCTTCGGTGCTTTCGGCGCCGTCGATGGAGACCTTCACGTTGGAGCCGGTGGAGCCCATCCAGAAGTTGGTGGTCAGCCAGGTCTCCCCGAGTTCGCCCTGGGCCACCGCGTTCGGGTTCTCCGGGGACGGGGCTTTGCCACGCTGGTTCTTGTATTCGTCGAACCAGGCACGGTAGGCGGGGGAGTTGATGCCCAGAGCCATCTGGTCGGAGCCATCGTCGCCGGTGGCTGTGAAACGCTCGCGGACCTCCGTGTTCTTGATATCCAGGGTCAGGATGCCGGGAGGGGTCCCGTCACGCTGGATGGCGGTGGGGAAGCCCTCCGCGAGCACCCGGCCGTTGTACCAATGGCCGGACACTGCCGGGACGGTCAAGTGGGTGAACGGCAGCCCCGTGTCGCCGAGCTCGTCGCGCCAGCCGGCCATGAGGTCGCCCTCCCGGAGGTTCTCCGACATGTGGGTGTGCCCGCCCAGGGAAACGACTTCGCGGCCCTCGAGTATCCCGTAAATCGCCTGGAGCTGCTTCGTGGTGTGAGAGTCGCTGTAGTAGAACTCGAGCAGCGGGCTGTGGCCGGCCAGCACGATCACCCGGTCCTTGGGCACCTTCGCGATGTCCTGGCGCAGCCATTCAAGCTGGCGCTCGCCGAGGGCGTACGTGTAATTGCTCTTCTTCGCGGGGATCGCCGTCGGATATTCGATGTTGCTCAGGGCGACGACGTGGGCCTTGCCGGCGTCGTACGAGTAGTATTCCGGGCCGAACTGGCTGCGGTAAGTGTCAAACTCGTGCTCGCCGTCGAGGGCGTCGAAGTCGAGGTCGTGGTTGCCGGGCAGAAAGCGGGCCGGGCCGTTAAGCTTGGCGGTCAGTTCCCGGGTCTGCTCGAAGAGGGACAAGTCATCGCCCACAATGTCGCCGATGAAGAGCGCGCCGCAGCCGGCATAGTCTGAGCGGGCGGCCAGGTCGGCGAAGGCACCGTGCTGCGCGAACTCCACCTCTTTTTGGTTATAGGTTTGTATGTCGGCCCCGAATGAGCAGTGTTGCTCCGGGGACTGAGTGAGCTTGCTTTTGGCCAGCGGGAAGTTAACCTTGTCAGGCAGCGCCCCGGTCGGGGCGATGCCGCCGAACTTCAGGTCGGGGGATCCCTCCGGCAGGTGGTGGTAGAAGAACTGGGCGACGTTGTCGTCGTCCACCGGCACCTGGTAGCCGCGGGGCTGGGTGACGAAGACGGTCATGTTGTCGAACGCCGGCAGTTCGTAGCGGCCATGGCTGTCCGTGGCGACGACGTCGCGGCCGTTCGAGACGGTGACACCGCGCAGGCCCGGTTCGTTGACGTCTTGCTTGGAGTTCTTGTTCTTGTCATCAAAGACGGTGCCGTCGAGGGTCTGCTGGTCGGCATCCGGGGCATCAACGACGTCGATGCCTCCCCGGTAGGCCGAGGTAGCCCAGTCGGTGTCGACGGGGGCGGGAGCGGCGGTGGCGGCGGGGCCGAGCATGGAGCCGGCAGCCAGCAGGGCCAGAGCCCCGCCGGTCAGGCGCAGGGGCCGGGACAGCCAGGCTGGTTTCGGAGTTGGGGACGCGTGCACGAATTGGACCTCCGGTTGAATGATGGCCGGCCGTTGGAGGTGGCCGGCCCCTCAACTGTTGCCCGTGCGAATGAACGGGGATCGAAGGGGAAACGAGGTGCGCGCCACGTTTTAGTGACACACCCAGCCAGCCGCGCAAGCGCCGCCCACACGTGTGCCCGTCCGAATCCACCCGCCTACCCCAGTAGGCTGGGTGGGTGGAAGCCCAGATACTCGCGACCGTCTTTTGCGGCCTGCTCATCGCCGTCGGCATTGCCGGCATCGTCGTCCCCGTGCTGCCCGGCACCATCACCATCGGCATCAGCCTGCTGGTCTGGGCCATCGTCCTGCAGAGCACTTTGGGCTGGGTGGTCTTCGCGATCGGCATGGTTTTCGTGGCCGCCGGCATGCTGGCCAGCCTGGTACTCACCGGGCGCCGGCTGAAACAAAGGCAGGTGCCCAACTGGTCAATCCTGGCGGGCGTGCTGGTGGGTGTGGTCGGGATGTTCGTAATTCCCGTCGTCGGGCTGTTCATCGGGTTTGCCGCCGGGCTACTGCTCAGCGAATACGCACGACGGCGGGACTTTGGCCAGGCGGTCGGGGCCAGTTGGGCGGCGCTCAAGGCCGTGGGCCTGGGCATGCTGGTGGAGCTCGGCTGCGCCTTTGCCGCCGGCGCCGTCTGGGTGATCGGTGTGCTGGCGCATTTCTTCTTCTAGCTGGCCCCGGGCCGGCTATCCGAGCCACCGGCTCTTTTAGGCCGGCGCGGCGGTGCGGCGGTGCCGCTCTGGCTTCAGGCGATCAGTCCTGCTTTAACAGGCCCGTGGTGCGGTAGGGGATCACCTCGCGCAGGAACATCTGCGTGGAGGTGCGGGTGATGCCCGGGCAGAAGCGGATTTCTTCGCTTACCCGGTACAGATCGTCCGGGCTGCTGGCCACCACTCTGATCAGCAAGTCCGTATCGCCCGCAGGGGCGTGGCATTCCAGCACTTCCGGGATCTTCCTAAGCGCTTCCACCGCATCGTTGAGCTTGCTCTGATCCAATTCGGCACTCACCATGGCCATCACCCCGCGGTTCAAGGCTTCCGGCAGCACCCGGGCCGAGTGCGTGCGCAGACAACCAGAGGCCGCCAGGCGCTCCAGCCGTGAATGGACCGTGCCGCGGGCCAAGCCGAGCCGCTGGGCCAGCATCATCACCGGAATCCGCGGGTCCTCATCCAGCGCCAGCAGGATCCGACGGTCCGTCGCATCGAGTTGCTGCAAAATGACCACTTCCTGTCGAACGCCGTGCGACCGTTTGAACACTCTGATCAATTGTAAGCCCCACGCTTGCACGGATTGTCGGGAAGGTGCTCTGATACCTATCAGATCGGGCGAAGCCACAAGCTGCCAGTCCGTTGAGGTGCACGGTTCAGGCCCACGAAGCCGGAGCAGTGTCTGCGGGCCCGCGAAGCCCCGACCTTGTTGTTCACACAGCTGAAGACCCCTGCCAGTCCGGATGCCGGACCGCCAGGGGTCTTGCTGTTCGCCACGAAAACTTCAGGCCTTATCACCGGGCGACGGTAGTTCCCATTCCCAAGCGTCCTGCCCGTATACGGACATGACCAGTGTCCCCTGCGTTTTTGGAACATCGAGCAGGACCAGGCCAGTTGCCTACTCCGAAGCTAACGCCTACTGCAGACGTTTTGTCGTCCTCTTTGGTTACTGCGCGGAGCCGCGGCAGCCGGAGGAGGCGACGCCCACCTGCGGGGTCAGCTCCTCAAGGTCGGAATTGAACGTCTTGAGGCGGGCGCTGATGGACTCGATAGTGGCCACGTCGCCCTCCATGCCTGCCATTCCGGACTCGTAGATCATGCCCGGCAGCGGTGTCATAAGATCGATCGCTTCCATGGCAAGGTCCAGTGCCTCGATGCAGGAGTCCGGGGTGACCTCCACACGCTCGGTGATGGTTTCGGTGACGGGCTCAGCCTCGACGGTGACGGTGGGCCCGGGGACCTTGACCTCGACAGTCTCCGGGGGGCCGCCGGCGGCCGCGGAGCCCATCATGATGCCCACGACGCCGCAGGCAACGGGCAGCACCCACGCCTTCTTGTACCAGGGCTTCTTGGGCTTCTGCTCGGTCTGCTGCGGGGCGCCGAACGTGGTGGGCGGGGTGGGCTGCTGCGGGGTGCTGGAGGAGTAATCCATGGCCGGTTGTTCCTTTGCTGTTGGCGTGAGAACGGCGGGCCCCATGGTGGAGCCCGCCGGTGGTGCTATTCGGTTGGTCTTTGTTGATAATCGGCGTAAGTGCTGGGAATGTAAGCCAGCGCCCCGCGCCTCCTAGTAGCGGGTAAGCTGTTTGCCCGCCTTGAGGCGGTTCAGTTCGTGCGGGCGCAGCTTGCGGCACCGCTTCCAGTCCCGGCGGGCAACACCATGGTGGGCGCGTAGACGAAGCCGTTTTCGTCATGCTTGGCAATTGGCGCTGAGAAGTTGCTCGAGCTATTTCATGGAATGAATGAATTTGCGAAAGGTCGGACAAGGCTTTGCGAGGAAGACCAGCGATGAGAACCCCGGCCTGATTCTTCAGGCCGGGGTTCTCGCTAGTCGAGGTGGACCAGCAGTTTTACCAACTCGACGATCAAACGCAGTAACCGACGAGTAAGTGTCCACATGCTCGGGCACAAGGACGCCTCGGTTACGCTCAACGTCTACGCGGACCTGTTCGATGATGATCTGGACTCGGCGGCTAACACGCTCGACACTGCTCACCGGAAAATTCTGTGATCATTTGGTGCTCAGGCGGGCCGATGCGTTACCCTTACAGACGTGTGACTGCGCGTGAACTCGCGCATCCGGGGCTTTAGCTCAGTTGGTAGAGCGTTTCGTTCGCAATGAAAAGGTCAGGGGTTCGATTCCCCTAAGCTCCACTGAAGACGCGGGACTTCGACGCCCTTTCCACATACTTTGGCAGTGATAAGGGCCTTGAGGCCAACGTCCGCTCTAGCCGTCATGCCGCTAGATGAGGCATAGAAACCCGCTGGCGCACCGGTCGCGCTGGTGCTCGCAGCCGCCAATCGCGGCCCTGCGCATGTGCCGGAACCCGACCGCTTCATCGTACAGGGCTGCCGTAACGGCCCAGCCCCATACTGCGCATACCGCTGCATTTTGGAGATCGACGTTCGACGTTTCATGACCCGGTCCCTGCTCGCTCCAGCCCTTGACGGACGGCCCTGGGCGCTGTGGACTGGGCGGATGCGGCGGGGGCGCGGCCGCCAACGACGGAAGGCCGAAACATGGACAAGCACCATCAAATAGTGGTTGTCGGCGGCGGCAATGCGGGAATCTCGCTGGCCGCGCGGCTTCGCCGGTGGAAGGTCGAGGACATCGCAATCATCGAACCTCGGGATCAGCACTACTTCCAACCGCTGTTCTCCCATATAGGAGCCGGGGCTGCACGGATGGCCGAAGCGGTCCGACCCCAGGCAGATGTCATGCCGCAGGGGGTTGACTGGATCCGCGGGGAGGCGGCCGATGTGCGGCCGGAGGAGAACGTCGTCGTCCTGGCCGGAGGCGATCGTGTTGGCTACGAGCACTTGGTGGTCTGCCCGGGCCTGCAGTTGGACTGGGGCGATGTCCCGGGGCTGGCCGAGGCCATGGTTTCGCCGCACGGCTCGTCCAACTACGACGCCGCACTTGCCCCCAAGACATGGGACCTGGTGCGAGGGCTGCGCTCCGGCACGGCGGTATTCACCCAGCCGCCGGGGCCCGCAAAGTGCGCAGGCGCCGCCCAAAAAATTGCCTACATGGCCTGTGACTACTGGCGCCAACAGGGCGTGCTGAAGGACATCGACGTCCAAATGGTGGTCCCGACTCCTACCGTCTTCGGGATGCCGGAGGTGGACCGGGAGATGCAGCGCAAGATCGACGAGTACGGAATCACGTTGAGGACCTCCACCACCGTCGCCTCGGTCAACCCCGCGGCGCAGACACTGGTGCTGGACGGCGGGTCGGGGAACCGGGAGGTCCGGTACGACCTGCTGCACGCGGTTCCGCCGCAGTCGGCGCCGAACTGGTTGAAGGCCACGTCGCTGCCGCAGAAAGGGAGCAGTGGCGGCTTCGTCGAGGTGGATCCGGAGACCCTGCGCCATCCGCGATTTCCCAACGTCTGGTCCCTCGGCGACGCCGCCGGAACACGGAACTCCAAGTCCGGCGGGGCGCTCCGCAAACAGACCACGGTACTGGCGAAAAACCTCACCGCTGTTCTGGGCGGGCGCGCGCCTGACGCGCGTTACAACGGCTACTCAGTCTGCCCGTTCACGCTGAGCCGCCGCACCGCGTTCTTTGCTGAGTTCGACGACCAATATCGCCCCCAACCGAGCTACCCGGGCCTGAGGATGGCCAAGGAGCGGCGCTGGCAGTGGGTGATGGACCGGCGGATCCTCCCGCAGGTCTACTGGCATCTGATCCTGAAGGGACGGGCCTGAGTATCTCGCAGCGAGGCAGGATACAGGCGGCCGGACCGCTGCCGACAGGACGGAGCGGTTCTGGCCGGTTTTTGCGAGCCAGCCTCGTTATGACGTTCGGATAGAGCGCTTCGATAGCGGCAACTGGCACGCTTTCCCGAGATTCCTTACGGATGAGCCCTTACGTCCGATTGCATCCCTTAGCACCCGTGCCCGCATTCGCGCAGTGCGGCAGCACTATGAACGGATCCAGTTTGATGAAGGCCCTCATCCGCGCGCTCCTGGGAGCAGTCCTCGGGACGACTGTGCTCGCATCAGCCCTGGTTGTCAGCACTCCGGCCCAAGCCGCGGCACCGCTCAGCGCGACCTACCAGACCTACACCGCTCCAAACGGTGTCAGCAGCAAATACCACGTCTCCTCGAAGAAAATCCAACAGCGAATCACTGTAGGTGTAGGCGGCTGGAACGGCCTGAAGATCGGCTCCTAGCTGGGAGTGCCCCGGGCCCCGAGTCCCGGGCCGGCGACAGGCGGCTGCCGCCTGCAGCGAGATAAGAGGTGGGCCGGCCTATTTGGAAGCGCCGCTTCCCAGCGAGGCCAAGAGTTCGTCACAGGCGCGTTCACACCGGCGGCAGCCTCCGCGCAGACCTTGCAGTGTTCGTGCATCTCCGCGTGCTGCCCGCATTCGTCGGCGCAGGCCTTGCAGGCAGTCCGGCAGGCCTCCAGAAGTGCTTTGGTGATATTGGCGTCGTAGCCGGTGTGGCGCGAGAGGACGCGGCCGGTGGCTGCGCAGATGTCGGCGCAGTCCAGATTGGTGCGGATGCACTTGGTGAGGTCGGCAACCATGTCCTCCGAGAGGCACGGCTTACGTTACCTTGACAGATACCCCTGGGGGGTATAGCTTCAGTCTCACCGGAACAAGCGTCACGAGCCCGACAGGGCTTCAACGCAGTGAAGGTCCTCACCGGCTTCGGCGGCGGAGCGTCATTCCAAGGGTCTGGCGTTCCCACTTCCCGCAGCCAGCACCGATGATGTGTGAGGAGAACACCATGGCCGAGTCCCTAAACCGGGAACTGTCCCTGACCGCCAAGTCCGCCCAAGGATGCTCCTGCTGCGCCCCGACCGGCGTCTCGAAAGAACGGACCGCCCGCCGCGAGCCGGAAGCTTTGTCGATGGTGCCGGCCGTTCAGGCAGAGTACCGGGTGGCCGGCATGACCTGCGGACACTGCGCCTCCAGCGTTGCGGACGCGTTGGGCGCTCTCGACGACGTGAGGGACGTTCAGGTCGCCCTCGTTCCCGGCGGCATTTCCACCGTCACCCTTCTGGCGGTATCGCCCGCCAGCGACCCCGCCGTTCGGTCGGCCATCGCCGACGCCGGCTACGAGCTTATTGCCTCCTGAAGATCAGGTTTCCCGCGAAGGGCCGCCCCGACTTCAAAGGCAGGGGCGCCCGCGAAAGAAGAGCCATGAAAAGCGAGCATTCGCAGCACCTCGACAATTCAGGCCAGCACACCCAAAGACCTGGCCCGGAGCATCGGCATCAGGGCCAGGGTCCGATGATGACCGACCATGAAACGCACGGGCAGGCCATGCCGGACGGACCCGCACATTCGGCGGTGGACGAAGAACATGCCGTCCATACGCATGGCCAGCACGCCGGGCACAGCACGGCCATGTTCAAGAACAAGTTCTGGCTGTCCCTGGTCCTTTCGGTCCCGGTGGTGTTCTTCAGCCCGATGTTTGCCATGCTCCTGGGATACACCGTCCCGGGGTTCCCAGGGGCGGCGTGGATCCCCCCGGTACTTGGCACCATTATTTTCTTCTATGGCGGCACCCCCTTCCTGAAGGGCGCGGCGAATGAACTGCGGTCCCGGCAGCCGGGCATGATGCTGCTGATTGGGATGGCCATCACGGTCGCGTTCGCCGCCTCTTGGATCACGACCCTGGGCATCGGCGGGTTCGACCTGGACTTTTGGTGGGAACTGGCGCTGCTGATCGTGATCATGCTGTTGGGCCACTGGATGGAAATGCGTGCCCTGGGCTCCGCGCAGGGAGCGCTCGACGCGCTGGCTGCCCTGCTGCCGGACGAGGCGGACGTGGTCAACAGCGATGGAAGTGTCCGCACCGTGCCGGTCGGGTCCCTCGCCCCCGGCGATATCGTGCTGGTGCGCTCAGGTGCCCGCGTGCCCGCAGACGGGCGGATCATCGACGGCGGGGCCGAGTTCGACGAATCGATGATCACCGGGGAATCCAAAGCCGTCGGCCGGGCGACCGGCGATACGGTGGTCGCCGGCACGGTCGCCACGGACAACTCGGTGCGGGTCCAGATCACTGCCGTGGGCTCCGACACGGCGCTGGCCGGCATCCAGCGCCTCGTGGCCGAGGCCCAGGCATCGTCGTCCCGGGCGCAGGCCCTGGCCGATCGGGCTGCTGCCCTGCTGTTCTACTTCGCGCTGGTGGCCGGCATCATCACCTTTGGCGCCTGGCTGCTGCTCGGAAGTCCCGACGAGGCCGTCGTTCGCACGGTGACCGTTCTGGTCATCGCCTGCCCGCATGCGCTGGGCCTCGCGATCCCGCTGGTCATCGCTATCTCCACCGAACGCGCCGCCCGCTCCGGCGTGCTGATCAAGAACCGCATCGCCCTGGAGCGGATGCGCTCCATCGACGTCGTCCTGTTCGATAAGACCGGCACCCTGACCGAAGGCGAACACGCGGTCACCGCCGTCGCCGCAGTGGAGGGCGTGACTGAAGGCGAGCTGCTGGCCCTGGCTGCGGCCGCCGAATCCGACAGCGAACACCCCGTCGCCCGCGCGATCGTCCGGGCTGCTACCGAACACGCCGAGGCGGCACGACTGGGTCTGGCCGGCCGCAACTTCACCTCCAGCACTGGCCGGGGCGTGCGCGCCGTGGTGGATGAGGCCGACATCTCCGTGGGCGGGCCGAACATGCTCCGGGAGTTGCATCTGGCCGAGGCGGCGGACGTAGCCCAAGAAACCTCGGCCTGGATGGATCGGGGTGCCGGTGTGCTGCATGTGGTCCGCGACGGCAAGATTATCGGGGCGCTGGCCCTGGAAGACAGGGTGCGTCCCGAGTCTCGGGCGGCAGTCAGGGCCTTGCAGGAGCGTGGGCTCAAGGTCGCCATGATCACCGGGGACGCCCGCCAGGTCGCAAACTCCGTGGGCCGCGACCTGGGCATCGACGAGGTCTTCGCCGAGGTCCTGCCGCAGGACAAGGACAAGAAGGTCACCGAACTGCAGCAACGCGGCCTGAAAGTGGCGATGGTCGGCGACGGCGTCAACGACTCGCCCGCCCTGGCCCGCTCCGAAGTGGGCATCGCCATCGGAGCCGGCACCGACGTGGCGATGGAATCTGCCGGCGTCGTGTTGGCGGGCAACGACCCCCGGTCCGTGCTGTCGATGATCGATCTGTCCCGGGCCAGCTACCGCAAGATGATCCAGAACCTGATCTGGGCTACCGGCTACAATATCATCGCCGTGCCGCTGGCCGCGGGTGTGCTTGCCTTCGCCGGGGTCGCCATCTCCCCGGCCATCGCGGCGATCCTGATGTCCGTTTCCACCATCGTGGTCGCCCTCAACGCCCAGGTGCTGCGGCGGATTGACCTAAACCCGGAGCGAATACAGTAGCCAAAGCCTCTGCCTGCGCGGAAACGTGAAATAGGCCGAGCAGGAAGTGAAACAGGGTACCCGCAGGCCAAGGAACTGGCACACACCATCATCGAGGACCAAAAAGGCGAAACCCAGGAAATGCAGGACCTGTTCGCCAGCCTTTGACAGCTCTCCCGGCGGTGACCCATTGCCGCCCGGGACGGCTTGTGCAATTATCTGCGTATGAATGCAGATAAGAAGGGTTGCAGGCTCGACGTAGACAGCCAGTATGTTGAGCTGGCCGTCGAGGTCTTTGCGATGCTGGCCGACGCCACCCGCGTGCGCATCATCCTGGCCCTGCGGGATACCGAGCTGCCGGTGAACGAACTGGCCGAGACGGTGGGAAAGTCGCCGGCCGCGGTATCGCAGCATCTCGCGAAACTGCGCCTGGGGCGCATTGTGGCGACGCGGCAGGAGGGCACCAAGGTGTACTACCGGCTGGAAAACGAACATGCCCGGCAGCTGGTTGCCGATGCTGTTTTCCAGGCGGAGCATTCGCTCGGTGGTCTTCCGGCCCACCACAGCAACCCCCGGCCGCAGGCATCATGAGCGCGCATCCGCAGGCCGGACACTCTGCAGCCGGCGAGGCCGAAGAGGCAGCAGACGAGCACGGGCGCGACCACGGCGGTCACGGGCCCAGCGACGATGACCACGACCACGGCAACCACGGGCACGGCCAGAGCCACGGCGAGCACCCGCACAGCCACGACCACAGCCACCCGACGGGGCTGAAAGGGTTTTTTCACGGGCTTTTTGTCCCGCACAGCCACGACACCGCCGACTCCATCGACGATGCGCTGGAATCCAGTGCGAAGGGCATCCGCGCGGTAAAGCTGAGCCTCGCAGGGCTCGGCGCCACCGCCGTGCTGCAGCTGGTTGTCGTGGTGATCAGCGGCTCGGTCGCCCTGTTGGCCGACACGATCCATAATTTCTCCGATGCGCTGACCGCCATCCCGCTGTGGATCGCCTTCATTCTGGGGACGCGGCAGCCCACCCGCCGCTATACGTTTGGCTTTGGCCGGGCCGAGGACCTTGCCGGGCTGTTTATCGTGGCCATGATCGCGCTTTCGGCCCTGGGCGCCGGCTGGCAGTCCATTGACCGGCTGCTGAACCCGCAGCCCCTGCACAACCTGGGCTGGGTCCTCGCGGCAGGGCTCGTCGGTTTTGCCGGCAACGAGTTGGTGGCCATCTACCGGATCAGGGTCGGGCGGAGCATCGGCTCGGCCGCCTTGGTGGCCGACGGCATCCACGCCCGCACCGACGGCTTCACGTCGCTGGCCGTGGTTCTGGGTGTCATTGGGGTCTGGCTCGGTTTCCCGCTGGCCGACCCCATCGTTGGCCTGGTCATCACCGCCGCGATCATTGTTCTGCTCTGGGGCACCGCCCGGGACATCGGCCGCCGCCTGCTCGACGGCGTGGAGCCTGAGCTCGTCGACCGTGCCGAACAGATCCTGCTGGCCGAGAGCGAAGTCAGGGGACTGTCGGAGGTGCGGCTTCGCTGGAATGGCCATCGGCTCAATGTTTCCGCCACGCTTGTGGTGGACCCGGCCATGACCGTCGACGGTTACCATCTTCTCCGGCGACGCCTGACCGCCAGACTCCGCGAGGCGCTTCCCGGAATCGGCTATCTGTCCCTGACGCCTACACCCGCCGAAGCCCTCCGCCCGGGCTCTGGGTTCAGCGGGCAGGCGTAAATGAGTGTCGTCGGGAAGGAGCAGGGCGTGGGTTTCACATCGGCCGACCGCAGGTACGAGCCCTACGTCCGTCCAATCGATCCGTCGGTTGAACGGCGCGCAGAAACCTGGGCCTGGCGCGGGTGGGACGTACACGTGGAACACGTCGGGGCCCCTGAAGCGCCGGTGCGGATGCTTCTGGTGCACGGCGGGGGAGGGAACGCTGCCGCCATGTGGCCCTTTGCGGCGCATCTGTCGCAACTGGGAGCCGTCGTCACGCTCGTTGACCTTCCGGGCTATGGAGGTACGCGTCCCCGCGGAAGCGCGCACATTTCGTACCAGGATTGGCAGCGGCTTCTGGCGGACCTTGTGACGCGGATCGCCGACCAGAGGCCGCTGCTGCTCCTGGGCGCCAGTATGGGCGGCATGCTGGCGCTGGATGCGGCTGCCTTGAGCGGCAGGGGTGACCGGGTGATCGTGACGTGCCTGCTCGACGGCACCGACCCCGGCGTTCAATCGGCCGTCGTGCGTGCCCCGTGGATGGCCCGTCTCGCGGCGCCCTTCCTCAGGACCATCAGCGGGCCGCTTCAGCGGATACCTTTTCCGCTGCGGTGGGTCGCCCCGATGCGGAAGATTTCCAACGACCCTGGGCTATCCGCCCAGGTCCTGCGCGATCCGCGCGGCGGGGGAGGCTCCATGCCGCTGAGTTGGTTCCGGTCGTTCCTGGAGGCCGGCCCGGCAGTGCCGCCGGAGTCATACGGCGGACCGCCCGTCCTGCTGGTCCATCCGGGCGAGGATCGGTGGACCCCCTCAGGGATCAGCAGCCGGTTCCTGAGCCGGCTTGCCGGGAACCATCGGCTGGTCGAACTCGAGGGATGCGGACATTTTCCAGTGGAAGAACCGGGGTTCCAGAAGTTCCTCGACGTCGTCCGCGTGGAAGTCGAAACCGTGTCCGGGGCCTGACCCGCACCCGCCGCCAAGTAGTTCAACTGAGTTGACGCCGGAGGCCCAACAGCGCGGCAAGCCGCCGGTCGGTGTCGGCCAGCGCGGTCGTGTCGAAGGTGTTGGTGGTGACCATGAGCTCGTCGGCACCGGTCACCTCCAGCAAGCGTCCGAGCCGCCGGCCCACCTGGTCGGCGGTTCCGTGCACCGAGGCGGCCAGAGACTCGGCCACCACGCGCTCCTGCCGGGAGGTCATCGGAGCTGACCGGACGGAGTCGGCGGGCGCCAGCGGCGGGAACTCCCCGCGCGTGCGGGACTGCGCCATTGCCCACGCCTCCGGCAGCAGCAGGTCCCGCGCCTCGTCGGCGGTTTCGGCAACGGCCACGGTGGCGGAGGCGATCACGTACGGTTCGGGGCATGAGGCGGAGGGTCGAAAATTTTTCCGGTAGCGAGCCAGAACCCCGCGGGCCGGTTCCGGATTACTACCGGTAAAGGCAGGACCGCCCACCACGACGGCGAGGCCGGCCTGGGCGGCATTGTCCACCCCCTTGCCGGTGGCCAACACGAAAAGCGGCGTCGCACCGCCGTCGTACGGGCGGGCGGTGACGGCGGCGCTGCCGTCGAGATAGGCCATCAGTTCTGCCAGGTCCTCGCCGAAGCGGTCCGCGGCGCCCTTCTCCTGCCGCAGCGCCGAGCGTACCGCCGGCGTGAATCCGACGGAGCGTCCTATCCCGAGATCGATCCGGCCGGGAAAAAGTGCCTGCAGGGTGGCGGCCTGTTCGGCCACCACCAGCGGTTGGTGGTTGGGCAGCATCACTCCGCCGGAGCCGACGCGGATGCGTTCGGTCTGCGATGCCACCGCGGCCATCAGCACCGTTGGAGCCGAACCGGCGATCCCCGGCACACCGTGGTGCTCGGCCACCCAGAAGCGGTGGTAGCCCAACTGCTCGGCATGCCGGGCCCGGCGGATGGTGGCGCCCAGGGCCGCGGACGCCGAGGTGCCCTCACGGGCGTTGGCGCGGTCCAGGATGGAGACCGGAAGGGAGGCAGGCTGCATACCAGTCACAACGTGGCCGGCAGGCTGGTATTCCATCCCCGCCCGGTCCTGCCGCGCTCAGTGACGGCCCAGCCACCGGCCCCGGCGCATGACGCCGGTGACCGCCAGCGCCTCATCGATGATCACGAGGTCGGCCAACCTGCCGTGAGCGAGGGTGCCGACGCTGCCGGCCAGGCCGATGGTCCGGGCCGGGACCACGGTGGCCGACCGGAGGGCCTGGTCGAAGGGCACTCCGGCCTCGACGGCGTTCCGCACCACGTCCATCATGCCGGCGGTGCCTCCGGCGATGGCTCCGGAGGCCAGGCGGGCCACTCCCGAGTGCACCCGCACCTCCGCCGGTCCCAGGGAGTACACGCCGTCGGATAGTCCGGCGGCCGCCATCGAATCGGTGACCAGGGCGATGTTGTCCGCGCCCAGCAGTTCGAACATGGTCACGACGAGGTCGGGGTGCAGGTGGATGTTGTCCGCGATGAGTTCCACGACGGCGTCGCCGGCGCGGGCGGCTCGGAGGCACGCGCTCACGGCGCCGGGGGAGCGGTGGTGCAGCGGCTCCATTCCGTTGAACAGGTGCGTCACCGTGGGCACCGCCGGCCCCTCGCCAGGCCTCAGGGCGAGGGCAGTCCGTGCGTGGCGCAGGGAGCCGGCCGCGACCGCGGTCTCCGCCGCGGTGTGTCCCAGCGAGGGGACCACGCCGTGGCCGGCGAGCAGTTCCACGAGTTCGTCGGCGCCGGGCAGTTCCGGCGCGTACGTCATGGTGCGCAGGAAGCCGCGGCCGCCGGCGAGCAGCTCCCGTGCCAGGCCGAGGTCCGGTTCCAGCAGCCAGCGCGGGTCCTGGGCGCCGCAGCGTGCAGGTGACAGGAACGGCCCCTCCACGTGGATGCCGGCTATCTCGCCGTCCGCGGCGATCCGCGCGAGGACGTCGAGTCCGCCGAGCAGATCCCGGGGCGGAGCGGTCACCAGGCTCGCCAACAGGGTGGTGGTGCCAGCAGCTTGGATGCCGGCCGCCGCGCGGCGCGCGTCCGCTTCGGGAGCGGTGGTGAAATCGACGCCGAAGGCACCGTGGCAGTGCAGGTCGACCAGCCCGGGGATCACCCACTGACCGACGGGAACGTCGACGACCGTGTCCGCCTCGCCAGGCGGCAGGGCTTCCGCCGGCCCCACGTAGCTGAGCTCCGCGCCGGACACCGCAACGGCTCCGTCCCGCAGTTCACCCTCGCCGGTGTGGATTCTGCCCCTGAGGATTGTCCGGCCGCCCGGCCGCGGAGCACGTTCCGCCTCGCGGAACGGGACGGGGGAGCCGTTGGTGCTGCCGGCGCCGTGGCGTGTCATGGCGGGAATCGAGGCCTATCCGGCGGAAAACCGGAAGCCTGCCTCGACATCGGTGAGGACGGTGACGTCCGGATGCAGCTGGAGCACCGAGGCCGGGCAGTCCCGGTCGACGGGCCCGGTCAGCGCGCGGTGAAGGATGTCGGCCTTGTCCCGGCCCTGCACCAACAACAGCAGCCGCCTGGCATCCAGGATGGTGCCCAAGCCCTGCGTGATGCAGCGGGTGGGGACGTCGTCGAGCGACGGGAAGAACCGGGCATTCGCCCGGCGCGTCGTCATCGTCAGCTCCTCGACCCGGGTCCGGGAATCCAGGGCCGAGCCGGGCTCGTTGAAGGCCAGATGGCCGTTGTGGCCGATGCCCAGGATCTGCAGGTCGATCCCGCCCGCCGACGCGATGGCCGCTTCATAGTCCGCCGCGGCCCGGTCCACGTCGGCCCGGTCGGCGTCCGGCAGCAGGACCGACGCCCGGTCGAGCCCCAGCGGCCGAATCACTTCCCGGTCGATCACCTGCGCGTAGCTCTCCGGGTGCCCGGCCGGAAGTCCCACGTATTCGTCCAGCGCGAACCAGCGGACCCCGGACAGATCCAGGCGGCGCCGCGCCAAGGACTGATACAGCGGCAGCGGCGAAGAGCCGGTGGCCAGCCCGATGACGGGACGGGGCAGCTCGTCGAGGAGGCCGGCAACGATGTCGGCGGCCAGCGCGCCGATGTCTTCAGCGTCGTGGTGCGAAACCTGGAGCTTGCGTTCCTGCTCGGCCAACGGGGTCATAGGAGTCCTGTCTGTCGGATGAGTCCGCCTGGACGGATGCGCGCCGCGCTGCACGTGCTTTGCGGCAAGGGCAAGTCAAACTTCATGCGCTTTCCCTTGTGGGACGGGTCGGAGCCTCCGGGTGTGCCGTCAGGGCCTGCACCCCGGAGAAACGTTGGAGCAAGATTACCGGATGCCACCGGCCCAAACCGGTAGATGCGGGCGCACCATGCCGAGAGCGAATTCCAACGTGTGCGCACGGCGCATGTGTCAGAGCACGACGTCGAAGCCCGCCTCGGGCGACAGCGTTCCGTTGGCCTGCACTTGGACGAGGTGCCGGCCGGGGTAATGCACGCGCGTGGTCATCTGGCGGAAGGCGTGGGCTTTGCGGAACTGCCGGGCCTCGCCCGCGGCGAGGTCGGCCACCGCCAGCTTGAAGACCTTCGGAGCCAGCGAACCGTTGGCCTTAACGTAGTGGACCACATAGTCCACCGCCACGCGGGCCGGGGCGTCCGCTTCATTGCGGATCTCGACGGCGAAGCCGAGCTCCGCGGGCAGGTGGACAGTCTCCCGGTCGAGTTGCGGGACGGCCACCGAGAGGGCGTTGGAGGTGAAACCCAACGCTGCGAGCGCACCGGGATGGGCCTTCTTCACGAGCGTGCGCAGCCCGTGCCGTACGACCCGGGCGGTGTGGGCACCAGGGGCGGCGTTCCACCGGGCCGCGGTCGCCACCACGTCCTCCGGGGCGTGGCGCGAGACATCGTTCAGGTGGTTGGCCACCGAGCGGCGGACGGCGTCGCTCTCGTCCTGGAACAGCTCGTCGAGGATCGGCAAGGTGGATGCCGGCCGGTCGACGATGCCGGGTACCCGGACGGCCCACGGCAGGTACGGCCGTGTCCCTTCGCTGGCCAGCCGCCGCACCTGGTCATCCGGGTGGGCCGTCCAGTCCCGGATGATTCCCAGCGCCCGGTCCAGGTCTCGGATCAACAGCCGGCGGATGGCGAACTCGCTCGTCATCCGCGGAGTCAGTTCCGCGAGCAGCGCCATCGCGTCGTCGAAGGCCCGCTGACTCCCGTCTTCCAAGGCGCGGGTCACGGCCGCCTCACCCACCGGCCAGAGCATCCAGCCGGTGAAGGCGCCGTCGTCCAGCGCCGCGCGGATCACGGCGGCGGCCGGTTCGTAACCGGCAGCCAGGTCGACGAGGAGCGCTTCCGCCAGCACGTCGGCGCGGGCCCGCAGGGGCAGCGGCTCAAGCCGACCTCCCGCTTCCCGAAGCGCCGGCCACGCAGATTGGTCACCGGTTCCGGCCAGGCAAGTGCCCAGTTGCTCGACGGCGGCCGGCCCCAGCAGGTCGTTCATGATTCCCATGCGGTCCTCCGGGTCGGGCCAATAAGCTTTCCGAAGCCAGCCTATGGCTCTTCGGGCAGGCGGGCCGCCGCCGTGCTCCTCCGTGTGCCGTCTCAGGGACCGTGGCTGTCCTGAATTCCGCCTCAAGGGTGTTCGGGGTCACGGTCGGGCACTAGAGTCACCTGACATGGACATCATCCTGGTACCCGGATTCTGGTTGGACGCATCCTCGTGGGCGGAGGTGACCCCGCCGTTGGTCTCCGCCGGGCACCGGGTACACCCGCTGACCCTGCCCGGACTGGAAGCGCCGGATGCGCCGCGCGCGGGGATCGGACTGCGCGACCACATCGACGCGACCGTCAAGGCAGTGGACGGCTTGGACGGGCCGGTGGCCCTCGTGGGCCACTCCGGCGGCGGGGCCATCATCCACGGCGTGGTGGACCAGCGGCCGGACAGGATCGCCCGTGCCGTCTACGTGGACAGCGGCCCGCTGGGCGAAGGCGGCGTGATTAATGACGAGCTGCCCGCCGAAGGGGACGAGGTGCCGTTGCCGGACTGGAGCCTCTTCGAGGAGGAAGACCTGGTGGACCTCGACGAGGAGCTCCGCGCCGCGTTCCGTGCCCGGGCCATCCCGCAGCCAAGGGGCGTCGCCTCCGATCCGCAGCACCTCTTTGACGAGCGGCGTTTTAACGTGCCGGTCACGATGATCACCTGCGAGTTCACGCCCGAACAGTTGCAGGGCTGGATCGACGCCGGCGCACTTCAGGTGGTTGAACTGGCCAGAATCCGGGACGTGGAGTACGTGCACCTGCCCACGGGGCACTGGCCTCAGTTCACCAAACCGGCCGAGCTCGGCGAAGCCATCCTGGCCGCCGTGACCAAGACCGTTGAGGCAACCGGGGCGCAGTGAGCACGGCCAAACTGCTGCCCGCCGTCGAGGCAGCGCTCGCCGGGAACGGGCTCGCTTACGAGGTCCTCGACTGCGACCCGGATCTGGCGGACACGGCGGCGTTTTGTGCGCATTACGGCTTCGCCCTGGAGCAGTCGGCCAACACCATCTTGGTGGCGTCGAAAAAGGTGGAACCGGCCAGGTACGCGGTGTGCGTGGTGCTGGGGACCGCCCGGCTGGATGTGAACAAGACGGTCCGCGAACTGATGGGCGTCAAGCGCGCGTCCTTCGCCGACGCGGAGACCACGCAGGCGGTGACCGGCATGGAGATTGGGGGAGTGACAGCCGTCGGGACCTCCGGCCACCCGATCTACATCGACGCGGCCGTGCTGGACCATGAACGCGTGGTGATGGGCGGCGGCAACCGCTCCAGCAAGCTGCTGCTCAAGCCGGAGGAGCTGGCCAAGCTGCCCCTCGCCGTCGTGATTGAAGGGCTGGCGAAGCCCGGCGTGCCGCTCAGCGCCACCGACAGTTCAGGGAACGGGTAGCAGAGGCTTCCCTAATCTTGGCTTGCCTTACCTTGCTGGCGGGGATACAGGCCGGCGCCTAATCTGGTGCCATGGGACTCACAGGAAAACTCGCAGAAGCGTTTAACGACCAGGTCACGCTGGAACTCCAGGCCTCCGTGGTCTACCGCCAGCTCGCCATCGAGATGGATGCCATCGACCTGCCCGGGATCGCCGGCTGGTTCCGCGCCCAGGCCGAGGAAGAGGTGGTCCACGCGAACAAGTTCATCGAGCACATGATGGACCGCGGCGCCCACCCCAAGATCCAGGCCATCACGGCTCCGACAATTTTCGCCGAGACTGTACTGCAGGCGTTCGAAGCCTCGCTGGCACACGAGAAGAAGGTCTCCGAGTCGATCCGCGACCTGTACCGGCTCGCCCAGCAGGAGGGCGACATCGACTCCATCCCGCTGCTCAACTGGTTCGTCGACGAGCAGTTGGAGGAAGAAGCCACGGTCGGTGAGATCATCGGCCGGGTCAAGCTGGTCAACGACGACGGGCCCGGCCTGCTGCGCCTGGACGAGCAGCTCGGTTCCCGCACCGGCGAAGCCAGCAGCTAGCAAAGCGACAGGCGGCGTCGGTGCCCAAGCGGGCGCCGACGCCGCCTGCTCGTGTCTGCCATCAAACGTGCTGGTCGACGATGACCGGGTTGCCGTCCGGGTCCTGCAGAACAAAGCTGGCAGGACCGGTGGTTGCCTCGTCTGCTTCCGACAGGAATTCCACGCCCTCCGCTTTCAGCTGCCGCTGGAGGTCGCGCACATCTGCGAATGAGTCGAGGGTCTGGGCGTCCTGATTCCAGCCCGGGTTGAAGGTCAAGGCGTTCTTGTCGAACATTCCCTGGAAGAGCCCGATGACGGCCTCACCGTTTTTCAGGATCAGCCAGTTCTGCGTGATATCACCGCCGTGCTTGCTGAACCCGAGCTTTTCGTAAAACGCGGCGGAAGCCGCAATGTCCTTCACTGCGAGGCTGAGCGAAAAAGCGCCGAGTTGCATGTGTTGCTCCATTCTCCGAAATCCTGGACTTCTCGCATCATAGCCACGGGGTGTCCGGGGTGGAGCACATAGACGAACGGACCCCGGGCCCGGACAGCGGGAGCGACTATCCATGCTCCGGCAGCCCGGAGCTAGGGCTCCGGGTTGTGCCGGTGGTCCTTTCGGCCGCGGACACGCTGCTCGTGCTCCAGTCGGCGGTGTTCCTCGCGCTCGTGTTCGAGTGATATCAGCTCCGGATGGTTCAGCCGCGAATGCTGGCGGCCGTAGAGGAAGTAGATGGCGAAGCCGATAAGCAGCCAGACAGCGAAGCGCACCCACGTGAGCGTGGTCAGGTTCAGCATCAGCCAGAAGCACAGCACCGCGGAGAGGATCGGCACCACGGGCGAGCCCGGGACACGGTAGGCGCGGGGCAGATCCGGCCGCTTCCTCCTGAGCACGACAATGCCGATGCTCACCAGCACGAAGGCCGAGAGGGTGCCGATGTTGATCATTTCTTCCAGAACGTCCACGTTGGTGAAGCCCGCCACCAGGGCAACCAGAGCCCCGGCCAGGATCTGCACCCGCGCCGGGGTCTTTTGATGCTCGGTGGTGTGGCTGAGCCATCGCGGCAGCAGGCCGTCACGGCTCATCGCGAAGGCAACCCGGGCGAGGCCCATCAACAGGACCATGATGACGGTGGTGAGCCCGATCAGGATGCCCACCGAAATGACCTGTGCGGCCCAATCCGCCCCGACTCCGATGAACGCCGTGGCCAGCGAGGCCTCGTCGGCTTCCGCCAGCTCCCGGTAGGACACCATGCCCGTCAGGGCCAGGGTGACCAGGATGTACAGCACGGTCACGATCGCCAGGCCGCCGAAAATGCCCCGCGGCAGCGTCTTTTGCGGGTTGCGCACCTCTTCGGCGCTCGTAGCCACGACGTCGAATCCAATGAAGGCGAAGAACACCAGTGCCGCACCCGCCAGGATGCCCACCACGCCGTACTGCTGGGGCTCGGCGCCGCTGAGGAAGGAGAACAGCGACTGCGTCCAGACGTTCCCCCCGGCGCTCGCCGTGGCGACCGGCTCCGGCACGAACGGCGTGTAGTTTTCTGCCCGTACGTACGTGAAGCCGACAACGATCACGAACAGGACAATGGCAACCTTGATGATGGTGAAGACATTGTTTACCCGCGCCGACAGCTCGGTGCCAAGAACCAGCAGGGTCGTGAAGACAGCAACGATCAGCAGCGGACCCCAGGTGAGCTCCAGACCGAAGACATTCACCGTGGTCGGGACATTAATGTCGAAGAGCAGGAAGACGTTGCTGAGATAGATCCCCCAATACTTCGCAATGACGGCCCCCGCCGTGAACAGCTCCAGAATCAGGTCCCAGCCGATGATCCAGGCCAGCAGTTCGCCCAGAGTTGCGTAAGTATAGGTGTAGGCGCTGCCGGCCACGGGAATGGCTGACGCGAACTCGGCGTAACACATGATGGCCAGCGCGCAGGTGATGGCCGCCAGCACGAAGGACACGGTCACGGCCGGGCCTGCGTAGCTGCCGGCGGCCTTCGCGCCGACGGAGAAGATGCCCGCCCCGACGGCGACTGCCACACCGAGGACCATCAGGTCGAAGGTGCTCAGCGTGCGCTTCAGCTCCCGCCCTGGCTCCGTCATGTCCGCAATGGACTGCTCGATTGACTTGGTCCGAAAGAGGCTCATGGGACCAGTATTCTCAGGATGGACTACCCCGAAAACCCCACCCGGGGCTGAGGGGGCGAACAGCCCGGAGAACGGGTAGGGGATGGCGCCTCGGAGCCAATCCGGGCCGCCCACGACAGTGTTATGACGGGACGGTGTAGCGGCGCGCCATGAGGGCGGGACGCGGGTGAAGCAGGTCAGCCGACGGCCACCAGATCCGGCGGGTTCGCTGCCGCCCCGTCGGTCGGTGCCGGGAGGGCGGAGGCGCATGTTCCGGCAGCTGCGGCAACCAGCTCGGCAGGCACTCCGGAGGCCAGCGCCGCGGCTGTCTGCTCGTGGAAGACGGCCTTCGCCTGGTCCAGGGCCCATTCCGCCGCCTCGACCTGTCCCGCGCGGACAGTAACGGCCTCCAGCGCTTTCTTCTGCCCCGGGGTCAGGTCGGAAACTGTCTGGACCTGCCCTCCAGGCAGTGCCGCCGTTGCAGCTGGCCGTCCGGTATAGATCGTGGAGTCCAACTCCGCGATCGACAGGGGCAGCGTATTGGTATCGGTCACGGAATCCATCGATGTCCCTTTCCAAGGGAAAAAGGCAGCGCTTGGTCGCTCGGTGAGAGAGCGCGTGCTGCGTTCTGGAGACAGACAGACCTGCCTCCTAAATCGAAGCCTACAGCACCGTTGCAATACGACAGATGCCGGGGCCGGGCTTGGCCCGGGCAGAGCGGCTCCACGGCAACCTGACCGCGGCTTATCCTTCAGGGGTCGTACGGGTTGGCCTTTCGACGGGGCAGCGCGGTGCCGACTGGGTCGCCGGCATCGCGCTGGGCAGAAATAAAGGCCTATTCTGCTCTCCGCTGTGGATAAACCATTGACCTTAGGAAGATCAGTTTGCTTATAATTCTGCATGCCTGATCTATCCAAGTGGCACATGCCCCGGCTTCTCTCCACAGCAGCGAGGCTTGTCGAATACGAGTGGAACGAGCGGCTGGCCTCCCTCGGCTTGACCCATGCGGGTGCGACTGTCCTGGAGATCCTTGCCGCGGAGGGGGCGATGGCCCAAGCACAACTGGCGAAGCGGGTGCGGGTGCAGCCACAGACCGTGGGCAAGACCCTGGCACGGCTGGAAGCGACTGGTCACATATCCCGCGTCCGCGGCGAGAACGACCGGCGCGAGCAACGGGTCAACATCTCCGAACGCGGCAAGGAGACCTTCCACCAGGTGGTGAAATTGGGACAAGAGCTTCTGGGCGAGGACGACGAGACCGAGCAACTCAAGAATCAACTCATCGGTGTCGTCCGGGACCTCGGCAACGACAGGTTCGGCACCAAGAGGCCATTGCGCCCCGGCTAAACCGGCGGACCAACGACGGAACCTTTTCCGTGGCTGGTGTGGTTGGGCCTCCGATGATCTTGACCGATGGCCGTGGAGCAGGGACGCCCTCAGCCTGGCGGATTAGCTGAAGGGAATGGTCTGAATACCAGTTGAAAGCCGTCGTCGAACTGGAAACGGCTGACCCCGATCTTGTACACCGGCTCAAGGTTCTCCGGGACCAGCACCTCGGACGGTGTGCCGGCTGCGACCACCCGGCTTTCGTGGAGTAGCAGGACGCGGTCGCAGTAGGCAGCGGCGAGGTTGAGGTCGTGCAGGACCACGACGACGGCATGGTTGCTGGTCCCCGCCAGGTCGCGCACCAGCCTGAGGATCTCGTGCTGATAGCGGATGTCCAGATGGTTGGTCGGTTCATCGAACAGCAGGTGCGTCGCTTCCTGCGCCAGCGCCCGGGCGATCAAAACACGCTGCCGTTCCCCGCCGGAGAGCAGGTCGAAGCTCTGGTCCGCCCGGCCCAGCATGCCGACCCGTTCCAGTGCCCGGGCCGCGGCCTGTTCGTCCCGCGCCTTACGCCGGCCCAGCCGCGGTTGGTGCGGGGTGCGGCCGAGCAGCACCATGTCGGAAACCAGCAGGGGCAGGTCGCCCGGTGTCTCCTGCACGACCACTGAGACCGTCCGGGCGCGCTCCTGCGCGTTGAGCTGGCGCAGTTCCTTATGGTCCAGCATGACCGTTCCGGTGTGCGGGGCCAGCGATCCGTACAGGATCCGCAGCAGGGTGCTCTTGCCGCTGCCGTTCGGTCCCACCAGGCCCAGGACTTCGCCGTGCCGGGCGTGGAGGTCAACGCGGTCCAGGACGTCGCGGGAGCCGTAGGAGAAGGAGATGCCGGAGCCGGAAATCACTGGCCGAACCGCTCGACGATCCGCTCGAGTCCGGTGACCGACAGCGGTGACGGCGGCTCGGTGAAGTTGAACAGTTGCACGAGGATGTCGTCGTTGGCCACCGCGGTCATGGAGGAGGCTCCCTTCAAAGATGTGACGGCGTCGGCCACTCTGCTTGGGTCCCCGGCGGAGTGGAGCAGGATCAGGACATCGGGGTTGCGGCCGATGAGTTCCTCGCGGGTGACCTCGAAGACCCGCTGGTCGACGTCGTCGAAAACGTTTTTCAGCCCGGCGGCCTCCAACTGCGGTTGGGCCATGGACCTTGTGCCGTAGGCGTAGGTGCTTCCGCCGCCGACCGTCGGGTAAAGGACGGCCGCAGTGCGGCGGCCGGTGTTGGCCGTCTCGGAGGTGATCTGCTCCACCTGGGCCTTGAGCTCGCGGGCTGCTTCTTCGGCCCGTTTTTCGACGCCGAAGATCTTGCCGTAGGTGCGCAGCTGATCCGCAACGGTGCTGAATTCCGGGGTTTCCGAGGCGTTGGGGCAAAAGGACGGTTCCTGCAGCATGGGGATGCCCGCGGCGGCTAGTGTTTCACGGTTAAGGTTTTCGGCCGTGCCGAGGACCAGATCCGGTTGTTGCGCCAACACGACTTCCTGCGAAATCTGCAGGTGGCCCGTGGTGTCCAGGCGGTCGGTCAAGAGCGGAATGCGGGCGAGTTCGCCTTGCGTGGCCGGGTCGAAGTATTCGGCCGGGTAGACGCCTGCGCGGGCCACTACTGTGTCCATGACACCGAGTGCGGCCAAGTAGGAGACCGGTGAACTGTCCAGCATGACAACCCGTTCCGGCGGCGCGTCCAGGGTGACCGCGGCGCCGCAATTGGTGATGGTCAGCGGGTAGCCATCGGCCTCGGGTGCCGCAGGTGTTCCGGCGTTCCCGGCGTTCCCGAAAGTGTCGGCGCAGCCGGCCAGACCGAGGGCGAATGCCGCCGCGGCTGCAGCGGACAGCAGGTGGGCGGCAGCTTTCATGAATTCTCCTCGGGCTAGTGGATGTGGGCGATAACGCGGACGTGGGGTGACACTCAGCCCGCCGGGCGCATCCTGCGGATGAGGTAGAGCAGGAAGGGAGCGCCGATGAAAGCCGTGATGATCCCGATCGGCAACTCCTGCGGCTGCAGCAGCATCCGTGCGAGCAGGTCGGCCCAGATCAGGAAGATGGCACCGAGCAGGGCAGAGACCGGGATGACCCGGGAGTGGGCGGCACCGACCAGCCTGCGGGCGAGATGCGGAACTACCAGTCCAACGAAGCCGATAGATCCGGAGGCAGCGACGACCACACCGATGCACAGGGAGATGACGATCAGCAGCTGGGTGCGGAACCGGCCGGGTGCAACGCCGACGATGTGAGCGGTTTCGTCGCCGATGGCCAGCGCGTCCAAGCGCCTTCCGGCAAGGGTCAGCAGGCAGCTGGCAATCAGGACCACCACGACGACGATGGCCAAGGTGCTTCCCCACTGGGCCAAAGCCAGGGACCCAAGCAACCAGAACATGACGGACCGGGCGCCCTCTGCCGAGCCGGAGGCGAAGACCAGAAAGCTGGTCACGGCGGTCAGCGCGTATCCGATCGCAACGCCGGCCAGCAGCAGCCGCATTGAGGTCACCCGTCCGGCCGAGCGCGCGATAAGGAAGACCATCATCGACGCGGCCAGCGCGCCGATGAAGGCGCTGGCGGGCAGAGCGTGTTCGCCCACCCCCAGACCGACGCCGAACAGGATCATGGCTGCCGCACCGCTGGAGGCTCCGGAATTGATGCCGAGCAGGTAGGGGTCGGCCAGCACGTTGCGCACCATTGCCTGCAGCGCTGCTCCGCACACCGCCAATCCGGCACCTACGACGCATCCGAGCAGCACGCGAGGCATCCTGACGTCCCAGACGATCGTCGAGGCTGTCGGATCGGGCTGATACCCGGACGGCTGGCCCGGCATATGCGACAGGATCACTTGGACCACGGTCGCGGTATTCAGCATGACAGGCCCGGTCGCCACAGACAGCACCATTCCGGCGACGAGAAGCGCGGCCAGCGCCACTACCCAGAAGAGATGACGACGCCGGAGCCTTGCCCGCAGCAGCGGGTCCCCGCCGCGTGGGGTCTGGCCGTCGCGCACGTCGCGTGCGCGTGGGGTAGGGTCCGATGACGGAAAGATGATCAGTGCCTCCAACAAGGCTGGGTCAGTACTTGCGAAGATTCAGTGGTTGCTGGCCGAACCAGCGGTGGCGGAGCAGGTCGACGGCGGCGTGCAGCATGGCGTTCAGCGTGTCGGTGCTGCGGGACAGGGCGCGCAGGGCGAATCCGGGGCCGTTGAGCAGAGACAGGCCGAGCTGCCCGCCGGGATCCATGGGGGCCAACCGGTCCTGCAGCTCGCGCACCAGGTCGCCGTCCACCCGCGGGTCCACCACGAGCATCGAGCCCAGGTGCGAATAGTCTTCGAGGAAGAGCATGCTGGAGAGCGGCGCGTCCGGATCGCCGGGGCGGATCAGCAGGTTGTCCAGGGCGAGCAGGCGGCCGTCGCGGTAGATGTCGTTGCGGATGCGCACCTCCTCGTACCGGAAGGGCCTGCCGTCCGGGGACCAGCCGGGAGTGACCACGTCACACATCACCAGGGAGGAGTCCGCGGCGAGCTCGACGACGGTCTCCTGGCGGTAGGTGGCCTCCCGGTACGCGATGAGCTGGTCGGGCAGGTACTCCAGGCTGGCGCCGGGGCCGAGGCGGAACCGGGTGCGCTGCACGGCCGGTTCGCCCGGCGTCCGATAGATCTTGGTGGCGGACTGGGTGGTCAGCAACAGGCGGGCCTGGTCCTCGACCTGGACGTCGACCTCGTAGACATCCCCGCCAAGGTAGCCGCCGCCCGGATTCACGATCGTGTAAGCGACCTGCGCGGACGCGTCCAGGTAATGGGGTCGGATAACCCGCAGCGCGCCCTGGTGGTATTGCGAGGTGGCGACGCCGCGGCCGCCGCGCAGGCCCACCGTCAGGCGCAGCTCACCGGTGGGAAGCTGCACGCCCGCCGGCTGGGCCGCGCTCACTGCGCCAGGTCCTGCATGAGCACGTCGCGGCGCAGCCAGTCGATGACCTTGTCCAGGCCCTCGTCCGTCTTCAGGTTGGTGAAGCAGAACGGCTTGTCTCCACGGAATTCCTTCGAGTCGGACTCCATGACCGACAGATCGGCACCCACGTGCGGCGCCAAATCGGTCTTGTTGATGATGAACAGGTCCGACTTGATCATGCCCTGGCCGGCCTTGCGCGGGATCTTTTCGCCCTGCGCCACGTCGATGATGTAGATGGAGAAGTCCACCAGTTCCGGACTGAACGTCGCCGAGAGGTTGTCGCCCCCGCTTTCGATGAACACGACCTGCAGGTCCGGGTGCCGCTTGATCAATTCCTCCACGGCGGAGGAGTTCATCGAGGTGTCCTCGCGGATGGCGGTGTGGGGGCAGCCGCCGGTTTCGATGCCGATGATCCGGTCCAGCGGCAGCACGCCGTTGGCGGCCAGAATCTTCGCGTCTTCAATGGTGTAGATGTCGTTGGTGATGGCGGCCATGGAGATTTCGCCGGACAGGTGCCGGGTGAGGCGTTCGACCAGCTGGGTCTTGCCGGCGCCGACGGGGCCGCCGATACCGATCTTGATGGGTTCCATTGTCTTACTCCTTGTTCCGTGGGCCGGCCGCGGTGCGGCCGGGTCTTGTTGCGTGCGACGGCGGGTCAGGACATGAACATCCGGGCCCGCTGCCGCTCGTGGCGCATTTGGGCGATTTCCAGTCCCGGGGCGGCGGCGCCGAAGTCGCCGCGTCCCAGTTCGGCGATCCTCGCCGTTGCGACGGTGATCTCCGGATGGGCCTGGCGCAGCACCCGCTGCCCGGCGTCCTGGCCGATCGGGATGCCGCGGATGGCATTCTGCGTCAGCGAGGTCGCCGTCGAAAACAGGTAGGTGCCCAGCAGTTCCGGCAGCGGAACGTGCAGGCTTCGCCCGGCGATGGCGAACGCCAGCGCCGGATGTCCGCTGCATTCGCCGCTCTCGACGTCTTCGCGGTACTGCTCGATCTCGTCGCTGTCGAGGATGACCGAGGCAATCTGGAGCATCCGCGCACCCATTTTCACGCCCGCCTCGCGCACCTGCCGCGGCAGGGCCTGCGCCGCCAGCATCGCGTCCAGCTCCCGTAGTTCCGCCGTCGAGCGGGCTTCCAGGGCCAGCCGGATGGCAAGGCCGTCGCTGTACGTCAGCTGGGTGTGGATGAACTGGCCGAGCCAGACCGCAAAGGTCTTCTCGTCGCGGACCAGCCCGCGTGACAGGAACGTCTCCAGCCCGAACGAGTGGCTGAAGGCGCCCGTGGGCAGGGCGGAGTCGGCCAGCTGCAGCAGGGGCAGCAGGTACGACGACGGGTGGCGCCCGGGTGCCTCAGTGCGTGTGTTCGGCATGTCGAAACGGCACGGGCATGACCCGCTCCTGCCGGGAGTAGGGCACCTGCATGTGCTGCAGGTAGTCTTCGACGGTGTGGTCGTACTGCACCACCATGACCTCCGCCCGGTAGTCGCTTCCGGCGTCGAAAAATTGCGCCTGCAGGTGCCTGTTGCCCAGGCTGTGGGCCACCACGCCCATTTCCCGGATGGTGCGCGGGGCGATCACCAGCACGTCCGTGGGCAGGACGCTGACGACGATGACGTTCGACTCGTCACGGAACAGGATGTCGCCGTCGCGCAGGTCTCCCGGGGTGGCCAGGCGTATGCCGATTTCGCGGCCGTGATCGGTGGTCACGCGCTGGACGCGTTTGACCAGTTCGCTGCTGGGAAGTGCTACCTTCTCCTCGTGCAGGCCGGCAAGCTCCGTGTGCGGAAGATCGTGCCGGTTGGCGATGACGCGCTCAATGATCATTGACTACGTCCTTTCAAGGTATGGCTCGGTTTAGAACAGGAAGTAGCGCTGGGCCATGGGGAGCACGGTCGAGGGCTCGCAGGTGGCTACTTCACCGTTGACCGTGACGGTGTAGGTTTGCGGGTCGACCTGGATGTCCGGCGTCTCCCCGTTGTACTTCAGGTCTGCCTTGGTCAGGGTGCGGATGCCGTGGGCCGCGCGGACGGTCCGGCGCAGGTTCAGTCGGTCCGGGATGCCCTCGTCGATGGCGATCTTCGGCATGAACGTGATCGAGGACGAGTGCACGGCGCTGCCCAACGCCCCGAAGTTGTGCCGCAGAGTCCGCGGCTGCGGGGTAGGGATGGAACCGTTCGCATCGCCCATGATGGACTGCACGATTTGTCCGCCCTTGATCACCATTTCCGGTTTGACGCCGAAGAAGGCCGGGTCCCACAGCACCAGGTCGGCGAACTTACCCACCTCGACGCTGCCGACGGAGTCGGCGATGCCGTGGGCGAGCGCGGGGTTGATGGTGTACTTGGCGACGTAACGCTTGAGCCGGAAGTTGTCGCCGATTTCCGGGTCTTGCTCGAACTTGCCGCGCTGGCGCTTCATGGCATCCGCCACCTGCCAGGTCCGCAGCACCATCTCGCCGACGCGGCCCATGGCCTGGGCGTCCGAGCTGGTGATCGAGAAGACGCCGAGGTCGTGCAGCACGTCTTCGGCGGCGATGGTCTCCTTGCGGATCCGGGAGTCGGCGAAGGCTACGTCTTCGGGGATGTCCGGGTTCAGGTGGTGGGCGACCATGAGCATGTCCAGATGCTCGTCGAGCGTGTTGGTGGTGTAGGGCAGAGTCGGGTTGGTCGAAGCCGGCAGGACGTTGGGCAGCCCGGCGACGCGGATAATGTCCGGGGCGTGCCCGCCGCCGGCGCCTTCGGTGTGGAAGGTGTGGATCACGCGGCCGTCGATGGCGCGGATGGTGTCCTCCACGAAACCGCATTCGTTGAGGGTGTCCGCGTGGATGGCGACCTGCACGTCGAACTCGTCGGCGATCCGCAGCGACATGTCGATCGAGGAGGTTGTGGCGCCCCAGTCCTCGTGCACCTTGAAGCCGATGGCCCCGGCCCGGATTTGCTCGGCCAGCGGACCGCGCGCGCTGGCGTGGCCCTTGGCAAGCAGTCCGATGTTGATCGGCAGGTCGTCCACCGCCTGCAGCATCCGGCCGATGTGCCACGGCCCCGGCGTCACGGTGGTCGCCTTGGAGGCATCCGACGGCCCGGCGCCGCCGCCGATCAGGGTGGTGACGCCGTTCGCCAGGGCCACCGGCACCTGGTCGGGGCTGATGAAGTGCACGTGCGTATCGATGCCGCCGGCGGTGAGGATCTTGTGCTCCCCGGCGATCACGTCCGTCGCGGCACCAATGGTGATGTCGACGCCGTCGGAGATGTCCGGGTTGCCGGCCTTGCCGATCTTGAAGATGTGCCCGTCCCGCAGTGCCACGTCGGCCTTGTAGATGCCGCTGTAATCCAGCACGACGACGTTGGTGATGACCGTGTCCGGAATATCCTGGTCGCGGGTGCGCTGTCCGTTCTGGCCCATGCCGTCCCGGATGACCTTCCCGCCGCCGAAGACAACTTCCTCGCCGTAGCGGGTGTAGTCGTGTTCGATCTCCAGCAGCAGGTCGGTGTCCGCCAGCCGGATCGCATCGCCGGTAGTCGGCCCGTACATCTCCGCGTAGTGCCTGCGGTTCATCTCGAAGCTCATCGCTGTTCCTCCCCGCCGCCGTCGGTCTTCTCCGCGGCAGCTTGCCCGGTCTTCTCCGCGGCCTCGCCGCGCCCGCCCGCCTTCTTGGCGGCGCCGCCGGCCTTCGGGCCGCGGGATTCGTCAACCAGGTCCATGCCGTACGTGGTGTGGAAGCCGGCCGCCTCGACGCCGACGTTGGGCAGGTCGATGTCGTATTCGGCCGCCAGTTCGGGCTCGGCCTCGGCGTTGATGCCGGCGGTGCCGCCGATGGCGTCGGTGTAGGCCGGGGGGACGCTGGCGCCCAGCGACCCGTTCATGTGGTTCCGGAAGCCGTAGACCTCGCGGTTCCCGGCGATCTCCACCAGGTGCACGCTGCGCGCGTCACCGGGCTCGAATCGCACGGCCGTGCCCGCCGGAATGTCCAGCCGAAAGCCGCGCGCCGCGACCCGGTCCATATCGAGCGCCGGATTAACCTCGGCGAAGTGGTAATGCGAACCGACCTGAACCGGCCGGTCGCCCCGGTTGGTCACGTTCATGATGCGGGTCTCGGCGCCCTCGTTGCAGATGATGGGCTCGCCACGCAGGATGTATTCTCCCGGTTTCATGGGTCTCTCCTCAGGCTCAGCGGATCGGGTTATGGACGGTGACCAGCTTGGTGCCGTCGGGGAAAGTGGCCTCGACCTGCACATCGGCGATCATCTCCGGCACGCCATCCATGACGTCGCCGCGGGAGAGGATCGTGGTCCCGTAGCTCATCAGGTCCGCGACGGTCCGGCCGTCGCGGGCGCCCTCGATCAGTTCATAGGTGATCAGGGCCACCGCTTCGGGATGGTTGAGTTTCAGGCCGCGCTGCTGGCGCCTTCGGGCAAGGTCGGCGGCGACCACAATCATGAGTTTTTCGTGCTCACGGGGCGTTAAATGCATGTAGAACTCCCTAGTCCGTAACAAAAAGAAGTGTCCACCCGTTATCTACAACCGGTCAGAGACTAGACCGGGAGGCCCGTGGATAAGGCAAGGATAGCCACGGAGATTGCACCCGGCAAATTGGTGGGAATCCGGTGGCATCACCGCCTCACAATTGCTTGACATCGAGCTTCCCGGTGTCCTTCACACCCGGTCGGCTCGTCCTGCTGAAGCGACCGCGACCAAGGTCACACGGTCTCGGACCGGTAGCCCGGAGCAGGCGGGAGGGCTTCCGCCCCGTCCCACCAAGCGAGCGCGCGCGTGGCGTAGAACGTAAGCCACTTGGACGGCTCACCCGGCGGCACGTCGACGTCGAACCATACGCGGCCGGGGTGGCGGCGTTCCTGCAGCCAGGTGCTGTCCGGCTGGCGCGCGGCACGGATCACCTGCACGGCGTCGGCGAGCCGGGGATCGGGAGCCGTGCCGTCGTGGAGCGTGGCCGACCTGAAGTAATCCACGGCATTCAGTGCGCTGTAGAGCCAGCGGAACGGGTAGGCGAAATGCGCGGCCCAAGGCCCGACGAGTTCGCCGGTCGACCGGGTGTACAGCAGCCGGCGTTCCCGCAGGTATTCCTCTCCGGCGTGGCGGGCGGCGCGGAGATCGTCGGAGCCCCCGGCGACGGACTCGTAGTACAGCAGCCCTTTCAAGGTGTTGAGTGTGGAATGGAAGGACGAGCGGGTGGAACCTTCGATCCATTCGCAGTTCCAGCCGCCGTCGGGCAGTTGGTGCTCGATGAACCAGGTGGCGATCCCGCCCACGTCCGCACCCAGCCAGGCGCCGTTGGCCAGGGTGAAGGCGTTGATGCAGCAGTCCACCTCGCCGTCCCAGTAGGGCAGGTTCTCGTATTCCCAGCGGCTGTTGGCGGCGAGCAGGTCGGCCGTGCCGGCGAGCGCTGTTGCGTCGAGGCCCCAGTCCCGGAGGTAATTGAGCGACCAGGTGGTGGCGGTCCACGGCTGTCCGGCGCCCTCGGCCGCTTCCGGCCCCTGGAAGTCGAAGTCGCTGGGGAAATAGGCCCCGCCCGCCCACTGTCCATCGGGGTCTTGGTGCGCGAGCAGCCGCGCGCCGAAGCCCTCGGTGGCCACCTTCGCTTTTGTCGCGGCCCACCGTCCGGGGGGCGCATGTGCGAGGTCCCGTTCGACCTGCCAGCGCAGTGCCGGATCGGAGTCGAGCAGCCAGCCGACCAACGCCGCCTCGGGCTTCATGATCAACAGAGTAGCGGCCCCCGTAAAAGAACAACATGGCTTCGGTTCCCCGCGCCGCTCGGGGAGGGGAACCGAAGGACTGCGCTGGGCGGGCACGACGTCGTGGCCGGAGACCGCCGCCGCGGAAAAGTGGGCCAGAGGCGGTCACAATGGGTGAATGCGATCACAGAGGTGGGAGGCCCGGCCGGGGCAGCATGTTGAAGCCACCGTGGACAATGCGGGACGGTTGTCTCTCCAAACGGCGAACCAAGAGATCCCGGCTGCGCTGGTGCGGTACGCCCGTGGTTTTCTGCTCACCAATCGGTCGTCCGTGAAATTCCTGTACCGCCACCGGGGCCAGTGGCTGGCGGTGTCGCTGGAACGAGTACGCAAAGATGCCGGCAGGCAGGACCACACACAGCTCAGCTACGGGCCCACGGAACCACCGCAAGGCATCACGGCTCGCGAGTTGGAAGTCCTGACCTTGGTCGCCCTGGGATTGACGAACGCTGAAATTGCGGCGCGCTTAGGTACGCGCCCGCGTACAGTCTCGACCCAGATTGAACGGCTTTTGCAGAAGCTGGGCCAGGCCGGGCGGGCAGGTCTGGCCTCACTGGTGGTGGACGCCGACCTCATAGTCCTGCCAATCCCCGGCGGCATCTCCGGCGTCGCGCAAATTACCCCTGCGGCTGTCCAGGGATTTGCTCACAGTATGGACCAGACCCAGATATCAAGCGGGTTGCTGCAGGAGCTGTCGCCGCAGAAGCGGCCGTTCATCATCGGTACGCTGGCGCCCCTGTCCGGGCGTGCCGCCGCAGACGGCGAAGAATTGGTCCGCGGGGCCGCCCTGGCTATTGAGAATCTCAACAGCCAGGGAGGAATAGCGGGACGACGGCTTGAGCACGCGGTCGTCGACGCTGACATCTTTGACCCCGGCCGGGTCCGGGAGGCGATGGCGGAACTGTGCGCATTAAATGTTCAGGCCATCACCACCAGTTATGCCAGCGGTGAGAACCCTTTCCTGATCGAGATGGCGGCCGACTATGGCCGTCCTTTCCTGCACACGGCCACATTTGAAAAGCAGGTCGACATGGTGCGCAGGAATCCCACCAGATACGGAATGGTTTTCCAAACCTGCCCGTCTGAAACCTACTATGCCAAGGCATTTATCAGGTTTCTTGGAGAACTGGAATCGGCAGCGGCCTGGCGCCCCGACTTCCGCAAAATTGCGGTCGTTGAATTGGAATCCGACAGCACGAGAATTGCCACGACCGAGTTCGTGGACTCAGCAGCGAAGAACGATTGGGCTATTTCCTCCAACTTTTCAGTCCCTCTGGATAATCCCGCCTGGGAACAAATCGTGGAGCACATCAAGCAAGAGAACGTATCACTGGTATTGGTCGCCCACTTTATTCCAGAAGAAATTGCACGCCTTCAGGCGCTACTGCGGGCGAGCGGCTTCGACGGCCTTACCTATTACATCTACGGTGCTTCTATTCCCCGGTTTGCCGAACTGTTGGGCCCCCGCGCCGACGGGGCGGTCTGGAGTTCGGTCACGTCCCGCTACAACGATGCGTTCTCCGAAAACTTCCTGCGGGCATACACGCTGCGTTACGGAATCGAGCCGGGCCTTTCGCAGGCAAGCGCTGCCTACGACCAGGTACGGCTGTTGGCACTGGCATGGGCGGAGCTGGGCTCAGCCGACCCGAAACAGACTGCGGCGCTCCTGCGCACCAGCGCCTACCGGGGGCTCAACGGTATCTATTATTTCGGCGACGGCCAGTCGGCACAAAGCTATCCCGATGGGACGAACGATCCCACCCTGGGGCAGGTGCTGGTCACTTACCAGTTCCAAAACGGCGCATCGGTGGCCCTGACGCCCGCGCCCTACGGCGCCATCTCACGGTTCGTGCCGCCGCGACCGTCTTGACGCAATACGTCGAATGACGCATGACGGACGAGTCGGCGATCCCAAGAATGGGAAATCATCCGCGCGGCAATTGTCACCTCTGATCGTCAGGAAAAACATGTCCACTGCAACAAGCACCGAACAAGGGACGGGACTGAAGAAAGTCCTTCGCCTGCCTTCGGCCGTTCTGTTTGGTCTCGCGTACATGATCCCGCTGACCGTATTCACCACCTACGGCATCGTGAACCAGCTCACCGAGGGTCACATCGTTTCCTCCTATCTGGTCACTTTGGCGGCGATGCTGTTCACGGCGGCCAGTTACGCAAAGATGGTCCGGGCCTTCCCCCAAGCGGGTTCCGCGTACACCTACACGCGCAGGACACTCGGCGACAACGTCGGCTTCCTGAGCGGCTGGACGCTGTTGCTGGATTATCTGCTGATGCCGATGATCACCTACCTGGTGATCGGGATTTACATGAGCGCCAGTTTCCCGTCCATTCCGCAGCCCGTCTGGATCATCCTGTCCCTTGTCCTGGTCACGGTCCTTAACGTCCTCGGCATCAAATTCGTGTCCAAGACCAGTAGCATCCTGCTGGGCGTGCAGGCGGTCTTCCTCGTGGTGTTCGCCGTCATGGCGCTAAGCGCTGCGTCCGGGAATCCGATGCCGTCCATCGTGGATATGCTGATCGGCCAGGGCCCCGGTACGGCGGTCATCTTCGCCGGTTCCGCCATCCTGTGCCTGTCGTTCCTCGGCTTCGACGCGGTCTCCGCGCTGGCAGAGGAGACTGTCGATGCGCGCCGGGTCATCCCGAAGGCCATCATTCTGGTGACCCTCACCGGCGGACTGCTCTTTGTGGTCATATCGCTGATCGCCAATCTGGCCTTCCCGGACTGGAACGCTTACTCCAGCGTGGACTCCGCGGCCTTGGATGTCATGGCAGTCGCCGGTGGCAGCTTCCTCGAGGCGTTCTTCACAGCCGCTTACATAGCCGGCTGTTTCGGTGCGGTCCTGGCCTCACAGACGACCGTGTCGCGCATCCTCTATTCCATGGGGCGCGACGGACTCCTGCCAAGAAAAGTCTTTGGCTACCTTCACCCACGGTTCCGCACTCCGGTTTATGCCATTCTGATCGTCGGCGCCATCGGCCTGGTCGCACTGTTCATCGATCTGACGCTGGCGTCTTCGCTCATCAGCTTCGGTGCCTTGGCCGCCTTCACCACGGTCAATATCGCCGTCGTCAAACACTACTTTGTCGACGAACGCCGTCGTTCGGGATATGACGCCCTCCGTTACCTGGCTGCGCCGCTGGTTGGCGTCGCATTGTGCGCCTGGCTCTGGACGAGCCTTTCCGGTACGGCCTTCACCGTGGGCATCGCATGGATGATCGTGGGCGCCCTGTACCTGGCCGTCATAACCCGCGGTTTCCGCAAGGCACCGCCTGAGCTGGAGCTGGCTGAAGCCTAGGCCGGCAGGAACCATCACTGCTTTCCCATATTCACAGTGGCCTCACGGCCTCCGTGCCGCTCGAGCACGCCCAAAAAAATAAGGATCTTCATGTCTCCACACCCGTCCTGGACCGTCAGCATCGATGCCGGCGGAACTTTCACCGATGCCATCGCCCGCTCCTCCGACGGTGCCTCGCTTGTGGCCAAGACTGCCTCCACTCCCCAAGACCCGTCCCGGGGCCTGACCAACGCCGTGGCGGAGCTGGAGGCGCAGGGCCTGAACCTGGACGACGTCGCCCTCATCTGCCACGGCACCACCGTGGCCACCAACGCCACGCTGACCGGAAACCTGGCGAAGGTCGCCCTGATCACGACGAAGGGTTTTCGGGATGTGCTCGCCTACCGCCAAGGCAGCCGCCCGAACGTGTACAGTCTTTCCCCCGAGCGTCCCCGCGAACTTGTGGACCGCTTCTCGCGGTTTGAAGTCGACGAGCGGATCGGCAGCGACGGCAACATCCTGACCGCCTTGCGAGACGATGACGTCGCGGCCGTCGTCGACGCCGTGGCCCAAGTGGAGCCAGAAGCCATCGCCGTCAGCCTGCTGTTCAGCTACCTCAATCCGGCGCACGAGGAAAAACTTCTGGCCGCGCTGGCAGAACGGTTCCCGGACACCCCTATCAGCATTTCCAGCCACATCGCGCGTGAGTTTCGCGAGTACCCGCGAACGGCAACCACCGTGATCAATGCCGCGCTACGTCCCGTGGTGGCCGCCTACCTGCAACGCGCGGCCGACGCGCTGGCGGACAGGGGCGTCACGTCCCCGTTCCAGGTAATGCAGTCCAACGGAGGCTCCGTGCCCGCGGAACGGGCAGGACGCCAGGCGCACCGGCTGATTCTTTCGGGCCCGGCCGGCGGCGTGAGCGGGCTGATCCGCGCAGCAGAACAGCATGGACTGGCAAACGTCATCAGCCTCGACATGGGCGGCACAAGCGTCGACGTGTGCCTGATCCGCGACTCCCAGGCGCCCTACACGAGCATGCAGCATGTCCAGGACCACGTCCTGATCGCTCCCACCGTAGACATCCACACCATTGGAGCCGGCGGCGGCAGCATCGCCTGGGTGGACCGCGCCCAGCGCCTGCGTGTGGGCCCGCAATCCGCCAAGGCAGTCCCTGGGCCCGCCAGCTACGGCCGCGGCGGCACCGAGGCGACGCTTACCGATGCGCACGTGGTGCTGGGCACGCTGGGCACTGAAAGCCTGGCGGGGGACCTGCGCCTGGACAAGGCCGCCGCGGAAAGGGCGGTCAAGGAGATCGCCGGGCAACTGGGCATGGACGTGAGCGAGGCCGCCGAGGCAATCTTGGCCATCGCGCTGGCCCATATGGTTCGAGCGGTGCGGAAGGTCAGTGTCGAACGCGGACTGGACCCTCGCGACTTCACGCTTTTCCCCTTTGGCGGCGCCGGTCCGCTGCACGCGGGCATGCTCCTGCGCCATCTGGGGCTGGCCAGCGTGGTGGTGCCGTTGCAACCGGGGCTCTTTTCTGCAGACGGACTGCTCGCCGCCGGGCTGCGCGTCGATGATGCCCAGACGGTGCTTAAGCCCTTCGGCCCCGCGGCACTGCCGCCAATCGCCGACTGGCTGCAAGATCGGCGGCAGGCCCTGACCGCGCAGGTCGTCGAGGACGGGGCCTCCGCGGACACCGTCGAAGTCCTGGTGACTGTGGATGCCCGCTACTTGGGGCAGGGCTATGAACTGACGGTGAATTTGGAGGGCACGGACGTTGAGAGCCTCGCGCAGATCGCGGACAGGTTCCACCCGGCGCACCGTGAACTCTACGGTCACAGCTCGCCGGAAGAAACCGTGGAAATAGTGACCGTACGCATCGCCGTTACCGGCCGCTTCGAGCACCAGGAAGACGGCCCGGTTATCCCCGAGGGGCCCGAACAGCCCGAGCCGGACGCCGTCGTCGGGTCCCGGCTGGTCCGCCTGCCCGGCAGCGGAGAGATACCAACCGCCATTTTGGACCGGACCAAGCTCAGGGCCGGCAACGTCATCGCCGGCCCCGCCATCATCACGCAAATGGACGCCACGACCGTCATGCTCGCGGGGCAGACCGGCACGGTCGCCGCCAACGGCGACATCGTCATCACGGAGGACCAGAAGTAGCCATGACATCAACCAAGCAGCAGACAACAGTAGACACCGTGACTTTCGAAGTCATTTCCTCGGCGCTGCATTCCATCGCCGAGGAAATGGGGGTGATCCTCAAACGCTCAAGTTACAGCCCGATCATCCGCGACATGGACGACTTCTCCTGTGCCTTGTTCACCCCGGAGGGGGACCTCGTGGCCCAGGCGGACTATATTCCGGCGCAACTCGGCGCAATGTCGCTAGTGGTCAAGGCAATTATTGAGCGTTGGGAGGGGCGAATCAGCGACGGCGACGCGTTAATCTGCAACCACCCATTCCTGGGTGCCATGCACCTGCCCGACGTCAACGTGGTCACGCCGATTTTTATCGACGGCAAAATCGAAGGCTGGAGCGGCACGGCAGCACACCATATCGACGTTGGCGGGGTCAATCCCGGCAGCGAAGGCCCGGAACTGGAAGACATCTATGCCGAGGGCCTCATCCTGCCCCCGGTCCGGCTGTCGATCGCCGGAGAGGAAAACCCCGACGTCATCTCCATCATTACGGACAATATCCGGGATCCGCTGAGCACGGTCAGCGATCTGCGGGCGCAGCGGGCGGCTTGTGTGCTCGGATACCAGCGGCTCAACGAACTGGCGGATCAGTACGGCATGGAGGTTGTCTCCACCGTCATGGTCAAATCCCTCGACGTTGTCGAGAAGGCCGTGCGGAACTCACTGTCGGATCTGCCGGACGGTACCGGCGAGGCCGAGGGCTTCCTGGACGACGACGGGATCGACGGGCCACCCACCCGGATCCATGCAAAGGTCAGCAAGCGGGGCGACACCTTGACCATCGACCTGAGCGGCTCCAGCGCACAGGTCCGGGGAGCGATGAACGTTCCCTGGGCAAGCGCCCGCGCCGGCATCGTCTATGCTGTCCGCGCCGTTGTTGCCCCGGATCTGGGCGCCAATGACGGCTTGCTGCGGGCCGTGGAGGTGATCGCGCCCAAGGGCAGCGTGCTAAACCCGGAGGCTCCCGCAGCGGTGTCGATCCGCCACAACACATGCCAGCGCTTTGCGGACACGCTGATTCGCGCGCTGACCGATTTGTGGCCGGAGGAAGCCGTCGGCAGCAGCACTGTCAGTTTTTTCTGCATGAACGTGGGCAGCACGTCACCCGTCACCGGCCGCCCCGCGGTCATGGCTGACGTGGTCGGCGGCGGCACCGGAGCTACAAGATTCAGCGACGGCGTTGACGGCGTGGATACCTACATGTCGAATGTGGGCGTCATGCCCGCTGAGGTCGTGGAGACGAACTACAGGATCCGCATCCTTAAGAACGAGTTCGTGCCCGGTTCCCAAGGTACGGGCAAGTTCAACGGCGGCATGGGTCTGCGGCGCGAATATGAGATTCTCGACCATCCTCAGCGTGCCACCTTCTACGCGGAGCAGACCAACGGCAGCTTCGCCCCGGAGGGGGCAGCAGGTGGCTCGGCTGCCCAACCGACCCGCATCACCGTTGTCGCCCCGGACGGCACCGAATCTGTGGTCGGCACCAAAACCTCGACCACGCTGCAGGCAGGCACTATTGTCCGTGTGGAGACCGCCGGTGGCGGTGGCTTCGGACCGGCAGCCGAGCGGCCGGCCGAGCTGGCAGCGGCGGATGTACGTGACGGACGATTGGTGCAGGCATGACGGCCACCGTCACGAGCAGCCATCGGGCGGAGCGGTCCCTGGCACAGGCGAAGTATTCCTCCGTTTGGTTCGAGGGCGTGGAGGAATGCTCCGGGGAGAAGATGGTCGGACAGCACCGCTGCGACCTGCTGGTGGTCGGGGCCGGCTTCGGCGGGCTCTGGGCGGCGATGCGCGCGAGAAAACGGCATCCGGACTGGGCCATCACGGTAGTAGACACGCATAGCGTTGGCCATGCGGCCTCCGGGCGCAACGGCGGATTTGTTTCATACAGCATCACCCACGGCCTGGCAAACGCCCTTGCGCGCTGGCCGCAGGAAGCCGACGTGCTGGAACGAATCGGTCTGGAAAACCTCCGCGACTTCAAGGCGGAGCTGGACGAGGCCGGGATTGACGGCGGTCTGAGCACCGCCGGCAAGCTCCAGGTGGCCCTCCAACCACACGAGTTGCGGGACCTGGAGGCAGCCGTGGAGCCGGCCCGGCGCTTCGGCCGGCCGCTTCAACTGCTGTCCGCGGAGCAGACTCGGGAGCGGATCAACTCGCCGGTATTCATCGGCGGCGTCTTCGACCCGGTAGGAACGTATCTGGTGGAGCCGTACAGCTTGGCCCGCGGCATGCGGCAACACCTGGAAGGGGAGGGAGTGACGTTCTTCGAGCACACTCCTGCGGAGGCACTGACAGAGGCGGGCGACCGGATGGAAGTCAAAACCCCGTACGGCTGCGTGACGGCCGCCCGTGTCATCCTCGCCACCAGCGCCTTCCCGTCCCTGCTGCGACGCAACCGGCTCACTTCGGTCCCGGTGTACGACTATGCGCTGGCCACCGAGCCGCTGACCGGAGAGCAGTTTGAAGCTATCGGCTGGGCGGGGCGTGAAGGACTGACCGACGCGGCCAATCAGTTCCACTACTCACGTGTTACCGCGGACGGACGGATTCTCTGGGGTGGCTATGACGCGATCTATCACTACGGGAGCCGGATATCGCCGGAGCTGGAACGCCGTCCGGAGACTTTTCGGCTGCTCGCTGAGCAGTTCTTTCAGACCTTTCCACAACTGGACGTGAAGTTCAGCCACGCATGGGGCGGGGTCATCGATACGTCTACGCGGTTCTCCGCGGCCTACGGCACCGCCTGCGGACAGAAGGTCGCCTACGCCATTGGCCATACCGGACTGGGCGTCGGGGCCAGTCGCTTCGCGGCCGATACTATGCTGGACCTTTTGGCGAACATGCGAACGGAGCGAACCGAATTGAAAATGGTACGGCGCCCCGCTATTCCCTTCCCGCCCGAACCGGTGCGCGCCGCGGGGATCAACCTCACCCGGCACGAGTTAGCACGCGCCGACCGCAACGAAGGCCGGCGGGGCCTATGGCTGAAAACATTGGATGCGCTCGGATTGGGGTTTGATTCCTGATGAACACACTGATTCCCGGATTGCCGCTGAATATCACCGACCTGACACTGGACCATCTGCCCGTGCCGGCTGCCCAAGTGGCCGAGGGCGCGCCGACTACCGGCCTGCATGGCCTGGGCCGGCTGGGCGACCTCGGCGTTGGCGTCTGGGAAATGTCCACCGGCAGCATGAACGATACGGAAGCCGACGAACTGTTTCTGGTCGTCTCCGGCAGCGCCACCGTGGCGTTCCACCATGACGACGCCCACGACGCCGCCGGGACGGCGGTCCCGTTGGCCCCGGGCTCCCTGATGCTGCTGTCGGCAGGCATGCGCACCACGTGGACCGTGCACGAAACCCTGCGGAAGCTCTATCTCACACCAGAGCGGGAGTCATCCGAAGCAGAATGATGCATCCGACTGCTCCGTCCTGCCGGTCAGCTTCTCCGGAGATGGTCTTGAAGCAGTGTGCGGCGGCCGTCGGAGCCTTGCGAGAGAAGAAAGGCGACGTCGGTGCCCGGGTGAGCACCGACGTCGTCCCATAATCCCCGAAGCTACTTGACCTTGTCCTTGAGGAACTGCACGGACCGGCTCCAGGCCAGCTTGGCCTCCTCCGGACGATAGTTGCCCTGCGGGTTCTCGTCGTTGTGGAAGGCGTGCGGGGCGTCGTAGAAGTAGTAGGTCACTTCCGCGCCGGACTCGCGGCGGATCTGCTCCTCCTGCGCCTTGGCCTTCTCCACCGGGTAGGACTTATCCTGTTCACCGTAGTGGCCCTGGATGGCGGCGCGGACCCCTTCGTACGATGTGGGCACGCCCTGGCCGACGCCGTAGAACGGCACGGCCGCGCTGATGCGCCCTCCCTGCTGCGCGGCCAGCGCCAGCACAAAGCCGCCGCCCATGCAGAAACCGATGGCACCCACCGTGGAACTGGTGACTGACTCGTGGGCCAGCAGGTAGTCCACGGCGCCGGCCAGCAGCCGGGCGCCTTCCTCTTCCGGCAGCTTGGACATCATCGCGGCGGCTTCCTTGCCGTCGTGGGCGATGCGTCCGCCGTAGAGGTCCGGTGCCAGCGCGACAAAACCTTCGGCGGCGAGGCGGTCGGCAACATCGCGGATGTGGTCCACCAGGCCCCACCACTCCTGGATGACGATGACGCCGGGGCCCGACCCGGACTCGGGCACGGCCAGATAACCATGGGCCTCGGTGCCTGCTGATTCGAAGGTGACGTTCTGGTACGTCGGGTTGTCGGCCAAAGTCCTACTCCTGATCACTCGGGGGCATTCGTTGCCAGTCTAGGACAGCGGCGCATGTTGTCGTGCTTGCCGGGCGGCGGAGGGCCCGTGGCATGGCCAAGCCGGTTGTCGGGGCGGAGAATCGGTCTATGGAACAGCTGAGGAAGACTTTCACCGCCCTTTCGATTGCTGCCGGGCTGGCCGTTACAGTGTCGGCCTGTGACGCCACCGGAGACGACATATCCCAGCCCGAACCCGGCCAGGCCCAGCCGGCCGAAACCCCGGCCGGGGCCGGCAACCCGAGCCCTGGCGGCACCGGGTCTGCCATGCCCGGTGAACGCAATGCGCGGGCCGCGGTCGAAACCGCGGTGAATGCCGTCCGCGGCAGTTCCGCGATCGAACTCGACTACAGCGACCGGCTTCAGGCCTGGGAGGTGGACGTCTTCGACGTCGATGCCGAGCTCGAGGTGCAGGTCTCGCCGGACGGCAGCGAGGTGCTTGAGCAACGGGAATCCGGGGGTGCCGAACCGGAGCAGGCCCGAGAGTTGGAGCAAACCAGGGTTTCCATGTCCGAGGCCCTTGTCACCGCCGCGGAAGCCGAACCGGGGAACGTGGACGAAGTGACGCTGGGGGATGAGGACGGCCTCCCGGTGTGGGAGATCGAGATCGACCGCGAAGACGGCTCCAGCGCCGACGTGTTGATCGACGCCGTCACCGGTGAGCAGATCCGCTAGAGGGCGAACCTTTCGAAGGCCAATCGGGTGCATCATTGCCCTCGGGCCTTTTACCCGGGGCCGAATCTGTCGTGGTGGCCACCTCTTATGCCCATGCCTGCTGGCGGTAGTGCACGGCGCGTCCGCCCACCATGGTCATGGCGGCAGCCACGGTGTGCAGGTCTTCTGAAGCCAGATCGAAGGGCTGGCGGTCCAGTACCACCAGGTCCGCCAACGCGCCCACCCGGAGCAGGCCGCCCTGATCAAGGCGGTTCAGCCTTGCTGAACCGGAAGTATAGGCGGCCATGGCAATCTCCAAGGCCAGGGCCTCGCTTGGTATGAGAGGCTCTTCCCCCGACATTTCGGGGCCGCGGCGGTTGACGGCCACATGGATAGCCTGCCAAGGGTCGGGGGTGGAGACCGGCCAATCCGATCCCATTGCCAAAGCGGCGCCGGAGGAGACGAGGGAGTTGAAGGGGTATTGCCAGCCAGCCCTCTCGAGTCCGAGGATCGGCAAGGTCAACTCGGTCATCTGCTCGTCATTCTGCGCCCAGAAGGCCTGGGCGTTGGCTGTGACTCCGAGCCTGGCGAAGCGCGGCACATCCTGCGGGTGGACGATCTGGATGTGTGCCATATGGTGCCGTCTGGCGGTGCCGCCTGTGTTGGTGTTGCGGGCGTGCTCGATGGCATCGAGCCCGTCGCGCACCGCGCGGTCTCCAATGACGTGCATGTGCAGGTCAAAGCCCGCACCGTCCAATGCTGCGACCGCATCGAGGAGCACTTCCCTGGGCATATACGTCAGGCCGCGGGAGTCCGCTGCGCCGTGGTCGTTGGAACCTCCGGTGCAGGTGCACGGGCGCAGGTAGGGATCCAGCATCGCCGCTGTCTGATTCTCAGCCACCCCGTCCACCATGATCTTGGCGCTCGTGGTGGTGAAGCCCGCAGCTCCGTTCTCCCGTCGCCGTTCTTCGAATCCTTCCACCAGCTCGGCGAGGTTGCCCGACGTTGTGGTGCGCGGCACCCACAAAGCTCCTGTGGCCCGTGCGGTGAGCATGCCGTTTCCGGCCAGCTGCCGGTATATCCGGCTGACGTCCGGGTAGCCCGCATAGTCCCCAAGGATCGCTTCCTGCCAGCCCGTGACGCCTTGCGCGTGCAGGAATCGCTGTGCCTCGAGCAGTGCTTCGGCCAGTTCCGCATCGGTGGGTTCCGGCACCAGCTTGCCCACAAGGTCCATGGCGCCCTCATGCAGAGTGCCGGTGGGGTTACCGTCGCTGTCCCGCTCCAGCCGCCCATCAGCAGGGTCCGGTGTTCGGGCATCGATGCCGGCCAGCTGAAGGGCCCGGGAGTTGACCCAGGCCCCGTGGTGGTCTCGGTTAAGGAGAAACACCGGCCGGTCTGCAACGACCTCGTCCAACTGCTCCTTGCGAGGGGCGCCGCCGTGGAAGTCGGCCATTGACCAACCACCCCCGGTGATCCACTCCTTGTCGGGATTAGCTGCGGCGTATTCCCGCACAGTGGCGAGCGCGGCCTTTGCCCCTGAGACCTCCGACAGGTCACAGCTGAGTCGTTCAATCCCGCCGTAAACGGCGTGTACGTGGGCGTCGGTGAAACCCGGGCACAGCAGCCTTCCGCGCAGATCTACCGTTTCCGCCGCTTTGCCGGCCGCGGCACGCACCTCATCGTCCGTGCCGACGTCCGTGATCCGCCCGCCGGTCACGGCGACTGCGGTAACGTCCGGTCGCAGGCGCACCCCGTCGAAGATTCTGCCGGAGTGGAATACCCAGTCGGTCATGCTGCTCCTTTGCGGTCCTTTCCTGGCCGGCGGCTTTTCCTCGACCCGCTGCTCGTCTCCGCCGGGGATGGTGTCAGGTGCGAATGATGAGCAGGTGCACATCATAAGACAGGCAACAGCCGCAAAGTCAACACCGTTGACTCTGCTTGTCTTACACTCCTCGGGCCCGCGGCGCGCCCGGGGCGCAACTGTGATCCAGATCACAGCCGGGACTGTTGTGGTGAGGTGGGCCACTATGCCACTCTTCAGTCAGCGCCGTTGACAACGCCGTTGACTTTACCCACAGGTGTCGATCGCTCCACTAGCCATACCCCTCGAAGGGAAACACATGCTTCCGACCAGTTCCATCCCGCCTCTCACGCCCAGGGTAGTTATTGGATTTCTTGGCACCTGGGTGATGGCTCTGCTTGCGGCCAACCTTGTACCCGTGCTGATCGGGGCGCTCATTGCGGACCTCGGCATGTCCATCACTGCGGCCTCTGCGCTGGCCACGGCAATGTCACTGGGCACCGCAGCAAGCATTTTTGCCTGTACCAAGTTGGTCGCGAAGGGAGACCGTCCCAGAGTTGCCCGAATAGGCCTGCTGGTTATGGCCCTCGGTTTCGGTGCGGGTGCCGCGACTCTGAACGAGACCGCCGTTGGCATCGGTATTGTGCTTGCGGGCATCGGCGCCGGCACAGTGGTGGCTGCCGGTACCGCAGCTTCCGCTGCTACCCGTGATCCCGACAAGACCGTCAACATAGTCATGATCGTCAACCGCCTGGCTGCGGCGGCACTTCTGGCTATCGTGCCGGTCCTCGGCAGCGACCTCCGCACGATTCTGCTCATCCTGACGGCAGTAGGGCTGGTCGGACTGCTCGCCGCTGGAGGGTTGCCCAACGTGCCCATCGAGGTAGCCCAGAAACCCGTCTCGGGGCGCCAGTTCGGGATCAAGGCCATCATTTTGGCGTTGGTTTTTGGGCTTTGGAGCATGACCGAAGACCTCGTCTACGCCATCTCCGGTGTGATTGGCACTGAACATGCCGGGATGACACTCGAGGACCTTTCCCTCGTCCTTTCGCTCAGCGTTGTCGGCGGTCTCGCGGGCGCGCTGCTTTCCCCGCTTGCCCTGAAGCTCCTGGGCAGATCCCTGGCCATCGGACTGATAATCACCATCGGATCCATCTGCAAATACCTGGTCTTGACAGCCGACGGATCAGCCACACTGTCGACAGGACTTGTAGTGGCTGGAGCGATGTACGGCGCCGTGCTGGCGCTGGTCTTCGCGCTTGCCGCGCGGATGGATCTCTCAGGCCGCGTGGCAACCCTTGTCACCGGCGTTTACATCGTGGGCGTTGCACTGGGACCGGTCGTCGGCGGCAGCCTGATCGGCATCATCAGCACGGACGCTTTGGGGCTGGCCATCGGTATTCCCAGCCTCATTTTCGGAGCGCTGCTGTACGCAGTATCCCGCGCCAGCGGTGTTGCGGAGCGTGGTGGTGAAATCGTCGAGTCAGTGAAAACCCAACAGGACGCAGTCGTGTAGCCGGGGAACAGGGAACGGCGAGAATCCGTCTCCGCCCTCCTCCACCTGACACCACGGCATCCGATGTGCGAGGCTACAGGTGTGGCGCACATCTTGGGGCGGGAAACCTAATGGGGGCAGAGGCGGGACTCGCTAATCCCCGGCAGCGGGCAAAAGGGCTCAATCGCGAAATCATCATCGATACCTGCCTGCAGCTGACTGACGAGTCCGGTGCTTCCGCACTAACGTTCCGCCGCATCGGGCGAGCCCTGGGCGCGGACCCCACCGCACTGTACAGACACTTTAAAGACAAAGACGAACTGCTTCTGGCGCTGACGGACCGTCTGATCGGCGAAGCCCTCCGTGATTTTGAGCCAACCCAATCCTGGCGAGAGGACATCCGGGAGTTGCTCATTCGCGGGCGCAGGGCCTACCTGGCACATCCCCAAGTGGCTGCCCTCGCCGCCGTGCGTGTGACACGGCAAGAGTCCGAGATGCGCTTCGTGGAGACGATTCTCGCCACCTTACGAAAAGCAGGATTCGAGGGTGACGACGTTGTCAAAATTTACCGGGCTTGCGCCGACTTTATGCTCGCCTGGACAGGTTTCAGTGCTGCCCTGAAGTTACTGGGCGAGAAGTCGGCAACGGACGTTCGGGCTTGGGCAGAAGCCTACGCCCAAGCTCCGGCCGGCCGCTTCCCGAACGCTGCGGCTGCTGCAGCCTCCATGTCAGCTATCGACGACGACGAGAACTTCCTATTCTCGCTGGACCTGCTGCTTGACGGCATTGAAGCCCGCTTAGCCGTGTAGCGCCCTGCTCGTTCAGGATCCTGCGGGCGCCGCGAAACCCAGCGTCTTGTCGATGATGTTCTCCAACGGCTGCTGCCGGGTGTAGCGGGCGAAATTGTCCGCGAACTGCCCGGCCAGCTGGGGCAGCCAGCCACGGGCATCACCGCTGAGGTGCGGCGAAATGATCACGTTGTCCATCTTCCAGAGCGCGTGGTCGGCCGGCAGCGGCTCGGTTTCAAACACGTCCAGTGCGGCTCCGGCGATGGCGCCGGATCGCAGCGCCGCCACCAGGGCGTCGGTGTCCACGCACGCCCCGCGGCCCACGTTCACCAGCCGGGCCGTGGGCTTCATGGCCTCCAGCACGGCTGCGTCGACGAGGTGCCGGCTCTCTTCGGTCAGCGGTGCCACCATCACCACCCAGTCGAAGGTTCCGACGACGGCGGCGAGTTCCGACGACGCGTACACCTCGCCGAAGTCCGCGTCGTCGCTGCGGGCAGTGCGCCCGGCCCCGGCAACGTGCAGGCCGAGGGCCTTGAGCACGCGCGCGATCTCGCGTCCGATGGCACCGGTGCCCACGATGAGGGCGCGGCCGGACTCCAGTCGTTCGGTCTCACGGTGCCGCCAGGTGCGCTCCCGCTGCAAAGACAGCAGACCTGGCAGGTCCTTGGCGAAGGCGAGCATCCCGGCGAGGACGAATTCGGCGATCGGCCGGTCGAAGATGCCGCGGGCGTTGGTAACCACCACGCCTGAATCCCGCAGTTCCTGGAACAGGAGCTTGTCCACGCCGGCGGCGGCCACATGAATCCACTCCAGCGAGCCGGCCGCATGCCAGGCGTCCTCCAGTGCGGGGGAGAAAAAATCCCAGAGGAACAGCACCTGGGCGCCGTTCAAGGCTTCCTCCAGGTCGTCCGCGGTGGCGTAACGCACCTCCGCGGCGGCCTCCACGTCCTCCATGCCCGGCGGCAGGTGGTCTTTGTACAGGACGGTGACGACGGGTCTGGCCGCTGCGGCCATCAGGCTTCCGGCGCCTTGTTGCGCCGCGACTTCAGCGCGCCCAGCTGGTCGTCAACTTCCGTGCTGGCCTCCAGCCATTCGAAGGCCTCCTGCACTTGCGGCGAGTCCGGGTCCGACCATGCGATTTCGTTGCGGGCGGATGCCTCGGCCTCGATGCGACGGGTCTCCCGCTCGGCATCCCGGGCAGCGGACTGCATTCCGGTTGCGCTGCCGGCTGCCGCCGAGGCGGCCTGCTGCATGCCGAGCGTGGCCTGAGCGACGTTGTGGCGTGCCTGAAGGGTCTGGTACCGCAGGCGGCTCTCGTCTATCCGCGAGGACAGGCGGGCGAGCTCCCCGTCCAACCGGCGCCACTGATCGGCCATGCGCTCATATTGCCGGGCGAGGGTTTCCACGCGCTTCGACGCCGTAATGCTCCGGTGCAGGAACTCGCGGGCCCCGTCGTCGTCGCCGCGGGCCACGCACTCTTCGGCCTGGCGGTCGCAGTACGCCTGCTCTGCTTTGGCCTCATCCAACAGCAGCCCGATGCGGCGGCAGTCGGCCGCGATGTCCGCGACGCTGCGGCGGGCTTGGTCCACCGCTTCGGACTGCTGCTGCTGGCTGGCCTCTATGGCCGCCAGGGGATCGACCGGAGTCTCCCTGGCCGCGCGGTTGGCGCGGATGATGCGTCCAAGGCGGTGCTTGATGGACACGTTAGCTCCTCATGGGATCGGGCCGACGCCGCGCCGGGGCGGGCTGGCGGCGCGGCGGGCCGGACCGGGGGTGGGGCGGGACGGCGGGGCTGCGCCCGTCGCGGACACCGCGGTAGGCCGAGGACCATGCGTGCAGCGCCTCGATCTCCCGGGACAAATGCCGGCCGGCCAGTTCCAGCTGTTCGGCGTCGGCAGAGTACCCGGCTTCCACCAGGTGTTGCCGCAGTTGGCCCGACAGCCGGGTGAGTTGTTCGGTCCGCCCGCCCAGGCTGGCGGCGAGGGAGCGTTTGACCTCCGGGACCGGCTCGCCTTCCGCCAACTTCAGCTGTTCGTCCAGGGACCGGGAAGCCGTTTCAAGCCTGGCGGCCACCAGCGGCAGCTCCCCGACGGGGCGGCCCTCCGCCCGGGCGGAGGCGAGTGTCCGTTCCGTCGCTTCCGCCGAGCGCTGCAATCCGAGCCGCTGGCGGGCCAGGCGGCGGCCGGCGGCGTCCTTGCTGAAACTGCGGACGGTGAGCGACCCCCGGCGCAGCCCGTTCCGCAACCGGCGGGAGCGCCGGATCCTGCGGATCACCAGCCAAACGGTCACCGCCGCGGCCGTCCCGACGCACAGCACGGCGATGCCGGTGAACATCAGGATTTGCATGACCATGTCGGCCAAAAAGGTTCCGGTACTGGCGGGCACTGGTGTCAAGGGCATGCCTCAAGTTTGCCCCCGGATGAGCGATTCCTGCCAGTGGGAGTGAATTGCCGGGTAAAACGGCGGGGCAAAACAGCCGGGCACAACAATGGAGCCGGTTCCCGTACGGGAACCGGCTCCATTGGAAAAGACTAGAGCGGCGTTGCCGCTGCCGTCTTAGAGGCCGCGGATGTTGGCAGCCTGCAGGCCCTTGGGGCCCTGCACGGTTTCGAATTCGACCTTCTGGTCTTCACGCAGTTCGCGGTATCCGCCACTGTTCTCGATAGCCGAGTAGTGAGCGAAGACGTCGGCCGAGCCGTCGTCCGGAGCGATGAAGCCGAAGCCCTTTTCAGAGTTAAACCACTTGACGGTTCCAGTTGCCATTTTGTACTCCTCCGAGTATTTACACGGCCCGCGGACTTCACGGGTCGCTTGCAGCGGTGTTTTTCGTCCGCCGTTCAGAGAAGCACAAACCCTTCGGTGAAGGGCCTGTTGCTCAAAATCAAATGCGCAACACAACAACTACAAAAATTACTGTACAGGACTTTGGCCGGGAATCCGAACGGCGCTACCACGGCACCCCCTGTTCAGGGCGCGTTCAGGTTGTTATCGTAAAGTGATCTTCATCTACGGGGCATTCGCCCTATTCCGCGGCTGGGAAGTCGGACCCGAACCACTGAAGGCTGCATGAGCATATCTGTATCTCCACCGACAACTTCTACCCGTAGCAAGCGCGGTTCTTCCGCCGCCAGCGGCTACTCCCAGCTGTTGAGCACCGTGCGGGATGCAGGTCTGCTGCGAAAGCGCAGGGGGTTCTACATCAGCCTCTTTGTTGCACTGGCGCTGGGGCTGGCGGGCGCGGTCACCGGATTCGTACTGCTTGGCGACAGCTGGTTCCAGCTGTTGATTGCCGGCGCACTGGGCATCCTGTTCACGCAGTTGGCGTTCCTGGCCCATGAGGCCGCCCACCGGCAGGTCTTCGAAACCGGTCCGGCCAACGACCGCGCCGGAAGGTTCCTGGCCAACGCCGTCGTGGGCATCAGCTACCAGTGGTGGATGAACAAACACACCCGGCACCACGGCAACCCGAACACCATCGGGAAAGACCCGGACATCGAGCAGGACACCGTCTCCTTCCTGCCCGAACAAGCTGCCGAACGCCGCGGCCTGATGGCCTGGTTCACCCGCCGGCAGGGCTACCTGTTCTTCCCGCTGCTGATGCTCGAGGGCATCAACCTGCACGCCACCTCCATCAGGTCGCTGTTTGCACGCGGCCCCGTCAAGGGCCGCAAGAGGGAAATTTCCGTGCTGTTCGCGCGGCTCACTCTTTATATCGCGGCCATCTTCTTCTTCCTCCCGCCGGGCATCGCGTTCGCGTTCCTCGGAGTGCAGCTGGCCGTCTTCGGGGTCTACATGGGTGCGTCCTTCGCGCCGAACCACAAGGGCATGCCGCTGATCCCCAAGGACTCGAAGGTGGACTTCCTCAGCCGCCAGGTCCTGACCAGCCGCAACATCGTTGGCCGCACCCCCGGGGGAAGCGGCGCCATCAATGCGCTTATGGGCGGGCTCAACTACCAGGTGGAGCACCACCTGTTCCCGAGCATGCCGCGGCCCAACCTGGCCAAGGCCGCCCGGATCGTGCGCGAATACTGCGCCAGCCACAGCATCCCGTACACCGAAACGTCGCTGCCCAAGTCCTACGGCATCGTGGTCCGGTACCTGAACAAGGTTGGCCTGTCGGCGCGGGACCCGTTCGACTGCCCGATGGTGGCCGAGTACCGCCGGCTCTAGCGCTCAGCAGGTTCCCTACAGTTGCCGGTGTCCAACGCGGACACCGGCAACCGTCGTTCTAGAGCTGCGTGAAGGCGGCCGTGGCCGGGTCCGCGCCGATGCGACCGCCGGCGTCAAGCGCCGTGATCGCGGCCAGGTCCTCCGCATCGAGCGTGAGCCGTGCCGCGGTCAGGTTTTTCGCTATCCGGCCCGGGTTGGCGGACTTGGGGATCACGATGTTGCCGTTGGCCAGATGCCAGGCGAGCACCACTTGGGCCGGAGTCGCCAGATACTTTGCCGCGATGGCGGTGACCGTCCGGCTCTCCAAATCGGCGCCCTGGCCCAGAGGGCTGTAGGCCTCGACGGCGATGCCGTGCCGGCGGCTGAGCGCCGCCACTTCGCGCTGCTGGAAGGTCGGGTGGATCTCGATCTGGTTGACCGCCGGCACCATGCCTCCGGCGGCCAGCAGGGTCTGTAGATGCTCGGACAGGAAGTTGGAGACGCCGATGGCCCGGCTGAGGCCTTCGGCGTAGAGTTCTTCGAGCGCCTGCCACGCCTGCACGTACAGGTTCTGCGAGGGCACCGGCCAGTGGATCAAGTACAGGTCCACGAAGTCCAAGCCGAGTTCGCGCAGGCTGTTATCAAAAGCCCGGCGGGCGTCGGCCTGTTCGCCGTTGCGGAGCTTGGTGGTGATGAACAGTTCCTCGCGCGGGATCCCGCTGGATCTGATCGCCGCGCCCACGCCGGACTCGTTGCGGTAGGCGGCGGCGGTGTCGATGTGGCGGTAACCGGCCTCCAGCGCAGCTTCAACGGCCCGCTGCGTTTCAGCCGGTGGCACTTTGAAAACGCCGAAGCCCAACTGCGGGATGCTGACGCCGTTATTGAGATCGATCGCGGGCACTACGGCCATCGGGAATACTCCTTCGGTGCAGGGGGGGCGGAACTACTTCTTCGGGACCAGCACGCCGTAGACGCGCATCTCGGCCAGATGCTGGCCGTCATGGTCGTGAATGGAGATATCCACGATGTTGTTGCGGCCATAGCGGGTGCGTTCGACGCCGGTGGCCACCAGGCGGGCTTCGGCCGCGCCGGGCGCGATGTACGTTATTTCCGCCTGGCGGGAGACCGACGGCCGGCCCAGCGACTCGCAAACGAACGCGAAGCACGTATCGCCGAGCGTAAACAGGTAGCCGCCGTGCAGGATGTGGTGACCGTTCAGCATGTAGTCCTGGACGCCCATGGACATCACTACACGGCCTTCTTCGGCCTCCAGCACCTCGATGCCAAGGTGCTGCGACGCCTTGTCTGAGGCATAGCGGTGGCGGACAAGCTCCTCGACGGTGGAAAACTGCTCGTCGGTGGCGGGGGTAGTCAACAGAGCCTCCGGATGTGGCACGGATCATGGGCGTGACCAACGCTACCAATATCCACACCGGTCGATGCTCATCGGCGGGCTGCAAAACCGGTTTGCAGCGGCGCGGGGCGGGCTCAGTCGTCGCTGGAGTGTATTTTCCGCCGCGTGCTGAGCAGGTCCACGCCGGGGCGGTAGGCAATGTAGTTCTCGGCCGTGTCCAGCACCTGGACCACATGGGCCCGGTCGCCGCCTACCAGCCCGATGCCCAGTTCGGCCCGCCGGTAGAGGTTCTGTTGGCCGACTTCCGCCACTGAGACATCGAACCGCTTCCGGACCTCGGCGATGATCGGCCGCAGCACGGATCGCTTTTCCTTGAGCGAATGCACGTCGCCCAAAAGCAGGTCGAACTCAATCCAGCCGATCCACATGCTGACGAGTCTAGGGCAGGTGGTCCATCGCCTCACACGGGCTGGAGTTCGGCTGCGCGCGGTGGATTCCCATGGCCAACACCTCGACCAGGGCGGAAAGCGTGCGCACGTCCTCCGGCGACAGGCCGGAGAGCAGGTCCTGCTCGGCACGTGCGACGCGGACCTCGAGCTCCGAGAGTGCGGCGCGTCCCTGCGCGGTGGGAACAATTTTCCGTGCACGCCGGTCGTTCGCGGCGGGGACGCGCTCCACCAGCCGGGCGGCCACGAGCTTGTCGAGGATGTAGGTCAGGACAGTGCGGTCGATCGCCAAGTGCGACCCGAGGGCCTGTTGGTTCGGCGGGTCCCGATGAACGACGGCGGAGAGGATTTGGTAGCCGCGGATGCCTTCCGGCATGCCGGCGACGGCCTCCTCGAATTTTGACTGGTACCCGCGCAGGACCATGCCGAGGTTCCAGCCGAAGTCGCCGGGAACCGGGCTGTGCGTCCTGTCCGCTGTGGCGGCTCGTTCTCCTGTCATGACTCTCATGATAACGAATCATGCGAAGTTGCACAGATAATCTGTAATGAATATAGTCTGTCGGACAGCATATTTGCAGACTGGAGTTGGAATGAAGCGTGGCACCGTTGGCATCCTGGGGGCTGGCCGGGTGGGCACCGCCGTCGCGCGACAGGCGCTCACAGCCGGCTACCGGGTGAAGATCGCGACGTCCAAGCCGGCCGCAGACATCGCCTTGCTGACCGAAATCATCACGCCGGGGGCGGAGCCGGTCGACGCCGCGGAAGTGGGGGAGGCGGACCTGGTTCTCGCCGCGATCCCGCTGCACCGTTACCGCACGCTGGATCCGGGCCGGTTGGCCGGCAAGACCGTGATCGATGCGATGAACTACTGGGCACCGACCGACGGCGTGATCAGCGATTTCGAGAACGACCCGCGCGGCAGCAGCGAGGTCGTTCAGGATTTCCTGGCGGGCGCGCGACTGGTGAAAACCCTGAACCACATCGGGTACCGGGAACTCGAAGAGGAGGGCCGCGATCCGGGTTCCGCCGGCCGCCGAGCCTTGGCTCTTGCCGGCGATCACGACGACGCCAAATCCCTGGTCGCGGCCTTCATCGATCGCCTGGGTTACGACCCGGTCGATGCCGGCCCGCTCTCGGCCGGCCGCGCCTTCCAGCCGGGGACCCGCATTTTCAACGCCGCCCATGCCGCCGACGAGCTCCGCGGCCTCTTGGCGGAGGCCACCGAACCGGCGTGTCGATGACGGCATCAACAGGCAGAAAAGGACAAGACATGGAAATCGGTGCCTACAGCTTCGGCGACACGCAACTCAATCCGGACGGCAGCCAGCGGGAGACGTCGGAGGCCATCCGTAACCTCTTTGAGGCGATCCTCCACGCCGACACGGTTGGCTTGGATTACTTCGGGATCGGCGAGCACCACACCACCAGCATGCCCGCGTCCTCGCCGGGCGCGATCGTCGCCGCGGCCGCGGCCGCCACGCAGCAGATCCGGCTCGGGAGCGCCGCCAGCATCATCTCCACGGACGACCCCGTTCGCGTGTTCCAGCAGTTCTCCACGGCGGACGCGATTTCCGGGGGCGGCCGCGTCGAGATCACCGCGGGCCGCGGTTCCTCGGTGGAAACATTTCCGCTGTTCGGCTACGACCTGGGCGACTACGACGAGTTATATGCGCAGAAGCTGGATCTGCTGATGGCCATCAACAACAGCCGCGCCCCAGAAGTGACGTGGAGCGGATCCCGGCGGCCGCCCATCGCGGACCTGGCCGTCGTGCCGCGCCCTGCCGCCGGGCCGCTGCCCATCTGGCTGGCCACCGGGGGCAACGCCGGTTCTTCCGCCCGGGCCGGGCAGCTCGGACTGCCCGTCTCTTACGGGATTATCGGCGGAGCCCCGCACCGGTTCGCTCCACTGGCCGAGCTTTACCGGCGCACCGCGGCCCAGGCCGGCCACAGCGGTCCGCAGATCAAGGTTTCCGTTGCCGCCCTCGGGCTGGTGGCGCCGAGCAAGCAGGAGGCCCTCGACCGGTTCTACCCCGGCTGGCACAACCTCAACGTGGAAATGGGCCGGCTGCGCGGCTGGCCCGCGCCCGACAAGCGCGCTTTCCTGGCCCAAACCGAGGCCCCGGGCGCCTATTACGTCGGCGATCCGGACGACGTGGCCGAGCGGATTGCCCACCTGCACGGATACCTCGGACATGTGCGCCACTTCCTGCAGACCGACATCGGCGGGCTGCCGCACGAGCACCTGATCGACTCCATCACGCTGCTGGCCACCGAGGTCAAGCCGCGGGTTGAGCGGCTGCTGTCCCGGAAGTAGGCACGACACGCCGCCGGCGCGCCCCGCTGGCCTTATCTATCCGCGGCTCGAAGCGACGCCTCCGCCGCCGTCCTAAGCTAAGGGCGTGGATAAAGCGGTGGACAGACAAACGGACCAGGCAGAGCTGGCGGCAACAGTCATCCTGCTGCGCGACGGCCCGGAGGGACTGGAAGTCCTGATGCTGGAACGCCCCGGCGGTGGATCCTTCGCGGGGGCCTGGGTATTCCCCGGCGGCAAGGTGGACCCGGGGGACTACCGTGCAGCCGAAGCCGAAGCCGAAGCCGAAGCCGAAGCCGAAGCCGAAGCCGACGCCGAAGCCAAACCCGAACCCGACGCCGACGCCGAAGCGGGCACCGGCACAGAGGCCGGCGGCGCCGTCGAACGTGACCAGGGTCGGCAGCTGGCGGCGGCAAGGATCGCAGGGGCGCGCGAGACCTTCGAGGAGACCGGCCTGCGGATCGCCGGCCAGGACCTGGTACACCTGTCCAACTGGGTGCCCCGCCACAGCCTCGTCCGCCGCTTCCAAACATGGTTTTTCACGGCAGTGGCCCCGGTCGGCGAGGTCGTGCTCAACGACGGCGAGCTGGCCGGCTTCGCCTGGATGCGGCCCGGCGAAGCGCTCCGCCGGCATGAGACGGGGCTGATGCGGCTGGTCCCGCCGACCTGGGTCACCCTGCATGAACTGGGCCGCTTCAACACCGTGGCGGACGCACTGGAAGCCGCTCGGAACACGGAGCCTTTCGACTATGAGAGCCACGTGCTTGACGACCCGGCCAGCGGACAGGTCATCGTGTGGGCGGGCGACGCCGCCTACCCCGGTCCCGGGCCGGCGGCGGCCGCCGGGGCCAGGCACCGGCTCTCCACCGCCTCGCTGCCCTGGCGGTACGAAAGGAACCGTTAGTCCCCTGCGTCGCCGGCCCGGCACGCCTACACTTGAGGCACCTGCTGCCACAACCGACCGGGAGGCCGCCATGAAGAAAGCCATGAAGAAGAAGTCCTTGAGGGATTTGAGCGGGGGGCAGCGGCTGCGTGTCGCCACCATGGCCGGGCTGCAGCTTGTCTTGCAGACGGCCGCTCTGAAGGACCTGAAGAAGCGCCCGGCAGCCCTGGTCAACGGGCCGAAGCCGGTGTGGTTTGCCGCGTCCTTCCTCAACTTCATCGGCCCTGCGGCCTACTTCCTGCTCGGCCGAAAGCGCTGAGCTCCTCAGCACAAACCGTTGATCTATTCAATTCAGCGGTGCTAAAGACCGTCGCGCAGTGTTGCCCGCGTAACGATGGCTTAGAGTGTTTGACGTCACCAAGTGGCGTCGACCACACTTGAGCTAGTGAACGCATGTTCGGCTAGCGAACAGCGCGGTCTGTATCCCCGTTCTCCTCGGGGCAGAAGGAGTGGAAATGAAATGTGCGCTGCATAGGGCGCCGCACCTCGTCGGGATGCTCCCATGAGCGCCCCCGCGGTGACAACTGACAGCAAGGGGCCGGCGGCCAGCCGGTCCCGCCGGCGCCCGTCGAAGAAGCGTCCCACCAAGCAGCTGCTGGGCCTCGCCGGGATCCTTGCATTCCTGCTGGTGTGGGAACTGGTGCCGCGGGTGGGGATTGTTGAGGCCCGCTTCCTGCCTCCTGCCTCCGAGGTGCTCGCCGTGCTGTTCAACGATTTCGGCCTGGCGGCGTTCTGGCTCGCGGTGGGCGAAACCATGCTCGCGTGGTTCCTTGGCCTGCTGATGGCGGTGCTGCTGGCCGTGGTACTTGGCTTCATCATCGGTTCGTCAAACTTCCTGCGGAAATTCACGAACTCCACGGTGGAGTTTTTGCGCCCCATCCCGTCGGTCGCGTTGATTCCGCTGGCCGTGCTGCTGTTCGGCGTGAAGATCGAGTCCTCGCTGATGCTGATTGTCTACGCATCGTTTTGGCAGGTCTTCATCCAGGTGCTGTACGGAGTGGCCGACGTTGACAACGTGGCGATGCAAACGGCGAAGTCCTACGGCTTGGGCCGATTCGCCCGGGTCCGCCACGTGGTGTTCCCCACCGCCCTGCCGTACCTGATGACCGGGGTGCGCCTGGCCGCAGCGGTGGCGCTGATCCTGGCCATCACGGCCGAACTGGTGATCGGTTCCCCGGGCCTGGGCAGGGAAATCGCGCTGGCGCAGTCCGGTGGCGCGATCGCGGGCATGTATGCGCTGGTGCTGGCCACGGGGCTGATCGGCGTGCTGGTCAACCTGGTGATGCGCTTCATTGAGCGCAAGACCCTGTCGTGGCATGAATCCATCCGTTCCGAGGTGATCGCGTGAAAGTCCTGAAAAGCGTTGCCTACGCGCTGGCGCTGCCGGTCATCCTCGTGCTGATCTGGTGGGCCTCGACGCTGGGCGCGACAAACTTCTTCGTGCCCACGCCGGCACTGCTCGTCGACGCGTTTGCCGAGACCTGGTTCGGAGAACGGCTTTTGTCCGACGTGCTGCCCTCGATCGGGCGGCTGATCATCGGGGTGGCCGCGGCGATCATCCTGGGCATCGTCGCCGGCCTGCTGATCGGCTCGATCAAGTGGCTGCGTGACTTCACCGAGCCGGTGCTGGAGTTCTTCCGCGCCATCCCGCCGCCGGTGCTGATTCCGGTACTGATGCTGCTGATGGGCATCACCGACACGATGAAGATTGTGGTCATCATCTCCGGCTGCATCTGGCCGGTGTTGCTGAACACCATCGAAGGCGTCCGCGCCATTGATTCGGTGCTTTCGGACTCGGCGCACACCTACGGCATCGGCGGCATGGCCCGCGTGCGTCACCTCGTGCTGCCCTCTGCGGGTCCGCAGATCATGGCCGGCGTCCGCCAGTGCCTGTCGATCGGGCTGATCCTGATGGTCATCTCCGAGATGTTCGCCTCGTCCTCCGGGCTCGGCTTTACCATCGTGCAGTTCCAGCGTTCCTTCGCGATCCCCGAAATGTGGTCCGGCATCGTGGTGCTGGGCCTGATCGGTGTTGCCATGTCATTCATCTTCCAATGGACCGAGCGCAAGATCCTGCGCTGGTACCACGGCCTGCGAGAGGTAGAAAATGCAGCCTGAAACCACCCCGGTTCCGACCGGCAAAACCCTGCCCGAAGGGCAGGCCATGCTCTCGGTGCGCGGCGTCAAGAAGGTCTACCACACCGACGGCGGCGACATCGAGGCGGTGCGCAACCTGACCTTCGACCTGCGGGCGGGGGAGCTGGCCTGCCTGGTCGGCCCGTCCGGGTCCGGCAAGACCACCTTGCTCAAGTGCATCTCCGGCCTGCTGGCCCCAACCGAGGGTGAGGTGCTGCTGGACGGCGCCCGGGTGACCGGCCCGCCCAAGAAGATGGCCGTGGTGTTCCAGGAGTACGGCCGCTCACTGTTCCCCTGGATGCGGGTGCGCGAGAACGTGGAGCTGCCGCTGAAGAACGCCGGCATGGGCAAGGCCGAGCGCGACAAGCTCGTGGACGACGCCCTCGAGGCTGTGGGCCTGGACCACGTGCCGCAGTCCTACCCGTGGCAGCTCTCCGGCGGCATGCAGCAGCGCGTGGCCATCGCCCGGGCAGTGGCTTACCAGCCCGAGGTGCTGCTCATGGACGAGCCGTTCGCCGCCGTCGACGCCCAGACCCGGGCCGACCTGGAGGACCTGATCCGCACGGTCTGGAAGAAACTGGGCGTCACCGTCCTGTTCGTCACCCACGACATCGACGAATCGGTCTACCTGGGCCAGCGCGTGATCATCCTGTCCTCCTCGCCGACCGTGATCCAGGAAGACCTCGAGATCGACCTGCCCGACGAGCGCGACCAGCTCAACACCCGGGCACTGCCGCGGTTCACCGAACTGCGCCACCACGTCTACGAACAGATCCAGCTTGCCAAGCAGGGCCACCGCCCCGCCGCCGCCACCCAGGCCGGCAGCGCCGGCTAGCAGGAGGCAGTGGGGCGCCGGCCGCATCCTGGGCAAGGGGTGCGGCCGGCTCCGATTTTTAACCAGTGCGCCGGTCCCGCCCGCCCTCCGAGATCGACCGCTCAGATAACGCCCTCCTCAGCGCTGAAAAGGGCGTTATCTGAGTAGTCGAGGGGGTGGGGTTGAGGGAGGGGCTTGGGAAGAGGGGGTAGCCGGGCCTGCGGCGCCCGGTGCGCGGCGCCCGTCGCGGCCGGTTAGAAGGTGATGCGGCGCAGCAGGTCGCGCAGAACGCGGCGCCCGTCTCGGCCGGTCAGAAGGCGATGCGGCGCAGCAGGTCGCGCAGCGTTTCCCGTTCCTGTTCGTTCAGCCGGGCCAAGGACTCGTCCGACGCCTCGCGGATGATCGCTTCGGCCTGCTTGTACAGCTTCCGGCCCGATGCCGTCGCAACGATGACCTTGGAGCGGCGGTCGCGCGGGTCGGCTTCACGGGTGACGGCGCCGCGCCGCTCCAACTGGTCCACCAGGGCCACGATCTGGCTGGGGTCCAGGCTCAGGAAGTCGGCGAGTTCGCGCTGCGACGGGTTCTCCCCGCTGCACGCCAGCGACAGCACCGAGTAGGACCGCACCTTCAGGTCAAGCTCGGCCAGCATGTTGTTGGCCAGGCCGGACCCCAGCGAACGCGCCCGCGCCGTGAGGAACTCGATTTCGTTGGCCAGATGGGTGCCGTACAGCCGTTCAAGGCCGGCGGTCGCCGACGGGCGGACGGCCGTTGTTGCTGCGGACATGGTTCCTCGCTAGAAGTAGGTGCTGCCCAAAATGATTGACTTTTTCAATCATGTGGGTTGTCATGGGTTCTAGACCAGCATAAACCGCAACGCACCTCCACCGTGCGGGACGAAGGAGCAGCAGATGTCTTTGGCCGGAAAAACAGCGATCGTCACCGGAAGCGGCCGGGGCCTCGGCCTGGCCTACGCGCAGGAGCTTGCCCGCCAGGGTGCCTCCGTTGTGGTCAATGACGTGGACGCGCAGGTCGCGGAGGAAGCCGTCGCCAGTATTACCGGCGCCGGCGGCCAGGCCACGGCCGTCGTGGCCCCGGTGGGGCCCACCGAAACTGCCCGCCAGCTGGTGGCCGCCGCCGTCGAGACCTTCGGCCGCCTGGACATCCTGGTGACCAACGCCGGAGTGCTGCGGGACAAGTCGCTGCTGAAGATGACCGACGAGGACTTCGACCTGGTGATCAACGTGCACCTGCGCGGCACCTTCACCTGCGTGCGCGAGGCCTACGCCTACTTTAAGGAGAACGCTGTCGCGGGACGGATCATCACGATCGGTTCGCCTACCGGCCAGCGCGGCAACTTCGGCCAGACCAATTACGCCGCGGCGAAGGCCGGCATCGTCGGGATGGTCCGGACCTGGGCGCTGGAGATGAAGAAGGCCGGCGTCACCGCCAACGCCGTGATTCCGGTGGCAGCCACCGCGATGACGAAGACCGTGCCGTTTTTCCAGAAGGCCGTGGAGGCGGACGAGCGCGGCGAGGCCATGCCCGACTTCTTCCGCAAGGAGCTGGGCTTTGGAACGGCCGACGACGTTGCCGGGCTGGTTGCCTACCTCGCCTCCGATGCGGCAGCCAACGTGACCGGCCAGGCGATCGGGGTGGGCGGCGACCGGCTGCAGTTGTGGTCCCATCCGGAGCCCGTCGCCACCGAGTTCCTGGACGGCGGCTGGACCTACGAAGCGCTGAGCGAGCGCTTCCAGGACCTGTTCGGCGGCCGGCTGCAGAGCGTGGGCGAGACGTTCCCCGAGCTGCCGGCGGAACTGCAGCCCGAGTCGGCGGCGAAATAGCCATGCCTGCCACGCGTTACGAACCGGCGCTCGATGTCGCGTCGCTGGCGGCGATCGACATGCATGTTCACGTCGAGATCGACGGCCACGGACACCTCTCGCTGCCGCAGGAGCTGATGGACGCGTCGAGCGCGTACTTCAAGGCGGAGGAGCGGACGCCGTCGCTGGATGCGATCGCCGAAACGTACCGGGAACAGAAGATGGCGGCCGTGGTGTTCACCGTGGATGCCCGCACCCGCCTGAAGCACGAGCCGAACAGCATCGAGGACATCGCCGAGGGCGCCGCCCGCAACAACGACGTGCTGATCCCGTTCGGCTCCGTCGATCCGCTGACGGGTCCGGAGGCCATCGACCGGGCCAAGTCCCTGGCCGAGGACTACGGGGTGCGGGGCTTCAAGTTCCACCCGAGCCTGCAGGGCTTCAACCCGGCCCACGAGCGGTTCTACCCCCTGTGGGAAGCCCTGCAGTCGCTTGGCCTGCCGGCGGTGTTCCACACCGGCCAGAACGGCATGGGGGCCGGAACCCCGGGCGGCTCCGGAATTAAACTCGGCTACTCGAACCCGCTGCTGCTGGACGAGATCGCCGCCGACTTCCCGGGATTCCGGATCATCATGGCGCACCCCTCGGTGCCCTGGCAGGACGAGGCCAACTCGATTGCCACGCACAAGTCGAACGTGTTCATCGACCTGTCCGGCTGGTCGCCAAAGTACTTCCCGGAATCCCTGGTGAAACTCTCTAACTCCGTCCTGCAGGACAAGGTGCTGTTCGGCACCGATTACCCGCTGATCACCCCGCAGAAGTGGCTGGGCGCGTTCGCGGACCTGCCGATGAAGGACGAGGTCCGGCCGAAGATCCTCAAGGACAACGCGGTGCGCCTGCTCGGGCTGGGCGGTGGGCAGGCATGAGCACGGTGGCCCAAGAGAAGGCCGGCACCGCGGCCGGACCCTTCTATCCCTCCGACCAGTACGGCTACGCCGCGCTGCTGACCGACGCCGAACGCACCGTGCTCGGCCGGCTGCGCGGCGTGCTCGAGGAGCAGGTTCAGCCGCTGCTGGCGGACTACTGGGAACAGGGTGAGTTTCCGTATCAGATTGCCCAGCCGCTGTATGACCTGAACCTGATGGCGCCGGCCGAACTGACCGACGGCGGTGCGAAGCCCTCCGGACTCTACGAGGGCTTCCGCAACTTCGAGCTTGCCCGAACAGACGCCTCCGTCGCCACCTTCTACAACGCCCAGTCAGGACTGTTCCGCACGGCCGTGACTCTGGGCGGCAGCGCCGGGCAGGCTGCCGAGCTGGACCCGAAGATCCGCAGCTTCGAGTTGAAGGGCGTCTTTGCGCTGACCGAACCGGAACACGGATCGGACATCGCCGGCGGGCTTGAGACCAGCGCCCGCCGCGAGGGAGACGAATGGGTGATCGACGGCGCCAAGCGCTGGATCGGCGGGGCCGCCGCTGCCGACGTGCTCGCCGTCTTCGCCCGCGACCAGGCGGACGGACAGGTCAAGTGCTTCCTCGTCCCGACCGATGCCCCCGGGGTCGGCATCGCCAAGATCATGCGAAAGACCTCGCTGCGCATGATGCAGAACGCCGACATCGCCCTGGCCGGAGTCCGCGTACCGGACTCCGCGCGGCTGCAGAACGTCAACTCGTTCGCGGACGTGGCCTCGCTGCTGCGCAACATGCGCTCCGACGTCGCCTGGATCGCCGCGGGCGTCCAGGCCGGCGCCTACGAGGCTGCGCTGCGCTACGCCAAGGAGCGGCGGCAGTTCGGCAAGCCACTGGCCGGATTCCAGCTGGTTCAGGAGAAGCTGGCCACCATGCTCGGCAACCTCACGGCCTCGCTCGGGATGGCGGTGCGGCTGACCCAGCAGCAGGAGGACGGCATCTACAAGGACGAGAACTCGGCGTTGGCCAAGATGTTCTGCAGCGCCCGCATGCGCGAGACCGTTGCCCTGGCCCGGGAAGTCGTGGGCGGCAACGGCATCACCCTGGACACCGACGTCGCGCGGTTCCATGCCGACGCCGAGGCCGTCTATTCCTATGAAGGCACGCACGAGATCAACGCCCTGATAGTCGGCCGGGCAATCACCGGCACGGGCGCATTCCGCTAGAACCATCCATCTTTCCAAGGAGCCTCTATGAGCAACACCGTCGTCAACCTCGAAGAACTGCCCAACCTGGTCGGCAAGGACCTGGGCTACACCGACTACCGTGAAATTACCCAGGACCAGGTCAACACCTTTGCCCATGCCACCGATGACCACCAGTGGATCCACACCGACCCGGAAAAGGCCAAGGAAGGACCGTTCGGCGCGCCGATCGCCCACGGCTTCCTGACCCTGTCGCTGGTCATCCCGCTGTGGAGCGAATTGTTCGACGTGGAAGGCGTCACGACCAAGGTCAACTACGGCCTGGACCGCGTGCGGTTCACCAGCCCGGTGAAGGTCGGCTCCAAGGTGCGCCTGCATTCGGTGATTTCCGAGGTCACCGAGGTGAAGGGCGGGGTCCAGATCAAGACCAACAACACCATCGAGATCGAAGGCGAGGAGCGCCCCGCGGTCATCGCGGAGTTCTTGGCCCGCTTTTACGCCTGACGCCGGGCCGCTCCTTGTCCTGCCGGCTGCACAAATCCAACCTAACTGTTGATTTCTTCAACTATTGTATCTACATTGTATTTAGGTGTGGCGCCGATCACAGTCAGTCTCCCGACGGCGGGGGCGGCGGCGCCTAGGACCGCGAGGAGCATTTCATGAAGAAGCACTTGGCGAAGTTGTTGGCCGGTGGCGCGATTGCCGCGATGGCATTGACCGGCTGCGGCTCCGGTTCCCCCTCCGGGTCGAACGAAGCGCCGGCGGAACAGTCCGGCGCCGCCGGCTCCGGGCTCACCAAGCTCACCGTAGGCGTGCTGCCGATCGCCCCGTCGGGAGCCATGCAGTACGGCATCGATGAGGGCATCTTCGAGAAGCACGGCCTGGAACTGGAGTTGCAGGCCGGGCAGGGCGGCGCTGCCATGCTGCCCGCCGTTTCCACCGGCACCCTGAACTTCGCCGTCGGCAATCCGCTGTCGGTGATGACGGCGGTGGACAAGGGCCTGGATATGAATATCGTCACGGGCTACAGCAACTCCAAGGCCGAGGGCGAGGATATCAACGCCGTGATCGTCAAGGCTGATTCCGGGATCGAGGACTTCGCCGATCTGGAGGGCAAGACCACCGCCGTCAACACACTCAAGACCCAGGGCGACCTCACCATCATGGAATCGGCGGCGATCGACGGGGGCGACCCGTCCAAGCTGAAGTTCAGCGAAATGCCGTTCCCGGACATGGAAGCCCAGCTGGAGCGCGGAAACGTTGATGCCATTTGGGTGCCTGAACCCTTCCAGTCGAAGGCGTTGGCCAACAAGGACTACAAGCTGCTGGGCTACCCGAACCAGAAGGCCTTGCCGGGCCTGCCCACCATGGTGACCTTCACCAGCGGCAGCTACGCCGACCAGAACGCGGAGATCGTGGCCGACTTCAAGGCAGCCGTTTCGGAAACCCTGACGGCCGCGGAAGCGGATCCGGCCGGCGTCCGTGCCGTCCTGCCGGACTTCATGGGCATGCCCGAAGAAGTGGCGAAGGGCCTGAAGATGGAAACGTTCGACGCCGAGCTTCCGGTGGATGTTCTCAGCGACATGGGCGAGCTGATGGTCAAGTACGGGTACGTGGACAAGGCTCCGGACGTGCCGGCCATGGCCGTCCAGTAGCCTTCGTTCTTGGCCTCAGGCGGCGGGGCGGTTCCCGGGATGCGGGAGCCGCCCTGCGGCCTGTTGCAGGGGTTCCCGTCGTTGACGGCCTCCACTATGTCCGTAGATACTGTGACCTAAGGCACACTCTTGCTGCATGGGGCGGTGAGTGGGAGAGGGACCCGTGAAGAGAATTGGAACGGCGGTTGCGCTGGCGGCAGTGCTGGCGGTAACGGGCTGCGGTGGGGGCAGCCCGTCCGGTGGCGGTGATGCGGCCCCGACCGGCGGCACCGAAGCCGCCGGCGGAATGACTCCCATCAAGGTTGGGGTCATCCCGATCGTCGACGTGGCTCCCATCTATCTGGGCGACCAGGAGGGATTCTTCGAAGAAGAGGGGCTGGATCTCGAACTCGTCCCGGCGCAGGGCGGCGCGGCCATCATCCCGGCCATCACCAGCGGTCAGATGGATTTCGGCTTCAGCAATGTCACGTCGCTGGTGATTGCCCGCTCCAAGGGGCTGAACATGCAGATGGTGGCCAACGGCGCTTCAACCACCGGCAACCAGGATGAGGATTTCGCGGCCGTGATGGTCAAGCCGGACAGCGGGATCAAGGAGATTGCGGACCTGACCGGCAAGCGCATCGGCGTGAATACCCTGAACAACATCAGCGACTCGACGATCCGTGAGGCGGTGGAGCAGGCCGGCGCGGACTCGTCGGACCTGAATTTCGTCGAGATGCCCTTCCCAGACATGCCCGCGGCGCTGGCCAACGGCAATGTGGACGCGATCGCCGCCGTCGAGCCGTTCGTGACCATCGTCGAAGGCGATGGTGCGGTGCCCGTGTTCTCCAACTATGCCTATCCGGTGGAAAACCTCACGGTGGCGACCTACTTCACCTCGGACGACATTGCCGAGGAGAAACCGGACGTCACCCAGGCCTTTGTTCGGGCGATGAAAAAGTCGTTGGCGTTCGCCGACGAGAATCCGGACCGGGTGCGCGAGATCCTGCCCGAGTACACGCAGCTTGATCCCGCGGTCATCGAAAAGCTGACCCTGCCGAAATTCCCGCAGGAGGTCAATGCCGAGTCCATCCAGGAGATCGCCGACATCTCCCTGAAGAACGGCCTGATCGAGGAGATCCCGGACATGGAGGCGCTCCTGCCGCGGCAATAGGCGTCCACCGGCCTGCGTTGGCCGACGTGTTGCTGAGGGTCTGGCGGTGCGGCTAGGGGCGGGCCGTCGGCGGAAACGCCTCTCCGCGCTCGCGGAGGGGCGTTTCACTGTTCCCGGGCGGGTCGAACGGCTGCCTTTTGTGGCGGGACACCGCCGGTTGTGGTGCGGTGAAGGCCGATGGTACACCCAGATCTTCAACTATTGACTTTCTCAACTAAAACGCCCTAGGTTGGAGATGTTCGCTGTGATCTGATTCACCGCTGAGCCGTGAGTCCGGCCCCAGCCCGCGGGCTTGAGGGTCGGGGCCGCTCGCGGGGCTGTCCAGACCCGCTCGCCGGGTACGTCGGAAGGTATGTCACCATGCACAATCAAGGTCTTGGGGCCTGGATCCACAAGCGCCGCATGAAGTCCGCCGCGAAAACCGCCGTCATCAGCAGCGCGGGTGAACTGAGCTACGGGGAGTTCGCCGGGCGGGTGGACCGCCTGGCCAACGCCCTGGCGGACCGCGGCGTCGGCCGCGGTGACCGGGTGGCCTACCTGGGGGAGAACCACCCGGCGTTTTTGGAAACCTTCTTTGCGTGCGGGACCCTGGGCGTTATCTTTGTTCCGCTGAACACCCGGCTGGCCCCGCCCGAGGTCCAGTTCGCCCTGCAGGACTCCGGCAGCCGCATCCTGGTCCACGCCCGCAGCCTGCAGACGCTGGCTGACCGCGGCAGTGCGCTGCTGGGGCTAAACCGGCGGATCGTGGTGGAAGATACCCCGGCGGGAACCGTTGCCGAGGCGGCCGAGCCGGGCACCGTCGTCGAACTTTTGGAGGAAGTCATTGCCTCCGGCGGCACAGAACGCCGTGATGAGGCAGTGTCGCTGGATGACCCGGCCATGATTCTCTACACATCCGGCACCACGGGCCGGCCCAAGGGGGCGCTGCTCACGCACGGCAACATGACCTGGAACAGCATCAATGTGCTCGTGGACTTCGACATGGCCAGCACCGACGTGGCCCTGATGATCGCCCCGATGTTCCACGTGGCATCCCTGGGCATGGGCGTGCTGCCGGCCCTGCTCAAGGGGGCCACCGTGGTGCTGGAGCCCAAGTTCGATCCGGGGCGGACCCTGATGCTGATCGAGAAGTACAAGGCCACCAGCATCAGCGGCGTGCCGACCACCTACCAGCTGCTGTGCGAGCACCCGGACTGGGACAAGACGGACATCAGCTCCCTGAACAAGCTGACCTGCGGCGGATCGGCCGTGCCCATGCGGGTGCTGGAGGCCTACGAGGCCCGCGGGCTGTCCTTCACCAACGGCTACGGGATGACCGAAACGGCGCCGGGAGCCACCACGCTGGCGGCGGAGAAGTCCCGCCCGAAGGCCGGTTCCGCCGGGCTCCCGCACTTCTTCACGGATATCCGGATCGCCGATCCGCTGGGCGAGGTCCTGCCCCCGCGGGAGGTCGGTGAGATCCAGATTTCGGGTCCCAACGTCATCCGCGAGTACTGGAACCGGCCCGATGCCACGGCCGAGAGCTATGCCGACGGCGTATGGTTCAAGTCCGGCGACATGGGCTACGTGGACGACGAAGGCTTCCTCTTTATCTCCGACCGGCTCAAGGACATGATCATCTCCGGCGGCGAGAACATCTACCCGGCCGAGGTGGAGCAGGTCATTTTGGAGCTGGAGGCCGTCAGCAGCGCCGCGGTCATCGGCGTCCCGGACGAGAAATGGGGGGAGGTGCCGCGCGCGGTGGTCACGGTCCGCGAGGGCTTCTCGGTGTCCGCCGAGGAGATCCAGCAGCACCTGGACGGGCGGTTGGCCCGCTACAAGATCCCCAAGTCCGTGGTGTTCGTGGAGGACCTGCCGCGGACGGCCAGCGGAAAGATCCGCAAGGCCGACCTGCGGAAGGAATACTCGAACTAGACGGGGCTGCCCCCGGGCGCGGGCTACTTGCGGGCGCCGAACTGCCTGCGGGCCCGGGCTACTTGCGGGCGCCGGCCGGCTGCGGCGACTGCGGCTGCTGGACGCCCGGCTGGTCGGAAAGCCGGTCGATGAGCGCGAGGCCGCGGCGGGCCCAGGTAATCTCCTGTTCCGCACGGGCCACGAGCCCTTCATAGGTAAAGCGCTTGAAGGCCTTGACCCGCGTCCGTTCGCTCGCCGGGGTGCCAGCCAACCGGCGATTGAGCATCTCGCTGCTGTCGTCGTCGATCTCACGGATCCGCTGCTCCCACTGCTGCCGGAGCGCGGTGTGGTGCTCAATGTGCGCGCGCATCTGTTCGCGCGCAGCGTCCGGTTCGGCCCACTCAAGGTAGGCCGCCTTCAGGTGGGCTGGATCCCGCACCCGGGTGTAGTCGAGCGTGGTGTTCATCCACTCCCGGAAGGCCTGTAGTCCGGCGGCGGTGATGTGGTAGCGGCGCTTCCTCCCGCGCTGGCCCCAGATGACCTCCTCCCCGTCGAGCAGCCCTTCCTGCTCCATCCGCCGCAGCTCCGGATAGATCTGGGAGTCGGGCGCGTGCCACACATTCCCGACGGACGACTCGAATTCCTTGTAGAGGTCGTAACCGGTCATGGGTTCGACGCTGAGCAGCGCCAGCAAGGCGTAGCGGAGACTCACTGATTCAACTTCCTTTTCAGTGTTGTGTTGCCAATCACTATATCCATCGGTAGTCGGATGGCCACGCGAAAATCGATGTTGATCGTGGATCGTGGTCCCGAAACCGTTGTTTACGGGACGCCGGGCGCCCCGCCCGCCCGACCTCCGTGCCCCGCCAGCTCTGCGCCCGCCGGCTCCGCGCCCGCCCGGTCGTGTGGTCGGCCGCGCTAAGTGCGCGCCGGCCCCGCCGGTTCCAAAGTCCGGTCCAGCGGGTGCTCAAGCTCGTCCTTCAGCATTCCGCCGAAAATGAGCGCCAGCACAGCCAGGAGCGGCAGGGCGAGGCCGATCAGCAGGAAAATCAGCCAGATGGGCACGACTTCGCCCAACGGCCCGGCGAGCGCCATGGAGACCGGCATCAACGCCAGCGAGACGAAGAAGTCCAGGCTGGAGATCCGACCGAGCAGGTGCGGCGGCACGCGGCGCTGCAGCAACGTGCCCCAGATGACCTGGCCCGCGCTGCCGGTCGCGCCGACTACGAACAGTGCTGCGGCCATCCACCAAAAACTGCCGGTGAAGCCGATGACGGCGATCGGCAGGGCGCCGGCGCCCCAGAACAGCAGCATCACGGTCAGGTAGCGCCGGGGCAGCCGCAACGAGGCGGTGGCCATCGCCCCGGTGGCGCCGCCGATGCCGAAGATGCCAAGCAGGAAGCCAAACGTGCGCGAGTCCCCGCCCAGTTGGTCTGCAACCGCAAACGGCAGCAGTACCTCAATGGGGCCAATGAAGATGAGCACGCTCACGACGGCCCACAGCAGCGTCCAGAGCAGCCAGGGAGTCTTTAGCGTATAGGCCACGCCCTCGCGCAGATCCGCCAGCACGGAGCCGCGCTTGCCCGGGGGCTCGTCTGAAGCGGCGACCGACGCCGTCGTCCCTGCATCCGGAGCCAGTTCCTGTCCGAGGAAGTTCAGGATGATCAACGCGGACAGATGGCACAGCGTGATCCACCCGATGGCCGCCCCGGGGGAGAAGGAGGCGACGATCATGCCAGCTGCCGCCGGTCCGGCGGCCTGCTGCAGCAACGGCCGCATGGTGCCCTCCATGCCGTTGGCCGCCAGCAGGTCCTCGGCCGGCAGGATCCTCGGCAGGATGGCCGAGTAGGCGGGAAAAAAGAACGCGGCACCGACTCCCAGCAGGAAGGCGGCTGCGGCCAGGTGCCACAGTTGCAGCAGCCCGGTCATGGCCAGCAGGGCCACCGCGCCGATGGCCACCAGGTTGGCCGCCTCCACGCTGATAATCAGGCGGCGGCGCGGAAGACGGTCCGCCGCGATGCCGCCGAGCAGCACGAACGCCAACAAACCGACGCTGGCGCAGGTGGCGACGAGCGACAGCTGAATGGGTCCGCCGCCCAGGGCGATGACCTGATACACCATGGCTACGGCCCACATGCCGGCGCCGAAGACCGAGATGGCCAGGGCCGAAATGAGGATGCGGTAGTTGCGATGGGCGAAGGGCCGCAGCGCGCGGGGCGTGGACATGGTTGTTCCTGGGATTAGAAGGAAAGGCTCACATAGTATCCACCCAGTGATTGAGAAATGCAAACCACTTATCACCCCCTATGTTGGTAGTGGCTTTCCGGCTAGACTCGCTGCAGGTCGGTCAAGGGTGACCGGCACCACACGAGGAAGGAATTCCGACTATGGCCGACCCCAAGCACGCGCCGTCCCAGGCGGCCCGGACATTGCTCGACGACTTCTCGCTCGAGATGACCGGCAAGGATGTTCCCGCGCTGGAAGATGCCGCCGGCACGATTCCGGCGGGAACGCGGATCAACGTCACCTTCCTGGGAAACGAGGACCTGCCGACGCGGGTTGCGGCGGCGGCCGCCGTCAAACGGCACGGCTTCTTGCCGGTACCCCATGTCTCTGCCCGGCGGTTGGCGTCGCGGGCCGAGTTGGAAGACTTCTTGCAGGCGTTGTCCGCCGATGCGGCACCGGAGGACGTCTTCGTTGTCGGCGGCGACCCGGCCGAGCCGATGGGGCCTTATCCGGACTCGCTCGAGGTCATCCGCAGCGGGCTCCTGCCCCGGTACGGAATCCGCCGCGTGGGCATCAGCGGCTACCCGGAGGGGCATCCGGACATTTCCGGCGAGGTGTTGTGGAAGGCGCTGGAAGACAAGCATGCCGAACTGCAGCGGCAAGACCTTGAAGCGGTCATCATCACGCAGTTCGGCTTCGACACGGATCCCGTCTTCGACTGGCTGGCCGAGGCCCGCCGCCGCGGGATCCACGCGCCGGTGCGCATCGGCATCCCCGGGCCGGCCGGGGTCAAGAGGCTGCTGAACTATGCCAAGCGGTTCGGAGTGGCCTCGTCCGCCGGGATCGTGCACAAGTACGGCTTCTCCCTGACCAACCTGCTGGGGACGGCCGGGCCGGACAAGTTCCTGGAGGAATTCGCCGGCCGTTATGACCCATCGGTGCACGGCACGGTGAAGCTTCACTTCTACACGTTCGGCGGAATGAAGGCCACGGCGGACTGGGTCAAAGACTTCCGCGCCGGACGGTAGCGCTGCGCGAACGGAAGCTCATCGGGGACGGTGACTCCGCGCCGCGGCGATGCCCAGCCGGCTTCCGGGGGCTGCGCTGTCCACGTTCAGACGGAAGTGTCCATCTTTTGGTGCGCCATGGCGCCCTGACAGGGGACGATGCTTGAACAGGTTCTAATACTTGGGCAGCGCGGCTCCTGAGCGGCGCTCGCTCGCGGGAGTCAGGGCCGGATCGGGCCGCCGGCGTGGCCCCGCCCAGGTTGGCTGATGGAGCCCTTGAGAGCGTGGTGCGCGGTTCCCGGCCCTGTTGCGCGCCGCCGCTCTGTGATTAGGTGAAGACAGGGCGCACCAGCGCTTGAGGGAAGGAGATTCATGAGCGAGGAAATCAACAACCCGGACCGCTACGACCGTACGGAGCGCGAAGAGAACCAGGGCGGCGAAACCTCCCGGGACGAGGAATTGCTCCCGCCCGGTGAGTTGCCTGCGGATGCCAAGAAGGGTCTGGCCAACGTCTACGGCGATGCCGACCGGACGGCTATTGACGATCCAGTCAGCGCGCCCGGCCCCGAAGACGCCGCGGCGATCGAGCACATGGAGCAGCACTTCCGCGTCGGCGAGACCGAGTCGGGCGAGCGGTACATCGAAGAAACCGGCAGCCAGGAAAACAGCAGCTGACGGCGGTCCCGTCTGAGCGGCGGCGCCAGGAGAGCGGCAAACGGCGGGGAAAGTGCCACAGGCACTTTCCCCGCCGTCCGTCGTCGTGCTGCCTAGCGCGGCGGCTGGCTCAGGCCTTGCGGCCGGAGCGCCAGCCGCCGGGGTAGTCCTGCCGAACTGCCTGGGAGTACGGCACCGGGCTGACGACGGCGCGCACGTTCAGCTGCCGGTGCGACTCCACGGTGGTCTTGCGGGTACCGCCGTCGGGCTCGCCCCAGAGCACCGTGACCTCGGTGCCCTCCGGCACGTCGGCGTCCACCGTGGCCAGGGACAGCGCCCGGTTCTCGTTGGCGGAGTAGCCGGTGAACATGGACAGGCCGATCGTCTCGCCCGCGGCGTCGAGCACCGCGTCGTAATTGGACGAACCATAGTTGGCCAGCGGCAGGTCAAAGTACTTGTACGGCGTGCCCTCGGTGTCGAAGAGCGAGGCGAAGATCTTCGCCATGTCCTCGGCATTCCATTCGAGCGTGACCTTCTTGCGCTGGTCGGCCGGGTCGATCTTCTCCAACGCCTCGCGACCAATGAAGTCGTGGTCGAACTTCACCATGTGGCCGTACCCAAGCTCCCATGGGTTGAGATAGTAGTCCTCGATCTTGTCCGAAACGAAGCTGCCGGCGACCGCGTTGACCGCCTCGTAACTGTCGGCGCCGAGCCATTCGCGGTAGGGGCGCAGCTCCTCGCCGGTGTAGATGGCGGGCAGCGGGGAGGGGATCCAGCCCGATTCCAGGGTGTTGGACGGGTAGGCGCGCGAACCGACGGCCAGCAGGCCGAACTCCTGGCCGGCCTCCAGGATGGTGTCGCGGACCTGGTCGTACGTCTCGTACGGTCCCCAAATCTCCAGCCCCGGTGCGCCGGCCATGCCGTGGCGCAGGGTCTGGACCTGCCGGCCGGCGACCTGCATCTGGTCCATGTTGAAGAACTTCAACTGTTCAACCTGGCCGCCGTTGACCTTTTCGATGATCTTCCAGGCGTTCGGGCCCTGGATCTGGAAGCGCCAGTACTTGCGCTTCACCGGCTGTCCCATGGGCCGCGACGGTGAGCGCCGGTCCACCTCAATGTCCACGTCGTAGCCGCCGGTCTCACCGTGATAGATCAGCCAGTTGGCGGCGGGGGAGCGGCCCACGTAGACGTACTGGTCCTCCATTTCGTGGAACAGGATGCCGTCGCCGATGACGTGCCCGGCGGGCGTGGTGGGCACGTACTGCTTGGCCTTGTTCACGGGGAAATTGGCTACCGAGTTGATGGCGGTGTCCGAAATCAGCTTCAGGGCGTCCTTGCCCCTGATGAACAGGTTGTCCATGTGGTGCGACTGGTCGAACAGGACCGCGGACTCGCGCCAGGCGCGCTGCTCGCTGCGCCAGTTGGTGAATTCCGGGGCGACGACGGGGTAAATGTAGGCGCCGATCTGCGAGTTGCGCAGCATCTCGACGGTGTTGCCGGACTGGTCCAATACTTCCTGAAGATTCTTGGCGCTCATGGGTTCTTGTCCTCCTCGATGGCGGGCCGGAGTGTGACGCATTGCACATTTCCAAGATACTCCGACTCTATACCTATGGAGATAGTTATGTCGACCGTTGAGGGCGGAATTCTTGCTGAAGGCCCTACGGCTGCCGGCCGGCCGCTGGTTCTCGCCGGCGCTGGAAATCACGAGCCCGGGCGGCGGAGCGCCAGGCCTGCCGGGCAGCGCATGGTGTACAAAGCGAAAGGGTGCCCTTCCCGACGTCGGAAAGGGCACCCTTTGCAGTCCGTTGACCGGGAGGTGGGTCAGCGCTCTCCGGCAGCCACGAAGGGCTTCCCCGCGGTTGCGCGGCTGACGGCTTCGGCGAACTCTGTCTCGATGTCCGGCTGCGGCTTGTGCGTGAAGAGGCTGACGACGACGGCGACGGCGACGTTGAGGATGAAGCCCGGAACGATCTCGTACATGGTGGCCGAGAGCGCCGAGGTGCCCCAGATGAACACCGTGACCGCGCCGGCCAGCATGCCGGAGAGCGCGCCGGCGACGGTGAGCTTGCGCCAGAACAGCGACAGGATGATGGTCGGCCCGAACGATGCACCGAAGCCGGCCCAGGCGAAGGCCACGAGCCCCAGGATGGTGTCGTTGCGGCTCCAGGCCAGGAGGCCCGCCACGAGGGCGACGACCAGCACGCCCAGGCGGCCAAGCATCACCTGGGTCTTCGCCGGGGCGTCCTTGCGGGCGAAGATCTTGTACAGGTCCTCCACCAGGGCAGACGAGCACACGATCAACTGGGAGGAGATGGTGCTCATGATCGCCGCCAGCACCGCGGCCAGCACGAAGCCGGCGATGAACGGGTGGAACAGGATCTGCGCGAGGTCCAGGAACACCGATTCGGCAGACTTGGCGTCAGTGAGGGTGGCGCCCGGGTTCTGCTGGAAGTAGGCCACGCCCACCATCGCGGTGGCAACGGCGCCGAATACCGTCATGAGCATCCAGCCGATGCCGATCCGGCGGGCGGCCTTGGCCTCGCCGGGCGTGCGCAAGGCCATGAAGCGGACGATGATGTGCGGCTGCCCGAAGTAGCCCAGTCCCCAGGCCGCGGCGGAGATACCGGCGACTGCACCCCCGGTGAACAGGCTGAGGTGGCTCGGGTCCACCTGCTGGATGGATTCGACGGTCGCAGCCAGGCCGCCGGTGGCGAACACACCGACGATCGGAACCAGCAGCAGGGCCGCGAACATCAACAGCCCTTGGGCCACGTCGGTATAGCTGGCGCCGAGGAAGCCGCCGAACAACGTGTACAGGACGGTGACGCCGCCGACCACGAGCATGCCGACCCCGTAGGTAGAGCCGAAGGAGGATTCGAAGAAGACGCCTCCGGCCACCATGCCGGAGGAGACGTAGAAGGTGAAAAAGACCAGGATGATCACGCCGGAGACTATCCGCAGCAGCCGCGAGCGGTCCTTGAGCCGGTTCTCCAGGAAGCTGGGAACGGTGATGGAGTCATTGGATACCTCCGTGTAGGAGCGCAGCCGCGGGGCCACGAACTTCCAATTGAGCCAGGCGCCAATCGTCAGGCCGATGGCAATCCAGGCTTCGAACAATCCGCCGACGTAGAGCGCCCCGGGCAGGCCCATCAGCAGCCAGCCCGACATGTCCGAGGCGCCGGCGCTCAGTGCCGCGACGCCGGGCTTGAGGCCGCGGCCGGCAAGCATGTAGTCGTCCAAATCGCTCGTGCGCCGGTAGGCCCACCAGCCGATGGCCAGCATGCCTGCCATGTAAATCAGCATGGCGATGATTTGGAACATCTGGTCGTTCACGAGGTTTCCTCCGCCGTGTCTCGGTTTGGTGCGCCTCAGTCTTCCAGCGGGGTACAGGCGTGGCCAATTGCCGCCGCTTTGTGTCGCCCGGGACGAAGAACGGCAAGGGAACCGGCGGGCCGCTGAAGGCCGGGAAAGAAGTTCATCTGCCGTGGGTTACAGCGGCTCGGGCCAAGGTGTAGCCTCTATCTGGCCTCAATCCACCCTTTCGCCGAAAGTTGCGTCACGTCCCGATGCTGCTCCGCCTCATCCGCCATTACGGCCGTCCCTACCTTCCCTCCGTGTTCGCCGTGGTGGTGCTGCAGCTGATTGCGACCATCGCCGCGCTGTACCTGCCCAGCCTGAACGCCCAGATTATTGACGAGGGCGTGGCCCGGGGCGACACCGACTACATCTGGAACACCGGCGGCCTCATGCTGGTGGTCAGCCTTATCCAGGTGGCGGCCGCGATCGCCGGGGTTTATTTCGGTTCGAAGGCAGCGATGGCCATGGGCCGCGACCTCCGCCGCGGCATTTTCCACAAGGTCACCGGGTTCTCCGCCCGGGAGGTAGGACGATTCGGCGCGCCGAGCCTCATCACCCGCGGCACCAACGACGTCCAGCAGGTGCAGATGCTCGTGCTGATGGGCCTGAACTTCATGGTGATGGCACCCATCATGTGCGTCGGCGGCGTCATCATGGCGCTGCGCGAGGACCTGCAACTGTCGTGGTTGGTGTGGGCATCGGTGCCGCTGCTGTTCGTCGTCGTCGGTTTGCTGGTCTGGAAGCTGATGCCGCTCTTCCGCATGATGCAAACGAAGATCGACAACATCAACGGGGTGCTCCGTGAGCAGATCACCGGCATCCGCGTGGTCCGGGCGTTTGTCCGCGAGCCCTACGAGGCCAAGCGCTTCGAGAAGGCCAACCGCGAACTGACCGATGTCTCGGTCTCGGTCGGCAACCTGTTCGTTTTGATGTTCCCCTCGATCGGCATGATCCTTCACCTGGCCACGGCGGCGGTGCTGTGGTTCGGCGGACTCCGCGTGGACGCGGGCGAGATGCAGGTCGGTGCCCTGACGGCCTTCCTGCAGTACCTGCTGCAGATCCTCATGGCGGTGATGATGGGCACCTTCATGGCGATGATGATCCCGCGGGCCTCGGTCTGTGCCGAACGTATCGGCGAGGTGCTCGACGTCGAGCCCTCCGTGCATGAACCCGCCGAGCCGCAGCAAGCCCGGGAACCGGCCGGCGTCGTCGAGTTCCGCGACGTCACCTACTCCTATCCCGGCGCCGAGGAACCCGTGCTGCGCAACGTCAGTTTCACGGCGCGGCCGGGGCAGACGACGGCGATCATCGGCAGCACCGGCGCGGGCAAGACCACCTTGATCAGCATGCTCCCGCGGCTGTTCGACGCCGACAGCGGCGAGGTGCTCATCGACGGCGTTCCGGTCACCCGGATGGAGCGCACCGACATCACGGACCGCGTGGCGCTGGTGCCGCAGCGGCCGTACCTGTTCTCCGGCACGGTGGCACACAACCTGCGGTTCGGCGATCCGCACGCCACCGATGAAGAACTCTGGGAGGCGCTGCGCGTGGCCCAGGGCGAGGACTTCGTCCGCGCCAAGGACAAAGGGCTTCAGTCGGCGCTCTCGCAGGGCGGCACCAACGTGTCGGGCGGCCAGCGCCAGCGGCTGTGCATCGCGCGCGCCCTGGTGGCCAAGCCCAAGGTCTACCTGTTCGACGACTCATTCTCCGCGCTGGACGTGGCAACCGACGCCAGGCTGCGGGCTGCCCTCAAGGGGACCACCGGCGACGCGACAGTCATCATCGTCGCCCAGCGCGTCGCCACCATCATCGACGCGGACCAGATCCTGGTGATGGAGCACGGACAGATCGTGGCCCGCGGCACCCACGGGCAGCTGCTGGAGAGCTCGGAGACCTACCAGGAAATTGTTCAATCCCAGACTGCGGTGGAGGAAGCGGCATGACGCCGGACAAGGAAGCCCCGGCCGAGGTGGCCACCGGGCCGGACCCCGTGACGGCGCCAACGCCGGGAGCCGCCGCTGAAGCCGAGGCCGAGGTGTTGGACGAACAGTTCCAGCCGGGCGAGGCCGACCAGGACTTCATGACCGGGACGCCGGTCCGCAAGGCCCAGCACTTCTGGCCGTCCGCCAAGCGCCTGTTTGGGCTGCTGAAGCCGGAGAAGGCCGGGATCATCCTGGTGCTGGTCATGGTGCTGGTGGCAGTGGTGCTTAACGTGATTGCGCCCAAGGTGCTGGGCAACGCCATGGACGTCATCTTCAGCGGCGCGATCGGCGCGAACCTGCCCGCCGGCGCCAGCCAGGAAGAAGTCATCGCCGGGCTCCGCGCCCAGGGCCAGGACCAGTTTGCCGACATGCTCAGCGGCATGGAACTGGTCCCCGGCGTCGGCATCGACTTCCAACTGCTGGGCAACCTGATCCTGCTGGTGCTGGGGATGTACGTGGTCGCGTCGCTGTTCATGTGGCTACAGGGTTGGCTGCTGAACCAAATCGTCATGCGGGTGGTCTTCGGGCTGCGCCGCGAGGTGGAAGCCAAGCTGAACCGGCTGCCGCTGAACTACTTCGACACCCGCCAGCGCGGCGACATGCTCTCCCGGGTGACCAACGACGTCGACAACATCCAGCAGGCGCTGCAGCAGGCGTTCGCGCAGCTGATCATGTCCGCGCTGAGCCTGCTCGGCATCACCATCATGATGTTCATCGTCTCCTGGCAGCTGGCCCTGATCGCCCTGATCGCCCTGCCGCTTTCCGCCGTGGGCGCCGGCCTCATCGGCACCCGCAGCCAGAAGCTGTTCACCGCGCAATGGAAGAACACCGGAGCGCTCAACGGGCACATCGAGGAATCGTTCAGCGGCCATGATCTGGTCCGCGCCTTCGGCCGCGAGCAGCAGTCGGTGGAACAGTTCGACGAAAAGAACGAGGAACTCTACAAGGCCTCGTTCGGCGCGCAGTTCGTCTCCGGCATGATCATGCCGGTCATGCAGTTCATCTCCTACCTGAGCTACGTGGGAATCGCCGTGGTGGGCGGCCTGCGCGTGGCATCCGGCTCCATGACCCTGGGCGATGCCACCGCGTTCATCCAGTACTCGCGTGAATTCAACCAGCCGCTGGGCCAGATGGCGGGCATGGCCAACATGCTGCAGTCCGGCGTCGCCTCGGCCGAGCGCGTCTTCGAACTGCTCGACGCCGACGAGCAGGCCCCGGACACCGCCACCGAATCGCTGCCCGCCCAAACCGAAGGGCAGGTCCGGTTCCACAACGTCAGCTTCAGCTACAGCCCCGACAAGCCGCTGATCGAGGACCTCTCCTTCGCGGCGCGGCCGGGCGAGACGGTGGCGATCGTGGGGCCGACGGGCGCGGGGAAGACCACCCTGGTGAATCTGGTAATGCGCTTTTACGAACTGGATGCCGGCCGCATCACCCTCGACGGGGTGGACATCATCGCCCTCAGCCGGGCCGAACTGCGGTCCAAGGTGGGCATGGTGCTGCAGGACGCCTGGTTGTTCGGCGGCTCCATCTACGAGAACATCCGCTACGGCAACCTAAACGCCACCGAGGAAGAAGTGATGGCGGCGGCCAAGGCCACCTACGTGGACCGCTTCGTGCGGGCGCTTCCGGACGGCTATGACACGGTGATCGACGAAGAGGGCAACAACGTCTCCGCCGGTGAGAAGCAGCTGATCACCATCGCGCGCGCGTTCCTGGCGAACCCGTCCCTCCTGATCCTGGATGAGGCGACCAGCTCGGTGGACACCCGCACGGAACTGCTCGTCCAGCACGCCATGGCCGCGCTGCGCACGGACCGCACCAGCTTTGTCATTGCGCACCGGCTCTCCACTATCCGGGACGCCGACGTGATCCTGGTGATGGAGGACGGCAAGATCGTGGAGCAGGGCAACCACACGGAGCTGCTGGCGGCCGAAGGCCCGTACTACCGGCTCTACATGTCGCAGTTCGCGGCGGCCGCGGATCCGGTGTCCTGATCCCCTGAACGGGAGGACGACGACGGCGGCGCCCGCTTTGGCGGGTCCCGCACCGCGTGCGGGCCCGCCCGGAGGCGCCGCCCCCAGGTTCCAGGCGCAGGCACCGCCGCCAAGCGCCGCCCACAGGCCCCGCCCACAGGCCCCGCGCGCCGGCACCGCCGTCGGGCTCTTAGCGCGTGGCGCTTTCGGCGATCCGCTCCGCCGCGCGGCGCAGCAGCGGGAGGTGGCTGGCGATGGCCGTCTCCAACGTGTCGGGGGTGCCCAGCATATTGACGCCGACGGCGGCGAGCACCGTGCCGCCGCTATCCCTCACGGGCACGGACAGCGTGCGGTGGCCCTGCTGCAGTTCGCTGTTGTTGACCGCGTAGCCCTGCCGCCGGACCTGCTCGATCTCCTGGCGGAAACGCCAGGTGCTGTCGATGGTCTGCTCGGTCAGCCTGCTGAGGCCGCCGTCGACGGCGGACCGGAGGCCTTCCTCGGACAGCCCGGCCACCAGCACCTTGCCCATCGACGAGGCGTGCGCCGGAATCTTGGCGCCGACGGTCAGCCCGGCGCGGATCATGCGCGGCACGCGGGTGGCCGCGATGCAGATGACGTCGCCGCCGGCCAGCACGCCCGCCGTGCACGGTTCGTTGAATTCCCCGGTCAGCCACTGGACCGCCCCGCGGGAGGCCCGGACGAGCGGAGAGCCCGCGACGTAGCCGTGGCCCAGCTCCAGGGCCTGATGGGCCAGCGAGAACAGATCATCCCGGCAGCGCACATAGCCAAGGCTGACCAGCGTCCGGAGCACCCGCGCGGTAGCCGCACGGTTCAGGCCGGCGCGGGCGGCAACCTCGGCCGCCCGCATCTGCGGATGACCGTCATCGAAGACGCTTAACACCGACAGGCCGCGCGCCAGGGTGCGTGCGGACGGCTCTGTCAAGGCCCTGGCCGCGGGCGCGTCGGAGGTGATGCTCATCACCGTCGAGGATACCCGGCAGGCCGCCGGATCGTGACGGCGGCTGCCTGCGCAGCGCTACTCGGTGGCGCCGGACTGGTCCTCGAGGACGCCGCGGACGGAGGACTCGGGAACCCACATCACGTCCCCGTGCTCGGCGTTGGCCACCCGGGCCATCACGAAGAGCAGCCCGGAGAGCCGGTTGAGGTAGCGGCCGGTCTCGGAATTCACCACGTCGCCGTACTCATCCAGGGCCGCCCAGACCGCGCGTTCGGCGCGGCGCACCGCCGTGCGGGCCTGGTACAGCAGCGCAGCGGAGAGGGTTCCGCCCGGCAGCAGCATGCCGCTGAGGTCCTTGGCTTCCTGCCTGAAGTGGTCGATGGCGCGTTCCAGCCGCTCCACATGCTCGGGGATGATGCGGGCGTCCGCCGCCTGATTGCCGCGATACGGCACCAGCAGGTCGGCCATCAGGTCGAACAAGTCGTTTTGGACGCTGACCAGCATGGCGCTGACCTCCGGGGACACGCCCCCGCTCGCCATGGCCACGGCCACCGCGGCGTTGGCGGCATCCACTTCGGCATGCGCGACCACCCTCGGGTCGTTCTTGGACACCTCGCCGTGGCTGCCGAAGGCGGTGTACCCGGTGTCACCATAGTGGTCCATCCGCGTCTGATCATCGCTTTGAAAGTCGCCATCTCCACTCATGCCTGCCATCATACTGACGGGACGTTTGACATCGAAGAGCCGCAGCAAGCCCGGAACGCCGCACGCGTACAGCCGGTGACAACAGTGAGGATCAGTGATGAGCAGCGAATTTACCGGCCCCTTGCCGACTGTCTCCCGGGATACGGGTGATGACGGGCAGCGGGGCTGGAATACCGTCGACAAGACGGTTTTCTTCGTTTCAGGCAGCATTATTGTTGCCATTTGCCTGCTGGGTGTTTTCTTTACCCAGCAGGTGACCGAAGTAACCGGATCAATTCTCGGCTGGGTGACCAACTCCTTCGGTTGGTTGTTCATCCTCGGCGCCACCGGCTTCGTAATCTTTTCGCTGGTGCTGGCCTTCGGCCGGTATGGCAACATTCCGCTCGCGCAGGAAGGCGAAACCACCGAATTCTCCACGTTGTCGTGGATTGCCATGATGTTCAGCGCCGGCATGGGCATCGGCCTGATGTTCTTCGGCGTCTACGAACCGGTCACTCATCTGGCCTCGCCGCCGCCCTTCGTGGATGCCGCTCCGGGATCCCCCGAGGCCGCGAACAGCGCGATGGCCTACACGCTCTTCCACTGGGGTCTGCACCCGTGGGCCATCTACTCGGTGGTTGGCCTGGCCCTGGCCTATTCGACGTACCGGATGGGCCGCGGCAACCTGATGAGTTCGCCCTTCCAGGCGATCTTCGGCAAGGAGCGGATTGAGGAAAAGGGCTGGGGCAAGCCGATCGACATCCTGGCGATCATCTGTACGAAATTCGGTTCAGCGACCTCGCTGGGCCTGGGGGCGCTGCAGATTGCCGCCGGATTGGCGCTGCTGCGGACCGGCCGGTTCGAGGAGAACCCCGGCGTCGTGGCTCCGATCCTGATCATCTGCGTGCTGACGGTGGGTGTGGTGATTTCGGCGGCCAGCGGCGTTGCCCGCGGCATCAAGTGGCTGAGCAACACGAACATGGTGCTGGCCGCGGTGCTGCTGGTGTTCGTCTTCGTGGTGGGTCCCACCGTCTTCATCCTGGATCTGGTCCCCGCCGCGATCGGCGACTACCTGGCCAACATCGTCCCCATGAGCTTCCACTCGGCCGTCTTCGGCGGCACCGAGTGGCTGGCCAACTGGACCATCTTCTACTGGGCGTGGTGGATCTCCTGGACCCCCTTCGTGGGCACGTTCATCGCCAAGATCTCCCGCGGGCGGACCATCAAGGAATTCGTCCTGGGCGTGCTGCTGGTCCCCACCGCCGTGAGCGTGGTCTGGTTCTCGGTGTTCGGCGGTGCGGGCATCCACCTCCAGCTGGGCGGTGAAGATATTGCCGGGACCGGAGACGAGGCGGCCGGTTTCTTCGCAACCCTGCAGAACTATCCGTTCTTTTTCGGCGCGGCCATCGTGGTGATGGTGCTGACGGCGGTGTTTTTCGTCAGCGGCGCCGACGCCGGCGCCGTCGTGCTGGGAACGCTTTCCTCCCGCGGCCGAAAGGAGCCGTGGAAGCCGCTGGTCATCCTCTGGGGCGTTCTCACCGGTACCGTCGCGGCCGTGCTGCTGTTCGTCGGCGGGCTCGACGCGCTGCAGACGTTCACCATCCTGGCGTCAACGCCCTTCGTGCTGATCATGGTGGGACTCTGCCTCTCGCTGTACGTGGACTTGCGCCGGGATCCGCTGCGGCAGCGGCGCATGGGTCCGGTGCGCGGAGCCGTCAGCGTCCCCAGCACCGTGCCGTTCGCGGTGCCGGTGACGTCCGAGACGCCGGTCGTCCAGCCTGGCCAAGCCGGGCGCATCAATGGTTCCGGCGGCCCCGACCATCCCGCGGGCGGACTGCCGGAGGACCTCGGGGACGGCAAAAAACACGGACACCACGCGTAGCCGGGACTAGCTGGAAGGTGGCGGGACCGGCGCGGCTTAGCCGGTCCCGCCCGCCCGGCAAGTTACCACCGGGTAACATGGCGGCATGCACCTGATCTTCCGCACCCTCCTGCTGCTGCTGACGGCCCGCCGCCGTCCTGCCCTGGACATATGGGATTCGTCCACGCTGTCCCTGCGCGTGCTGCCCACCGACATCGACATCGCCATGCACGTCAACAACGGGATGTATTTCTCCCTGATGGACCTCGGCCGCTTCGAGCTGATGGTGCGCGCCGGCGTGTGGGACACCTTCCGCCGCAAGGGCTGGTCGCCGGTGGTCGGCGCGGAGACCATTTCCTTCCGTAAATCGCTCACACTCGGCCAGCAATACAGCATCGAAACCCGGATCATCGGATTTGACGACCGCGCCATCTTCTTCGAGCAGCGCATGGTGGCCGACGGCGAAATCCATGCCCGGGCCTACATCGCCACCCGGCTGGTTTCCAAGCAGGGACCGGTCTCCAATGAGGAGATCTTCGCCGCCGTCGGCCAGCGGCCGCCGGCGGACCTGGTTTTGCCCGAATGGCTGCACGAGTGGCGGGAGAACAACGCCCTGCCCAGCACCCGACGGCCCGCCCCGCACCGCTGGGTGCGCTGACTCTGGTCGGCCGCAGCCCGTTCCCCTAGGCTATGGGAAAGGAGGTGAGCGGTCATGATCGCAGCACCCGGAGACCGCATCGTCATCAGGGGCAGGACGGTGGACTCGGCTGACCGGCACGGCGAAGTCATCGAGGTCAGGGGCGACGGCGGAGCCCCGCCCTACTTCGTGAGGTTCGACGACGGCCATGAGAGTGTCGTCTTCCCCGGCACGGACTGCAGCATCGAGCACGCTGCCGGGTAAGAAGCCGCTGCCGGGTCAGAAGCCCGCTGCAGGTCAGGCCCGAGCCGGCTAAACGGCCAGCCGGCGGGCGCGCAGGACGCTGTCCGTGATCGTGGCGGTCTGCCCGTCCGGGCCCGTGACCTCGCGGGGGACGGAGTCGAGCGTGTCGAGGGCCCAGTCCGGGGAACCTAGTCCGAGTGCATCGGCCAGCTCCCCGGCCGTGGGCAGAGGTTCCTCGGGTTCCGGATGTCCCGACCAGGGCGGAAACGATTCGTGGCCGACAACCAGCAACGTGCCGCCGAGTGCTACCGCGCGGGCCGCCGTAGCGAGAATGGCGTTCCGCGGCAGCTCGACCGGCGAATGCAGGAATTGGGCGCAGACCAGATCGTAGCTTTCCTGTGGTTCCCAGCGGGCCAGGTCCTGTTGGAGCCACCGGATGCGGTCCGCAACACCGGCTTCGTCGGCGTGTTTGGACGCCCGTTGCAGCGCGAGCCCGGACATGTCGAGGCCGGTGACCGTCCACCCCTTGCCGGCGAGCCAGATGGCGTCCGCGCCCTCGCCGCAACCCAGTTCCAGGGCGGTGCCGGGCGGCAGGCCGGAGACCTCGCGGACCAACATGGCGTTCGGCCGGCCGCTCCACACCTGGTCCCGTTGGCTGTAAAAGGACTCCCAGAACTGGTCGGGCTCTTCCCGGCGGTCGTGATGATGCTCCATGCCTGGAGACTCTACGCCCGCGAGGTGACGGCGGCGACTGCCCGGCGCCGGCCCCCCACGGGCGGGGAGGGAAGAAATAAAGACGGGCACCGCCGTCGTTGTGCAGGATGTGTGCCCGCGGCAACCACCCCGGGCGTCCCGCGACGAAAGGCCCCGCCGACGTGAACGTACCTCTGTCCATCCTTGACCTGGCAACCATCGGCACCAACGAAACCGTGGGCGAAAGCCTGGCCGGCAGCGTGTCCCTGGCGCAGCGGGCGGAGGAACTGGGCTACCGGCGGGTGTGGTACGCCGAACACCACAACATGGCGTCGATCGCGTCCTCGGCCACCAGCGTGCTGATTGCCCACGTGGCGGCGCATACCAACAGCATCCGCCTGGGCGCCGGCGGCATCATGCTTCCGAACCATGCCCCGCTGACCATCGCCGAGCAGTTCGGCACGCTGGAGGCGCTCCATCCGGGGCGGATCGATCTGGGCCTGGGCCGCGCACCGGGCAGCGACCAGAACACTTTGCGGGCGCTGCGCCGTGATCCGATGAGCGCCGATTCGTTCCCGCAGGACGTGCTGGAGCTGCAGGGCTACCTGACCGGACAGTCGCGCATCAAGGGCGTGGATGCGACACCGGGCAAGGGCACCAACGTGCCGCTGTACATCCTGGGCTCCTCGCTGTTTGGCGCGAAGCTGGCCGCGGCGCTGGGGCTGCCGTACTCGTTTGCCTCGCACTTCGCGCCCAACGCGCTGCAGGACGCCGTGTCCGTCTACCGCCGCGAGTTCCAGCCGTCGGAGCAACTCGCCGAACCGTACGTGATCGCCGGTGTGAACGCCATCGCCGCGGACAGCAACGAGGAAGCGCAGGAGCAGTTCCGGATTGTCCGGCGCAGCCGGGTCTCGCTGCTGTTCGGCCGCGACCGGAGCTTTACCGATGAGGAAGCGGATCTCATCCTGGACTCGCCGCAGGGCCAGCACGTGGAGCAGATGGTGAAATACTCGGCGGTCGGGACGCGCGAGGCGGTGGCGGAGTACCTGGAAGGCTTCGCCAAGCATGCCGGCGCCGACGAGCTGATCGTGGCGTTCCAAGCCCCGATCGTCGCACAGCGGCTGCGCGCGCTGGAGCTGACGGCCCAGGCCGTCGGGCTGGCCGCCTGAGCCGCCGTCGTCGGGTTATTGTTTGGCCGCGATGTAGTAGGCGTTGAACGGGTCCTGCTCGACGTCCTTGACGACCGTTCCGGAAAAGCCCGCATCCGCCAGCATGGACAGGGCGAGCTGCTGGCCCCAGGCCGTGCCCAGTCCCGCACCGCCCTGGCCCAGCGAAACGCTCATGCAGTGCATCACCGAAATGGTGTAGAGGAAGCCCGCCCAGGGCAGCGACACGTTGTCCTCCACGTTGCTGGAGGCCTTCATATCCACCATCAGGAAGGTCCCGCCGGGCCGCAGGGCCGCGTGGACCTCGGCGAGCACGCGCGCCGGCTGGGCCTGGTCATGGACGGCGTCGAATGCGGTGACCAGGTCGAACCGTCCCGGTTCCTTCAGCTCGGCGACGTCCCGGACCTCGAACGAGGCATTCTGCAGGCCCATGCGCGCCGCTTCCTGCCGTGCCCGGGCGATTCCCTCCGGCGAGAAGTCGTAGCCGGTGAACCGGCTGGCGGGAAACGCCTGCGCCATCAGGTTGATGGCGTGCCCGCTGCCGCAGCCGACGTCGGCCACGTCGATGCCCCGGCGCAGGCGTTCGACCAACCCGTCGGCCAGCGGCAGGATCTCCTCGATCAGTCCGGCGTCGAAAACCGCCGAGCTTTCCTCCGACATCAGCTGGTGGAAACGCGGATAGTCGGCATAGGACAGCCCGCCGCCCTGGCGGAATGCGGCGACGACCCCCTCCTCCACGCCGCCGAGCAGGGGGATGTACTGAAGCAGCCGCGCTAGGTTGTCGGGGCCGGCGGCCCTGGTCAGCGAGGCGGCGTGTTCTGCCGGCAGCCGGTAGGTGCGGGAAACCGGGCCGTAGGCCACCACTTGCGACGCGGCCAGGCCGTTGAGCCATTCGCGCACGTAGCGCTCGTCCAGTTCTGCGGCGTCCGCGATCTGCTGGCTGGTGGCCGGCGGCAACGCCGCCAGGGTGTCGAACAGCCCGGTCTGGTGACCGATGCTGGCCAGCATGGCCAGCGCGCCGTCGTTCAGGATGGTCAGGCAGCGCTGCGCGAACGCTTCGGCGGCCTCGGTGTCGAACTGCCCGGCAGCTTCCTGGATGGTGGTCATGGCTTCTCCCGTGGTCCGGAAGCAGGCACCTGTTGCCTGCTGAATCTCACGGTAGGGAGCCGGCGGCACCGGGAACATCGGGCAAGGTCTGTGGGCTCGGGCGGCGCGGATGGGGCAAAAGATGCAGGCGTCAGGCTCGGGCCAGCCATGCGGGCGTCAGTGCCTGCCTCCGTTGCAGGCGTCAGGGTCTAGCCAACGATGCAGGCGTCAGCGCCGCGTCAAGGGAGCGGTAACGTCGTGCTCGTGGGCCCACGCGGCGGCCGCGGTGCGGGACGAGACACCGATCTTGAGGAAAATATTGGCCAGATGCCTGCCGACCGTCTTCTGGCTGATGAACAGTGCGGCTGCCGTTTCCTTGTTCGTGGCACCGCGGGCGATGCAGGCAAGTACCTCCGCTTCCCGATCCGTCAGGCCGCCCGGGGACCTTTGGCCGTCCAGGCGGCGCACATCCGGCTCCGCCCCGAGCTCCCGGTAGATGGCCAGGGCCGTCGCCTCTTCCGACGCCGCGGTCTCCGGCTGGCCCAGCTCGCGGTGCACGGCCGCGAGCAGTTCGTACACCCGCGCGGTGTCGTGCCGGTGATGCAGGGAACGATAACCCTGCAGCGCGGACCTCAGCACGGAGAGGGCCTGCGCGGCCTGGCCGCCGGAAAACAGCAGGACCCCGCGGGCATGCCGTGCCCAGGCCAGGAAACCGGGGCTGCTGAAGTCACCGGCAGATTGCTCCAGTTCGCGGCAGTATTCCTCGGCTTCCGCCGTCAACTTCAGTTGCACGGCGAGTTCTACCGCGGGGAGCAGCATTTGTGCCCGGGTCAGCCGATCGTTGGACTCCAGTGCTGCCGACAGGCCGGCCCACGCGGCGTCGAGATGTCCGCGCGCGGCCAGCAGTTTGGCCTCGCCGGGCTGTGGCTCAACACCTAAGTCCCGCGCCCTGGCGTAGGAGTCGGCGGCGCCCTGCAGGTCACCGCGCAGCCGCCGCAGCTCGCCGAGTTGGTAGTACCCTTCACCGGCGGCCCACACGTTTCGGTCCGCCAGTTCCGAGCTGCTTTGGGCAATCTCGCGTTCCACTCCGTCCCAATTGCCTTCTATGCTGCGGATTTGGAGCCGGTGGATGTGGCACACGCCGGAAAAGACCATGCCGCCCGCCAATTGCTCGCACCAGCGCTCGGTGGCTTCGGTCCATGCCCGCATCCGCGGCAGGTCGGCCAGCTGGTAGCAGGCGTGGAGTACCGTGCAATAGATGTCTCCCGACCAGGTTGGGGGCACCTGCCCGGCGAGGACCGGGAGCATCGCCTCGTCCAAGGCCGCGAAGCCCGAGGCCGTCCGCCCGGCCCGCAGATCGGCCAAACCTGTCAGGGTGAGGCTGAAGGAATGCAGCACGGGCGCGTTGAACCTCCGCCCCATCTGTTGCAGCTCCTCGGCGGCGGCCAAGGCCGGCTCCGGGTCTTCGGCAAACAGCAGCGCGTTGACGGTGTCCAGATACAGCAGGTAGCCGTGGACGGGGCTCTGCGGGGCATCCAGCAGCATGCGCCTGGCGCGGTTGATCCAGCCGGAGGCGATCATCAGGTCCCCGCGCAGCGTCCACAGCAGACCCAGATCCAGAGCCTTCATGGCGGCAGCGAGTTTTTCGCCGTCGTTCTCGTAGCGGTGGAAGACTTCCTCGGAGTCCATTACCGATTCGCGGACATCCCCCACCCACCAGGCGGCGTCGCCCAGCCGGGCCAGATCCTCCACGTCCAGTGGCGAGAGGCTGCGGGCCTGCTCGAATCCGTCATAGGCTGGGCGCCATTCACCGCGCGCGTAGGCATCGCGTGCAGTAGCCAGCAGTGTTTCGATTGGCTCCATAGCGCTCCTGCATTTCAGGGTAGTCCTCCCGCAGCCGGCAGGGAACTGCGTAATCATCGCCATAATCGGCTTTGCAGCGGAGGGCTGCCGGTACAGTGGTGCCGAAACCGGACCACAGTTTCCGCAAGGAAATGTCCCCGAGAAGGAGCAAACATGAGTTCAGCCGCCGTTGCGCGACAGGGTGTCCTGGCCGACGCCCTGGTCCCGAGCACCGCCTTGGCCAACACCGCGCTGGTTTTCGCCGGGGCAGGCCTGACCGCCGTCATGGCGCAGCTGGCCGTGCCGCTGTGGCCGGTCCCGATCACCGGCCAGACCCTGGCCGTCCTGCTGGTCGGCAGCACGCTGGGCCCGGTCCGCGGCATGCTGTCGATGGCACTGTACTGGGTGGCCGGCGTGGCCGGCATGCCGGTGTTCAGCGATGCATCCTCCGGCCTGGCCGCCGCCGTTGGCCCGACCGGCGGCTACCTGGTGGGCTTCATCGCCGCCGCGGGGCTGACCGGCTGGCTGGCCAAGCGCAACTGGGACAAAAAGTTCCTGGGCGCCACCGTTTCATTCTTGGCGGGCACCGTGATCACCTTCGTCTTCGGCATGGCCTGGCTGGCCATTTCCCTGGGCGCCGACCTGCAGCAGACGCTCGAGTGGGGCCTGTACCCGTTCATCATCGGCGGCATCGTGAAGTCGTTGATCGCGGCAGCCGCCATGCCGGCAGCGTGGAAGCTGGCGGCCCGACTGCCCAAGGACTCCGCCCGCGCCTAGCGGCTGGGTGGCTAAGCGCCTGGGCGGCGGGCGGCGGGCTTTCGCGCGCTGCAGCCTGACAACTTCACAGCGCGACGCCGGTGCCCGGGTGGGGATTCTTCCTCGCCCGGGCACCGGCGTCGTTGTCTGTGGTGTCGGCCGGCGGGCCGGGTGACACCGGTTTTCCCTCTCCCACGCCTGGTCCCACCAGCGTTCACCGACATGATTCCCATGCGCACTCGACACGCATTCCCGCGCACTGGGACACTTATTCTCCCTGCACACTCGAGTGGTGAGAAGATGCAGCGAACCGGGCCGTTTCGCTGCATCTTCCCGCCACTGGATGGTGAGCGATCCGGGTTCGCGGGTCCAGGTTCCACCGTCGCCTCGCTGATCGCATAGGTTGGGATGGTGACGGCGCAGCAGGAAATCAGGGACTTTGTGGTGCGGCTGGGGGAGTTCGAGACGGGCCCGGCGAGCCGCAACTTCTTCTCGGCATCGGTGCCGGCGAACGCACCGCGCCGGCACAACATCGCCAGGTACTTGGAACAGATGCTGGAACGCCGGCCCAAGGTCCTGCTGGTCGGGGAGGCCCCCGGGTACCGCGGCATGACGGTGACCGGAGTCCCCTTCACCAACAAGGCGCTGATTTCAGGGCGTGACCCGTTCGGCATGTTCGGCCCGGGCAACGGTTACGTGGTTCCGCCGGAGGTCCTGACCGTGCCGGCGGAGCCGACGGCAACGGTGATGTGGAACGTGCTGGCTGAACTGGACTTCCTGCCGCTGCTGTGGAGTGCCTACCCGTTCCATCCGCACCAGCCCGGGCGGCCGCAGTCCAACCGCACCCCATCGGCGCCGGAGATCGCGGCCGGCACGCTCTACTGGCAGGATCTGGCCCGGCTGTTCAGCATTGACGCAGTCGTCGCAGTGGGGAACATCGGGCACCGGAGCGTGACCGCCAGCGGGTTGGACGTGCCCAAGATCCGCCACCCCGCCCATGGCGGCAAGGAACTGTTCCGGCAAGGCCTGCAGGACCTGCTGGACACCGGCGTCATCCGGAGGAACCAATGACACCGTCGGCAGCTCCGGGCCCGGATGCTCTGCGGGCGCTCCGGCGCTGCGGTCAATGAATCGGCCGCCCGGGTGACGACCAAAAGGACTGCGCCGATCTGGCCCATCCAGGGCTTCCGGAAGGGCCAGATCGGCGCAGTCAATGGATGGGGGACTGCCGGTCGGGCTAGACGGCTTCGAGCACGCTGACGTAGTTGGCGATCGCCAGGCCGCCCATGTTGTGCACGGCCGCCCGCCGGGCGCCCGGGAGCTGCATGTCGCCGGCAGTGCCGGACAGCTGCATGGCGGCCACCACGTGCTGCGAGACGCCGGTGGCGCCGACCGGGTGGCCCTTGGCCTTCAGCCCGCCGGACAGGTTCACCGGCAGCTTGCCGTCCCGGTACACCCAGCCTTCCTCGATGGCGCGGCGGCCCTCGCCGGCCGGGGTCAGCCCCATGACCTCATACATGATCAGCTCGGCGATGGTGAAGCAGTCGTGCACCTCCGCCAGGTCCAGGTCCTCCAGCCCCACCCCGGCCATATCCAGGGCGCGCTGCCAGGCGGCGCGGCTGCCGGCGAAGGCGGTGGGATCGCGCTTTTCGGCCGGCATGAAGTCGTTCGCGTGGCCGAACCCTGCCAGCCGGACTGCAGCCGCCGCGGCACCGGAACGCGGCGACTCGGTGCTGAGCACCACGGCGGCGGCACCGTCCGAGACCGGAGAGCAGTCCGTGCGGCGCAGCGGCTCGGCGACCACGGGGTTCTTGTCCGAGACCGTCCGGCAAAACTCCTCACCGAGATCCTTGCGCAGCTGCGCGTAGGGGTTGGCCACACCGTTGCGGTGGTTCTTCGCGGCAATCGAGCCGAGGACGTCGCCCACCTCGCCGTAGCGCTTCTGGTAGTGCTTGGCGGTCTCGGCAAACAGGCCGGCAAACCCGGTGGAGCTCGGCTTGCCGGCGGCCTCGTAGTCGGCGCCCAGCAGGGCAGCGCCCACCACGTCGGCGCCGGCATGGGTCATCTTCTCGGCGCCGATCACCAGCACGTTGTGCGCCGTGCCGGCCAGCAGCGACTTGGCACCCTGCTGAACGGCCGCCGAACCGGACGCGCAGGCGTTCTCCACCCGGGTTGCCGGCACGTTCGCCAGATCGTCGGAGACCTGCAGGGCCAGCGAGGACGCAAAGCCCAGCGGCACCATGCCGGAGTTGAACTGGCCCAGGTAGATCTCGTCGATCTGCCCCGGCTCCAACCCGGCGTTGGCGATGGCCTCCCGGGCCACCCCGACAATCAGCGATTCCAGCGTCTCGTCGGCCAGCTTGCCGAAGGGGGAGTGCCCCCAGCCGGTCAGCAGGATGTCCCGGCCGAAATGTTGCTTCAGGCTCATCAGTGAGTTCCTTCCAGCGCTGTTTCCCGTGCGCCGGCCGGTTCGGCGGCGGCTTCGTCCAGTTCAGGGGCGACGGCGAAGTCCGGCTCGGTCTTCTCCCGCACCTCGGCCACGGTGACCCCCGGCGCCAGGCGGACCAGCCGCAGCGGGAGGGCACCGCCGTCGTCGTCAATGTCGAAGACGGCGAGGTCCGTGATGATCCGGTTGACCACCTTCACTCCGGTCAGCGGCAGCGAGCATTCGTTGACGATCTTGGGCGTGCCGTCCTTGGCGACATGCTCGGTGAGCACCACCACGCGCGGGGTACCGGCGACCAGGTCCATGGCGCCGCCCATGCCCTTGACCATCTTCCCGGGGATGGTCCAGTTGGCCAGGTCGCCCACGGCGGAGACCTGCATGGCGCCCAGGACAGCGGTCTTCACGTGGCCGCCGCGGATCATGCCGAAACTGGTGGCCGAATCGAAGATGGAGCCGCCGGGCAGCACCGTGACGGTCTGCTTGCCGGCGTTGATCAGGTCGGCGTCCTCGTCGCCCTCGTACGGGAACGGGCCCATCCCCAGCAGGCCGTTTTCGCTCTGCAGCACCACCCGCACGCCTTCCGGCAGGTTGTTGGCCACCAGCGTGGGGATGCCGATGCCCAGGTTGACGTAGTCTCCGTCGTTCAGTTCGGCGGCCGCGATGGCCGCCATCTCGTCACGTGTCCAAGCCATGATGTGCTCCTTCTGGTCTGAAATCTCAGGCGCCGACGGCGGCGGGGCGGGGGCGGACGGTACGCTGCTCGATGTCCTTGGCGCGGTCCGAGGCCTGCACGAGGCGCTGGACGTACACGCCCGGGGTGACGATGTGGTTCGGGTCCAGCTCTCCCGGCTCCACGATCACCTCGGCCTCGGCGATGGTGACGCGGCCGGCGGTGGCCACCACCGGGTTGAAGTTGCGGGCGGTGTAGCGGTAGACCAAGTTGCCGTCCGTGTCGGCGGTGTGGGCGTGGACGAGGGACAGGTCGGCTACGATCCCGCGCTCCTGCACGTAAAGCTCGCCGTCGAACTCCTCGTGCGGCTTGCCTTCGGCGATCACCGTGCCCACCCCGGTCTTGGTGTAGAAGGCCGCGATGCCCGCGCCGCCGGCGCGGAGGCGCTCGGCGAGCGTGCCCTGCGGGTTGAACTCGACCTCCAGCGTGCCGGCCAGGAACTGCTGGGCGAACAGCTTGTTCTCGCCCACGTAGGAGGCCAGCACCTTGCGGACCTGCCCGGCCTCGATCAGCACGCCCAAACCCTTGCCATCGACGCCCATGTTGTTCGAGACCACCGTCAGGTCCTTGACGCCGGAATCGCGCACCGCGTCGATCAGGTCCGCGGGGATGCCGGAGAGCCCGAATCCTCCCACCGCGATCGTCATCCCGTCATGCAGTACGCCGGCCAGCGCGGCGGCCGGTCCTGCCGTCAGTTTGGACATTGCTTCCTCCTCGTTGAGTGCCGTCCGCAGCCACTCGTCCTGACCTGGCGCGGAACTTGTCCATCTTGTGGACAGCTGTTATCCGGCAGACTAGTGGTGCCGCGGCGCAACCGTCAACGGGCGGCCAAGAACTGCATTCACAGTGTGGACAGCGGCGGGTAGACTGTCCACATTGTGGATCGGCGGGGCGGCATAACCGACCCGGCCCGGCCGCCAGACCGCCAGGAGGACAATTGCCGGACAAGCAGGTACAAGGAGCCCAAGTGGTCGGCCGGGTAGCCCGGCTGCTGCGGATCGTCGGACGCGCCCCGGAGACCGGCGCGGCCCTGGCGGACATCGTCCGGGCCTCGGGCCTGACCCGGCCCACGGTCTACCGGCTGCTGAACTCCCTCGCCGCCGAGGGCCTGCTGGACCATCATGCGGAGACCGGCACCTGGCATCTGGGCCCGGAGCTTTATGTGCTCGGGTCGGTGGCCGCTGGCCGCTTTGCGATCGAGGACCTGGCCCGGCCGCGCCTGCAGCGGTTGGCGGACGAAACGGGCGAGAGCGCCTTTCTGTCCATCCGGCGGGGCGACGAAACCGTCTGCCTGGTCCGGGTGGAAGGCAGCTTTCCGGTCCGCTCCTTTGTGCTGCACGAAGGCGTCCGCTTCCCGCTGGGCATCGCTTCGGCCGGGCTGGCCATCATGGCCTTTCTGGAGGACGGGGAAATCGACCGGCTGCTCGACGACGGCGGTGCCCGGGTTGAGCGCTTCGGCCCGGCGCATGCGCCGGACAAGATCCGCGCGAACCTGGCCGAAACCCGGCAGCGGGGCTATACCGTCAACCCGGGGCTGATCCTGGAGGGCAGTTGGGGGATGGGCGCGGCCGTCTTCGACCGGCACGGCCAGCCGGCCTGGGCGCTGTCGCTGACCGGCATCGAACAACGGTTCCGGTCCGACCGGCAGGAGTTCCTCGGCAAGCTGCTCCTGGAGGAGGCGCACATCCTCACGCAGCAGTTGCGTGAACAGCCCCAGGTCCGCCGTTAGGCTCGAGGCAGCCGGGCACTTTCGGCCGGCACCAGAACACCCTAGGAGCAACGATGGCCGGGCACCACCCGCTGCGCACCGCCGTGATCGGCTACGGACTCTCCGGCAGGGTCTTCCACGCGCCGTTGCTGGAGGCCGCGGGCGGGTACTCGCTGGACGCGATCGTCACGGCCAACCCCGAGCGGGCCGCACAGGCGGCGGCCGGGCACCCGCGCGCCCGGATCGTGGCAACGGCGGAAGAACTCTTCAACGCGCCGGAGCCGCTCGACGTCGTGGTGGTGGCCACCCCGCCGGCCAGCCACTACGCGCTCGCCGACGCCGCGATGGACCGCTTCCTGCACGTGGTGGTGGACAAGCCCTTCGTCCCCGCATCCGCCCAGGGCGACGCCCTGCTGGCCAAGGCCGGACGGGCCGGCGTGGTGCTCTCCGTCTTCCACAACCGCCGCTGGGATTCGGATTTCCTGACCCTGAAACAGCTGATCGGCGACGGCGAACTCGGCCGGGTCCACACCTTCGAGTCCCGCTTTGAGCGCTGGAAGCCGGAGGGTCTGCGGGCCTGGAAGGCAACGGCCGGCGTCGCCGGTGGCGGCGGCATCCTCTTCGACCTCGGCGTCCACCTGATCGACCAGGCGCTCACGCTCTTCGGGCCGGCCGCCACGGTCTACGGCGAAACCGCGCGCCACACCGCCCCCGCAGCATCCGCCGCCGACGAGGATGCCTTCGTCTCCCTGCTGCACGAATCTGGGGTGCGCTCGCGGTTGTCGATAAACCTCATCTCAGCGCTGCCCGCGCCGCGGTTCCATGTGCTCGGCTCGGCCGCCGCCTTCACCTCCTGGGGGCTGGACAGCCAGGAGGCCGCGCTGGCGGCGGGCGCGGTTCCCGGAGCAGCCGGATACGGCGAGGAGCCCGAAGAGCGCTGGGGAACCCTCGGCACGCCGGGCCACACCCGCAGGGTTCGCTCCGTCGCCGGCGCCTACCCGGAGTACTACCGGCAGCTGGCCGCGGCCATCCACGAGGGCGCCCCGGTTCCCGTCGAGCCCGCGGACGCCGTGGCAGCCATCCGCATCATCGAGGAGATCCACCGGCAAAACCGGACATAAGGGCGGGCAGCGGCGCCGACACAAGATGCCCCAGAGCGGCCGTGGGCCCCCAGCCGCGGCTTCCGTCCGGCCGCCGCGTGGGGCCAGGGCCGCCGCTTCCGTCCAGCCGCCGCAGCCGTCCCGCCGCGGCTTCCGCCCAGCCGCGGCTTCCGCCCAGCCGCGGCTTCCGCCCAGCCGCGGGTGTTCCCTGATCAGCCGTCGTCCTGCGGCAGGCGCGATACCGGGGCCGCGTGCGGAATGTGCCAGCCATAGTGCAGGGAGACCACACGGAGCCCGAACACCACCGCGGCCACGCCGACGGCGGCCAGCGTTCCGTAGACCCCGGCAAACCACAGCACCACCACCAAGGCCGAACCCAACATGGCGGGCACGGCATACAGATCGTCCGGGCTGAACAGTTGGGGCACCCGGTTGGCCACGACGTCACGCAGTATGCCGCCGCCCACGGCAGTGGTCAGGCCCAGCAGCGCCGAGGCGACAGGGTTCATGCCCAGGCTCAGGGCCTTGACCGTCCCGGTGATGCAGAACAGTGCCAGCCCGCCGGCGTCGAAGATCAGCAATGGACGCTGCATGCGTTCCACGCTGCGGAACAGGAAGAAGACCACCAGCGCTGCCACCACCGGCGGGACGAAGTACAGCGGATTGTTAAAGGCACTGGGGACGGTATCCAGAATTACGTCCCTGATGATGCCGCCGCCCAGACCGGCCAGGGAGCCAAGGAACACGGAACCGATGATGTCGAATTTCCGGCGGGCCGCCAACAGGCAACCGGACATGGCAAAAAAGAAGGTGCCGAAAAGATCCAGTACCAAGCCAACGGTCATGCCTGCCATCCAATCATTGCCCGCCCCTGTTCCTGCCTTTGCCCGCCGTTGCGCGGCCACAAAAACCAGTCCGGTGGTGCCCCGGACCGGCCGACGGCCCCGCCCTGAGTCACCCGGCCCGGCCGTAACGGTGCTCTGGGCGCCCGGTGCTGCCATAGCGCAAATGGATTTCGACGGCGCCGTCGTCCGCCAAAGCAGACAGGTACCGCTGGGCAGTGGCCCGGGAGATGCCAACCGTCTGCGCTACTTCCGCCGCGGACCGCTGCAGCCCGGGTGCCAACGACTCCAGTACGGCGGCCTCCGTGGCCGACCGGGTCCGGGCCGCCACGGCGGCCTCGGCCGGGTGCAGGGCGTGCAGCGCGCGGTCCACCGTATCTTGGTCCACGGCCGGCTGCTCAGCCAAGAGGCGGCGGTAGCGCGCGTAGGCACGCAGTTTTCTCGCCAGCTGCTCCGACGTGAACGGCTTGATCAGGTAGCCGAGCGCGCCGCGGCGCAGTGCTTTGCGGATGGACGCTGCGTCAGCTGCGGCGGTCAGCATGATCGTGTCCACGTCGACTTTCCGCAGCAGGTCCAGTCCCAACGCATCGGGAAGGTACACATCCAGCAGCATCAGGTCCGGTGCCTGGCCGTGAGCCGAGCGCAGCGCCTGCTCGGCGCTTCCGACAGGCGCCAGCGCGCTGAACCCGGGGACGGAATCAACGTATCCGGCATGCAGGCGCCCCACGTGAAAATCGTCGTCGACAATCAGCACCTGTAGATCAGTCATGGTTCCCTCCTGGTGGTACAGGTTCGACCGTGCCCGGCAGACTCGCGCAGAATACGGCTCCCGGCCCGAACGTGCGCCCTGGATCTGCCACCCAGACGTCCCCGCCGCGGCGCCGAGCCAGCCGGCGGCTCAACGACAGCCCGAAGCCTTGGCCGTGGATGTCGGGCAGGCCCGACACGTCGTCCGGCGGCGCGGTCTTGATCGATGGGTGGTCTCTCGAAGGGTCTGCCGTCGAGTAGCCCTCGGCGAAGATCTGGTCAATGCCGGCGGCCGCTTCTCCGGCGGCCGGGTGGTCGGCGGCGAGGCCGGACAGCCCGTCTCCTGAATCTGCCACCACCAGGTGCAGCGTTCCACCGTCTTCCGTTAACTCGTCCATGACCTCGACTTCCACCCAGCGGTCCGGGTTGCTCCCGAGCACAGCGGCCCGGACGGCGTTGTCCACCAGGTTCCCGATCACCGTGGTGACATCCTGCGGGTCGGTGACCCGGCCGCGCACCAGCGTCTCGGGACCGACCCGGAGCACCACGCCGCGCTCGGCCGCCTCCATGCTCTTCGCTCCGATGAAAGCCTGCAGGTAGGCGTCCCGCAGCAGGTCGGCCTGTTCGGCCGGGTAGTTCAGCGGTCCGGTCTGCATGATGGACGTGAGGTATTCCTGGGCGCGGTCCGGGTGCCCCGTGGCGAGCAGGCCGGAAATGGTGTGCAGCCGGTTGGCGAATTCGTGCCGCTGTGCCCGCAGCGCGGTGCTCAACGCGCCCACGGCGTCCAGCTGGCGGGTCAGCGACTGGACGGCCGTGCGGTCGCGCAGCATGATTACCCAGCCCAGTTCGGGTGCACGCGGAACTACGGCGCCGGTGCCCGTTCCGGGACGGTAGCCGCGCCTGCCCGGGGTGCGGCTGGCCTGGACTTCGCGCGCGGATAGGATCAGCACCCGGGAACCAACCACCAGCTCCACGGTGGGCGATTGCGGATCGGCGGCGTCCAGCAGCCCGGCCAAGGCATCGGGCAGCACAGATGCCCCGGCGCCGGGGATCTCCAGCTCGGCCAGCGGCCGGCCGACGAGGTCCGCGTCGATGGGAAAGCCCAGCAGCCGTTTGGCCTCGCGGTTGAACACGGTGATCCTGCGGTCCGCGGAAACACCGATGACGCCCTCGTCCACGCCGCGAAGCACCGCCTCCTGGTCCTGGGCCAGCGCCGCGATCTCCTCCGGTTCGAGTCCGAGAGTCAGGCGCTTGAGCCTGCGGCCCAGCAGCAGGGAAGCGGCCATCCCCAGCGCCAGAGCCCCGGCAGTCGTAAGCGCGATGGGCAGGATGCTCCGGGCCAGGGACTGCAGCACGTCCTGGCTGGAGAAGCCCACACTGACTTCGCCCACCACGGATGCGGACCCGGGAGCGTACACGGGAACCTTGGCCCGCGCGGAATGCCCCAGCGTGCCCTGTTCCTGTTCGGTGACCTCGCGGCCGGCCAGTGCTTCCGATGGGTCGGTGCTGACCATGCGGCCCAGCTCGGCCGGATTGGGGTGGGCCAGCCGCAGGCCTGTGTCGTCGGTGATCACAACGAACAGGGCTCCGGTCCGGAGCCGGACGTCCTCGGCCAGTGCTTGGAGCGGTCCGTTCTCCAGCGCCCTTGCGGACAGCTGATCGGGCCCGGCATCGACCAGCGCGGCGGTCTCGGCGCGGACGTCGCCGGACGCCGCGACGGCCCGTGCCGCGGCGAGGGCCTGGCCTTCGGCGTCTTCGCCCAGCCGCTGGTAGGTCAGCCAGCCCAGAACGGCGGCGGAGAGAAGGAGCACCACGGCCACGACGGCCAGTTGGAGGAACAGCATGCGGGCCGAAAAGCCCATCCGGGGCGGTCGCCTGCCCCCGTTCTCCATGGTGCCTCCCGGGTGCGGCCCTCGGCCTGTGAGCTAAATGAGCAAAACGTGCTCAATAAGCAGTATGCACCTGAAGGGCGTTTAACCGCCATTCGTGACCCGGACCACCCTAATGTCTGTAAAGCCGGTCACACCGGCTGCATTAGACAAAGGAGTTGCTGTGCTGGTTTTCCTCGGCTTCGCAATGATCGCGGTCTTTATGGCGCTGATCATGACCAAGAAACTGACGCCTGTTTTAGCCCTGATCATTGTGCCGACTGTTTTCGGCCTCTTCGCAGGGGCCGGCCTCGGCCTGGGCGACATGATCCTCGAGTCGATGAAGTCGTTGACATCCACAGCGGCGCTGCTGATGTTCGCCATCATCTTCTTCGGCCTGATGATCGATGTCGGACTGTTCGACCCACTGGTGCGCTTCATCCTGCGCACGTTGGGCAACGACCCGGCCAAGGTTGTGCTCGGCACCGCGGTGCTGGCCGCCGTCGTCTCGCTGGACGGCGATGGTTCCACCACCTTCATTCTGACGACGGCGGCCATGCTGCCGATCTACCTGCGGCTGGGCATGAGCCCGGTGGTGCTCACCTGCGTCGCCGGCCTAGCCAACGGCACCATGAACATTGTTCCATGGGGAGGTCCGACGGCACGCGCTGCTGCCGCCCTGGATGTCTCCCCGACCGACGTGTTTGTGCCGATGATTCCATCCCTGCTGGCAGGCATCCTTGTCGTGATGGTCTTCGCCTGGACGCTCGGTTTGAGCGAGCGCAAGCGGTTGGCGGGCGGCAATCCCAAGGCCACCGCCAAGGGCAAGCCCGATCTGTGGACGGATGCTGCCCGGGACGACGACGGCGGTGCCGGCAGCTCCGCTGGAAACTCCGGCGTTGGCAGGGGCCGCGGCAGGCGCGGAGCCGGGTCCGGGAAGCCCGTCCCGGGTACCTCGCCGGTCGGCGCTCCGGCCGGTGGCTCTGTCGCTGTTCTGGAGGCTCCAGAGGAAGGCCCGGTGGGCGGATCCCTGACCGACTCCGCCCTGGACCCCAACCGGGCCACCCTGCGTCCGCATCTGTTCTGGTTCAATCTGGCCCTGACCGTGGCCGTCATGGTGATCCTGGTGCTGGACGTCGTTCCGCTGGCCTACGTCTTCATGGTCGGGGCCGCCATTGCCTTGGTGGTCAACTTCCCGAACGTCAAGGAACAGGCCAACCAGTTGGTCGCGCACAGCAAGAGCATCGTCGCCGTCGTCTCCATGGTGATGGCAGCCGGGGTCCTGACCGGCGTGCTGAACGGCACCGGCATGGTCGACGCCATGGCAGCCTGGCTGGTGGACATCATTCCGGACTCGATGGGGCCGTTCATGGCCGTGATCACCGGGGTGCTCAGCATCCCCATGACCTTCTTCATGAGCAACGACGCCTTCTACTTCGGTGTGCTGCCGGTGCTGAGCGAAACTGCCGCCCACTTCGGCATCGCCCCCGCCGAGATGGCACGGGCCTCCATCACAGGCCAGCCCGTACACATGCAGAGCCCGCTCGTCCCTGCGATCCTGCTGCTGGTGTCGCTGGCCAGCGTGGAACTGGGCGACCACCACAAGAAGGTGCTGTGGCGTGCCACCGTCGTTTCGCTGGTGATGCTGGCCGTCGGTGTCCTGCTGGGCGCCATCCCCTGGGGCTGAGCCGCCAGGGAAATACGACGCGGCGCCGCCGTCTGGTTTCGACCACCGGACAGTGGGCGCCACCGCTCAACCTTGCAGAAAACCGGTCCCGATAATTGTCCGGAAAACCGGTTCCGCGGTCGCAATGAAGGAGGCCCCCAACCAAGAAAAGGAGAAAGCCGAGAAGTGGGCCGCTGTGACCACGGTGAAGGCTACACGGGCGTTGGCGAGCAAAGACCAGACGCAGCTGAGGTAGGGATCGCTGGCCTGGAGTGCCTAAGGTTCCGGCCCGTCTTGAGCCGCTGCTCGCCGACGCCGGGATAGACCAGACCATGACATCAAGGTCTATCCCGGCGCCGGCCGCGGCTTCCTCAACAACCATGGCCCGTCGGAGCTGACATTCGGGGACAAGGTGCTCGCCAAGCTGGTTGCCGCTGGCTATCACGAGCCGTCTGCCGAGGACGCGCGCAGGCGCATCCTCGCCTTTTTCCAGGAACGCCTGCACCCTGGCCTGAGGGGGGAAGCGCGATGACATACCGCAGCCTGAAGGGAGCGCTACGGGCAGCGCGGGCTGCAGCCGGTTTCACCGCCGGCTACCCGTCAGTTGTGCGGCCACGCCGGCTCCCCTTGGGTCATGCAGACCCGTCAGGTCTTGAACCTCCAACGCCTCGCCGAGTCCACGAGCGTCCGAGTTCCGCCGGAGGGCTCAGCCCAGCAGCAGGGCGACCAGCAGGACGGCGGGCAGCGAGAGCAGGGAGCTCAGGAAGATGATGTCCCGCACCAGCGTGGACTGCATGCGGAACTGGCTGGTGAACAGGAAGACGTTCTGCGCCGTCGGCAAGGCCGCCATGACGACCACGCCCAGCAGCGGGACGCCGCCGACATCGAACACGAAGTGCGCCAGCGCCCACGCGATGGCCGGCATCAGGGCCAGCTTGACCACGGAGCCCAGCGCGACGTCGGCCCGCAGGGCGCGCTGGGTCAGCGGCTTTTGCCCGCGCAGGCTCATGCCGAACAGCATCAGCAGCAACGGAATGGACGCGTTGCCGAGCATTTCCACCGGCGTCCAGAGCACTTCCGGCAGGCGCAGCCCGGTCACGGAGATGAGCGCCCCGACGGCGGTGGCGACGGTGACCGGATTGAGGATGGACTTGATCACGGTGCGCCAGAGCGGGACAGCCGCGGCAGCACCGCCGTCGTCCGGTGAAAGCTTTCCCGCAGCCGCCTTCCGCTGGCACCAGGCGAAGACGGTCAGGTACACGGGCGCGATGACCAGCAGCTGCGCCAGCAGCACCGAAACGACCGGGTCGGCGCTGCCCACGGCGTAGAGGGCGATCGGCACCCCGATGTTTCCCGCGTTGACGTAGGTGGAGGCCATGGCGCCACCGGCCGTCTGCGCTGCCGGGCGGCGCAGCACGAAGCGGCTGAACAGCGCATAGACCGCTCCCGCGAGGGCGGCGGTCATCAGCGCGATCGGAGTGTAGACGCCGACGACCGACGCGAGATCCGCCTCGGACAGCAGCACCAGCATCAGCGCCGGATTGGTGATGTAGTAGATCACCGGCGTCAGTCCGCGCTGCATCTCCGGCGCCTTCTGCGGGACGATGGCTGCGGCGGCAAAGCCGACGGCAACAATCACCAGCACCACGCCGAAGCCGAGCAGCACACCTTCCACGGAACCTCCAGAACTCACGGCTCTGCCCGGGCCGGCGCAAAACGCGCGGCCGGGCAGAGGTCAAACGGCGGGACACAAGAAGACCGCCCGCCCCGCAGGGTGCGGAGCGGGCGGCGGGTACTAGCGGACCAGGCAGGGGCGCTTGGGATCGAACTCCCAGCCGGGCACCAGGTACTGCATGGAGACGGCATCGTCGCGGGCGCCGAGGCCGTGTTCCAGGTACAGGGCGTTGGCCTCGGCCAGGCGTTCGCGGTCCAGTTCGATCCCGAGGCCGGGGGCTTGCGGGACTTTGATCTCGCCGTCGCGGATCAGCAGCGGTTCCTTGGTCAGGCCCTGGCCGTCCTGCCAGATCCAGTGCGTGTCCAGCGCGGTGATTTCGCCCGGGGCGGCGGCGCCGACCTGGGTGAACATGGCCAGTGAGATGTCGAAGTGGTTGTTTGAGTGCGAGCCCCAAGTCAGACCGAACTCGTGGCACAGTTGTGCCACGCGGACGGAACCGGCCATGGTCCAGAAGTGCGGATCGGCCAGCGGAATGTCGACGGCGTTGGTGCGCACGGCGTGCGCCATTTCGCGCCAGTCAGTGGCGATCATGTTCGTGGCGGTCTGCAGTCCGGTGGCGCGGCGGAACTCGGCCATCACTTCGCGGCCGGAGAACTTGCCTTCGGCGCCGCAGGGGTCCTCGGCATACGCCACCACGGCCTGCATGCGCTTGCCCAGCCGGATGGCGTCCTGCAGCAGCCAGCCGCCGTTCGGATCCAGCGTGATCCGGGCGTCCGGGAAGCGCTGTTTGAGCGCGGTCACCGCATCGACCTCCAGGTCCCCGGCCTGCACCCCGCCCTTGAGCTTGAAGTCCTGGAAGCCGTAGCGGGCCTGCGCGGCCTCGGCCAAACGGACCACGGCCTGCGGGGTCATGGCCTCTTCGCGGCGCACCCGTTCCCAGTCGTCCGCGCCGTTGGGCTCGCGCAGGTACGGCAGGTCGGTGGCGTCCGGGTTGCCCACGTAGAAAAGGTAGCCGAGCATCGGCACCGCGTCACGCTGTTGGCCGTCGCCGAGCAGTTCGGCCACGGGAACGCCCAGGAACTGGCCGTGCAGGTCCAGCAAAGCGGATTCGACGGCGGTCACGGCGTGCACGGTGGTGCGCAGGTCGAAGGTCTGCAGCCCGCGGCCGCCGGCGTCGCGGTCCGCGAAGGCCGCGGCGATTTCCCGCAGCAGGCTGCGGAAGCGGGCCACCGGGCGGCCGGTGATCAGGGCGCCGGCGTCTTCGATGGTGGTGCGGATTTTCTCGCCGCCGGGGACTTCGCCCAGGCCGGTGCGGCCGTCGGAGTCGGTCACGATGACCACGTTGCGGGTGAAGAACGGCCCGTGCGCGCCGGAGAGGTTCAGCAGCATCGAGTCGTGCCCGGCGACCGGGACCACCTCGACGGCGGCAATGGTGGGTTGGTTGCTCATGCCTGCCCTCCGGCCAGTTCCAGCGCGCCGTCGATCCGGCGGTTCAGCTTCCAGGGGTTCTCCTGCTGCACCGGTGCCGGCAGCAAGGCATCGGGAATGTTCTGGTAGGCCACCGGGCGCAGGAACCGCTCGATCGCCAGGGTGCCCACCGAGGTGGTGCGGGTGTCGGAGGTGGCCGGGAAGGGGCCGCCGTGGACCATCGCGTGCCCGACTTCGACGCCGGTCGGCCAGCCGTTGGCCAGGATGCGGCCTGCCTTGCGCTCGAGCACAGGCAGCAGCGGGGCCACGGTGGCGTGGTCCTCGTCGCTCATGTGCAGGGTGGCGGTCAGCTGCCCTTCGAGCCGCTTGGCCGCAGCCAGCAGGTCCTGGCTGGAGGTGTAGCGGACCAGCAGCGAGGCCGCGCCGAAGATTTCCTCGTGCAGCACCTCATTGGTCAGGAAGGTGCGGACGTCGGTGCCGAAGACCGCGGGCGCGGGGGCGTTCTGCGTGGCGCCGTCCTGGCCGCGGGCCACCAGGTCCACCCCGTCCTGCTTCCCGAGGGAGTCGACGCCGGCGGTCCAGGAGTCGGCGATGCCGCGGGTCAGCATGGTCTGGCCGGCGGCCGGGGCCAGGGCCCGTCCCACCGCGGCCGCGAACGCGTCCCCGGCCTCGCCGGCGGGCACGAAGGCAAGCCCGGGAGCGGTGCACAGCTGGCCGCTGGAACCGGTGACCGAGCCGACGTAGGCGGCGGCCAGCGCGTCCAGGTCGCCCTGGAGCGCGCCGTCGAAGAAGAACACCGGGTTGATCGAGCTCATCTCCGCGTAGACGGGGATCGGTTCCGGCCGTGCTGCGGCGGTGGCCACCAGGGCGGTGCCGCCGGAGCGGGACCCGGTGAACCCGACGGCCTTGATCGCCGGATCGGCGACCAGCGCCTGACCGATCTTGGCGCCGGGACCGTAGACCAGGGAGAACACGCCCGGATGCAGGCCGGCCTCGGCCACGGCGGCGGTGATGGCGTGGCCGACGATTTCGCTGGTGCCCGGGTGGGCGTTGTGGGCCTTGAACACCACCGGGCAGCCGGCCGCCAGGGCGGAGGCGGTGTCGCCGCCGGCGGTGGAGAAGGCCAGCGGGAAGTTGCTGGCACCGAACACGGCGACCGGGCCCAGCGGGACCTTGCGCTGGCGGATGTCGGCCCGGGGCATCGGCTGGCGGTCCGGCTGGGCCGGATCAATGCGCACGCCGCGGTGGTCGCCCTGGCGGATTACCGCGGCGAACAGGCGCAGCTGGCCGGTGGTGCGGCCGCGTTCACCGTTCAGCCGCGCGGCGGGGAGGCCGGTTTCGGCCATCGCGCGTTCGACCAGCTCTTCACCGACGGCTTCGATGTTGTCGGCGATCTTCTCCAGGAAGGCGGCATGCGTTTCCGGCTCCAGCGTGCTGAAGGAGGCGAAAGCTTCCTCCGCCGCGGCAGTGGCGGTCGCCAGCTGGGCCGCGTCGATCAGGCTGTAGGCCGGTTCGAGGACGTCATTGGTGGCAGGATCGAAACCGTTGACAGTGCCGCCGGTACCGGTCACGGCTTCGCCGGCGATGATCGAATGGCCTGTCAGAGTTGTCTGCGTGCTGGGCATCGGATGCTCCTTCTGGACTGGGGATGGTCTGCGGTGGCTGCTGGGCGGAAAGCGGCCGCCCCGTGGAGGGCGGCCGCTTCCCTGGCGCGGAACCTAGGCGTTCTGCCGGACGTCTGCCGGGCGGATGCCGGCGGCCTCAATCAGGGCCGACAGGTCGGCGATGTCCTTCTCGGTCAGGTCCTGCAGCGGCGGGCGGACGAAGCCTGCGTCGCGGCCGACGGCCTTCAGGCCGCCCTTGACGATGGATACACCGTATCCCTTAACCCGGTCGCGGATGTCCAGGTAGGGGAGCACGAAGCGGTTCAGCTTCTCGGTCACGGCATCGCGGTCTTGGTTGCGGACGTCGCGGTAGAAATCCAGGGCGAACTCCGGCACGAAGTTGTACATCGCCGAGGAGTAGGTGCTCATGCCCAGCTGCAGCAGCGGCAGGGCAAAGGTCTCAGCCGTCGGCAGCCCGCCCAGGTAGAACAGCCGGTCGCCGTTCTTGGCGTAGACCTTGGTGAGGTGCTCGATGTCGCCCAGGGCGTCCTTGAAGCCGATGAAGTTCGCGTGCCGGTCGGCCAGGGCCGCCACGGTGTCCGCGGCGTAGATGGCGTTCGCCCTGTTGTAGACGATGACGCCGATGTTGGTGGCGGCGCATACGGCCGAAACGTGCGCCAGCAGGCCGGCCTGGTCGCATTCGGTCAGGTACGGCGGAAGCAGCAGCAGGCCCTCGGCTCCCGCGGCCTCCGCGTCCTTGGCGTTCTGGATGGCTTGGGCGGTGGAGCCGCCGGCCGAAGCAAGCACCGGAACCCGGCTGCCGGCTTCCTCAACGGCCATCCGGACCACGCGGGCGGACTCGGCCGGAGTCAGGCTGAAGCCTTCGCCGGTGCCGCCGGCGGCAAACAGGCCTGCGACATCGAAGCTGGACTGCCAGTCCAGGTGGTTGCGGTAGGCGGCTTCGTCGATGTTCAACTCTGCATCAAACGCCGTCACTGGGAATGACAACAGCCCGTCCTTGAGCTTGTCTGCGAGTTCATGGGGCGTGTACTGGGCCACGTGCATCTTCCTTTGCGATGGTGCCGCGGGCGGCGGGTTGAATGCGTTGGCTCCACCCTAGGAAGACAACGTGATGCCTGTCCAAGCCCTCTTTTGTATGGATTGATGCACTAAGAGTATTGACGTTCGGAGGCGCGGTGGTGGTCGGCTGGCAGCTAGGAGGCTTTGGCCCACACGCTCTCCAGCATCCTGCGTAGCGCGGGATTGTGCGAGTTCCGGTTCCAAATGGCATGCAGTTCCACCGAGTCCGGCGCGAGTTCGGGCAGATGCAAGTAGCTGACGCCATCGACTCCCAGCAGTTGTGCCGATTCGGGCACGAAGGCCACACCTCGGCCGGCCGCCACCAGCGCCACCATGGTCAGGATCTGGCTGACGGTGTGCACGACGTTGCCGTGCTCGATCGGGATTTGGCGCACCACCAGATCGTAGAAATAGCGCGCCTTGATCGGTGAATGCATGATGAGCGGCACGTCTTTGAGGTCGGCCACGGCCAGCGGACGTGCCAGTTGATCCAGCGGGTGCCCGCTGGGAACTGCGAGCATCAGGTTTTCCGACAGCATCAGGTGCGATTCGAAGAGGTCTGTGTCGAAGGGCGGGCGGGCCAGCCCCAGGTCAAGGTCGCCGTCCATAATCGCCTGGACCTGCTCCCCGGTCACCAGTTCCTCGAGTTCGACGTCGACATCGGGCAGTTCCAGTGCAATCTCGCCGAGCAGGGGTCCGAGTACGCTGAAGGCGGTGGCGGCAGTGAAGCCGATCCGGATCTCACCCGCCCGGCCGGCGGCGATGCGGCGTGCCGTTCGGGGCGCCCGGTCTGCCGACACCACCAGCTTCCGCGCCTCGGAGAGAAAGGCGTGTCCGGCGGCGGTCAATGCCACCTTGCGGTTGTCCCGCTCCAAGAGTTCGACGCCGATGCTGCGCTCCAGTTTCTGGATCTGCCTGCTGAGCGGGGGCTGGGTCATGCTCAGCCGCTCGGCGGCTCGGCCGAAATGCAACTCTTCGGCGACAGCGATGAAACTTCGGGCCTGGTCCAGGGTGAACATGATGCCTTTCAAGTATCATTCAATGCACTAATGGGCTTGGACATGCATCATAGTCTCTTTCTAAGCTCGATGTCCGAGCCACTAGTGACCTGTCTCATATGAGTCGGGTCACGGCCGAGACCCGTTCGAACATCGCTGTTCATCGAGCAAGGAGCCCGAAGTGAAAGCACTCTCCATCCGCCGGACCGTTCTAGGTCTGACCGCTGCCTCTGCTGCGCTGGCGTTGACCGCTTGCGGCGGCAACGTTGGGGGCGGCACTGCCGCCGAGGGGGACAGCTTCCCCAACGGCCCCATTACTCTGACCGTCGGCCAGGCTCCGGGCGGGTCGACCGACCTGATCGCGCGCACCGCGGCCGAAGGTATGGCCGACGAGCTCGGCGTCGCTGTTCCGGTGGTGAACAAGCCCGGTGCCAACGGCGCCCTGGCAACGCAGGAAGTCGCGGCAATGGAGCCCGACGGACAGAACCTCGTCCTGCTGAATGCCTCGCTGATCACTATCACTCCGCTGGCAGTATCTGAAGACGAAGCCGTCAGCCTTGACGACCTGGATGTCATCAAGGGCCTCTCTCAGGACGACTACGTGTTGGTTGCCAGCGCCGAATCCGGTTTTGAAAACCTGGACGATATCAAGAACAGCTCCAAGAAGCTGACCTTCGGCACCACCGGCGTGGGCACCGGCTCACAGCTGTCCCAGGCCATCTTGTTCGCCCAGGCCGAGATCAAGGGCACCGCGGTGCCGTTCGATTCGGGTTCCCCCGCGCTGACCGCTGTCATGGGCAACCAGGTCCAGCTGGCCACCATCCAGCTGGGTGAAGCCAAGCCGCAGATCGACGCCGGCAAAGTCAAGCCGATCGTTGTCTTCTCCGACGAGCGCAACACCTTCCTGCCGGACGTCCCCACCGCCATCGAAGAAGGCTACGAAGTCCCGGTCTCCCAGTACCGCGCCCTGGCTGCCCCGAAGGGACTGCCCGAGGATGTGAAGGCCAAGCTGGTCGAGTCGGTCGAGGCCGCCCAGGCCACCGACACGTACAAGGCCTTCAACGAGAAGAACATGCTGACCCCCAAGGAAATCTCCGGCGAGGAAGTCGTCCAGCAGTGGAACGACTTGGCTGCCAAGTACAAGGAGCTCACCGAGAAGTACGACATCTCGCTGGCCGGCGAGTAGCAACACCCACGTGAGGCCGTCCGGCCTCCACAGCGAATCGAGTTAAACCATGACGCCCCACCGCGAGACGCCAGCAGAAGGCACTGAGTCAGTCGACGTCGTCGACGATGACCTGACACCGGAGGAATTGGCTGCCCAATGGGAAGCCGAGGCCGCGCCGCCGGCAGGGCCCATTGCCAACCTCGCATCATCCCTCGTGGTGCTCGCGCTGGGCGTGGCGGGGCTCGTCATGTCGCTCGGTCTGGGGCTGGGAACGCCCTCCCAGCCCCGGCCCGGCATGTGGCCGTTCGTGGTCAGCCTGATCATCGCTGTCCTCGCGCTCGCCCAACTGGTTGTTGGGCGGCGTGGGGGCCGCGACGGGGAAAAATTCTCCAAACTGTCCTGGCTTGCGGCCATTGGGTTTGTGACCCTGCTGATCATGGTGTTGCTGATGCCGCTGATCGGCTTCGAGGTCCCTGCACTGCTCCTCTGCCTGGTCTGGATGAAGTTCCTCGGCGGTGAATCCTGGCGTGGCGCCATCATCTACTCGCTGCTGATTGTTGCCGCGTTCTACGCCATCTTCATCCTTGCCCTGGGAACGTCGATTCCCCACCTGTTCTAGCGGGTTGTGCACTCCCACGGTGTCGGCTTTGCCGCCAACGTGGGACCCTCGCGCCCCACCCTCGCCCACTGATCCAAAGGTTCTCGCATGGATTTCCTGCAACCGGTCATGGACGGCTTCGGCGTCGTCCTAGAGCCCTCCAACCTGCTGTACTGCCTGCTGGGCGTTGTTATCGGCATGCTGATCGGCGTACTGCCTGGCCTCGGTCCGGCAGCCACCATCGCCATCCTGCTGCCGCTGACCTACGGGATCGAGCCCGTCACGGCCATCATCATGTTGGCGGGCATCTTCTACGGCGCACAATACGGCGGCACTATCACCTCGGTGCTGTTGCGACTTCCGGGCGAAGCCAGCTCCGTCGTCACCGTCTTCGACGGCTACCAGCTCGCCAGGAAGGGCAAAGCCGGAACGGCGCTGGGCATCGCCGCCATCGGCTCCTTCATCGGCGGCACGGTGGCCATCATCGGTTTGACCTTCCTCGCCCCGCTGGTGGCAGGCTTCGCATTGGACTTCGGCCCGCCCGAGTACGCAGCCTTGGCCATGGTCGGCATCCTGCTGGTCGCCACGATCAGCAACGGCGCCAAAATCAAGGCATTGATCGCCGCCGCCTTCGGACTTCTGCTGGCCACCGTGGGCCGCGACATTTTCACCGGTGCCGAACGCTTCACGTTTGGCAACCTGAGTCTGGCCGACGGCATCGACTTTGTCCCGGTGGCCATGGGCTTGTTCGGCGTCGGCGAGATTCTCTACAACCTGGAAGAACGCCACCGCGCGGCCCAAGCGCCGGCAACAGTGGCAAACGTTTGGCCGTCCAAGAAGGACCTCAAGCAGTCGGCCGGGGCTATCGGGCGCGGCTCTGTGCTCGGCTTCTTCCTGGGCATCCTGCCTGGCGGCGGCGCCACGATCTCCTCGCTCGCCGCCTACGCCGTGGAGAAGAAGCGCGCCAAGAACCCGGAACGCTTCGGCAAGGGCGCCGTGGAGGGTGTTGCCGGTCCGGAGACCGCCAACAACGCCGCGGCGACAAGCTCCTTTATTCCGCTGCTGACCTTGGGTATTCCCGCCAATGCCACCATGGCGATCATCTTCGGCGCGCTGCTCATTCAGGGCGTGACCCCGGGCCCGCAGCTCATTGTCGAGAACCCGGATCTGTTCTGGGGTGTGGTCAACTCGATGTACATCGGCAACATCCTGCTGCTGATCATGTCCATCCCGCTGGTCGGCTTGTTCGTCCGCATCCTGCGGGTGCGCGCCGCCATCCTCGCTCCGATCACCGCACTGATCACCTTGCTTGGCGCCTACACCATCCGCAACTCGATGTTCGACGTGCTGCTGGTGGTCCTCTTCGGCGCCGTCGGGTACCTGATGAAAAAATTCGGATTCGAGCCTGGACCGCTGGTGTTGGCCTTCGTGCTCGGTGCGCTGCTCGAGTCCAGCTTGCGGCGTTCGCTGTTGGTGCTCGACGGAGACGTCGCCGGATTCATGGGCCGGCCGATCTCCGGCACGCTGGTAGTTCTGTTCGTGCTGGTCGCTGTCTGGCCGATGGTCAAGTCCGCCATAGAGCGCCGGAAAAACTCCCGTACCCAAGCTCGCACCGAAACCAAGGAGAACGCATGAGCATCCTCGTCGGCTATGTACCCACCCCCGTGGGAGAGGCAGCCGTGTCCGCCGCCATCGCGGAAGCCAAGCTCCGCGGTGAAGACCTGCTGATCGTCAACTCCACCCGTGAAGGGGTGCTGGTGGATAAAACCGTGGCGTCGGAGAACGACCTCCTCCGCCTGAAGTCGGCAGCCAATGAGGCGGGCGTGGCCGCAGAAGTGCTTCGCCCCACCCACCGCGACGACCTGGCCGACGAGATCCTTGAGCTCGCCAGCGAACGCGAGGTCTCGCTCATTGTCATCGGTCTGCGCCAGCGCACGCAGGTGGGCAAATTCATCATGGGTTCGCACGCTCAGCGCATCCTGTTGCAGGCAGACCGGCCGGTGTTGGCCGTCAAGGCAGCCGAGTAGCCACAGCCGGTTCACCCCCGCAACAGCGAAGCGGCAGCAGACTTTGGTCTGCTGCCGCTTCCGTATCCGGACCCAGTGACCTTACGGCGGGTGCAGTTCCCGGGGTAATCAGTGCCCGGATTCGCTCTCCAACCGCAGCCGCGAATTGACCAGGTGGGTGCGCATGGCGGCAGCCGCGGCCAGTCCATCGCCGGCTTCCACTGCGGCCAGCACCGCCGCATGTTCGGACGCCACGGCCGAGAGACGGGACGTTTCGGCTTCGGATCCGCTGGCCTCCAGCCGGTAGCGGGGCATGGCAATCATGGCCGGGCCGAGGGCCGCGATCGCATCCCGAAAGTAGGGGTTGCCGCTGGCCTCGGCGACGGTGCGGTGAAACTCGAAGTCGTGGGATAAGGCCGCGGCCGGGTTGGAACCGGAGCGAGAGAAGTCAGCGTTTGCGGCGCGCAGGGCCGCCAACTGCTGGTCGGTCCGCCGGACGGCGGCCAAGGCAGCGGCTTCGCTTTCCACGCCGGTGCGGAACTCCACCAGCGCCCTCCGGTCCTCCAGAGTCCGCACGGGCCGGAGGCCGCGGGGGCCTTCCGCTTCCGCCGGTGGCGTCAGCGCGAAACTCCCGCTGCCGCGCCGGGTATGCACCAGCCCCTCCGCCTGCAGCCGGGTGATGGCCTCGCGCACCACTGTGCGGCTCACGCCGTGCTCTGCGATCAGCGTGTTCTCGCTGGGCAGCTTGTCGCCGGGAGCGATATCGCCGTCGACAATGCGCCGACGCAGGTCGTCAACCAAGGTGACCGTCAGGTTCGGTTTCAACAATCGCTCCCGTTTTCTCTAGGGCAGGGTGAGAGGGGAACGACGACGGTGCGCGGCACCGTCGTCGTCATGGGATAAGGCTAGGCGCGGCCGAACTCCACGCTGTCCGTGGTCCAGGCGCGCGCCTGTTCGCTGAAGGTGAAGCCGAGGCCCGGACGGTCCGGGACGATCATCCGGCCGTCGCGGGTCTCGAGGCGCTCGTTGAACAGCGGGTCCAGCCAGTCGAAGTGCTCCACCCAGGGCTCGCGCGGGTAGGCGGCGGCCAGGTGGAGGTGGATCTCCATCGCGAAGTGCGGCGCGAGGTCCAGCCCGGCCTGGTCCGCCAGCGTGGCCAGGCGCAGGAACTGCGTGATGCCGCCGACCCGGGGAGCGTCGGGCTGGATGATGTCGCACGCGCGGGCGGCGATCAGGCGTTCGTGTTCGGCCACCGAGGCCAGCATCTCGCCGGTGGCAATCGGGGTGTCCAGGGCAGCGGCCAGCGCGGCATGGCCTTCGGCGTCGTAGGCATCCAACGGTTCCTCGATCCAGACCAGGTCGAACTGCTCCAGGCGGCGGCCCATCCGGAGGGCGGTGGCCCGGTCCCACTGCTGGTTCGCGTCCACCATCAGCGGCACGCCGTCGCCGATGTGGTCGCGGACCGCGGCGACACGGCGCAAGTCCTCGGCCGAGTCCGGCAGGCCGACCTTGATCTTGATGCCGCCAATGCCGTCGGCAAGGGAACGGCTCGCGCGGTCCTTGACCTCGTCGATGGAGGCGTTGAGGAAGCCACCGGAGGTGTTGTAGGTCCGGACCGAGTCCCGGTGCGCGCCGAGGAACTTGGCCAGCGGGAGCCCTGCCCGCTTGGCCTTGAGGTCGTAGAGCGCTATGTCGAGCGCGGCCAGGGCCTGGGTGGCGACGCCGGACCGGCCCACCGACGCGCCTGCCCAAAGCAGCTTGTTGTAGAGCTTGGCGATGTCGTTGGGGTCCTCGCCGAGCATCGCCTCGGCGACTTCCGTCGCGTGGGCGTATTGCGCCGGGCCGCCGGCCCGTTTCGAATAGCTGAAGCCCAGGCCCTCGTGTCCCTGCACGGTGGTGATTTCGGCAAAGAGGAAGACGACTTCCGTCATGGGCTTCTGGCGCCCGGTAAAGACCTTGGCGTCAGAGATGGGCGTGGCCAGCGGCAGCGTGGCAGTGGAGAGCTTGACGTGCCGGATGGCATCGGCGGTGTAGGGCATGGCGGTCCTTACGCGGGGATGGCTACTGCGACTGATTGTACAAGTCGCGCACTTGTCATACAAGTATTGCTCCAGGGTGACGCTTGCCAGAGCCAACCCCGGTCTTACCCCGCGTCGAACCCCCCCCCGGATTTCCCGGCGCCGGGCCGGGCACGGGGTTAGCCGATCGGGGTTACCAACGAGCCGTCGCGCAGGTAGCTGCGCAGGTTCTCCAATGTCAATGCGGCCATGTCGGCGCGGGTCTCACGGGTGCCGCTGCCGATGTGCGGTAACAGGACCACGTTCTCCAGCTCCATCAGTTCGGCCGGCACATGCGGTTCGTCGGCAAAGACGTCCAGCCCTGCGCCCGCCAGGCGTCCTCCGGCCAAGGCGGAGACCAGGGCATGTTCGTCCACAATGGTGCCGCGAGCGATGTTGATCAGGTAGCCTCCCGCGCCGAGCTTGGCCAGCACCCCGGCGTCGACCAGGTTCACCGTCTCCGGTCCTCCGGCAGCCGCGATGACGAGCACCTCGACGGCCTCGGCCAGTTCGGCGGGGGAGGAGTGGAACGCGTAGCCCGAGTCTTCGACGGCGCGGCGGCTGTGGTAGTGGATCTCGCAGTTAAACGCTTCCAGTCGCTTGGCGATGGCCTGGCCGATCCGGCCCAGGCCGAGGATGCCGACCTTTCTGCCGGAGGCCCGCGTGGTCAGTGGGTAGGACGTGGTTGAGGCCCATCCGCCGAGGCGGACGAACCGGTCGGCGGCGCTGGTTCGGCGCAGTACATCCAGATAGAGGGCCAGCGCGGTGTCGGCCACGCAATCGGTGAGCACATCCGGGGTGTTGCTGACGTGGATGCCGCGTTCGTTTGCCTGCTCGACGTCGGTGGCGTCGTAGCCGGCGCCGAAGTTTACGATGGCTTCGAGGTTCGGCAGCCGGCGCATCAGGTCGGAGCCGACACCATGGCGGCCGGAGCACACCGCCACGCGGATGCCGGGGGCGTGCCGCAGCAGGAAATCGCCGCGTTCCGGGCCGTCCGGGAGCAACAGTGCGCCGAACTCATCCGCCAAGGCGGCGGTGACAACGGGGTTCACCGGTCCAACCTGAAGGACCTGCCGGCCGTCGGAGGGTGTGGGAGCAGCGGCGCGCACGGCCGTACGGGTGGTCATGCCAGAAGAGTAAGGACCTTCGCGGAGGCGCGTCCAACACGGATACTGCATGGACCGATACCCGGCGGGACACGTTCCATCCGTCCCGCGGAACCGCCGGCCGTTTTCGCGGGCGGGCCTTTAGGGAACAAGGGGCCCCGTCGCCTGCTTCGCCGGCCGGGTGTCCGGCTGGGCCGTATGAGCGGCGGCCCGGCGCGATGCCGTCCGGAACCACGCCAGGGGGCCAAGGATGGGCACCGCGAGCACCAGCAGGGACCAGCCGGCTTTCGCCGACCGCTGCCGTTTGCTCCGCCCGATGCTGACCAGCGCTCCGACCGCCAGGAAGAGGGCAAATGGACCGGCACAGACGGCAGCCGATATCCACGTGACCGAGTCGAACAGCATAGGATCCCCCTTCCTTGGCCGTGACCGGCCGCCGGCCATAACAAGGCCGCAACAAACACGAGTCTAGAATCGCACCGGCGCCGCGGCTATCCGCCGGGAGGATGAGTTCGGGCGGTTCCACTCCTCCCCCGGTAGCAGGGGCCGCCTCAGCCCTCCGTGCGGAACCTGGCCAGCATCTTGTGCAACGTGTTGAGGTTCCTGGTGGTCGTCACCGGCTTGTACATCGTTTTGGCCATTTGCTTGGACAGTTTGGACTCCAAAGTGTTGCCTTTGGGCACCTCCCAGTACAGGACGTCGCCCCCCGGAGACGCCCGTTCTTCGGGCGAAAGTTCCGGGCAGTCCTCGAGCAGTTGTTCCACAACATCCTCACCCGTGGTGAGCACCGCGTAAGCGTGCCGGGGAACGCCGTCGTCGGCCGGGGTGAACGGATAGCCCTCGACGATGGCGGCCAGCTCGCTGGGAGTCTTGACGATGACCCAGGCGTCGTAGCCGAAAGCCGTCCGCAAGCTCGCTTCGACTCTTTGCTTGACCACGCCGGGGTCTTGGGTCTCCGCGCGCAGCACGACGTTGCCCGAGGCGAGGACGGTCTCCACCTGCCCGAAACCGGCTTCGGTGAGGACCCGCTGCAAGTCCTTCATGGCAATCCGGACGCCTCCAACGTTGATGCCGCGCAAAAACACGCCATAAGTCCGTAAGGAACCGGATTCGCCGTATTTATTTTTCATGGTGCTCCGGGGTCGGATGGACAGGAAATCATTGTATGCACCGGCCGTGATCGCTTCACGGTCTACCCATTCAGGGACTAGGCGAGGCAAGGTACGCGACTTCGCATATGTATCACCAGGGAGCTGCAAAATCGAGGAAATAGGCCGTCGAAGGACTAAACCATTCACCAAATTTTCGTGTTGCTCATGCCTGTTAAACGGGGGATCCATTCCCTTGTCTAAGCACGTCACCCCTCCTAGGCTGAATGTAACGGAACGGCTTTCTGAAGGACGCCGGATCCAAGTGTGGGGAACTGCGGTTGGCGGCGGCTGAGGGCGTCATTTAGCAGCGGCTTCATGGGGACACGGGCGGATGGATACCGCCCGCCTAGGGGGAATCAGAGCATGACTCTGGAGACAGTATAAAGAAGCGGTGTGGGACGTTCCTTGCTGGACGTACCTGAGGGGATTCATGGCTTATGTACTGAGTGTCGATGTCGGCACAAGTTTCACGGCAGCAGCGACAGCGCGATACGGGAGCGGAGACCGAAAGCCTCAGCAGCCGCAGGCTGTCCACTTGGGTTCACGTGCGGCGGCCGTGCCGTCGGTGATCTATGTAGGCGAAGACGGCGCAGTTCTGGTCGGAGAGGCAGCCGAACGGCGGGGCACGACGTCCCCTGACCGGGTGGTTCGAGAATTCAAGCGGCGGATCGGCGACTCGGTGCCGATGATGGTCGGAGACCTGTTTGTCGCACCTGAGGACATTTTCGCCGCCGTGGTCCGGTGGGTCGTAGACCGCGCCCAGGAACGTGAAGGCGAAGCTCCGGAAGCCGTAGTGGTGTCGCATCCGGCCAGCTGGGGTGACTACAAGACCGGACTGATCCGTGACGCCTTGGCCGGCGTAGGGCTCGCCGACGTCATGTTGTTGAGCGAGCCGGAAGCAGCCGCGCTCCATTACGCCTCCCAAAACCGCGTGGGAACGGGGAGCCTGGTCGCCGTCTATGACTTCGGCGGCGGTACCTTCGACGCGGCAGTCCTGCACAAGGGTGACGCAGCCTCATTCACGCTGCTGGGCAAACCGGAAGGTTTGGAGCGGGTGGGTGGAGCTGATGTCGACGACGTCGTCTTCGCGCACGTCGTCGCCAGCCTGGACGGCGGGCTGAGCGCGGTGGATCCCACCTCGACGCAAGCACGCGTGGCGCTGGACCGTATCCGGCGGGAATGCGTGGAAGCCAAAGAAGCGCTTTCGGCCGATTCCGAGGCAACAATCCCTGTGTTGCTGCCGGAGCTGCAGACAGGCGTCCGCCTGGTGCGGTCCGAGTTTGAGGGCATGATCGAGGAGCTGGTGCGGGACACGCTCCACTCCCTGCGCCGGGCCCTCGACACAGCGCAAGTGGCTGCCGAGGACCTCACCGCCGTCCTCTTGACCGGCGGCTCGTCCCGCATCCCCTTGGTTGCCCAATTGCTGTCCGCCGAACTGAACCGTCCCCTCGCGGTGGATGCGGACCCGAAGGCCGCCATCAGCCTGGGGGCCGCGTACTTCGCGGCCCGAAACAGGCTCGCGCTGCCATCCGGACACGCTGAGGAGCGGGAGCCCCGGCCGGTGCCGGAAGCCGTCGCGGCCGAAGGCCGCGCCTTTCCGCAACCACACTTCCACGCCCACGCCGCGTCCGCGGTGGAAGGCGCCGGCACCGCACGGAAACCCGTGCTGGCCATGCGCGCCGCTGCCATAACAGTGGCGGTCGCGGCCCTCACGGCGTTGACGGCAACCGCCGCCCAGAGCCCTCACGAATTCGGTTTGTTCGGTTCCCAACCGGGCGTCGCGCAAGGCAGCGCCGCGGAGCGGAACGGCCACGTACCCGGGGGAGCTCCGGAGGAAAGCGAAGGGGCCGGGCCGGCCAATTCCGTGATGGCGGCTGAACCGGCGCAGCCTGGCATGAGTCCCGTGGTCTTTTGGGAGAACTCAGCTGCAACGTCCTCCGGCACAGCGGCTCCGAGCCCGGAAGGCTCACCGGGCTATGGCGGCACCGCGGGCTTCGCTCAGGAGCAGGTGACCTACGCGCAGGACCGGGCGACGACGACGACGCCGAACGGCCAATCGTCGACTCGCCCGGGGGGCGTGTCTACGCCGGCCGGTGATTCCGGGCAGGGCCCGGGATCGAAGCCGGACAACGGCATCAACACTCCTGCCCCGGGACCCACGGGAACCCCCGAGCCGCCCGCGGCTCCCCAGCCAGGCACCACTCCCCAACCTCCCGCCCCCGAGCCGGAACCGAGTGTTCCGGCTGTGCCGACAACGACACCGGAACCGGATCCGGTGCTGCCGCCTCCGGCCACCGACCCCGCGCCGCCTCCGGCCCCCGACCCGGCGCCGGAACCTGTTCCGGAGCCCGTGCCGGAGCCCTCATCAACACCGTCAGAGACGGTGGTTGTCGATCCTCCGCCGACCGCGCCAGCCTGGGTGGAACCGACGCAGCCGCCGGCACCGCCGGGTGACGCCACCGATGCGCCTGCTCCGGGGCCGGCATGACAGGTGCGACACCGGCGCAGCCAGCGGCACGCCGTTTGGTGAACCGGGATGCCGCGCAACTGCTGACGGAAGCCGCGACGGAACCCGCGTCGCGTTTACTGGCTACCGTGTCCGGTCCGGGAGGATCGGGCAAGAGCCTGCTGCTGGAAAACTTGGCGGCGGCCTATGAGGAAGCAGGCGTCCCCGTCAGCTCGGGCAGGCACGCACTGGGGAAAGACCCTGTGGACGAAGGAACCACGGTACTGATCGACGACGCCCACCAGTTGGACGACGCCGAACTGGAGCGCGTCCATCGGTTGGTCGACGGGCAGAACGTGAACCTCGTGGTCGCCTACCGGTCGTGGCCGAAGTTGCCGGCGTTGCAGCGGCTGACGGCGGTGTTGGAGGCGCACCGGCGGCCGGTGTTGTTGGGGCCCTGGACCCGTAACGATATTGCCCGGCACGCAGCAGCTGTCCGCTCTGACCGGCTTCCTGCTCCCGTCCTTGATCAGGTCTTCCGGCTGACCGGGGGCCTGCCTTGGCTGGTCCAGCATGTGTTGGAAGCGATCGACGATGCCCGCCCAATACCGTCAGATCCGGTGAAGTTCGGCGGGTTGGTCAACCATGTGGGCCACGAGCTCGACCGGCTGGAACCCAACCTTCGGGAGCTGCTGCTGGCCCTGGCCATCGGTTTCGATCCAGCCGGGCCGCTGCCTTCCGGACTGCGGGAGCTGCCCGGCGGAATCGGGCCGCTGATGTCGCAGGCCACGGCCGCAGGGTTGGTGTTGCCCGAGGGAAACCTTGCTCCGCTCATGCGCAACGTCCTGCTTCATGTCACCCCGCAGCACCACGTCCGGGCCTTCCAGCGGGCCCTGGCCGACTGTTTAGCCAACAACACCGCATCGGCGCCCGTGGACGTGGCCCGCGGACTGGTTCGGGGCGGACTCCAGGATCCACGCGTGGCCCGCGTCCTTGAAGACGCCGGCGACGGCGCCCTGGCTTCCGAGCCCCGGGTGGCCGCGACACTGTACGGTGAAGCGGCGGCAGCCGGCGCCGACGAAGCGGCAACGGCGGCGCGCCGGGCCCAGGCGGCACTGGCCTCCGGAGACCTCGAAGCAGCCGGCCGCATCCTTGACCGTCTCCTGGCCCGGCCGGAGGCACCGGACAGGCTCCGTGCAGCGGACGTGGCGGCGTCGCTGTGGGCGCAGCGGGGCATGCTGGCGCGCAGCGCCCAGGTCTACCGGTGGCTCGGATCACCCGCCACGGAGGCGTCCAGGGCTCTGGCCGCCGTCGTCATGATCGGTACGGGTGACCCCGACCAGGCTCGAAGCCTGCTTGCCGGCAACCACGCCGACAACTCGCCAACCCTGACGAACGTGGCCGTCTCGTTGATGGGACAAGGCATCGTCGCGTCGATCGGCGAGCACACCGAGCAGGCGCTGCCGGCCCTAGTGCGGGCTTCCGACATGCTCACGGCCTCCGGCGCCGCCATTCCGCTGCCGGACAGCCCTGCGGCCCTCGCGGCCTTGGTGGCCCTGCACAGCGGTGAGCTCCCCGTAGCGGCAGCCGTCCTCGACGACGCTCTGCGCGGCCGCCAGGGAGGCCCGGCCGCCCGCTTGAGGCTGCTGCTCCTGCGGGCCTGGGTCGCCATGCTGCAGGACCACCCGGACAGCGCCGGGGCTGCCATCGCAGAGGCGACCGCCAGCGGAATCCGTCCCACCCCGCGCGACGAATTGTTGCTGGACGCCCTGCAGGTCGGGCTGGCGCGGCGAACCGATGACACCGCTGCCTTGGTGCGCGCCTGGGACCGGGCGCGGGGCCGGCTGCTGCACGTCGCCGTCGATCTCTACAGCCTTTTGCCGCTCGGCGAACTGGCAGTAGCCGCTGCCCGCCTGCGTGATTCCGCGAGGCTGCAGCCGCATTTGACGGAGGCTTGGGCGCTGCTGGGCAGATTGGGCGAACCGGCGCTGTGGTCTACCTCGCTGCATTGGTATGCGGTCCAGGCGGCCCTTTTGGCGGACAGCCCCAGCGAGCTCGCCCCGCATGCCTCGGCGCTGGTCCGGGCCTCGGGGACGTACCGACTGGCGGGCGTGCTCGCGGCGGCCGGCCGGGCGTGGGTAACGGTGCTGGCCGGCAGGATCGATCCGAAGCTGGTGGAGGAGTCCGCCCGGGCGCTCGCATCCGTCGGCCTCACCTGGGACGGGGCGCGCCTCGCCGGGCACGCGGCAGCGCACGCGGACGAGCGCAAGGACATGAGCCGCCTCTTGGCTTGCGCCAGGGACCTTCATCCCGGCACGCGCGGGACCATGGACGCGCCAGCCGACGTCACCGTCACCGAGCCCGGCGGGCAGGCAGCGGTCCCCGCCGGAGCAGCACAGGGACAAGAAAGCGCCGTCTTGAGCGAGCGGGAGCGCGAAGTCGCCCGGTTGGTGCTGGAGGGCAAGACGTACCGGGAGATCGGGGCCGCGATTTTCATTTCGCCGCGCACCGCCGAGCACCACATAGCGCGTATTCGACGGCGGCTAGGGGCTTCGAACCGTGCCGAACTCCTGACCCAGTTGCGGCTTGCGCTCGGCGAAGACAGTTCCCCGCAGTAATTCCGCGTACTTCCGGGCTTAAGGCCCCTCCCTACCTAGTCCCCGTCCACCGCGATCCCCCTGGAGGGGGCGGGCGGCGGGGGAGGAAGCCCCGATGCGGGCGACAGCAGCCCGGCCGTAGCTTTGAACCAAGCCAAGCAACTCAGCTCGGCGGGCCACCATCCATAATTTTGGCCAGATCCAGTAGGAATAAGAATGGGGATTCACATAATGCCTACGCTCGCAAGCTCTCTACTCGAATTCATCATGAATCTGCTCCGTGATCCGCGCGCAGCCGCCGAATTCCAGGCAGACCCGGAGGCCGCCCTCGCCGAGGCCGGCCTGGGCGACGTGTGCTCCGATGATGTGGACGCCATCATGCCGGTCATCCTCGACTACGCTCCCGTGGATGCCAGCTCGTCCTTCGACCGCGAGTACAACACCGGCGGCAACCACTCCGGCGGCGACACCGGCGACTGGTCCAGCGACAACTCCGGCAACAATGGCGGTGGCTGGGGCGGCGGCGGCCACGGTGGCGGGGGCCACGGTCACGACGGCGGCCATGGGGGTGGCGGCCATGACGACGATGACCACGGTCACGGCGGCGGCAGGGGCAACGATCATGATGACCACGCCCACGCTGTGCAGCAACTGACGCACATCGTGAACAACTACTCGTACACCTCTACGATCGACGATCGGGACACCATCACGGATCAGTCTGTCAACCAGAACATCTGGGCCGACGGCGACGTGAACCAGTGGTTCGACAACGACGCCGTGATTGCCTCGGGCGACGACTCTGTTGCGGCTGGCGGGGACGCCACCGTGGATAACTCGACGGATAACTCCAACGACTACTCGAAGGATTACTCGACCGACAACTCCACCACCGTGACAACCGGTGACATTGAGGGCGATGTGACCGTCGGGGATACCGACATCTCCGTCGAGGACTCCTTCAACGTCGAGGACTCCTACAATGAGGATTCCTACAACGAGGACTCTTACAACGAGGACTCCTACAACACGGATGTCGACCTGGACGTCGAGGTGGAAGACTCCTTCAACGACAACTCCGACCATTCGAAGGATTACTCGACCGACAACTCCACCAACGTGGAGATCGAGGACTCGTACAACGGCAATACCACCGAGATCGAGGTCGAGGACTCGTTCAACGAGGACAATTCCACCACCGACATCAATGTGGAGGATTCCTTCAACGAGGAGGTCGAGATCGAGGATTCGTTCAACGAGGTCGAGGTGGAGGATTCGTTCAACGACAGCTCCACGAACACGGACGTGCAGGTGGACGACATCAACGCCGAGTTCACCGACAACTCCGTCAACGACTCCGTCATCGTCGCGGACAACGAAGTGGACATCGAAGACAGCGTTGTTGCCGAAGAGGTCGACTTCTAACCGACCCGATAACTGAATCACGACAGATCAGCTGTCCAGCAGGAGGCCGGGGACCTCCTGCTGGACAGTGTCACGGTCCGGCCGCGGGGCCGGAAGTCAAAAGGGGATACGGTGGTCGAGCTCGTCAAGCTGGTGGATCAGGGCCAGGAATTGGCCAAGAAGGGTGAGCGCGCAGACTTGCAGCGGCGCCTGGAACAGACCCGCAAGCGATTGCAGGATCCGACCACCCGGGTGATCGTCGTCGGTGAATTCAAGCAGGGTAAAAGCCAGCTCATTAACGCCCTGGTAAATGCGCCGGTTTGTCCCATCGACGACGACGTCGCCACCTCGGTGCCGACGGTGGTCAAGCACGGGGAGCCTGCCTCAGCCGTGATCCTGGTTCCGAAGGAACGCGCCGACTCCAGCGACGGGGACGTTGAACTGGAGCGTCGCCCGGTCGCCTTGGACGAGCTCGCCGAGCACGTCTCGGAACGGGGGAATCCGGGTAACGAGCGCCGGCTGGCAGCCGCGGAAGTCTCCCTGCCCCGGAAGGTTCTGCACGGCGGACTCGCCCTGGTGGATTCGCCGGGGGTCGGGGGACTGGACTCGGCCCATACCCTCACCACGCTGACGGCATTGCCGACGGCGGACGCCGTGCTGTTGGTCTCGGACGCATCCCAGGAGTTCACCGAACCGGAGATCCGGTTCCTGCGGCAGGCGCAACGGATTTGCCCCAATGTGGCCGGCGTCCTGTCCAAGACGGATATGTACCCGCAATGGCGGCGCGTGGCCGAACTGGACAGGGGCCATTTGAAGCGGATCGGGGCAGACATGCCGCTGATTCCGGTCTCCTCGGAACTTCGCCTCCGGGCGGCCGAAATGCGTGACAGCGAACTGAACGCCGAATCGGGATTTCCGGAGCTGGTGGCCTACCTCCGGCAAAAGATCCTGGGCCAGACCGAGCGGCTCCAGCGGCGGTCCGTGGCGCAGGACCTGATTTCGGCCATGGACCATCTGCGGCTGTCGCTGAAGTCCGAACTGAGCGCGCTGGAGAATCCGGACGGCACCCCGGAGATGCTGGCCGAGCTGGAAACGGCCAAGGAACGCGCCGACGAGCTCCGCCGTCGTTCTTCCCGCTGGCAGGTCACGCTCAATGACGGCATGAGCGATCTCATCGCCGATATGGAATACGACTTGCGAGACCGGCTGCGCAGCATTTTGCGGGACGCCGAGCAGTCCATTGATGCCGGGGATCCCGGTCCGCAGTGGGAACAGTTTGTGCACTGGCTGGAACAGCGTGTGGCCGCGGCCGTGTCCGACACCTTCGTGTGGACGAACGAACGGTCGTTGTGGCTGGCGGAAAAGGTCGCCGAGCACTTCAACCAGGACGACGTGACCCTGCCGTTGCTGCAGGTCGATTCCACGGAGAACGTGCTCGACCCGGTCGAGGAAATCCCGGATCTGGATGCAGGACGCCTTGGAACGGTCCAGAAAATACTGATTGGCATGCGGGGTTCGTACGGCGGTGTGTTGATGTTCGGCCTCCTCACCGGGATCGCGGGCATGGCGCTGATCAACCCGATCTCGGTCGGCGCCGGCCTGCTGCTGGGAGGCAAGGCCTACCGCGAAGACAAGGAAGCCCGGTTGAAGCGCCGCCAATCGGAGGCCAAGGCCCTGGTCCGGAAACAAGTCGATGAGGTCGTGTTCCAGGTGGGCAAGCAGCTCAAGGACCGGCTCAGGATCGTCCAGCGGGCCACTCGCGACCACTTCACCGAACTGGCCGAAGAGCACCATCGCTCGCTGGCGGATTCGGTACTGGCGGCACAGAAGGCGGCAAGCCGGTTCCACCAGGAACGCGACCTGCGGATCAAGGAGCTTAAGGCGTCCCTTGCACTCGTGGAGTCGCTGCGCCAGCAGGCGTTGGCGCTGGACGCTGCACCGCAAGTGGCTGGACAGGCATGAATACCGCGGCAGCCGGAGCGGACGTCGAAGCGGCGCGCGGGCTGGTCCAGGAAGCGATTGCAGCCTACCGCGACGAACCGGCCGTGTGTCAGGTGTTGGAGGAGTATGCGCGCCGCCTCGAGGAGCCGCTGCGGATCGCCATTGCGGGCATGGTCAAAGCGGGCAAGTCAACCCTGCTCAACGCCATTATCGGCGAAGAGATTGCCCCGACCGACACGGGAGAGTGCACCCGGGTGGTCACCTGGTACCGCTTCGGCGACACTCCGCGGATTACCCTGCACCCGCGTTCTGGAGCGCCCCGGGACCTGCCGACCAAGCGCACCGACGGCCGGTTGGTGTTCGAGCTCGGCGGGGTCCAGGCAGAGGACGTCGACAGGCTCGTGGTGGACTGGCCGTCCCGAACCCTGCGGGACGTGACGTTGATCGACACGCCGGGCATTGCCTCGCTCTCCCGGGACGTGTCGGCCCGCTCCACCGATTTCCTGACGCCGGCCGACGCGCCCTCGGAGGCCGACGCGATCATCTACCTGCTGCGGCACCTGCACGCGTCCGACCTGGGTTTCTTGGAGTCCTTCCGTGATACCGCGGCCGGCCAGAGCGGTACCGTCAACGCACTGGCGGTATTGTCCCGTGCGGACGAGGTTGGGTCGGGCCGGATCGACGCCATGCTCTCCGCCCGGGACATCGCTGCGCGGTACCGCCGTGACGGCGCGTTGCGTTCACTGGCCCTCGGGGTAGTGCCGATCGCCGGCCTGCTGGCCCAGTCGGCGCGCAGCCTGCGGCAGGCGGAATACGCCGTCCTCGTCGAGCTCGCTTCCTTGGACAGGCGGGAACGGGAGCTGCTCCTGCTGTCCGCCGACCGCTTCGTCCGTCCGGGAGGCCCGCTGTCCGCCACGCCGGAAGCGCGGGCCAAGTTGCTGGACAGGTTCGGGCTCTTCGGGCTCCGGCTGGCAGCCGCGCTGCTCCGTGGAGGCATCTCGGAGCCGACCGCGCTGGCCCACGAACTGGCCCGCCGCAGCGGGCTGGACGAATTGCTGGCCGTGATGACCGGGCAGTTCCAAGCCCGGGCCGGACAGTTGAAAGCCCGGACGGCCCTGGTCGGCGTCGAAAAGCTGCTGAACGATCACCCCCGCCCGGGCGCCGCGGGAGTCGCGGCCGGCTTGGAACGGCTGCTCGCCAGCGCCCACGCCTTCCGTGAACTGCGTCTGCTGGCGGCCGCCCGCACCACCGGGCTGCCGTTGGAGCCGGAGTTGGCCGCCGAAGCTGAACGGATGATCGGCGGCGAAGGCGTCTCGGCGCCCGAACGCCTGGGGCTTCCGCGTGACGCCCGGGGCGAGGTCCTGCGGGAGCACGCCGTGGCGTGCCTGAGACGTTGGCACGCCGTGGCCGGCGACCCGCTGCGCGGCCGTGCCGTCGCCGAGGTCTGCCAGACCGTCATTCGCAGCTGCGAGGAACTGTTGGCCGGAATGCAGCCTGCTTCAGGCAGGCGGCCTGCCTCGCCGCCCCTGGTGCTCGGCACGGAACCATTGGTTGGCCCCGCTCAGGACGCTGGCGATTACCGCCGCGCCGGCTAGCACCAGCTGCAGAACCAGCATGATCCTGATGCCCAATTCCTGATCGCCGGGAGCGGCCAGGAATTCGTCGGCCAGCAGGGTCACCGCCCCGTGGACGAACAGCATGGCGAGCAGCACGAAGCGCACTTTGCCATGCCGGCGCATAAGGGCCCGCAGCAGCACGGCCTCGATCAGCATGACGAGCGCCAGCACGCCCAGGGTTCCCCAGAAAACCACGACCGCGAGCGCTTCCACGGTCTCCTCGTCGGCGCCCTGCTCCAAACCGTCGATGAGCCCGCGCAGGTGCTTGAGGATCTCCTCCTGCGCGAAATACGCGAAGATCCCCGCAATCAGTCCCGAAACAAAACTGAGGATCCACAAGGCGCGGACCCTCTTGACAGCAGGCGGCGGCACCAAAGTCCCGATGATCGGAGGCGGCGTGAGGTCGGACATCTGCGGACGCGGTGGCGCGGGACGTTCCGGTTCGCCGGACATTCCCCCGGTTCCCTGAGCTCCAGGCGCCCCCATCCCTGGTTCCTGAGACATGGAGATAATCTAGCCGCCACCCAAAGCGACCGCAATGCTCGTGCCCGGGCGTGACCGCCCTCCGGCCGCCGTGCCCACGACGACGGCGGCGTGCGGCATCTCAGCGGTCAGGGCGGGCTTCCGCCGCCGCTATCCGCCCACATGGATCCCGGGCCGGTGGGCAGGGTCAGGCTCATTCTGCCTGATGATTTCGCGCACTACGGGAGCCGTGTCTCCCTCTCCCAGGAGCAGATAGCGGAAGAGGTGGCCGAGCGGATTGCCTTCAGACCATTCGAAATAGGCATGGGGGCGAACACCCGTTGCGTCCCGCACGGCCAGGAGGATGGCGGCAATAGCATTCGGGGCCGCGGGGCTTTCCGCACGAAGCACCCGGTACCCGCCGACGTCGATGCCGCGGACGCGAAGCACCTTGGCGAAGGCCGAAGGGTCCACGATGTCGATTTCGAGGAACAGGACGTCCGCCGTCCCCGGGACCGGATTCATGTGCCGCTGCGCGTCTTCCTTGGCACTGTAATCGTCGTGGTTGCCGGGCCGGCGCTTGGCGATGACGTTCAGCGAGCCGTCGTTGTCCAAGGAATCGCTGATGAACCGCCGGGCAGTCTGGTCGAATTCGATACGTTCGGCGCGGAGTTCTATGGTGCGGGCGACGCGGGAGACGAGCGAGACGCCGACCATGCCGACGATGAACAGCCCGCAGATGCCGATGCCCTCGGGTTTTTCCAGGACGTTGGCCAGCAGTGCGTAGAGCAGCACCAAACTGAGGGCGCCGTACCCGGCAGCGGTGCGGCGTTTGTGGCGGCGTGCAGTCGTGACGGCGACAGCGACGGCCGCCGACACCATCATGGCCAGGATGCCTGTGGCGTAGGCTCCGGCCTGGGCGTTGACATCCGCCCCGAAACTCACGGTGAGCAGGATGCTGACCCCGGTGTAGACCAGGACGACGGGCCGGATCGCACTGGTCCATTCGGGGGCCATTCCGAAGCGCGGCAGGTAACGCGGGACGATGTTGATCAGCCCGGCCATCGCCGAGGCTCCCGCGAACCACAGGATCAAGACCGTTGCCGCGTCATAGATCGTGCCGAACCCCTCGCCGAGCAGTGCGTGCGCAAGATAGGAGAGGGCCCGGCCATCCGCGGGGCCGCCTGCGGCGTAGGCCTCGGGCGGGATGAGGACGGCCGTCACGAAGCTGCTGCCCATCAGGAAACCGCTCATAACAGCCGCAGCACACGTCAGCATCTTCCGCGTATTGCGGACCCGTGAGGCGAGGCGTTGTGCGGGAGTGTGCCCCTCGGACGCCACGAGCGGCATCATGCTCACGCCGGTCTCGAATCCAGACAGGCCCAGGATCAGCAGAGGAAATGCCAGCAGCAGGGACAAGGTTAGGTTGCCGGGGCCGGGGCTGGCAACGGCCATGGCCTGCGCCCAGTCGCTGATGCGGCCGGGGTCCTGCGCGATGAGCGACAGGCCGGCCATGATGACGGCCGCATTCAGGATCACAAACGCGGTCACCAGGGGCACGGCAATGGCTACAGCCTCGCCGAATCCGATCAGGAAGATGCCCCCGAGGACCAACAGCAGCACGACGGTGACTGGAACCGGGTGGCCCTGCAAGAAGCCGGGAGAGTAGGGATTCTCGAGCAAATGCACCGTTGCGTCGGCGGCCGAGAGTGTGATGGTGATGATCCACGATGTGGCAACGAAACCGAGCAGGACGAGGATAACAACCTTCCCCTTCCAAAACGGCAGGAGCCGGTCGAGCATGGCCACCGAGCCTTCGCCGTGCGGGCTCTCCGCCGCCACGCGCCGGTAGAGCGGGAGCATTCCCAGCAAGGTGAGCCCCACAATGAGCAGCGTTGCCAGCGGCGACAGCGGTCCCGCAGCGATCAGGGCAATTCCGGGCAGGTAAGAGAGCGTGGAGAAGTAGTCAACGCCGGTCAGGCACACGACCTTCCACCAGGGATGGGGCGTCCCGCGCGCTGCGCTTTCGCGGCCCACCGGCGGAACTTTGTCCATCAACAGCCAGCGGCTAAGCGCGCGGCGAAGCGGCGGCGGGGGAGCCGGCCTCGGGACAATAGCCGGGACCGTATGTTCGAGCGACCAGCGCACCGATTTTCTCCTGTCGCCCCGGCCGGGCGGGCCCCGTTGCCCGGGGCCCTGTCGCAGGGCGCTCCCACAGTATAGATCCGTCATTGACCGGGAACGAGAGAATTTTGTGGATTCCGCATCCGGTTCCCCGCAATGGCGGGCCTGCTGATTTTCACCGTGATTGGTCCTGGTTTCAGCGTGGCCGGGGGATGGCCGCAGGGGCCGGGTTACAGTGCATCGAGGCTCAGGGCCGTGACGAACCCGAGCGCTGCCGTGAGGCCGGTGAGGATGTGATGCTCTTCGAAGGCCTCGGGGATCATGGTGTCGGCGACCATGGCCAGGATGGCGCCCGCCGCCAGCGCGTTGATGAACGCCACGAGCTCTTCCGGTGCGTCTTGCAGCGCAAGGTAACCGACCAGTGCGCTGGCTCCGGAGAGCACGGCGATGGTGCCCCACACGCCAAAAACATAGCCCGCGCCCCGCCCGGCCTTCTTCATGCCGGCGCTGCTGGAGAGCCCTTCGGGGATGTTGGAAATGAACACGGCTCCCAACATTGCGGGGCTGACTGTTCCCCCGGCGACGAGGCCGAGGCCCAGCACGAGGGATTCAGGGATACCGTCCAGCAGGGCGCCGGCGGCGATCGCCAGGCCGCTGCCCGGGGTATCTCCCTCGGCGGGCTGCTGATTGCCGGACCGTTTGCGGTGCCTGGCCCCTTTTGTGGCCAGCAGGGCGTTCGTTGCTACGAAGAGACAGGCGCCGACGAGGAAACCTCCGATGGTCGCGCCGATCCCGCCGGTCGTTACCGCTTCGTCGACCAGTTCGAAGGCGAGCGCCGAAATAAGGACGCCGGCGCCGAAGGCCATGACCGTCGAGACAACCTTGACGGGAATGGCCCATTTCCAAGCGACGGCACAGCCGAGCACCAGCGCGGCACCGCCCATCGCCCCTACGGAAAACGCGGTCATCCACAACGGCATGGCTGTTCCTCCCGTCCAGGCTCAGGCTAGCCGCGGGAAGGCGCAGCCGCCATGGCGGGAGAGGGATTGTTTAGCCGGATGGGAGGGATGGACGGCCGGGCGCCGGCGGTGCCGGCGAGCCGGGTCGCAGTGCTACTTGGCGGGCCGGCCCAATCCGGTGCGCGCCATGGCGTCGGCATAGGCTTCGTGCATCGCGTCCAGCCATTCCTGCTGGCGTGCCGGCGAACCCGCGAAGGCCCGGCCGCTGAGCGCCCGAACCTTGTAGGTCTTGAAGCCGCGCCGCCAGAGCAGCGGGTTCTCGGTCTTCAGCAGCAAGCCGGCGAGCCGCTGGGCTTCGGTTCCGTGTGCCACGAGCACCGAGGCCCGCGGCACCAGCGTCAGCATCTTCAGCAGCGGCTTGAGGCCGGCGTTGATCTGGTCGGGGGTGAGCTTGCCGTTGGCCTCGCCCGGGGTGAACCACGGATGCACGTTCCACGGCATCACGTATTGGGGCCGCAGGCCGAGCTGCCACTGCAGCCCGAGCATCCGCGTCGTTGCCTCCTGGTCTCCCGGCCAGATGAAACCCGTGTCCGAGGCGTGCCCGATGTTCGAGTAGAGCGAGACGATCCGGCATTCATCGGCGTCGTGGATCGGATCCACGTAAGGGACCTCGGTACCCGGCTTCAGGTCCCGCAGTTCGTCGCAGAGACGGTTAATGTCGGCGACGCCAGAGTCGTACCTGCGGTCCATGAGGTCCTTGTGCTGATCGGATACTGCCGGGCTGGTCATCGGGGTGCGGGTCTCCTGGAGGGAAGGGAAGGTGAACGGTAGGAAATCGGTGCGCCGGGGAACGACGGCGGTGCCGCCGTGGGAACGGGCAGCCGCCTGCGGCGACGGGAGGCGGCTATTGAGCATAGCAACCGAAGCTGGGCGCCTCCTGCAGACCGGCGGCGGAATCCCGGGCATCCGGCGCGGGTCCTGTGACGAAGATGACCCGGCGGTTAAGCAACGGTGAAATCAACGCTGTGCCAGCCGGTGGCGCCATCCGGAGCAGGCGGTGCCGCCGCCTCGGTCTGCAGCGTTCCGTCGGCCTCCCAGGCGCGCACCCGGAGCCGGTGCGGCCCGGCCGGAACGTCGTCCTGCACCGAGTACCACTGGCGCCAGGTGTCCACGGAAGCCTCCGCCGCCAGTTGGGCGTCCACCCAGTCGCCGTCGTCCAACTGCACCTGGACCTTTGACAGGCCCCGGTGCTGGGCCCAGGCCGTTCCCCCAAAGGCCAGCGTCCCGGCGGGCAGGCGGGCTCCGGGCCGCGGCACCTCGATTCTCGAGGCCGTCTTGATCGGACCGCGGTCCGACCAGCCGCGGGTGGTCCAGTAGGCGGCCTTGTCCGCAAACCGCGTGAGCTCCAGGTCAACCACCCACTTGGTCGCGGACACGTATCCGTACAACCCCGGCACCACCATCCGCACGGGGAAACCGTGCTGCAGTGGCAGGGGCTCCCCGTTCATCCCGACCGCCAGCAGCGCGTCCCTCCCGTCGGTGAGCACTTCCAAGGGGGTCGAAGCAGTGAAGCCGTCGACGCTGGTGGACAGGACCATGTCCGCTTCCGGCAGGGGGCGCGCACGCGCCAGCAAGTCGCGCAGCGGATACCCCAGCCAGCGGGCGTTGCCGGCCAGGTTCCCGCCCACCTGATTCGAAACGCAGGTCAGCGTGGTGTAGCTCTCCACAAGGTCGGCCTTTAGCAACTCCTGGAAGTTAATGCTGAACTCTTCCTCAACCAGTCCGTGAACGCGCAGCTGCCATTGCCCCGGATCTACCGACGGGACGATGAGCGCAGTGTCGATGCGATAGAACTCCTCGTTGGGGGTTACGAAGGGAATCACCCCGTCCACCGGTGCCTGCACATCCTCCGGCAATGGCCCGGCAGGCCGCGCGGGGACCGGCAGCCCCAATGCCTGGCGCACCTGCCGTGCGCTGTTCCGCGCCGCCGAAACTGCGCCGGCCGCGATCCCCATGACGACGGCGACACCCGCCATCGCCGCGGCGTTCGCCAGGAAGCGGCGGCGGTCCGGAACCTCCGGCATGATGGCCGCGTCGCCCACGGACAAGGGCGCGGGCCGGGGCAGGAGCCTGATCAGCCGACGCAGGCAGAGCAGGCCAGCCGCGGTTCCCAGCGCCGTCGGAATGGCATCGGCCGGCACAGCCCCGGCGCGGGTGAGCACGCAGGCCGCCATGCCCGCCGCGAGCATCACCACCACCAGCGCGCCGGCGGTCCAGCGCCGGGCTGCGAGCAGGCCGGCCGCGGCGGCGATCAGCACCGCAACGATCACCATCGCAATGAACAGCACGAGTTTGTCCGCCGTCCCGAAAGTCGAAATGGCGAATTCGGTCAGCCAGGTCGGGGATAGTTCCACGACGGCGGCGCCCACCGAGCCGAAGGGGGAGGCGGCCGGGCCGAAAAAAGCTGCCGCCAGTTCAGCCGTGCCAAAGAGCGCGGCCGCGGACGCGACGCCCGCCAGCATGGCCGGCGACCACCCGGTCAGCGTGGCCTTCGTGGCTGGCGGTGCTGCCATGCCGTGTCCTTCGCTCGATGACGGGCCGGATGTCTCCGAACGGGTGGCATCGTGCCCTGCTCCGATCATCTACCCGAAGCAGGGCGCAGGACAACCACCGTGGGTGTTGGCAGGGCGGCCTCCCGCGCCGGGCGAAGCAATGTTGCCTGCCGTTCACCGGCCATTAGTTGACTCTTCAACTATCAGCTGCTACGGTAGATGCATAAGCATGAAGTTCACCCGGGCTTCACATCCTAACTTCAACCAGGAGGCACTAAATGGCCGTACAGCTCACCCCCGGAACCTGGAATCTCGACCAGTCCCACACCGAGGTCGGCTTCTCCGTCCGCCACGCCGGCATCAGCAAGGTGCGCGGCCAATTCACCGACGCCGACGCCACCCTCGTGGTCGGCGACAGCCTGGCCACTTCCTCCGTCGAAGCCGTCGTGAAGACCGCCTCGTTCGACTCCAACGATGACAACCGCGACGCCCACGTCAAGGGCGAAGACTTCTTCAACGTGGAGCAGTACCCGGAGATGACCTTCAAGGCCACCAGCGTCGAAGGCACTCCCGAAGAGTTCCGGCTGGCCGGCGAGCTGACCATCAAGGACACCACCAAGCCGGTGGTCTTCGATGTCGAATTCGGCGGCATGGCGGTTGACCCGTTCGGCGCCACCCGCGCCGGCTTCTCTGCCACCACGCAGATCTCCCGCAAGGAATTCGGCATCACCTGGAACGCCGCCCTGGAAGCCGGCGGCGTGCTGGTGGGCGACAAGGTCACCATCACGGTTGACTCGGCCTTCGTGCTGCCGGCCAACTAACCCAAGCGACACCCAAAGGCAGGGCCCGGATCCGCTCCGGGCCCTGCCTGCTGCGTTAACGCCCTGCGCGTAACTGCGCTGATCCGGAGCTTGCCCGGCTGCGCAGCTCAAAGCACCCGGCACCGCGCCCGCCAAGCCGGGGCTCCCCGGCTCTCCCGGGCCCCGGGCGGATACGCTGGCATCGTGAAGATCGCCATCCTCGATGACTACCAGGACGTCGCACTGGGCAGCGCCCCGTGGGAGCAGTTGCCGGCGGGCATCGCCGTCGAGCGTTTCACGGACCATTGTGACGACGTCGGCGTTCTCGCCGCGCGCTTGGAAGGGTCGCAGGTGGTGGTCACCATGCGCGAGCGGACACCCATCACCGCCGAGCTGATGGACCTGCTGCCCGGCCTGGAGCTGGTGACCACTACCGGCATGCACAACGCATCGATCGACCTGGACGCCGCGCGCGCCCGCGGGGTGACCGTGTGCGGGACACAGAAAACGACGCAGGCTCCGTCCGAGCTGGCCTGGGCGCTGGTGATGGCTGTGGCCCGGGAAATCCCGCAGAACGACCGGGACGTGCGGGCCGGGATCTGGCAGGCCCGGATGGGGGTCGACCTGGCCGGGTCCACCCTCGGGCTGCTGGGCCTGGGCAGGCTGGGGCAGCTGATGGCCCGCTACGCGCAGGCGTTCGGAATGGACGTTCTGGCGTGGAGCCCGCACCTGACCCGGGAACGCGCCGCCGGCCACGGGGCGGAGTGGGTGTCCAAGCAGGATCTGTTCCGGCGCTCGGACATCGTCAGCGTCCACCTGAGGCTGGCGGAGTCCACCCGCGGGATTGTCGGCGCCGCCGAGCTGGACCTCCTGGGTTCCGGGGGCCGGCTGGTCAACACCTCGCGCGGACCGCTGGTGGACGAGGACGCCTTGGTGGCTGCGCTGGCGGGACGGCGGATCGCCGGCGCCGCGCTCGACGTCTACGACGTGGAGCCGCTGCCGCAGGACAGCCCGCTGCTCGACGTGCCTAACCTGATCCTCAGCCCGCACGTCGGCTTCGTCACCGAGGAGGCCCACAGGCGGGGGTACACGCAGATGCTCGAGGACATCCTGGCCTACCTCGACGGCGCGCCCATAAACGTCCTCACCTGACCGGCGACGGCACGCGGGAGGCCGCCGTTTCCGCCAGCTTCGGGGAAGTCTCCTACGAATCGCGCCTAGCTCGCCGCCATGCCGGCCGGGACAAGTTCCATGGCGTGCTCCTCCACGTAGTCCAGAGCCAGCCGCACGGCTCCGGTGGCCACAATCGCATCGCCGAACCCGGAGACCGCCACCCGCGGCGGCGTCGCGGTGAGCTTGGGGAGTTCCCGGTTGATGGTGGGCAGCAGGGCCGACGCCGAGGCGGCCACCGCACCGCCGATCACCACGAGTTCCGGGTTGAGGAAGGTGCCCAGTATCGCGACCACGCGGGCCATCCGTTGGCCGATGCGCTCCAGGATTTCCTGCGCCACCGCGTCTCCCCGGGCCGCGGCCTCGAAGACGAAACGGGCCGACACGCGCGTGGTGCCCGGCCCCACCAGTTCGCGGATCAAGGTGGGCCTGCCGGAGGCCAGGGCCTCGTTGCCCCAATAGCGGGCCAGCCGCGCGATGCCGTCTTGGCTGCCCACCCCGTCCACCAGTTCCAGGGTGCCCACTTCGCCGGCGCCGCCGTTGCAGCCGTGCAGCAGCCGGCCCGATTCGATCAGGCCGGTGCCCAGCCGCTCGCCGGCCAGCATGACGGCCAAGTCGTCGACGCCCTTGCCGGCGCCGCTCCAGCGCTCCGCCAGGGCCGCCAGGTTCGCGTCGTTCTCCAGCAGCACCGGCCAGCCGTAGCGGGCAAAGACCTCGGTCTGCAGGCCAATGTCGAAGTGCTCGGAGAGTTCATGTCCGGGTGCCACGTTGCCGTGGCGATCGACGACGGTGGACACCCCGATGGCCGTCGCCAGCACCGATTCCGGCGGCAGTCCGGCCTCGGCCAGGGCGGCGGCTACTGCCCGCTTAATCGTGGAGCGGCGCGAGTCCGCCGGAGCCGGCGGCTTCTCGAACCGCTCTGAGATGCGGGCCAGCACCAGGCCGTTCAGGTCCGCCACCAGCACGGTGGCGGTGGCCATGCCGACGTCCAGTCCCAGCACGCAGCCCGCCCCGGGGTTGAACTGGAACCGCCGGGCCGGCCTGCCCTTCGCCGTGCCGAGCACGCGTTCGCCGGCCACCTCGCGGGCCCAGCCCCGGGACACCAGGTCGTCGCAGACCGCGATGACCGTGGCACGCGTCAGCCCGGTCGCCTCGATCAGGTCGCTCCCGGTCACTGCGCCGTTCTCGCGCATCACTGACAGGACGGCTTTCAGGTTGGTCAGCCGCAGGACCTGCGGAGTGGTGGCGGTGGTGCTCACATCGATCCCCTTGACCTCGTCCGGCAGTATCAGGATAATAATAATGGAACATAAATTTAGAGGCTAAATAAAAGGAGTTCCCATGGCAGTACGGATTGGCATCAACGGTTTCGGGCGCATTGGCCGCAACTACTTCCGGGCGGCCATGGCGCAGGGCAAGATCGGTGCAGACCTCGAGATCGTGGCGATCAATGACCTCGGCTCGCCGGAAACCCTGGCGCACCTGCTCAAGTACGACTCCGTGGTCGGCCGGCTGGGCGCGGACGTCAAGGTCGCCGACGGCGACCTGGTGGTCGACGGACGGACCATCAAGGTGCTGGCCGAGCGCGACCCCGGAAACCTCCCTTGGCGCGAGCTCGGCGTAGACATCGTGATCGAGTCCACCGGGCGCTTCACCAGCTCCACGGATGCCGAAAAGCATTTGGTCGCCGGCGCCCGCAAGGTCCTCATTTCCGCTCCCGCGAAGGGCGATGTGCTCAGCGTTGTAATGGGCGTCAACGACGGCGAGTACGACGACGGTGCCCACCACCTCGTCTCCAACGCCTCCTGCACCACCAACTGCCTGGCCCCGCTGGCGAAGGTGCTGCACGAGAACTTCGGGATCGAGCAGGGCCTGATGACCACCATCCACGCCTACACCGCGGATCAGAATCTGCAGGACGGGCCGCACCGCGACCTGCGCCGGGCCCGGGCGGCCGCGATCAACATGGTTCCCACCTCGACCGGGGCAGCGAAGGCGATCGGGCAGGTGCTGCCCGAGCTCAAGGGCCGGCTGGACGGCTTCGCCATCCGCGTGCCGGTGCCCACCGGTTCCGCCACGGACCTCACCGTCACGGTCGGCCGCGAGGTAACGGTGGAGGAAGTCAACGACGCGTTCAAGGCGGCAGCCGCGGATCCCCGCCTGGCTGGCATCCTGACCTACACCGAGGACCCCATCGTCTCCTCGGATATTGTCACCGACCCGGCCTCGGCCATCTTCGACTCCGGCCTCACCAAGGTCATGGGCAACCAGGTCAAGGTCGTGGGCTGGTACGACAACGAATGGGGCTACTCCAACCGCCTGGTGGACCTGACCTCGCTGGTGGCGTCCAAGCTCTCCTGATTCCGCTCCGATCCCGCTCCCGGACACTGACTCCGGACTGACTATTCAGCAGGCGCCCTTTCCAGTCGTGAAAAGGGCGCCTGCTGATTCTTTGATGGGACTAGGGGGGCGAGAGCGCCGGCCAGCCAGAACTTCCGGGGCGCTCTGATGTCCGAAGTGCTCTCTAGCCGGTATCAGGTGTACATCAGCGAGCCGGGTGTGGTGAGTTTCTCGCCGGTCTCCAACCACGTCTTGAGGCCGGACAGGACCATCGGCCAGCCGCCGTACACCTGCTCGTTGGCCCCCTCGCGCAGCTGATCGTGCGTCACGGTGAGGCGGCAGGAGTCCTCCACCTGTTCGATCTCCCACGTCACCCGGGACGTGCCTTCGGCCGCGACGTCCTCGCCCCACAGTGCGCGCATCGTCTGGACCAGCCGGCGCGGCGGATCGACTTCCAGGTTCTCGCCTTCGCTCAGCGGCGCATCGGCCCGCGGGTTGGTCACCGCGTACCCGGACCCTGGCGTCCAGTCCGTCTCGATCCGGTTGCCGAACTGGTACTTGCTTCTGGTCTCGCTGTCCGTGATGGCTTCCCAGAGCTGTTCCGGGGTGGTGCGGATATAGATCTCGAAGATTTTCTCCATGGGACTTTCCAATCGGGATTTGAGGTCGCTGAGGGCAGCGGCCCATGGTTGTGCATACTTGCTCACCCAGCGGTCGTGGATGAGCCGGATGGGCACCGGATTCAGGAAGTGCAGTTTCTCCCGGCCGCGGCGGCGGGTCACCACCAGGCCGGCCTCTTCCAGTTGCTTCAGGTGCTTCATGACGCCGAAGCGCGTGATGCCGAACCGCGCTTCGAGTGCGGTGAGGGTCTGCCCGTCCTCGCGGAACAGTTCGTCCAGCAGCCCGCGCCGGGTGGGATCCGCCAGGGCCTTGAACACGGCATCCATGCGCCCATAATAGGTGACTGTTTAGTCACATGTCGAGAGAGCCCGCTCAGGCATCGGGGATGAGGACCGCTTTGACCAGCGGCCGCCCGACGGCGTCGGTGCTGGCTTCGGCTGTCAGCCGCAGCGCTTCGACGGCCCGGCCCATGGGGTAGGTCGTAATGAGGCGCTCGCCCAAATCCGGACTGGTGGCAAGGAACGCCAGGGCCTCCTCGAAATCCGGCCGGGTGGAGATGAAGCTATTCAGGACCGCAAGGTTCTTGCTGGTCCGGACCACGGGCGCAGGGGCGGTCCCGGTGGCGTACATCGCCACCATGACCAGGCGGCCCAAGGGCCGCAGTTCCTGAACGGCACGTGCCAGGTTGATACCAGCACCGGTCGCTTCAATCCATACATCGTAGGTGCTGGGTTGCTGCTCGGTCGTGCTGCCCAAGCCAAGGCCTTGGGCCAACTCAACCCGAGCCGCGTGGCCGGGACCTTCACGGCCAATCATCGTCACCTCGGCGCCGGCGCGCTGCGCCATCAGGCCGGCGAGCAGGCCGATGCTGCGGGTGGTCGAGACTGCCACGCGCTCGCCGGGCTGGATGCGGGCGACAGTAGAGACCGCGCGCCAGGCGATGGACGCGGGCTCTGCTAGAACTGCCGTGGTGTCCGGAACCGACTCCGGCACCGGCACCAGGTTGCGCCACGGAACGAGAGCCCGTGAAGTGGCTTGGCCATGCTGGGTCAGCCCCAGACCGGAGCGCTCGGCGCAAAGATGCGGCTGGTCCGCCCGGCACGCCTCGCAGTCGCCGCAGCCCACGGTGGAAATGGGCACTACCCGGGTGCCCGGCGCGAGCCATTCGGGAACCAGCAGCCCGGTGCGGACCACCGTGCCGACCGACTCGTGCCCGAGCACCATGCCCAGCGGAACCGGCGCCGCTGCCGCGTCGGCACGGTAGACGATAACGTCCGAGCCGCACAGCCCGCAGAGGCTGACCCGCAGTTCCACCTCGTCCGCTGTCGGCGCCCGCAGCAGGTGGTCGATCAGCCCGACGCCCCCGTGCGTGTGGGAAATCCGCGCCAGCGCCCGAACGGTCGGTTGCCGGCCGGAAAGATTGCTGGAGACAGTTGCCACGTCTTGTTTCCTCGAACTTCTGTGGAGCCTCAAACGGCCGTGGAGTCCCAGCCCTGAGAGCCTTTGGCGGCGTCGCCGGTTAGTCCGTTTTGCGCAGCGCCGAGCCCTTGTGGACAGCCAAGTGGTCCGTCTTGTCGCTCTGGACTTCGTACTGTGGCTCATCCTCGGAGCAGCGCCTCGTGCGGCCCCGGAATTCAAAGTCCTTGGTGTGGATCTTGGTGACTCTGCCGTGGATTTCGCCGGCCTCTGAATTCCAGCGCACTCTATCCCCAACCTTGAATGAAGCAGCCATGGTCAAGTCTTAGCATTTTTAGCCGAAGGACGCTTCCCCAACCAGCAGTTGCTGCACCTCGCCGCGTAGGACGGCGGCGCTTTAGGTGGGCTGTGAAACCCGCCCAAGCGCCGCCGTCGTTCTGCGGAGGATCAGTAGCTGGCCGGGGTGCCGGCCGTGCCGTTCCCGTCGGAGGGGATGTACTTGGCCGCGAGGGCTTCGGAGCCGCGGGCCAGCAGCGCCACGTCGGCGCCGACGCCGACGAAATCGGCGCCCCACTCCATGTAGCGGCGGGCGGAGGCTTCGGCGAAGGCGTTGACCCCCACGAACTTGCCGGCCGCCTTGGCGGCCTTCAGCGCCTTCTCCACGCCGGCGACCACGTCCGGGTGCTCCTGCTGGCCAATTACGCCCATCGAGGCGGCCAGGTCGGACGGGCCGATGAACACGCCGTCCACGCCGTCCACCGCGGCAATCTCCGCGGCGTTCTCCACGGCCTCGGCGGACTCGATCTGGACGATGACCGTGAGCGTCTCCTCCGCGCGGGTGAGATAGTCCGGGATGCGGTTCCAGCGGGCCGAGCGGGCCAGCGCGGAACCGACGCCGCGCACGCCGGCCGGCGGGTAGCGGGTGGCCGCGACGGCGGCGCGGGCCTGTTCGGCCGTGTGCACCATCGGAATGATCAGTGACTGCGCGCCCAGGTCCAGGTACTGCTTGATCAGCACGGTGTCGTTGACGGGCGGGCGGACCACGGGAATGCCGGGGTAGCCGCGCACGGCCTGCAACTGCGCCAGCACAGACTCCAGCCCGTTGGGGGAGTGTTCGGCGTCGATGAAAATCCAGTCGAAGCCGGCCCCGGCGCAGAGTTCGGCCACCAGGGGCGAGCCGGAGCAGACCCAGATGCCGGCCAGCGGCCGGTCGGCGGTGGACAGGGCGTCCTTGAAGGACGGATCGGGCTCTACTCGAAACGGCACGTGATGGTTCCCAACTGTCCGTAGTCGGCGAAGACGGTGTCCCCCTTGTGGACCCACATCGGGCGGGTGAAGGACCCGGCGAGGATGGTTTCGCCGGCCTTGAGGTGGTCGCCGTGCGGGGCGATCTTGTTGGCCAGCCAGTAGACGCCGGCGGCCGGGTGGTTGAGCACGCCGGCGGCCACGCCGGTCTCCTCCACGGTCTGGTTCTTGTACAGGATGGCGGAGATCCAGCGCAGGTCCACGTCCTGCGGGCGGACCGGGTTGCCGCCGATCACCATGGCGCCCATGGCGGCGTTGTCGGAGATGGTGTCAACGATGGTGCGGCCCTCCATCTCGATCCGCGAGTCCAGGATCTCGAGCGCGGGAACCACGTACTCGGTGGCGTTCAAAACGTCGAAAATGGTGGCGTTGGGGCCCTTTACGTCGCGGTTGAGCACGAAGGCCAGTTCCACTTCGATGCGTGGGTGGGTGTACTGGTCCCACTTCACCGTGCAGCCGTTCTCCAGGATCATGTCATCGAAGATGATCCCGTAGTCCGGCTCGCTGATGCCGGTGGCGTACTGCATGGCCTTGGACGTCAGGCCGATCTTCCGGCCCGCCAGCGAACGGCCCGCGGCCTCGCTGCGCTCGCGCCACAGGTTCTGCACCTTGTAGGAGTCCTCAATGGTCATCTCCGGGTAGCGGGCGGTCAGCCGTTTCACCGGCGTCCGTGTCCGGCCGGCCTCCACCAGCTCGTCGGCGATGGACTCGATCGTTGACGGGTCAAGCATCCTTGGCACCACTTCCTAGTTCTTCGCAGACCGCAGCCGCCCGGGGCGGGCGTTCGGCAGTCCGCGGCGCCGCACGGGAAGGGCGCCAGCACCATCTTACGGCGGCGCCTGTCACGGCCCGGAAGTTGGTTACAGGGGGAGCGGACAAGGACGGCGACCGCGGGCAGGAACTGCCGTCATCCGGCCCGACTGTTGCGCCGCAAACCGTATCGGGCCGGGTAAGCGGGCGGGCCGCGGCTAGGGTAGGCGGGTGAACTACTTCCTCCGCAGGCCGTGGACCGGGCGGATCGGCGCGCTGCTGGGCATCCTGCTGATGGCGCTGAGCCTGCGCGCCGCGGTCTCCGCCGTCGGTCCGCTGCTGGGCCAGCTTGGCCCCGAACTCGGCTTCGACGCCACCAGCATCGGCGTGTTGGCGATGCTGCCGCCGCTGGTGTTCGCCGCCGCCGGCCTGGGCACCCCGGCGCTGATCCGCTGGCTCGGGCTGGAAAAGGTGCTGGTGGCCGCCGTGCTGCTGGCGGTCGCCGGCCAGTTAGGCCGCGCCGCCGTCGACGGCGTGTGGCCGTTTCTTTCCCTGAGCGCGGTGGTGATGGCGGGGTACGGAATCGGCAACGTCGTGCTGCCGCCGCTGGTCCGGAAATACTTCCCGGACCGGGTGGGCGTGGTGACCGCGGGCTATGTGACCCTGCTGGCGGTCAGCACCGCGATGAGCCCGCAGCTGGCGGTCCCGGTGGCGGACGCCGCGGGGTGGCGGACATCGATCGCGCTCTGGGCCTCGGTCAGCGCCGTGGTGCTCATCCCGTGGGCGGTGCAGGCGGCACGGGACCGCCGCAAGCGCCGAATGGACGACGCCGGCGGGCGGGCTGCGGCGGCCTCGCCTGGACCCCGTGCGGACGAGGGCCCGCCCGGACCGGTCCGCGGCGACGGGCCTGCCGTTCGCGCCCGCGAAGCCGCGGCGGGGCCGGTGAAGCTGAATCCGTGGCGTTCACCGGTGGCCTGGGGCCTGGCCATCTTCCTGGCCGGCAACTCCGCGCAGACGTATGTGTACTTCGCGTGGCTGCCGCCGTACCTGACCGAACACGGCATCGACGCCGCGACGGCGGGGTCGGCGCTGGCGTACTTCGCCATCCTCGGGCTGCCCGCCAGCCTGCTCGTGCCATTGATCGTGCCGCGGCTGAGGCACCCCATCGCCGCCATCCTGGTGTTCACCGCCTGCTGGGTGGGCGGGCATCTGGGCCTGCTGCTCTTGCCGGAGAGCGGCACCTGGTGGTGGATGACCCTCTCCGGGCTGGGCCAGGGCACCTTCGCCACCGCGCTGCTGATGGTGAACCTTCGCTCGCGCACCACGCACGGCTCGGCGGTGCTGTCCGGCTTCAGCCAGGGCATCGGCTACGCCGGCGCGGGCGTCGCCCCGCTGCTGTTCGGCGTGGTGCACGAGGCCACCGGCTCCTGGACCGCTTCGTTCGCCATGCTGGGCGCCTGCATCGTGGTCATGCTGGTCGGCGCCGTCATGATCAACGGGCCCAGGAACATCGAAGACCCGCCCGCGGCCGGCGGCCGGCGCAGGAACCCGCGCTACCGCGCCAACGGCAGGGTGCCGCCGAAGGCTGCGTCGGCCGGCACCGGGGGAACAGGGCGGGCAGGCTAGAGGGCGGCCGCCTTCGCCGGGCCCGGCTCAAGCCGGCCACTGATCGTCGCCCCGCCGCGGGAAGGCAAGGCGATGAGGCATGGCTACCTGGGCTCCCACGCATCGTCGCGCGAACTGCGCCCGGTGACTTCTGCGGGCAGCTGACCGGAGGCAAGCTGGTCCAGGGTAACCGACTCCAGAACTTCGCGCAGGCTGCTGCGCGCGGCAATCCAGACCGGCTGGAGAACCGCCGCCGGGTCCTCGTATTGAACCGCTTCGGGCCGCACCCCGTGCACGCTCACCAGCGGCCCGTCGACCGCGCGGATGATGTCGGCGACGGTGATCTCCACCGCGGTGCGGGCCAGGTGCCAACCGCCGCCCTGGCCGCGGCGGCTGCGCACAATGCCGCTGCGCCGCAGGTCGGCGAGAATCGACAGCAAGTAGTTGTGCGGGATGTCCTGGGCGGCCGCTATGGCCTCGGCCGCCAGCGTCCCGGTCTGCGCTTCGGACGACCGGGCGATGACGATCAGGGCGCGCAGGGCGTAGTCGGATTTGGCGGTGATGTGCACCCGCCCATTGTCTCAGGCGCCGGCGAGCTCCAGCTCAGGCTCCTCCTCGCGGCGTCGGCGCAACTCCCTGCGGACGGACTGCGTGATCAACAGGCCGGCCGCGACCGCCAGGACTGCCAGCGTGAGCCACACCGGGGCGGAGTTCTTTTCCGCCCCGCCCCACGTCTCCATCATGGTCTTGGCGTTGGTCAGGATGATGAGGCTTCCGGCTGCTACGCCGAGGACCGCCGCGGCCAGGTGTCGAACCAGCCACGCCGAGACGGGGGCCGCGATGACGCCGCCGGCGAGCAGGGCCAGAACCCAGGCGAAGTTAATGCCCTCCCGTCCGAGCGCGAGCAGGAAGCCCAGCGAGGCACTGACCGCAACGATGAACTCGGTGGCGGAGATCGAGCCGATGACCTTGCGGGGTTCGATCTTGCCGGTGGACAGCAGCGAGGTGGTGCCGATCGGCCCCCAGCCGCCGCCGCCGATGGCGTCCATCGTGCCGGCGACGAGGCCAAGCGGCATCAGGACGACGGCCTTGACCTGACCCTTGAACTGCGGCCGGCGGCCGGACAGGATCAGGAACCGGAACAGGACGTAGGCACCGAGCAGAAAAAGCAGCAGGGCAACCCACGGCTTGGCGACGTCGGCCGGCAGGCTGACCAAGAAGTTGGCTCCCATGAAGGCGCCGATGCCCCCCGGGACCGCCATGATCCCGACGATGCGCCAGTCGACGTTGCCGAACTTGTGGTGGGCGAATCCGGAGATCAGCGCCGTGCCGACCTCGGAGAGGTGGACTGCTGCGCTGGCCGCAGCGGGAGCGATGCCCACGGCAATCATGAGGCTGGACGAGGTCACGCCGTATCCCATGCCGAGTGAGCCGTCGACCATCTGGGCGAGGAGGCCGACGATGGCCATGAGGAACAAATTGCGCATGTGAGTGCCTTTCCCCCAAAACACTAGTAAGTCACTAGAGTTTGGAGTGTATGGACACCACGGGTCCGTGTCGATAGCAATCCGTCGTGAGCAAACATCCCTGAGGAAATCTTGAGGAAGGTGCGCGGTTGCCCGTGCCGCTCCCGCGGAAACGCAGGACGGCGCGTGGACTGGGAGGCACAACACGGTTCGCCTGCATGGCGGCGCGGCTGGTGCTGCCGGCCCTCTGCGCCTGATTGTCGGCATGTCGGTGATCGAGGCGCCGCTGAAGTTTCAGGCGCCCTGCATCACCATTCCGCTGGGGCTGGGTATCGGCCGGGGCAGAACCGGAGTTGCCCTGGCGTTGATCCTTCCGCCGGTCGCCGTCACCACTCGCCCGGCAGCGTGTAGGGCCGGGACCAGAGCGCGATCTGCAGGACCACTGCCTTCAGCCATGCCTGCATCATGGCGTCGACCTTCTCGACGGGATCCCCGCCGCTGGCCAGGAACGGCCGCATCGTGGTGACCACCGGCCCGATCAGCGCGATGAGGTGGCGCAACGGGACGACCTGAGTGGACCCCACGTGGTCGGTTTCGTTCTTGTGTTCGGGGGTGTGCCGCAGGGCGATTTCGTTTTGGTAGTCCAGCCACTCCTGGTCGTAGGGCTTGGTACAGGTATCCCTGATCCACTGGCCAAACCGGCGGCGGACCGCATTCAGGTAGTCCTCAATGGGCGGGCCGTCGGGCCGGGAGAAGTGCGCGACCAACTGGGGTTGGCCGCCGACGAATCCGTACCAGACGTCGAGCACGTCCTCCACCTGGCCGTCAAGGATCTCGCCGGCCCGGTGCAGCAGGGCGGCGTCCTCGTCGCCAAACATGGCGCTGGCCTTGAGCTCATCGAGCTCGGCCAACGTGACCGGTGAATGCGCCACCGTGCCGTACTCGTAGCCGGGGATGTCTGAACCGCTGGATGCATGGACCGACATGGCAGTGCCTCCGCTGGAAGGTTTGGGACCGGCGCCTTGAACGGCCATTTATACTCCGCGACGCCGGTGGGGTCAACGATGCCTAGTTGCCGAAGGCCGGCGGCGGGACCACGTCCGGCCGGGCCTCTTCCTCCTCCTTGCTCCTGGTGGCGGGGACCGTGACGATAATCGAGGCGATGGCGACCACGACCATGAAGACGTTAAACAACAGCCCGACCGCCCCGCCGAAGCGCAGCGCCACGTTGTCCTGGCGGCCGATGAACAGGCCCCAAGACTGGATGAGTTCCGGGTTCACCGCCTGTGCGGCCACATACAGTGCCGCGGAGATGGCCACGCCGATGGCATTGCCCAGCGAGGACGCCATCTTGTAGATGCCGGACGCCGCACCCACCTGGGCGTCCGGGACGTTGGACAGGGCGGCGTCGGTGGACGGGGTGGCGTAGAACCCCAGGCCGACGCCGAACAGGGTGAACCCGATGACGGTGAGCACTATGTACTCTTCGATGTGCAGGAACGTGGTGGAGCACAGCAGGATGCCGACGCCAGTGATCATGCTGCCCCACAGCATCGGCTTCTTCGGGCCGAAGCGCTGCAGCAGCTTCTCGCCCACCCGGATGGTGGCGAGGATGGCGATCAGGTAGCCGAGCGTCAGCAGGCCCGATTGCAGCGAGCTCAACCCGGCGGCCACCTGCACCAGTCCCAGCGAAACGATCAGCGTGCCCGCGGCTCCGTTGAGCAGGAAGTTGGACAGCGTCGCGCCGGTGAAGGTGCCGTTCCTGAACAGCTTCAGGTCCACGAACGCGAAGTGGCGGCGGCTTTCGATCTGCAGGAACAGCAGGCCGAACACCACGAAAGCGGCCACCAGCGCGACCCCCGGCCAACTGAACCAGCCAATGGCCGGCCCCTGGGAGATGTACACGTTGATGGCCACCAGCATGACGATGAAGCAGGCCAGCCCGCCCCAGTCGAAGCGGTGCCCGGCGGCCTCCGGATCGGCTGCCGCCCGCGACTCGGGCGTGCCCCGGAGCAGGAACAGCGCCAGCACCGACAGCACGATCGAAATCCAGAAGATGGACCGCCAGCCCAGGAAGGAGGTGGCCATCAGGCCGCCGAACAGGGCGCAGAAGCCCGAGCCGCCCCAGGAGCCGATGGACCAATACGAGAGTGCCCGCTGCCGGTCCTTACCCTCGTAGTAGCTCTTGATCAGCGCCATGGTCGAAGGCATGATGCACGCGGCGGACAGGCCTTGGATGGCGCGGCCGCCCAGCAGCATGAAGTCGGTGAGGCCGCCGAGGTTTTCCGGTGTCAGCGCGATGAGCAGGGAGCCGAGAATGCTGAGGTAGATCCCGGCGTACATGATCTTGGCCCGGCCGATCCGGTCGGCGAGTCCGCCCGCGACGACGATGAAGATGCCGGAAAACAGCGACGTGATGGAGACGGCCAGGTTGGCCAGCGTCTGTTCGACCCCAAGCTGGTCCCGGATCCCCGGGATGACGTTGAGCAAAGTCTGCGCGAAGAGCCAGAAATTGATGACGGCCAGGACGATGCCCAGCAGCCACTTGTCGGTAGGTTTCCAGTCCGTGCGGACTGTGGCCGTGGTGGATTCGGTCATGGCAAACGACCCCTTACATTGCCTTACTTTGCCAGGTACTCCAGAGCTGCAACGGCCTGCGCCTGGGTGGCGACGGAGAGCGTCGGGTCGATGGCGGGAGCGAAGAACGGTGAGTGGTTGGCCGGAATGTTTTCGGAGACAGTGCCGTTCTCCACGGCTTCCCGGTAGACGTCGGCCGGAACGGAGCCGACCGTCCAATAGGTGTAGGGCACCCCGAGGGCATCCGGAATCCGGCTGAAGTCCTCGGAAGCCGTGACGGGTTCGGCACGGTAGACCTGATCGCCCCCAAAATGCCGGCTGAAGGCGGCCGTGATACGCTCGGTCGTTTCGGCGTCGTTGCTGGTCAACGGGAACTGGTCGTAGTACTCGAACTCAGGGTCGCGGGGCGATCCGGCGGCCGCACACTCGCCGCGGACAATCCGTTCGATCGATGCCATGATCCGTTCCCGCAGGCCCAGGTCGTACGTGCGCAGGTTCAGCAGCAGCTCGGCACGGTCCGGGATGATGTTGGACTTGGTGCCCGCGTTGGAGGCGCCGACAGTCACCACCGCGAATTCGCCCGGCTTGGTCTCGCGGGACACGATGGTCTGCAGCCGCAGCACGATCGATGCGGCCAGCACCACGGGGTCCACGGCGTTGTGCGGCATGGAGCCGTGGGCGCCGCGCCCGTAGACCGTAATTTTTAGGGAGTCGCCGGCCGAGAGGATGGGGCCGGCCGTGGTGCCGATCTTCCCGGCCTCGGTGGGCATCACATGCTGGGCGAAGGCGACGTCCGGTGTAGGAATCCTGGCGGCCAGGCCGTCGTCGACCATTGCCCGGGCTCCGGCGGCAGTCTCCTCTCCCGGCTGGAAGAGCGCCACGTAGGTGCCCGCCCAGCGGTCCCTGTGTCCGGCCATCAGCTTTGCCGCACCCAGCAGGGACACGATGTGCATGTCGTGGCCGCAGGCGTGCATGACGCCGGTGGTCCCGCCTCCGGGAAGCTTCGCGGTGGTTTCTGCGGCGTAGTCCAGGCCGGTGGCCTCGGCGACCGGCAGCGCATCGATGTCCGCCCGTGCCAGCACCGTGCTGCCGGAACCGTTGGCGAGGACCCCGACGACGCCCGTCCCGCCGATCCGCTGGACCTCGTAGCCGAAGCCGGTCAGCTCCCGCGCGATCAGGTCGGCGGTGTGGTGTTCTTCCATGCTGAGCTCGGGGTTCCGGTGCAGGTCCTTGTACAGGTCCCGCTGCCAGCCCAGCTCCCGCTCGAGTGAGCCGGCGAGGCCGTCCGTGATCGCCATGGTTGCCCTCCTGGTCCGCCGGCCGAAGTGGGGGCCGGCTGGTTAGGCGTGCTTCCTCCAACGGTAGGACCTGGACCGTTCAGACACAACGACGACGGCGGTGTCCCGGCCACCTGCGATTCCGCATCCGAGGCACGGGCGCCGCGCACGGCGGGCCAAAGGCCGCGGCTCGCGATTCAACCGGCTGACATTTCCACCGGCCAGGCGGTCAGCTCCACCACGGACCCGCCGCGCAGCACGGCCAGCGGGAACTCCACGCCGATGGCATCCGCGAAAAGCAGCCGCTGCAGGCTCTGCGCACTGGCCACCGGCTGCCCGGCGGCCCGGATCACGAGGTCGCCCGGCCGCAGTCCGGCCTGCTCGGCGGGGGAGCCGGGCAGCACCTCGACCACCCGCAGCGCGTTCCGCTCGCCGGTCCGCATGATGTCCCGCGGGGACAACGGCAGCGGCGTACTCACCAGGCCGAGGTAGGCGCGCCTCACGCGCCCGTCGGCCAGCAGCGCGGAGATGATCCGGCGGGTCGTGGCGTTGATCGGCACGGCCAGGCCGAGCCCGATCCCGGCAACGGCCGTGTTGATCCCGACCACCCGTCCAAAGGCGTCGGCCAAGGCGCCGCCGGAACTGCCCGGGTTCAGTGCGGCGTCCGTCTGGATGACGTCCTCAATCACCCTCCGGTTCCTGCCCGCGGCCACGGGGATGGAGCGGCCCAGCGCGCTGACCACCCCGGCCGTCACCGAGCCGGAGAGGCCCAGCGGGCTGCCGACGGCGACGACCAGTTGGCCTACGCGCAGTTTGGACGCATCGCCCAGCTCGACCGGGCGCGGCACCGTGAGCCGGCCGCGCAGAACGGCGAGGTCGGAGAGCGGATCCGCGCCGACCACGTCTACGTCCGTGCGTGACCCGTCCGCGAAGGCCGCATGGCCGCCGTCGGAGTTGGCCACGACGTGCGCGTTGGTGAGCAGGTAGCCGTCCTCGGTGAACACCACGGCCGAGCCGCCGGACGGGAAGCTCCTGTCCCGGCGTCGCACGTCCATCTGAATGCCCGCCACGTGCGGCGTGACGGTCTCCGCTATGCGCACCACGGACGCCGAATACGAGTCCAGCGGGTCCTGGGCGGCGTGCGCCGCCTGCGGGTCGGCATGCGGTTCCGGGATCGTGTTCACGGCCCACCTCCGGGAGCTTTGCTTGCTCACTATGGAACCGCAGAATGGCCCGGTTTAATCCGGCTGCCGCTACGCCTTCAGTGAACCCGGAGTTAACCACGCAACGGCGGGCGGCCGGCTGGTTGCCGGCCGCCCGCCGTCGCGGGACTCAAAAGGGGATCAGAACGGGTACTGCGCGATGTCCGGGCGGACGGTGAGCCATTGGGTCTCGGTGAAGGAGTCCATGTTGGCTTGGTGGCCGCCGATGCGGGAGCCGTTGCCGGAGTTCTTCGTGCCGCCGAACGGGGAGTTCGCCTCGTCGGAGACGGTTTGTTCGTTGATGTGGACCTTGCCGGAATCGACGCGGTCGGCGATCTGCATGGCCAGGCCCACGTCGCCGAGGATGGACAGGGAGAGCCCGTACTCGTTGGCGTTGGCCAGTTCCACGGCTTCGTCGACGGTGGAGAACTTCATCACCGGGGCGACCGGGCCGAAGATCTCGTCCTTCCACGCGGTGTTGGCCGGGTCGAGGTCGGCGAGCACGGTGGGGGAGTAGAACGGGCCGTCGTTGGTGCCGCCGGCGGCCAGCCGGGCGCCGGCGGCGACCGCGTCCTGAACGATCGAGTCGATGCGCTTGAGCTGGTGCTCGTCGATGATCGGGCCGAGCGCGACGGTGCCGGTCTTGGGGTCGCCGACCGGCAGGTTCTTCGCCTTCTCGGCCAGCGCGGCGACGTAGTCCTCGTAAATGTCCTCGTGGACGATGTGCCGGCCGGTGGTCATGCAGATCTGGCCCTGGTGCATGAACGAGCCGAACGCGGCGGCGGACGCGGCCTTGGCCAGGTCCGCGCCGGGCAGCACGATCATGGCGTTGTTGCCGCCGAGTTCCAGGTGCGCGCGCTTGAGGTTCCGGGCGGCGGATTCGCCGATCTTCCGGCCGGCGGCGGTGGAGCCGGTGAAGGAGATGACCCGGACTTCGGGGGCTTCGACCACGGCCGCGCCGATGTCGGCGCCGCCGGGCAGCAGGGAGAGCAGCCCGGCGGGCAGGCCGGCTTCTTCGAAGACGCGCATCAGGCTGACGCCGCCGCAGACGGCGGTGCGGGGGTCGGGCTTGAGCAGCACCGCGTTGCCCAAGGCGAGGGCGGGGGCGACGGCGCGGATGGAGAGGATCAGCGGGAAGTTGAACGGCGCGATGACCGAGACCACGCCGACGGGGCGGCGCCGGGCGAAGGACCAGCGGTCCTCGTTGGAGGTGAGCACGTCGCCGGCCGGCAGCGAGGGCAGCGCCGCGGCTTCGTAGCATTCGTTGGCGGCGATGTGGGTTTCCAGGCCGGCCTTGGGGCCGATGCCCCCGGATTCGCGCACGATCCAGGACTGGATTTCCTCGGCGTGTTCCTCCCACAGCGCGCCGGCGCGGCGCAGCACGGCGGCGCGTTCTTCCGGCTTGCGGGCGGCCCAGTCCTTTTGGGCAGCGGCAGCTACTGCTGCCGCTTCCTTCACGTCCTCGACCGAGGCCAGCCCGTAGCGACCCAAAGTCTCGCCGGTGGCGGGCTCCACCGAAGCGGCGGTGCCGGCACCGCCGTCGCGCCAGCCATTGACATGGATCTTGCCCTCCCACAGGGAGGCATCAAGCAGGGACATATCCCGTCCTTTCAGGGTTGATTGCATGGTTGTGCGGGCCGCGGCGCGGCGGCCGGGCAGGGAAGGGTTTTCAGTCGGCGGCTTTCAAGACGGCCTTGATGGTCCCGCCGGCGGTGGAATCGGCTATGGCCGTGTCGATCTGGTCGAACCCGTAGTACTTCACCAGCTTGTCGAAGGGGAACCGTCCGGCCTTGAACAGGGCGATCAGTCCGGGAATCAGCTGGGCGGAGGTGCTGGAACCGCCGAGGGTGCCGATGATCCGCTTGCCCCAGAGCGTGCGCAGGTGGTCCACCGAGAACCGCGCCTGCGCCGGCGCCCCGCCAATCAGGATCAGCGTGCCCAGCATGCCCACGGCGTCCGCGGCTTCTTCAACCACCTTGATGTTGCCGGTGCATTCGAGCACGTAGTCGGCCGGGCCGCCGCAGATGCGCTGGATCTCCTCGAGGGCGTTGGTGTTGCCGGAATTGATGGTGTGGGTGGCACCGAGTTCGCGCGCCAGCTCCAGCCGCGAATCGTGCAGGTCGATGGCGATGATCGTGGCCGCGGGCGTGTTCTTCGCGGCCATGATCGCGGCCAGGCCCACGGCGCCGGCTCCATATACGACCAGCGACTGGCCGGGTTCGGGCTTGGCCGTGTTGAACACCGCGCCGGCACCCGTCGTGATGCCGCAGGCCAGCGGCCCGAGCAGTTCCAGCGGGATCTCCTTGTCCACCTTCACCAGCGACGACGCCAGTGCGAGCGAGTAGTCGGCGAAGGACGACTGGCCGAAGAAGTGGCTGGACACCTTGCCTCCGTCGGCCCGGGTGTAGGCGGACTTGCCGGCGTCGGGACCCTTGAACCGGGCACCACTCACCAGCGCCTCGCCCAGGCGCAGGCAGTACCGGTGCTCGCCGCGCAGGCAGTTCTTGCATTCGCCGCAGTAAGCCCAACCCATGATGACGTGGTCGCCCACGGCGACATTGGTCACGCCGTCCCCGACGGCCTCCACGACGCCGGAGCCTTCATGGCCCAGCACGCCGGGCAGCGGCAGCGGCATGTCTCCGGCCTGGGTGATCAAGTCCGTATGGCAGAGGCCGACGGCGGCCACCTTGACCAGCACTTCGCCGGGCCCGGGCTCGTCCAGCTCCAGCTGCTCGGGGACAAACGGGGCATCCTTTTCTTCGACTACCAGCGCATTGATCTTCATTGCCATGCTCCTAACGGTCTTGCCGGCTATGTTGACGTGTCATCTAGTCGAACGTTTCACAACCACGGAAAAGTCCCGGGCTGCACCTACGCCGTCGTTCCGAGTTCCGCTTCCATGTCGGCGGCGCTCATCACCCGGCCGAAGAAGGTGCCGATAGCGTCCAGGGTGGCGGCCTGGGCAGCCTCCGACCGGCCCCCGGTGGCGTCCGAGAGGAACGCCACCTTGTAGTCGTTCATGAAGGCACTGCGCGCGGTCGATTCGCAGCACACCTCGGTCAGCGTGCCGGCGATGATCACGGTGTCTATCGTGTTCAAGCCGCGGATGGTCGACAGGACACTCTTCAGTTGCGTGTTGTGGAACGCGTCGTAGCGGTGCTTGTCCAGCACGTAGTCGGCGGCTTCGGGCTTGAGTTCCTCGACGATCTCAACTCCGCTGGTTCCGCGGCGCATCCCGGCCGCCCGCAGCCGCTGGTTGTAGGTAGTCTCCAACGGCGAAACGTCGAATGTATCCAGCAGAACGTGGCGCGTGTAGATGACCGGGATGCCTGCCTGCCGGCATGCCGCGGCGGCGGTCACCATTTCCGGCAGCCGGTGGCGTGCCATGGGCACTTCCATCGGCGCGCCTTCCAGCACGAAATCGTTCTGCATGTCGGTCATCAGCAGTGCGGTCCTGGCCGCATCAATGCGCCACATGTTTGCCCCCTGTCGGCTCCGGCCGGTCCGGGCATTCCGCCCGGGCCGGACTTGAGACCTAGGCTACATGTTCCCTCGCGTCTCGCTGCCCCGCTGACTTGCTGCCCTGCGGCGGCTGCCGCGAGAAGACTATTCCTGCTCGGCCAACTCCCGCCGTGCCGCTGCGGCGGCCTTGCGCGTCCGATCCGCGGTCTTGGCCGCGGACACCAGGTCTTCCTCGGCAGCCTCCATCTTGCGATCGGTGGAGGCGACCTCCCGTTCCAGGTCCTCGATGCGCCGCTTCAGTTCGGCGAGCTCGCCCACGAGTTCGTCCCGCCGGTTCTGCAGTTGGTCAAGCTTGTCCAGCACCTTCTGTTCCGATGCTTCGGCGTCTTCCTTGCGCTGCTCCGCCTTGTCCAGCGCCGCCCTCGCCTGCCGGCGCCGCCGCTCGGCCTCTTCGGCTTCCTGCTTGGCAGCCCGTTCGGCCTTGGCGGCCCGGCGCTCGGCGAGTTCGTCCCGCGAGGACCGCTTCGGCTGGAGGCGTGGCGCCGGCTCGGCAGCAGCATCCGGGGGAGCGCCCACGCCCGGCAGGGCCACCCGGCCGTCCAGGTCCACCGGGTCGATCCCGTTCGACGACAGCGACTCGGTCAGCAGGCCGCTGGTTACGGCCGCCGCCGCACCGGCATCCGCCATCGCCGCATGCAGCGTCTGCTCCGCCTCGGCGACCGCCGCGGCACTCACCTTTTGCCCGAGCTCATCGGCCAGCTTCCGGCCCTCCGCCGCCACGGCGGCCAACAGTTCCCGGCGCTGGTCACCCAGTCGGCGCAGTAGTTGCGGATCGAGCTGTTCCTGGGCTTCGCTCATGGCGTGGCCCAGTTCCACGATTCCCGCGATGTCAGCGCTCCGCTGCCGGCTCAGGAGATTGACCAACCAGGCCGCGGTCGACGGTTTTGCCAGCGCTTTGATTTGCCCGGCGAGTTCCTTGTGGCCGTCCTGGGCTGCCTCCTTGGCCCGAGCGTTGCGGGCGGCGGTGAATTCGCCGGGCAGCAGCGCGTACAGCTCCCGTGCCGCGCTCTCCAGGTCCATGTGCCCAGCCTAATAGGAGCGGCTGAAGCCCCGTTGTTTCCGGCCAAGCCCGTGGTGCAGCCGTGCCTTGGGGGCCAGGGGCGGGCGCCCGCACCCATCACCCGGAGTCCGGCGGCGGTGATCACCTCGGCCGGCAAGCCGGCGGCAGAAGCGGGGTCCTCGGCAGCTACCGGGCCTTCCTGGTCTCCCGGTCGTTGGCCTTGCGCAGCGCATCGACGAGCTCCGACTTGTCCATCTTCGATCGGCCGGGGACGTCGAGCTTCTTGGCCAGATCGTAGAGGTGCTGCTTGGAGGCGTTTGCGTCCACCCCGCCCTTGGTTTCCCGGGAGGTGCCGGCGCCGCCCTCGGCCTGCGGGTCGGAGGGGCCCTTCTTTTCCTTCGGTTCCCAGTGGTCGCCCACCTTCTCGTGCGTGTGCTTGAGCGCGCTGTAGGCCACGCGGTGGGCACGCTCCTCGTCGCCGTACGTTTCGGCGGCGGAATCATGGGCTTCCGCGAACGTCTCCTGGGCCTTCTTGCCCGACCGCTGCAGCGTGCTGGGCAATTCGCTCTGCTTCGGCTTGCCGCTCTTCGTCGTCTTCGGCATCTGAACCACGTCCCTTCAAAAAGGATTGTTCGCCATTCCACCTCCAACGTGGCACAGTTCGTCGGCGCTGCCAAGGGAGATTCGCCGGGGTCTGGAAGCGCGAACAACGACGGCGGGACGGCCGCCTGCCGACGGGGAGAGGCGGCGATGCCGGAGGGCACGACAGGCACCGGCACAATGGAAGGGTGAGCCAGCCAATCCCGCAGGAACCCGCGCACCGCCACGTCCTTTTCGACCTGGCCGCGATGGGCGAAGGCCTGGTCTTCGCCGAGTCACTGAATCACCTGGCCGCAGCCCTGACGGGCAGCCCTGGGGACGAGGAACCCGCAACCGCCGGCACCCGGGCGGGCACCGCCGTCGTGCAGGCCCCGCCGGGCACGGGCAAGACCACCCTGGTTCCGCCGCTGGTCGCCAACCTCGTGGCCGCTGCAGCGGCTGGCGGCCGTCCGCGCATCGTGGTCACCCAGCCCCGCCGGGTCGCCGCCCGTTCCGCCGCCAGGCGCCTGGCCGCGCTGGATGGGAGCCGGCTGGGCGAACGCGTCGGCTATACGGTGCGCGGGGAACGCCGGGCGGGCCCGCAGACGCTGATCGAATTCGTCACGCCGGGAATCCTGCTGCGCAGGCTGCTCACCGATCCCGGCCTGGACGGGACGGACGCGGTGATTTTGGATGAAGTGCATGAGCGCGGCCTGGAGACCGACCTGCTGGTCGGCATGCTCGGCGAGGTCCGCCAGCTGCGCGGGGATCTCACGTTGGTGGCGATGTCGGCCACCCTGGACGCGCCGCGCTTCGCCGCCTTGATCGGCGCGGACGACGGCGAAGGGCCGGCCCCGGTGGTCGACTGCCCTTCGGCGCTGCATCCCCTGGACGTGCGGTGGGCTCCCGCCTCGGTGCCGCGGCTGGACGGGCGGGGAGTGGCCCGCGGTTTCCTGGACCACGTCGCGTTCACCGCGGCGGCCGCGCACGCCGAGGCGCTCGCGGCCGACTCCTCGGTGGACGCCCTGGTCTTCGTGCCGGGAGCCTGGGAAGTGCAGCAGGTGGCCGCGGCGATCCGGGACAGGGTCCGCGGCGGCACGGGCGGTGGCGGCACCGGCACCGAGGTGCTGGAGTTGCACGGGCAGGCGGATCCGGCCACGCAGGACCGCGCCGTTTCCGGCCGGGAACCCGGCGGGCCGCCGCGCATCATCGTCTCCACCTCGCTGGCCGAGTCCTCGCTCACCGTGCCGGGCGTGCGGTTGGTCGTCGACTCCGGGCTGTCGCGCGAACCCCGCCGGGACGCCGCCCGCGGCATGTCCGGTTTGGTGACGGTGTCGGCCTCGCGCGCTTCCGCCGACCAGCGCGCCGGCCGCGCAGCCCGCCAGGGGCCGGGCACCGTGGTGCGCTGCTACGAGCCGAAAACCTTTGGCGCCGCGCCCAACCATCCGACCCCGGAGATCGCCGTCGCCGACCTCACGGGTGCCGCCCTGGTGCTGGCCTGCTGGGGTGCCCCGGGTGGCGAGGGGCTGCGGCTTCCGGACGCGCCGCCGGCGCCGGCCATGGCGGATGCCGTCCGCACCCTGCATGAGCTGGGCGCCATTGACGACGGCGGGCGGGCCACCGATGTGGGGCGTGTCCTCTCCCGGGTTCCGGCCGACCCCCGGCTGGGCCGGGCACTGCTGGATGGTGCGGCGGTGGTGGGCCGGCCGGTGGCCGCCGAAGTGGTCGCCTTGGTCTCCGGCGAGGAACGGGCACCCGGGGCCGACCTCACGGTGCTGCTGTCCCGGCTGCGTTCGGCCGGCCGCGCCGACCCCGCCGCCCGGCGCTGGCGGGAGGAGGCGCAGCGGCTGGAGGGCATCGCACGGCAGGAGGCCACCGCCGTCGTGCCTTCCACCGGTGAGGTGCTCCCGGCGGAGCATGCCGGCTTCGTGGTGGCGCTGGCCTTCCCCGAACGGGTCGCCCGCCGCGTGCCCGGTCCCGGGCAAACCTACCTGCTGGCGTCCGGAACCCGGGCCGGGCTTCCGTCCGGCAGTGCCTTGGCCGGGCACGAGTGGCTGGCTGTGGCCGAGGTGTCCCGCGCGCAGGGCCGCGACGCGGCAGGCACGGGGGCGGTGATCCGCGCCGCCGCCCCGTTGGCGGGCGAAACGGCGGCAGCGGCGGCACGGCATTTGATGACCGACCGGGTGGAGGCTCGCTTCGAGTCAGGCAAACTCGCGGCCCGCCGGGAACGCAGGCTTGGCGCCATCGTGCTCTCCTCGGCACCGGTCAGGCCGTCGCGGGACGAGGGCCGGGAGGCGGTAGCCCGGGCCCTGGGAGAGCGCGGGCTCGGCATCCTTGGCTGGTCGGAGGCAGCCAAGGGGCTGCGCCGCCGGCTGGCCCTGCTGCACCGCGAGCTGGGCGCGCCCTGGCCGGACGTCGCGGACGCAGCCTTGCTGGGGCGGCTGGCCGATTGGCTGGCGCCGGAACTGGAGGCACTGGCCGGCGGGAAGCCGGCCGCCGCAGTGGACCTGGCCGAGCCGCTGCGCCGGCTGCTGCCCTGGCCGGAAGCGGCGAGGTTCGATGAGCTCGTGCCGGAGCGGCTGGAGGTTCCCAGCGGCTCACGGGTGCGGATCGACTACCCGGAACGGGACGGGGGAGAGCGCCCGGTAGTGGCGGTCAAACTGCAGGAGTGCTTCGGTTGGGCGGACACGCCCCGGCTGGTGGGCGGTCGGGTCCCCGTGCTGTTCCACCTGCTCTCGCCCGCGGGCAGGCCGCTGGCCGTCACCGATGACCTGGCGTCTTTCTGGTCCGGTCCCTACGCGCAGGTCCGCGCCGAGATGCGCGGCCAGTACCCGAAGCACCCGTGGCCGGAGGACCCGTGGACCGCGCCGGCCACCGCGCGGACCAAGCACCGAAGGTAACGGCCGGACAGTGCCGGCTGGGTTGGGCGCCGGACGCGCGGTTCGGCACGGTCCGGCGCGTTCCGCCCCGACCGGGCGGACCGCCCCGGCGGCTCGACCTGGCGCCGGACGCGTCGCGCCCCGGCGGTTCGGCATGGTCCGGCGCGTGCCGCACACAGCCGGGCGGACTGCTGCCGTCAGCGGGTCTTGTCCGGCCGGTTTCAGTCAGCGGATGAAGTGGCGGGAGATGAGCAGCCGCTGAATCTGGTTGGTGCCCTCGAAGATCTGCATGACCTTGGCCTCGCGCATATACCGCTCGGCCGGGAAGTCCCGGGTGTAGCCTGCCCCGCCCAGCACCTGCACGGCGTTCGTCGTCACGCTCATCGCGTTGTCGGTGGCCACCAGCTTGGCGATCGAGGCCTCCCGGCCGTAGGGAAGGCCGGCGTCCTTCAGCCGCGCCGCCGCCAGGTACATGGCGCGCGCGGTTTCCACCTCCACCGCCATGTCGGCGATCAGGAAGGCCAGCCCCTCGTGCTCGATCAGCCGCTTGCCGAAGGCCTCGCGCTCGTTGGCGTAGGAGGCGGCTAGGTCCAGCGCGGCCTGGGCCAGCCCGGCGGCCACCGCCGCAATGCCCAGCCTGCCCGAGTCCAGCGCCGCGAAGGCGATCGCCAGGCCCTGGCCTTCCTCGCCGATCAGGCGGTTGGCCGGGACGTACACGTCGTCGAAGTTCATCGTCGCCGTGGTCGAGGCCGTCAGCCCCATCTTGTGCTCGGGCGGCGCCGCGCTCAGTCCTTCGGCGTCGGCCGGAACCAGGAAGCAGGAGATCCCGTGCCGGGGATCGTCGGACGTCCTGGCCATCACCGTGTAGAAATCGGCCTCGCCGGCGTGCGTGGTCCAGGCCTTCGCACCGCGGATCACGTAGCCATCGCCCTTCCGGACGGCGCGGGTGCGCATCGCCGCCGGGTTGGAGCCCGCGTGCGACTCGGAGAGGCAGTAAGCACCCAGCGTGTCGCCCGAGAGCATGTCCGGCAGCCAGGTCTTGCGCTGCGCATCGCTGCCGAAATGCACCAGCGGGAAGCAGGAGAGGGCATGGACGCTGACGCCCACCGCCACGCTGCCCCACGCCGCGCCGAGTTCTTCGAGGACCTGCAGGTAGACCTCCGCCGGCTGGCCGCCTCCGCCGAACTCCTCCGGGTAGGGCAGGCTGAGCAGCCCGGCTTCCCCCAGCATCCGGAAGACCCCGCGCGGGAATCGTTCGGCGGCCTCGGCCGCGGCCGCCTGCGGGAGCAGCTCGCTGTCCGCGATGTCGCGGACCAGTTCGATCAGGTCCTGCGCTTCCTCCGTCGGCAACAATCGTTGCACAACCATCGCCACTCACCCCTCCGGCTACCGGCCTGGGTGTCGGACCGGCGCCTGGATTGCCGCAGCCAAGCCGGGTTCGCCGGGACGCTGCGGTGCGTCCATGTCATTGCGTGAGTCAACTACAACACGGCAACAGGGGCCTGACAAGCATGATCCCCGGCGTGTGTGCGGGCCGGTGTGGGGGCCGGTGTCGCGGCCGGTCGGACCGCGCTGCCGAGCAACAGGAGCAGTCGCTGGACATCGGCGACGGCCGCAGACCTCGAGAGCGGCCGAGCTGTGCGAGAGCGGCCTTCCGCGACGGGCCTGTGTCGATTATCGGCCGCTCTGGAACTTGCCGCGGAACGACAGCCATCTTTCGGGGCCCGTGTCGACGATCGGCCGCTCGGAGCTCGGGCCGGCGGGAGGCGGGCGTTCAGACCGGCATCCGGTGCCGGCTTCGCTGGGACTGGTGACCCGGCGAGGCGGGAAGCGTAGGCTGGGAAGCGAGTCCTGCAGCAGAAAAGGTGATGTGCCATGGACCGGACGTGGAAGCGCTGGCTGCCCGCCGCCGTCGTGCCCGCAGTCATTGCCGGCGGAGTGCTCACCGGTTCCCTGCAGGCCAACGCCGCAACCGATCTGCCGGACAAGACCCCGCAGCAGCTGCTGGAATTCGTGGCGGACAGCGACGTCCGGGAACTCTCCGGCACGCTGGAACAGGACTCCGCGCTGGGGCTGCCGGAACTTCCCGAGGACCTGCCCGCCGACGAGGGCGGACAGGTGGCCGAGGCGCTGGAACTGCTGACCGGTTCCCGCACCGCGCGCGTCTACCTGGACGGGCCGGACCAGGCCCGGCTGCAGCTCTTCGACCGCTTTGCGGAGCGCGACGTGATCCGCAACGGCACCGAGGCCTGGGTCTACAGCTCCAAGGAGAACGAGGCGGTCCACCTGACGCTGCCCTCCGGTGCGGACAGCGGAAAGAATCACGACGGCGGTGCGCGGCATCCGGGCGGCGCCTACACCCCCGAACAGCTCGCCGATCACCTGCTGGCCAAGATCGGCCCGGAAACGAAGGTGTCCGTCGGCGCCGATACCGAGGTCGCCGGCCGCAGTGCCTATCAGCTGCTGGTGGAGCCGAACACCGCGGACACGCTGGTGGGATCCGTGACCGTCGCCGTCGATGCCGAGACCGGCCTGCCGCTCAGCCTCCGGCTCGCTGCCCGGGGACAGCAGGATCCGGCGTTCCAGCTGGGCTTCAGCAAGCTAAGCCTCGAGGCCCCGGACCAGGGCCTGTTCGAGTTCACCCCGCCGGCCGGTGCCAGCGTCACCGAAAAGGCCGTGCCGCGGCACGGAGAGCAGTCACCGTCCGGACGCCATGGCCGGCACGGCGGTGGCGCTGCCGCGCTGCGGGATGACGTCACCCTCCACGGCTCCGGCTGGGAGACCGTGGCGGAAGTCCCCGCCGGGGCCCTGCCGGAGGGCTGGGAAGACTCGCCCCTGCTGGCCCAGGCCACCGAAGCGGTGGACGGCGGCCGGCTGATCTCCACCGCCCTGGTCAACGTGTACCTGACCGACGATGGCCGCGTTCTGGCCGGCTCGGTCCCGTTCGAGTCGTTGCAGGCAGCCGCGGAGGCCCGGTGAACGGCAGCGGCAACCCTGCCGCGCTGGTCATCGAGACCTCCGGACTGACCAAACGCTTCGGCCGGCAAACCGCCGTCGACTCCCTTGACCTGGCCGTCCCGCACGGCTCCGTCTTCGGCTTCCTGGGCCCCAACGGCTCGGGAAAAACCACCACCATCCGGGTCATGCTCGGGCTGGCCGCCGCCACCAGCGGGAGCGTCCGGATCTTCGGGCAGGACATGCCCGGGTCGTTGCGGGACGTGCTTCCGCGGGTCGGAGCGCTGATCGAAGGCCCGGCGTTCTACCCCTTCCTGTCCGGCGCCGCGAACCTGCACCGGCTGGACACCGCGGACCGCCATGCCCCGTCAGAGACTCGGCGGGCGAGGATCCACAGAGCGCTGGAGCGGGTCGGCCTGACCCATGCCGCGGACAAGAAGGTGCGCGCCTACTCGCTGGGCATGAAGCAGCGGCTGGGCATCGCCAACGCCCTGATGATGCCGCGCCAGCTCCTGGTGCTGGACGAACCCACCAACGGGCTCGACCCGCAGGGCACCCGCGAAGTCCGCAGCCTGGTCCGTTCGCTGGCGGGGGAGGGCACCACGGTATTCGTCTCCAGCCACCTGCTCTCCGAGGTGGAGCAGATTTGCACGCACGCGGCCGTCATGCGCGCCGGCCGGCTGGTGGCGCAGGGGGCCCTGGACGAGGTGCGCCGGGCGGGGCTCACCCACGTGAGCGTCCAGACCCCGGACATCGAAGCCGCCCGCGGCGTGCTGCGCCGATTGGGCCTGGAACCCGAGGTCCCGAGCACCGCACTCGACGGACACGTGAACGCCCCGATGAACCAACGCGGTCTGTTGCCTGAGCACATCGCCGCCGCCCTCGTGGCGGACGGCGTCCGGATCCGCGGGTTCGCCGTGGAGGCAAGCAGCCTCGAGGACCGGTACGTGGAGCTGACGGGGGAGGGATTCGACGTTGTCCAGTGAGCAGCAGCCGAGCAGGGGTGGCGACCGCCGGCCGGGGCCGGAAATCGTGGAAGTCGAGGCCGCCGACGAGGAAAATCCCGGCGCCTCGGCGGCCGCTCCGGCCCAGGGACGGGAAAACGGGAAGTCCGCCGGATGGGCCTTCTTCGGTTCCGAGCTCAGCGTGCTGTTCCGACGCGGCCGGACGTGGGCCATGCTGCTGGCCTTGGCCGCCGTACCGACGCTCATCGCGGTGGTGGTCCGGTTCGCCGCGGACGAGGGAGGGCCCGGCGGCGGTCCACCGTTCCTCAACCGGATCACGGACAACGGGTTGTTCGTGGCGCTGACCGGGCTGGTGGTGTCCATCCCGTTGTTCCTGCCGCTGACCGTCAGCGTCGTTTCCGGGGACACGATCGCCGGCGAGGCGGGCCACGGCACGCTGCGCTACCTGCTCAGCGCCCCGGCCGGCCGGCTGCGGCTGCTGGCCGTCAAGTACGGTGCGGCCGTGGCCTTCTGCATGGCGGCGGCGCTCGCCATCGCGGCCACCGGCGCGCTGATCGGCGGCCTGCTCTTCGGCGTCGGACCGGTGACCCTGCTGTCCGGCGACACGATCGGCGTCGGCGAGTCCTTGGTTCGGCTGCTGCTCGTAGCCGCCTACGTTGCCGTGTCGCTGGCCGGGCTGGCGGCCATCGGGCTCTTTATCTCCACTCTCACCGAGGTCCCCGTCGGCGCCATGGCGGCGACGGCAGTGCTGGCCGTCGTCACCCAGATTGTCGGCGCGCTGCCGCAGCTGGAGTGGCTGCACCCGTGGCTGTTCACCCACCACTGGCTGAGCTTCGCCGACCTGCTGCGCCAGCCCATCTCCTGGGACGCCCTCGGAGCCAACGCCGTCCTACAGGGCGCCTACATCGCCGTATCCTGCGCCCTGGCCTACGGCCGCTTCAGCACCAAGGACGTGCTGTCCTAAGACGTTCGCCGCCGGAGATGGACGGCGGCTGTCCGCCGCCGGAAGTCTGGTTACGACATCCCGGCCTGTTCGTCGGGCTGATGGATGCCGATGGTGTTGTTTTCGGTGTCCAGGTAGTAGCCCTGCCACGCCATTCCGGGTAGTGCGTACTTCGGCAGGGCCGTTTGGCCGCCGGCCTCCAAAATTTTCCGTTCGGTGGCGTCGTAGTCATCCACCTCCATGGTGACCACCCAGGCGTTGGTGCCCTGGCCGCTGTCCGGGGTGGGGGCGGGGCGCTGCATGAGGCCGCCGTTGATGCCGGGCTGGTCCTCCGGGCCGGTCACGACGCCGTAGTAGGGAGTGCCGGTGACCTGTGAATAGTCCTCGAACGTCCAGCCGAACACGGTCGCGTAGAAGTTTTTGGCTCGTTCCAGGTCTTCTGCCTGGATCTCAAAGTGCACGGGACGGGCCATGGCGGGCTCCTTCGCTGGACGCGGATGCTGATGGTGTGGTGCCGGTGCTGATTAAGCGAGGCGGTGGCGGCCGGTTCCACGGCTCCAGGGAAGCCAGCCGCGGGTGCGGCGCGGCCGGCTTAGGTGGCCTTCCTTTTCCAGCGGATCGGCAGCATCATCCGGAAGACGCCGATCCTCGCCGGCCACAATGTGCCCTGTTCCGGGGCCGGGTATCTGGGCCGCTGCCAGATTCGGCATCCCCGTGCTGTCCCCGGATCCGTGGACAGGCTTAGGTCCCATCCGCTCCATGTCCGTCACCGGATTGGCTTCCGGTCGTTTGTGATTTTTCCGCATGATTGGCCCCCATCGCCACTCAGTTAATCCCCTGCGGCCTAGAGTAAACCGGATAACCAGAAAATGGGGGGAGAATCCGGAAAAATTTGTTGGCTTGGAAGGGCCGGCTGCTGCGACAGCGCTGTCAGGTGGGCGACCAAACGACGGCGGTGGGCCGGCTCCGAGAGCCGGCCCACCGCCGTCGCGCTTGGGGTTTTGGAAGTTTAGAGCTGCGTGCCGATGGGGCCGCTGTCCTTCACTTCTCCGCGCCAGGCGCCGGTTTCGGCGCCGCGGGTTTCGATGAACTCCTTGAACTTGCGCATGTCCGACTTCACTTGCTTGTCGTCGATATTCAGGGCGGCGCCGACCTTCTCGGTGAAGGTTTCGGGATCCCACTCGAAGCGCACCGAGACCTTGGTGCTGTCGGCGCCCAGCCGGCTGAACGTGACGACGCCGGCGTGGGACTTGCCGTCGACGCTGCGCCAGGCGATGCGCTCGTCCGGCTGCTGCTCCACGATCTCGGTGTCGAACTCGCGCTCCACGCCGCCGACCTTGGTCTTCCAATGGTTGGTGGTGTCGGTCAGCTGGGTCACGGACTCAACGCCGGACATGAAGTTCGGAAAGGATTCGAACTGCGTCCACTGGTCGTACGCTGTGCGGACCGGAACGGCTACATCAATGGTTTCTTCCACGGTTTGCATCAGTTGCCTCCTTTGGAATCGGGCCAGGGCCGCTGGTGCGCCCCTCGAGGTGGCCTCGTGGCCTACGCTACACAGACTGGTGAAACGTGACAACTCGATAGACAGCTTGCTGACCATTTTCCGCGGTGCGTAGGGTGGCGTGTGTAGCTATCGCAGAGTCAACCGGCAGGAGTGAATCATGCGCGCTGTAGTGTTCGAGGACTTCAAGACTTTTCCCACCATCAAGGACGTGGAGCGGCCGAAGCCGCGGGCCGGGGAGGTGCTGCTGAAGGTCGCCGGCGCCGGAGCCTGCCACTCCGATGTCGCCATCTACAACGACTTCGAGGCCGGCGGCCCGGGGGCGGTGCCGCCGCCGTTTACGCTCGGCCACGAAAACTCCGGGTGGGTCGAAGAGCTCGGGGAGGGCGTGGAAGGCTTCAACATCGGCGATGCCTATCTGGTCTATGGGCCGATTGGCTGCGGGCACTGCAAGGCGTGTTCGCGCGGCCAGGACACTTACTGCGAGAACGCGGCCAAGATGCCCTACCTCGGCGTGGGACTGGGGCGCGACGGCGGGATGGCCGAGTACGTCACCGTGCCGGCGCGGAACCTGGTGCCGCTCGGCGACGCCGATCCGGTGGCCGCGGCGCCGCTGGCCGACGCTGCGCTGACTCCGTACCACGCCATCAAGCAGTCGCTGCCGCACCTGGCCGGCGGCGGCAAGTACGCGTTGGTCATCGGGCTGGGCGGCCTGGGCCAGATCGCCGTGCAGATCCTCAGGGCGCTGACCGGCGCCACCGTCATCGCCACCGACATGAAGGAAGAAGCGATGCGCAAGGCCGAAGAGGCCGGCGCCGTGACCGTTTCCGGCGGCGAGGGGCAGGCCGAGCGGATCCGTGACATCACCGGCGGCCGGGGCGTCGATGCCGCGTTCGACTTCGTGGGCGTGGGCCCGACCGTCAAGACCGCCGCCGCTTCCATGGCCCGGCTGTCCAGGTTGACGGTGGTGGGGATCGCCGGCGGCACGCTGGAGTGGAGCTTCTTCACTAACCCGTACGAGTCCGTCATCACGAACACCTACTGGGGCACCATCGAGGACCTGCACGAAGTGGTGGACATGTACAAGGCCGGGCAGATCGTTCCGGAGATCGAGCGCTACAGCATGGACGATGCGCTGGAGGCCTACCGCAAGCTACAGGCCGGCGAGCTCAGCGGCCGAGCCGTGGTGGTTCCGCACGGGAGCTAGGGAATTGAAGTGCCGGCGGCGGGGTTGTGGCGGATATGAAGCGCATCGGTTTCCTGTCCTTCGGCCATTGGAGCCCCGCCGTCGGCTCGCCGGTTCCCACCGCCGCTGAAGGGCTGCTGCAGAGCATCGAGCTCGCGGTTGCGGCCGAGGAAGTTGGGGTGGACGGCGCGTATTTCCGCGTGCACCACTTCGCGCGGCAGCAGTCCTCGCCGTTTCCGCTGCTGGCAGCGATCGCCGCGAGGACCAACCGGAGCGAGATCGGCACCGGCGTGATCGACATGCGCTATGAAAACCCGCTCTACATGGCCGAAGAGGCGGCGGCCACGGACCTGATCAGCGGCGGGCGGCTGCAACTGGGGATCAGCCGCGGGTCACCCGAGCCGGCGCTGAACGGTGCGGCGGCCTTCGGGTACCGGCCGGCCGAGGGCGAGACCGATGCGGACATGGCCCGGCGCCATACCGCGGTGTTCCGCCGGGCCATCACAGGTGCGGGCATGGTCCCCGCCGACCCGAACCACCTCCAGGGCAGGCATGCCGGCATGCTTCCCGTGGAGCCCACGTCCCCGGGGCTGCCGGAGCGGATCTGGTGGGGTGCGGGCTCCCGCGCCACCGCCGTGTGGACCGCGGAGCAGGGCATGAACCTGATGAGCAGCACCCTGCTGATCGAGGACACCGGCGTGCCCTTCGACCAACTGCAGGCCGAGCAGATCCACCTGTTCCGCGAGGCTTGGCAGAAGGCCGGCCACGCGCATGTTCCGCGGGTGTCGGTCAGTCGCAGCGTGATGCCGATTGTCGACGACGAAGACCAGCGCTACTTCGGGCTCCGCGGCCAGGCCGACCAGCACGACCAGGTCGGCATGCTCGACGGTACGCGCTCGCGGTTCGGCAGGAGCTACATCGGGGATCCGGACAAAATCGGCGCCGAGTTGGTCCGGGACCAGGCGGTGCAGGCCGCGGACACCGTGCTGCTGACGGTGCCGAACTACTTGGGCGTGGAGTACAACGTGAAGATGCTGGGCAACATCGTGCAGCACGTGGCACCGGCCGCCGGCTGGCGCTGAGAAACCAGGCCGCCGTCGGCTCGTCGCCGGGGTGGCTGGCCGACGGCGGCGGGCCGCTGGGACTGAGTCCCGGCCCGGCGCGCTACAGCAGCACGTCGTTCAGGTCGTAGGAAACCGGCTCGTCCAGTTGCCCGTAGGTGCACGACTCCGGATCACGGTCCGGCCGCCAGCGGACAAACTGCGCGGTGTGCCGGAAGCGCTCGCCCTCCATGTGGTCGTATTTGACCTCCAGCACCCTTTCCGGGCGCAGCGGCACGAAGGACAGGTCCTTGCCGCCGCTCCAGCGGCTGCCCTCCGTGGTCAGGGGTGTGCGCTCGCCGGCCTCGTGCTGTTCCCGGTTCCAGGGATGGCCGTCCGAATCGGCAATCAGCGGCTGCAGCTCCTCAAACAGTTCCTTGCGGCGTTTCATGCTGAACGCCCCGGCCACGCCCACGTGCACCAGGGTTCCGCCGTCGTTGTACAGGCCCAGCAGCAGCGAGCCCACCAGGCCCGGCCCGCTCTTATGCACGCGGTAGCCCGCGACCACGCAGTCGGCAGTGCGCTCGTGCTTGATCTTGAACATGCTCCGCTTGTCCGGCTGATACTTTCCGTCCAAGGGCTTGGCCACCACGCCGTCCAGCCCGGCCCCCTCGAACTCTCCGAACCACCGCTCGGCCACCACCGGGTCGGTGGTGGCCCGGGTCAGGTGGATGGGATTGACGACGGCGGAGAGCGCCTTCTCCAGCGCGGCCCGCCGTTCCTCGAAGGGGCGCGAGGTCAGATCGTCGTCGCCGAGGGCGAGCAGGTCGAAGGCCACGAACCGGGCGGGAGTCTGCACCGAGAGGAGCTTGACCCGGCTGGCCGCCGGATGGATGCGCTGCTGCAGCATCTCGAAGTCGAGCCTGTCGCCGCCTTTGCCCACCAGGATGATCTCCCCGTCCACGACGCAGCGCTCGGGCAACTGCTCACGGAACGCGTCCACCAGTTCGGGGAAGTAGCGAGTCATGGGCTTCTCGTTCCGGCTGCCGATCTCCACCTCGTCGCCATCGCGGAAGATGATTGACCGAAAGCCGTCCCATTTCGGCTCGTACGTCATTCCGCCGTCGGGGATCTTGGCCACGCTTTTGGCCAGCATGGGCGGAACGGGTGGCATCACGGGCAGGTCCATGCGCCCATTCTCTGTGCTGGCCCAGCCGGTGTCCATGCCAGCGCAGACAGGGAGGACGCCCCGGGCGCAAGGAATCCGGGCCCGCGCGGGCTCAGACCCGGCGGTAGATATCCGCCACCGGACAGTGGAAGGGATCGGAGGCGGCTATTCCGACGGCGCCCAGGTAGCGGACTATCGCCGCATAGGAGGCCAGCAGGCTGGTCTCCGTGTACGGGATCGAGTGCTCGCGGCAGTATTGGCGGACCATCGGCGCCGCCTTGCTCAGGCAGGGACGGGGCATGTCGGGGAACAGGTGGTGTTCGACCTGGCGGTTCAGACCGCCCATCAGCAGGTCCATCATCCAGCCGCCGCGGATGTTGCGGGAGGCCGTCACCTGTCGGGTGACGAAGTCCGGCCGGCTGGATTTCGAATAGATCGGCATGCCTTTGTGGTTCGGGGCAAACGACGCGCCCATGTAAAAGCCGAAGACCGCCATCTGCACGCCGATGAACGCGAACGCCTGCCCCAAGGGCAGAAGCCAGAAGACCACGGTGAGCAGCACGGCGGCGCGGGCCGCGAGGATGCCCAGCTCCAGCCAGCGGTGCTCCACCTTGGCCTGCCGGACCAGGTACTTGAAGGAATCCGCGTACAGGCTGAAGCCCAGGAACGGCAGCAACGGGAACAGCAGGTAGCCCTGGAGCCGGGTGACACGGACCATCGCGCCGCGGCGCCCGGCCGCAGCGTCCGGGTGGAAGGCGATGGACCCAGTCCTGATGTCCGGGTCCTTGTCCACGGTGTTGGGAAACCCATGGTGCTTGGTGTGTTTGCGCATCCACATGGCGTAGCTGATGCCCACCAGGCAGGTGCCAACCAGCCGGGCAGCCCATTCGTTGACCCGCTTGGATTTGAATACCTGCCAATGGGCCGCTTCGTGCGCCAGGAAGGCGAATTGGGTGAACAGTATCCCCATCCCGGCCGCGATCAGCAGTTGGAACCAACTGCTCCCGAGCAACGAAAACCCTGTCCACGCCGCGGCCAGCAGCATCATGAGCACAGCGAAGAGGGTGATGTAGTAGCCCCTGCGGCGAGTCAGCAGACCGGCCGATTTCATGCGGGCCATGAGCGCCAGGTATTCGGCCGCGATACTGTTCGGTGCCCGGGACGGGCGATCCAGTTCGCGAGCGGAATTGGGTTGGGGAGCCGTATTGGTCTGGGGCTCGGGCTGAAAGTCCATGACGTGCCTTGCGTCCGGCGGGGTAAATACAGTCGGTGCAGCCGGCCGTAAAGCTTCAGCACCAGTCTTGTGAATGTACCGGCGCTGCGCGAATCTGTCATCGGTAGGAGGCGTCCCGGCCATCATCCGGGCCGATTTAAATATTGCTTGGCGGCAAGGGACTGTTGCGGGGGGACTGCGGCGGCACCCTTAAGCCCTGTTGCGCCGCCATGCCAAACCCTGGCCGTCTCAGAAAGCAAAGATCAGCAGGCGCCCTTCCCTCGAGCGGGAAGGGCGCCTGCTGATCAGTCGATGCCGGACCGGTTAGTCGGCGATGTAGAACAGGCGCTTGTTGACGAATTCGTCCATGCCCAGCGGGCCAAGCTCCCGTCCGAAGCCGGAGCGCTTCACGCCGCCGAACGGAATGTCGGCGCCTTCACCAACGCCGTTGACGTTGGCCATGCCCACCTCCAGCTGCTGGGCGATCTTGCGGGCGCGCTCCTCGTCCTTGGAGAAGACGACGCCGCCGAGGCCGTAGTCGGTGTCGTTGGCCAGTTCCAGGGCTTCCTCGTCGCTGCTGACCTTGTAGACCACGGCGACCGGGCCGAAGAGCTCTTCACGGTAGGCGCGCATCTCCGGAGTGACGCCGGTCAGGACGGCCGGGGCCAGGTAGGCGCCGGGGCCATCGTGCAGGGTGCCGCCGGCGTGCAGCGTGGCGCCCTTGTTGACGGCGTCCTTGAGCTGCTCCGCCAAACCTTCGGCCGCCGCCCGGGAGGAGAGCGGAGCGAAGGTGCCCTCGGCCTCTTCCGCCGGGTCGCCGGGCTTGAGGTCCTTCGCCAGGTTGGTCAGCTCGGCCACGAAGTCGTCGTAGATGTCCTCCATGACGATCATGCGCTTGTTGGAGTTGCAGGCCTGCCCCGTGTTCTCGATGCGGGTGGCCCACGCCTGCTCGGCGGCCGCCTTGACGTCGTCGGTGTCCAGCAGCACATAGGGATCGGAGCCGCCCAGTTCCAAGACGGCCTTCTTCAGGTTCTTGCCGGCGAGTTCGCCGATGATGGCGCCGGCCCGCTCGGAGCCGGTCAGCGAGACACCCTGCACGCGCGGGTCGGCAATGATGTCCGCGATCTGCTCGTGGCTGGCGAAGAGGTTGATGTAGACGCCCTCGGGCACGCCGGCGTCGTCCATGATTTTCTGGATGGCCAAGGCGGAGCGGGGGCAGGTCTCGGCGTGCTTGAGGATGATGGTGTTGCCCAGCATCAGGTTCGGCGCGGCGAAGCGGGCCACCTGGTAGTAGGGGTAGTTCCACGGCATAATGCCCAGCAGCGGGCCGACCGGCAGCTTCTGGATCATGGCGCGGCCGCCGCCGATGGCCTTGATTTCCTGGTCCGCCACCAGGTCGGGGCCTTCAGTAGCGAAGTAGCTGAAAATGTCGGTGCAGAACTCGGCCTCGCCCTTGGACTCGGACAGGGGCTTGCCCATTTCCTCGGTGATGATCGCGGCGAGCTCGTCGGCCCGCTCGGTGAACAGTTCCGCAATGCGGGACACCACCTTCGCGCGGTCCGTGATCGGCGTGGCCTTCCACGCTGTGTAGGCAGCCTGGGACCTGGCGAGGGCGTCCTTGACCTCGGCGTCGGTGGCAGTGGGGAATTCCTCGACCACCTCGCCGGTGGACGGGTTTTGGACCCGGTAGCCCGGCTGAGTGGATGAAGCGGCGTGGGAAGTGGTGGTCACAGCCCTGATCTCCTTCAGATAATGACATAGCAGCGGGACGGCGGCGCGGCCGTCTCCTGTTCCCATCTTGTACCGTCCGGCCGGTTATGTGAAGTGAGTTACGCTCACGGCATGGAAGTAAGAAGCCCGGCACGGCCTGGGTTGGCCGTCAACGCAGGCGGGGCGGTGCAGCACCGGGCCCGTCAGGCCACCGAATAGCTTCCAGGGTTTCCGGTCTGAGCGGCCGCCGAGGCGCGGCCGGGCTCCCGTTCCCAGGGACCACCGAAGTGCTTCCACGCTCCCGTTCCTAGCGGGGGCCGCGCAGCCTGTCCATCTCCCGCCGGTCCTTCTTAGTCGGCCGGCCGGCACCCCGGTCGCGCTGCGGGATTCCGAGCGAGGGCATCGCCGGGCGCGGCGGCGTGTGGTCCGTGAAGCAGTGCGAGGCCGCCTCGGCTCCTACCCGTTTGGCGATCAGCCGGCGCACTTCCAGGATCCGTTCGTAGCCGGGCTGCCGCACGCGCAGGGTGTCGCCCGGGACCACCGGCTGGGAGGCCTTGACCGGGTTGCCGTTAAGCCGGACGTGTCCGGCACGGCAGGCGGCGGTGGCCGCGGAGCGGGTCTTGTAGGCGCGGATGGCCCACAGCCACGCATCGACGCGCACCGAGCTCGGGGTATTGGCGGAAGTGTTCATGCCCCTCCGAGTCTAGCGTCGCCGCGGCGGCGTCCCTTGGCGGTCCCATAGCGTTGTCGCCGCGCCCCGGCCCTCGGTGGTGTTTCCTTTCACCCCGAGTTCACAGCCAGTTGGCCCGCAGGTTCACTGGCGCTGTGAAGCTCGATGGCGGGGAAACCCGACAACCACTACGAAGGGCGTCATATCCCATGGCATCTCGCCTGCTCAGAACATTGACCACCTCCGCCGCGGCCGTCGCCGTCGGCGCTACCCTCGTGGCCGCCCCGGCGGCCGGCGCGCAGAACAACCCGGGCGGGCAGGATGAAGCCCCGCTGCTGATCGGCCACCGCGGGGCCGCCGGCACCGCCCCCGAAAATACGGTTGCGGCCTTCAAGGACGGGCGCGCCTCCGGCGCCGACTTCTTCGAGATCGACGTCCAGCTCAGCGCCGATGGCGTACCGTTCCTGTTCCACGACGACACTCCGGCCCGGACCACCAACGTGGAGGAGGTATTCCCCGAGCGTGCCGGGGACCCCATCACGTCCTTTACTTGGGATGAATTGCAGCAGCTCGACGCCGGATCCTACTTCGGCGCCAAGTACCAAGGGGAGCGGATCCCGCACCTGGATGACGCGGCGAAGATCGCCACGGTGAAGACCGGCGTGTTCATCGAAATCAAGTCGCCGAAGAACTCCCCGGGCATCGAACAGCTCGTCGCCGACGAGCTCCGCACCGATGCCGCCTGGACGAAGCTTGTTGCCGCCGACAAGGTCCAGGTCCTCGGCTTCGACGAGGCCTCCAACCGCACCTTCGCCGGCCTGGCCCCCGAGATCGCGCTGCAGCAGCTCTCGAGCACCGTCCCGGGTCCGGCCACGCTGGAATCCTGGGCGGCCTTTGCCGATTCGATCGGCACCAACTACCGCACCCTGACGGCGCAAAATGTTGCAGACGCCAAGGCCGCCGGGCTGGTCGTCGGCGTCTACACCGCCAACTCGCCCGAGGCCGTCCAGCACTCCATCGACCTCGGCGTCGATGCCGTCACCGGTGACTTCCCGATCCAGACCATGCGCTATCTGGACGGGCAGAAGCCCTTCCCCGCGGGCACCGGCCTGGAAATCGCCGGCGCGGTGAATGACCCCGCCGGCAGCGACGTCCAGTCGGAGACCGGCGAGCACGTGGTGCTGCGCAACACCGCCAACCACAGCATCGACGCCAGCGGCTACATCATCCGCGACGGGGCGAACAATATCCTGGCTGTGGGCGAGGGCTACGTGCTTGCCCCCGGCGCGGAGCTGCGGGTCTACACCGGTCCCGGCACCAACAGCGTCGAGGCTTACTACAACAATGGCACCGTGTCAGTACTGAACAACACCGGCGACTCGATTGCGCTGTGGGCCCCGCAGGGCACGCTGCAGGACGTCTTCGCCAACTAGGCGGCAGGATCTGCAGCTCCTACGCCGGCACCTCGGGCGGCCTTGCCCGAGGTGCCGGCCTCGTTAATCGCGTTGCCCAAACGCGCGCCCGAAGCTGCGACGGCGAAGCTCTCGCCGGGCGGCGGGAGGACGGACCGGTCGTCCCCCAAAGTACCGACGGCGGTGCTCTCGCCGCGTGCCATTCCGGCCGGCCCTGCTTGGCGGCCCGCGCATTTTGGTGCTCAGACATCAAACGTCTAACGTTTAGAGAATGATTTTGGAGCGACGGCCCAGCGGCGGCAGCAGCAGCGACCACGCGCCGGGCGGCGACCACGCGCCGGGCGGCGACGAGGCTCCGGGGGAGTTCGCCGAGGCCCTGGTGCCGGAGCTCAATGTACAGGAGCCTGCCCCGGCGCCCGCCGCCGCGCACCGCCGCTGGTTCATCGCCGCGGCCGTAGCCGCCGTGATACTCATCGGGTTGAACCTCCGGGCCGGTATAGCCAGCGCGGCCGCGCTCTTCCACGACCTGCAGCAGCTGCTCGGGTACGGGCCGCTGGTCGCCGCACTGCTGCCCACCGTTCCCGTGCTGTGTTTCGCCGTGGCCGGAGCCGCGACCGCCTGGCTGAGCAGCCGCATGGGGCTGGAACGCGCCATCGCACTTGCGCTGACACTGCTGATTGCGGGCTTGGGCCTGCGCGGGGTCGAATCCGTCGGGATGCTGCTGGCCGGCACGGTGGTGTCCATGTCCGGACTGGCGGTCTGCAACGTGGCGCTGCCGGCGTTCATCCGCAAGTACTTCGCGCACCGGCCGTCAACGATGACCGGGGCCTACACCATCTCCATGTCCGTCGGCGCCACCCTGGCCGCGGCCATCAGCGTCCCTCTGGCCGCGCAGTTGGACTCGCCGTCGCTCGCGCTGGCCGCGTGGGCGCTGCTGGCCGTCGTCGGGCTCGCGGTGTTCCTTCCCATGGCCGTGGCCGGCAGGCGCGGTTCGGGCACGCGGACCCGGGACCACTCGTCGCCGTGGCCGCTGCTGCTCACGCGCAAGGGCGCGCTGCTCACCGGCCTGTTCACCATCCAGGCGCTGCTCGTCTATTCCGTGATGGGCTGGCTGCCGTACATCCTGATCTCGCGCGGGGTGGATGCCGCGGCCGCCGGGCAGCTGCTCGCGCTGGTCCAGCTGGTGTCCATCCCCGCCGTCGTCCTGCTGTTGTCCATGGCGGCGCGCCCGGGCCTGCTGCGGCCGGCCTTCATGATCACCTGCGCGGCGTCGCTGGCGGGCTACCTCGCCCTGCTCGTGCTGCCCGCCGAGCTCGCCGTGCTGCCCGCGGTTTTGATCGGACTGGGTTTCGGGGTTTTCCCGCTGCTGATGCTGGTGATCAGCCGCAGCGGTTCCAGTGCGGCCGAGACCACCGCGCTGTCCACGCTGGCCCAATCGGTGGGCTATCTCTTCGCCGCCCTGGGCCCGTTCGGCCTGGGTCTGCTGCACGATGCACTCGCCGACTGGACCGTACCGCTGGTGCTCCTGGTGGCCGGCGCGGCGATGCAACTGCTGCTGGCTCACGCGGTCAGCGGCCTGGTGCGGAAGGCGCGGGCGTGAGGTCCGGCCCGCTCCAGCGGCCGCCGTTGGCGGAGGAAGTCACGTCCAGGCTGCGGGAGTCCATCGCGGCGGGGCTGTGGCAGCTGGGGTCCCGGATCCCTCCCGAGCCGGAACTGATGGCACGCCTGGGCGTCTCCCGCGGCACGCTGCGCGAGGCGGTCAAGGCCCTGGCCCACGCCGGGATGCTCGAGGTGCGCCGCGGCGACGGCACGTACGTGCGCGCCACCAGCGAGATCAGCGGCACCGCCCGCCGCGCCTACCGTGAGTACGACGACGAGGACGTGCTCCAGGTGCGCTTCGCGCTGGACACCCAGGCGGCGCGGCTGGCGGCGCAATCGGCGCGGTCCGAGCCGCCGGCCCCCGGGGGCGCCGTGGAGGCGCTGCGGGAGATGCTGGCCCGGCGCCGGCATGCGTGGGCCGAACAGGACCTGGAAGGCTGGATCGCCGCGGACTGGGACTTCCACCTGGCCGTGGCCGAGGCCTCCGGCAACCAGCTGCTGCACGAGCTGTATGGCAGCTTCGGCGATGTGTTCCACGGGACCAAGATGGCCCAGCGGTTGCGGGACGGCTTCGATGGATGCCTGCGCGCCGGACACGAGGACCTCGCGGACGCCATCGCGGCCGGAGACGAAGAAGCTGCGGTGCGGACCGTCACCGCCAACCTGCGCTACTGCCTGAAATGGATGCCGCAGCACGGCCATTAACGCCATGCTCACGCCGTGCTGCGGCGGGCTCTGGCCGCCGCGGCCGCGCGTGTGGCACAATGCCGCCCCGCCGGGGTACCTTGAATCACGAAGCCCGGACTGACGGGACGTAGGGAACGAGGAAAGCTGGCGATGTCCACTTCGACGAAACCGTCCGGGAGCACCCGAAAGACGTGGCTGAAGATTACCGCGGCGGTGGCCGGCGCCGTCGTCGTGCTCCTGCTGTTGGTGTTGCTGGCCAAATGGCTTCGCACAATGCCGGGCGTCCAGGACTTCCTGGCCGCCTACCCGGGCCGCTCCGAACTGCCCGAATCCGCGCCGGTCGGGCTGCCCGCCTGGCTGGGCTGGCAGCACTTCCTCAACTTCTTCCTGATCGTGTTGATCATCCGCACCGGACTGCAGGTACGGGCCGGCACCCGCTCGCCGGCGTACTGGACACGCAACAACAAGGGCCTGGTGAAGACCAGGAACGCGCCCACCAAGATCACCCTGAACCTGTGGTTCCACCTGACGCTGGATGCGTTGTGGGTGCTGAACGGCATCGTCTTCATGGTGCTGATCTTCGCGACCGGGCACTGGATGCGGATTGTGCCCACCAGTTGGGACATCTTCCCGAACGCGCTGTCCGCGGTGCTGCAGTACGCCTCGCTGGACTGGCCGCTGGAGAACGGGTGGGTGAACTACAACGCGCTGCAATTGCTGACTTACTTCGCGACCGTCTTCATCGCCGCCCCGCTGGCCATCGTCTCCGGCCTGCGCACCTCGGCCGCCTGGCCCAAGCGGGCTGCGGTCAACAAATATTTCCCGATTGAGGCGGCCCGGGCCATCCACTTTCCGGTGATGGTGTATTTCGTGCTGTTCATCATCGTGCACGTGACGCTGGTGCTGGCCACCGGCGCGCTGCGCAACCTCAACCACATGTATGCGGCCACGGACGACGGCGGGTGGACCGGTTTCTGGATTTTTGCCGCCTCCGTCGCGGTGACCGTGGCGGCCTGGTTCCTGGCCCGGCCGATCTTCCTGCGCCCGATCGCCTCGCTGACGGGCAAGGTCACGAGCCGCTGACCGCGCGGCCGCCCGATCGCCTCGCTGACGGGCAAGGTCACGAGCCGCTGACCGCGCGGCCGCCTGATCGCCGGCCGCTGACCGCGTGGCCCGCGTGGCCGCCGCCTTACCGCCAGCCGCTGACCGCCTGACCGCGGCTGAAGGCTGCACCGCTACACTGCTCGCCATGATCACCGTTGCGGCCATCGCCGCGTGCCTTGTCTTCGCGCTGTTGGCCGTCTTCCAGATCCTGCTGGCCGCGGGCCTGCCGCTGGGCCGGTTCGCCTGGGGAGGAAGCCACCGCATCCTGCCGGCGAAGCTGCGCATCGGGAGCGCGGTCTCGGTGCTCCTGTATGCGTTCTTCGTGTTCGTCATCATGGACCGCGCGCAGTTTCTCGACGCGTTGCCGGAGACCGCGTCGCTCGTTCTTGGCTGGGTCCTGACCGCGTACCTGTTCGTCGGCGTCCTGATGAACGCCATCTCGCGCAGCAAGCCCGAGCGGTGGACCATGACGCCGGTCGCCCTGGTCTTGGCCGCGCTGAGCCTGGTGGTTGCCCTCGGTTGACGTGGTTTCCCGCCCTTGGCGGGGAGCTGCAAGGCTTTTCGTCGGTGGGCCGTCCAGCCGTTTGCGGGTCTCACGTCCCTTCGCGGGCGGGGGGTTCCGACGGTTGACGGTCAGGCAGGGGAGGGGCTTGCCCCGCGGGCGGGGCGGGCTCACGATTGGTTCACTACCGGCCGATCGGAGGAAGCCATGCAGGTCCGTATCCGCCGCGCACTGACAGCAGTTGCCGTGCTCGTCACCGTCCCGGCGGCCCTTGCCGGCGGCCTGGTCCTGTGGCTGCGCTTCAGCCCCCGGCCGCTTGCGGTGCTGCTGCGGGTGCTGTCGGAACGGGACGGCCGGCGCACGGCCCGCGCGATGGCCCGGCACGTGCCGGACGGAATCAGCGAAGTATTGGATCAGGAATACCTCAGCAACCACGGGCATACCCGCCTGGACGTGTTCTTCCCGGACAAGGCGGCCGAGGATTCGCTGCGCCTTCCGACAATTGTCTGGATCCACGGCGGGGCCTGGATCTCCGGCACCAAGAACGACGTCGCCAATTACCTGCGGATTCTCGCCTCCTACGGCTTCACCGCCGTGGGAGTGGACTATTCGCTGGCCCACGTGCGCCGCTACCCGGCGCCGGTGCGCCAGACGGCCGCCGCGCTGCGCTACCTGGAACACAACGCCGACCGGCTGCACATCGATACCGAGCGCATCGTGCTGGCCGGGGACTCTGCGGGCGCGCAAATTGCCGCACAACTGGCGCTGGTCATCGCCGATCCCGACTATGCCAAAAGGCTCGGCATTGCCTCGCCCATGAAGCCGGAGCGGCTGCGCGCGGTGCTGCTGCACTGCGGGGCGTACGACCTCTCGCTCGCCGGGGCGGACCAGGCCGGGAACCAGAACTACCTGCGCACGGTGCTGTGGTCCTACACCGGGGCCAAGGACTATCTGGAGCGTCCCTACGTCGCGCTGGCCTCCGTGGCCAAGCACGTGGGCGCCGGCTATCCGCCGGCTTTCGTGTCAGCGGGCAACACGGACCCGTTGCTGCCGCACTCGCTCGGGCTGGTCGAAGCGCTGCGGATCAAGGGCGCGGCCGTGGAGGAGTTCTTCCCCCACACGGAGGCCGGCCTAGGGCACCAGTTCCAGTTCAACCTGGAGTTGGAAGCGGCGTGGCAGGTGCTGGAGCGCAGCGTGGCGTTCCTCCGTCGCCACACCGGCTGATGCCACCCGAGTTGAATCGGCGCCCCGCTACGAGGGGTGTTCTTCGGTGTCTGCATCACCCGGGGCCGGCGCCGATGCCTCCCCCGGGCACCGCCGTCGTACGCTGGAAACCTGCCCAGCGAAGGGGGAACTATCAATGAACGACGCCGGCTCGCGCCTCATTTTCGGCTGCATGGGGTTGGGTGGGGGCTGGGGGAGCGGGCCGCTGGAAGCGGCCGATGTGGCGGCCGCGCACGCGGCCGTGGCGGCGGCGCTGGAGGCCGGGATCACGACCTTCGACCACGCCGACATCTACGCCCACGGCAAGGCCGAGGCCGCGTTCGGGCGGGTGCTGGCGGAAAGTCCCGAGCTGCGCGACTCGATCCGGCTGCAGGGCAAATGCGGCATCCGGCTGCCGGTCCCCGGCATGGTCGGGCACTACGACTCCTCGCGGGAAGCCATCCTGGCCCGCACCGACGAAAGCCTGCGCCGGCTGCACACCGATCACCTGGATACGCTGCTGATCCACCGGCCCGATCCGCTGACGCCGGCCGAGGAGATCGCCGCGGCGTTCAACGAGCTTCGGATGGCCGGGAAGGTACGCCGCCTTGGTGTCTCGAACATGTCCGGCGAACAGATGCGCTGGCTGCAGTCGGCGCTGGATGAACCGCTGGCGGTGAACCAGCTGGAAATGAGCCTGTACCGACGCGACTGGCTGGAGTCGGGGGTGCTGGTGAACCACCCGGAGGGACCGGGGATCAGCTTCCCGCACGGCACCTTGGAATACTGCGCCGCCCACGGGGTGGAGCTGCAGGCCTGGGGCGCGCTGGCCCAGGGCCGGTACAGCGGGCGTGCGGCAGCGGAGGCCGCGACACCGGATGCTTCCGCGCCCGCGGATGCCTCACCCCCGGCGGATCATGCAGCGGCAGCCCTGGTCACGGAACTTGCCCGGGACAAGGGGTGCCCGCCCGAGGCCGTGGTGCTGGGCTGGCTGCTGCGGCATCCGGCAGGCATCCGGCCGGTCGTCGGTACCAGCAGCCCGGACCGGATCCGGGCCTGTGCCGAGGCGGAAGCGGTTGGAGCATCGATGACCCGCGAGGAGTGGTACTCCCTGTGGGTGGCGGCCCGAGGCAGGCCGCTGCCTTAGCTGCCCCCGCCCGGCCCCGCCGGCTGCCGGCGGAAGCCGGGACCGTGGGTCCTAGACGAAGGCCGGCTGTTCCAACCGGCGGAACGCGGAATCGTGGAAGACCAGGGGCTCGTGGGTGCCGTCGTGCGTGGACAGTCCGTGCACCTGCAGCAGCACGACGTGGTGGTCCCCGGCCGGGACCTCCTGGTGCACCGAGCAGTCCAGCCAGAGCGCCGCGTCGTTGAGGAAAAGCGCGCCGTCGTCCGTGCCGTGCAGGCTCAGGCCGGCAAAGCGGTCACCGTTCCTGGACGCGATCTGGCGGCAGACGCCGTCGTGTCCGGTGCCGAGCACCGAGACGCCGATCCGGTTGGCCCGGCGGACCAGCGGCCAGGTCCGTGAGGTGTTTTGCACGGCGAACATCACCAGCGGCGGCTCGAGGGAGACGCCCACGGTGAACGAGGAGGCGACGATGCCCTGCGGCTCGCCGGCGACGGTCGCGCACAGCGCCGCGATGCCCGAGGGGAAGCGGCCGAAGGCGGAGCGCAACGTGTGGGGGGTCAGGTCATGGTGTAGCGACATGGCGTCCTTGGGGCTTGGGCGCATCCGCTGCGGCCGAGCTGCTGCGGGTGGATACGCGTACTTGCCTGCCGACATACCCGGCGGGCCGAATCATCACCTGGAGCACCCCGCTACGGTAGAGGGTTGCCGGCCAACCAGCCAGGGCTGTGAAGTTGGCGCTCTTGATTCGTCTCCACGCTAAGAGCGGGGAAGGGCCTGGGTCAAACGCCGGTAACAGTTCGTCAAATGCAGCGTTTTACTTCCGGGCGCCGCGAGGTGTCTGCTGCCCCGACGGGCGGCCGTGCGACGGCTGCTGCCCCGAAGGCTACTGTCCGACTGCTGGTCCCACGGCTACTGCGCGGCGGCGCCCGGGCGCACGGTCCGCTGCCGGAACGGATGCGCCGGGTAGACGCCCAGGATGCGGATTTCGGTGGTGAAGAAGTCCAGTTCCTCGAAGGCGTGGACCATGGCCGGATCGTCCGGGTGGCCTTCGACGTCCACCATGAACATGGTGGCGGCAAACTCGCCGCCCACCATGTAGCTCTCCAACCGGGTCATGTTGATGCCGTTGGTGGCGAAACCGCCCAGCGCCTTGTACAGCGCGGACGGCACGTTCCGCACGCGGAACACGAAGCTGGTTACGGCCGGACCGGGAAGTTCCTCGCGGGACGGGACCGGCCGGCGGTCGGCCAGCACCACGAACCGTGTGGTGTTCGTCGGATCGTCTTCGACCTTTTCCGCGAAAACCTCCAGACCGTAGAGTTCGGCGGCCATCGGCGGCGCCAGGGAGACCTTGGTCGGGTCGTTCCATTCGGCCACCTCCCGGGCCGAACCGGCGGTGTCGCCTGCGATGACCGGAGTGAGCCCGAGCCTGCGGATCAGCTTGCGGCACTGGCCCAAAGCATGGATGTGGCTGTGCACCTCCCGGGCCTGCTCCACGGTGGCCCCGCGTACGCCCAGCAGGCTGAAACGGATGGGCAGGAAGAATTCCTCCACGATCTGCAGGGTGGTCTTCGGCAGCAGGGCGTGGATGTCCGCCACCCGGCCGGCGATCGAGTTGTCGATGGGGATCATGGCCAGTTCCGCCTCGCCGCCGGTGACGGCAGCGAACGCATCCTCGAAGCTGGCACACGGCACCGCTTCCCAACCGGGGCGCACTTCCAGGCAAGCCATGTGGGAGTTCGAGCCGGGTTCACCTTGGTACGCAATCGCTGGAGCCATGGGCGAAATTATCCCACCGGGGCGGGCCGGCGCTTCATTCCGGGCAACCGGGCGGCGTCATATAACCGGGACCGGCCCGCCAACCGCTTAGTACAGATGCGATTCCTGGGTGATGCCGTAGGGCACGTCGTCGCTCAGCTCCACCGTAAACTGCCCGGGGCCGGTGCGAGTGACCAGGATGCCGCAATCGCCGTCGATGGCGGCGAGCTTTTGCAACTCTTCGACCGCAGCATTCAGGAGATCGTGCGCTTCGGAAGCCGTCTGTGCGGTCAACGACTTGGTAGCCAGGGAAGTGGCCATGGTTCTGCCTTTCGTGGCCGGAGGTTTCCGCGCAGGAGAAACGCGGGATGGAAGCTTCCGGCCGGAACGAGCCTGCCATGCGGAACGGTGCATGGAACTTTACATTCTGCCATCCCAGATGACATCAGATGAATTTCGCACCGGCGTGGCGTGCGCCACACCCGGCGCGGCGGTGTGGTGCTGGAAGCAGGTCAGGCGGGACCGCCGCGCGTGTTGGAAACCGGTCACGCGGGACCGCCGCGGATGCTGGAAGCGGTCGGGGGAGGGCGGGCCAGCCGGAAGTGAACCCGGTCCTAGAACGGGTTGAGCAGCCGGTGGACGAACTGCCGGGTGCGCTCCTCCCGCGGTTCGCGCAGCACCTGTTCGGGGTGTCCGCGTTCCACCACCACGCCGCCGTCCATGAACACCACTTCGCTGGCCACTTCACGGGCGAAGGCCAGCTCGTGGGTGACCAGGGCCATGGTCCAGCCCTCGTCAGCCAGTTCCTTGATCACGTGCAGCACGTCGCCCACCAGTTCAGGATCCAGTGCGGACGTGGGCTCGTCGAACAGCAGCAGCGAGGGTTTGAGCGCCAGCGCCCGGACAATGCCGACCCGCTGCTGCTGTCCGCCGGAGAGCTGATGCGGGTACTGGTCTTCCTTGCCGGAGAGCCCGACACGGTCCAGCAGCGACCTGGCCTCGCGCACCGCTTCGGCCTTGGACCGCTTCTGCACCTGGACCGGGCCCTCGATGATGTTCTGCAGCACGGTCATGTGCGGGAACAGGTTGTAGTGCTGGAACACCATGGCGCTGCGGTCGCGCAGGGCGGCGATCTGTTTTCGGTTCACCGGCGAACCGAAATTCACGGCCGGCCCGCCCGAAAAGGCGACCCGCCCGCCGTCGGGGATTTCCAAGCCGTTCAGGCAGCGCAGCACGGTGGTTTTGCCCGACCCGGAGGGTCCGATCAGGGCCAGTACCCCGCCCGTCTGGACGGAGAGGTCGATGGACTTGAGCACCTGGTTGCTGCCGAAGGACTTTCGCAGCCCCTCAACGGAGAGCACCGGCCCTGCGGCGGAGCCGGGCTGCGAAGCGGCGGCGGAGGGGGCGTCAGTGGGCGACATAGCGGTCCAGCCTCTTCTCCAGTCGGGACTGCCCGGCGGAGAGCACCAGGCAGAACACCCAGTAGACCGCCGCGGCCTCAATGTAGAGCAGCATGAACTCCTGGCTGAACGCCGCGATTTCCTGGGCGGCCCGGAACGCCTCAGTGACCAGGATCAGGGAAGCGAGGGAGGTGTCCTTGACCAGCGAGATGAAGGTATTGGACAGCGGCGGCACCGACACCCGCGCGGCCTGCGGCAGGATGATGCGGCGCAGGGTGGTGGTGCCGGCCATGCCGATGGTGTGGCCGGCTTCCCACTGGCCCTTGGGGACGGACAGAATCGCGGCGCGGATGATTTCGGCCGCATAGCCGCCCACGTTCAGGGAGAACGCGATGATGGCGCTCGGCCACGGTTCAAGCACCACGCCGATCGACGGCAGGCCGTAGAAGATCACGAACAGCTGGACGAGCAGCGGGGTGCCGCGGATCACCGACACGTAGGCGCGCGCGATGCCGGCCAGGATCCGGTTGCGGCTCAAGCGCATCAGGGCCACGACGAGCGCCAGCAGCAGGCCGATGGCGAAGCTGGCCAGCGAGAGGGGGATGGTGCCGGTCAGCCCGCCCTGGACTATAGGCCAGAGCGAACTGCCGACGAGCTCCCAGTCGATGTCCATACGGTTACGTTAGCGTCTCCCTTTGAAGCGGCCGGATTTACTTGCTGACGTCCGCGCCGAAGTACTTCTCGGAGATCTTTGCCAGCGTGCCGTCGGCGCGCAGCTCCTCCAGCGCCGTGTTGAAGGCCTCGACCAGGTCGTCGCTGCCCTTCTGGAAGGCGAAGGCGCTCTGCGTTTCCTCGTCCGTTTCGGCGGCTACCTTGATGTCCTTGTTGTCGTTGGTGGCCTGGTAGTCCAGGTAGGTCAGCTTGTCGTTGACCGTGGCGTCCACCCGGCCCTGCTCCAGCAGCGAAACCGCCTGCGCCCAGCCCTCCACGGCCTCGACATTGGCTCCGGCGCCCTTGGCCAGTTTGTAGAAGTTGCTGGTCAGCGACTGGGCGGACGTTTTGCCCTCCAGATCCGCCAGGGAGGAAATGTCGTTGTTGTCCGACTTCACGACGACGACGCCGGTGCTGACCGTGTACGGGTCCGAGAAGTCGTACTTGGCCAGGCGGTCTTCGTTGATCGAAACCTGATTGGCGATTACGTCGAAACGGCCCGCCTCCAGCCCCGCGAAGATGGCGTCCCACTGGGTCTCTTCAAACCGCACGTCGACGCCGAGCTTGTCCGCCACCGCGGTGACGACCTCTACGTCGTAACCGGTCAGGTCGCCGGTGCCGTTCTCGTGGAAGGAGAACGGGCGGTAGGTCCCCTCGGTCCCCACGGTGATCACGCCTGCGTCCTGGATCTCCTGCAGCGTGGTCGCGGCGGAGGAGGTCGCCGGCTCCGACCCCGACGGCGAGGACGTGCTGCAGCCGGCCAGCACCAGGGCGGCGGCTGCGGCGGCACCGAGGACGGACAAACGACGACGAATCATGGTGGAAAACCCCTTGTGATGTGGGACGACGAGCCAACCGGCGGGTGGCCGGCAAACGCTGAAGCTACCACGTGCAACAACGGGTACCTCAAGATATGTTCCGAACTGTGTCGGCAATGTGAGCAGCCGCACTCCCGGCGGCGCGCACCGGCGTCGTTATTGTTCTATTCGGGTGCCACCCGCACCACGAGTGCGCCCGGATCGACGCGCATCATCAAACGGGACCCCATGCCAATATGGTCGCCGTCCAGCTGCATCTCCTGGGGCCGGCCGGCGTGGATCTCCACGTGCTTGCCCTGGTAGTAGTCAACCGAAGGATCCACGCTCCGGCCGCGTTTGGCGAGCCCGGCCAGCACGCCGAGCCAGCCCAGCCGGCCACGCGGGGAGATGGTCATGACGTCCAGCAGGCCGTCGTCGAGCTGCGCACCGGGGAACATCTCGAATCCGCCCTGGATCTTGCCGCAGTTCCCGCCCATTACGCTGCGCATCCGCACGGTCATGGGCTTGCCGCCGTCTATGGTGACCGTGGCACGGACCGGCTTGCCCGGAAGGTTGCGCAGGCCGGCTTCCACGTACGCCAGCCACCCGATGCGGTCCTTGAGGCCGTCGTCGGTGCCGCCAATCACGGCGGCGTCGAAGCCGAGGCCGGCCATGACCAAAAACACGGAGTCACCGCCCGACCTGTCCACGGTGGCCCGGACCACGTCGATCCGCCGGTCCCGGCCGGCCAGCGCGATGCCGGCAGCGGTCTCCGGGTCGTCAACCGGCAGGTCCAGGTTGCGGGCCAGCAGGTTGCCGGTGCCCAGCGGGATCACGCCCAGCGGCATGTCGGTCGCCGCCAGCCGGCCGGCCACCCGCCGCACCGTTCCGTCACCGCCGGCGGCGATGACCAGATCGACGCCCGCTTCCAGCGCCTGGTGCGCCTGGCCGGCGCCCGGATCTTCGAGCGTGGTCTCGAGCCAGAGCGGCGGCTGCCAGCCGGTCTCGGCGCACAGGCCCTCGACCAGCGCCACCAGGTCGAAGTTGAACTTCTTGGACGGGTTCCAGACCACCGCGGCACGGCGGGAAGCTGGGGGAGCGGATTCGGTCATGGTGTCCTTACTGTCCTGTTTGCCGGCTGAAGGCCGACGTCCCGACGAACCCATTCAAGCACCATCCCGCCGGTGCCGCCCGGCTCGACATCGCTGCTGGCCGCTTATAGGTTCTAACAGGACACCCTCGGATCCGGGAGAAGAATTGCTTCGGCGCGCACTTGCATCAATCACCGCCCTGCTGCTGACGGTAGCGGTCTCTGCCTGCGCTCCGGAGCGGGAATCGCCGGAACCGACCGCCCGGGCACTGGCGGAAGCGTTGGCTGCCAACGACGTGTCGAACGTGGCCTTCGCCGATGCCACCGGCGCCCAGGTGCAGGAACAACTGGCCGCGCTGACCGAGGGGATGGACCCCTTGGAGCCCGAAGTCACCGTGGAAGGCGTCGAAGAGGTCGAATCCAACCTCTTCCGGGCCACCCTTTCCTATGACTGGCCGGTGGCCGATGCGGAGCAGGGCTGGAGCTACACCACCAGGGCCGACCTGCACTACGCCGAGGACGCCTGGCACGTGCGGTGGAAGCCCGAAATCCTGGAGCCCTCGCTTGCCGAGGGCGAACGGCTGGTGCTCTCCACCCAGGAACCGCGGCGCGGCCAGATCCTCGACGCCGAGGGAGAGGCGATCGTGAAGAACCGCCCGGTCAGGGTCGTTGGCATCGACAAGACAGGCCTGGACACAGCGACCGCCGAGGACTCCGCGCGCGCGCTGGCCAAGCTGGTAAACATCGATGCCGCCGCTTATCTGGAAAAGGTTGAAGCCTACGGGCCCAAGGCATTCGTGGACGCCATCACGCTGCGTGAGGACGCCTTTGACAAGTTGGACCAGAAGAAGCTGAAGGACATCGAGGGCTTCCTGGCGGTAGGTGACCAGATTCCGTTGGCGCCCAACCGCACCTTCGCCGCGCCGGTGTTGGGATCGGTCCGGGAGGCCACGGCCGAAGACATCGAGAAGTCCAAGGGCACCGTGGCCGCGGGCGAGACCGTAGGCTCGTCCGGCTTGCAGGAAGCCTTCAACACCGAGCTCTCCGGCACGCCGGGAGTCACCGTCTCCGCCGTCGGGCAGCCCGCCGAAGAGGGCGGCGAAGCGCCGTCCCGCCAGCTGTTCCGCCAAGACCCGGTGGACGGCGAAAACGTGAAAACCACGCTCGTGCCGAAGTTGCAGTCGGCGGCCGAGGACATCCTGGCCGACATCGACTCGCCGAGTTCGATCGTCGCGCTGCGGCCGTCGACCGGTGCCGTCCTGGCGGCCGCGAACGGTCCGGACAGCGAAGGCTACAACACCGCGTTCCTGGGCCGGTACGCCCCCGGTTCCGCCTTCAAGATCGCCACCGCGTTGGGCATGCTGCGCAACGGCGCGACCCCCGAGTCGGCCGTCACCTGCGACCCGGAAGTGGTCGTGGACGGCCGAAGCTTCGAGAACGCGGACAGCTACCCCGCCGAGTTCACCGGCCGGATCACCTTGACCGAGGCCATCGCGCACTCCTGCAACACCGCGTTCATCGCCGAGCACCGGGAACTCTCCCAGGACCAGCTGGCTGATGCCGCCGGCGCCCTGGGCGTCGGCATGACCGCGAGCCCCGGCATCGAGGCCTTCATGGGCAACGTGCCGCGGGAGGACACCAAGGGGACCGCGCACGCGGCCTCGCTGATCGGCCAGTCACGGGTGCAGGCGTCGCCGCTGGCGCTGGCCACGATGATGGCGGCCGTGGTGGAAGGCGGTTCGGTCGTGCCGACGCTGGTGGACGGTCACGACCCCAAGGCCGAGCTCCCGGACGTGCCTGAACTGACCGCCGGGGAAGCCAAGCAGTTGCGCAGCATGATGCGCTCGGCCGTGGTGGACGGCTATCTGGCCAACCTGGCCGACCTGCCCGGGAAGCCCGCCATCGGCAAGACCGGCACCGCAGAGTACGGCTCGCAGGACCCGCCGCAAACCCACTCCTGGGTGATCGCCGGCCACGGGGACCTTGCCATCGCGGTGTTCGTGGAGGACGGCGAGCTGGGCTCCGAAACCGCCGGCCCGCTGGCCGAGGCTTTTCTGGAAGCCGCCGCCGGCTAGGCCTTAAACGACGACGCCGGCGCCCGCCAAGGTGCCTGAAGGCACCGAAGGCGGGCACCGACGTCGCCACCGGCCGGCCAAGGCCCGGCCTTCGCCTGCCAGCCGCCCGGCCCTGCAGAGTTCCAGGCCTACCAGCGGTGGGCCACGTCAATCACCAGGCGGGACATGCTGCCCGGGCCGTCCAGGGTGAAGACCCGGAACGGCAGGCGGGCGCGCACGCCGAGGCCGATGGTGGTGTACCCCTCGAAACTGCCGCCCCAGGAGAGCTGGCGGAAGGTGGTGTAGCCGGTGACGTTCACCAGCTCCTTCGGGTGGGCAGGCCGGTAGGTGCCGCGCCCGTTGGAGTCATACGCCGGAGCCTTCACGACCACGGCCAGATCGGCGCCGCCGCGCAAGGGGATTACATGGCCGGATCCTTGGGCCCGCACCGTCCCGTACCTCACCGAGTAGCCGGCCACGTCGCCGCGCAGGTCCACAACCATGCGGTCGAAACAGGCGTGCCGGCCGGTGCGCACGTTGGTAATGGGCGCGGTCGTGGTCCCCGGCGCGGACTCCGGCGTCGAGCCCCAGGTGATGCCGCAGTAGGGCGCCGCGGTGGCGGGGCCGGGCGCCACCAATCCCAGGCCGAGAACCAACAGGATTACGGACAGCCATGTGGGGAGCTTGCGCATGGCACACCGCCTTTCATGGGGGTGACAGATGCACTCAGGATAGGGGCGTTTTCCGCAACGGGACCCGGCACGTCCGCGATAACGCCGCAACCGTTACGGCACGCGGCCCGGGCACGCTTTTCTTGATCCTTCGGTAATCGGAAACGCACTCCGCCCGTGACCAAACACGGCGAGGAGAAGTGTTACGACGTTTCGTAACATAAATCACAGTGCTGCAATTTAAAAGCGCGGCCAGTGGCATAATTCCAGCATTAGCCGGTTCGGACCCCCACGTTTTTGCCGGGCCGGCGATCCCCCAAAGAGCCGGTCCCGCGTGAACATGCCGCGGGGCCGGCTCGATTTAAACGTCACACCATCGGCGCCGCCCGCAGGCGTCCCCGGTGCCCCTGCAGCCCAGTGCAGACCCCTTCAGCCCACTTCGAAGGTCCTGAACCCGCCGGTGGGCGGGCCGTACGTCGCTTCGACCGCGTCCACCCGCCCCGGCGCCGTGCCGGACTCGAACGCGGCCGCGAACTGCCGCACCGCATCGCGCGGCCCCTCTGCCACCACGCCCACGGTGCCGTCCGCCTGATTCACGGCCGAGCCCACCAGCCCCAGGCGTTCGGCGCGTTCCCGTGCCCAGTACCGGAAGCCCACTCCCTGGACCCGGCCGCTCACCGTCGCGCTCAGGCGGACGTTCCCGGTGGGTTCCTCTTGCATGCTTCGCTCCTGTCCGCACATCGGTCCAGCGTACGACGGCGCCTCGCTTCAGGCAGCGCCGGAACCGTAGGGGCGCGTGATGGCCTCCAGAAAGTGGCCGTTCGGGTCGGTGAAGTACACGCCGCGGCCGCCGTCGTTGCGGTTGATTTGCTGGGGCCGGCTGCGGCCCGGGTCTGCCCAGTAGGCGATTCCGGCCGACCGGATGCGCGTGAGGATCCCGTCGAAGTCGTCCTCGGCGACCAGGAAGGCGTAATGCTGGGGCTGCACGTTCCCGGCGGTGTCCGCGTAGTCGAGTGCCACGCCGCCCTCCAGCAGGACCGTCATGAAGTGTCCGAACATCGGCTGCGGCGGATCGAGGCCGAAGATCTCCGCAAAGAATTCCGCCGACGCCGTTTTGTCTGCGGCGTAGACGATGGTGTGGTTGAACGAGACGGCCATGGCATGCTCCGAAGGCGGTGGCCGGGACGGACGCCGGCCCCAATGCTGGCTCCATTCAACTCCGGCCAGGCCCGCCGGACAAGCGCAGAACCCGGAAGGTCCGGGTTAACGAAGCAACGGACGACGCCGGCGCCGTGTGGTCGCCGAAGCCGTCCGCTCCGTTGGGGTGGCTGTGCCGCCCCGTGCTGATGTCAGCCCTTCTGCGGCAGCCGCCAGACCGTGCAGTCCTGCGTGCTGATGGCGCGGCGCGAGCCGTCCGACTCATCACGGATCCACACCAGGCCGACGCCGGGCGCGGTACGGTCGACGCGGCCCCGGTACTGGACGGCATTGTCCATGCGGGCCTCGACCGAATCGCCGCGGCGCAGATGTCCGAGATTGCGGATACGGGTGGGGGTGGAATTGACCAGCGGGGACTGACCGGGTGCGGATAGTGTCATCCGTGACCTCCTGTGTTGTGGCGGTAAGGGCGTGCTGTGCCAGGCGGATCAGCTGTGGGGCCGACCCTGCCGTGGCATTGTTCGGGGACTGCTCGTCAGGCGTGAAGCGCCGGCTCCTGCCGGGTGGCGGCGAGCGCTGACGACAGGGGCTGCGAGGCGGCAGGGCGCGGGAAAGAGCTTCTCCGCTGATCCCTGCTGCAAACTTGTTGGTGGTCCCTCAGCTGTCCGTTGGCAGTCTCACTTTAAGGAACACCTTTGGAGGGCCGGATTATTCCGCCGGAGCAGGAAAAGTTTTTTGGGCCCTCGCCGGTGGTCGCAGGCGGAGCCAGGCTGCATCCACGGCAGACGGCGGGCGGTTTCCCGCGGCGCTGCGGCGCCACGGGCCAGGCCCGGAAGCCTCAGGGGCCAGCACGCGAGCGGCAGGTTAGTCCCTGGGCGGCAGCTGCTGCAGCGCCCAGGTGTTGCCGTCCGGATCGCTGAAGTAGACGAACTTACCCCACGGCTGCGCGTCCACGTCGCTCGCTGCGACGCCGCGGCTGAGCAGTTCTTCCCGGGCCGCTTGGGCATCGGCAACGACCATCTGGAGCCCCTGCTGCGAGCCGGGTGCCATCTCCGTGATGCCCTCGCCGATCACGATGGAACAGGCCGAGCCGGGCGGCGTGAGCTGCACGAACCGCAGGCCGTCGCTTACCCGGTGGTCGTGGTCGGCGTGGAAGCCGACCTGCTCAACGTAGAAATGTTTGGCCCGGTCGACGTCGGTGACCGGCACGGCCACCAGTTCGAGTTTCATCTCCATGCCGGACACGCTAGCGCCGGCAGGCACCCGGCGGTAGGGTCCGGCGCGGGATCGCGGTCATGCCCTGTCCGCAACCCGAGGGAGCCTGCGCCCCTCGGACTTTTCGAACAGACGGCGCGGGTGGGAGCCAGGCGGCACGGGTGGGAGCAACTGTGGCCAGCCAGAGATGATGCACCCGATGGCGGCCGCGGCCAGCTAATCCCCGAAATAGCCGCGCTCCAACAGGGAGCCGGGGTGGTACAGGCAAACGGACGTGCGATCACCCGAATCCCAATCCGCTTGCGTAGGGAACAAGAGCCGGTGCGTGCCGTCCGGAATCAACCGGGCTTCGAGAAACTGGGACATCACCTCGCCGCACCGGGGTCCGGCCTCGCGTTCCAGTGCTGACTGACCCGGATACAGCTCGCCGGGGTGGGTGATGGTGCCGAATATCTCGCCTTCATGCGGTTCCTGGCAGGGCACCTGAAACAACGCGGTGGTCGTGGGGCCGGAGGAATATTCCCAATCGAAGAACACACAGTCGCCGACGGCTGCCTCACTCAGGGCCGAGGGCTCCACGCCGGAAGACCATTGCGTGGCGAGGAAGTCGTCGATGTAGGCACTAGTGCCCTCCGGATCCGCTGCTCCCACGGTCTCCGCGGGTGCCATGGTCGGGCGACCCGGCGGGGGAGAGGCCAGCCGGACGGGTCCCTGGGATGTGCCGGCGGCAGGACCGCTGGCGTACCCGCCGCCGGAGGCTGGCGGAGTGGCACCCGCCGTGGCCGGGGATGCCGCTCCAGCTTCCGCGCCCGGTTCCGTGCAGCCCGCGAGCAGCAGCGCGAATAGCGCCATGAGGGCGGCCGTCGGCCTATTCCGCATGTTCCCCCGATGCCGGCTCTGCAGCCGCCCGACCGGCGGCTGGAATTGTGAGCAGCCTAGCAGGCTGTGCCGGCGGGCCGGGCGCGCCCCGCCCACGGCCACAGTGCCAGCGGACCCATCGGTCCGGCGGCTTGCGTCGCGGGGCCTTGCCGCCGTGCCGGGCGGACCAGCCGGGCTTTAGACGGCGGCGGCAGCAGCGGCGTCGGCCGTCTTCTTCCGGTGGATGGCCAGGAAGGAGGAAATCCTGCGGACCGCCTCCTCGATATCCTCCACCGACGGCAGGATCACGAACCGGAAGTGATCCGGCGTGGGCCAGTGGAAGGCGCTGCCGTGCGAAACCAGGATTTTCTCCTCCTCAAGCAGGTCCAGGACAAACTTTTCGTCGTCCTCGAACGGATACACGGCAGGATCCAGCTTGGGGAACAGGTACATCGCCCCAGCCGCGGGCACACAGCTAACGCCCGGGATCTGGTTGAGCAGCCGGCAGGCCAAGTCGCGCTGTTCGTGCAGCCGGCCCCCGGGCTTCACCAGGTCCCCGATGGACTGGTAGCCGCCCAGCGAGGTCTGGATGGCGTGCTGCGCCGGGACGTTCGAGCACAGCCGGAGCGAGGCCAGCAGTTCCAGTGATTCGCGGTAGGCTGCGGTCTCGGCGCGCGGCCCGCTGATGGCCACCCAGCCGGCGCGGTAGCCGGGCATCCGGTACGCCTTGGAGAGCCCGCTGAACGTCAGCACCGGCAGGTCCGGGGCCACCGAGGCGGTGTGGACGTGCACGGCGCCGTCGTAGGTGATCTTCTCGTAAATTTCGTCCGAGAACAGCACCAGATCGTGCTTGCGAGCCAGGGCCGCGAACTGTTCCAGCACGTGCCGCGGGTAGACGGCGCCGGTGGGGTTGTTCGGGTTGATCAGCACGATCGCCCGTGTCCGGTCGGTGATTTTGGCTTCGACGTCCGCCATGTCCGGCCACCAGTGGTTGTCCTCGTCGCAGAGGTAGTGCACGGCCTTGCCGCCGGAGAGGGTGACCGACGCGGTCCACAGGGGGTAGTCGGGCGCGGGGATCAGCACCTCGTCGCCGTTTTCGAGGAACGCTTGCAGCGTCATGGAGATCAGCTCGGACACCCCGTTGCCGATGAAGATGTCCTCAACGCCGATCTGCATCAGGCCCTTGGTCTGGTAGTACTGCGAAATGGCCGTGCGGGCGGAAAAGATGCCCTTCGAATCGCTGTAGCCTTGGGCGCCGCGCAGGTGGTGGATCATGTCCACCACAATCGACTCCGGCGCCTCCAGCCCGAACGGTGCCGGATCGCCGAGGTTCATCCGCAGGATGCGGTGGCCCTCCGCCTCCATCTTCTTGGCCGCGTGCAAAATCGGGCCGCGAAGTTCGTACCGGACGTTCTGGAGTTTGCTGGAATGTTGCATGGGACGCATGCCCTATTTTTTCACAGAGTGCATCGGGCGTTCATGTGGGCTTCACCACTGCGCGGGTCTGGTGCCCGGTGCTGCATCGGCCTACCGTGGTTACGCTCCCGCACGGGCACCGGCACGCGGTGCCGGTGCCGTGCGCCCCGAACCGGAAAAACGGAGGAAAGCCAATGGCTCTCACGCACATTAATCCAGCGGGCATGTTCCGCAGTCCGGCCTTTTCCCAGGGCGTGCTCGTGGACGGCCCGGGCCGGCTGCTGATCGTCGGCGGCCAGAACGGGATCAACGCTGACGGCGAGATGGTCAGTGACGATCTTGCCGGCCAGACCAGGCAGGCGATGCGCAACGTGCTCGCGGTCCTCGAGGAGGCCGGTGCAACGCAGCAGGACGTGGCCAAGCTGAACATCTACCTCGCTGCCGGGCAGGACGCGAACGAGGGGTACGCCGCGGCCGCGGAGGTGTGGGGGCCGGTGCCAACGGCAATCACCGTCCTGCAGGTGGGGTCCGCGCGGCCCGGCGTGCTGGTGGAGATCGACGCACTCGCCCAGGTCCCGCCGCAGCCCGAGTAGCCGCGGCCTGCGTAGCCGCTGACAGGACCGCAGCCACCGCCGTCGTGCGCTGCCCTGCCGCCCTGGCGCGGTGGCGGCCTGCCCGGCCCGGGTTGCCTACGAACGGACCGGGTGCTTGCTGACGATGGAGACCCGGTTGAAGGCGTTCATCGCGACGGTGATCCAGCTGACCGCGGAGAACTCGTCGTCGGTGAGTTCCTCGCGGGCGGCGGAATAGGCTCGCTCCTGGCTGTGGTGGTCCGGCAGTTCGGTCAGCGCCTCGGCCAGGGCCAGCGCGGCCCGTTCCTTGTCCGTGAAAACCTCGGTGTCCCGCCAGGACGGAAGCACGGAAAGCCGCTGGGCCGTCTCGCCCTCGCCCAGGGCCAGCCGGGTGTGCATGTTCAGGCAGTACGCACAGCCGTTGATCTGCGAGATGCGCAGGTTCAGCAGTTCCACCAGCTTCCGGTCCAGGCCTGCCGCTTCGGCCGCTTCGCCGACCTTGAGCGCCAGTCCGTTGAGCGCGCGATAGGCTGCCGGCGTCTGCTTGTCGATGTAGAACTTGGCGGGACGATTGTCGGAACTCACTCATGCCTCCTGTGTTGCTGGTCGGCCTTCATTCTCTCAGCACTGCCGACGGGAGCCGCGGAGGAGTAGCGTGTGCCCCATGGAATTCGATGCACCCTTCACGGAACCCACTGCACGGCGGATCCGGGTGCGGCTGGGTGGAACCCTGGTGGCCGACAGCACGCGGGCCAGGCTGATGGTCCAGTATGGCCGGGACGGTCTGCCGACCTACTATCTGCCGCGGGAGGACGTCGCGGCAGGGGCGCTGGCCAATGCGCGCCCCGGGCCGGCGGGCCAGCAGCTCTGGGATGTGGCCATCGGCAAGAAGCGCGCGGAGGCCGGGGCGTGGGAGCATCCGGAAGCGCACGGTTCGATGAGCGACCTGGCCGGCCACGTGACTTTCTCCTGGCGGCAGCTGGAGTGGTACGAGGAAGACGAGCGGGTGCTGGTCCATGCCCGCGATCCCTATAAGCGCGTAGATACCCTGCGCAGTTCGCGGCGGGTGCAGGTCTACCTCGCCGGCGAGAAAGTGGCGGACAGCATCCGGCCGCTGCTGCTGTTCGAAACCCACCTGCCCACCCGCTACTACTTGCCGGCCGAGGACGTGCGGACCGACCTGCTGGAGTCCAGCGACACCGTCACGAGCTGCCCGTACAAGGGCGAGGCCCGCTACTGGTCGGTCCGGGTAGGCGAAGACGTTGTCCGCGACGTTGTCTGGAGCTACCCGAACCCGATCCCGGAAAACCCCAAGATCCGCGATCTCTTCTGCTTCTACAACGAGAAAGTGGACCTCGTGGTCGACGGCAAACCCCAGGAGAAACCCGACACGCCCTGGGCGTGATTTCCGCCCCCGTTTCGCTCCGGGCCCGCGCTGCCAGCGAGAGCGGCTGATACCCGACGCGGGCACGTCAGGGACGGCCGTTCCCGCACGGCTCGGCCGCTCTGGATGATTTCGGCTGCTGCCGCTCTCCTCCGCCCTCCCGGTGGCCCGGGCCCCGGTCGGAACGGCGGCTGCTTATACCTTCTCCTCCCGGGAGAAGAAAAGACTTTTGCGCATTTTTTCACCGTTCGCCTGTTGCATAATCAGCATGCTTATGGTCTCTTGGGGGAGAAGCGCTTCTGGTCCGCGCTTCCCGGATAGAGAGTGGGCCTCTGGTGCAATACAACGACAAGGATGACAAAGAGATACAGGTCTTGTTCCGCAAGGCGAGACGCGCCAAGGGGTCCCTGCGCGCCGCCTTGGAAGAGGAGTTGGTGCTGGGGCACCTGGGCATTGCCGAGGGGATCGCCCGCAACTATTCGGGCCCGGGCAGGGAGCTCGATGACCTGAACCAAGTTGCGCGGCTGGGGCTGCTCAAGGCGGTCCGCGGCTTCGACCCCGACCACGGCGCCGATTTCCGTGCCTACGCGGCTCCCACGGTCCACGGCGAACTGAAGCGCTATCTTCGGGACAGCTCGTGGATGATCCGCCCGCCGCGTCACCTTCAGGACCTGCGGACGGCGGCGATCAAAATGACCTCCGAACTCGCGCAGCGGCTGGGCCGCGAGCCCGGGCTGCAGGAGTTGGCCGACGCGCTCGCCGAAGACCCGGAAACGGTCGCCGAAGCCCTCAACTGCCACGGCAGCCTGCGGCCGGAATCACTGGAAGGGACCCCCGAGGGACAGGGCCTGGCGGAGACGCTGGCTGCCTCCGACGGCGGGACCGAACGGACCGAGGAACTGCTGATGCTTCGCGGCGCCATCCGCGAACTGGAGCCGCAGGAACGGCAGTTGCTCTTCTACCGGTACTTCCAGGAAGAGTCCCAGCGCCGCATCGGGGAGCGCATCGGCATGACCCAGATGCAGGTGTCCCGCGCGCTCGCCAGGATCCTGGTCAAGCTCCAGCGCCGGGTGCTGGGGGAACGGCAGACCCCCGGGCGGCAGCGGATGCGGACGGCGTAGCGACCGGCAGTTGTGCGACGGCGGCCAGGACGTCGTCCGGGCCGACGGCCAGCAGGGCAGGGTCGGGGTCGGCGGAGAATGTGTCGCCCAGGCGCAGGCTCTCGTCGGTCAGGACCGTATGGGGTCCGGGTGGCGGACCCCATACGCTGACGGGCGCCGGGCCGAAAATGACCACCGACGGCCGGGCATAGGCCGACGCCAGATGGGCGGCACCGGTATCGGCGGAAATGACGAGCGCGGCCTCGGCGATCGCTGCGGCAAACTCCGCCAGTGGCAGCGTCCCCGCGACGACGGTGTCAGGACCCAGCCCGGCCAGTTCGGCCACGGCCTGTGCCCGGGGCCGTTCCGCCGCGCTGCCGGTGAACAGGATGCGGTGTCCCTGGGCTGCCAGTTCCCGGGCGACCGCGGCGAACCGCTCGGCGGGCCACAGCCGGCTGCCGTAGGCGGCACCGACATGGAGTACCGTCGCTCCCGGGCAGGGGCTCTGGACGGCGGGCTTGTCCAGCCGGTAGTCGAGCGGATCCGCGTCGATTCCGTGCCACTGCAGCAGCCGGGTCCAGCGCTCGCGTTCGTGCGCGCCTTCCAGCCATGAGGGGCCGTCCCACCCGGGGGCGCGGTGGCCAATTCGCCTGGCGGGCTGCAGGGCTTCCAGGCGGCCGCGGCTCTCCGGCCCGTTGCCGTGCAGGTTCACGGCCATGTCTACCCGGCCGGGTGCCAGCGCCAGGGGAACATCGAGGCCATGGGTGGCCAGCAGGTCGTCTACCGAGCCGGTCAGTCCGAGGATGGGCCGCAGCCAGGCCTGGGCGGCGTAGATAATCCGGTGTTCCGGGTAGGCCGCGCGCAGTGCCCGCAACGCCGGAACCGCGACCAGCAGATCGCCCAGTTTGAGCGCCCGGAGCACCAGCAGCTCCGGGCGTCCGTCCCGTTCGAGTCCTTCAGCTTCTGCCACTGCACCCATCCTTCCTTCCGGCTGTGCCCATCCTCCCAGATGCCCGCACCGTGCGCCTCCCGCGGCGGCGGTTGCCGTGGCGGGAAGTGGGCGACACAAAAGTAGTAGCAGGAGAAGTGTTTAGGTCGGAGCCGCGCTGGGAACAGTGCTGGTATGAGCACAACTGCTGCACACCCGCTGCGGGCCATCCTCTTCGACCGGGACGGCACGCTGGTCACGGACGTGCCCTACAACCCGGACCCCGCGAAGGTCCGGCCGGTAGCCGGCGCCCGGGCGGCCGTTGACGCGGTCCGGACCGCCGGGCTGCCCTGCGGGGTGCTCACCAATCAATCAGGCATCGGCCGGGGCTTGCTGAGCCGGGAACAGGTCGACGCCGTCAACCGGCGGGTGGAAGAGCTGCTGGGACCGTTTGACGTGTGGGAGATCTGCCCGCACAACCCGGACGACGGATGCCCCTGCCGGAAACCGCAGCCCGGGATGATCCTTGCGGCCTGCCGCCGGCTCGGGCTCGCTCCCGAGGAGGTGGCCTACGTCGGGGACATCGGGGCCGACGTCGAGGCCGCTGCCGCCGCCGGCGCCACCGGCGTCCTGGTACCGACCCCGGTGACCCGGCGCGAAGAGGTCGAGGCCGCCGCCATGGTCGCCGAAGACCTCCCCGCCGCGGTCTCGCTGCTGCTGGAGGGCCGGCGATGAGCCGCGTACTGGTGGCGCGGCTGGACAGCGTCGGAGACGTACTGCTGGCGGGCCCGGCGGTGCGGGCAGTTGCGGCAGGCCACGACGGCAATCCGCGCGACGTTATGATGCTGTGCGGCCCGCAGGGCAAAGCCGCCGCGGAATTGCTGCCCGGCGTCGCAGGCGTGTTCAGCTGGGCCAGCCCGTGGATCGTCGACCCCGCCCCACCGGCGACCCGGGAGCAGGTGGCCGCGCTGACGAACTGGGTCCGGGCCTCAGAGATCTCCGAGGCCGTCATCCTCACGTCCTTCCACCAGTCGCCGTTGCCGCTGGCATTGCTGCTGCGGCTGGCCGGCGTCGAACGTATCACCGGCGCGTCCGTCGATTACGCCGGGTCGCTGCTGGATCAGCGGCTGCGCCCCGGCGAGGACTTCCCGGAGGACCAGCCGGAGGCCGAACGGGCGCTGCAGATCGCCGCGGCCGCCGGGTACCGGCTTCCGCACGACGACGACGGCCGGCTGCAGGTGCAAGGCATCCCGGACACCACCGACCTGACCGGCGGCGAACCCTACATCGCCGTGCACCCCGGCGCCTCCGTCCCGGCGCGCGCGTGGCCGCCCCTGCACCACGCCGCCGCCGTCGAACTGCTGATCGGCGCCGGCTACCGGGTGGTGGTCACCGGGGGCCCGCAGGAGCAGGAACTGACGGCCACCGTCGCCGTCCCCGGCGCGCTGGACCTGGGCGGGCAGACCGACCTGCGGAGCCTGGCGGGGGTCCTGGCCGGCGCGTCCGCCGTCGTGACCGGAAATACCGGGCCGGCGCACCTGGCCGCGGCCGTGGGCACGCCGGTCGTGTCCCTGTTTGCGCCGGTGGTTCCGGCGGTCCGCTGGGCACCGTACAAGGTCCCGGTGGAGCTGCTCGGGGACCAGCAGGCGCCTTGCCGGCTGAGCCGGGCGCGCAACTGTCCGGTTCCCGGCCATCCCTGCCTGTCCCAAGTGGCCCCCGAAGAAGTGCTCGAGGCTGTACAGCGGCTGACCCGCGGCGTGACGTATTTGTCCGCCAGGAGAAAGACGAGGAACGCATGAAGATCTTGCTTTGGCATGTCCACGGCGGCTGGACCGACGCTTTTGTCCGCGGCCGCCACGAATACCTGTTGCCCGCGACGGCGGAGGGCGGGCCGTGGGGCCTGGGCCGCGCCGGCCGCGACTGGCCGTCGTCGGTCCGGGACGTGCACCCGGACCGGCTGCGGGACGAAGAACCCGACGTCGTGGTGCTGCAGCGGCCCGAGGAAATCGAGGAATGCGAGCGGCTGCTGGGCCGCCGGCCGGGACGGGACATCCCGGCGGTGTTCCTGGAGCACAACACCCCCAAGGGGGACGTGCCCAACTCGCTTCACCCGCTGGCCGACCAGCAGGACATGACCGTCGTGCATGTCACCCACTTCAACCGCCTCTTCTGGGACTGCGGAACAGCCCGGACCACCGTGATTGAGCACGGCATCGTGGATCCCGGTCCGCTCTACACCGGGGAACTGGAACGCCAGGGCGTGGTGGTCAACGAGCCGGTCCGCCGCTGGCGGGTCACCGGAACGGACCTGCTGCCGGCCTTCGCCGAGGCAGGACCGCTGGACGTGTTCGGCATGGGCACCGACCAGCTGGGCGCGGCCACCGGGCTGGGCCCGGACAAGCTGCGCGTGCGCGGCGACCTGCCCGGTCCGCTGCTGCACGCCGAACTGGCCCGCTGCCGCCTCTACCTGCACCCGCTGCGCTGGACCTCGCTGGGCCTGGCGCTGCTGGAAGCCATGCATCTGGGCATGCCGGTGGTGGTGCTGGCCAGCACAGAGGCCGCCCGGGCCGTGCCGCCGGAGGCCGGCGCCATCTCGTCCGATGTGCACCAGCTGCGCCGCGAAGCGGCCCGGCTGCTGAAGGACCCGGACGAGGCCGCTGCGCGCGGAGCAGTCGCGCGCGAGGCGGCGCTGCGGAACTACGGGCTGCAGGCATTCCTGGACAACTGGGACAGCCTGCTGGCAGAGACCACCACGGGCGCCGGACGGGTCATTGCCGCCAACGAGAGGAGAGAGCCGTGAGGATATCGATGGTTTCCGAACATGCCAGCCCGCTGGCGGCGCTGGGTGGTGTGGACGCCGGCGGCCAGAACGTGCATGTAGCGGCCCTCTCCGCCGCCCTCGCCCGGCGGGGGCACAGCGTGAGCGTCTACACCCGCCGCGACGATCCGATGCTTCCCGCCCGCGTCACGATGCGGCCGGGAGTTGAAGTGGTCCACGTCAACGCCGGACCGCCCGAACCGGTCGCCAAGGATGAGCTGCTGCCCTACATGGGCCAGCTGGCCGACGGGATCAGCGCCGACTGGGCGGACAGCCCGCCGGATCTCGTACACGCGCACTTCTGGATGTCAGGGGTGGCGGCCCTCGACGCCGCGCGCCGCCCGGGAAGCCCCCAGGTGCCGGTGCTGCAGACCTTCCACGCGCTCGGCACCGTGAAACGGCGGCACCAGGGCGCGCAGGACACCAGCCCGGCCGAACGGGCCTGGCTGGAACCGTCCGTCGGCCGCAGCGTGGACCGGATCATCGCCACGTGCTCGGACGAAGTGTTCGAACTGGCGGCCATGGACATCCCGCGCGGCAATATTTCCATTGCCCCCTGCGGCGTGGACCTGGGACTTTTCAAGGCCGACGGGGAGGTCGAACCGCGCGGCCGCACCCACCGCATCGTCACGCTGGGCCGCCTGGTTCCGCGCAAGGGCATCGACCTGGCCGTCCAGTCCCTGCGATTGCTCAAGGACCGGGGACTGGACGACGTCGAACTGATCGTGGTCGGCGGCGCCTCCGGTGCCACCGGGCTGGCGGCCGACCCCGAGGCCCAGCGGCTGCGAGGCCTCGCCCGTGAGCTCGGCGTGGAAGACCAACTGGTGCTGCGCGGCCAGTTGCCCCGGGAAGAAATCCCTGCGGTGCTGCGCAGCGCCGACGTCGTCGTCTGCGCGCCGTGGTACGAACCGTTTGGGATTGTTCCGCTGGAAGCAATGGCGTGCGGCGTTCCGGTGGTCGCGGCCTCGGTCGGCGGGCTGATCGACACCGTGGTGGACCGCAAGACCGGCCTGCACGTGCCGCCGCGGGACCCGGAGGCGGTGGCCGAAGCCGTGGCCGAGCTGCTGACGAATCCCCAGCTGCGCCGCGACCTTGGCCGCGCCGGCCAGCAGCGCGTGCGGAACCGCTACTCCTGGGACCGGGTGGCCGCCGACACCGAAAAGGCCTATCACCTGGCGGTCAGCAGGAGCGCGGGCGCCGTCCCCGCCGGCGTCCGGCAGTTGGAAGGGGAAGCACTGTGAAGCGCCCAGCCGCCATGGCCAAGACAGCAGCACGGACCACGGCACTCGCCACCGCCGCGGCCCCAGCCGACCCCGCCGGCCCGGCCGGCACGGAGGCTTACCTGCGGCCGCCCGCACCGGGACCCGCCCTCGTCCCGGTGCCCGCGACCGGCCGGGAGCCGGCCGGGACCCACGCGGTGGACGCAGTCCTGGCGCACCTGCAGGCGGTGGCACCGGCGGTGGAGTCGCTGCGCGCCCAGGCCGGCCAGCTGGCCGGTTGGGGGACGGAGCTGGCCCGGCGGCTGACGGGCGGCGCGCGCCTGCTGGCGGCCGGCAACGGCGGCTCCGCGGCGGAAGCCCAGCACCTCACCGCCGAACTCGTGGGCCGCTTCGACGGCGAACGCCGGGCCTTCTCCGCCATCTCGCTGCACGCGGAAACCTCGGCGGTCACGGCCATCTCCAATGACTACGGCTTCGACCAGCTGTTTGCCCGGCAGGTGCTGGGCCACGGGCGTGCCGGCGACGTGCTGCTCCTGCTGACCACCAGCGGCAAGAGCGGGAACCTGCTGCGCGCGGCCGAAGCTGCCCGCAGCATCGGCGTGACCTGCTGGGCGCTGACCGGCCAGGCGCCGAATCCGCTGACCGAGTTGTGCGACGACTATGTGGCAGTGGAGGCGCTGCCGGCCAATGTGCAGGAGGGGCACCTCATGGCGCTGCATGCCCTCTGCCGGGCGTTCGACGCCGAGGTGGCGCGCCTCGAGGGAGGCGCCGCGGGCGGGCGCGGGCAGGGAGGCCGGCCATGAGGATCGTGGTGGTGGGTGACGTACTGCTGGACGCGGACGTGGAGGGTGCGGCAACCCGGCTGAGCCCGGACGGACCGGTGCCGGTGGTTGACGCGGCCGAAACAACCTACCGCGCCGGAGGAGCCGGGCTGGTGGCACGGATGCTGGCCCGCGACGGCCGGGACGTCCTCCTGGTCACGGCACTGTCCGACGACGGCGCTTCCTCCCGGCTGCGCGACGCCCTGGACGGCGTCCGCGTGGTCGCCGGGCCATCCGGCGCCCCCACGCCGGTGAAAACCCGGATCCGTGCCGGCGGGCAGTCGGTGGTCAGGGTCGACGAAGGCTGCGCCCCGGCGCCGGTGCCGGTACCGACACCGGACATGCTCGACGCGCTCGAAACGGCCGACGCCATCATCGTGGCGGACTACGGCCGCGGCTTGGCGGCCGCACCCGGGCTGCGCGACGCCCTGGCCTCGCTCGTGCACCGGATCCCCGTGGTATGGGATCCGCACCCGGCCGGCCCGGTCCCGGTCGAGGGCGTGGCCGCGGCGACGCCCAACCTGCCCGAAGCCCTGCGGATCGCCGGCCTGCGGGACAACGGAACCCGGGAGGCTGCGCTGGCCGCGGCGGAACTGCGGACACGCTGGAACAGCCGCGCCGTCGTCGTCACGCTGGGCGGGGAAGGGGCCCTGATCCAAGCCGACGGCGGCCTGCCGCAGGCCGTACCAGCCCCCACGCTCGACCCGGCCGACACCTGCGGCGCGGGCGACCGGTTTGCCGCCTCCCTGGCGGTGGCGCTGGCCTCCGGACGGCCGCTGGCCGAGGCGGTGGAAGAGGCCGTCGGCCAGGCGGCAGCCTTCCTCGCCGCAGGCGGGGTGGCATCGCTTCGTCGGGAAACGGCCCCGGTCCAGCTGCGCGGTCCGGGGGTAGACGCCATGCGGGTCGCGGCGCAGACCCGCGAAGCCGGCGGCACGGTGGTAGCCACCGGAGGCTGCTTCGACTTGCTGCACGCCGGGCACGCCAGAACCCTGGCCGCCGCCCGGAAGCTGGGCGACTGCCTGATCGTCTGCCTCAACTCGGACGATTCGGTCCGCCGCCTCAAAGGCGAAGAGCGTCCGATCATGAACCAGGAGGACCGCACCGAACTGCTGCTGGCGCTGGAGTGCGTGGATGCGGTGCTGGTCTTCGACGAAGCCACCCCCGAAGCGGCGCTGGAAAGGCTGCGGCCGGACATCTGGGTCAAGGGCGGGGACTACACCGCGGACCAGTTGCCGGAAGCACGCCTGCTGCAATCCTGGGGCGGGCAAACCGTCACCGTGCCCTACTACCCGGCGCGTTCCACCACCGGCCTGGCCGCCGCCCTGGCCAAGGTCGGCTGACACGCCGGACTGCTCCGCAGATCCGGCGCGCCCTGAACTGAAGAATCCCGAACCTGAGGAGGAAACCATGAGCATTGCCCCAATGAACCCCGGCCGCGTCCTGGTCACCGGCGGAGGCTCCGGCCTGGGAGCCGCCGTCGTGGAGGCGGTCCTCGCCGCCGGCGGCACGCCGGTCGTGCTGGACCGTGACGTCAGCCGGGTGGGTCGGGCCAAGAGCATCGAGGTGGACGTCGCCGACCGGGCCGCCGTCGAGGCGGCCGTGCAGCAGGCCGCCGACACCCTCGGCGGGCTGGACGCCGTCGTGACGGCGGCCGGGATCGACCGCTGCGGGCGCCTGGAAGACGTGCCGGCCGAGGAATGGGAGAAGGTCATCGGGGTCAACCTGATGGGCACCGTCTCCGTGGTGCGCGCGGCCCTGCCGCACCTGATGTCCTCCCACGGGCGGGTCATCACGGTCGCCTCGTCGCTGGGGATCAAGGCCGTCTCCGACGCCACCGCCTACTGCGCCTCCAAGTTCGGCGTGGTCGGCTTCAGCCGGGCGCTGGCGGCCGAAACCCGCGGTCAGGTCGGAGTGACCACCATGATTCCGGCCGGCATGAAGACCAGGTTCTTCGACGACCGGACCGAACAGTACAAGCCGCAGGACGACTCCCGGCTCAACGATCCCGAGCGGGTGGCCGATGCCATCATCTTCGCGCTGTCACAGCCGAAGGGCTGCGAGGTGCGCGAGATGGTCATTTGCCACGAAGAAGAAGACTCGTGGCCCTAAGCTCGCGCAGGTCCGCGTAGACATCCTCTGCGCGGACCTGGTCCGTCAGGGAGAATTCGTGGCTGCAGCGTCCGGCGGTCCAGCCCACCTGGGTCAGGTCGGAGCCGCAGGCCGGGCACTGCGTCATCCAGGACATGTGGATCCGGTGCAGGGTCCGGCCCAGCGCCCCGGCCATGATCATGTTGCCGGCCCAGTAGATGCCCACCGTGGGCGTTCCCACCGCCTGCGCCAGGTGCCGCGGCCCGCTGTCGTTGCCGACCATCACGTCACTGGCGCGCAGCACGGCGGACAGTTCATCCAGTTCCAGCCGGCCGGCCACGGAATTGATGCTGCCCCCGCCGCCGGCACCGGACGCCCCGCGGGCCAGGCCCACTACCTCCTCGGCCAGCGCCACGTCGGACTGATCGCCAACCACCAGGACCTGGCATCCGTCGTCGGCCGCCCATGCGGCCACCTGGGCGAACTCCGACGCCGGCCACCGCCGCCGCGGGTCCGTGGCGCCCGGGTGGATGGTCACCAGCGACGGCCGGCCTTCCTCGAGGAGCCCGGCCAGCAACGCCTCTTCATCGGCGAGGGGCTGCAGTTCCGGCTGCAGCGCGGCCGGAGCCGCGCCGGCCAGGCCCACCACCTCCAGCGCGCGCAACACCTCGTGCTGGTAGTACAGGTAGGGGATTGTCCGCTCGAGCGCGGCCGCGTCCGGGGTCCGGGTGCCCACCGTGTGCCGTGCGCCCAGTTCCAGCAGGAACGGGTTCGAGTTCCGGCCGCCGCCGTGCAGCTGCACGGCCAGGTCGAACTGCTCGCCGCGCATCCGCTGGTGGAACCGATCGATGGCCTGCGGATCCTCCGGCCCCGGGCGAACCCCGTGCGCGAACGGCAGCGGTTCCACCCGGTGCACCGGGCCCGGCCGGCCGCGGAACAGGGCGGCATGGGCCTCCGTGCCCAGCAGGGTCACCCTGGCCTCGGGATAGGCGGCAGCCAGCGACTCGAGTGCCGGAACCGAAAAAAGCACGTCGCCCAGCCCTCCGCCCCGGAGCACCGCAATCTTCCGCACCCCCTCGAAGGGCTCCAACACCGGCCCAATGCCCCGGCCATGCCGGGCCTCGGTACTGAGCCTCTGGCCACCGAAAGCGGCGCCGCCTGTGGGAGAACCAGCCATCTCCACCTCCTGGATTAACGTTCCGCGTGCGGCGCAGCCACCCGGCGCGCGGGTGCCGTGCCTGCCGCAACCCCCTGGGCCCGCCCCCGCGGGCCCCTCGTGAACTTCACCCTAAGGTGCATTCGAGCCGCTGGCCAGAGCCGGAACCGGGACCGGAGGCAGGAACCGGCCCGCAGGAACCGCCCGCACCGGGCGTCCTGAAACCGGCAGCGTGTCTGAAACCGGCGGCGTGTCTGAAACCGCGCGATGGGGGGTAGGGAACCAGTACCACGCATTGTTGCCGGTGTTGCGTGCCCGCGATGGGCACTGCACCGCCGCCGCGTGACAGTGGACTTTGGCCAGACACCAATGGGCAGGCCCAGGCCGCCTTGGAGGGGAGGAGCAATATGACCACCGATTCCGATACCGCCCGGGACCTTGCCTTACTGGAGGTGCACGACCCGCGGGACGGCAGCCTGGTGGGCGTGCTGGAGGAAACAAGCTCCGACGAGGTGCGGGCGGCCGTCGCCGCCGCCAAGGCTGCCCAACCAGGCTGGGCAGCCACCGACGCTGCCGCCCGCGGCGAACTGCTGGAAGCGGCCGCGGCGGCGTTGCAGGAGCACTCGCAGGAGCTGGCCGCGATGAACGCGCGGGAGACCGGTCGGCCGGAACATGAAGCCCTGGAGGGCGTGCTGGCCGGGGCCGGGACCCTGCGCCAGTACGCCCAGCTTGGCCCGGTACACCGCGGCCACAGCCTGCGCGGCGGTTCGCTTGCCGCCGACTACACCGTGAACGAACCACGGGGCGTGGCCGTTGTGCTCACGCCTTGGAACGATCCGGTGGCGGTGGCCGCCGGGCTGCTGGGTGCCGCGCTGGCGACGGGAAACACGGTGTTGCACAAGCCAAGCGAACGCTGCCCGCATCTGGGTGAGCTGCTCGGCCGGATTCTCTCGGAGGTGCTGCCGCCGCAGGTCATGACCACGTTGACCGGCGGCCCGGCGGTCGGGGCGGCGCTGGCCGGCCACCCGGATGTCGATGTGATCGCGCACGTCGGATCGAGCCTCACCGGCGCCAGGATTGCCCGGGCCGCGGCGCTCACCGGCGCCCATGTCATCCGCGAGAACGGCGGAAACGATCCGCTGATCGTCGACGCCGGCGTGGATCCGGCGTGGGCGGCGGAGCAGGCGGCCATCGGGGCGTTCGCCAACAGCGGCCAGATCTGCACGTCGGTGGAGCGCATCTACGTGCACCGCGACGTCGCGGGCCCGTTCTGTGAGGCGCTCGCCGCCGAGGCGCGCAAACGCAACGACGGCGGGGCGATGGCGCCGCTGGTGGACCGCAAGCTCCGGGACAGCGTCAACGCCCAGGTGGCCGAGGCGCTCGCGCTCGGGGCGACGGCCGCCGAGGGCGGCTCGGTGCCAGAGGGGCCGGGCGCCCATTATCCGGCCACCGTGCTGCTGGACTGCACGGACCGCATGACCGTGATGCAGGAGGAGACTTTCGGCCCGGTGGCGCCGGTCCGGGTGGTGGACAGCTTCGACGACGGACTTCGGTTGGCGGCGGAGGGCCGGTACGGCCTGGCCGCGACGGTGCTGACCGCGGACCTGGAGCATGCGCACCGGGCAGTTGCCGCGCTCCAGGTGGGCACGGTCAAGGTCAACGCCGTCTTCGGGGGCGCCCCGGGCGGCTCCGCGCAGCCCCGCCGGGACAGCGGCGACGGGTTCGGCTACGGCCCCGAACTGCTGGACGAGTTCTGTGCGGTGAAGGTGGTCCACAGGGGCCTCCCCGGCGGGGTGCGGCCATGAGCACGCCCCTGTCGGACGTTTCCGGGCTGGCCGGTTGGCTGCCGTCCCGGCTGGCGGAGGCCGCCCCGCGGGTCACCGTGGTCGGTGACGTGATGCTGGACGGCTGGTTCAGCGGCCGGATCGAACGGTTCTGCCGGGAAGCCCCGGCCCCGGTAGTGGACATGACCAGGCGGGAGTACGCGCCGGGCGGCGCCGCCAACACGGCCATGAACCTCGCCGCACTCGGCGCCCGGGTGCGCATTCTCGGCCTGGTCGGCGGGGACGACGCCGGGCGACGGCTCGCTGCCCTCCTGCAGGGTGCGGGGGTGGACATTTCGGGGCTGGTGGAACACGAAGACGTCCTGACCACCACCAAGTACCGCATCATCGGCGGCGACCAGATCATGCTGCGGCTGGACGAGCGCACGGAGCGGGTGCCGGAAGCGGCGCAGGAGCGGCTGGCCGCAGCAGTTCCGGACGCGCTCGCCGGCAGCGACGCCGTGGTGGTCTGCGACTACGGTTCCGGCGCGTTGGGCGGTGCCGTGCGCAGCGTGCTGGCCCGTCACCGCGGCGGCCGGCTGTTGGTGGTCGACGCCCACGACCCGCGGCCCTGGTCGGAGGTTGCGCCGGACCTGGTCACGCCGAATGCCGCCGAAGCTGCCGCGCTGCTGGGCGTGACGCTGGATCCCGACACGGACCGGGCCGCCGCCATAGCCGATCACGCCGGGGAACTGCTGGAGGCGACCGGGGCGGGCGCCGCCGTCGTCACCCTGGACAAGGACGGCTCCTTCCTGCTCACGCCCGACGGCGGGACCCACCGCACGTGGGCCACCCCGGTCACCGAGAAGCAGGCTTCGGGCGCCGGCGATACCTACGTGGCCTGCCTGACCCTGGCGCGGGCCGCGGGGCTGCAGCTGAGCACCAGCCTGGACCTGGCCCAGGCCGCCGCGGACGTCGTGGTGCGCCGGCGCGGCACGTCGGTCTGCAGCACCACCGACCTCGCCTCGCACCTGGGCACCTTCTCCGATGCGGCCCTGGATGCGGAGGCGCTCGGGCAGGCGATCGCCGCCGAGCGGGCCTCGGGCAAGCGCATTGTGCTCACGAACGGGTGTTTCGACGTGTTGCACCGCGGCCACACCCGCTACCTGAACCAAGCCAAGCAACTGGGCGACGTGTTGGTCGTGGCGCTGAACAGCGACGCATCTGCCCGGCGGCTGAAGGGACCGGACCGGCCGATCAACCCGGCCGCCGACCGGGCCGGCATCATCGCCGCGCTCAGCTGCGTGGACTACGTGACCGTGTTCGACACGGACACGCCCATCCCGCTGATCGAAGCGATCCGGCCCGACATCTACGCCAAGGGCGGGGACTACTCCCCGGAGATGCTCGAGGAGACGGCGGTGGTGGAAGCCTGCGGCGGTGAGGTCTGCATCCTGGACTATGTGTCCGACCACTCCACCACGGCGGTGGTCCGCCGGATCCGCGGCTCGGCGCCCCCGGCGGAAACAGGTCCCGCGCCGGCCGCGGGAGCGAATCCGGCCTCGGGACTTGATTCGGCGTGAGCCGCAGGAGTTCGGCCAGCTGGGCCCTGGCTGCACCGGAAACAGGGCCGGAGCTGGACGTGTTGGTGCCCAGCTATGGCCGGGAAGCGGAGCTGGCGGTGACGCTCGCCGGGTTGGCGGCGCAGGACGGCCCGGAGTTCTCGGTCATCGTCAGCGACCAGACCGACGGCGCCCCCGCCTGGGAGCACCCGGCCGCCGGGGCGATGATCCGGGTGCTGGAAGCCCAGGGGCGCCCGGTCCGGCTGGAGCGGAATCTGCCCCGGCGCGGGCTGGCCGAGCAGCGCGACTTCCTGCTCCGGCTTGCCACGGCTGAACTCGTGCTGTTCCTGGACAACGACGTGTGGCTGGAACCGGGCATGCTGGTCCGGATGACGGCGGCCATTCGGGAGGCGGGCTGCGGATTTATCGGTGCAGCGGTGCAGGGCATGTCCTACCTGGACGACGTGCGGCCGGGGGAGCAGGAACCCTTCGAACTGTGGGACGGCCCGGTGCGGCCCGAGCGCATCCGCCGCGAGGACCACCGGTTCGGCCGCTGGCAGCTGCATAACGCGGCAAACCTCACGCACATCGCCGCCGGGTTGGGCATTCCGGACGGCGGCTGGCGGCTGTACAAGATCGCGTGGGCCGGCGGCTGCGTGCTGTACCGTCGGAGCGCGCTGCTGGAGTGCGGCGGGTTCGGATTCTGGCAGGAACTGCCGCCGGCCCACGCCGGGGAAGACGTGGTGGCGCAGCTGAGGGTCATGGAACGCTACGGCGGTGCCGGCATCCTGCCATCCGGCGCCGTCCACCTGGAATCGCCCACCACGGTCACCGATCGCTCCACGGAAGCCGCGGACGTGGTGCTGCGGGATTAGCCCCGGCGCAACCTAGCCCGCTTCCTGCCACCCGCCGCCGACCGTGTAGCTGGCGACCAGCGTGCCCGCCCCGGGCTGCATCGAGTCGTCGGGATCGTCGTAGAGCTGCGCCGCGTCCGCCTTGCTGTTGGACAGGATGGACTCCGCCGCTTCCTTGGCCTCGGCCAGCGAGGCCCCGAACACCTCGCTGCGGGCAGGCAACTGGTCGGTGCGGACGATTTCCGCATCGGTTTCGCTGAGCGGGACCGTATAGCCGCGGTGCTCGTCGCTGACCGGGAACTCGAAGCTTTCCCCGTCCGGCGCGGCCGGAATGGTGTACTCCAGGTAATAGGACATGGCGGTGCTCCTTTCGGCGCTGTCGGCCGCCGGTCAATCACCGCGGCGGCCCGGGCCCCCAGCCTGTCACAGCCGAAATGCGGTGCATAGGCCGCAGGAGTCCAACCCCCTCCGGCGGGGCGTTCCCGTCCCGGCCGCCCCGGATTCGCCCGCGGCCGGTTAGCCGTGCAGCGTCGTCGTCGTTAGACTGGCAGTTGCGTAAGGGAGTATCCAGATGCGCTGCAGCCGTCAACACGTAGGGCGCCGACGCCCGGCCGGTTGCAGTGGCCGGCCGTGCCGGAGGAGAGACTTGCGGGCTCACCGCTACCCGCTTACGGAAGGAAACCCATGAGCGTTTCTCCCCTGATTTGGGGCCTCACGATCGCCGTGATCCTCGCGTTACTCGCCTTCGACTATTTCTTCCACATCCGCAAGGCGCACGTGCCCTCGCTGAAGGAAGCGGCCATCTGGTCCGCCTTGTACGTGGGCATCGCCATCGTCTTCGGAATCCTGGTGCTGATTTACGGCGGCGTGGACATGGGCTCCGAGTACTTCGCCGGCTACATCACCGAGAAGGCGCTCTCGGTGGACAACCTGTTTGTCTTCCTCATCATCATCGCCAGTTTCAAGGTGCCGCGCGAAGACCAGCAGAAAGTGTTGCTGTTCGGCATTGTGTTCTCGCTGATCGCCCGCACCGGGTTCATCTTCCTGGGCGCGGCGCTGATCAACACGTTCGCCTGGGTGTTCTACGCCTTCGGCCTGATCCTGATCATCACCGCGGGCAACCTGCTCAAGCCCGGACACGACGGCGGCGAGGCGGACAACTTCATCATCCGGCTGGCCAAGCGCTTCTTCCACACCACCGATTACTACGACGGCGACAAGCTGTTCACCGTCAAGGACGGCAAGAAGGCGATGACGCCGATGCTGCTGGTCATGGTGGCCATCGGCGGCACGGACATCCTGTTCGCCCTCGACTCCATTCCCGCGATCTTCGGCCTGACGCAAAACGTCTTCATCGTCTTCACCGCCACCGCATTCTCGCTGATGGGCCTGCGCCAGCTGTACTTCCTGATCGACGGCCTGCTGGACCGGCTGATCTACCTGTCCTACGGCCTCGCAGCAATCCTGGCCTTCATCGGCGTGAAGCTGATCCTGCACGCACTGCACGAGAACAACCTGCCCTTCGTCAATGACGGCAACCCGGTTCCCGTGGTCGAGATCACCACCGGACTTTCGCTCACCGTCATCATCGGCATCCTGGTGGTCACCGTCGTCGCCTCGCTGCTGAGCAAGGCCGGCAAGGCACAGAACGCCATCAACAACGCACGCCGGCACGCGGTCAACTACATGGATCTCTCCTACACCGCTGACCCGGCAGAACGTGAACGCATTTACCGGCTGCTGGTGGAAGAAGAGCGCCAGATCGTGCAAATGGATCCGAAGTACCGCAACAAGGCCAAGGACGTGGACATCATCCGCGAACAAGTGGCCGAGGCCCACCGCCAGCACGCGGAATACCAGCGGAGCTAAGGCCGCCCGGGCCGCCCGGGCCGGTCGGACAAACGTCGGCTGACCGGCCCGGCGCACTGATTCGCCGGGCCGGTCGGGACAGGACCGGCCCCCCTTCAAGGGCAAAACGTCCGGTGCTACCGTGAGTCTACTGATCAAGAAAACCCGCAGTTCCAATAGCAGGGAAGGTGATCACCATGACCGAGCAGGTCAACACGACCCACGCAGCCAACAAGAGGTACGCCGAGCTGTACAAGAAGCCGGGACCCTGGATCACGGTCTACGTGGACGCCAGCACGGGGACCGTGGACTCCCTGCGGGCAGGCGATGTGCTGCCGGACAGGCTGCGGGAATCGCTCGGGAAGCAGGGCGCCGCGAAAGCGGACATCGAGGCCGTGATCGACGCCGTTTCGCCGGCCACCGGCGTTCCGTCTCCGGTCTCCCGCTTCGTCCTGGTGCGCGGCGGTGAGGCCGAAATCAACGAGGTGCTCCCGGGCGAAATGTCCGGCCCGGAGGTGGTTCACACCGGCCCGATTCCGGACCTGGTTCCCCTGTTAAAGGCCCGCGGCGACGATTTCCCGTACGTGGTGGCCGAAGTGGGCCGGGACGGCGGCGAGGTCCACCTGCAGTACGCTCGCCGGAACGGCGTGGTGGAAACGAGGACGGTGGAGGGCGAGCGGGAGAACCTGACCAAGGTTCCCGGCGGCGGCTGGTCCCAGGGCCGCTATCAGCACCGCACCGAGGAAATCTGGCGCAAGAATGCCGATGAAATCGCCGCCGAGATCGACCGCGTGGTGCAGGCCAGCAAGGCGCGGCTGCTGATTGTGGCCGGCGATATACGGGCCCGGGAACTGGTGGTCGACCAGCTTTCCGAAGCCAGCCGGGCGATCGAAGTCACCATCGAGTCGCACACCCGCACAGGCGGCGCGGACAAGGACGCGCTCCGTGCCGAAATAGCCGCCCGGGTGGCCCATGTGTGGACGGAACAGCGCAAAGCCATCCTCGACCGCCTGGCCAACCAAACCGGGCAGGCCCATCCGGAGTGGACGGCGGGTTTGGGCGAGTGCGTCCGGGCTCTGCAGCAGGCGCAGGTCGGCACGCTGCTCATGAACGACGACGCCCTCGCCGATCACAACGTGCATGCCCTGACGGCCGAACCGTGGATCGCTACGGCGGGGGAGCAAGCCGTCAATGGCGACCTGCTGGCCAAGGTGCCTGCCCCGGCGGCGCTGGTCCGGGCAGCGGCGCTGACCGACGCGCGGGTGACCATGGTCCCCGAAGGAGCCCTGCCGGGAGGCAAGAGCATAGCGGCGCTGCTGCGCTGGCCCACCGGCCCCGACGTGCCGCGCGGCTAAGGTCCGGCCAGCGGGCGAGGGGGCCAGCGGGCAGCCGGGCGGCTAGACGGCCGAGGCGCTGAATCCGCCCAGTGCCAGCGCCACGGGCACCGCGGCGGCGGCTGCCCCGGCGTGCGGCCGGCAGGCGGACGGATACGGCAGCGCCGGCCGGACCTCGACCGCGGCCTGCCCGCTGAAGAGTTCCGGCAACCGGTAGCCGAATCCCTCGGCCGCGTCGAGCAGTCCTGCCGCCAGCTGTGCGGCCTGTTCCTGGAAGCCGGTGCGCAGCAGCCCCATCACAATCCACGCGGTCTCCTGCGTCCAGACCGCCCCCGAGCGGCGGCGGGTGGGCCAGAACCCGGGGTTCGCCGTCGACAGGGTGCGGACGCCGTAGCCGGAGAACAAGGTCCGGTCCATCAGCCGCGCGGCCACCGTCCGGGTCTCCTCGGGGTTCAGCAGCCCCGTGCCCAGCAGGTGTCCCATGCCGGACCCGACGCCGTCCACCCCCTGCTTCCGTTCGTCGAGTGCCATCGCCGGGTACGGTCCGGCGTCGTCGGCGCACCAGAACCGGCTGCGGAAGTTCTCCGCCAGCCGCGACGCGTAGTCGCGCCACTCGGCGCCGGCGTTCATTTCGCCGAAGTAGTCGAGCAGCACGGCCGCGGCACGGGCCGCCTCATAGGCGTAGGCTTGGAGTTCGGCCGAGGCGACCGTTCCGGTGGCCGGCCTGCCGTCCAGATAGTGGTAGGCGGCCCGCGTGTCGCCGGACCCCTGGTGTCCCGGACCCTGCCGGGCGGGAACCGGCGTCTCCAGGAAGCCGTCGCCGTCGGGGTCGCCGTCGATGCGCAGCCAGTCCAGCGCGGCCTCCAAATGGGGCAGCAGGTCCCGGACGGCATCCTCCGGCATCCCCGAGTGCCAGGCGTCGTGCAGCAGCACGATCCACAGCAGCGTGGCGTCGGGCGACCCGTACAGGACCGGGGGCAGTTGCCGGACCACGGCGTCCGCGGGCATCGACAGGCGGCGCTGCCGCACCTCCTGGACCATCAGGCCGGGCTGTTCGCCCGATTCCGCCGACTCGGCCGTGCCCTGCCAAGCTGCCACTGCCCGCAGCGTCCCTTCCGCTACCGCGGCGTCGACCGGCAGCAGCAGCCTGGCGGCGACCAGCGCCTCCCGGCCGTACAGCGTCAGGAACCATGGGGCCCCCGCGGCCAGGAAGACGTCGCCGGGGGCTTGGCGCCCGGCCATCCGCAGGCTGTTAAGGTCGGTCATGGAGCGGCTCATCAGTCGTTGGAGCCGGGGATCCCCGGCCAGCGACGGCGTGCGCAGCGGGGGCGCGGCCGCGCCGGTCAGGGGAGCCTCGGCGTCGTCAAGCTCCAGGCTCCAGGACAGGACGACGACGGCGCCCGGCTTGAGCAGTTCCGTCCACTCCAGCCGGACCAAGCTGCCGTCGAAACTGACCCGGGCGCCTTCGGCCGTCAGCGCGGCGCGTGTCTTGTCCCGCCAGCTCCAGATGGCGCCGCCGGGGGCCACCGAGCCGGCCTCGCCCGCGGCCCCGGCCCGCACCTGCTCCAAGGGAATGGCATCGGCCACCAGGTCGACGCGGACCTGGAGTTCCAACTCGTCCTCGAGGGCCGACGTGAACGTCAGCGCCTCGGCCAGTCGGCCGCCTTCTGCCGCCCGCGAGCGGTTCAGGGTGACCAGCGGATCGGCCCCGTCCTCGGCGGTCCGGATGAAGGAGAAGAAGTCGGCGCGCCCGGCCGAGCGCGACTGGGTGGAAATCCACTCCGGTTCCTGCCCGTTCACCGCCAGCAGGCACCGGGCCAGCACCCGGTCGTCCCCGCAGTAGACCCCTTGGGCACCGGTACCCCGGATCTGCCCGTGGGGCTCGCTCCAGGCTTGGACGGGTGCTGCAAATACTCCCGTGAGATCGTGCAGGTACGGCTGGCGGTAGACCATGGAATCATCTTGGCAGCATCGGCTGCGCGGGAACAATCTTCGGCAGGCCGGACACCGGCCGGATGGATTCAGGCGACGGTGCCGGAGGCGTCCCGCCCGCCGGGTGTCCAGGACAGGTGGATCAGGACCCCGTCCGTCGTCTCTTCGATCACCAAGCGCAGCTCGTCGCCGTAGAGCTCCCGGGGCCCGGAAGGGCCTTCGCTTTGCTGGACCAGATCGACCAACGCGGCCGCCATCGCCCGCCCCCAGTCTTGGTGGTTCTTGCTGTTGGCGGTTGCGGTGGCGGTATAGGTGGCGTTCATTCTGCGCACGTCCTGACTGCACGTTTAGAACCTGCCGCACGACGCTGTGCCGCAGGTCCCATCAGAGTAGCCAGCACCAGTGACCCCGATCTACCTTTTCGCGTACATTACTCGTATGTGACGTCGGTCATACGCGGCAGGGGGGTCATGATGAGGGGCAGCGGTCCCGGGGGAGCGGGCCGCGACGAAGCGGTCCGCAGGCTGCGGGAGGACATCCTGGCGGGCGGTTTGGAGCCGGGCTCCAGGGTGACCGTTGCCGGGATCGCCGGCCGCATCGGTGCGGAGGAAGCCTTGGTGCGCGACGCCGTCGGCGATCTCACGCAAGAAGGCCTGATCGAGGCCACCGGGCACGAACACCGGATCGCCAATCCCGGTCCCCAGCAGGCCATCCAACTCCTGGATGTGATGGGCGTGGTGCTGGTAGCGCTGTTCGAGCGGGCAGCCCCGCGGCTGTCGCCTCAGGAGATCGACACCATGGCCACGATGGCGGACGACCTTCGGGCGGCGACCGACCGGGAGGACATCCTGGGCGCCTACCGCGCCGCCGGCAGCCTGGTAACCGTCATCCTGGGGGCGGCGGATCACCAGGAACTGAGGGCCGTAAACATGCACATCCTCGACCGTTCGCTGGCCCGGTTGCACCTGTTCCAACACGCCCTCGCCTATCCTCTCTGGGCCGACGGCTGGCGCGAGACCGTGCAGTACCTCCAGCGGGGCCAGCATGAGGCGGCGGTGGAGCGGCTGCGCCAAACATTCTGGATCCTCGCCGAAGGGCTGGGCCAGGAGGGTTCCTAGCCCGCCTGCCGGGCAGCCGGGCCGCGACGGGATAAAGTGATTCCCGGCCGGTTTTGATCCCGGCCGCCCGCCCGGCCTTTCGACCCATGGACCACGCTTGCCCTCGCCCGCACAACTGACCGCCGACGCCCCACCGAGCCCGGATTCCCCACCGCCTCAGGGTGCCAGCCCCGCCCCGCGGCGGCCTGCCCCGCTTGCCGGCCGGCTGACCGTGCTCGTCGGCGTCCTGCTGCTGGCGCTCAGCCTGCGGCTGGCCGTCTCCGGCGTGTCGCCGGTGCTGGCGGATATTGCCGCGGATCTGCCGTTCGGCACGGCCTCCGCCGGTGTGCTGGGCATGCTGCCGACCGCCGCCTTCGCCGCTGCCGGGTTCGCAGTTCCGTTGCTGATGCGCCGGATCGGCATGGAAGCACTGCTGCTCGTGGCACTGGGCATGGCCGCCGTCGGCCAACTGGGCCGTGCGCTGGCCTCCGACGTGCCGGCGTTCCTGGTCCTGTCCGGCCTCACCATGGTTGGCTACGGGATCGGCAACATTTTGCTGCCGCCGCTAGTGAAGCGCTATTTCCCGGACCGGACCAGCCTCATCACCGCGCTTTACGTGACCTTGCTGGCGGCCAGTACGGCGCTCAGCCCGCTGCTTGCCGTGCCGCTTGAGCAGGCTGCCGGCTGGCGGTTCTCGATCGGAGTGTGGGCGGCCGTGAGCGCGGCCGCCCTCGTGCCGTGGCTGATGACCGCGTGGACGGAACATTGGCGCCGCCGCACCGCGCGCCTGGTGCTGCAGCCCTACCGGCCCGGCGGCCTGGACATCCTCCCGCCCGATGAGGGCAGCGCCCGGCAGCCGGCCGGTTCCGGGCCTGCCGTGAGTCTCGGTACGGGAGTCGGCCCCGGCGCTGCCGGCCCCAGGGCGGTGACCGTCCCCGGGCCTGCGGCCGGCCCCGCAGGAGCCGACGGGCCGCCCGCTGCGGAAGCCTCGGGGCCCGCAGCGGGAGCTGAGGCCGGTTCCGTCGGGACGACGTCGGTCCGCGTCTGGCGCTCGTCGGTCGCCTGGGGCCTGGCCCTGGTGTTCGCCGGGACCTTGTCGAACACGTTTGCCATGTTCACGTGGTTGCCGCCGTTGCTGGTGGACAGCGGGATGCTGCCCCCGACGGCGGGCACCATGCTGGCCTACTACGCCATCCTGGGCCTGCCCACCAGTCTGTTGGTGCCGCTGATCGCGGGGCGGCTGCGCAATCCCCTGGGCCTGGGCCTGCTGTTCATCGGCTTTTACACGGCCGGATACGCCGGGCTGCTGCTGTCACCCTCGTTCGGCACCTGGTTGTGGATCACCCTGGCGGGGCTCGGCCAGGGCACCTTTGCGCTGGGCCTGCTGCTGGTGAACCTCAGGACCCGCACCACGGCCGGCGCGGGGCTACTCTCCGGGTTCGCGCAAGGCATCGGCTACACGGTCGCCTGCGCCGGCCCGCTGATGTTCGGGCTGCTGCGCGAGGCCAGCGGCGGCTGGGGTGCTTCCTTCGGCCTGCTGGGCGGTGCCTTGCTCATCCTGGCGGTGGGCCTGGTCATCGTGGGCCGGCCCCGCTATCTGGAGGATTCGGCTGGGATGGATAGCGGCCGCTGAGGCACAGCCCGTGGTTGGATGGGGAAATGCCGAGCCATGCCCTTGTGTCCCCACCCAAGCTTGAGCCCGGTGACCGGGTCGCGATTCTCTCCCCGTCCTTTGCTGCCCCCGGGTTCGCGCCGGATGTCCACGAGCAGGCGATGCGTCGACTCAGCGCCGAAACGGGACTGGTCCCTGTGGAATACCCGACGACCCGGAAGCTTGGCGCTTCCGCCGCGGAACGCGCCGCGGATCTGCACGCCGCTTTGTCCGACCCGGCCATCCGGGCCATCCTCGCGACCATCGGCGGCGACGACCAGGTAGCTCTCATTCCCCATCTGGACGCCGGTCTCGCCGCCGGGAACCCCAAGATCTTCATGGGCTACAGCGACAACACGAACCTCTTGAACTGGCTGTGGTCGGTCGGGATAGCAGGCTACTACGGGGGCTCGACCCAGGTGCACCTCGGAGCCGGGCCGCACATTGACGACCAGCACCTCGCGTCGCTGAAGGCAGCGCTCTTGACGGGCGGTGCGCTGGAGATTGTTGACCCAGGCGAGTCCGAGGACTTCGGGCCGGACTGGTTGACGCCACAAGCCCTTGTCGACTTCGGTGAACGGGAACCCACGCAGCCGTGGACGTGGGCGGGGCCCGAGCGGGAAGCGACCGGCCGCACCTGGGGCGGGTGCCTGGAAGTCATCGATCAGCTGGCCATGGCCGGTCGGCTGCCGCCCCTGGGAGCCCTCGAGGGGTCGATCCTGATTGTTGAAACCAGTGAGGAGTTGCCTCCGGCAGCGTGGGTCAAGAGATGGGTCCGGGCATTGGGGGAACGGGGCGTCCTCTCGGCGGTGGAAGGAGTGATCGTCGCCCGGCCGCCGGTGAGCAGTCACGGTACCGTCCCGCCAGCGGAGGAGCGTGACCGGCTCCGCGTCGCGCAACGCGATGCAGTCCTCGCCGAGATGAAACGCTACAACGACCACGCCGTCGTCTGCATCGGAGTCCCGTTCGGCCATACCCGTCCGCAATGGATCGTGCCCTACGGCGGGACAATGCGGCTCAATGGCCGGGATCGAACCATCACGGCCGATTACAGTTGACCGCGGTGGCAGGCGGTCCGGGCGACGGATGCGCGGCTGCGTGACCGTCCCCGCGCCTGCAGGCAGGCACGCATTCCTCGCCGCGGCCCCGCCCGGTAAGCTGGCGCCACAGTCGACCCGCGGGAGGCGCCATGAAGTTCAACGACCTGCTCGCAGATGCCTACGGCAGGATCCAGGAGCGCGTCCACTCCGTGCTGGACGGGCTGGACGCCGGACAACTGGCCGCCCGGCCCGGCGGTGACAGCAACTCGATTGCCTGGCTTATCTGGCATCTGACGCGCATCCAGGACGACCATATTGCCGATGTCGCCGGCACGGACCAGTACTGGCTGACCGGCTGGGCGGAGCGGTTCGACCTGCCGCTGCCCCGGAAGGACCATGGCTACGGCCACACGTCGCAGCAGGTGGCGGCCGTCCGGGTCGAATCGGCCGACCTGCTGCGCGGCTACTACGACGACGTCCATGCCGGCACCCTGGAGTATCTGGCCGGACTGAGCGAGGATGACCTGGACCGGATCGTGGACACCCGGTGGGACCCGCACGTCAGCCTGGGGGTGCGGCTGGTCAGCGTCCTGGACGACTGCCTGGAGCACGTCGGACAGGCCGCCTACGTGAAGGGCATGCTCTCGCGCACCGATGCCTAGCGGCGGCCACGCGGGTTCCGGCGCCCCCGCGGCGGCCGCAAGCCGCGCCGTCGGGCGTTGCCGCCTTGTTGCGCGCCAGCCGCTGGACTACCATTCAAGGAGTCAGTACAACTGCATACAGCCTTCGACATGCGGCGGGAGAGTCCTGCTGGGTACCAGTCAGCAGGCGCCGTAGGAGCAATACCTCCCCAGGAATCTCTCAGGCCCCTGTACCGCCGCGAAGAGGCAACTCTGGAAAGCAGCCGGACCGTTCAGGACCGGCTCACCGACGGTGCAAGCAGGAGGCGGCCCCTTGGGCCACAGCCTGCGGAATCTCTCAGGTTCAGTCACAGAGTGGGGAGGAACCCTTCACTACCGGCATGGTCAGCCCAGCCGGGGATAACTGGAGTTCCTCACATGACGGCTAAGTCCACCAGCGCTACCCGGCCCGGCAGCGCCTCCTTCACCGACCGACACATCGGTCCGCGCCGGAACGACGCGGAAACCATGCTCAAGCAGTTGGGCTACGGCAGCATCGACGAGCTGGTGGACGCGGCCGTGCCCGCCGACATCCGCCAGCAGGAACCGCTGGCGCTGCCCGCCGCCCGCAGCGAGTCCCAGGTCCTGGGGGACCTGCGCGCCCTCGCCGCGAAGAACGTGACGGCCGTGCAGATGATCGGCCAGGGCTACTACGACACCATCACGCCGCCGGTGATCCGCCGCAACGTGGTGGAAGACCCGGCCTGGTACACCGCCTACACCCCGTACCAGCCGGAAATTTCGCAGGGCCGGCTGGAGGCGCTGCTGAACTTCCAGACCATGGTCCAGGACCTCACCGCGCTGCCGATCGCCAACGCCTCCCTGCTGGACGAAGCCACCGCAGTGGCCGAAGCCGTGCTGTTGATGCGCCGGTCCAACAAGTCCAAGTCCGCCGGCAAGACCGTGCTGGACGCGGACCTGCTGCCGCAGACCATCGCCGTCGTCAAGGGCCGGGCCGAGGCGCTGGACTTCGACGTAGAGGTTGCCGACCTCTCCGCCGGCCTGCCGGACGGCGACATCTCGGGCATCGTGCTGCAGCAGCCGGGAGCCTCCGGCCGGGTGTTTGACCAGGCTCCGGTCATCGCGCAGGCCAAGGAGCGCGGCGCCTTGGTCACCGTGGCCGCCGACCTGCTGGCGCTGACCCTGATCACGCCGCCGGGCGAGCAGGGCGCGGACATCGCCGTCGGCAACACCCAGCGTTTTGGCGTGCCGCTCTTCTTCGGCGGCCCGCACGCCGCCTACATGGCCGTCCGCAAGGGGCTGGAGCGTTCCTTGCCCGGCCGCCTGGTGGGGGTCTCGAAGGACGACGCCGGCCGCCCCGCCTACCGCCTGGCGCTGCAGACCCGCGAGCAGCACATCCGCCGCGAGAAGGCCACCTCCAACATCTGCACCGCGCAGGCACTGCTGGCCGTCGTGGCCAGCATGTACGCCGTCTACCACGGCCCCGAGGGCCTGAAGGCGATCGCGCAGCACGCCAATGAGGCCGCCCGCACGCTGGCAGGCGTGCTCACCGGCGCCGGGTACGCGCTGGCGGCAGACCGGTTCTTCGACACCCTCACAGTGAAGGCTCCGGGCAAGGCCGCCGAGATCGCCGCCGCCGCCGAGGCCAAAGGCGTGAACCTGCGCCGCATCGACGCCGACCACGTCGGCATTTCCGCCGATGAAACGACGACGGCGGAGCACCTCGCCCTGGTCGCGGAGGCCTTCGGCGTGGAGGACCCCGCCGGCAAGACCGCCGAAACGGCCGGGAACGCCGGCTTCGAGCTGCCGGACGAGCTGCTGCGCAGCTCCTCCTACCTGGACCATCCGGTGTTCCACAGCCATCGCTCCGAGACCCAGATGCTGCGCTACCTGCGCCGCCTGTCTGACCGAGACCTGGCCCTGGACCGGACCATGATCCCGCTGGGCTCGTGCACCATGAAGCTGAACGCGACGGCGGAAATGGAGGCGATGACCTGGCCGGAATTCGCGTCCATCCACCCGTTCGCCCCGGCCAGCCAGACCGCCGGCTGGCGCGAGCTGATCACCGATCTGGAGGAACGCCTCGCGGCGATCACCGGCTACGCCGGCGTCTCCATCCAGCCCAACGCCGGTTCGCAGGGCGAATACGCCGGCCTGCTCGCCATCCGCCGCTACCACCTGGCCAACGGCGACGACCAGCGCGACGTCTGCCTGATCCCCGCCTCCGCGCACGGCACCAACGCCGCCTCGGCCGTGCTGGCCGGCATGAAGGTTGTCGTGGTCGCCACGGCACCGGACGGCACCATCGACCACGCCGACCTGCGCGCGAAGATCGACCAGAACGCCGACTCGCTTTCGGCCATCATGATCACCTATCCGTCAACGCACGGCGTGTACGACGCCGACGTGCGCGACGTCTGCGAGGCGGTCCATGCCGCCGGCGGGCAGGTGTACATCGACGGGGCCAACCTCAACGCGCTGGTAGGACTCGCGCAGCCGGGCAAGTTCGGCGGCGACGTCTCCCACCTGAACCTGCACAAGACCTTCTGCATCCCGCACGGAGGCGGCGGCCCCGGCGTCGGGCCGGTAGCGGTGGCCGAACACCTGGTGCCGTTCCTGCCGGGCAACGCCGCGCTGGCCGAACACGAAGGCAAGGGCGTGCCCGTCTCGGCCAGCGAGTACGGCTCGGCCGGCGTGCTGCCGATCTCCTGGGCCTACGTGGCCATGATGGGGGCCGAGGGCCTGACCGAGGCAACGAAGAGCGCCCTGCTGGCCGCGAACTACGTCGCCGCCCGGCTGAACGAGCACTTCCCGGTGCTCTACACCGGCAACGACGGGCTGGTCGCGCACGAGTGCATCCTGGACCTGCGCGAACTCACCGCCAAGTCGGGGGTGACCGCCGAGGACGTGGCCAAGCGCCTGATCGACTACGGCTTCCACGCGCCCACCCTGTCCTTCCCCGTGGCCGGCACCCTGATGGTGGAGCCGACCGAGTCCGAGGACCTGACGGAGATTGAGCGGTTTATCGACGCGATGATCGCGATCAAGGGCGAAATCGACCAGGTGATCGCCGGCGACTTCCCGCTCGACGCCAGCCCGCTGCGCCTGGCCCCGCACACCGCCGCCGCCGTGGTCAGCTCCGACTGGGACCGGCCGTACACCCGGGAGCAGGCCGCCTTCCCGGTACCGGGCCTGCAAGTGGACAAATACTTCGCCCCGGTGGGACGGATCGACGGCGCCGGCGGCGACCGCAACCTGATCTGCAGCTGCCCGCCGCCCGAAGCCTTCGAGAACTAGAGAGGTCAGCACCGCATGACTACCGAGACCACCACCATGCCCCGCCACACCGCGCTCTACGAGGAACACGAGCGGCTGGGTGCCTCCTTCACCGACTTCGGCGGCTGGATGATGCCGCTGAAGTACAGCAGCGAACTGGCCGAGCACCGCGCCGTGCGCAACAGCGCCGGCCTGTTCGACCTCTCCCACATGGGCGAAGTCTGGGTCACCGGCCCGGAGGCCGGGAAGTTCCTGGACTACGCACTCGTCGGCAAGCTCTCCGCCGTCACCGAGGGCCGGGCCAAGTATTCGCTGATCTGCAACGCCGACGGCGGCATCATCGATGACCTGATCATCTACCGGCGTCCCGCCGACCAGCACGGGGACCGTTACCTGGTGGTGCCCAATGCCGGCAACGCCCCGACGGTTGCCGCGGAACTCGCCGCACGGGTCGAAGGTTTCGACGCCACGGTGGAGGACGCCACGGCCGAGACCTCGCTGGTGGCAGTGCAGGGACCGAAGTCCGTGGAAATCCTGCTCCAGCTGGTGCCCGCCAACCAGCATGGCACGGTGCGGGACATGAAGTACTACGCCGCCGACGAGGTGGACTTCACGGTGTCCGGGGCGCCGCTGAAGCTGCTGCTGGCCCGGACCGGGTACACCGGCGAGGACGGCTTCGAGATCTACGTCCCGAATACCAACGCGGCCGCGCTCTGGAACGCCCTGCTGGAAGCCGGACGGGGCGCCGACCTGCTGCCGGCCGGGCTGGCCTGCCGCGACTCGCTTCGGCTGGAGGCGGGCATGCCGCTGTACGGCAACGAGCTCACCCTCGAGACCAGCCCGTTCGACGCCGGCCTGGGCGGCGTGGTGGCGCTGAAGAAGGACGGCGACTTCGTGGGCCGCGGCGCCCTCGAGGCGCAGAAGGAGAAGGGCTCGGCCCGCAAGCTCGTGGGACTCAAGGGGCTTGGCCGGCGCGCCGGCCGCTCCCACTACCCGGTGCTGAAAGACGGCCGGACCATCGGCGAGGTCACCTCCGGCCAGCCCAGCCCCACCCTCGGCTATCCGGTGGCTCTGGCCTACGTGGACGCCGAGTATGCCGAACCCGGGACCAGGGTGGACATCGACCTGCGCGGCAAGCCCGAACCGTTCGAGGTTGTAGGGCTGCCGTTCTACCGGCGGGAGAAGTAGTCCACACCCGCTTTCAGGGTGCCGCCGTCCCCGCGGCCGCGGGGACGGCGCCGCCGCACCTCTCCACTCAAACAGGAAAGGGATGACATGGCCGTAGGCGTTTTCGACCTTTTCTCCGTAGGCATCGGTCCCTCCAGCTCGCACACGGTCGGCCCGATGCGGGCCGCCTCCGCGTTCGTGCGGGAGGTGGCCGACGCCGGCCTGCTCGACAGGGTTAACGGGCTGCGCGTGGACCTGTACGGCTCCCTCGCCGCCACCGGTCGCGGGCACGGGACGTTCACCGCCGTGCTGCTGGGGCTGGAGGGCTTCGAACCGGAGCACATCCTGCCCGACCAGGTGGAGGAGCGGCTGGCAGACATCGCCGCGTCCGGCCGGCTGCGGCTGGGGGCGGAACTGCCCGGCGCCGCCGCCCGGCTCCTGGACTACGGGGTGCAGGACATGGTGCTGCACCCGCTGACCGTGCTGCCCCGGCACACCAACGGCATGAGGTTCCAGGTGCTGGAATCGAGCGACGACGGCGAGGCACGGATCCTGCACGAAGCCACCTTCTTCTCCGTGGGCGGCGGCTTCATTGTCCGCGGCGGCGAGGAGGAAGCCGCCCGGGAGGAGTTGGAGTCCTCCAAACAGCAGCTGCCCTATCCGTTCCGCACGGCGGCGGGGCTGCTGGAGCACTGCCGCAGCACCGGCCTGGCCATCAGCGACATCATGATGCTCAACGAGGAGGCCTCCCGCCCGCGGGAAGAGATCGAGGCCGGACTCGTGCACATTTACAACGTGATGGAGGAGTGCAAGGACTCGGCCATCCGCCGCGAGGGCGAGCTGCCCGGCGGACTCAACGTCCGCCGTCGGGCCCCCGCCTGGCATGAGCGGCTGCGCAAGGAAGACCCGGACCGGGACCACAAGTACTGGCAGGAATGGGTCAACCTGGTGGCGCTGGCGGTGAACGAGGAGAACGCCTCGGGCGGGCGGGTGGTCACCGCGCCCACCAACGGGGCCGCCGGCATCATCCCCGCCGTGCTGTTCTACGCCACGCACTACGCACCCGGCATGGAACAGGCCAGCCGCGAGGACAAGGAGCAGGTGGTCGTGAAGTTCCTGTTGACCGCCGGTGCCATCGGGGTCCTTTACAAGGAGCAGGCTTCCATCTCCGGCGCCGAGGTCGGCTGCCAGGGCGAAGTCGGCTCAGCCTCGTCGATGGCTGCCGCGGGACTGGCCGAAATCCTCGGCGGAACTCCGGCCCAGGTGGAAAACGCGGCCGAAATCGCGATGGAGCACAACCTGGGGCTCACCTGCGATCCGATCGGCGGGCTGGTGCAGATCCCGTGCATCGAACGGAACGCCATCGGTGCCGCCAAGGCCGTGAACGCGGCCAAGATGGCGCTGATGGGGGACGGCACGCACCGGGTGTCGCTGGACGAGGTCATCATCACGATGCGCGAGACCGGCCGCGACATGAGCGACAAGTACAAGGAAACCGCCACCGGCGGCCTCGCCGTCAACGTCGTGGAGTGCTAGGAGGCCACGTCCTCCAGGTCCTGTCCTGACGGGCGCACGGCCGGCGGGCCCGCGGGACGCCGCGGCGGCATCGGCGGCCGGCGCGGGACGACCGGCTTTCGGGCACCGAGCAGGTCGGCGGACGGGCGTTCGGCGGGCTGCGGCCGGGTAGGTGCGGGCTGCGGCGCACGCGGTGTCCCCGGCCGGTGGCCCGCGACGCCGCGCCACTGTCCGGCACCGGCGCGCAGCCGCCCCGTACCGGACTTGGCAGCGGCGCCAATCCTGCGCGAAGCGGGAGCAATCTTGCCGCCCAACTCCTTGGCACGACCCGCGGCCTCCGCCCATGGCAGGGCGGAGATCGCCAGGCCGGCGGCGCGTGCCGCGGCCGAAAGCCGTTCGGCAGCCCGGCGCCGGCCACCCGCCTCGGGCCGGTTGAGCACCATCAGGATGGCCGCGAGCAAGGCGACCGGGATGGAGACCAACACGGCAACGGCGCCGGCATACATGGCCAGGAAAACCTTGGCGGGGGAATCAAACAGGCCGGTCACGAAGGCCGCGGCTCCCAGCAGCAGCCAGAGCCAGAAAACCATGACGCCGCAGAGCGTGGCGCGGGCCCGGCGGTAGGTGCGGAGCGACCGCCCGCGCACGGTGTGCTTAGCCGCCTCCACGCTTCCTACTCCCCAACGACAGCCCCACGAATAGGGGCACCTGAGCACATTGTAGGCAGCCGCGTGCGCCCGGCGCGCAGGGCACGCCGGGGGAGCGGGCCGGCGAATGCGGCCCTGCCGGAAGCGGGGCCCGACCGAGGGTTCAGCTGCGTCTGGGGCGGTGCTAGTCTGGCCGCAGGCCAGCCCCGCACCTGCCGGCGAAGGATGCACCAGGACCACCGAATCACTGTCGACAAACAGGGAGGAAACCTGGACCATGACCAATTCAGCGACGCCCCACATACTCATCCTGGGCGGCGGCTACGTCGGCCTCTATACTGCCTGGGGAATCCGCAAGCGGCTGGGACCGTCGTCGGCACGGATCACGGTGGTTGAGCCCAACTCCTACATGACGTACCAGCCGCTGCTGCCGGAGGTGGGCGGCGGAGAAATCGAACCGCGGATCGTCACGGTCAACCTCCGCAGCGCGCTGAAGAAGGTGGACATCGTCCGCGGCAAGCTGGTTTCACTGGACGTCCAGGCGAAGAACGCCCGGCTGCTCGAGCTCGGCGGCGACCAATTTTCGGTGGCCTACGACCATGTGGTCTTCGCCGTCGGTGCGGTCACCAGGACCTTCCCCACGCCTGGGCTGGAGCAGCACGGCATCGGGTTCAAGACCGTGGAAGAGGCCGTTTACTGCCGTGACAAGGTGCTCGACAACGTGGCCCTGGCCGCCGGCACGAGCGACCCGGAGGAACGGGCCAGGGCACTCACGTTCGTGGTGGTCGGCGGAGGGTATACCGGCGTCGAGGCCCTGACCGAGTTGAGCGACCTGTCCAAGCTCGCCGTGGACGCGCATCCGGAGCTGGACCGTTCGCAGTTGCGCTGGGTGCTGGTCGAGGCGCTGGACCGGGTTGCCCCCGAGGTCGGACCGAATCTCTCGGAGTGGACCCTGGGCCAGTTGCGCCAGCGCGGCATCGATGTGCGGCTGAACACCACCATGCCGTCCTGCGAGGATTCGGTGGCCGAGCTCAGTACCGGCGAGCGCATTCCGGCCGGTCTCATCATCTGGACGGCCGGCATGAAGCCCAATCCCGTGCTGGACGACACAAACGTGCCGCGCGGCCCGAAGGGACACGTGAACGCCAACGCCCGGCTGCAGGTCATCGACGATGCCGGCCAGGTAGTGCAAGGCGCATGGGCCGCCGGCGACTGTGCCCAGGTACCCGATCTGGAAGCGGAGAAGCAGCCGGCCTACTGCCCGCCGAACGCCCAGCATGCGGTCCGCCAGGCCAAGCTGCTCGCCCAAAACGTGGTCAACGCCGTGCAAGGCCGGCCGCCGGCCGAGTACCGGCACAAATCGCTGGGCACGGTCGCGACCTACGGCGTCGGCCGGGGCGCCGCGAAGATCTTCGGCTACGAGCTAAAGGGCAAGCCCGCCTGGTACGCCGCCATGGGCTACCACGCCTTGGCGCTGCCCACCTGGATCCATAAGTGGCGCCTGCTGGCAGGCTGGAGCCCGCTGGTGTTCGGCGGCCGGGACATCACATCGATGGGCGCGACCCAGCACCCGCGCCGCGCCTTCGTGGAGGCACACGCCGGCACGCAGAAGGGCCGGACGTAGGCCCCCGGGCAAGCAGGCGGGCCGGCAGGCCGCAGGAAGGGCCCGGGCAAGAGCAAGGTGTCGGACAGGCCGCAGGCAGGGCGCTGGCCCGGGCTGCCGGCTGAGTTGGTGCCGGGTCGCCGCCGGTGGCTCCGCGGCTGCCCGCCGGCTGTGCGGAAGCCCCCTCCATGCCCGCGCCCTCCCGCGTCCGCCCTGGCACCACGAGGGCGGCCGAGTCCAGCCGGCGCCGCCAAACGTGAGCCAACTCTCCATTGTTACGGCGGGAGACCCTTCTGCTGCGAAGCCTGCCGCCGGAAGTTCGGCGCGGGGAGTAGCCTGCTGGACGGAGCCCCACCCGGGCAGCGAGGAGAGCAGTATGTCCAAACACCCCAGTGGCGCACTGCTTTTCGTCCTGACCTGCGCCATGGGCGTCGGCCCGCTGCTGAACTACGGCCTGAGCACCGTCAGCCCGCTGGTCATTGACGACCTGGGCATCAGCGAGGGCCAATTCGGCCTGCTGGCCACGGCCATTTTCGCCAGCGCCGCGGTCTCCAGCATGTGGCTGGGCAAACTCAGCGACCGGATTTCCAGCCGCGCCCAGCTGATCCTGATCTTCGCCGGCACGGCGGTGGCCCTGGTGGTCGCCGCACTGTCCCACCACTACCTGGTCCTGGTGATTGCCGCGCTGCTGGCCGGCCCCGCGCAGGCCATTTCCAACCCGACCACGAACCGGATCATCATGACCCAGGTTCCGGCACCCAAGCGCCCGGGCTGGATCGGGGTCAAGCAGTCCGGCGTCCAGGGCAGCCAGCTGTTCTCGGGCTTGTTCTTCCCCGTCGCCGCGCTCTGGGCCGGCTGGCAAGGCGCCACCGCCCTGGCGGCCGTCGTCGCCGTCGGGCTGCTGCTCTACGGCCTCCGCCACCTCCCGGAACGGGGCACCGAAACGACGGCGGCGAAGGGGCCTCCCGCCCACGCGGCGCCGTCCGCCACACCGCCGGGCGATACCCCAGCCCCACCTGGCGCAAGCACCGCGGCGGCCCCGCCGGGACGCACGGGCCGCACGAAGCAAACCGAGGACGCCGGCGCGCCGGCCCGGTTCCCGCTCTCGGTGTGGCTGTTCGCCGGTTACGCACTGCTGTCCGGCCTGGGCATGCAGGCCACCAATGTCTACCTGCCGCTGTTCACCGTGCGGGAACTGGACTTCAGCCTTGTCATGGGCGGCGTGGCAGCCGGCGTCTCCGGCGTCGTCGGGGTGACCTCCCGGGTGCTGTGGGGGCGGCGCATGGCCAAGGGCGTGCGGGCCTCCACGCTGCTCATCCTGCTCGGCATCGGGGCGCTCGGCGGAGCGGGGGCCTTCCTGGCCGCGGGGTCGCTCGGAATCCCGGCGTTGCTCTGGGTGGGCGTCGTCCTGCACGGGGCCACCGTGCTGGGCACCAACGTGGTGGTGATCGCCGGGGTGATGCGCGTGGTTGCGGCCGAACGGGTCGGAGCAGCCTCCGGGATTGTCTCGATGGGGATGTATGCCGGGTTCGCCGCCGGTCCGCTGCTCATGGGCCTGTTGCTGGAGGCCACCGGCAGCTTCGATACCGGCTGGCTGCTGGTGGGCGCCGGTTACCTGCTGTGTTCGGTGCTGGCCGTCGCCCTCCGCACCTACGGTAACCGCGCCGGCGTCGTACGCTGACCTGCCTGGCCCGACCGGTCCGGGGCAGCCGACGGGTCGCCTCGGGTAGCTTGGTGAATGGTTAGATTTGTAATTGCAGGAAGGCACATGGTGAAAAAGCGCGCGCTCGGACGGTCGGGATTGCACGTCTCGGAACTGAGTTTTGGGGCCGGCGGGTACTGGGGCATGAAGGCTTTCCCCGAACGGCAGGCGGCGCATCTGATCGGCCAGGCGCTCGACGGCGGCATCACCGCCTTCGACACCGGCCCGAATTACAGCCGCGGCAACGCCGAAGAGCGGCTGGGCCGGCTCCTCAAGGGCCGCACCGAAAATCTGGTGATCTCCACAAAGGTCGGATCCCACTGGATCAACAACCGGAATGTGAAGGATTACTCGGCCCGGGCCATCGAAAGGAGCGTGCACGGCAGCCTGCGGCGGCTCCAACTGGACCACCTGCCCCTGCTGCACTTCCATGGTTTCCCCCGTCCGGCCGGTCCCGCGATCGACACCGTGTTGAAGCTGAAGGAACAGGGGAAGGTCGGGGCGCTCGGCGTCTCCACAGGTCGCGGCGGGGCAGCGAAGGCGCTGAAGCTGGGCATTTTCGACGCCCTCATGCTGGAATACAACATCGTGGACCGGTCCCTGGCGCCGGTGATCTCCGAGGCGCAGGAAGCCGGAGTGGGCGTCAAGCTCAAGTCACCGCTGGCCCAGACCCTCTACTCGCGCGACATCTTCAAGATCACCGGCCCCAGCGACGTCTGGTACCTGTTGCGGGCGCTGAAGAACCACCGGCACAAGTTTGTGCAAGGCCGGAAGTACCGGTTCATCAACGACGTCGACGGCCTCTCCGCGAGCGAGATCGCACTGGCCTTCGTGCTCAGCCATCCAGGGGTCTCCAGTGCGGTGATCGGCACCGTGAAACCGGAACACCTGCGCTCCAACCTCATGGCGCCGCAGGTCCGTTTGCCGGCGGAGCTGTTGGAACGCATTGAGCAGGCAGGCTCTACGGCCCGGGGATGAGGGTGCACGCCCCGGAGCCGAAGCGGCCGGAAGGAATCGCCGCTTTCGCCCCTGCACGGGCCGCCGGTGCAGGGCTTTGCTAAGGCAGGTACGCCGAGGCGGTCCAGAGATGGAAGACGGCGTAGGCCCGCATCGGCGACCAGGGCCGGCCGAGCGCGCGGGCCTCGGCCGCGGTTTTCACTCCGAGGGCCCGCCGCAGCACCAGATCGCCGTCGGGATAGGCATCGCGGTCGTGCAGCGCCCGCATGGCGAGGTATTCGACCGTCCAAGGGCCGATGCCGGGCAGCGCCAGCAGGCGGCGGCGGGTGTCTGCGTGGTCCGTATCCGGAGAGAGGTCCAGCCCGTCCGCGCAGGCTTCGGCCAGGACCTGGACGGTCCGGGCGCGGGCGCCGGTCAGGCCGACGGCTTCGCGGAGGGCGTCGGGGCCGGCGGCGGCCAGGGCCTCCGGAGTGGGGAAGAGCGCCAGGCCGGTGCCGGTCCGCGGGCCGAAGGCAGCGACCAGCCGGGCCGTGAAAGTGCGGGCCGCGGCGAGCGAGACCTGCTGGCCGATCACGGTGGAGACGGCACCTTCGAAGCCGTCCGGGTACCCAAGGATCCGCAGCCCGGGGCGGTCGGCGAGCAGGGGCCCGAGCACCGGGTCGGTGCCCAACGCCGCCGCCACCCGCTCCGGTTCCAGGTCCAGGTCGAGCCAGCCGCGCACCGCCGTCGTAATCTCCCTCACGGCGGCGGGGGAGTCGCTGCCGACGTCCAACTCGACGGCGTCGGGCGACAGGGTGGCCGTGACCGGCACCGGCCCGGTGCCGGTGTTGAACAGGCGGGTGCAGGTGCCCGCGGTCACGTCGACGGTTTCCAGGCCGGGTACCGCATGGGCGGCCAGGGCAGCCAGCGCGGCCCGGGAGTCGAACGGCGGAAGCAGCGGCAGGCCGACCTGCATGGGTCAGCGGGCCTTGACCGCCAGGACCGGACAGTCGACGGTCAGCAGGATCTCCTGGGCGGTGCTGCCCATGATCAGCTTGCCTACCGGGGAGCGCCGGCGCAGGCCGATGACCAGCAGCGAGACCGAGAGCTCGTCAACCAGTTCCACGATCTCGTCCACGGCGTCCTTGCCGCGGACATACTGCTTGAACTCTGCCTGCAGGCCGGAATTGTACAGTTCCTGCTGCACCCAGGCCGCGTCGTGGGCGTCCGAGAACGACTCGTCCTTCTGCGCCCCGCCCGGACTGGCGTTGACGACCACCAGCTTCTCATTGTTCTGCGTGGCCATTTGAATGCCCTTGCTCAGGGCCGCACGGCCCTCGGGACGCGGGGCGTAGGCAACAAGAATCGTCAACGTGCTCTCCTTACCGGATAACTCCTGCGGTGCCGGGCTCCAGGTCGAACATGCACGTCCGGTTCCCCGAGGCCAGCGGGTGCACATCATTGTGGCACGCATCCCACGGTGCGGCGGATGCGTGAAGTGATTGTGAAAGCCGGTGTCAGTTCCAGATGCCGGAGGAGCCGCGGCGGTGGCTGTCCACCAGGTGGGTGTCGATCATGCCGATGGCTTCCATCAGGGCGAACATGGTGGTGGGGCCGACGAAGGCAAAGCCGCGCTTGCGCAGGGCCTTGGACAGCGCGACGGACTCCGGCGATGTGGTGGGCACGTCCTGGATGTGCCGCGGCGCGGGCGTCTCCTTCGGCTGGAACGACCAGACGAAGTCGCTCAGGCCGCCTTCTGCGCGCAGGTCGATGGTGGCCTTCGCGTTGGTGACGGCGGCGCGGATTTTTGCCCGGTTCCGCACGATTCCGGCGTCCTGCATCAGCGCCTCGACATCGTCTTCGGTGAACGCGGCGACGGTATCCACGTGGAAATCATGGAACGCTTGCCGGAAGGCGGGACGTTTGCGCAGGATCGTGGCCCAGGAGAGCCCGGCCTGGAAGCCCTCCAACGTGATGCGCTCATAGACGCCTTGCTCGCCGCGGACGGGCATGCCCCATTCGGTGTCGTAGTACTCGCGCAGCAGCGGATCCGTGGCGGCCCACGTGGGCCGGGCCAGGCCGTCCTCGCAGAGGACTACGCCGGAAGCGGTTGTCTCCATGATTCGATTCTCTCCTACCGCGGCGCAGCCCGCAGGCCCGCCCCACTTACTGTGGAAACCGTCCCTCATACTGTAAAAAAACCGCGAACCCTCAGGTCAGGCCGGTCACCCGCATGGTCAGGTTCAGCCGGCCGCCGGTCAGCCCGCAGGCGGGATCGGCCGTGCCCGGGTAGATCCTGGGCACGCCGTGGTAGGCGAACCGGGCCGGTCCGCCGAAGACGAACAGGTCGCCGGAGCGCAAACGGACGTCCGTGTACGGCTTGGTCCGCGTTTCGGTGTTGCCGAAGCGGAACAGGCAGTCGTCGCCCACGCTGAGCGAAACCACCGGGAAGTCCGCCTGTTCGTCCTTGTCCTGGTGCATGCCCATCTTCGCGGTGTCGTCGTAGAAGTTGATCAGGGCCGTGTCCGGCTCGTAGCCTTGCGCCGCGGCCGGATCCCCCGATGCGTCGGCCAGCGCCCGACGGCCCCACTCGGCCAGCCAGCCGGGAAACTCCAGCACGCGCGCGCCGTTCACGTCGTCTGCGGTGCGGGTGTATTTGTACGGCGCCCAGTGCCAGCCCAGGCACAGCGTCCGCACGCTCATTTCGTGGCCGCCCGGCAGCTTGGCGGCACGGTAGGGGACCGGCCCGCGGCCAAATTCGCGGCACGCTTCGACCAGTTCCCGCTGCTGCTCCACGGCCAGCCAGCCGGGCACATGCACCGCGCCCGGCGCGATCTCGCGCGGGCCGGCCGGAGCGTCCTCGAACAGTGTGCTCACGCCGCTGCCTCCAGCCCCAGCAGGTAGGCCTTGGCCTCCGGCCCGCCCAGGTACCCGCCGAAGGCGCCGTCCGAACGGAGCACTCGGTGGCAGGGCACGACGACGGGCAACGGGTTGGTGGCGCAGGCGCTGCCCACCGCGCGCACGGCCTTGGGATTTCCGACGGCGGCTGCCACCTGCGCGTAGCTCTCGGTCCGGCCATACGGGATCTCGGGCAGGTGGTTGAGCACCTCCGCGCGGAAGCCCTTGGATAGCCGCCGGTCCAGCGGTAGGTCGAAGGAGCGCCGCCGGCCCGCGAAGTACTCGTCCAGTTGCCGGGCGGCGGCCTCAAGCCGGGCCGGAGCATGCAGGATCCGGGGGCTGACGCTGGCTGCCAGGCCGGCCAGCACGGCATCGTGGTTTTCGCCCTCGAAGGCCACGCGGACCAGTCCTTCCTCCGTGGCGGCCAGCAGCAGCTGCCCCAGCGGCGTGTCGGCGGTTGCGTAGGCCAGGTCGAGGGTGCCTTCGGCGGCGGCCTCATGTTCCAGCCTGGTGTGCAGCCGCTCCAGCAGCGTCGGATCCAGGCGGGTCAGCACGTCGAGCCCGGGTCCGGGCGCGGCGGCCCGGGCCGTCGATTGTGCGTTGGTCATCGCAGAACTCCTTCACTCGCGTGGTGTGCGGCCGCTCCCGCGTCCTGCTCCCGGCCGCCGCGGTACGACGCCCGCAGCTTGGCGATGCCGTCGGCGGCCGCGCGGCGGACGGCTCCGGTGGTGGAGCCGGTCAGTGCGGCGGCTTCGGCGTACGGCAACCCGGCCAGGTAATGCAGCGCGACCGCTTCGCGCTGCCTCAGGGGCAGGCCAGCGACGGCCTGGTGCAGTTCGTCGTCGTCATTCCCGGGGATTCCCAACGTCGACGGCGACTCGGGCAGATACCCTGCCGGCACCGGAGCGCGCTCCCGCCGCCGGACCACGTCGATGGCCTTGCGGTGGGCGATGGTGACCAGCCAGGCCTCATGGTTCGCGGCGGCGGGCAGCCCCGGATAGGCCCTGAGCGCGGACAGGAAGGTCTCCGACCAGGCATCCTCGGCGTCCGGCCCGGGGCCCAGCACCACCCGGCAGACGCGCAGCACCGTGGCGCCGTGGTCGCTGACCAGTTGCTCGAAGGGTTTCATCTGCACACCCTGTAGACGCCCGCGGGGCGCATTCCGTGAGGCGGGCATCAGAAAAGCTTGCCCGCTTTCTGGTCCGCCGGCTCTTCCAGCTCCAGCAGGAAGCGTTTCCGTTCCAGCCCGCCGGCATAACCCACCAGCGATCCGTCCGCTCCGACCACCCGGTGGCACGGCACCACGATGGACAGCGGGTTCTGGCCGTTGGCATGGCCGACGGCCTGGGCCAGGTGCGGGTCGCCCAGCTCGGCCCCCAGCTGGCCGTAGGAGCGGACCTGGCCGTAGGGGATGTGACGCAGCAGGGCCCACACCTTCTGCTTGAAGGGGTCGCCCTTCGGCGCCAGGGGCAGGTCGAACTCCCTGCGCCCGCCGGCAAAGTACTCGTCCAGTTGCGCAGAGGCTGCTGCAAAGACTGCTTCGCGGCCGACGGCGGTGCGCTCGCCGAACGTGTCGGCAGCCGGCAGCCGCTTGTGGCCCGGGAAGTAGAGCGCGGTCAGCGACCCGTCCTCGGCGACGGCCGTCAGTTCCCCAAGCGGGGTGTCGATGAGGGTGTGCACGCGGGTCATGGCGCTCCTTCGTCCGCTTTCATTCTCTCCCGTGCAGACGTTCCGGCGCGCGTTAAGGTGAGCCCCGCGCTACTGTTCCCGCTTCCTACGGGCGGCGGCAGCCCAGGACGACGTGTCTCCGCGACGGCGTGCCGCCGGGTGCCGATCAGCCGCGGTAGCGGAACACGGTGTCCTGCCATTCCTTGTGCGCGGCCGGGTCGCTGCCCATGCTCACGTGTTTAATGTTCGTGTAGTCCTCCAGCGAATAGGCGGACATGTCCTTGCCGAAACCGGACGCCTTGTACCCGCCGTGCGGCATTTCGGAGACGATCGGGATGTGGTCGTTGATCCAGACGCAGCCGGCCTGGATCTCGGCCGATGCGCGCAGCGAACGGGCCAGGCTGCTGGTCCACGCGGAGGCAGCCAGCCCGTACTGGGTGTCATTGGCCAGTGCGAGGCCCTCGCCGTCGGTGTCGAACGGGATCGCGGTCAGCACCGGGCCGAAGACCTCCTCGCGGACTATTTCCGCGTCCTGCCCGATGCCGCTGACCAGCGTGGGCCGGTAGTAGGCGCCGTCCGCCAGGTCGGCGCCGGGAGCCGCGCCGCCGGCCAGGATCTTCGCCCCCGCGTCCCGCGCCCGGTCCACGAAACCCGCCACCTTGTCCCGGTGGGCTCGGCTGATCAGGGAGCCCATGTCGGTGGCATCGTCGGTCGGGTCGCCCACCACTACCAGTTCCATCAGCTCGGCGACCCGTGCGGTGAAAGCGTCGAACAGCGGCCGCTGGATGTACGCCCGGGTGGCGGCGGTGCAGTCCTGGCCGCCGTTGATGGTGCAGCCGGCCACCGCCCCGTGCGCGGCGGCTTCCAGGTCCGCGTCGTCGAACACCACGAACGGTGCCTTGCCGCCCAGCTCCAGGTGCACGCGGTTCCCCCGCGCCGCGGCCAGCGCCATGATGCGGCGTCCGACGGCGGTGGAGCCGGTGAAGGACGTCATGGCCACATCCGGGTGGGTCACCAGAGCCTCGCCCGCTTCCCGGCCGCTGCCGGTGACAATGTTGACCACGCCGTCCGGTATTCCGGCCGCGGCAGCGGCTTCGGCGAAGATCAGGCTGGTGCCAGGCGTGAGCTCGGAGGGCTTGAGCACAATGGTGTTGCCGGCGGCGATCGCCGGAAGGATCTTCCACGCGGCCATTTGCAGCGGGTAGTTCCACGGCGCCACGGAACCCACCACGCCGATCGGCTCGCGCCGGATCATCGAGGTGCCGCCGGTGCCGTATTCACCGGCCGCCACTCCCTGCAACTGGCGCGCCGCGCCCGCGAAGAACGCCGCGTTGTCGACCGTCCCGGGAACGTCGAATCCGGTGGCCAGGCGGATGCTCTTGCCGGTCTGCGCGGTCTCCACCGCCGCCAGTTCCGCGGCCCTGCGGTCCAGTTCGGCCGCCAGCTTCAGCAGGGCCTCGGAACGTTCCGCGGGCGTCGCGCCGGCCCAGGCCGGGAAGGCGGTCTTGGCCGCCGCCACGGCGTCGTCCACGTCGGCCCCGGAGGCATAGGCGATGGCCTCAGCAGCCTCGCCAGTGGCCGGGTTCACGCGCGTAACGCGTTCTCCGCGGCCCTCGCGAAGTCCGCCGTTAATGTACTGGTGCATCCTTTGTCTCCTTTACGAGTCGAAGCCCATGCCGGCGGCGTCCATGGCTTTCAACCAGGGGCCGCGTCGTCCCCGGTTGCGGTCGGCGCGGATCAGGGCGGCGGTGGTGAGTTTGATGCCGAGCCAGGCGAGCGGCTCGGGCGGGAACGGCAGCGGCTTCCGCCGCACCAGCTCCAGCTCCGTCCGTTCGGTCGGCCGGCCCGACAGCAGGTCCAGCATCACGTTGGCGCCGAAGCGCGACGCTCCCACGCCCAAGCCGGTGAAGCCGGCGCAATAGGCCACCCGGCCGGCGTAGGCGGTGTCGAAGAAGGAGAAGAAGCGGCTGCAGGTATCGATGGCACCGCCCCAGGCGTGGCTGAAGCGCACGTCGGCCAGTTGCGGGAAAGTGGCGGCGAAGTGGGCGGCGAGGCGGCGGTACGTTTCCGGGCGGTGGTCGTAGCCGTGCCGGAGCGACCTGCCGTAGTGGTAGACGGCGTCGTAGCCGCCGAACAGCATCCGGTCCTGCCCGTCGGCGTCGGTGGTCAGCCGGTAGTAATGGAAACGGTTGTCGTTGTCGGCGATGCCGAACCGCTCGGACCAGCCCAGCGATTCCCGTTGCCCGCCGGTCAGCGGTTCCGTCATCAACGCGTAGTCGTACACCGGGACGGTATGCAGCCGGGTGCGCGCCAGCAGCGACGGGAAGGCATTGGTCGCCAGCGCGACGCGTCCGGCGGCCACGGAGCCGGCGTCGGTGCGCAGCAGGATGGACCCCGCCCGCCGGGACAGGGAGCGTGCCGGCGTGTGTTCATACATCTCGACGCCGGCGCGCAGGCAGGCGTCGCGCAGCCCCCAGGCGAGTTTCGCGGGGTGCACCATCGCCGTTCCCCGCCGGTCCCGCAACCCTGCCCGGTAGGCGGGGGAGGCCACCTGCTGTTGGACGGCGGCCTGGTCGAGGAACTCGAGCGAGGGGTCCTCGGCGGCCTCCTCGGCAAGCCAGCCGACGTGGTGCTCTTCGGTGGCCACGGACAGCGTGCCGGTGCGTTCAAAGCCGGCGTCGATCCCGTACCGGGCCAGGCTCTCTTCGATCTCGTCCAGGTTCTGCAAACCGAGCTTGTCCAGCAGTTCGTTTTCGCCCGGGAGGTGTCTTTGCCCGTTCGCGCTCCCATGGGTCAGGCTGGCCTCGCAGAAGCCGCCGTTGCGGCCGGACGCGGCCCAGCCGATGCGATTGCCCTCCAAAAGCACCACCGAGCGGTCCGGGTCGCGCTCCTTGGCCAGCAGCGCGGTCCACAAGCCCGTGTAGCCGCCGCCGACCACCGCCAGGTCCGCCGTTACCGTGCCGCGCAAGGACGACAGCGGTGCGGGGCGCGAGGGATCATCCAGCCAGAACGGCGTCGGGGACGCCCCGGCCAAGGCGGCGTCGAGGCGTGCGGCCGGGATCTGCTCTTCGGCACGGTCGTAGAACGTTTTCATGCCGGCGCCCCCTGCCGTTCGAAAACCGGTTGGCCGGCCACCAGTGTCAAATCGGTGCCGACGGTGTGCAGTTCCTCCGGGGGCAGGCTGAACGGGTCGAGGGTCAGCACGGCCAGGTCGGCCGGCGCTCCGGGAGCAATGCGGCCGGCGTCGTCCTCGCGGTTCAGCCACGCCGAGCCGGAGGTATAGGCGGCCAGCGCGGCCTGCAGGGACAGCGCCTCGCCCGGAAGCAGCGGCCCGTCGGAGCCGTCGTCCGGGTGCCGGCGGTTCACCGCCACGTGGATGGCCTGCCAAGGATCCGGGCTGGACACCGGCCAGTCCGAGCCCATCGCGAGCCGGGCGCCGGAGGCGGCCAGGGAGGCGAACGGGTACTGCCAGCCGGCCCGTTCCTCGCCGATCAGCGGCACGGTCAGCTCGCGCATCTGGGCATCGTTGCAGGCCCAGAGCGCCTGCAGGTTCGCGGTGACGTCGAGTTCGCCGAAACGGGCGACGTCGGTTGGGTGGATGATCTGCAGATGCGCCATGTGGTGCCGGCCGCTGCCGGGGCCGTTCGCGCGCCGGGCATGCTCGACGGCGTCGAGTCCCTCCCGCACGGCACGGTCGCCGATTACATGCAGATGCAGGTCGAATCCGGCGTCATCCAGCGCCGTCACCACTGCCACCAGAACGTCCTCGGGAAGATAGGTCAGCCCACGGCCCGCCGACGGACCGTCCGCCGCGTTGCCCGCGGCGGCAGGGCCTTCGTGTCCCGCCGCGCCGGCACAGGAGCAGGGCTGCAGGTACGGCTCCAACATGGCGGCGGTCCGGTTCTCCGGCACCCCGTCCACCATGATCTTGGCGCTGGTGGTGCGGAAACCGGCCGCCGCATTTTGCTCCCGGCGGGCGATGAAGTCTGCGACCAAGGCGGGGACCGTGGCCAGGCTGGTGCTCCGCGGCACCCAAAGGGCTCCGGCGGCGCCGCCGGTCAGCAGGCCCTCGTCCAACAAGGCCCGGTACGCGGCGCTGGCCTCCGGATAACCGGCGTAGTCGCCCAGGATCGCTTCCTGCCATCCGGTGACGCCTACCGAGTGGAGGTAGCGCTGGGCCTCCAGCAAGCCGGCCCGCATGTCCTCGACCGTCGCCCGCGGGATGACCCGGTTGACCAGGTCCATGGCACCTTCGTGCAGGGTTCCGGCCGGGTTTCCGAAGGCATCGCGCTCCAGCAGGCCGTCTGTCGGGTCGGGGGTGGCGGCATCGATGCCGGCCAACTCGAGCGCGCGGCTGTTGACCCAGGCGCTGTGGTGGTCCGCGTTGACCAGATAGACGGGGCGGTTCGGGACCACCGCATCCAGCGCCTGCCGGGTCGGATAGCCGCCCGGAAAATCCGCCTTGTGCCAGCCGCCGCCGGTGATCCACCCCCCGTCGGTGGAGGAGGCGCACGCGGCTATCCGGGCCAGCACCTCGTCGGCACCCGCGCACAGGGACAGGTCGCACCCCAACCGTTCCATCCCGCCCATCACGGCATGGACGTGGGCGTCCGTGAAGCCGGGCGCCAGCAGTCGGCCGCGCAGGTCCACGACGGTGGCATGAGGTCCCGCCGCCGCCCGGGCTTCGGCGTCCGTTCCGATGGCGGTGATTACCCCGCCCGTGACAGCAACCGCCGGGGTTCCGGGCAGCAGGCGGCGTCCATCGAAGATCCTGCCGGAGTGAAAGATCCAGTCCGCCGCCATGGCCGCTCCTCTGACCCGGCGGATGCCGGAAATGAATGGGTTTCACTTATGACACAGTGGCCGGGTCCCTTTGTCAACGGTTTTGGCCCGGTTCCCCGGTACGTGACGGCGCCGGTCCGGCTTTGCCGGCAGCCCGGGAGCTCCGGCGTCGAAATACGCAACGAAGTAGTTGCTTAATCCGCGTGAGCGTAGGCTACCCTTACTTTTGTTCCCGTTCCTTGATCCGAGGAGGCCCGAGTTGGCCCTTTCACGCATGCGCGGATTGGCTGCCGCCGCCGCCGTCGTCCTGATGTCCCTGACCGCCTGTTCCACCGGTCCCGCGGGCGGAGGTTCCGAGGGCGGCCCGTCGGCCGCGGCGTCGGACCAGTTCCCGGTGACGGTGGAACACGCCTTCGGCGAGACGGTGATCGAGGAGCAGCCCGAACGCGTGGCCACCGTGTCCTGGGTTAATTCCGATGTGTCGCTGGCGCTGGGCGTGGTTCCGGTCGGCATGCCCAAGGAAGACTGGGGCGGAAACGAGAACGGGTCCACCCCGTGGCGGGACGCCAAGCTGGAGGAGCTGGGCACCGCGATCGGCAGCGAGAATGCGCCCACCCTGTATTCCGAGGCGGACGGCATCGCCTTTGACGAGATTGCCGAGCTGGCCCCGGACGTCATCCTTGCCGCCTACTCCGGGTTGACCCAGGAGGACTACGACACGCTCAGCAAGATTGCCCCGGTCGTCGCTTACCCGGAGACTCCCTACGGCACGGACTGGCAGGACTCCACCCGGCTGATCGGTCAGGCGCTCGGGCGCAGTGCGGCTGCCGAGGATCTGGTGGCCGACACCGAGCAGACGATCGTGGCCAAGGCCGCGGAGTACCCGCAGCTGGCTGGCAAGAGCTTTATTTACGGCAACCTGGAACCGGCCAAGGGCGACGGCGTGAACGTCTACACCGCCAACGACAACCGGCCCAAGTTCCTCACCAGCATCGGCATGGTCCAGGCGGATGTTGTCACCGAGGCCACCGCCGGCTCCGACGAGTTCTTCATTCCCTGGTCGGCCGAGAAGGCCAACGAACTGGAATCCGATGTGTTCGTGACCTGGGTGCCGGACGACAAGACCGCCCGGCAAATCACCAAGGACCCGCTGCTGGGCCAGATCCCGGCGATTAAGGACGGCGCGCTGGTGGCGGACTCGGACAATACGCTGACCCTGTCCATTTCCGCCGCGTCGCCGCTGAGCCTGCCGTGGGCGCTGGATACCTTCCTGCCCATGCTCGCCGAGGCCGCTGACGCGGCTGACGCCGCCGCCGCCAAGTAGCCCGCGGCCGCCGATCCCCAGGACGACGGCGAGGGGCCACGCTCCGCGCAGCGTGAGCAGTGCCGGGGGTGCCCCTTTGCCTGTCCCGTCGCATAAGGTTTCCGGAGATTGCCTAACGCGGAAGGGGTGGGGCGGTGAAGACCCGCGGGACCAGCCAGTCGTTGTCCGCCGGGCTGCTGATCGCCGGCATCCTGCTGGTGGCAGCCAACCTGCGCCCGGTGCTGACCAGCGTGGGCCCGCTGCTGGACCAGATCGGCGCGGACACGGGACTGGGCACCACCGCCCTGGGCGTGCTCGCCGCGATCCCGCTGCTGGCCTTCGGCGCGGTGTCCCCGCTGGCGCACGGGTTGAGCGAGAAGTTCGGCGTCGAGCGCACGGTTTTCGGGGCCCTGATGCTGTTGGTGGCCGGGACGTTCCTGCGGCCGGTTCCGGGCGCCATCGCGAATTTGTGGATCGGCACCTTCCTGGTCGGTGCGGCCATCGCCGTCTGCAACGTGATGCTGCCCGCGCTGCTCAAGCGGGACTTCCCGGAACGGATGGCCTCGCTGACCGGCGCCTATTCGGCGGTGCTGGGCGGCTGCGCCTCCCTCGGCGCCGGCCTGGCGGTGCCGCTGGCGCTCCTTCCGGTGGGCGGCGGACCGGCCGGCTGGCGCTTCGCCCTGGCGGCGTTCGTGGTGCTGGCGGTGCCGGCCGTGCTGCTGTGGCTTCCCCGCCTGCGCGGCGGCACCGCGGCCGAAGAGCGGGCCCGTGCCGCCGCCGCGGCCCCGGCGCTGGTGCGCGGTTCGGTGTGGAAGTCCGGCCTCGCCTGGCATGTGACGGTGTACATGGGGTTGCAGTCGATGACCTTCTACATTCTCATCACGTGGCTGCCCACTCTGGAACGTTTTCACGGCCGCGGGGACCTGGCCTCCGGCTGGGACCTCATGTTGTTCCAGCTGATCGGCGTGGTATCCAGCCTGCTGACCCCCGTTGCCCTGCGCGGGCCGACCCAGCGCCTGGCCGCCTCGCTGCCGCCCCTGGTGGTGGTGGCAGGCGGCCTGGGCATGATGCTGATGCCGCAGGTCATGCTGTTCTGGGTGCTGGTGGCGGGCTTCGGCTGCGGCAGTTCCCTGGTCACCGCGCTCTCGCTCTTCGGCTTGCGCACCCGCACCCACCGCGAAGCCGGCGCCCTCTCCGGGATGGCCCAGTCGATCGGCTACCTGCTGGCCGCCGCCGGTCCGCCGATTTTCGGCGGGCTCTTCGCCGCCACCGGGGCTTGGGAAACCTCCCTGGCGCTGCTGTGCCTGATTGCCGTGGCGCAGGCGGCCATCGGGCTGCTGGTTGGACGGGACCGCTTCGCCTTCACCCCGGTGAGCCCCACAGCGCCGGCCGCGTGAGCCCCGCAGCGCCGGCCGCCTGAGCCCCGCAGCGCCGGCCGGGTGAACGGGCAAGCGACCTGTCGGGCGGCCGCCTACATGCCCTGGCGGTAGGTCTCCAGCTGCCGGAACCGGCGCTGCAGCGACTCGCGCCGGTGCTCGTCCTCGCCGGCGGTGAGCTCGATGTGGCGGCGGCCGAAGCGCCACAGCAGCAGATCGTCCAGCAGGCGGTCCGGTCCGGGGGAGTAGCGGTGTTCCAGGGCGGCGCGGACATCCGTGATGGTTTCCGGATTCAGCAAGGCCGCCAGCTCGGTCGTGGTCTTCAGGCCGTGCGCCGCCAGCAGCTCCGCCGCCCAGCCCCAGTCGTCGTCGGACTTGCGGTCCACGTGCGGCAGCAGGGTCTGCCAGACCTCGCGGACCCGGCGGGGGGTCAGCGGCGCGGCGCCTTCGCCCTCTTCGTCCCAGTAGCCGGTGACGGTTTCGTAGCGATCGTGGAGTTCGGCGAAGGCCGATTCGACCGCTTCCAGCATGGCGGCCGTGGCCGTGAACTGGCGGTCGAAATAGGGGCTCCAGGCACGCGGGTCAGCGGACTTGAAGCGGATATCGTGCTCCAATTCCGACCAGGCGTGCGAAAGGATCGTACGGATTTGTACTTCGAAGAGGTAGCTGCCGGTGGCGCGGGCAGGTTCACCCAGGGCCTGCTGGTACGCCTTCACCGCGTTGTTCTGCAGCGTGCGCAGGATCAGGTGTCGGCTGGCGTACCCATAGGTGCCTGACTCGATCGAGCCGATATCCTTCTCCCGGTCGGCACGGCAGTCGAAGTCGCTGCGCTGGCGCTTGATCAACGCTGCGGCCTGCCGGATCTGGTGCGGCAGGCTGACGATCACCCGCACGCCCACCAGATCCTGGATTTCGCGCAGCGGATCGGGGAATTCCAGCGCCGGGGCGCCGCCGGGTTCGGCCGGCTGGAGCATCCGCGACGCCTTGTCGCGGAAAGACTCCACGCTCTTGGTCCGGGCCGTGACGAACAGCGGCGTGAGTTCGGCGGTGCGGAAGATGTTGCGGATGTCCGACTGCAGCTGCGAGGTGACCGTTTCCAACGCCGGGCGAACCCGCTCGTAGTGCGCCGTGCTGGCTTCCACCTGCGGGCGCAGTTGCTCATCCAACCGATCCCAATGCATGCCCATGCTCCTGGCTCTCCTGCGGTAGCTTCATGCGGTAAGTGAACAACCTACCAAGACAGCGGCCGCGGAACGTATCCGCAGGATGCCGGGAGCGGACCGCAGGCCGCGGCCCGTCCCGGCAGGCCCGCGGCGAACGCGCATAGCCCCGGCGCGCCCGCCGCGCCCGCTCAGCCCGCCGCGTGCGTGTCCGCCAGCTCCAGCACCTCGTCCAGGACGGCCAGGCCGGTGCGCGCATCCTCCGCACTGATGTTCAGCGGCGGCACAACATGGATCCGGTTGAAGTTGGCGAACGGCAGCAGCCCACGGGACTTGCAGGCCGCGATCAGCTCGTTCATCTCCGGGCTGGAGGAACCGTACGGCGCCAGCGGCTCGCGCGTGGCCCGGTCGCGCACCAGTTCCACCGCCCAGAAGGCCCCGACGCCGCGGACCTCGCCGACCGACGGGTGCTTGGCCGCCAGCTCGGCAAGCCCCGGGCCGAACACCGTGGTGCCCAGGTCCGCTGCATGCTCGACCATCTTCTCGTCCCGCATCGCGTTGATCGTGGCCACCGCCGCGGCGCAGGCCAGCGGGTGCCCGGAATAGGTCAACCCGCCGGGGTACGCGCGGTGGGCGAAGGTCGCGTAGATCTCCTCGGAGATCGCCACGCCGCCCAGCGGCACGTAGCCGGAGTTCACGCCCTTGGCGAAGGTGAGCAGGTCCGGCACCACGCCGGCGTGGTCGATGGCGAACCACTTGCCGGCACGGCCGAACCCGGCCATCACCTCGTCGGCGATGAACACGATCCCGTATTTGGTCGCCAGCTCGCGGACACCCTGGAGGTAGCCGGGCGGGGGCACCATGATCCCCGCCGTTCCCGGAATGGACTCCAAAATGATCGCGGCAAAGCGGTCGGCGCCCTCCAGCTGGATCGTGGTTTCCAGATGTTCCAGCGCGCGCTGGCATTCCTGCGCCTCGTCCGCGGAGTGGAACTGGCTGCGGTACAGGAAGGGTGCGTGGAAGTGGACCGTGCCGGCGTTGCCGTAGTCGTTCGCCACCCGCCGCGGGTCGCCGGTGATGTTGACCGCCAGCGCCGTCCCGCCGTGGTAGGAGCGGTAGGCGGAAAGCACCTTGTAGCGGCCGGTGTGGAGCCGGGCCATCCGGACCGCGTGCTCCACGGCGTCCGCGCCGCCGTTCGTGAAGAAGACCCGGTTCAGGTCCCCGGGGGTCAGCTCGGCGATCAGGCGCGCGGCCTCGGACCGGGCGGCGTTTGCATGCTGGGGTGCCACGGTGCACAGCAGCCCGGCCTGCTCCTGGATGGCCGCGACCACCTTGGGATGCTGGTGGCCGATATTGGTGTTGACCAGCTGCGAGGAGAAGTCCAGCAGCCGGTTGCCCTCGCCGTCCCAGACCCAGGACCCCTCCGCCCGGGTGACAACCATGGGCGTGATCTGTTCCTGGGCGGACCAGGAATGGAACACATGCTGCCGGTCCAGCTGATAGGCGCGGCGGCCGGCTTCCAGTTCCGCCGGGCTCAACGGTGTGCCTGTGGTGGTGGTCATGGCTCTCTCCTCCTAGATGTTCTGCGGGAAGCCGAGGTTGATGCCGCCGTGGCTCGGATCCAGCCAGCGCGAGGTCACAACCTTGCCGCGGGTGAAGAAGTGCACGCCCTCGGAACCATGCGCATGGCTGTCACCGAACAGCGAGTTCTTCCAGCCGCCGAACGAGTAGTACGCCATGGGCACCGGGATCGGCACATTGATCCCCACCATACCCACCTGCACCTCGTTCTCGAAGCGGCGGGCGGCACCGCCGTCGTTGGTGAAAATCGCCGTGCCGTTGCCGTACTGATTCCCGTTGATCAGCGCCAGCCCTTCGTCGTAGCCCGGCACCCGCACCACCGACAGGACCGGTCCGAAGATCTCATCCGTGTAGATGGACATCTCCGGTGTCACCCGGTCGAACAGCGTCGGGGCCAGGAAGAAGCCGTCGCCCTCCGCATCCGGCTCCACGCTGCGCCCGTCCAACACCAGTTCGGCGCCTGCTTCAACGCCTGCCGTGATGTAGCCGGCCACCTTGTCCCGGTGAGCCGCCGTGATCAGGGGGCCCATGTCCGTGCCGCGCAGGCCGTCGCCCACGCGCAGCTTTGCGGTCCGCTCGGCGATCTTGGCCACCAGTTCGTCCGCGACGGACTCCACTGCCACCACCGCGGAGATCGCCATGCAGCGCTCGCCGGCCGCGCCGTAGCCGGCGTTCACCGCGGCATCCGCGGCAAGGTCCAGGTCGGCATCGGGGAGCACGAGCATGTGGTTCTTGGCCCCGCCCAGCGCCTGCACCCGCTTGCCGGAGGCCGTGCCGCGCTCATACACGTAGCGGGCGATCGGCGTCGATCCGACGAAGGAAACGGACTTGATCTCGGGGTGCTCCAGCAGGGCGTCCACGGCTTCCTTGTCGCCGTGCACCACGTTGAAGACGCCGTCGGGCAGCCCGGCTTCCTTCCACAGCTCGGCCATCCAGTTGGCGGCCGTGGGGTCCTTTTCGCTGGGCTTCAAAACCACGGTGTTGCCGCTGGCGATCGCCACCGGGAAGAACCACATGGGTACCATCGCGGGGAAGTTGAAGGGGGAGATGATCGCCGCCGGCCCCACCGGCTGCCGGATCGAGTGCACGTCCACTTTGGTGGAGGCGTTCTCCGTGTAGCCGCCCTTCAGCAGGTGCGGGATGCCGCAGGCGAATTCCACAACCTCCTGCCCGCGCGACACCTCGCCGAGCGCGTCGTCCAGCACCTTGCCGTGTTCGGCGGTGATGATGGCGGCCAGTTCGCCCTTGCGCGCGTTCAGCAGCTCGCGGAAGTTGAACAGGATCTGCATGCGGCGGGCCAGCGACGTGTCGCGCCAGGCCGGGAACGCTGCCGCCGCCGCCTGCACCGCTTGATCGACGACGGCGGTGCTGGCGAGGGCGACGCGGGCGGAGACTTTGCCGGTGGCCGGGTTGCTCACGTCGCCGAGTCGGCTGTCGGGCTGCGGGGCCGTGTAGGTCCCCTGGATCCAGTGCTGGATGGTCTGCATGGTTCTCCTTGTTTCGAGTTGTTGCCCGCACTTGGCCCCCGGCCAGGAAGTGAACGGGGACACGTGCGATGGGTCTTCCCCTATCCTCGGGTGCCCCGTCCGCCCGTGCCACTGACACTCTGTCGGAAGATACGCGTTGGGGCTTACACTGTGTCAATGCAGCTGAGCGTGCGGGACGTACTCGACCTCGAGGTGGTGCGGGCCGGCGAACCCGAGGTCCTCTCGGGCGCCGACGCCTTGGCCTCGCCCGTCCGCTGGGTCCACGTGGCCGAGTTGCGGAGCCTTGCCGGCCTCCTGGAGGGCGGCGAGCTGGTCCTGACCACCGGCCTGGCGTTCGAGGACTCCGCCGCCGAAGCCACCCGCTACCTCGCCGAGCTGGCAGCGGCAGGGGCCGCCGCCGTCATCGTCGAAATCACCGCCCAGAGGCCCCGGGCCGCCGCCGCACTGCGCGAGGCCGGCCGCACCGCCGGCCTGCCGGTCATCCTGGTGACCCGCCGCATCCGATTTGTGGAGGTCACCGAGGTGGTGCACCGCATGCTGGTGGCCGGACAGCTGGCGCAGCTGGAGCGATCGCGCCAGGTGCACGAGGTTTTCACCATGCTCAGCCTGGAGAACGCCCCGCCGGAGGAGATTGTGGCCCGGGCCGCCGAACTGATCAATGCTCCCGTGGTGCTGGAAGACGTGGCCCATCTGGTGCTCGCTTTCGCCCCGGCCGGCATGCCTGCTTCGGAACTGCTCGACGGCTGGGCCGAACGCTCGCGCCTGGTGCACTATCGCGAGGAGACGGCCCGTGCCGGCTCGGCAGGCTGGCTGCAGGCGCCGGTGGGACTGCGCGGCCAGCGCTGGGGCCGCCTCGTGGTGCCGGTGGCAGGCGAACCGTTGGCCGGCGGGCGGGCGGACGGGACTGCCGAAACCGCCGACGCCGACGCCGCCATGGTGCTGGAACGGGCCGGCCAGGCCCTGACCATCAACCGCATGGCGGAACGGGACCAGCGCGAACTTGCCCATCAGGCCCGCTCCGGCCTGCTGCACGAACTCCGCCGGCCCGGCGCACTGGAAGAGCCCGAGGCCCTGGCCCGAGCTGCGGCCCTGGGGCTGGCGTCCGCTCCGGTCTACCTGCCGGTGGTGTTCCAGCTGGCGCGGCCTGCCGCCGAAGAACCGATCGAACTGCAGCGGCGGGAGCGGGCGCTGCTGGACTTGCTGAACAGTGTGGCCGCGGCCGCCCGGGTGTCGGTGCTGGCAGCCAGCCTGCAGGCCGGCTCCATCGGGCTGCTGGTCTCGGTGCCGGCCAGGCAGCTGGAAGACCCCGTGCTGGAACGGCTGTGCGGCCAGTTGGCCGAGCAGACCAGCCCCGACTGGACCGTGGGGGTTGGCCGCGGCCGGCAGGAGCTGCTGGCCGCTGCCGCGGGGATGGACGAAGCGGCACATGTGGCCGAGGCCGCGGCCGGGCTCGGCACCGGCAAACGGTTCTACCGGTCTTCGGACGTCCGGTTGCGCGGCGTGCTCTCCCTGCTGCGCGACGATCCGCGCGTGGCCGCCTTCGCCGACGCCGAACTCGCCGCCGTCGCCCACGACCGCGACGCCCTGGACCTGCTGCAGCGGTACCTGGAGGCCGGTGGCAACAAGGCCCGGCTCGCGCGCGACGGTTACCTCAGCCGCCCCACGCTTTATGCGAGGCTGGCGCGCCTGCAGGAGCAGCTCGGCGTCCCGCTCGAGGACGCCGAGTCGCGGACGTCGCTGCACGTGGCCCTGCTGCTGCACAGGATGCGCGGATGACCGACCGGCCCGGCGCAGGCTAGGCCGGCAGCGAACCCTTGCCAGCGGTGGCCGACCGGCCGATATGGTGGAGGCATGAGCCAGAGCAGCGACACGGCGGAGTTCAGCACCAAGGGCGCCTACGTCCACAGCGGCGAAGAGTTCGACCGGGACACGAACTACATCGAGGACCGGATCGTGGCCGATCCCGATGCCGTGCGTGCCTCGGACGGGCCGACCGGCGGCACCATCGGCAACCCGAACGGCGGCCTCGGCGACGGCGCCAAAGCCTGGCCGGTTGAGGCCGGCCGCTACCGCCTGGTCGCCGCCCGCGCCTGCCCCTGGGCCAATCGCGCCATCATCGTCCGGCGCCTGCTCGGGCTCGAGGACGCCATTTCACTCGGCCTGCCCGGCCCCACCCACGACGCCCGTTCCTGGACCTTTGACCTGGATCCCGGCGGCCGGGACCCGGTTTTGGGCACCGAGCGCCTGCAGGAGAACTACTTCAAGCGCTTCCCGGACTACCCCCGCGGCATCACCGTGCCGGCCATCGTGGACGAGGCGAGCGGCGCCGTCGTCACCAATGATTACCCGCAGATGACCCTGGACTTCTCCACCGAGTGGAAGGAGCACCACCGCGAGGGCGCGCCGGACCTGCTGCCGGCCGACAAACTCGAGGAGATGCAGCCGGTCATCAAGCGCATCTACACCGAGGTCAACAATGGCGTCTACCGCTGCGGTTTCGCCGGGTCGCAGGAAGCCTACAACGCCGCCTACGACCGGCTCTGGGCGGCCATGGACTGGCTCGAGGAGCGCCTCACCAGCCGGCGCTACCTGATGGGCGACACGATTACCGAAGCCGACGTCCGCCTCTTCACCACGCTGGCCCGCTTCGACGCGGTCTACCACGGCCACTTCAAGTGCAACCGGAACAAGCTGACCGAGATGCCCGCGCTGTGGGGCTACGCCCGTGACCTCTTCCAGACCCCGGGCTTCGGCGACACCACCGACTTCGTGCAGATCAAGCAGCACTATTACATCGTGCACGAGGACATCAATCCCACCCGGATCGTCCCGCAGGGCCCCGAGCTCTCCGGCTGGCTGACCGATCACGGCCGCGAGGCCCTCGGCGGCAGCCCCTTCGGGGACGGCACCGCACCGGGTCCGGTGCGCGAATCCGAACGTGTCACCGCCGGCCACAACCCGCTCTACCCCGCTTAGCAGCATGTCCCGCGGGGTGCATGACGACGGCGGTGCCCGCCTGGGCGCGGGGACCGTCGAGGACCGCCCCGCGGGCGGCGTCCGCCTCGACGCGGGCGCCCTCGATGACGGCCCCGCGGGCGTAGCCCGCGCCGAGCCGCGCGACGCCGGCCGTTCCGGCCACCGCACCGCCCGGCCCCGCATTGCCGTCAGCTACGCCCGGGACGCCGCGTCGCATCCCGTCTGGTTCTCTGACGTCCTGGCCTCTCTGGCCCGGCACGCGGCCGCAGGCCTGGAAGCCGCCGGCGCGAATCCCGTCGTCGTGAATTCCGCGTCGGGCCACGTCTTCAGCGCGCTCGACTATGACGGCGTGGTCATCCTGGGCGGCGGGGACGTGGACCCGGCCCGCTACGGCGGCGACACCGACGAAAAAACCGTCCACGGCGTGGACACGGCCGCCGACGAGACCGAGATCGACCTGGTCAAGGGGGCTATTGCCAACGGCCGGCCGGTCCTCGGCATCTGCCGCGGACTCCAGCTGATCAACGTCGCCTTCGCCGGCACCCTCTTTGAGGATCTGGGCCCGGAGTCGTTCCACAAGATACATCGGCCGCAGCCGCCCATGGCCAGCCATCCGGTGCGGATTGCCCCCGACAGCCTGCTGGCGGCGGCGCTCGGCACCGGCGAAGTCGCGGTCCAGTCCGGCCATCACCAAGCGGTGCGCCGGTTGGGTGACCGGCTCCGCGTCGTGGCCACTGCGGCCGACGGCGTGGTGGAAGCCGTGGAACTCGCCCGCCCCGATGAAGGCTGGCTGCTGGCGGTCCAGTGGCACCCCGAAGAACCCGGGTCGCCCGAAGGGCAGTTACAGGCGCTGCTCAAGCCCTTCGTCGAGGCGTGCCGGAAGACGACCGCCGGCCTGGGCTGACAGGGGCCGGCACTAAGCCAAATGCCTCTCGGCGTAGGCCTTCATGGCATCCCGCACGAAAGACGCGCCGGCCTCGCCGCCGTAGTTGGCGCCGAACCGCGGGTCGGCCACGTACATCTCGCCCAGACCGGTGAAGTAACCGTAGGACACCTGCTGGCCGCCGTTGGCACTGGAAAGCCAGTCGAACTGGCGCTGCGCCAGGGCCTGAGCCTCCGCGCTGTGGGCGGCTACCCCGGCCTGGCTGGCCGCGACCCAGTCGGCCATCAGCTGGCGGGACCGTTCCGTCCAAGCCTTCCGCTCCGCGTCGGACATCCCGCGCCACCACTTGTCGCCCTTGGCATACGCATCCTTGCCCCAGCGCTCTTCGACCTCCTGCTTGTACTGCGTGTGGTCGAATCCGTCGAACATTTCACTGGCCACGAGATCCTCACCCCTTTCTGTCTTGTCGATGGTGGTCTTGACGGAGGCGATCTGCCGTTCCAGGCGATCGCGCTCCTGCAGGAGCAGTTCCAGGTGAACGCGCAGGGCGGCCGACGCGTCCCGGGTGCCCTCGAACACCTTGCCGATCTCCGGCAGCCCCAACCCGAGCTCCCGCAGCAACAAAATGCGCTGCAACCGAAGGAGGGCTCCGTCGTCGTAATAGCGGTAGCCGTTGTGGCCGATACGGCTCGGCTCAAGCAGGCCAATGTCCTGGTAATGCCGGAGGGTTCTGCTGGTTGTTCCCGCCGCCTTGGCGACCTCCTGGATCGAGTATTCGCCCCGTCCAACCTGCGGTGCTGTTCCCATGGCAACCACTATGGAGCTTGACGCAGCGGCAAGGTCAAGTGGTCCGGTGCGGCGGTTCCCTGGCCGTCCGGGATAGCATCGGCAGGTGCACACCGACCGGCCCGCAGATTCTCCCCGAGGCCCCGGCGGCGGTGCCTCCCCGCCCGGCGGGCAGAACGTGGCGCACCGCCAAGGCATTCGGATATCAGCGCCGCTGGCGTTGTTCCTGGCGTCGTTGGCAGGGGTCGGACTGGCCATGCAGAGCCGCCTCAACAGCCAGTTGGGCATCGAGCTGGGGGACCAGGTGGGAGCGGCCCTGGTCAGTTTCGGTACCGGGTTGGCGGCCGTTCTGCTCTTCACACTCGTGCACCCGTCGGTGCGGGGCAAGCTGCGCGCCGTTCCCCGGCTCCTGCGGCAGCGGGCCTATCCGCGCTGGTACCTGGGGGCCGGGTTGGTCGGCGCCTTCTACGTGTTCGCCCAGGCGGCCACCGTCGGGCCGATCGGGTTGTCGCTGTTCACCATCGCCATTGTGTCCGGCCAAATGGCTTCCGGCCTCCTGATGGACCGGTGGGGGATCGGGGCCGGACGGAAAATCGCGGTCAGCGGCGCCAGGTTCGCCGGCGCGGCGCTGGCTTTCCTGGCCTCGCTCATTGCCGCCAGCGCCCACCTCGGAACGTCAAGGACCGCGGGGCTGCTCGTACTGTTCATGCTGATCCCGCTGGTGGCCGGGTTGATGCAGAGCGTGCAGCAAGGCGTTCTCGGCCAGGTCGGCGCGGCACACGGCAGCCCGGTGATTTCCACGCTGCTGAACTTCGGGGTGGGGACGGTCGCCCTGCTGGCGGTCTGGGCCGCCCAGGCGCTGATGACCGGGCGAACCGACCTGATCACCGGCGACTGGTGGCTGTACCTGGGCGGGCCGCTCGGAACCTTGATCCTGGCCGCCGGCACCGTCGCGGTGGCCAGCACCGGCGTGCTGCTGACCACACTGACGGTGATCGGCGGGCAACTGGTGGGTGCGCTGGTGTTGGATCTCTTCTGGCCCTCCGCGGGGAGCGCGGTCGGGCCGCAGACGCTGGTGGGCATCGGGCTGACGGGCGCCGGGCTGCTGATTGCTGCCCGTTCCGGCCGCGCACGCCGTTCCGGCCGCGTTCGCTAGGTAGGTCGGGCGCCGCGGGCGGACCGGCAGCGCACGTCAGGAAGGCCGGTGCCGCGGGCGGCCTGGCGACGCAAGACAGGAAGGCCGGTGCCGCGGGCGGCCCGGCGGTGGGCGGCGCTACCATGGCCCAATGGACGACGGCGGTGCCTCCTGCGGCCCGGTGCGCTCGGTCTTCGGAGCGGATCCGGAGAGCCGAGCGGCCCTGGCCGTCCTGCAGATGCTGCGCGACCTTGAGCCATGGCTGCTGCGGGACGGGGCCGCCGTCGAGCAGGGGTCCGCGCTGGCGCTGCTGGACGATCAATTCGCCGCGGTCCACAGCGTGAGCAGCCTGCTGAACCAGTCCTTGGCCGCGGCGACGGACAATGTGCTGGCGCTGCGCCGGCTGCTGTTCGAGGAACCGGGGGAGCACGGAACAACGTCGTACCGGGTGCACACGCACTCGCCGTACTCGCTGGTGCGGACGGTCATCGAATGCACCTCCACGGTGCTGTGGGCACTCCAGCCGGAAGAAGGCACGGAGCGGGCGCGGCGTGGCCTGGTTCTCATTGCCCGCGACGTCTTCAACGCCGCGTCGTTCTGGGATGCGTATCTGGGTGACCTGCGGCCGGAGCGGCATGCCCGGGCCATGGATTACTTCGACGGGCTCCGCGGCGCGGTCAACGAGGCCGCCGAGTCGCTGCAGCTGCCGCCGATTTTCGCCGCCAAGGCCGACGGTTCTTGGGGCTACGCCACCAAGAACCGTACGCAGACTTCGATCCTGAAGGACCTGCGGGAGGGGGACCTGCCGCCGTCGTTGATGTATGTCTGGCAGTTCTGCAGCGGGCATTCGCACGGGCTTCAGTGGGCATCCGCACAGGGGGTCCGGTACCCGGATCCGTTCAGCGACTCCGGGATCGAGGAGTTCCGCCCAGGGAGCATGCAGCAGCTGCGGCGGATGTGCGAGGTGTCGCTGGGCCTGGTGCCGCGGGCCTGGGACGTTTTCGACAGGGAGCGCCGGGTGTGGCCCTTGCTCTGACCCCAGACGGGGAATCAGCGGTAGGAGCGGTGCAGGTTTTCCTTGGCGGAGGCGCCGCCCGGGCGCCCGGAAATCCACGGTCCGGTGCCCTCGGACGGGTCCAGCACGCCGGTTTCCAGCCAGGTGTAGTCGCCCGCGAGCACGTGCGAGGCCAGCCGGCCGTCGCTGGAATCGGAATTGCGCCAGAGGTCATCGAAGAGGTGGCCGATCCGTTGCCGGGCCTGCAGGCAGAAGGCGTCGGCCAGCTGGTAGGCCGACCTGCCCTGGGCGGCGTCCCGGCTGCGCAGCATTTCGGCGTGGCTGCAGCAGGCGGCCATGGCAAAGAGTTCGGCGCCGATATCCACGATCCTGCCCAAAAAGGCCTGCCGCTTTTCCAACCCGGCCTGCCACCGGCCCATCCCGAGGAACGTCTGCCGGGCCAGCCGGCGGGAGGACCGTTCGATGAACCGCAGGTGCCGGGCCAGCAGGCCGAACTCGCTGTACGACCGCGGGTTCATGCCGCGGCCGGCGAGCAGCCGGGGAAGCCAGCTGGCGTAGAAGCCGCTGGCGCCCAGGGCCGCCTTCGCCTTGGCCCGGGCGTCTGCGTCGGGCGAGGCCAGGTCGCCGGCCGCGGCCAGGTGGGCGTCGACGGCCTCGCGGGCAATCAGCAGGTGCATGATTTCGGTAGAGCCTTCGAAGATCCGGTTGATCCGCATGTCGCGGAACGCTTGTTCCGCCGGAACGGCGCGCTCGCCGCGGGCAGCCAGAGACGCGGCGGTCTCGTAACCCCGGCCACCGCGGATCTGGACCAGTTCGTCGGCAATCCTGAAGGCGGATTCGCTGGACCACAGCTTGGCCAGCGCCGCTTCAATCCGGATGTCCTTCATGCCGGCATCCGCGAGCCCGGCAGACAGCTCAAAAACCGCGTCGAGAGCGAAGGAGCCCGCGGCGATGAAGGCGATCTTCTTGCCGACCGCTTCGTGCTTGCCCACGGGTTTGCCCCACTGGACCCGCGCATTGGACCATTCGCGGGCGATCTTCAGGGACCACTTGCCGTTCGCGGCGCAGAGCGCGGGAATGGACAGGCGCCCGGTATTCAGCGTGGTCAGGGCGATCTTCAGGCCCTGGCCTTCACGGCCCAGGCGGTTGGCTGCGGGGACGCGGACGTTGTCGAACCGGGTCACGCCGTTTTCGATGCCCCTCAGGCCCATGAAGGCGTTGCGGTTTTCCACCGTGATCCCGGGGGAATCCGCTTCCACCACGAAAGCGGAGATGCCGCCGCGCTGGCCGTCATGCTCCGGCACCTTGGCCATCACCACTACCAGTTCCGCGATCACGCCGTTCGTGGTCCACAGCTTGCTGCCGTTGAGCAGGTACGCGTCGCCGTCCTCGGTGAGGGTCGCGGTGGTGCCCAGGCGGGCGGGGTCGGAGCCGACGTCGGGCTCGGTCAGCAGGAACGCCGTCACGGCGCCGGCCGCGCAGCGGGGCAGGTATTCGCGCTTTTGCGCCTCGGTGCCGAAGACTTTTACCGGCTCGGGCACGCCAATGGACTGGTGGGCCGAGAGCAGCGCGCCGAGCGAGGGGTGCACAGAGCCCAGCAGCATCAGGGCGCGGCCGTAGTACAGCAACGACAGCCCGAGGCCGCCGTATTCGACCGGGATCTTGATGCCAAACGCGCCGATCCTGGCCAGACCGGCGAGGTACTCGTCCGGGATTTTCGCGTCACGCTCGATCCGCGCCCCGTCCATGCTCCGGACGAACTCCGCCAGCGTCGCCAGGAACGATTCGCCGGCCTCGCGCTCGGACGGAGTCGGCAGCGGATGTGGATGGATCAGGTCCAGGTCGAAGCGGCCCATGTACAGGCCCTTGGCGAAACTCGGCCGGTTCCATTCGGTTTCGCGGGCTGCCTCGGCGAGTTCCCTCGCCTCGCGCTCGCCGGTCTCGGCCGGTCCGGCTGTCCCTGCTTCGGCCGGCAATGGTCCCGCGTCGGGCGCCGTGCCGGCGTTCCCGGCCTTCGCTCCCGCAGCGGCTGTGCGGGCGGCAGTTGTCTGGTCGGTCTCGGCGCTCATGGCAGTCCCCTTCGACGCGGGCCTGCGGGCGCCAGGCCCTGTGCTGTCCCCTCATGTTACTGCCCGGTAGCGCTTTTGCCGAGGGAGGATTTTGAGAACGGGAATAACTGCGAATAGCTGAAGCTTCAAGTAATTAGTTATTGCACGCAACCCCGGGAGCACCATGGACTTCGGCATTTTTACCTTCGGCGAATTAACGCGCGGCCCGGGCGGGGAGTCGCTGTCGCCCCGCCGGCGCCTGGAGGAACTGGTCCAGCTGGCCAAGATTGCCGACCAGGCGGGCATCTCGTTCCTAGGGCTGGGCGAGCACCACCGCAAGGACTTCGCCATTTCGGCGCCGGAAATCGTCCTGGCTGCCATCGCCCGCGAGACCACCAACCTGCGTCTGGCCACGGCGGTGACCGTGCTGTCCACCCAGGACCCGGTGCGCCTGTTCGAGCAGTTCGCCACGCTGGATCTGCTCTCCGGCGGACGCGCCGAGGTCATTGCCGGCCGCGGCGCCTTCACCGAGTCCTACCCGCTTTTCGGGTATGACACGGCCGACTATGACGGACTGTTCGAAGAGAAGCTTCAGTTGCTGCTGGCCGCCCGCGGACAGGAGAACCTGACCTGGAACGGCACCTACCATCACAACATCCGGGGCATGGACGTGTCGCCGCGGCCGCTGCAGGAGAGGCTTCCGGTCTGGGTCGGCGTGGGCGGCACGCCTTCTTCCTTCGAGCGGGCCGGACGCCTGGGGCTGCCGCTGTACCTGGCACTGCTCTCCGGTCCGCAGCACTTCGTCCGGCACATTGAGTACTACCGTGAGTCCGCCGCGGCGCACGGGCACGACCCGGCCGCGCTGCCGGTGGGAACGGGCGGCCACTTCTTCGTGGCTCCGACCTCGCAGCAGGCGCGCGACACGTTCTACCCGTACTACCGCGCATACTTCGAGCAGAACATGCCGCGGCCGGCCGGACACTTCCCGCGCGAGACCTTCGAAGCGTGGGCCGGCCCGGGCGGCGGCCTGCTCGCCGGGAGCCCGCAGGAAGTGATCGACAAGATCATGGAGCAGTACCAGCTGTTCGGCCATGACCGCTACATGGCCCAGGTGGGTCTTGGCGGGCTGCCGTTCGCGGACACCGCCCGGTCCATCGAACTCCTGGCCACCGAGATCATGCCGGTCATCCAGCGGGAGACGCATCCGGCCAAGCAGCCCTAGCGCCCTCGCTGACGGGCCGGGGCGTGGCGAGGCCAGGGTCAGGCGCCGCGCTCGGCGGACTCCGCGTGGCGCAGGACCGCGTCGGCGCAGGCGCCGGGCTGCTCCCAGTGCACCATGTGCCCGGCGTCCTGCACGGCCACGTGGTGCCAGTGCGGGTGCCGGGCCAGGAAGTCCGCGACCGCGGCGGGCGGCCGGGTGGAATCGCGGGTGCCGGTCACCACGAGGGCGGGAGCGGCCACCAGCGCCGCGACCTCGGGTGCGGCCCCGGCCAGCCCCGCGGGCAGGCTACGGCGCACGACGTCGGGGTGCCGCCTGAAAGGGGCCCGGAATGTTTCGCGGTCCGCGCCCTGCGGCTCGTTGCCGCCGCTAAACCACCCGCGAATCAGCTCCTCGCCGGCGGCCAGGTCCGCGGCCGGATCGGAAGATGTCCCGCCGATCAGGCGGCTGAGCTTGTCGACGGTTGCCGCCGACGGCGGCACCGGCACCATCCCCACCACGGTGAGCGACGCCGTCGTCCGCGGGAAGCGCGCCGCGATGGTGGCGGCGATGTTGCCGCCCAGGGAGTGCCCGACCCAGTGCACCGGCCCGCCGCCGAAGCGGTCGACCAGGGCCGCGGCGACGTTCTCCACGGTCCAGTCGAAGCCGGCGGGCGGACCGCTGCCGTAGCCGGGAAGATCTGGGGCCGCGACGTCGCGGCCGCCGGCGGAGAGCCGGGCGGCCAGCGGTTTCCAATAGCCGGCGGAGCAGGCCCAGCCGTGCAGCAGGACAATCGGATGCGTCATGGCTCGATTATGCCCGGCAGTCCGCCGTGAACCGGGCGGCTCGGGCGACGGGTGTGCGGGCGGGTGCCGCGCTGTCCGGGCGCGCGGCCTGCGTGCGGGACCGGCACCGCGGGCGGGAGATACGGGCGGGTGCAACGCTGTCCGGGCGCGGCCTGCGTGCGGGACCGGCGGCAATTAGGGCAGGAAAGCGGTTCTTAATCGCGGAGAACATAGGTTAGCCTTACTTGAGTCGCTTTTTCCGGCCCGAGGGGGTATGCGCATGCCAGCTGATCCGGCGGCGACGGCACCTTCCCATCCGGCGCCCGGGCCTCGGCTGGCCCGCGCTTCGGGCGGCGACAACGGGACCGGCAGGCCGTCCTCCACTGCTCCCGGTGCGGCACGGCTGCCGCGCAGGCTGCTGGTGGGTATCCCGGCCGCCCTGGTGGTGCTGGCGCTGATCTGCTGTGCCTCGCTGGCCCTCGGGGCGCGCCCCATCGGCGTGGAGACGTTCATCCAGGCCTTCGTTGCCTTCGACCCCGCCAACGGAGACCACGCCGTGGTCCACTCGCGCATTCCGCGGACCGTCACCGGGCTGCTGGTGGGAGCGGCCTTAGGCGTCGCCGGCGCCGCCATGCAGGGCGTGGCGCGTAACCCGCTGGGCGATCCCGGCATCCTGGGCGTAAACGCCGGGGCCGCGCTTGCGGTCGTGGCGGGCATCTTCCTGTTCGGCGTGACGCAACTTTCCGGCTACGTCTGGTTCGCGTTCGCCGGTGCCGCGCTCGCTGCCATGCTGGTCTACGGGGTGGCCAGCATGGGACGGGAAGGCGCCACCCCGATCAAGCTGGCGCTGGCCGGCGCCGCCCTGTCCGCGGGGCTGAGCTCGCTGATGTACTCGGTGCTGGTGACCAACCAGGACACGCTGGAGGGGTTCCGCTACTGGCAGGTGGGATCGGTGGCCGGCCGCGGCTGGGACCTGATCGGCCAGGTGGCCCCGTTCATCGCCGTCGGACTGGTGGTCACGCTGTTCACCGGAAGGATCCTGAACAACTTGTCGCTGGGCGACGACGTGGCCCGGGGCCTGGGCCAAAAGGTGGGCCTGTCCCGTGCCATCACGGCGCTCGGCGTCGTGATCCTGTGCGGCGCGGCGACCGCCATCGCCGGCCCGATCGCCTTCGTGGGCCTGATCATCCCGCACATGGTCCGCGCCCTGACCGGACCCGACTACCGCTGGATCCTGCCCTACTCCATGGTGCTGGCCCCCGTGCTGCTGGTCGGCGCCGACGTGGCCGGTCGCTTCCTTGCGCCGCCCGGCGAGATCGAAGCCGGCATCACCACCGCAGTGATCGGCGCGCCCGTGTTCATCTGGCTGGTCCGGCGGCGGAAGGCGGCCGGGCTGTGAGCAAGGTGGACACCCCGCGCGGAAAGCGCCCGGAATCGGCGCAGCAGGCGGCCGACGCCGCCATGCCCCAGGCCGCCGAGCCCCAGGCCCCGGACCGGCCAGTGCAGGGTTTATCGTCGAGGGCAGGGTATATGGACGGTGCACTCGAAGAATTACCCCGCACCCGCGGAGGCGGCGGCCAGCGAGCCGTGGCTTCCGTCAGGGCCGGACGACGCAGCCGGCGGCGCGCGGCGCTCATCGCCGCCCTGACTGGCATCGTCGTCGTCCTGTTTTTTGTCAACGTCCTGCTGGGCAGCTACACCGTGACCATCCCGGACTTCTTCCGGCTGCTGGCCGGGGAACAGATCCCCGGGGCCAGCTTCATTGTGATGGAGCACAAACTGCCGCGGGCCGTGATTGGCGTGCTGGTCGGGCTCGCGTTCGGCCTGGCCGGCAGCATTTTCCAGACCATGCTGCGGAACCCGCTGGCCAGCCCGGACATCATTGGCATCAGCTACGGGGCCAGCGCCTCCGCCGTGACCGCGATCGTCGTGTTCGGCGCGGCCGGCGCCGCGGTCTCCGCCGCCGCCATGGCCGGGGCGCTGGTGGTGGCGGGGGGAATCTACGCGATTTCGTACCGCTCCAGCACGGTGTCCGGGGCGGCCGGCTCGCGGCTGATCCTGGTGGGCATCGGCTTCGCCGCGGTGATGCAGGCGCTGGTCAGCTACCTGCTGACCCGCACGGATATCCGCACCGCCCAGGGCGCGCTGGTCTGGCTGAACGGGTCGCTGAACTCCAGCAATTGGGACCGGGCCACGGTCCTGGTGGCCGGGCTGGCCGTGCTGTTCGTGGCCGTGGCACTGTTGGCGCGCAGCCTGCACGGCCTGGAAATGGGCGACGACGCCGCTGCCGCGCTGGGTGTCCGGGTGGCCCCGGCCCGGCTGGGCCTGATGGCGGTGGGGGTGCTGCTGGCCGCCGCGGCCACTGCGGCGGCAGGTCCGGTCGCGTTCATCGCGTTCCTGTCCGGGCCGATTGCCCGCCGGTTGCTGGGCGGTGCGGCATCGCTGCCGGCGGCCGCGCTGGTGGGCGCCCTGATCGTGCTGGCCGCCGACTTCGCCGCGGCCAACCTGATCCCGATGTATCTGACCGACGGCGCCTCGCTGCCGGTCGGGGTGGTGACCGGCGCGCTGGGCGCGCCGTTCCTGCTCTGGCTGCTGGTCACCACCAACCGCCGAGGCCAAGGAGGCTAAGTGCGCACGCTCGAATCCCGCGACCTGACGCTGGCATATGACCGGCGCACCGTGGTGCAGGACCTTACCGTCCGGCTGCCGGAAGGCAAGGTGACGATCATCGTCGGGGCGAACGCCTGCGGCAAGTCGACGCTGCTGCGCGGGCTGGCTCGGCTGCTCAAGCCGGGTGCCGGGTCCGTGCTGCTGGACGGCAAGGACATCCACCGGCAGTCCACCCGCGACGTGGCGAAGGTGCTGGGCCTGCTGCCGCAAAGCCCGGCGGCCCCCGACGGAATCACCGTCGCGGAGCTGGTGGGCCGCGGCCGGTATCCGCACCAGGGCTGGTTCCGGCAGTGGACCCGGGAGGACGACGACGCCGTCAGCGCGGCCTTGGCGGCCACCGACACCCTGGAACTTGGCGACCGGAACGTGGACGAACTCTCCGGCGGCCAGCGCCAGCGGGTTTGGATCGCGATGGCGCTGGCCCAGGAGACCGACGTGCTGCTGCTGGATGAGCCGACCACGTTCCTGGACGTGGCCCACCAGGTGGAGGTGCTGGATCTGATCACGGACCTGAACCGGCGCCGCGGCACCTCCGTGGCCATCGTGCTGCACGACCTGAACCTGGCCGCCCGCTACGCCGACCAGCTCGTGGCGATGAAGGATGGCCGGGTGGTGGCCGAGGGCGCCCCCGCGCAGGTGGTCACCGAGGAGCTGGTGCAGACGGTGTTCGGACTGGAGTCGCGGGTGATCCCGGACCCGGTGTCCGGAACGCCGATGGTGGTTCCGGTCGGCCGCCACCACTGCGAGGCGCCCGCCCCGGCCGAAGACGACGCCGATCCGGTCCTTTCCACGCCGGACCTCAAGCACGAAGAACCCGCGGCGTGAGCGAGGCCGGCCGGCGCCGAAACCGCCCGCACAGGGTCCCGGCGGCGCCGGGAGGAAAACCCGGCGCGCAGCCGAAGGAACGGACATGGAGAACGGAGCACGATGACCGCCGTAGCAACTGAAACATCCGCCGTAGTGCCGGTGCTGGCCTTCGGCGTAGCCGTCGCCCGGGTAGAGGACCTTTCGCCGAGCTACCGGCGGGTCACCTTTTGCGGGGAGTCGCTCCGCCGTTTCGGCGTGGACGGGCCGACGCTGGATCTGCGGATCAAGGTGATGATCCCGTCCACCGGCGCCGGCGGGCGTCCGCTGCCGCTGCCGGCATTCGGCGGGCCCGCGCGCCCGGCCGGTCCCGAAACATCGGCCGGCCAGGAAACCATGGCCGGCACGGACACCGCCGTGGAACTGGGCGGCGGCTGGTACCAGCAGTGGCTGGCCATGGACCCGGCCCGCCGCGGCTCCATGCGCACCTACACCGTGCGCGCCTTCCGGCCGGCGGAAGGCGGGCGGGGGCCCGAACTGGACGTGGACTTCGTGCTGCATTTCGACGCCGACGGAAACGGCGGTCCGGCGTCGTGCTGGGCGGCCGCCGCCGTCCCCGGCGACGAGGTCACCATCATCGGCCCGAACGCCGCGGCGGCCAACTGCGCGACGGCGAAGAGCTACGGCGGCATTGAGTGGCGGCCCGGGCTGGCTTCGCACGTGCTGCTCGCCGGCGACGAAACCGCCGTTCCCGCCATCGCGTCCATCCTGGAGAGCCTCCCGAAGCACATGACGGGCCACGCCGTGCTCGAGGTCCCCGACCCGGCGGACTTCCAGGACATCCGGTCTGCGGCGGACGTGCAGATCTCCTGGCTGGCGCGGGGCGGCCGCCCGCACGGCGAACTGCTGGACGAAGCGGTGCGCGCCGCCGTCGTTGTGCCCGGAGCAGGCCTGACGCCGGCGACGGGGGAGGACCCCGAAGAAGTGGACATTGACCAGGTGATCCTGTGGGAAACCACCGCCGGCTCTACCCGGCCGTTCTACGCCTGGATTGCGGGGGAGGCGGCGGTCATCCGCGGGCTGCGCCGTTACCTGGTCCGGGACGTGGGAGTGGACCGCAAACAGGTGGCGTTCATGGGCTACTGGCGGGCCGGCAAAGCCGAACTGTAGGGCGCCGGCACCCGCCTGTCCCTCCTGGCGGCGGCATTGCCGGCCGGGGACACGGGCGTGGTGCACGCGCCCGCCGGGGCCACGGCGCCCGCGGCTAAAATACCCGGGCGAAACCGGGCAGGCCGCTGCCATACTTGCTCCATGGGCGTTGAGGGACAGCGGGACCAGGACGGATTTTGGGCCATCGTGGCCGAAGGGGAGCAGCGCATTCGGGAGACTTTTCCGGAGTTGCCGTGTTTCGGCCTGCGCGGGTGGGACGGCGGCGTCATGGTCGGCGAATGGATTTTCGACGGCGGCCCGCACGGGCTGCTGCATGGCGACCCGGGGCTTGGTTCGCCGTATGCGCAGGTCCTGACCACGGCCCACGAGGTAAACCAGAGCATTCGAACCATGCGGCTGGGCGCCCGCGCCGTGGTGGAGGACAAGGACGCCTACCTGCGGCAGCTGGACGAGTTGGACCGCCAGGAACCGCGCATGGTGGGCATCGCCGTCGACGGCGAACGGGTGGAATTCGCGCTCTGGCAGGACGGCGGCAAGTGGTGGGCCGGTGCCGAGCGTGGGCGTTACGGCATCATCATCGAGGCGGCCGGGCTCGAGGCGCAGGCGGTGGCGCTGGAAAGCGTGGCCGACATCGAGCCTTGCCTGGCCGCGCGGCGTCAGTGGCTGCGGCAGGTCCGCGGCGAAGCCGAATGAGGGCGGTGGGTGGCCCCGCCCCCCCCCCCCCCGCCCTCACCGTTTCCGGGAAAGAGCCCTCCCCGGGATTCCTGCTGCCGGTCAGAGGTGGTTCATGCCCTCCGTGAGGACGGAGCGCAGGATCTGCTCGATCTGGTCGAATTCGCGCTGTCCGATGGTCAGCGGCGGAGCGAGCTGGACTACGGGGTCTCCACGGTCGTCCGCCCGGCAGTACAAGCCGGCGTCGAACAGCGCGTTGGACAGATAGCCGCGCAGCAGGTGCTCCGACTCTTCGTCGTTGAACGTCTCCTTGGTGGCCTTGTCCTTGACGAGTTCGATCCCGTAGAAATAGCCCTCGCCGCGGACATCGCCGACGATCGGCAGGTCCAGCAGCTTTTCCAGCGTCTTGCGGAAGGCCGGGGCGTTCTCCTTGACGTGGTTGTTTAGGCCTTCGCGTTCGAAGATGTCCAGGTTGGCCATGGCAACGGCGGCCGAGACCGGGTGCCCGCCGAAGGTGTAGCCGTGGTAGAACGTCGTGTCGCCATGCTTGAACGGTTCGAACAGGCGGTCCGAGGCGATCATCGCGCCGATCGGCGAGTAGCCGCTAGTCATGCCCTTGGCGCAGGTGATCATGTCCGGCACGTAGTCGAAGTCGGTGGAGGCGAACATGGAACCGATCCGGCCGAACGCGCAGATGACCTCGTCGGAAACCAGCAGAACGTCGTACTCGTCGCAGATTTCCCTCACCCGCTCGAAGTACCCGGGCGGCGGCGGGAAACAGCCGCCGGAATTCTGCACGGGTTCCAGGAACACCGCGGCCACGGTGTCCGGGCCTTCGAACTCGATGGCTTCCCCGATCCGGTCCGCGGCCCAGCGGCCGAAGGCCTTCGGATCTTCCAGGCCCGCAGGGGCGCGGTACTGGTTCGTGTTGGGGACGCGGAACGCGCCGGGCACCAGCGGTTCGAAGGGTGCCTTCATGTCCGGGATGCCGGTGATCGAAAGCGCTCCCTGCGGGGTGCCGTGATAGGCGACGGCGCGGGAGATCACCTTGGTCTTGTTGGGCTTGCCCTTCAGCTTGAAGTACTGCTTGGCCAGCTTCCACGCAGATTCCACGGCTTCGCCACCGCCGGTGGTGAAGAAGACCCGGTTCAGGTCGCCCGGGGCGTGGTGGGCCAGGCGTTCGGCCAGTTCAATGGCCGCCGGGTGGGCATAGGACCACAGCGGCATGAAGGCCAGTTCCTTGGCCTGGCGGGCGGCCGCCTGCGCAAGTTCCTCGCGGCCGTGGCCCACCTGGACCACGAAGAGCCCGGCCAGGCCGTCGATGTATTCGCGGCCCTGGTCGTCGTAGATGAGGTGGCCCTCGCCGCGGGTAATCACCGGTACGTTGCCGCCGGCAACCAGCGGTGAGTGTCGGGCCATGTGCATCCACAGGTGGTCGCGGGCCGCCTGCTGGCGGTCCGTTCCCATCGGAGTGGTGTAGGTCCGGCGCATCGGGGCGTCGGTCGTGGTGCCGGCGGGTGTGCCTTGGCCCGGGATGCTGGTGCTTGGCGATGCTGATGTCTGTGTCATCGGGTTCCCCAGTTGTATTCCTGCTTGCGCAGGGAGAGATACATGAATGTTTCGGTGCTCAGGACACCGGGAATGCCGCGGATCCGGTTGACCAGCCGCAACAAATCCTGGTCGTTTTCGCAAATGATTTCGGCCAGAATGTCGAACGAGCCCGCGGTGACCAGGCAGTAGTGCACCTGGTCCAGTTCGGCGATCTTGTCCGACACTTCCAGCAGGTCGGCAGCGGTCTTGATGCCCAGCATGGCCTGCCGGGCAAAGCCCAGTTGCAGCGGATCGGTGACCGCGACGATCTGCACGACGCCGGAGTCGATCAGCTTCTGCACCCGCTGCCTGACGGCCGCTTCGGAGAGCCCGACCGCCTTGCCGATGGCGGCGTAGGAGCGCCGGCCGTCCTCCTGCAGTTGCTCGATGATGGCCTTGGAGACCTCGTCCACCGCAGGGCTGTGGCCGTTGCCGATGAGGCCGTGGCCGGCACTGGGCAGCAAGGTCAAGCGTATCCACCTCCTAAGCGAATACCCGCCACCGGCAGGGATTGCTGACTATTGAATCCGTTGTCTGATGAGAGCGCAAGTGCTGAATCCGAAAAGATTCGCGGCGGAGGCTATCGATATACGCAGAACTAGAGGCTACTATCTGTTTGTGAAGCAGCTCACTTCAGCTTTCACGTGCGGCCCTTCCGTCCGCCGGGTGCATACTTCGCGGGTGCGCCCTTAGGGAGGGGACAATCCACGTGCAGGCAGCGGGGCATGCTTCGGATTTCGTCGTGTAACCAAAAATTTACAACTGAAACTATTGTCGGGGTCTCCGCGGTCTGCAAGTATCGACGCACCAGCGAGGCCCGATCCGTCAACAGGAGCACCAGATGCCGAAACGACTACCTGAAGACCCACGCCTGCGACGCCTGATCGCTGCGCAAATGTCCCGCCGGAACGTCCTGATGGGCGCCGGCGGACTGACTTTGGCCGGCCTGCTCGCGGCGTGTGGAACGGGCGGCACGGGCGGCTCGTCGAACACCGGCTCGGCCGGTGCCCTGTCCCCGGCGGAAGACCTGTCGGACCAGGAAAAGGAAGTCAACTGGGCCAACTGGACCCTGTACCTGGACTACGACGACTCCAGCCAGACCTACCCGTCGCTGGAGGCCTTCACCAAGAAAACCGGAATCCAGGCCAACTATTCCGAGGATATCGACGGAAACGACACGTACTTCGGAAAGGTCCAGGGCCAGCTCGCCGCCGGGCAGGACATTGGACAGGACATCATCACGCTCACCGACTGGATGGCGGCACGACTGATCCGGCTCGGCTACACCCAGGAACTGGACCACGCGAACATCCCGAACGCGGCCAACCTGTTGGAGACCCTGAAGAACGTGGACTTCGACCCGGACCGGAAGAACTCCCTGACCTGGCAGTCCGGATACGCGGGCATTGCCTGGAACAAGGAAGCGGTCCCGGGCGGGCTGCGGACGGTATCCGATTTGTGGAAGCCCGAGCTCAAGGGACGCGTGGAAGTGCTCGACGAGATGCGCGACACCATGGGCCTGCTCATGCTGGACAACGGCGTGGACATTTCCGGCGACTGGGGCACGAGCGAATACGACGCCGCCCTGGAGGTCCTGCAAAAGCAGATCGCCGACGGCCAGATCCGCCAGGTCAAGGGCAACTCCTACAAGGAAGACCTGATCTCCGGCGACGCGCTGGCGGTGATCTGCTGGTCCGGCGACATCACGCAGCTGAACTTCGAGGAGGGCGACAAGTGGCAATTCGCGCTTCCCGAGGCCGGCGGAACCCTGTGGTCGGACAACCTGCTGGTGCCGATCGGCTCGCCGCACAAGAAGAACGCGGAAACGCTGATGGACTTCTACTACGATCCGGAAAACGCGGCGACCGTAGCGGCTTACGTGAACTACATCTGCCCGGTGCAGGGAGCCAAGGAAGCCATGGAGAAGATCGACCCGGAACTGGTCGACAACCCGCTGATCTTCCCGACGGACGAAGACCTGGCCAAGGTCAAGGTCTTCCGCAGCCTGGAGGCCGACGAGGAAACCGACTTCGGCAACCGTTTCCAGCAGGCGATCGGCAACTGATGACCCAGGCACCACTGAGGACAGAGCACGCCCACGCAGTCGGCGAAGACAGCGGCGCGGATCTGGTGCTGTCGTCCGTGACCAAGCGGTTCGGCGATTTCGTGGCCGTCGATGACCTGGACCTGACCATTCCGGCGGGCCAGTTCTTTGCCCTGCTCGGCCCCTCCGGCTGCGGCAAGACCACCACCCTGCGGATGGTAGCCGGGCTGGAACAGCCCACGTCCGGCAGCATCAGCATCGGCGGCAAGGACATCAGCAAGGCCAGCCCGCACCAGCGGCCAGTCAACACCGTGTTCCAGAACTACGCCCTGTTTCCGCACATGAGCGTGCTGGACAACGTGGCGTTCGGGCTGCGCCGGCGCAAGGTCCGCGACGCCCAGGAGCAGGCGAAGAAGGCACTGGCGCTGGTGGAGCTGTCGCACCTGGGCGCACGGCGGCCGGCCCAGCTCTCCGGCGGTCAGCAGCAGCGCGTGGCGCTGGCGCGGGCCATCGTCAACCAGCCGGCGGTGCTGTTGCTGGACGAACCGCTGGGCGCGCTGGACATGAAGCTGCGCCGGCAAATGCAGGTGGAACTGAAGAAGATCCAGACCGAGGTCGGACTGACCTTTGTCCACGTCACCCACGACCAGGAAGAAGCCATGACCATGGCGGACACCGTGGCCGTCATGAACGCCGGCAAGGTGGAGCAGATGGGTGCTCCCCGCGAGCTGTATGAACTGCCGCGCACCGTGTTCGTGGCCAACTTCCTGGGCAAATCCAACCTGGTCGCCGGGGAGATCATCGAGGACCGGGGCGACGCCGTCGTCGTCAATGCCAACGGCAACCGGCTGGCCGTGCTGAAGGAGCGCGCGACCGTGCACCGTGGCAAGGCGCTGATCGGGATCCGTCCGGAGAAGCTGAAGATGATGTGGCCGGACGATGCGCCGGCCGAAGCCGCCAACGTCCTGCGCGGAACCGTGCTCGACACCTCGTTCACCGGGGTCAGTACCGAGTACCTGGTAGAGGTTGCCGGGATCGGCACGGTGGGCGTCTTCAGCCAAAACCACGGCCAACAGCTGGCCCAGCCGGGCGACGCCGTCGTGCTCAGCTGGGACACGGAACACGCCTTCGGCCTCGACGGCGACGAGGAACCGCAGTACGGGGCGCCCGAGGACGGTGTCTGATGAGTGCGCTGGCCACCGCAGACACGTCATCGGCGCCGGATCAGGGACGCGGCAGCGGCGAGCTTAAGGAGGAACGCCGCCGGGGGCGGATGGGCTATTGGCTGATCCTGCCCGGCTTCTTCTTCCTGTTGCTGTTCTTTGTGCTCCCGGTGTTCTCGCTGCTCGCGACCTCGCTCTACACGAAGCCGCCGGGGGCCGACATCGGCCAGTTCGTGCCGGCGCTGGAGTTCAACAACTACGTGCGGGTGCTGGGCAGCTACTGGCCGGAGTTGCTGCGTTCCTTCGGGTTCGCGCTGGTCGCCACCGCCGCGGCGCTGCTGATCGGCTATCCCATGGCCTACCTGATCGCGGTCAGGCTGCGCGGGCGCGGCCTGCTGCGGGGCATCCTGCTGGTGCTGATCATCGCCCCGTTCTTCACCAGCTTCATCCTGCGCACGCAGGCCTGGAAACAGATCCTCGCCGACGAGGGCCCGGTGGTCTCCGTGCTCAGGGCGTTCGCCTTGCTTCCGGAGGACGGGCGGCTCACGGCCACCGCCTTCGCCGTGGTCTGCGGCCTGACCTATAACTTCCTGCCCTTCATGACCCTGCCCATCTACGCGAACCTGGAGCGGCTGGACACCCGGCTGATCGAGGCCGGCAACGACCTCTACGCGAACGGTTTCACCACCTTCAGGACGGTCACGCTGCCGCTGTCGATGCCCGGGGTGATGGCCGGAACGCTGCTGACCTTCATTCCGGCTGCCGGGGACTACATCAACGCCTCCCTGCTGGGCAACAACCAGAACACGACCATGATCGGCCAGGTCGTCGACTCCCGGTTCTTCCGCATCGTCGACTACCCGGGCGCTTCGGCACTGTCCTTTGTGCTGATGCTGGCCATCCTCGCCCTGGTCTTCATCTACGTGCGCCGTTTCGGCACCAAAGAACTGCTGTAGGGGGCTCTGACGTGAAAAACTCCTTCGGCCGCTGGCTGGTCCCTGTGTTCGGCGGCCTGGCGTTCGTCTTCCTGCTGGTCCCCATCGCCTACGTCTTCGTGTTCTCCTTCAACGACGCCGGGCGCACCAACCTCACCTGGCGCGCCTTCACGTGGGACAACTGGACCAACCCGTGCGGCGCCCCGGCAGTCTGCCAGGCGCTGGGCAACAGCCTCCAAATAGGCGCGGTTGCCACGGTGATCGCCGTCCTCCTGGGCACGGCCATCGCCATCGGGCTGGTCCGCTACCGGTTCCGGTTCAATTCCACCGCCAACATGCTGATATTCCTTCCGCTGGCCACCCCGGAAGTAGTCCTCGGCGCCTCGTTGCTGGCGCAGTTTCTGAACGTGGGCGCGGAGCTGGGCAAGGGCACCATCATCATCGCCCACACCGTCTTCTGCATTTCCTTCGTCGTGGTCACCGTGAAGGCCCGGGTCGCCAGCCTCGACCCGAAGCTGGAGGAGGCGGCGGCCGACCTCTATGCCTCCCCGATGCAGGCGTTCTGGCGAGTCACCTTCCCGCTGCTGCTGCCGGGGATCGTGGCGGCGGCCCTGCTGAGCTTCGCGATCAGCTTTGACGACTTCATCATCACCAACTTCAACTCCGGCAACGTGGATACCTTCCCGAAGTTCATCTACGTGGCCGCCACCCGCGGCATCCCCGCCCAGGCGAACGTGATCGGCTCGGCGATGTTCATCATCGCGCTGCTGATCGTGATCGGCGGGCAGATCCTCGCACACCGCCGCGCCAAGATGCTGGCGGCACGCTGACCCGCCCGACCCGCTGACTAGGAGCCCTTCATGATCGACCGGAACCGGCTGGCGGTGCTGTTCGCGCGCGAACTGCAGGACTTCGAGGCCAAGCATCCCCAGTCCAAGGCACTGTACGACGGCGCGTCCCACCTCTTCGGGAAAGTCCCGATGACATGGATGAACAAGAGGGCGGGCAGCTTCCCCCTCTACCTCGCCCGGGCCCGCGGCTGCCGGGTGTGGGACGTGGACGGACTCGAATACGTGGACTTCGCGCTGGGCGACACCGGCGCGATGGCCGGCCACTCCCCGCAGCCCACCGTCGAGGCGATGATCCGGCGTGCCGCCGACGACGGGGGACTGGCCACCATGCTGCCCACCGCGGACGCCGAGTGGGTGGGGGCGGAGCTGGCCCGCCGGTTCGGCGTGGAGCGCTGGAGCTTCTCGCTCACCGCCACCGATGCCAACCGGTGGGCCATCCGGCTGGTCCGGGCCCTGACCGGCCGGAGCAAGATCCTGTTCAACCCGTACTGCTACCACGGGTCGGTGGACGAATCGCTGATCGTGGCCGGACCCGACGGCGAGGGCATGAACCGCCCGGGCAATGTCGGGGCACCGGTGGACGTGACGGAGACCAGCAGGGTCGCCGAGTTCAACGATCTTGCCGCCCTGGAGCGCCAGCTGGCCTACGGAGACGTGGCAGCTGTGCTGATGGAACCGGCACTGACCAACATCGGCATCGTGCTGCCGGAGCCGGGCTACCTGGACGGCGTGCGGGAACTGACCCGCCGGCACGGCACGCTGCTGATTATCGACGAGACGCACACCTTCTCCGCCGGCCCCGGCGGGGCGACCGCGGCGTGGGGGCTCGAGCCGGACGTGGTGGTGATCGGCAAATCCATCGGCGGCGGCATCCCCTGCGGCGCCTACGGGCTCAGCGCGGAACTGGCCGAACGGGCACTGGGCCGGGCCGATTTGGACCTGGTGGACATGGGCGGCGTGGGCGGCACCCTGGCCGGAAACCCGCTGTCCGTCGCGGCCATGCGGGCCACGCTCGAACACGTGCTGACGGACCAGGCCTTCGCCGCGATGACCGCGCGTGCCACGGAGTTCGCCACCGGCGTGCAGCGGGTGATCGATACGTATTCGCTGCCGTGGTCGGTGTCCCGGTTGGGTGCGCGGGCCGAATACCGCTTCGCCAACCCGGCGCCCCGCAACGGCACGGAGTCGGCGGCCAGCCACGACGGCGGGTTGGAGGACTTCCTGCACCTATACCTGGCCAACCGCGGCATCCTGCTCACCCCGTTCCACAACATGGCCCTGATGTGCCCGCAAACCACCAGCGCCGACGTCGAACGGCACCACGAGGTCTTCGAAGAAGCCGTCCGGGAACTGACCGGCGGCTGAGGCGGCGGGCGCCGAGCCGTCGGCTTGGGATACTGAATGGATGACGATCGCCAAATCCGCCATCCTGTTTGTCCTCGCCGCCGTCGCGGAGATCGGCGGCGCCTGGCTGGTCTGGCAGGCGGTGCGCGAAGGCCGGGACTGGTGGTTCGCCGGCTTGGGAGTGATGGCCCTGGGCCTGTACGGTTTCATCGCCGCCCAGCAGCCGGATGCGAACTTCGGCCGGGTGCTGGCCGCGTACGGCGGAGTGTTCATCGCCGGATCACTGGCCTGGGGCATGCTGCTGGACGGTTTCCAGCCGGACCGCTGGGATTTCATCGGCGCCGGCCTCGCGCTCGCCGGGGTCGCCGTCATCATGTACGCACCGCGCAGCGTCGCGTAGCGCCGCGCCGGGCCGCTGCCGGAACGGTTTCTTTGTTAATCTGGTCCGGTGACTTTCGCGCAGCGTTTTGTGGCCTTGGGGGATTCGTTCACCGAGGGGGTGGGAGACAAGGATCCCAGCCTGCCCAATGGTGTACGCGGCTGGGCCGACCGGGTAGCCGAGCAGCTGATGCTCGCCGATGCCGGCTGGGGCTATGCCAACCTTGCCATCCGCGGCAAAAAGATCACCCAGGTACTGAACGACCAGATCGACGCCGCCGTAGCGCTCCGGCCGACCCTGGTCACCCTCTATGCCGGCGGCAACGATCTCCTGCGCCCGCGGGTGGACATCGACGCGCTGATGGCAGGGTACGAAGCCGGCGTGGCCAAGCTGGCCGCCACCGGTGCCGACGTCGTGCTGTTCACCGGCTTTGACACGGTGGCCTCGGCGGTCTTCAGCAAGACCCGCGGCCGCACCGCCATCTACAACGAGTGGGTGCGCGAGATCGCCGACCTGCACGGGGCGAAAATCGTTGACTACTGGCGGATGCGCGAGTTCCGCGACTGGCGTTACTGGGACGACGACCGCCTGCACATGTCCACGGCCGGGCACACGCTGATGGCCAAGAAGGTGTTGGAAGTGCTGCAGGCCGAGGACATCATCGACCTGCCGGCGCTGCCGGACCTGGCGGCGCTGACCCGCCGGCGCGCGATGGCCGCCAATGTCCGGTGGGCCCGGGAGCACCTGGGCCCGTGGATGGGACGCCGGCTGCGCGGCACGTCCTCGGGGGACTCGCTCACCGCGAAGTACCCGCAACTCACGGGGCTCCACACCACCGGACGGGTCTAGTGCCGCGCGGGCAGAAGCGGAAGTGCCGGCCCGCCGGCCCTAACAGTTGAAGCCTCAAGTTTTATGGCAGAATAGAGGCATGACTTCTGCACGCTGGCTCGACCCCGAAGAACGCCAGGCCTGGCTGGCCTTGCTGGCGGTGTCCACCCTGTTGCCGGGCAACCTCGACGCCCCGCTGTACCGGGAGGGCAAGCTGACGCTCTTCGACTACAACGTGCTGGCCATGTTGTCCGAGGCTCCGGACCGGTCGCTGCCCATGAGCGAGCTGGCCTCCCGCACCTATTCTTCGCTGTCCCGGCTCTCGCACGTGGTCAAGAAGCTTCAGGGCCGCGGCTGGGTGACCCGGGCGCAGTGCGCCGATGACGCCCGGGTGACCATGGCGTTGCTCACGGATGCGGGGATGGACGCGATCGTGGCCCTTGCGCCGGGGCACGTCGAAACCGTGCGGCAGGCGGTTTTCGACGGACTGGACCGCCGGGATGTGCAGGACCTGGAACGCATCGGCAAGAAAATCGTGCAGCAGTTGGAGCCCAACAGCTGGGTGCTGCGCGAACCGCGGCTGAACAGCTGAGCCTTGCTCCCGGAGCCGCGGTTCGCTGTCGCCGTCGGGGGCCGGCCGTTGGTTTGATCCAAACCGCCGCTGCCCCTAAGATGGAAAGGCGTTAAGTCACGCAACTTGGCACCTCCTTGCCCAGGCGGGGGGTGGCGACGTTGCGTGGCGTCCGTGTTTACCTAGAATTGAGGGTCGCGGATAGGCCGCGCCTCCCCCGGGAGGCAAGCGGCTTATTGCACCTGACTTCACCGTCTTCCCCGCGGCGAGGCACTTCGGCTGGATCTCACCCCGCCAGGTTCACCTCCGGAAAGTCGCAGTAATAACGGTGTCACAACTGGTGGCGGGCGCTCTTACACGCAGATTCGCAGGCGCTTTACTTACGTTTCTGCGTCAAGTCCGTCAATATTTACTACAACTGGAGGAGAGATCATGGCAGCACACTGCCAGGTGACCGGAGCCGAGCCCGGCTTTGGCCACAGCATTTCGCACTCGCACCGCCGCAACAAGCGCCGGTTCGATCCGAACATTCAGAAGAAGCGCTACTGGGTTCCGTCCCTGCGCCGCAACGTGACGCTGCAGGTTTCGGCCCGCGGCATCAAGACCATTGACGTCCGCGGCATCGACGCTGTCGTCGCCGAGCTCCTCGCGAAGGGTGTGAAGCTTTAATGGCCAAGGACAAGGACGTACGTCCCATCATCAAGCTGAAGTCCACCGCCGGCACCGGCTTCACCTACGTGACCCGGAAGAACCGTCGTAACGACCCGGACCGCATTGTCCTGAAGAAGTACGACCCGGTCATCCGCAAGCACGTCGAATTCCGAGAGGAGCGCTAAACATGGCCAAGAAGTCCAAGATTGCTCGCAACGAGCAGCGCAAGGTCGTTGTCGAGCGTTACGCCGCGAAGCGTGCCGAGCTGAAGAAGACCCTGGTCGACGCCAACGCGACCGACGAGGCCCGCGAAGAGGCCCGCCTGGGCCTGCAGAAGCTGCCCCGCAACGCGTCCCCGGTCCGCGTCCGCAACCGCGACCAGATCGATGGCCGCCCCCGCGGCACGCTCCAGAAGTTCGGAATCTCGCGCGTGCGTTTCCGTACCATGGCGCACAACGGCGAACTGCCGGGCATCAAGAAGTCCAGCTGGTAGAAATCCGGCCGGCTTCCCGGTGAAGCTGCATCAAGGCGGCGGTCCAGCAGGGCCGCCGCCTTTGCCATGCCCGGAGCGCTCCGGCAGGCAGCGGGGAGAACGAGGGCCGTGATCGACCGCTGGAACAGTCCATCGCCGTAGCTCCCACGCTGAAGCGGTGATCGTGTCGCGCCAGCCGTGCCACACGAAACCGGGGCAGCCGCGGCGCGCGGAAACGGCCCATCATATGCTCTCGGCGCAAAAAGCGGACCCCGCGGGGCTGAATCGGCCCGAAATCGGGGTATTTCGCTAAAAATTCCGCCAGATTCCGCGGATTTTGCCGGATCGGGGCGGCCAAGCTGGTAAGTTTTCGCTCAGTAGCTTTTCCGCAGCCTGCGGAGGCTCTGACCAAACCGAAGCAGTCCAGGAGGACAAAAATTGGCTATCAATCGCAGTGAACTTGTTGCAGCTGTTGCAGAGAAGGCCGGCACCAGCCAGACCGCAGTGAACGGTGTCCTGGACGCCGTGTTCGACATCTTCGCGACCTCCGTCGCCAAGGGCGAGAAGATCACCATCCCGGGCTGGCTCGCCGTCGAGCGCACCGACCGCGCGGCCCGCACCGGCCGCAACCCGCAGACCGGCGAATCCATCCAGATTCCGGCCGGCCACAGCGTGAAGCTGACCGCTGGTTCCAAGCTGAAGGCTGCTGTCGCCAAGAAGTAGTTTTCCCACCAGGCTTCCGCAGGACCGTCACCGGCAACCGGTGGCGGTCCTGCTCTTTAACGCCTTAACTTCTACCGGCGGTAAAATAGCCGGGCGGGGCGTGCGCCACAGGCACGCCCGGAAGCATCGGGACGGAGGACTCGGCATGGTCCAGCGGGAAGCGCGGCTGCTGCGCGGCTGGCTCGGCGCTGCCGTGGCCACCTCCGCCGCCGCGTTGTCGCATCTGGCCGGCGGGGGACATGCGCCCGCCCTGGCCGTCTGGTCCCTGTCCCTCGCCCTCTCCGGGCTGGTCTGCGTGGGCCTGGCCGGCAAGTCATTGTCCTGGCCGCGCCTGCTGGCCGCGGTGGGGGGCAGCCAGGCCATCTACCACCTGCTTTTCCGGGCGGGCCACGGCGCCCCGGCGGGGATGACCCCCGGCGCGGGAGCCCATGCCGGCCACGGCCCGGCGCTGCCTCCCGGCGACTGGGTGGCGGCCGCACCGGCCCCGCCGGCCGGGGCCGAGGATCCGGCGATGCTGGCAGCCCACCTTGCCGCTGCCGTTGCAACCGTCCTGCTGCTGCGCCGCGGCGAGCAAGCTGCAGCGGCCCTGGCCGGAACCGTGCTGTTGGCAATCCCGCGCCGGCTGTACGGCTGGCATCCGGTACCGCGGGCCAGGCTGGCCAGCCCCGGGGCACGGACTGTCCGTACCCTCGCCGCGCTTGGAGTGCCGCTGCTTTCGCTGCGGCACCGGGGGCCGCCCCTGCATCACGCTTTCTGACCGGCGCCATCCGCGCATCCCCCGACGAAAGAACGTGATGAACCCCCTGATGAACACCCCTGCACCCGTCCGCGTTGCCGCCTCCGGGTCTTCGGCAGCCAGGCAGCGCCGTGACGACGCCCGACGCCTCGCCCGGCAGGCGGCCCTGCGCCGACTGCTCGCGGCCGCCTTGGCCGCCATGCTGCTGTGGCTTTCGGCGGCGCTGACGCTGGCGCGCCCGGCCGCGGCCCACGACGAACTGATCGGATCCACCCCGGAAAACGGCGCCGTCCTCGACGTCCAGCCCGAGAGCATCGTGCTGGAATTCAGCGCGAATGTGATGGATATCGGCACCACCACCCAGGTCCTGGACAGCGCCGGCACCGACTGGGCCGCCGGAGCACCCGTGCTCGGCGGCCGTGAGGTCACCATTCCCCTGCAGGACGGGATGCCCGACGGCGACTACCAGCTGGGCTGGCGGGTCGTCTCCAGCGACGGCCATCCGATCGAAGGAACCACAAAATTCTCCCTTGCGGCCGGCGGCACGGCCTCGGCCCCGGCATCCGCAGCCGCGGCCGGCGGCACCGCCGAGGCAGCCGGGGAAGAGGACGGTGCCGGCGGCGCCGGACTGTTCCTCGCGCTGGGCGCCGGCACGCTGGCTATCCTGGCCGGACTGGCCGCCTTCGTGATGAGCAAGCGGGGCGGAGGCGCTGGCGGTCGTGGCTGAGCGGCTGACCCCTGCGGCTGACCGGCGTCCTGCGGCGATCACCGCCGACGGGATCGGCAGGGGATGGCTCCTAGCCGGTGCGGTCGTCCTGGTCCTGGCGCTGGCGGCAGCCCTGCTGTACTCCGGGGCGGCCGCCACCCGCCAGCTCTCCGACCCCGGCGCCTTGACCCGATGGGCGCTGCCAGTGGCCAAGGCCGCCAACAACACGGCTTTGGCAGCCGTCATCGCAGCGCTGCTCTTCGCCGTCGGCATCCTTCCCCGGCAGTTGCGTCCCGGCCGCAGGCCGGGCAACGGCGACCAGGGCCCCGAGCATCCCGCCTTCACGGCCGCGCTGCGGCTGGCCGCGGTTGCCGCCGTCGTCTGGACGCTGGCGGCCATGGCCGTGCTGGTCTTCAGTTTCTCCGACGTCGCCGGGCTGCCCGTGAGCGGGGACGCCAACTACACCGCCGGATTCATCGGCTTCATGACGGACATCGGGACCGGCCAGGCCTGGCTCGCCATCACCATAGTGGCCGCCGTCGTGGCCACGCTGATCTTCGGCCTCCGCTCCCTCCCGGGGCTGGCCACCACCTTGGCGCTGGCCACCATCGGCGGGCTGCTGCCGATGGCCCTGATCGGGCACTCGGCCGGCGGCGACGATCACTACGGGGCCGTCAACTCGATCGGGCTGCACCTGCTGGGTGCCTGCCTCTGGGTGGGCGGAATCATCGTCCTCGCGGTCATCTCCGGCACACTGGGCACCAGGGACATCACCGGGCAGGTGCTGCGCCGCTACTCATCGCTGGCACTGATCAGCTTCGGCCTGGTGTTCTTCTCCGGCATCATCAACGCGTCCATTCGGATCACCTCGCTGGACCAGCTTTCCACGCCCTACGGGGTGCTCGTGGTGATCAAAGCCCTCGCCACGCTGCTGCTGGGGGCCATCGGCTTCATGCACCGGCAGTGGATCATCCCCGAACTCGCAACGAAGTCCGGCAAGCGCGTCCTGTGGCAGCTCATCACCGTCGAACTCCTCATCATGGCGGCGGTCTTCGGCGTGGCGACGGCCCTGGCCCGCACGGCGCCGCCCACGCCCGAGGAACTGCCGCCGGACGCGTCCCCGGCGCGCATCCTGACCGGTTACGAACTGCCGCCGGAACTGGTCGGGAGCAGCTGGCTGACCGTCTGGCGGTGGGACTGGCTGTGGGTGACGTTCGCCCTGGTCACCGGCATCGCCTACCTGGTCGCGGCCGCCAGGCTGCGCCGGCGCGGCGACGGCTGGCCGGTGGCCCGGACCATCAGCTGGATCGTCGGCCTGCTGGCGCTCACCTATGTCACGTCGGGGGCGCCGGCAGTCTACGGGATGGTGCTGTTCAGCGCGCACATGCTGGACCACATGGCCCTGACCATGGTGGTGCCGCTGTTCCTCGTCCTGGGCTCGCCGGTCACGCTGGCGCTGAAGGCGCTGCCGCCGCGCCGCGACGGCAGCAAGGGCCTGCGCGAATGGATCCTCTGGCTGGTGCATTCGAAGTATTCCGCGGTCATCACCCATCCGCTCTTCGCGGCGGCGAACTTCGCCGGTTCGATCATCATCTTCTACTACTCGCCGCTGTTCGGCTTCGCCCTGCGCGAGCACGTGGGGCACGAGCTGATGAACCTGCACTTCCTGCTCACCGGCTACCTGTTCATCCTCTCGATGATCGGCCAGGATCCGCTGCCGCGGCGCGCGCCCTACCCGTTGCGGCTGTTGCTGCTGTTCGCGACGATGGCCTTCCACGCATTCTTCGGCGTCGCCCTGACCAGCTCCACGGCCCTGATCCAGGCCTCCTGGTTCGGCAGCATGGGACGCGAGTGGGGACTGCCGGCCATGGACGACCAGCAGCTGGGCGGGGCCATCATGTGGGGCATCGGGGAAATACCCACCCTCTGCATCGCCGTCGGAGTGGCCATTGCCTGGTCGCGGTCCGACGCGCGGGAAACAAAGCGTAAAGATCGTTCGGCCGATAGGAATAACGACGCCGAACTGGCGGCTTATAACGATATGTTTGCCAAGATGGCCCGGCAGGATGCACGCCTGGTCCCGCCGGGGGCAGCACGGCCTGCCGCGGGGCCCGGCACGGACTCGGGCGACCATGAACTTCCGACAACCACCACCGGGCAGCCGCCCGTTCCGGAACCGGATGACGCCGGCCGGACACAAGGAGAAACCAGATGACTGAGGCAGCCGACACCATCCGCAGCAACTACCGGGTCCGCGCCTCGGACCTGGTGGGGCGCAACTGGCTGAACACCGGCGGCAAGCAGTTGGGGCTGGAAGACCTGCGGGGCAAGATTGTGCTGCTGGACTTCTGGACCTTCTGCTGCATCAACTGCCTCCACGTGCTGGACGAGCTGAGGCCGTTGGAGGAAAAGTACAAGGACGTGCTGGTCACCGTCGGGGTGCACTCCCCGAAGTTCGAGCACGAAGCCGACCCCGTGGCGCTGGCCGCGGCCGTGGAGCGGTACGAAATCCACCACCCGGTGCTCGACGATCCGGAGCTGGACACCTGGCAGGCCTACGCCGCCCGGGCGTGGCCGACGCTGGTGGTCGTGGACCCCGAGGGCTACATCGTGGCGCACCTGTCCGGAGAGGGCCACTCCGGCGGCCTGGCGTCGCTAGTGGAAGAGCTGGTGGCCGAACACGAAGCCAAGGGCACGCTGCACCGCGGCGACGGGCCGTACGTGCCCGCGGAAACCACCGCCGGCGACCTGCGCTTCCCGGGCAAGGCCATTCCGCTGCCGGACGGCGTCGGCTCCGCCGGCGGGTCCTTCCTGGTCAGCGACACCGGCCACCACCGGCTGGTGGAACTGGCCGCTGACCTGTCGACCGTGCTCAGGACCTACGGTTCGGGCGTGAAGGGCTGGCAGGACGGGCCGGCCGATGCCGCGCAGTTCAACGAGCCCCAGGGCGTGGCCCTGCTTCCGGAAGGAATCCGCGGGAAGGCGGGCTACGACGTCGTCGTTGCCGACTCCGTGAACCACCGCCTCCGCGGCCTGTCCCTGGCCACCGGCGAGGTGACTACGATCGCCGGCAGCGGCGTGCAGCGGCTGCTCGATGCCGGCTCGCAGCGCACCGCGCCGGGGCTCGCCGAAGCCGGTCCCGGATCCGTGGCGGACGAAGCGGCTTCCGGGGAAGCGCTGGGGGAGGAACTGGCGGAAGCCATCGCATCGGGCCGGGAGCAGCTTCCCGCCGACCCGCTCGCCGTCTCGCTCAGCTCGCCGTGGGACGTCCTGTGGTCGACCAGGTTGGAGGCCGTGGTGATCGCCATGGCCGGCGTGCACCAGATCTTCACCTTTGACCCGGCCTCCGGCGCCGTCGCCATCCTGGCCGGTACAGGGCTGGAAGGCCTGCAGGACGGCGAGGCCACCGCGGCCTGGTTCGCCCAGTCGTCGGGCCTGGCCGAGGACGCGGCAGGAGGCATTTGGGTCGCGGACTCGGAGACGTCGGCCCTGCGCAAGATCTCCTTCGTGGAGGTCAAGGGCGAGCAGCGGGCGCACGTCTCCACCGCCGTCGGCACCGGTCTCTTCGACTTCGGATTCCGCGACGGGGAGGCAGCCGAGGCGCGGCTGCAGCATCCGTTGGGCGTGGCCGTCCTGCCGGACGGTTCGGTGGCCGTGGCGGATACCTACAACGGGGCGGTACGCCGTTACGACCCGGTGAGCGGGACCGTCTCCACCCTGGCGCGCGGTCTGGCCGAGCCGTCCGACGTCATGCTGGACACCTCTGCCGTGGCCGGGGGAGGCGAGCCGCTGCTGCTGGTGGTGGAAGCGAACAAGCACCAGCTTGTGCGGCTTCCCGTCCCCAAGGAAGCCCTGAAGGTGGACGAGGGGGCCTCGCAGACGCAGCGGCCCAAGACCGAGGTCTCGGCCGGGCCGCTGGCGCTGACCGTCCGCTTCGCGGCCCCCACCGGTCAGAAGCTGGATGACCGCTGGGGAGACCCGACGCAGCTGAAGATCTCTTCTTCGCCGGAGAAGCTGCTGGTTTCCGGCGCCGGCACCTCCGTGGGGCTGGTGCGCGAACTGGTGCTGTCCGACGAGGTCGCGGAGGGCGTCCTGCACATCACCGCACGGGCGGCGGCCTGCGACGGCGAACCCGGCGGCGAAATCCCGGACCATGCCGCCTGCCACCTGTACCAGCAGGACTGGGGCATCCCCGTGGTGATTGGCTCCGGAACCGGCGAGATGACCCTGGACCTGCGCGGGCTGAACTAGGCGGCCGCGCGGCAGGACTGACAACGCCGGAGGCGGACAGGACAGCCTGTCCGCCTCCGGCGTCTGGTTAGGAGCGGACTCAGTACTCCACGACGGGGGTCAGGGTCACGTTGCCGTCGATGACGGACAGCCGGCCGGTGAAGCCGAATTCCTGCTCGATCTCCCGCTCGACGGAGGCGCCGGTGAACAAGTCGATTTCCACGACGTTCAGCTTGGCAACGCCGGTCAGCGGGCTCAGCACCCAGCTGCCCTTGAAGGGTTCTACCTTGACGTCCGGGTACTTCACGATCGACCAGTTGATGGTGTCGTCCCGGACGCGGTCCATCGCGGCGCTGAACGGGCAGCCTGAGGGCTGCAGCACGCGCTGCTCCGCGCACGAGTCGAGGAAGGCGTTGACCTGGGCGCTTAGGTCCTGAACCAGCTTGGGGGTGGCCGCCGTCGCCAGCGAGAGTTGGGCGTCCGGCGCGTTTTCCGGGCCGGTCAGCACGGATTCCACGACCGGGGCGGCGAAGTAGTCGCTCGCGTAGTGCGCCTCGAAGGTGCCGGGATAGAACACCGCAAAGGAATTCCTGCCTTCCGGCAGCGCCACCCGGGTACCGTTCAGTGAGGCCTCGTTCTCGTTGATCACGTCCACGCTGATGGTGGGAAGAGTGCTGGGCACGAAGGACCACTGGTTGAAAAAGAACCACGTCGTGCCGGTCTTTTCCAACGTGAACGTCGAGGTGTGCGGCGCCCCGCCAACCGTGTAATGGACGGGCAGGTCCACCTTGTCCTCGCCCGCCGGCACCGGATCGCCGACTTCCAGGTCTTCGATGTCCTCCACCGAGGCCTTGAGCGCGGCGCCGTCGAGCATGGCGGCGTTGGCATCCGGCACGGTTGCGTGAAGCAGACCGAGCGCCGCGCTGCCGTCGCCGTCTTCCAGCGCTTTGAAGTACGCCTTCACCTGGTGCTGCGGGCTGAACACGAACGCATTGACCAGCATGATCGTCATGGCGGCAGCGGCCACGGCAAGCATTAGGCACAGCAGCCACGTGGCCACGGTCCTGAGCACTGTCGAATTTCCCACCCGCCCTACGTTACCTGCTGAGGGCGTCCGTTACCTGTCGGCGCGGTTCCCCGGACCGGTGTCAGCTGCGTTACATGCCGGCGGCCGGCCGCTCTGTCATAATCGGCCCATGGAACTGGCAACCGAGGACCTCAGGCATCTGCGGCGCTGCGTTGAACTGGCCCGTGAAGCGTTGGACGACGGCGACGAGCCGTTCGGTTCGGTGCTGGTCGACGCGGGCGGCAACGTCGTGTTCGAGGACCGCAACCGGGTCAAGGACGGGGACCACACCCGGCACCCGGAGTTCGAGATTGCCCGTTGGGCCGCCAGGAACCTTCCACCCGGGGAACGCAGGGCGGCAACCGTCTACACCTCGGGCGAGCACTGTCCGATGTGTTCGGCGGCGCACGCCTGGGTGGGCCTCGGACGGATTGTCTACGCAGTGTCATCCGAACAGCTGGGCCGGTGGCTGGCGGAGTGGGGCGTCGGGCCGGCGCCGGTGGCCGCGCTGCCGATTCAGCAGGTGGCGCCGGGAACCTTGGTGGACGGGCCGTCCGGCGAACTGGCGGACGAGGTCCGCGCGCTGCACCGGCAGTACCACCGGCGCTGAGCGCCGCCGGGGACGGTTACTTGACCGCGAACGGCGGGCGCATCAGCCCGTCGTCCACGGACTCCGCCGGGTCGGAGCCCAGGTCCACGATCCTGTTGCCGGCGTCCACGTGCACCACCGACGGCACGAAGGACCTGGCCTCGTCGTCGGTCATGTCGGCATAGGTAATCAGGATGACGAGATCGCCTTCGTGCATCAGGTGGGCGGCGGCACCGTTGATGCCCAGCACGCCCGAGCCGCGTTCGCCGGCGATGGTGTACGTCTCCAGCCGGGCGCCGTTCGTGACGTCCACGATGGAGACCAGCTCGCCGGGAAGGATATCGGCGGCGTCCAGCAGGTCGAGGTCCACGGTCACGGACCCGACGTAGTGGAGATCCGCGTGCGTGACCGTGGCACGGTGGATCTTGGACTTGAACATTTTGCGCATCATCGCCTACCAGTTTAGTCCCCGCCCCGGCCGCCCCCGAAAGGGTTCCCGATCTGGCCCGCCGCCGGCGGCAGGTCTAGGGTGTACCCACAGGGGGCAACAACCTGCTTCAGCGAGGGCGATCGACGCAGGAGGCATGTGATGAGTTCGGAAATCGGCAGCAGCCGGCGGGACGGCGGGGTGCGGCCGGGCGACGATGTTCCGGCTGCCGCCCGCGAACCGCGGGACGGCGGGACCGAGCCCGCGCAGGCCGAACCCCCGCCGACCGAGGCCATGCCGGTGGCGGGCCAGGACCGCACCCGCAACGACCCTCCGGAGACGGCCGTGTTCGGCCGCCGGCCCACGGCGGACGACATGGACCCGGACGCCGCCGGCGGGAGCCCGGATGACGGGATGTATACCGAGCGGGGCTACCGGGACACCAGCGCCTACCGGCCCGAACCAACCCTCGACGAGGACTTGCTGTACCAGCGGCAGCACAATGCCTACGGCGGGCTGAGGCTGGGGTCTGCGTTCTTCGGCTGGCTGGCCGCCACGGCCATGATCGTGTTGCTCACCGCGGTCGCCGCCGGTGCCGCCGCGGTTTTCGGCCTCGCCAACGAGGCCGACGTGCGCAGCAGGCTGGACGACATCTCCGCCGGCAACGGGCCGGACGCCATGATCGCGGGGGCGGCACTGGCGGCCGGCATCCTGATCGCCTATTTTGCCGGCGGCTACGTGGCCGGACGGATGGCGCGCTTCGATGGCGTCCGGCAGGGCTTCGCGGTCTGGCTTTGGGGCCTGGTCATGGCGGTCATCGCGGGCGTGATCGGGCTGTCCGCCGGCGGGCTCGGCCTGCTGACGGGACCGGCGCCGGTGATCGACCGCCCCATCGGGCAGTTGGCGGTGCCGGGCCTGGTGGCGCTGGCCGTGGTGCTGCTGGCGAGTCTCGCCGGGTCGCTTCTGGGCGGTGCCGCGGGCATGCACTACCACCGGGCCATCGACCGTGCCGGCTTCGTGGCGGACGACGACGAGTAGGACGGCCGCTTCCCGCAGGGATGGGACAAACAAAGGCACCCCGGTCCGAGGGGCCGGGGTGCGCAGTGCGTGTGGAGCGGGCGACGGGAATCGAACCCGCGTATCGAGCTTGGGAAGCTAGCGCTCTACCATTGAGCTACGCCCGCACAGGATCCGCCGTGCAGGCGGATCCGGTCAACAACGAAACCGAGTTTACCCCAGTTCTGCGGCTGGCCGGAATTCAGGCCGGCTGGCCGGCCGTGGAGGCTTCCCGTTCGCGGGCTTCGGCGATTTCCTCTGCCCGGGCACGGTTGGCTTCCTCCGTCAGCGCCGCGCCGGCCGAGGCATCACGGGTCAGGTTTTCACCGGTCTCGGGGTCGAACAGATGCATCTTTCGGGTGTCCAGCCACAGTTCGGCGGAGCGCCCGCCGCGAATCCGGCTGGCGGCGTCCAGCGTGACCACGATCTGCGGCCGCAGTTCCTCGGCGTCCATCTCGCTGGCCAGCGAATTCAGCAGCTCCCGCACGGCGGGGTCCGGGTCGAAGTTGATGTAGCCGTACTGCTCGTTGCCCAGCCACTCGGTGTGGGTCAGTTCGGCCATGAACGTGGATCCCCGGTCCTTCTTGTGTTCTTCCACCAGGGAGGCGTCCTCAAAGAACTCGGGCCGCAAACCCGCGAGCACCACCTTCCTGCCTTCGGCCGCCCTGGCCCTGTCACCGGACACGGGGATGTCGCCGATCGGCGTCTTCAGGACGTTGCCCTCCAGGGTGGCCGGCAGGAAATTCATGGAGGGCGATCCGATAAAGCCCGCCACGAACAGGTTGACGGGCTGCTCGTAGAGTTCCCGCGGGGAAGCGATCTGCTGCAGCAAGCCCTTTTTCAGCACCGCCACCCGGTCGCCAAGGGTCATCGCCTCGGTCTGGTCGTGCGTGACGTAGACGCTGGTGACTCCCAGCCGCCGTTGCATCTGCGAGATCTCGGAGCGCATCTGGCCCCGCAGCTTCGCGTCCAGGTTGGACAGCGGCTCGTCGAACAGGAAGGCATCGGCCTGGCGCACGATCGCCCGGCCCATGGCCACGCGCTGCCGCTGGCCGCCGGACAGGTTCCCCGGCTTGCGCTCCAGGTGGTCGGTCAGTTCCAAGGTCTTCGCGGCGTCGGTGACGCGCCTCCGGATATCGTCCTCGGTGAACTTACCCTTGGCCAGGCGCAGCGGGAACGCGATGTTCTCGAACACGGTCAGGTGCGGGTAGAGGGCATAATTCTGGAACACCATGGCCAGGTTCCGGTCCCTGGGGGCCTTCTCGTTGACGCGCTCGCCGTCGATCAACAGGTCGCCGGAGGTGATGTCCTCCAGCCCCACGATCATGCGCAGGAGGGTCGACTTGCCGCAGCCGGACGGGCCCACCAGAATGATGAACTCGCCGTCGGCGATGTCGATGCTGACGTCGTTGACGGCGGCGAAACCGTCGCCGTACTCCTTGACGAGGTTCTGCAGCGTGATCGATGCCATGGGATTTCCTTTCCTGCCGCGGGCTCAGCCCTTGACGGCGCCTTGGGTCAGGCCGGAGACGATTTGGCGCTGGAACAGCAGGACCAGCAACACGATGGGAATGGTGACGATGATGGCCGCCGCGGAAATAGCGCCGACGGGGGATTCGAACTGGGAGGCGCCGGTGAAAAAGGCCAGCGCCGCGGGAACCGGCCGCGCCGCTTCGGTGGACGTCAGCGAAATGCCGTAGACGAAGTCGTTCCACGCGATGAAGAAGGCGATGATCGCCGTCGTGAAGACACCGGGTGCGGCCAGCGGCACGATGGCCTTGCGGAACGCCTGCCAGGTGGTGGCCCCGTCAACCTGTGCGGCCTGTTCCAGTTCCCACGGAATCTGGCGGAAGAACGCGGCCAGGGTCCAGATGGAGATCGGCAGGGTCAGCGAGAGGTAGGGGATGATCAGCCCGGGCCAGGTGTCATAGAGGCCGATGTTCCGCCAGATGTTGAACAGCGGCGTGACGATCGAGATCACCGGGAAGATGGACACCGCCAGCGCGGTGGTCAGGATGACCTTCTTGCCGGGAAAATCCAGCCGCGCGATGGCGTAGGCGCACAGGGTGGCCAGCACGACGGCGATGAAGGTCGCAATCAGCGCGATGCCGATCGAGTTCCGCAGCGAGCTCAGGAACAGCTCCTGCGCCGAGCCGACCAGGATCTGCTCGTAGTTCGAACCCGTCCAGGTGTTGGGCAGGAACTGTCCGGAGGTCAGTTCGCTGGGCAGCTTGAACGAGGTGGCCAGGATGGACGCCACCGGGAACAGCGCATAAATAAGCACCAGCACGGAGATGATGGTCCAGATGACCCGCTCCTTGGTCCGCGACGCTCTCATCACTTGCCTCCTCTCTGGCCGGCGAGGTCCACTTTGAACAGCTTGACGGCGATAAAACAGATCAGCAGTACGCAGACGAAGAGCAGCACGGACACCGCCGAACCCAGCCCGATTTCCAGCCGCCCGATCGAGGTCCGGTAGGCCAGCAGCGACAGCACCTCGGTGCCGAACGCACCGTTGGTCATGATGAACACGTTGTCGAAGATGCGGAACGCATCCAGCGCGCGGAACAGCACGGCCACCATGATCGCCGCCTTCATGTTCGGCAGGATCACGCGCCGCATCCGCTGCCACCAGGTGGCGCCGTCGACCTCCGCCGCCTCGGTGAGTTCGTCGGGAACCTGGGCCAGGCCGGCGAGCAGCAGCAACGAGATGAACGGCGTGGTCTTCCAGATCTCGCTGGCCATGATCACGCTCAGCGATGTTCCGGTGTTGGCGAACCAGTTCAGGTCGGGATCAATCCCGGGCACCCAGTCGAACCATGAGTTCACGAAGCCGGAGTTGATATCGAACATGTAGAACCAGGCGAACGCGGACACCACCGTGATGATGCCGTACGGGACCAGGATCGCGGTGCGCAGCCAGCCTCGCACCGCCTTCAGCGCCTTGTGCATGACCAAGGCCAGCGCGAAGCCCAGGACGAGTTCGACGACGACGGTCACCACGGTGATCAGCAGCGTGACGCCCAGGTCCCGCCACCAGACGATGTCCGTGAGGATCACGCCGTAGTTGGCCAGCCCGATGAACTCGCGCTCGTCCGGCGCGGTGAGGCGGTAGCTGAAGAGCGAGTCGAACACGGCCTGCAGGATCGGGTAGGCGGTGACGGCCAGCATGATGACGAAGGCGGGACCGGCCAGCAGCCAGCCCAGCCGCCGCTCGGCCTTGGCTCGGTCGCTGTACTGCTGGACCGCGCGCCGCCGTCCGGCCCGTCCGGTCCCGCTGGCGGGCTGGGTGGGGATTTCGGTCGAGGTGCTCACAGCAGGTTCTCCCCCCGTAGAACGGAGACGATGAAGTTTGAGGTTTCCTGCGGCGTCGTGGCCGGATCCACTTGCGACGGCGGGGCGAAATTCTGCTGCAGGCTGGTGGAAACTTCGTTGTAGAAGACGGTCTGCGGCCGCGGCGCGGACAACTCCAGGGACTCGCGGATGGTGTCCGCCATCGGGAAGGACTCCTCGATCCGCGGATCCTCGTAGGCCTCCGTATTTGAAGGCGGGTTGCCGTTGGTGATGAAGTACTCGGCCTGGTTCTCCGGGGTGACGATGCACTCGATGGCCGCGTAGGCCAGGTCGGGATGCTCGCTCGCGGCGCCGACGCCCAGATTGATGCCGCCCAGCGGCGGAGCGGCGGGGTCGGTTTCGTTCATCTGCGGGTACAGGGTCCAGCCGATGTCCTCGATCAGCGTGGGGTCCACCGTGCCTTCTTCCGCGGCGGTGTTCGTGGCCGGCCAGACGAACGGCCAGTTGACCATGAACGAGCCCTCGTCGCCCTGGAACAGGATCATGGAGTTGTTCTCGTCCTGGGTCGGCAGCCCCGGGCCGCCCAGCCCCTCCCGGCCGATGGTGGAGATGACCTCCGCCGCAGCCGTCCCGGGATCGCTGGCCAGCCCCAGCTCTATCTGATCGGCGTCCGCCTCGGGGTTCTCCAGGATCTGACCGCCCGCCGACTCGACCAACGCGTTCAGCCACACGGTCATGGACTCGCCGCGCTGGCCCTGGACGCCCAGGAACTTCTCCTGCTCGGCCGCGGCATCCATCAGCTGCTGCCACGTGACCGGCTGCGTCATGTCCAGGCCGGCGGCTTCGGCCACCGACTTCCGGTACCACAGCAGTTGGGTGTTGGCCCAGAACGGGACGGCGACCAGCTCGTCTTTCCACGTGGCCCCCGCGAGCGCGCCTTCCACCACGTTCTGCGTGGTGCGCTCCGCAACATCGTCCGGGACCGGCGCCAGGAACCCGGGCTCGGCCAGTTCGGGGATGAACGGCGGGTCCAGGCTCATGATGTCCAACGACGAATCGCCGGCCGCAAGGCGCCGGGCAAGCTGCTCCCGCTGGGAGGCCGCGTCATTGGGCAGCAGCGACGTCTCGATCCGGTACGCGCCGTCCGCCTGATCGGTGCACAGTTCCGCGATCGTCGCCTGCCCCCCGTCGTCGGGGTTGATGTACCAGGTCAGGGTGGGAGTTCCATCCTCGGGGCTGCAGCCCGCCAACAGCGTGGCTCCCAGCGCCAGCGTCACCGCCGCCCCCACGCGGGCTGTCGCGCGCCGGTGGCGCCGCCGGTTTTCGTCCTTGGGCATCGGCATGAGCCTCCCATTCTGGTAGACGCACTGGCCGCCCGGCTTCCGTTGCGCTTTGTGCCACGCAGCCTTGTGAAATAGAGCGTATTCTCCTGCAGGCGAATGCGCCATGGTTCGGCGGAGGTCAGGGACTGCGGGCCGGGGAATACCGCACGGCGGGCGGCACGTTGTGCCCCGTACTGCCGGAGTGCCCGGCAATTGATTTGAGGGACGGCGAGCATGACCACTCCACGCGACGAGACCCGCCGGCGGGAAAGCTGGCTCCGGTTCAGGGACAACCGGAACCAGGCGCTGGCAGCGGAGCACGGCTGGCTCACGCTCACCTCGCTGCAGTGGCTGCCGGCCGAGCCCGCGCCGCTGGAAAAGATCACCGGCCTGTGGAGCGCCAACGGGCCGGCATCCGGCGGCGGCCACGCCTCGTTGACGGCGAGCGCCGAGGACGGCCTGTATCTGGCGGACAGCGGGGAGCCGGCCACCGGCACCTTGACCGCATCCCTGGGAAACGAGGAGTCGCTGCTCTGGGTGCGCCGCGGCAGTATCGCCGTCGAATTGGCCGTCCGGGGCGACCGGTACGCCATCCGGACGCGGGACAACGACTCGCCCAAGCGGCGGGACTTCGACGGGGTCCCGGTTTTCGATTACAACCCGGACCTGGTGGTGGCCGGCCGGTTCCAGGCGTATCCGGAGCCCCTCGCGCTGCAGATAGCCACCTCGAACCCGGCGGTGGGAGGCATCGCCACCGCCGTCGGCACGGTCAGCTTCGAATTGGGCGGAACCGTCCATACCTTGGTGGCGGAGCAAGAGAAACTGGGCGCCTTGTCGCTGAACTTCCACGACGAAACCAACGGAGACAGCACCGCCGGCTGGCGTTCCGTGGTGACCCGCCGTCCCGGCCCCGACGGCACGGTGCTGATCGATTTCAACCGGGCCACCAACTTCCCCAGCGCCTTTACCGCTTCGGCACCTGCCCGATGCCGGTGGAGGGCAACATCATTGCGGCACCGGTGGAGGCCGGGGAGCGCCGCATGGGCTGAGCATCGCCGGGAACGGTGGCGCTTGCCGCTCCTCTGCGGCAGGATCAGTGGATGGACCTAACGGCGGGAGACTTCCGCACCATCACCGATGACCTGGCCGGCCGCTTGGCGGAGCTCCCTGACGATGCCTGGGACGACCCCGCGCTGGAGCTGGAGTGGAGCTGCCGCGAGACGGTGGCCCACATCATGGACGACTTCGCGTTCTACGCCCTGCAGCTGTCGGGGCGGAACCCGCCGCAGGACGGCTACGTGGCGCTGCTGGACCCGCCGCCTTGGCGCCCGGGCGGGCCGCAGATCCTGTTCTGGCCCGACCCTGCCACGGGAACCGCCGGCATCGTCGGTTGTTTCGATGCCGCCGCGGGACTGCTGTACGCGGTGACGGCCACGGCCACCCGCACCCACCGCGGTTACCATCCGGCCGGGACCTCGGACGCCTCCGGTTTCGCGGCGATGGGCATCGCCGAAGCCGTGTTGCACGGATTCGACATACTGGCCGTCCACGGGGTCGGCTACCGGCCTGACGAAGCCGTGTTGAGACGGGTGCTGAACCGCATCTTTCCGGCCGCACGGCGCACCGACGATCCTTGGCAGGATCTGCTCCACGCCAGCGGCAGGACGCCCGAAACCCGCGGCCGGAAGTGGCGGTGGGACTCCTCGGTCCGCTGCTGAGGACCCAAGCGCGGCTGCGGAGCATTCACGGCGCCGGGGCCGTAGGCTGGTAGCAGGCCTGCAACGAGGCAGGAGGACCGACGGAAGCCGCCATGACCGTAGACAAGAACACCCGACGTCTCGAGGACGACATCGAGACTGATTTCTCGGACAAGATGAGCTATGGCTCCTACCTGTCCCTGGGCCAGTTGCTCTCCGCCCAGCACCCGGTCAGCCGCCCGGAGCACCACGACGAGATGCTGTTCATCATTCAGCACCAGACGTCCGAGCTGTGGTTGAAGCTGGTGCTGCACGAGCTGCGCACCGTCCGGCAGCAGCTGCGCGACGACGACTTGCGGTTCGCCATGAAAGGCATCGCCCGGATTAAGCACATCCAGCGCTCGCTGACCGAGCAATGGTCCGTGCTGGCCACGCTGACGCCTTCCGAATACGCCGAATTCCGGGGCGATTTGGGTGCGGCGTCGGGCTTCCAGTCCTACCAGTACCGTGCCGTGGAGTTCCTGCTGGGCAACAAGAACAAGGGCATGCTGGCCGTCTTTGCGGACGATCCGGCCGCCCAGGCCATGCTGGGCGAGCTGTTGGAACAAAGCAGCGTGTACGACGAATTCCTGGCTTACCTGCACCGGCACGGCTACCCGGTTCCGGCGGAGCTGCTGGACCGTGACGTGACCGAGGCCCACGAGTTCAACCAGGAACTGGTGGGGACGTTCAAGGCGGTCTACGAGAATGCCGGCGCGAACTGGGACGTCTATGAGGCCTGCGAAGAACTGGTGGACCTGGAGGACAACTTCCAGCTCTGGCGCTTCCGGCACCTGAAGACGGTGGAGCGGACCATTGGGATGAAGCATGGCACCGGCGGCTCCTCCGGCGCCGGCTTCCTTCGCCGGGCGCTGGAGCTCACCTTCTTCCCGGAGCTGTACGCGGTGCGCACGGAAATCGGCAAGGCCTGACCGCCGGCTTCTAAGCTGCCGGCGGAGGCCGTTCGTTCCCCCGCCGACAGCGGCCCGGTGGCCGCCACCGAGAGAGCTGCGGCCCGCCTGGTTCAATCGTCGCACCGCTGACACCGTTCCGACCAGAGGCCCGGTGCAAGTGCCCGGGCGAAGGCCGCGTCATGCGTCGGGGGAGAGCGCCGGTCCCGTGTATTTTTGAAGGGTGCTGATCTCCGACCGCGATATACGTGCCGAACTGGACTCCCAACGCATCGTCCTGGATCCGTTCCAGCCGGACATGATCCAGCCCTCAAGCGTGGACGTGCGGCTTGACCGGTTCTTCCGGCTGTTCGACAACCATAAGTACGCCCACATCGACCCGGAGTTGGAGCAGCCGGAGCTGACCCGGCTGGTGGAAGTGGACCCCGAGGAACCGTTCGTCCTGCATCCCGGCGAATTCGTGCTCGGCTCCACGTACGAGACCGTGACGCTGCCCCATGACATCGCGGCCCGGCTGGAGGGCAAGTCCTCGCTGGGGCGGCTGGGCCTGCTGACCCACTCGACCGCAGGGTTCATCGATCCCGGTTTCTCCGGGCACGTGACGCTGGAACTCTCCAATATGGCGACGCTGCCGATCATGCTCTGGCCGGGCTCCAAGATCGGCCAACTGTGCTTCTTCCGGTTGTCCTCGCCGGCGGAGCATCCGTATGGTTCGGGCGTATACGGCAACCGCTACCAGGGCCAGCGCGGCCCCACGGCTTCGCGCAGCTACCAGAACTTCCACCGCACCGTCATCGAACGCTGACCCTGGCCGGGCGTCTCAGGCGCGGGGCGTACTGGCGCGCTGGATCCGTGCCGGTGTCTTGACCGGCAGCAGCGCCAGCAAGCCGGCGACCAGCACGATGAGGATGCCCAGGATGCCGTGGCGCTGTTCGCCGAAGACGGTGATGGACAGCGCAAACAGGGACGGGGCCAGGAAGCTGACGGCGCGCCCGGTGGTGGCGTAGAGGCCGAAGAATTCGCCCTCCTCGCCGCGCGGCGCGAGCCGGGCCAGGTAGGCCCGGGACGACGACTGGGCCGGCCCCACGAACAGGCACAGCAGCAGGCCGAAGACCCAGAACGTGGTGTCGCCGGTCCAGGCGTTGCCCAGGAACACGTGGTTGCCCGGGCCCAGCGCGAAAATGGCGACGGCGGCGACGATCAGCCCGACCAGCGCCCCCACGATGACGTTCTTCGGGCCGATGCGGTCGTCCAAGACCCCGCCCGCGACGGCGCCGACCGCTGCGACGACGTTTCCGGCGATGGCGAAGACAATTACTTGGCTGAGCGAGAAGCCGAAGGTGCCGGCGGCGATCACCCCGCCGAAGGTGAACACCGCCGCGAGCCCGTCGCGGAAGATGGCGCTGGCGATCAGGAAGAAAATTGTGTGCGGGCTGGAGGTGAAGATCGCCTTGATGCGGCGGAAGAGCAGCCCGTAGGACGCAAAAAAGCTCAGCGACGCGGCGGCAGGCTGGCGCGGGATCTCCGGGACGGCGAACAGTACCGGCAGCGCGAAGGCCATGAACCACACGGCGCAGAACACCGCCACCAGGCGGATGTTCAGCCCGTTCTCCGCCGTCGCCCCGAACCAGCCGGTTTCGGGCAGGACAAACCCGACCAGCACCAGGGCCAGCGCCACGACCCCGCCGACGTAACCCATGGCCCAGCCGAAGCCGCTGACCTTGCCGATGGTCGACGGCGTGGAGATCTGGGTGAGCATCGCGTAGTAATTCACGTTCGCGAACTCGAAGAAGATGTTGGCCAGCGCGATGAGTCCCACGCCCAGGAAAAGGAAGCCGGGGGAGGGGAAGACGAAGAAGCACAGGCCGGTCAGTACCGCGACGGCGACGCTGTTGAGCCCGAGCCACAGCCTGCGGCGGCCCCCGGTGTCGGAGCGTTGCCCGGTGACCGGGGCCAGGAGGGCGATGGCCAGCCCGGCGATAGCCAGCCCGTAGCCGAGGATTTCGGACGCGAAGGCCTCGCCGCCGAAGGCATCGCTGGTCAGATAGACGGTGAACACAAAAGTTGTCATGACCGCGTTGAAGGCGGCGGAGCCCCAGTCCCAGGAGGCCCAGGCCAGGACGTGCTTTTTATTCAACCGCTCCGCGGCCACGCCGCCCGCCGTGTGGGTTGCCGGAATGCCGGCCGACTCAGTCATACCGCGATGCTATCCGTTTCGCCTGCTGCGAACTTTGAGCAGCGCCGGGAGCCGCGTGAATCTTTGGCGAACAGCGGGATCACGAGCCCGCCGCGGCCTTCCCGGCCGCTGTCCGCGGCCCTCCCGGCGGCTGTCCGCGGCCCTCGGCGGGCGCCGCGCCGTCTATGCCATGGGTAGAATGGACCTTGGCCCTGTCCGTCTAAATCCTTGGCAAACCCGAAGGAAGTTCCGGAGTATCCTCGTGCTGATTGTGCTCACCCTGCTTTTTGCGGTGGCCTTTATAGCGCCCTTAATTTTCCGGAAGCTCGGCCGCTCAACGTTCTATATCCTCGCCGCGGTTCCCGCCGCCGGATTCGTCTGGCTGATCGCCACGTTCGACAACTACACCGGGTCCAGCCAGGCGGCGCTGGACGGCGCTCCGAACGCCCCGCCGTCGGAGGTCTTCGCCTGGGTCCCGGGCCTGCAGCTGGAACTGGCCTTTCGGATGGACACCCTCGCGGCGGTGCTGTGCATCCTGATCCTGGGCGTCGGCGCCCTGGTGCTGTTCTACTGCGCCCGCTACTTCAAGGCCGACGATCCGGACATCGGACCTTTCGGCGCACAGCTGCTGGCCTTCAGCGGCGCCATGTTCGGCCTGGTCACCGCCGATGACCTGATCCTGCTCTACATTTTCTGGGAACTCACCACCGTCCTGTCCTACCTGCTGATCGGGTACGCCAGGCACCGCCTCTCGGCGCGCCGGTCCGCGTTGCAGGCCCTGATGGTTACCACCCTCGGCGGGCTGACCATGCTGGTTGGCCTGCTCATGATCGGCCAAACCGCCGGCACCTACCGGATCTCCGAGATCCTCGCGGCAGCCGGAACGCTGATGGCACACGGCCAGATCATCGACATAGCCATCCTGCTGGTACTCATCGGCGCGATCAGCAAGTCCGCGTTGGTTCCCTTCCACTTCTGGCTCCCGGCGGCCATGGCGGCGCCGACCCCGGTCAGCGCCTACCTCCATGCCGCCGCCATGGTGAAGGCCGGCATCTACCTGGTGGCGCGGCTGTCACCCGGATTCTCCAGCACCGACTACTGGCACGGCGTCGTGCTGGGGCTCGGGCTGCTGACCATGCTGGTGGGCGGCTGGCAGGCCATGCGCCAGAACGACCTGAAGCTGATCCTCGCCTACGGGACGGTCAGTCAACTGGGCTTCCTGACCCTGGTGGTCGGGCTCGGTTCGCAGGAAGCCGCGCTGGCCGGAATGGGCCTGTTGCTGGCCCACGGTTTCTTCAAGGCGACCCTGTTCCTGGTGGTGGGCATCATCGACCACCAGGCCGGAACGCGTGACATCCGCGAACTGTCGCACCTGTACCGCAAGGCCCCAAAACTGTTCCTGGTCGCGGTCATCGGTGCCGCGTCGATGGCGGGCCTGCCGCCCCTGCTGGGCTTCGTCGCCAAAGAGTCGGTCTACGAAGCCTTCATCCACCGGGCCGAAGTCTCCGGCTGGGTGGGGGGCCTGCTCCTGGCCGGCGTGGTGGCCGGATCCATCCTGACCTTTGCCTACAGCGCCCGCTTCGTCTGGGGCGGGTTCGCGGCCAAACCCGGCCGCGCGGCCATCGAGTTCAAGCCAATTCCGTGGGCCTTCCTGGCGGCTCCCGCCGTGCTCGCCGTAGCCACCGTGGTGTTCGGGCTCTGGCCAGCCCCGGTGGAAGCCGCCGTAGCCCCCTACGCCGGTCTCTTCACCCTGGACACCGCAGCCACGCACCTGGCGCTGTGGCACGGGGTGACGCCGGCTCTCGGGCTGACCGCCGTCACCATCGCCGCCGGTGTCGCCCTGTTCCTGCTGCGCACTCCGATAGCGGCCTTCCAGGCCAGGATCAGCTTCATCCCGGACGCGGACCGGATCTACCGCGGCATCATCGGCGTGCTGGACGAGGTGGCCATCTGGGTCACCGGCCGGACCCAGCGGGGCTCGCTGGTCTTTTACCTGTGCGTGATCCTGATCGTGGCGATCGTGACTCCGCTGAGCGCCATCGTCCTGATGGACGCTCCACTGCCCGAGAGCGTGGTGTGGTTCGATACTCCGGCGCAGGCCATCGCGGGGCTGATCGTGGCGGCAGGAGCGCTGGGTGCCATCCGCGCGAACAAGCGCTTCATGGCGGTGCTGATGGTCTCGGTGGCCGGCTATGGCCTGGCCTTCATCTTCGCCATGCAGGGGGCGCCGGATCTGGCGCTGACCCAGATGCTGGTGGAAACAGTCTCCCTGGTGGCCATCGTGCTGGCCCTTCGGTCCCTGCCGGCGCGGCTGTGGCTGCGCACGCCGGGGCGCTTCAAACTGCTGCGCGCCATCATCGGCGCCGCTTTCGGCCTCACGATGATAGTGATCGCGATGACGGCGATGGCGGCACGCACGGCCGATCCGGTGTCCCTGGCCCTGCCGCAGTTGGCCTATGAGGGCGGCGGCGGCAAGAACATCGTCAACGTCATCCTGGTGGACATCCGGGCCTGGGACACGTTCGGCGAGATTTCCGTGCTGGCCCTGGCGGCTACCGGCGTGGCCAGCCTGATCTTCATCCGGAGCCGCGGGGAGAAGCGTCCGGAGCCCGTGGACGCCGTCGCCAGCGGATCCGTGGGTCGCGGCTACGAGACCGTGGCGCACTCGGACCGCGAGGCGGCGGCCCTGGCGACGGCCCGCAAGTTCGCCGTCGTCCCGCGCGACGCCTGGCTGGTGGCCGGCCGCACCCTGGCGCCCGAGCGCCGCTCCATCATCTTCGAGGTGATCACCCGCCTCCTCTTCCACTCGGTGATGATCTTCTCCGTCTACCTGCTGTTGACCGGCCACAACCTCCCCGGCGGCGGGTTCGCCGGCGGCCTGCTGGCCGGCATCGCGCTGACCGTCCGCTATCTGGCCGGCGGACGGATCGAACTGGCCGAAGCCACGCCCATCAGCGCCGGCCTGCTGCTGGGCCTGGGGCTTGGCGCCGCGGCGCTGACCGCCGTCGTCCCGCTCTTCCTGGGCGGCCAGGTCTTCCAGAGCGCGATCCTAGAATTCAGCCTCCCGGTCTTCGGCGACCACAAGTTCGTCACGTCGACGATCTTCGACATCGGGGTCTACCTGGTGGTGGTGGGCCTCGTGCTGGACGTGCTGCGCAGTTTCGGCGCCGAGATCGACGAACGCACGGAGGAACGGACCCACGGCCGCCGCAAGACCGCCGAGCTGCAAGTGCCCGCAACGATCGAGGAGGAGGTGTCCCGGTGACCGTGAACCTGACGCTGCTGCTGGTGATGGGCGTGCTGTTCGCCGTGGGCGTCTACCTGATCCTCGAACGCAGCCTGACCCGGGTCATGCTCGGCCTCATGCTCATCACCAACGGCGCCAACCTGCTGCTGCTCAGCACCGGCGGGCCGGCGGGCCTTGCCCCCATTTTCGGCAGCGACATCCCCGCCGACGCCTACAGCGACCCGCTGCCACAGGCGTTGATCCTGACCTCCATCGTGATCTCCTTCGCCGTCACCGCTTTCATGCTGGCCATCATTTACCGCTCCTGGGTGCTGGGGCGGCAGGACGAGGTCCAGGACGACATCGAGGACCGCCGGGTGGCCAACCAGCCCACCTTCGACGCCGAGGACGACGCGGAAATCCCGGCCGAGACCACCGAGTTCGTCCCGCCCGACGAAGCCGAGGAAACGCCAGCCACCACCAGGTCACGGATGGAGAGAAAGCAGTGAACGCCGCCACCATCGCGCCGCTGGCAGTAGTCCTGCCGCTGCTGGGTGCTGCCCTGGCGTTCGTGCTGATCCGCCACCCCAACGCGCAGCGCCGGACCGGCGCCATCACGCTTACGGTGACGCTGGCACTGGAAGCCGTGATGCTGGCCTCGGCCTGGGCCAACGGCGCGCAGGCGGTGAACCTCGGCGGCTGGCTTCCCCCCTTTGGCATCACCCTGGTGGTGGACGAGCTGTCCGCCCTGATGCTGGTGGTCTCCTCGGCCGTCAGCCTGGCGGTGCTGCTGTACGCCTCCGGCCAGGGCATGACCGACGGCGACGAAGAAGGCCCGGTCTCGATCTTCCACCCGACCTACCTGATCCTGGTGGCGGGCGTTTCCAACGCGTTCCTGACCGGCGACCTGTTCAACCTGTACGTCGGCTTCGAAATGCTGCTCACGGCCAGCTACGTGCTGATGACGCTGGGCGGCACCAGCCCCCGGATCCGCGCCGGGGTGACGTACGTCGTCGTCAGCGTCATTTCCTCGGTGCTGTTCCTGGTCTCCATCGCGATGATCTACGCCGCCACCGGGACCATCAACATGGCCGACCTGGCGATCAAGCTCGGGCAGTTGGATCCGGCCACCCAGATGACGCTGCACCTGATGCTGCTGGTGGCCTTCGGCATCAAGGCGGCGGTATTCCCCCTGTCCTTCTGGCTCCCCGACTCCTATCCGACGGCGCCGGCACCGGTTACCGCGGTGTTCGCCGGCCTGCTCACCAAGGTGGGCGTCTACGCCATGATCCGCACCGAGACACTGCTGTTCCCCGGCGACCGGCTGAACACGTTCCTAATGATCGTGGCCGTGCTGACCATGGTGGTGGGCATCCTCGGGGCCGTGGCCCAGATCGACATCAAGCGCATGCTCTCTTTCACACTGGTCAGCCACATCGGCTACATGGTGTTTGGCCTGGCGATGTCCTCGGTGGTGGGGCTCGGCGCGGCGGTCTATTACGTGGCGCACCATATTACGGTGCAGACCAGCCTGTTCCTGGTGGCCGGGCTGATCGAACGACGCGGCGGAACCACGAACATGGACCGGCTGGGCGGCCTGGCCAAGCTGTCGCCGCTGCTGGCCATCCTGTTCTTCGTCCCGGCCATGAACCTGGCCGGGATCCCGCCGTTCTCCGGCTTCCTGGGCAAGATCGGCCTGGTGCAGGGCGGCGTGGAACTGGGCACCCCGGTCGCCTGGGTGCTCGTGGCGGGCAGCATGGTCACGTCGCTGCTGACCCTGCTGGCCATGGCACGGGTCTGGAACCGCGTGTTCTGGCGCCGCCCCGAAGACGCCGAGCACCCGGACCCGGTCCTGGTGGCTACCAAGCCCGACGGGTCCGCACTGCGGACCACCCGCCACGTGGAAAACAAACCGCACGGGCGGTTCACCGGCCGCGGCGTCGTCCAGCTGCTGCCGCTGCCCATGGTCTGGCCGACGGTCGGGCTGGTGGTGATGGGCGTTGCCCTGACCGTGTTCGCCGGGCCCCTGTTCGAGCTCAGTGACCAGGCGGCGCGGGAGATGCTGCAGCGCACCCCGTACGTCGAGGCCGTCCTGGGTGAGGGCGCAATGCAGGAGGTGGGCCAATGAGGAAACCGCGCATCTCCATCTGGGTCGAGCTGCCGCTGCTGGCCTGGCTGGTCATCCTCTGGGGCTCCCTCTGGCAGGATTTCAGCCCGGGCAACCTGATCTTCGGCCTGTTGATCGCGCTGCTCATCGTGAACCTGTTCTACCTGCCGCCGGTCGAACTCAGCGGGCGCTTTAATCCGCTGGCCGCGGGAGTTTTCGCCGCCACCTTCGTGTGGCAGGTCGCGGTCGCAAGCGTCGAAGTCCTGTGGCTGGCCCTGACCCGCGGCCCGACGCTGCGCAACGCGGTGGTGGCGGTCCGGCTGCGAAGCCACTCGGATTTGCTGGTGACTGCCACCGGGCATGCCATTTCGCTGATCCCCGGGAGCTTTGTGGTGGACGTGGACCGCTCGACGTCCACGCTTTACCTGCACGTGATCGACGTTGACACCGAGGAGGCCGCCGAGCGTTTTCGCGCCCAGGTGCGGCGGATCGAGGCCGGCCTGATCCGGACGATGGGCACGAAGGAAGAACTGGCGATGGTCAAGGCCGAAGGTACCGGCAGGGGAGGTGCAGTGTGAACGGGGACGTCATTCCGGTCGCGCAAATCGTCGTGAGCGCAGTGCTGGCCGGGGCCGCTGTACTGTCGCTGATCCGGCTGGCCCGCGGGCCGTCGCTGCTGGACCGGCTGCTGGCCATAGACGTGCTGCTGGCGATCGTCTGCGCCGGACTCATCGTGGACATGGCCGCCGGCGGCCACATGAACAATCTGACGCTGGTCGTCGTTATTAGCGTTGTCGGCTTCATCGGCTCGGTCGCCGTGGCTCGTTTCGTGACGGACGGGCGGCCCCGTGAACACTGACTTGATACTCGACATCGCGACCGCCGTCTGCCTGATCGCCGGCGCGGGGATGTCCCTGGCCGCGGCCATCGGCCTGCTGCGGTTTCCCGACCTGCTCTCGCGGATGCATGCGGCCACGAAGCCCCAGGTCTTCGGCCTGCTGCTGCTGCTGACTGGACTGGGATTGCAGCTGCGCAGCTGGGTGGCGGTGCCCGTGCTCCTCATAGCCTGGCTGTTCCAGTTGCTGACCGTGCCGGTGTCCGCCCACATGGTGGGCCGGGCCGGCTACCGCACCAAACACCTGCGCAAGGAAATCCTCAGCGTGGACGACCTCGACGCGGTGGTGGAGGCGGCGGCACGGGAAGACGCCGCGGCGTCCTCAGATGACGCACCGCTTGCCGGTGCCGGTGCCGACGGCGGCAGCCGTGCTGTGGCCGGCGGGCAGGACACCGGGAAGCCGGGGGAACGGCGCACCGCGGGGGCGGCGGCCGTTCCCGGGCGGACCGACCGGGGCGGCGCCGGGCCCGCGGACGCTCCGTAACCTGCGGACCAAGGGGGGGCGGTAACTTGCCGACCAACGGGGGCGCGTGCCTTGGGCGGGTGCCGGCGGCCGGTAACAGAACGCGATGGGGGACGGGCCCGTGGCCCGTCCCCCATCGGAATCCTCGAGGGACCGCTTAGACCATTTCCCGGGTCTTGTCGTAGCGGATGACCGCCTTGGCGGTGGCGCGCTTGGTCAGCACCTGGATCACGCGCGCCACGGTGCCGGACACCACGGCGAAGGCTACCGCCGCCCGCAGGCTGTTCTCCAGGTCATCGTCGCTCTTCGGCGCATCTTTTCCGGTGATCATCTTCCAGACAAGCCCCAGCAACTGGCTGGCTGCCAGGCCCGCGCCGATACTCACCAGTGTGCCCAAGAGCCTCAACACAACGCTCATGCCCGCTCCCTTCCTGGGCCGCAGCCCCGTCTCAACTGCTGTTCCGGTTCCCAGCCTACTGCCCGGCACCCGCCCGGGCCGTGTGCCGTCGTGCATTTTCCCCGGGTCTGCGCCCCGAATGCCGCGCCGCCGCGGGCGAGTGTAGACTGGTGCGTGCTGCCAGACAGCATCTAGTGACGACAGGGGAGCGTCCGACCGGCCGGTGCACACCGAGACCGGGAGGGACGCTGAGAGTGCGGATAGACCGCAGACCCTCGAACCTGCTCCGGTTAGTACCGGCGAAGGGAGTCGAGTTCTCGGGGCGCGCCGCGTGGCCGCCCTCCCCTCCTGCAACCAGGAGGATTCCAATGAGTACCGTTTCTAATGCACCCGCCACACCCACCCCTGCCCGGAAGCAGCGTTACGGCTGGCGGGTAGTGGACATCGTCGTGGCCTCGGTGGTCGCCGTGGCCGTCGGCGTCATCTTCTGGGCCTGGTCGGCGGGCTGGCCGCTGATCGAGGGCCTGACCATAGCCTTCCCGCCTTCCGCCGGGCTGTACACCGGCGGCTGGCTGATGGCGGGCGTGCTGGGCGGGCTGATCATCCGCAAGCCCGGGGCCGCCATCTACTGCGAGATGCTGGCCGCGGTTGTCTCCGCGCTGCTGGGCACGAGCTTCGGCATGACCGTCCTGGTCTCCGGCCTGATCCAGGGCCTGGGCGCCGAGGTCGTCTTCCTGCTCTTCCTGTACCGCAGGTTCAACCTGGGCGTGGCGATGCTGGCCGGCCTGGGCGCAGGCCTGGCGCTGTCCATCAGCGAGAACATCCTCTACAACATGCTCTGGGCCGCCGAGTGGCAGCTGGCGTACGTGGGCTTCGCCGCCGTGTCGGGCGTGGTGATCGCCGGGCTGCTGCCGTGGCTGGCGGTCAGGGGCCTGGCGAAGACGGGTGCGCTGTCCTCCTTCGCCGCGGGACGCACGGCAGACGCCTGAGCCGTTTGATGGGAGCGCAGAGTACGACGGCGGCGCCCGGCCCGGTGCCGGTCCTCGCCGAGGGGTGGGGCTGGCGGCATGCCGGCCGCAAGGATCCGGCGGTGCGCGCGGCCAGTTTCAGCATCGCCCCGGGCGAACGGGTACTGCTGCTGGGCGCCTCCGGGGCCGGCAAGTCCACGCTGCTGCACGCCATGGCCGGCGTCCTCGGCGACGAGGGCGAAGGCGAGGAGACGGGCCGGTTGAGCGTGGCGGGGGTGCGTCCCTCCGAGGCCCGCGGCCGGGCCGGCCTCGTGCTGCAGGATCCGGAGAGCCAGCTGGTGCTGGCCCGGGTGGGCGACGAGGTGGCCTTCGGGGCGGAGAACCTGTCGCTGCCGCGCGGGCAGATCTGGGACCGGGTCCGCGAATCCCTGGCCGATGTCGGCCTGGCCGTGCCGCTGGACCATCCCACGTCGGCGCTTTCCGGCGGCCAAAAACAGCGGCTGGCGCTGGCTTCCGTCCTGGCCATGCGACCGGGGCTGCTGCTGCTGGATGAGCCGACCGCAAACCTGGATCCCGCCGGGGTGCGGGAAGTACGGGACGCCGTGGCCCGGGTGCTGGACCGCACCGGCGCCACCCTGGTGGTGGTCGAGCACCGGGTGGCGGTCTGGGCGGACGTCGTGGACCGCGTGATCGTGCTCGCGGCCGGCGGCGGCGTGCTGGCCGACGGGCCGCCGGGCAAGGTGCTCGCCGAAGGCGCCGCCCGCGACCGGCTGATCGAGGCCGGCGTCTGGGTTCCCGGTCATGCCCCGCGGCTGGAGCTGCCCGCGGCGCCGGCCCCGGGCGGGCCGTTGCTGCGGGCGGCGGCATTGGACGTGTCGCGGACCCGGAAAGCCGCGCCGGTGCTGCGCGGGGTGGACCTGGACCTGTTGGCCGGGCAGGCGCTCAGCGTCACCGGCGCGAACGGGGCCGGCAAATCCACCCTGGCCCTCACCCTCGCCGGCCTGCTGGCACCCGCGGGAGGGGATCTCTCGGCGACACCGGCCTTGCAACGCGGTGCCGGCCTGTCACCGGCGAAGTGGAAGTCCGCGCAGCTGGTGACCCGGATTGGCAGCGTCTTCCAGGAACCTGAACACCAGTTCCTCACCGGCACGGTGCTCGACGAACTGGAATTCGGTCCCCGCCGCGTGGCCAAACTGCCCGAGGCGACCGTCCGGCAGCGCGTGGACACGATCGCCGAGCGGCTCCGGCTGACCCGCCTGCTGCAGGCCAACCCGTTCACCCTCTCGGGCGGCGAGAAACGCAGGCTGTCGGTAGCCACCATGCTGGCCACCGGCCCGGACATCCTGATGCTGGACGAGCCGACCTTCGGACAGGACGCCAACACCTGGGCCGAACTGGTCACGCTGCTGGCCGAGCTGGTGGCCGAGGGCCGGAGCGTGGTCTCGGTGACGCACGACGACGACTTCACCGCCGCGCTCGGCGGCGCCGTCATCCGGGTGGCGGACGGCGGCGTTCGCCCGGCCCAGCCGCTGGGGAGGGCAGCATGAGCATGGACCTGATGAACCCGCGGCTGGCCGCCTCCCCGTTCAGCCGCGCCAACCCGGTATCGAAGCTGGCCGCCGCCGCCCTGGTCACCGTGGTGGTCATGCTCAGTGTGGACTGGGTCAGCGCCTCCGTGGTGCTGGCCGCCGAACTGTTGCTGATGCCCGTGCTGGGTGTCAGCCCATGGCTGCTGCTGAAGCGCGGCTGGCCGCTGTTGGCGGCGGCTGCCGTCGGGGCCTGGGCAACGGCCTTGCTGGCCGAGAAGACCGGGGCCGTGCTGTTCCGGTTCGGTCCGCTTTTCTTCACCGAGGACTCGGTGGCCGGCGGCGTTGCCATCGGCCTGCGGTCGCTCGCCGTTGCGCTGCCGGGCATTTTCCTGCTCCTGACGACCGACCCGACGGACCTGGCGGACGCCTTGGCGCAGAAGCTGAAGCTGCCCCACCGGTTCGTGCTGGGAGCACTGGCCGCCATGCGGCTGGTGGGGCTGCTGGTGGAGGAATGGCGCACCCTCGGTCTGGCGCGCCGCGCCCGCGGTGTCGGGGCGGAGAACCGGCCGCTGGCCAAGGCGGGCGCGTTCGCGGGCCAGGCGTTCGGCCTGATCGTGCAGGCCATCCGCCGGGCCACCCGGCTGGCCGTCGCGATGGAGGCCCGCGGCTTCGGCGCCGGGCCCCGGACCTGGGCGCGCGAATCCACCTACAGCATGGTGGATGTGTGGGTGTTGCTGGGCGGCGCGGTCGTCGCCGGCGGCGCCGCCGCCGCCGCCGTGGCAGCCGGGACCTGGAACTTCATCTTCGTGTGAACCGGCCCCCGGCGGACCCCGGCGATCGACGATCCATGACGGCCGGGGTCCGCCGATCCATACAGGGCTAAGGCTTGAGCACCACCTTGATGCAGCCGTCCTCCTTCTTCTGGAACTTCTCGTACATCTCCGGCGCCTGCTCCAGCGGAACCTGGTGGGTCGCCAGGTCGAGCACGCCCAGCGGGTCCGACGGGTCGTCGACCAGCGGCAGCAGATCGTCGATCCACCGCTTCACATTGCACTGGCCCATCCGCAGCTGGAGCTGCTTGTCGAACATGGTCAGCATCGGCAGGGGGTCCTTCATCCCGCCGTACACGCCGCTGATCGAGATCGTGCCGCCGCGCCGGACGGCGTCGATGGCGGTGTAGAGCGCGTCGAGCCTGTCCACCCCTGCCGCCTCCATCGCCTTGCGGCCCAGTGACGACGGCAGCAGCCCCACCGCCTGGTGGACCGCGCCGGCCACGGGCGAGCCGTGCGCTTCCATGCCCACGGCGTCCACCACCGAGTCCGGCCCGCGGCCGTCCGTGCGCTCCCGCAGCTCGTCCGCGACGTCGCCGTGCAGGTCCAGTGTCTCGATGCCGTGGCGTTCCGCCATTGCCCGCCGCTCCGCGACGGGGTCCACCGCGAGCACCCGGTAGCCGAGGTGCCGGCCGATCCGGGCGGACATCTGGCCGATGGGGCCCAGGCCGAGCACGGCCAGGGAGCCGCCCTGCGGCGGGGCCGCGTACTGCACGGCCTGCCACGCGGTGGGCACTACATCGGAGAGGTACAGGTAGCGCTCGTCCTCACCGGCGTGGGGCACCTTGATGGGTCCGTAGTCCGCGTGCGGCACACGCAGGTACTCGGCCTGTCCGCCGGGCACCGAGCCGTAGAGCCGCGAGTAGCCCAGGAACTGGGCATTGTTGTTGTACTCGCGGACCTGGGTGGTCTCGCACTGGGACTGCAGGCCCTGCCGGCACATGAAGCAGTGGCCGCAGGAGACGTTGAACGGGATGACCACCCGGTCCCCGGCCTTGATGTGCGTGACGGCCGAGCCGACCTCCTCCACGATCCCCATGGGCTCATGTCCGATGATGTCGCCCTTGTCCATGAAAGGAGTGAGCACCTCGTAGAGGTGCAGGTCGGAGCCGCAGATGCCGGTCGAGGTGATCCTCACGATCGCGTCCGTGGGCTCCTGGATCCGCGGATCCGGGACCTCCTCCACGCTGACCGAGCGCTTCCCTTGCCACGTCAGAGCCTTCATTGTCCTCCTTCTCAGGGCTGCCGCCCGGACGGAACGACAGCATGCTGATCTTTCGGTCCAATCGACCCTAACACTGCACTAACGCGGTGGTCGAAGCGGGTATCGACCCCGGAAGGCGTCCAGGCCGAGGGGCATTTTTCATCAGTCCGACGGCAGGACGGCGTCCTATGAACCGACCAGGACGAAGACGTTGCCGTCGGGCGCACGCATCACGGCCACATGCCCCGACTCGGTGGCGAAGGGCGCCTCGATCCATTCCACTCCGCCGTTGGAAGACAGCTCCTCGTAGGCGCGCCGGACATCGCCCACGAAGACTTCGACCTCGAGGCGCCGGTTGTCGGGATTGTCGCTGAGGACGAGTTCGGAACTATTCCCGTCCGGGAAACGCATGCCCACCAGGGTCCATGCCAGTCCCGCCGGCGTCTTGCGGTTGATCCGCCAGGACTCCCGCATCCCGAGTCCGGCATAGAACCTGACGGAGGCCTCAACGTCGAGGGTCGGCATGCAAACGCATTCAAGCTTCATGAACATGGGCGGTGGTTCCTCGGAAGACTCGGTCGGGGCAGCGTCAAACGCGATGTTTCCTCACCGGTTACTCCTCCTGGCTGCCCTGGGCCAGCAGCGCCGTCAGTTCCTGGGTCAGATCGGGGGAGACGGGGATTTCCTTACCGTCGATGCTCTTGACCGGGGCAAGCAGGCGGATGCTCGAAACCAGCCAGACGGCGTCGGCTTCGTAGAGGTCGTGCGGCTCCAGCGGGCCGTAGCCCAGCTGCCACCCGGCGGCTTCTGCCGCCTTGAACAGCACCGACTGGGACGTGCCCGGCAGGATGCCGCTCTCCAGCAGCGGCGTCACCAGCGTCTTCACGCCGTCGCGCACCCGCGCCATCAGCACCGTGGACGTGGGCCCTTCCAGCACGCGGCCGTCGCTGGACGTGAAGATGGCGTCGTCGGCGCCGTTCTTGTGCGCATAACGCAGCGCCGCCATGTTGACCGCGTAGGAGAGAGTCTTGGCCCCCATGAGCAGCCACGGGGCGCGTTCGGCCAGCGAGCTGTCGTACCCGCGGTCGAGCAGCAGCACGGAAATGCCGTCGGTGCGCTGGCGCCGTCCTGCCGCCGGCGGCAGCGAGGCCTGGACCCAGGCCGTGGGTGTGGGTGAACCTTCCACGCCGCGGGTCACCAGCAGCTTGATTACCAGCTCCTCGGCCGGCGGGTGCTCGGCGATTGCCGTCGCGATGGCACGCTCCCAGGCGTCCGGGGAGGGAAGCTGCAGGTCCATGGCCCGGGCGGAGCCGGCAAGCCGGTCCAGGTGCGCCCGCAGCTTGCGCGGGACCCCGTTGACCGCCAGCAGGGACTCGAAGATGCCGTCTCCGCGGGTGGCCCCGAGATCGGTGGCCATCAGCTGGGGCCGGGAGGCATCTGCGACACGTCCCGCCTCGTGGGCAGGGTCCAAAAACACCAGAACTGTCATGGCTCCAGCTTAGTGAGTCTGCCCCCAAACGCCGGGTAGGCTGGGAGGATTGCGCCGGCACACGGCGGGAGGGGAGGAACAGCCGCGTGCTGTGGTCGTTTGCGGGGCTGGGCACATTCCCCGAGTGGGCCGTCGTGATTCTGGGCGTTGTGGATATGGCCATCCGCGTCATCGCCCTGGGCGTGATTCCCGGGAACCGCCGCCCCAATACCGCCATGGCCTGGCTGTTGGCCATCTTCTTCATCCCGCTGATCGGGCTGCTGCTCTTCTTCATGTTCGGCCGGTACCGCCTCTCGGAGCGCCGGATCGCCAAGCAGTCGGAGATCAACGGCCGGGTGTGGGCCGCCACCCGCAACCTTAAGGAGCCGACCAGCGAGCAGGAAGCCCCGGCCTGGGTGCATTCGGCTGCAGAGTTGAACCGGCGGCTCGGCGCCTTCCCCATGGTGGACAGCAACCACGTGGAGCTGTATCCGGGTTACGACGAGTCCATTGCCGCGATGACCGAGGCCGTGCGCGAGGCGCGTGAGTTCGTGAACATCGAGTTCTACATCATGAGCCGCGACGAAACCACCGGCAAGCTCTTCACCGCCCTGGAAGAAGCCGCCGCCCGGGGTGTCCGCGTGCGCCTGCTGTTCGACCACATCGGCACCCTCCGCGTCGCCGGCTACCGCAAGTTCCGCCGCTGGCTGGAGACCACCGACATCGACTGGCGCCGCATGCTGCCCGTGCTGCCGGTCCGGGGCCAGTGGCGCCGGATCGACCTGCGCAACCACCGCAAGATCCTGGTGGTGGACGGCCGGGTGGCGTTCACCGGGTCGCAGAACCTGATCGAGCCCGGCTACCGCCGCACGTCCAGCCATAAGATCGGCCGCAAATGGGTGGAACTGATGGCGCGCTACGAAGGGCCCATCGTCACGGCGCTGAACGTGGTGTTCGCCACCGACTGGTCCAGCGAAACCGACGACACGCTCGAAGGCGAGCTGTTCACCCCGGCCCCCTTCCGCGAGCCCGGCCCCATGACCTGCCAGGCCCTGCCCAGCGGCCCCGGCTTCGCAACCGAGAACAACCTGCGCTTGTTCAACACGCTCATCTACGCGGCGGTGGAGCGGCTGTCCATCTGCAGCCCGTACTTCGTGCCAGATGACTCGCTGCTCTATGCCATTACGACGGCGGCCCAGCGCGGCGTCGAGGTCGAATTGTTCGTATCCGAACGCGGCGACCAGTTGCTGGTCCATCACGCCCAGCAGTCCTACTATCAGGCGCTGCTGGAGGCCGGCGTGCGGATCTACCGCTACCCGAAGCCGCTGGTGCTGCACGCCAAGCACTTCACCGTGGACGATGAGGTCGCGGTCATCGGCTCCAGCAACATGGACATGCGCTCCTTCTCCCTGAACATGGAGGTCTCCGTCATGATGCTCGGGGACCACATCGTTGAGCAGGTCTCGGAGATCCAGGACAGCTATCGGGTCATTTCCCGGGAGCTCACGCTCGAGGAGTGGAGGCAGCGGCCCCGCTGGCAGCGCTACGTGGACAACGTGGCCAGGCTGACGGCCACGCTGCAGTAACCGGGCCCCGCTCGGGGCGGTGCTTGTTGCCCTCCATGAACGCCGCCAGGATCTGCCGCTTGAAGTCCGGCCGCGGGTGCGCCGCGGTGGACTGCGTTACTCCGGAAACGTTGCCCCGAGCGCCGAGAGCACCCCGTAGGCCTTGGCGCGGACCTCGTCCCATTCGTCTTCGGGCACGGAATCGGCCGTGATCGCGCCGCCAACGCCCAGGCTCAACCGGTTGCCGTCCATCACGAGGGTGCGGATCACCACGGACAGGTCCGCGGCCCCGTCCAGCGAAAAGTAGCCCACGGCACCCGAGTAGACGCCGCGGGGTCCGGTCTCCAGCCGATCCAGGATGTCCATGGTGCTGATCTTCGGGGCGCCCGTCATCGATCCGGCGGGAAAAGCAGCGGCCACGGCCTCCGCCCGCACCGCCCCGGGCAACAGCTGCGCGTCGATCGTGGACACCATCTGGTGCACCGTCGCGTAGGACTCTATGGCGCACAGCCGGCTCACCTGCAGCGAGCCCGGCACGGCAAAGTGGCTCAGGTCGTTGCGCAGCAGGTCCACGATCATGATGTTCTCGGCGCGGTCCTTGGCGCTGCCGGCGAGTTCCTCTACGACGGCGGCATCGGCGTCGGGATCCTGGAGGCGGCGGCGCGTGCCCTTGATCGGTTCGGCCCGCAGCCGGCCACGGGCGTCGAGGCCCAGGAACCGCTCGGGCGACGTGCTGGCCACGGTGAGCCGCCCGAACCGCAGGAGGCTGGCAAAGGGCGCGGGGTTGCGGCTGCGCAGGGCCAGGTAGGTGTCCAGCGGATCCAGCGGTTCCGCCGCAGTCGCCTGCAGCTCCGTGGTCAGGCAGACCTCGTAGGTGTTTCCCTCGGTGATTTCCGCCTGCGCTTCCCGGATTTTGGCCAGATAGGCCTCGCGCGTGTCGCGGGAACGGAATTCCGGCGCCTGTGGCGGCGCGGCCGGAGCCGGGGCGGGGCCGGCGGCCGGGGACAGTCCGCTGACCACCGCACCGGTAGCGGCGAGCCAAGCGTCGGCGTCGTCCCCCGCGGACGGGCCGGCCAACGCGAGGAGCCACGTGCACTGCCGCCCGTGGTCGAGCACGACGGCCCGGCCGGCGAACAGCAGAGCGGCATCCGGCGCCCCGTCCGGCACCTCTGCACCGGCGTCCGAGCCCCCGGTCTCGCGCTTGAGCCCGTAGCCCAGGTAGCCCAGCCAGCCCAGGGCGAAGTTCCCGGGGACCCCGGCCGGCAGGGTGACGGTGCGGCGTCCCCACACGGTGTCCAGCCAGCGGAAGAAACCGCCACGGATCCGGGCGGTGGCGTTGCCCTGGCCGACCACGGTGGTGCCGTTGCGGTGTTCGGCCCAGGCGCCGAAGGCTCCGCCATCGTCGGCCAGGACGCTGATCCGGTTCCGGTCGGCGGATTCACGGGTATTTGAACTGTCCAGCCAGACGCTGCGGCCGGAGCCGGCGTACAGGCGCCGGTAGATGTCTTCGGCGTCCGGATAGGCGGCCAGGCGTTCGGCGACCAGGCGGACGCCCTCGCGGGCCGCGCGCTCCGGGGCCAAAGCGTGTTCCAGGGCGGGCACCGAGGCCAGCGCGTGGAGCACCTGCCGGGGATCGGTGCCGGAGGGACCGGCTTCGACGACGACGTCGGCGGCCGCCGCGACGTCGTCGCCGGCCAGCCAGGCCTCTTCCTGCTCCGCCCAGACGTCCCAGAACGGTTCATACGCAGCGCCGTCCCGGGACAGGGCGCGGGTGCGCCGGTCGGCGGAGGGCGCCTGCAGCCAGATCACGGCGTCGAGCAGCCCGCGGGCAGCGGCATGGGCGGCACCGACGCCCTCGAACACCACCACGTCGGCCGGCTCCGTGGTGCGGGAGGCGCCGTCGCCGTTTGCTTCCCAGTCCCAGGCGGTCCAGTGCGCGCTGTCCCCGGCGGCCAGGGGCCGCAGCACGGTTTCCAGGTACCGCTGCTGCCCGCCGGCCAGGCCGTGCCAGCCGGGGTAGATGTCCTCCAGGTGGAACAGCGATACCGTGCGGTGGACCCGCAGCATCGCTGCCAGTTCCACGGCCAGCGTGGTCTTGCCGGCCCCCGAGCGCCCGTCGACGGCGATCAGTACGGGCTTAGTGCGCACGGATTTCCCCGCATCCGGTCGCGGCGGCGGCCCGGACCGGGGGATGCCCCCGGACGGGACCGCGGCGGCAGGGGCAGCCGGCGCTGGCGGCGATGATGCGGTACATGTCCTTGAGTCTATGAGAACCGGGCTACAGGAACGCCAGCATGAGGCCGACGGCGATGAACAGCGTGCCGAAGACCCGGTTCATCATCATCAGCCCGCGCGTGGTCCGCGTGAAGCGCTGGAAGGACCGGGCCGCGGCAGCGAAGAAGAACCACATCACGAGGATATCCACCACCACCACGGTGGCGATCAGGACCAGGTACTGCGGCAGCTGGGGCTGGTCCAGCCGGATGAAGCCGGGCATGAAGGCCAGGAAGAAGACGATCGCCTTCGGGTTGAGCAGGTTGACCCAGAGTCCGCGCCGGAACATGGAGAAGGCGGGCTCGTTGCGCCGCGACTCTTCGATTTCCGCGGTGCCCGTCGGCTTGGCGAAGAACTGCCGCAGGCCCAGGTAGATCAGGTACACCGCGCCGGCGTACTTGATGGCGGCGAACAGCATCGGCGAATTGGATACCAGCAGGCCCAGGCCCAACGCCACGATCACCACGTGGATGACCAGGGCGGCCTGCTGGCCCAAAATCCCCCAGATGGAACGGCGGAAGCCGGCGTTGAGCGAGTTGCTCATGGTGTTGATGGCGCCGGCGCCGGGGGTGAAGCTGATGACCAGGGTGGCGCCGAGCAGCGCCAGCCATAAGGAGATTTGCACCAGATGATCCTACGGTGCGGACCGGAAGATTTCGGTCAGCGGGACTCGAGCACGGCAATGGCCGCGTTGTGGCCGCCCAGGCCGCTGACCCCGCCGCCGCGCCGCGCGCCGGCCCCGCAAAGCAGGATCCGCCCGTGCGCCGTGCCCACGCCCCAGCGCCGCGCCGGGGTGTCGAGCGGTTCGTCGTCTTCGGCGAACGGCCAGTCCAGGGGACCGTGGAAGATGCTGCCGCCGGTCAGGTTCAGCTCCCGCTGGAGGTCCAGGGTGGTCTTGGTTTCGATGCACGGCTCTCCGCGTTGATCGCGCAGGATGCAGTCCTCGATCGGCTCGGCGAGCACGGAATTGAGCGAGGCGAGCACGGCGTCCTGCAGCCGCTGCCGCATCGCGTCGTTGTTCTCTTCGGTGATCAGCCGGTGCGGGGTCTGCAGCGTGAACACGGTGAGCGTGTGGGCTCCGGCTGCCTGCAGTTCCGGCGAGAGGATGGAGGGGTCGGTCAAGGAGTGGCAGTAGATCTCGGCGGGCAGCGGATCCGGCACCCGGCCCGCGGCCGCTTCGGCTGCGGCCCCTTCCAGCTGCGAGTACAACTCGTTGATGTGGAAGGTGCCGCCGAACGCCGCCTCCGGCGCCACCAGGCCATCGCGCAGCTTCGGCAGCCGGGACAGCAGCAGGTTCACCTTCGCCTGCGCGCCTTCCGGCGCCGCTTCCGGCCGGGTGGCCGGCCCGGCGCCGGCGGCGGCGAGCAGCCCGTTGAGGACGGCGGGGGAGACGTTGGCGAGCACGCGTTCCGCCGAGACGACGACGCCGCCCGCGCCGCCGTCGTCGTACGTCACCTCTCCCTCGGGAGAGACGGAGGTGACCCGCGCCCGGGTCCGCAGCTCCGCGCCGGCGCTGCGGGCCGCCTTTTCCAGCGCCGCGCTGACCGCACCCATGCCGCCTTCGGGCACGTCCCAGTCACCGGTCCCGCCGCCGATCACATGGTAGAGGAAGCATTTGTTCTGCTGCAGCGAGGCGTCGTGGGCGCCGGCAAAGGTGCTGATCAGGGCGTCGGTGAGCACCACCCCGCGGACCAGATCCGAGCCGAAACTGCGCTCGAGAACCTCGCCGATCGGCCGGTCGATGAAGTCGTGCCAGGCCTCGTCGTCGCCGACCCTGCTGCGCGCCTCGGAGCGGCGGGGCAGCGGTTCGGTGACGGAGGGCCAGAGGGCCCGCGCCAGCCGGCCGGTGCGCTGATAGAACCCGGTGAAGGGCTCGAAGTCGGTGGCCGCGCCCACGGCGGCGAAGGAGGAGCGGGTGGCGTCCGGGTCCTGGTTGTCCACCAGCAGGCCCGCCGCGGTCCCGGGCAGGGGAGTGTATGACGAGAAGCGCCGGCGCAGCAGCCGCAGGTCCAGCCGGAGGTCCTCGATGATGCGACGCGGCAGCAGGCTGACCAGGTAGGAATAGCGCGAGATGCGGGCCCCGGTGCCGGGAAAGACTTCCGCCGAAACCGCGGCGCCGCCGACCTGGTCTTCGCGTTCGAGCACGAGGACGCTCCGCCCGGCGCGGGCAAGGTAGGCGGCCGCCACCAGGCCGTTGTGGCCGCCGCCGGCGATGATCACGTCGTAGTGCCCGGGCATATCAGTCCTTCCGTCCCGCCGGCGGGATCAGGGTTTGCGGGCCAGGATCTCGCCGTTGGGAATCAGGAACCACGCATCCGGGGCAGCGGCCCACGTCAGCCATCCCCGGGCTATCCGTTCCAGTCCGGCCCGGTCGATCAGTCCGCGCTCCAGCGACTGTTCCGCGTAGCCGGAATGCAGGACCCGCTCCGACCAGACTTCGCCCTGCCAGCGGCGCTGCTCCTCGGTGGCGTACAGCCAGTTGGACGACGACGGAGTGATGTCGTGGAAACCGGCCGCCTGCGCCCAGGCGATGAGGTGCCGGCCGGCGTCCGGTTCGGCGCGGTTGCCGCGGGCAAGCTGCTGGTAGGTCTCCATCCAGTCGTCGAGTTCGGGCAGTTCCGGGTACCAGCTCATGCCGTGGAAGTCGGCGTCCCGGACGGCCACGATGCCGCCCGGCTTGACCACCCGCCGCATCTCGTAGAGCGCGGCCACCGGGTCGGTCAGGTGCTGGAGGACCTGGTGGGCGTGCACCACGTCGAAGGTGTCGTCATCAAACTCGAGGTCGTAGATGTTGCCCGCGACGAAGGTGGCGTTCTCGATTCCGCGCAGGGCGGCGAGTTCGGCCGCCTGGGTCAGGACATCGTCGGACCGGTCCAATCCAGTCACCTGTCCCGGGGCCACCCGCTCGGCCAGATCAACGGTGATGCTGCCCGGGCCGCAGCCCACGTCCAGCAGCATCATGCCCGGCTTGAGCTCCGGCAGCAGGTAGGCCGCGCAGTCCTCGGCGGTCCGGATGGCATGGGCTTTAACCACGCTTTTGTGGTGGCCGTGGGAGTAGACCTCGTCCTTCATAGTGGGAGACTACTCCGCGCCCCCGCGGGCAGGCGGCTGCCATGCCGGAATGTTGCGCTATTTGTCGGCCGACGCGACTTCGTTCGATGCGACTTCGGCCGACGCGACCTCGGCACAGGCGGTTTCGGTGGCGGCGATGATGTCCGCCAGGAACGCCGCGAGCCGCTGCCGGTCTTCCGCCGGATAGTCGGAGAGCACCCGGCCGATGTTGCGGGCCAGCGGCGCGAACATGGCGCCGCCGGTGGCGCGGGCCAGGTCCGTCAGCTCCAGGTGCACCTTGCGGCGGTCGGTGTCGCTGCGGGTCCGCTTCACGTGGCCGGAGCGGTCCAGCCGGTCCACCAGCGCGGTGGTCGCCGGCGAGCTGAGGTGCAGCTCGTTCCGCAGGCTGCCCGGGGTCACCGTGCGGCCCTCGGCGGCCGCCCGGACCATCGCGGCCAGGGCGTTGAGGTCGGTGCGGTGCAGGGCGTCCCGCTCGCTGACCGCTTCGATGTAGCGTTCGCTCTCCAAGACGAACTGCTGCAGCAACAGCAGCAGCCGCTCTTCACTGTGCGCCACGTTCCTCCCTCCGGCAACCTCTCCAAGGATAGTTCACCCGAGACTTATCTCCACGTTGGAACTACTCTATAGTGGAGCTTGTTTTAGTCCGTCGACTGACAGAGGTCCGGTTCCCATGGCCCGTTGGCTCAGAATGCTCCTGCCCGCCCTGGTTGCGGTTGCCTGGCTCGCCGCCGCGAGCCTGGGCGGACCGACCTTCGGCAAGCTCTCCGAGGTCTCCACCAACGACCAGGCGGGATTCCTTCCGGCCGGCGCCGAATCCACCGCCGTGGGCGAATGGCAGGAGCGGTTCCTGGATGCCGATGCGGTCCCGGCCATCGTGGTGGTCGAATTCGACGACCCGCTCCAGCCGCAGCAACTGGCCGAGTATGCCCCGCTGGCCGAACAGCTGTCGGAGGCCATCGGGACTGCGGGAGGGGGCGCCGCCGGGGTGGTCGGCCCGATTCCGTCCGAAGACTTCGAAGCGGTGCAGTTCATCGTCCCGGTGCCCGAGGACCTGGATACCGGCGAGGTGGTCGCCGGCCTGCGCGCCGTGCTGGCGGCCGAACTCCCGGTTTCCGCCACCGGCTATGTGACCGGACCGGCCGGGTTCATCGCCGACCTGGTGGAGGCCTTCGGCGGGATCGACGGGCTCCTGCTGGCCGTGGCGCTGGGCGCCGTGTTCGTCATCCTGCTGCTGGTCTACCGCGCGGTCCTGCTGCCGTTCCTGGTCCTGCTCACCTCCGTGTTCGCCCTCTGTGCGGCCATCCTCGTGGTGTACTGGTTCGCCCTGCAAGGCTGGATCCGGCTCAGCGGGCAGAGCCAGGGGATCCTGTTCATCCTGGTAATCGGCGCCGCCACCGACTACGCCCTGCTGCTGACGGCCCGCTACCGCGAGGCACTGGGCGGGCAGGAGTCGAAATGGGCGGCAATGAAAACCGCCTACCGGGGGTCCGTCGAGCCGATCGCAGCCTCCGGCGCCACGGTGATCCTGGCCCTGCTCTGCCTGCTGTTCTCGGACCTTAACTCCAACCGCAGCCTCGGGCCGATCGCCGCGGTCGGCATCGTGTTCGCCGTCCTGGCCGCGCTGACCTTCCTGCCCGCCGTGCTGCTGCTGGCCGGCCGCGCCGCCTTCTGGCCGATCGTGCCCCGCCCCGGCCACCACCTGCACCGCGCGCGGCCCGACCGCCCCGTGGCCGGCACCGAGGGCCTCCGCGGGCTCTGGCTGCAGGTGGCCCGGCTGGTTGCCCGCAGGCCGCGGGTGACCTGGCTGGCTTCGGTGCTGGTCCTGGTGGCCGGGGCGCTGGGCGTGCTGCAACTGCAGGCGCACGGCGTGCCGCAGTCGGAGCTGGTGATGGTGCAGACGGATTCCGCCGACGGGCAGGAGGCCTTGGGCCGGCACTTCGACGCCGGCACCGGCAGCCCCGCCGTCGTCGTCGCCGATGCCGCGGCGCGGGACGAGGTGCTGGACGTGGTCCGCAACCAGGAGGGCGTGGCGTCCGCGCAGTTTTACACCCGCGGCGACGCGGTGGTGGAACTGGACGGCCGGGTGCTGATCAATGCCACGCTCCGGGACGTGCCGGACTCCGGCGCAGCCGAGGGTGCCGTGGCCGACCTGCGCGGCGCGCTGGACGGCGCCGATCCGGGCGCGCTGGTCGGCGGCGTCACCGCGGTGGCGCTGGATACCAACCTGACCGCGCAGGCCGACCTGCTGAAGATCACCCCGATGGTGCTGGGCGTCATCCTGCTCATCCTCATCCTGCTGCTGCGCTCGGTCCTGGCCCCGGTGCTGCTGGTCCTGTCCGTGGCGTTGTCCTATCTCACCGCCCTGGGAGTCTCGGCGCTGATGTTCAACCATGTCTTCGGCTTCCCGGGGGCGGATGCGTCGGTGCCGCTGTTCGGCTTCGTGTTCCTGGTGGCGCTGGGCATCGACTACAACATCTTCCTGATGACCCGGGTGCGCGAGGAATCCCTGCGGCTGGGCACCCGGCCCGGCATCCTGCGGGGGCTGGGCTCCACCGGCGGCGTCATCACCTCGGCCGGCGTGGTGCTGGCGGCGACCTTCGCCGCGCTCGCGGTGATCCCGATCCTGTTCCTGGTCCAGCTGGCGTTCATCGTGGCGTTCGGGGTCCTGCTGGACACGGTCCTGGTGCGGTCGCTGCTGATCCCGGCGCTTTCCTACGACCTCGGACCGAAGATCTGGTGGCCGGCCAAGTTGTCCCGGCGAGGCCTCCCACGGGACCCGGCGGAGCAGAAGTTGAGTCTGGTGCGCTCAACTTGATTGACAAAGCCTGTCGTCCGAGTAAACTTGAGTGCAGAAGGCTCACATCGGCTGCCGCCCACCGCGGCGCCACCCGGATACTCCGGGGGTCGGGCCGCCCACAGTAATCCAGGCCGTTGCGGCGGCCGCAAAGGAAGGACACGCGTATGTCTCGTGCAGTAGGTATCGACCTCGGAACCACCAACTCCGTTGTTTCAGTTCTGGAGGGTGGCGAACCCACCGTCATCGCCAACGCCGAGGGCGGCCGCACCACGCCGTCCGTCGTCGCGTTCTCCAAGTCGGGCGAGGTGCTGGTCGGCGAGATCGCCAAGCGCCAGGCCGTCAACAACATCGAGCGCACCATCGCCTCGGTCAAGCGCCACATGGGCACCGACTGGAAGGTGGAGATCGACGGCAAGAACTACACCGCCCAGGAAATCTCCGCCCGCATCCTGCAGAAGCTCAAGCACGACGCCGAGTCCTACCTGGGCGAGAAGGTCACCGACGCGGTGATCACCGTGCCGGCGTACTTCAACGACGCCGAGCGCCAGTCCACCAAGGAAGCCGGCGAAATTGCCGGCCTGAACGTGCTGCGCATCGTCAACGAGCCCACCGCGGCGGCCCTGGCCTACGGCCTCGACAAGGGCAAGGAAGACGAACTGATCCTGGTCTTCGACCTCGGCGGCGGCACGTTCGACGTGTCCCTGCTGGAAGTCGGCAAGGACGAGGACGAATTCTCCACCATCCAGGTCCGCGCCACCTCCGGCGACAACCGTCTCGGCGGCGACGACTGGGACCAGCGGGTGGTTGACTTCCTGCTGCAGCAGGCCAAGTCCAAGGGCGCCGACCTGTCGAAGGACAAGATCGCCCTGCAGCGCCTGAAGGAAGCGGCGGAGCAGGCGAAGAAGGAACTGTCATCGGCCTCCTCCACCAACATCTCCCTGCAGTACCTCTCCGTCACCCCGGAGGGACCGGTGCACCTGGACGAGCACCTGAGCCGGGCCAAGTTCCAGGACCTGACCGCGGACCTGCTCGAGCGCACCAAGAAGCCGTTCCACGACGTGATCACGGAAGCCGGCATCAAGGTCTCCGACATCGACCACATCGTGCTGGTCGGCGGCTCCACCCGCATGCCCGCCGTCGTCGAACTGGTCAAGGAAATGGCCGGCGGCAAGGAGCCGAACAAGGGCGTGAACCCCGACGAGGTCGTGGCCGTTGGCGCCGCCCTGCAGGCCGGCGTCCTGAAGGGCGAGCGCAAGGACGTCCTGCTGATCGACGTCACCCCGCTGTCGCTGGGCATTGAGACCAAGGGCGGCGTGATGACCAAGCTGATCGAGCGCAACACCGCGATCCCGACCAAGCGGTCCGAGACGTTCACCACCGCGGATGACAACCAGCCCTCCGTGGCCATCCAGGTCTTCCAGGGCGAGCGCGAATTCACCCGCGACAACAAGCCGCTGGGCACCTTCGAGCTGACCGGCATCGCGCCGGCGCCGCGGGGCGTGCCACAGGTCGAGGTCACCTTCGACATCGACGCCAACGGCATTGTGCACGTGTCCGCCAAGGACAAGGGCACCGGCGCCGAGCAGTCGATGACCATCACCGGCGGCACCGCGCTGTCCAAGGATGACATCGACCGCATGGTGCGGGAGGCCGAAGAGCACGCCGCCGAGGACAAGAAGCGCCGCGAGGCCGCCGACGTCCGCAACTCGGCCGAGCAGTTGGCCTACTCGGTGGACAAGCTGCTCGCCGACAACGATGACAAGCTGCCCGAAGAGGTCAAGACCGAGGTCAAGGCCGACGTCGACGCCCTGAAGTCCGCACTGGAAAAGCAGGACAACGACGACGAGGTCAAGGCCGCGTTCGAGAAGCTGCAGGCATCCCAGACCAAGCTGGGCGAGGCCATCTACTCGCAGGCGCAGGCCTCCGGCGCGGCCGGTGACGGTGCGGCTGCCGGCGACGGTGCCTCCGATGCCGGCTCCGGTGCGGCCGACGAGGACATCGTGGACGCCGAAGTGGTCGACGAAGACGAGAAGAAGTAACCATGGCCGAAAAAGGTAACGAAGAAGAACACCAGAGCGAGCCGGTGAACTACCGCGACAACCGCAAGATCGATCCGGAAACCGGACAGGTCCGCGGTGCCGCGGGAGCAGCCGGGAACGCCGGGCAGGCCGCGGAAGCAACCGCCGCGGCCGGCCAGGGCGCCGACGCCGACGCGCTGGCCCAGGCGGAGCAGATCCTGAACGGGGCCGAGGTCCCGGCCGGGGAATCTGTTGCCCAGGGGAGCACGTCGCAGGAGGCCGAGGAGTTGAAGAACGACCTGCTCCGGCTGCAGGCGGAGTACGTGAACTACCGCAAGCGGGTGGAACGCGACCGCGCCGTGGCCGGCGAGATGGCCGTCATCGGCGTGCTGAACTCGCTGCTGCCCGTTTTGGACGACATCGATGCGGCGCGCCAGCACGGCGATCTCGCGGACGGACCGTTCGCGGCCATTGCCACCAAGCTGGACGGTGTGCTCAAGACCTACGGCCTGGCCCGCATCGAGGAGACCGGCGTCGAATTCGACCCGAATATCCACGAGGCCTTGATGCAGCAGCCCGACGCCGAGGTGGAGTTGGACACCGTCAGCCAGGTCCTGCGCCTGGGCTACCGGGCCGGCGACCGGGTACTGCGCGCCGCCCAGGTAGTGGTAGCCGTACCGGCAGAATGACACCGGCAGCGGGCGCCACGGCGCCCAGCCCCTGATGACGGGTTGGCCTTCGGACGCTCGGAGGCCAACCCGTCCGTCCGGGGGCGCCGGTGCCCATAGACTTTGTGACAACTGAAAGGAGGCGCCTGCATGGCTAGCCAGGACTGGGTCGAGAAGGACTTCTACAAGATCCTCGGTGTCTCCAAGGACGCATCCGACGCGGACATTAAGAAGGCGTACCGCAAGCTCGCGCGGACCCACCATCCGGATACCAACCGGGGGGACGAAGGTTCGGAAAAGAAGTTCAAGGACATCTCCGAGGCCTACTCGGTCCTCTCGGACCCGGGGGAGCGCGAGCAGTACGACGCGATCCGCGCCATGGGCAGCGGCGCGCGCTTCAGCGCCGGCGGTCCCGGCAGCGCCGGCGGGCCGGGCGCGGGCGGCTTCGAGGACATCTTCGGCAACCTGTTCGGCCAAGGCACCCGCACCCGCACCGGCTCCGCGGGCACCGTGCCGCCGGAGTTCGCCGATCTGTTCGGCGGTTTCGGCGGTTTCCCGCAGCAGCAGCCCCCGCGCAGGGGCGCCGACCGCACCGCAACCACCAGCATTTCCTTCGCCGGTTCCATCAACGGCACCACCATCGGGCTGCGCGAACCCAGCGGCGAAGTGATCGACGTGCGGATTCCGGCCGGGATTAAAGACGGCCAGAAGGTCCGCGTCCGCGGCAAGGGCCAGGCCGGCCCCGCCGGCGCGGGCGACCTGATGGTGACCGTCAACGTCAAGCCCCACCCGTTCTTCCAGCGCGACGGCGACAACATCCGGATCCACGTCCCGGTCACGTTCCCGGAGGCCGCGCTGGGCGCGCAGATCGACGTGCCGACCCTGACGGGTGAATTCGTCAAGGTCAAGGTGCCGGCAGGAACACCCTCCGGCCGAACGCTCCGCGTGAAGGGACGCGGGGTGAAGACCTCGAAGAACACCGGCGACCTGCTCGTGACCATCGACGTGGTGGTCCCGCAGAACCTTGGGAAAGAGGCCGAAGACGCGGTTAACGCCTTCGCGGCGGCGACTGCCGGGTCCGACCCGCGCGGGAATCTTGCCGCCAAGGCCAGGCTGTAGCGGGAAATTACGACAGGTCGGGACAGTCCGGACGGGAAACGCGCGAAGCGCAGGAGGGAGAGCACCATGAGCATCGATATGAACGCGCCGATCTTCGTGATTTCGGTGGCGGCCGAACTGGCGGACATGCACCCGCAGACGCTGCGCCAGTACGACCGTCTCGGCCTGGTCTCTCCGTCGCGCCAGCGGGGCAGGCAGCGCCGCTATTCGCAGAAGGACGTGAACACCCTGCGTGAGGTCCAGCGGCTGTCCCAGGAGGGCGTCTCGCTGGAAGGGATCAAGCGCATCCTCCAGCTGGAAAACGAGGTCGCCGCGCTCAAGGCCCAGGTCCGGGACCTCTCCGAGGAACTGATGGCACGGCAGCGCCGGGGCACCGACTCCAGCCGGGTGTTCGCCGCCGGCCTCGCCGGCGACGTGGTGACGCTGGCCCGCGGCCAGCGGCCGCGTCCGCGCAGCCAGGCGCTGATGGTCTGGCGGCCGCAGCGCTGACCCGTCCGGCCGGCGCCTGTGATCGGACGCCCGCAGCTGCCGGCCCCGGGCAGGCGGCTGCGGGCAGGATGGCGGCGTGGAGCTACTTGATCATTTCGCCGTCGGGGGCGACCACAAACCAGACGTCGTTCACGCCCTGTCCGGTCGTGTCTCCCGGGGCCTTGTCCTGCGCCCAGTAGTAGATGGGCATGCCGTTCAGCGTCACCTGCTGTTGCCCGTCCGGGGTGTCGATGAGGCCCACCTCCGCGGTGACCCCGTCGAGTTCCGGTTCTTCCTCGGCCAGCACGGGCGGCCACGCGGCCAGGCAGTCGCCCGTGCAGGCGCTCTCGCCTGAGTCCGGGACGTCCTTGGTGAAGTAGTAAACGGTCATGCCTTCGCCGTCCACCACGATTTCGCCCAGGTCGGATTCGGCCGTCGTGAGGGTAGAGGCGGCGCCGGATGCCTGCGCGCCGCCGGTCTCCCCGCCGTCTGTCTTCGGCGCCGCCGGCGTGGTCATTCCGGGGGCGCCCGTCGTCGGCGCCTCGCCTGCCGGCGGCGCCTCCGGGCCGGCAGGCGTTTCCGTACCCGAGCCTCCTCCGCACCCGGCGAGGCCCATCATGGCGGCGGCCAGCAGGGCTGCCGCGGCTGTCTGCGTGATTCTCATGGGGTTCCTTTGCGGTCTCCCGGGCGGTGCCCGGAACGTCGTGCCGCGGGGCGCGCGGCCCGCTATTGGCAAAGACGCCGGCCGCACCCACAATGGTTCAACGTCGGGCGGAGTGGATCCCGCGGGCTGGATGAACCGGAACGCCGCCGCCGTCGTCGTACCCGGTAGGACGCCGCGTGGGACGCTGCACGGGGACGTCCGCCGCCGGCGGGGCGGCCGGGGCTGCCGGGAGGAAGGAGGCGGCCGTGGCATTGGACGACGAGGCCGTGGCCCGCCTCTACCGCGACCACGCCACGGCGCTGCGCCGGTTCGTGCGCGCGGCGACCTCCGACGCGGACCAGGTGGAGGACGTGGTGCAGGAGACGATCCTGCGGGTGTGGAAGCGCGGCCCGGAAACCGACAACATGCGCGGCTACCTCTACCAAACCGCCCGTCACGTCATTATCGACGGCTACCGGCGCCGCACCCGGCGGCCGGGCGAGACCGGCTTGGGCGAGGACGAGCCGGCCAGCGAAGAAGACCAGCTGGAGCGGCTCCTGCTCCGTGTGGTCATGGAGGAAGCGCTGGCTCGCATCAGCCCCGAGCACCGCAACATCATCCTCGCCCTGCACTACCAGCGGCTCACGTCGTCCGAAGCCGCCCGGTCGCTGGGCATTCCTCTGGGCACTGTGAAGTCGCGGGCGTTCTACGCGGCCAAGGCCCTGCGGGCCGTACTGGACGAGATGGGGGTGGGGCAGCAGTGAATGCCAACGAGGAACAGCACCAACTGCTCGGCCTCTATGTGCTGGGCGGACTGGACCGCCGCGAACGGGCGGGCTTCGAAGAACACCTGGCCTCCTGCCCCGCGTGCCGCCGGGAGGCCGCGGAGCTGGAAACGCTGCCCGATCTGCTGGACGCGCTGCCACGCGACGCCGCCTTGGAGCTGGCGGCACCGCCGCAACACGAAGTCGAGGAACGCACCCGGGAACTGGTGGACGAACTGGCCCGCCGGCGGCGGAAGGAGCGACGGCGGTGGGCCGGGTTGGTGGCGGCCGTGGCGGGCGTGTGCCTGGTCGCCGGGGCGGCCATCGGGCCGTTGCTGACGCAGCAGCAGCAGCCGCCGGCGACGGAGAGTTATGTGATGACCGCCGACGGCGGCCTGCAGCTGGAGCTGGCGCTGGTGCACAAGGCGTGGGGCACCGAGATGCAGGTAGCGGGGGAGCAGCTGCCGCGGGACGGACTACTCACCCTCTGGGTGACAGGAGACACCGGCTACACCTATCAGGTGGCCTCTTGGCAGGCGACGCCGGCGGGCCGCGCCACGCTCACCGCAGCCTGCGCCATGGCCACCGACGAAATTGTCCAGGTGGAGCTTCGCAACGGGGCGGACACAACGCTGGCGGCAGTGGCCACGGACTGAGCCCGCGGGGTCCAGTGCGGTTTAGCTCAGGCGGGGATCAGTTCCGGCGGTAGGCCAGGTCGAAGATCATCCGCCCGGCGTCGTGGGCCTTCTGCTCGAAGCTGGTCATGGTCCGGCCGTCGAAGCGGGGCGCCCAGCCGCCGTGCTCATCCATGCCTTCACCGGTGCTGGCATTTCCGGTACTGACCGGGATCTTGCCTTCGCGCACCGGGGCGCCGCCCACCACGCCTTCCACGCCGCTTTCCCAGACCTGGGTCAGCGGGCTGTTTTTGCCGGTGCGCTCGCCGGCATGCAGGTTGCGGAAGTCCGGCGAGGCGTCGGCCACCCGGCGCATCTGGATCGCGTAGTCGGACCAGTCGGTGGCCAGGCGCCAGATTCCGCCCGGCTGCAGGACGCGGGCGGCGAGGTCCGCGAAGCTCTCCTGCACCAGCCGCCGCTTGTGGTGGCGGGTCTTGTGCCACGGGTCGGGAAAGAACACCCAGAGCTCGGCGACCGAGGACTCGGGCAGCATGGTCGCGAGGGCGTCAGGCGCGTTGACCTGCGCCACCCGCACGTTGGACAGGCCGTGCTGGCCGATCCGCAGCAGGGTCTGCGCCAGCCCCGGCCGGTAGACCTCCAGGGCCAGGAAGTTCCACTCCGGATGCTGCTCCGCCGCATGGCAGACGGCCTCCCCGAGGCCGGATCCGATCTCCACCACCAGGGGTGCCTCGCGTCCGAAGGCTGCCGCCGCGTCGAAGACATAGTCCGGGTCCACGGTGGTGTCGCCGCCGTGGCGCGGGAGGTCCACGGCGAACCTGGGGCCGTATTCGTCCCAGGCCTGCTGGCGGCGGCCCTGCAGCCGGGATCCGCGGCGCACAAAGCTGACCGGACGGGCGAGGTGGGTGGGCTGCGCGAGGCGCGCACCGTCGTCGTTCGCGGGAAAATCAGGGGTGGGGGAGTCGCTGGTCATCCCCACCAGAGTATCGCCCGTGCGCGGGCGGCCCGGACGTGCTGCTAGACTGGTGCTACTCGGAGGCGCAGTTTGACGCGTTTCCCTGCGTCGATGAACGCTTTCAATTGCGCCGCCGCTTTCCGTCTAACGACGTGACCGGACAGGTCCGGGCGGTTGGCACTGTCTGATTTTTCTTCGGCGACCCTGGGCTAACCTGCCGCGGGGACACTGACCGGAAGACATTCTCACTTTCTTATGACTACTTTTGTTGCCCTTGGCGTGCCCAAGGCCCTTGCTTCGAAGCTCGCTGCCGATGGCATCGACGCCCCGTTCCCCATCCAGACCGAGACGCTGCCCGATACGCTGGCCGGCCGGGACGTGCTGGGCCGCGGCCGCACCGGCTCCGGCAAGACGCTCGCGTTCGCGCTGCCGCTGGTCGCCAGGCTGGCCGAGCGCGAGGCCGCCCATTTCCGCAAACCCGGACGCCCGCTGGGCCTGGTCTTGGCGCCGACCCGTGAGCTGGCCACCCAGCTCAATGCCACCATTGAGCCGCTGGCGTCGGAGCTGGGCCTGAACACCACGGTGATCTACGGCGGCGTCTCGCAGCAACGCCAGGAAAAGGCGCTGCGCGCCGGCGTCGACATCGTGATTGCCTGCCCGGGCCGGCTCGAAGACCTGATGAAGCAGAAGATCATCACGCTGGAATCGGTGGAAATCACCGTCCTGGACGAGGCCGACCACATGGCCGACCTGGGCTTCCTGCCCGTGGTGAAGAAGCTGCTGGACACCACCCCGGCCGGCGGGCAGCGCATGCTGTTCTCCGCGACCCTGGACAACGGCGTGGACAAGCTGGTGCAGCGTTACCTGTCCAGCCCGCTGACCCACTCCGTGGACGACCCGCAGGCCGCGGTCACCACCATGGAACACCATGTGCTCGTAACCCGCGATGCCTCCGAAAAGAAGCAGGTGCTCAACCGGCTGGCCGCCGGAGCCGGGCGCCGCGTGCTGTTCACCCGCACCAAGCACCACGCCCGGAAGCTGGCCAAGGCCCTCACCGCCGCCGGCATCCCGGCGGTGGACCTGCACGGCAACCTGTCGCAGAACGCCCGCGACCGCAACCTCGCCGAGTTCTCCTCCGGCCATGTGCGCGTGCTGGTCGCCACGGACGTGGCCGCCCGCGGCGTGCACGTGGACGAGGTGGAACTGGTGATCCACGTGGATCCGCCCACCGAACACAAGGCGTACCTGCACCGTTCCGGCCGTACCGCCCGCGCCGGTTCCGACGGCACCGTCGTGACCCTGGCGCTGCCGGAACAGCGGCTGGAAGTCGGCAAGCTGATGAAGGCGGCCGGCGTGGACGTAGCCTTCGAAAGCGTCACCGCGTCCTCGGACCTGCTGGTGAAACTGGTGGGCGAGGTGGCCGCACCGGTCGATCCGCAGTTGCGGGCCCAGCAGCAGGCAGCGAACCTGCCGCAGCACGGCGGCGGCACTTCCACCGGCGCCAACGCCCAGCGCAAGCGGGCCATGCGGTCCGGCGGCCGCGGCGGACGGACCCGCTCCAGTGAAGCCCGCCAGGCCTCCGGCGCCGCACGCGCCGGCGGTCCGGAGAGCGGCCAGCGCCAGCCGGCCCGCGGCGAAAACCGCGGCCAGGCCGGCCGGGACGTTGCGGCCCGCAGCCACGGCAGCCATCGCAGCGCCGCCGGGGCGGATACCGCCGGGCGCCGCGGCCAGTCGAGCACCGCGGCAGGCGGCCGCAGTGCGGGGCCGGCGCGTTCCGGCGGCCCGGCCCGGTCGGGCGGCGCGCCGCGCACCGCCGGCGGTCCGCAGCGCTCTACGGCCGGCGGCACCCGCCCGGTCTTCCGGTCGGAGACTCCGGCTTCCGAGCGTCCGGCCCGCCGCGGCCCGCGCCGCGCCACGGCGCCGGCTTCGCAGGAAAAGCGCCGGACCAGCTAGGCCGGGCGCAGAGCCGAAGGCCGCAGGGCGGCCCCTCCGTACGGAAGGGGCCGCCCTGCGGCCTTTAATTTTCGACAGGGAAGTCTTGTCGTGCCGGGGGCCGCGCTGCGGTGCTCCACCGACGACCCGCGCCTCAACGGCACATCGGGGGCCACTCAGGGTCGTCCCGTATGGCGGCCGGGCGCGTCCGTGGCCAGAATGGTGGGATGAAGGCACTCCTGAACGTTATCTGGCTCCTGTTCGGCGGCATCTGGCTGGCGCTGGGCTACTTCCTGGCCGGCATCGTCTGCTGCCTGCTGATCGTGACGATCCCGTTCGGCATTGCGTCGTTCCGCATCGCGGGCTATGCGCTGTGGCCGTTCGGCCGCATGGTGGTCGACCGCGGCGGGCGCACCTACTTTATGTCCACGCTGGGAAACATCATCTGGCTGCTGGTCGCCGGCATCTGGATCGCGATCGGGCATGTGCTGACGGCGGTGGCGCAGGCGATCACCATCATCGGCATCCCGCTGGCGATCGCCAACCTCAAGATGATTCCGGTGTCCCTGACGCCGCTGGGCAAACAGATCGTGCCCACCGACCGGGCGTTCCCGGGCTACATTCCCGGCTATCAGCCGGGACCCGTTACCTGGCGCTGACCCGTCGGTGCGGCCGGCCGGCCAGGCGGGCGGCTACTCGATCTGCAGCCGGCGGCTGTCGCTGAGCCCCGGCGTGCGGCGGGCCGATGCCGGCACCACAAAACGCCGTCCGGTGACCACCGTGGGAACGATGCGGACGAAATTGTTCTTTTCGCCCGACTGCCAGGGGAACAGCGGCAGCATTGCCGATTCCAGGACGTCCTCAATGCTGTTCATCCGCTGGGCGCTGCCGCGCGCGACGGCGCTCCAGGCGACGCCGGTGGCCGGATCGAAGCCGTCCACCTCCAGAACCACTTCGCCGGCGAGGGCGGCGTCGAGCTTGGTTCCCGGGGCGGAGCGGAACACGATGCTGCCGTGATCCACGACGTAATTGACCGGAAAGATCTCCGGGTGGGAATCGACGACGACTCCGAGCCGGCCGAAGTCAGCGCTGCGGAACAATTTCCAGCAATCGGCCACAGGCAGCTGTGTCGTCGATGAAGGCATCTCGTTCGCGGTGGTCATGGCATCAGTCTATTGACCGCTGACAGGCTGGGATAGGGCGCGGATTCCGCCGGTCGGGTGCCGTTCCGGGGTCGCCGGGGCGGCCCCGGAATTCAGGCGCCCAGGTGGTGCACTGCGTCCCATTATGTGTTGGAATTACCACACGAGCCGCATGCGGCTGAAGGAGACGGCCGGGCGCATCCATCTGGCTTTGGGGAAGGCAGTGCCTGTGCCAGAGGAGGAGCGCTGCCATGTCCGAACTATCTCCTGATCTGTCCGGGGAGTGGCGGTTCGACCCGGCCCATACCCGGATCGGATTTTCCACCCGCCATGCCATGGTGACCAAAGTCCGGGGCGCGTTCAACGACGTGGAAGGCATCATCCAGGCCGACGTGGACAACCCGGCCAACTCGTCCGTCAAGGTCACGATCAAGGTCGCCAGCATTGATACCCGCAGCCCGCAACGCGACGAGCATCTGCGCACGAACGACTTCTTCGATGCGCCGAACTATCCGGAGATTACGTTCGTCAGCACCCGCATCGATCAGGTGGCAAGCGCAAACTTCATTGTGAACGGCGACCTGACCATCCGCGGCATCACCAAGCAGGTTGCGGTTCCGATCGACTTCATCGGCGTGGAGCGGGACCCGGGCGGGCAGCTCCGGGCGGGCTTTGAGGGCTCCCGGCGCATTGACCGGCAGGAGTTCGGGGTCAAATGGAACACGGCCCTGGACTCGGGCGGCATGCTCGTGTCGGACCGCGTGATGCTGGAGTTCGAGGTCTCCGCGGTCAAGGTCGAGGACGCCGCCGCGCAGTAGGGAACCGGCGCAATGAGGAGCCGGCTCCGGCGGCCCGGCGCCCTCAGGGCCCGGCCGCCTCAGTCCCCGGCGGGATAGACCGACACCAGTGCCGCGAACCCGCGGCCGCTGACCTCGGCCGCGACCGAGCCGACCACGGTGTCGTAGGGATGCAGCGGCTGGGCGGTGCCGTCAGCCGTCGCCTGGGCCTGGCCCTGCAGCAGCACCAGGTACTGTCCGTCCGACAGCCGCAGCGGCTGTTTCTTCGAGAGCTCGACGATCAGCAGGCCGGCGCCCCAGGCCCCGCGGCGGGTCATGACGTTCAGCGCGCGGCACGGCCCGGTGGGCAGGCTGCAGTCCGCGCTGCTCCCGCCGTCGAACCGGAACGGGCGGTAGCGTTCCATCCGGTGCTGGCTGCCGTCCACGGTCAGGAAGGCGACGTCGCCGTCCACAATGGTGAATATTCGGTCCACGCCCGGATATTCGGAGAAGCTGCCGTCCGAGCTGATGTCCGCCAGGCTTAACCGCCAACCGGGGAGCCCGTCCGTGCCGACGTCACCGGCCGCCAGTTCCCTGGTGACGCCGCCGCCGTTCCGCCACCGCTGTTCCTTGAGCGCGGCTGCGCGAATGATCTCCACTGGGACTCCTTGACCGGATGTTATAGCTGCCGGTCCCAGTTCAGCACATAAGCGTCCTGGTAGCCGTCCGGGCCGCTGACCGCCGCGGCCTCGTTCCGTTCGAACCCCAGCGACGTGACGATGCGCCGGGACGCGGTGTTGGCCGGATGGACCAGCGCCAGGATCGGCGGCAGTTCCAAGAACTCGTTGACATGGGCGACGACGGCGGCCACCGCCTCGCGCCCGTAACCGCGGTGCCACACGGCGGGGTCGAAACGGTAGTAGAGATTCAGCACCGGGCGCCCGGACAGCGCCACGTGCTTGACGCCGGCAAACCCGATGGCGTCTTCGCGGCCGGGCAGGCGGACGGCGAAGTAGCCCACGCCGTGGTCCTCCCACTGCCTTTCCCAGCGCTGGAACAGGCCCTCGGCTTCCTCGTTCCAGATCAGCGCGTCGGAAGGATTGAACCGCGTGGTGCGCCGGTCGGAGAGGATCCGGAACATGGCGCTGATGTCCTCCGGCGTCGGCTGGTTCAGCAGCAGCCGGGCAGTTTCCAACATGGTTTCCGTCAGGGCCACCTCCGTCCGCCTCCTGCACGTCCCCGCTACAGCCTATTCGCCGGACGCCCTTCCGGGCAGGGGCGCCGGGGCGACAAGATGGAGGCGGGCAAGGAGGCTTCGGGGGCGGGGGAGCAGAGCTCCGGGGGCGGTGATCCTGCGCTCCGCAGCCTGTGGATAACTTTACATTCAAAGTTGAGTGGAATACACTCAACTTAGTTTCAGGGCCGGCACTCACGGGGCTGGCCAGATCCATTCCGGAGCGAACGGAGAGATGCGTTGGACGCTAAATTCACCACCAAAAGCCAGGAAGCGCTGTCGGCCGCGGCGATGAACGCCTCGACGGCGGGCAATCCGCAGATCGAGCCCGCCCACCTGCTCAAGGCCCTGATGGACCAGCGCGACGGCGTGGCCGTAGCCGTGCTGAAGTCCGCCGGGGCCGATCCGGACTCGGTGAGTGTCCAGGCGAGCACCGCGATCAAGGCCCTGCCGTCGTCGTCGGGATCCTCCGTGGCGCAAGCGCAGTACTCCCGGGGCCTGCTTCAGGCGGTGAAGGCCGCCCAGCAGGAGGCGGAGAAGCTGGGGGACTCCTTCGTCTCCACCGAGCATCTGCTGCTGGGCCTCGCGGCGGACAACGCCGCCGTCGGGAAGATCCTGCGCGACGCCGGCGCATCCCACGAAGCACTCCTCGCCGCCCTGCCGGGGGTGCGCGGAGACCGGAAGGTCACCAGCGCCGACCCGGAGAACACGTTCCAGGCGCTGGAGAAGTTCGGCACCGACCTGACCGCCATCGCGCGCGCCGGGAAGCTGGATCCGGTGATCGGCCGGGACGCGGAAATCCGCCGCGTGGTCCAGGTGCTCTCGCGCCGCACCAAGAACAACCCCGTGCTGATTGGCGAACCCGGGGTCGGCAAGACCGCCGTGGTGGAGGGCCTGGCCCAGCGGATGGTGGCCGGCGACGTGCCCGAATCGCTGCGCGGCAAGACGCTGATGTCGCTGGACCTCGCGGCCATGGTGGCCGGCGCCAAGTACCGGGGCGAGTTCGAGGAACGGCTGAAGGCCGTGCTGGAAGAGATCAAGAACTCGGACGGTCAGATTGTCACCTTCATCGACGAGTTGCATACCGTCGTCGGCGCCGGGGCATCCGAAGGCTCGATGGACGCCGGCAACATGCTCAAGCCGATGCTGGCCCGCGGCGAGCTGCGGCTGATCGGCGCCACCACGCTGGACGAATACCGCGAGAATATCGAGAAGGATCCGGCGCTGGAGCGGCGCTTCCAGCAGGTCTACGTGGGGGAGCCGAGCGTCGAGGACACCATCGGTATCCTGCGCGGGCTCAAGGAGCGCTACGAGGCGCACCACAAGGTATCGATCGGGGACTCTGCCCTGGTGGCCGCCGCGACGCTGTCCAACCGCTACATCTCCGGCCGGCAGCTGCCGGACAAGGCCATCGACCTGGTGGACGAGGCCGCCTCCCGGCTGCGGATGGAGATCGATTCGGCGCCCGAGGAGATCGACCAGCTGCGCCGCGCCGTCGACCGGCTCACCATGGAAGAACTGGCGCTGGCCAACGAGACCGACGCGGCCTCCCGGGAACGGCTGGAGGCGCTGCGCGCCGACATGGCAGACAAGAAGGAGCAGCTGGCGGCCCTGAACTCCCGGTGGGAGGCGGAGAAGGCCGGGCTGAACCGGGTGGGCGACCTGAAGGCCAAGCTGGACGAGCTGCGCTCGCAGGCCGACAAGTCGCAGCGCGAGGGCGACCTGGCCGAGGCCTCCCGGATCCTGTACGGGGAAATCCCCACGCTCGAAAAGGATCTGGCCCAGGCGCAGGCGGCCGAGGAACAGGGCGGCGCGGGCCGGGACCAGATGGTCTCCGAGGAGGTCACCGCCGACGACATCGCCGAGGTCATCTCCGCGTGGACCGGCATCCCCGCCGGCCGCATGCTGCAGGGCGAGAGCCAGAAGCTGCTGCAGATGGAGGAACACATCGGCTCGCGGCTGATCGGCCAGTCCAAGGCGGTTGCCTCGGTCGCGGACGCGGTACGGCGCGCCCGGGCGGGCATCAGCGACCCGGACCGGCCCACCGGCTCGTTCCTCTTCCTGGGTCCCACCGGCGTCGGCAAGACCGAGCTGGCCAAGGCGCTGGCGGACTTCCTGTTCGACGACGAACGGGCCATGGTCCGGATCGACATGAGCGAGTACTCGGAAAAGCACTCCGTGTCGCGCCTGGTCGGCGCCCCTCCGGGCTACGTGGGCTACGAAGAGGGCGGCCAGCTGACCGAGGCCGTCCGGCGCCGTCCCTACTCCGTGGTGCTGCTGGACGAGGTGGAGAAGGCCCATCCCGAGGCCTTCGACATCCTCCTGCAGGTACTCGACGACGGACGCCTCACCGACGGGCAGGGCCGCACCGTGGACTTCCGCAACGTGATCCTGGTGCTGACCTCCAACCTCGGCTCGCAGTTCCTCGTGGACCAGACCATGGACGCGGACACGAAGCGCGAAGCGGTCCTGAACGTGGTGAACGCCAGCTTCAAGCCGGAGTTCCTCAACCGGCTGGATGACGTGATCATCTTCGACCCGCTGAGCATCGAGGAACTCTCGCGGATCGTGGATCTGCAGGTGGCGGCGCTGGCTGCGCGGCTGGCCGAACGCCGGCTGACCCTCGAGGTCACGGACGCGGCCCGCGAATGGCTGGCCCTGACCGGCTTCGATCCCGCCTACGGCGCCCGGCCGCTGCGCCGGCTGGTCCAGCGCGAGATCGGCGACAAGCTGGCCCGCGGCCTCCTCGCGGGCGCGATCAGCGACGGCGACACCGTGCTGGTGGATGTGCCGGAGATCGACGTCGACGGCGGGGCCGGCGGCCTGAGCGTGCAGTCGAAGGTGGGGGCGGTCCGGGGCGGCTGACCTGAGCAGCCCGCAGAGTCCCGGGAGAAGTCCGGCGGTCCCGCCAAGGCGGGGCCGCCGGACTGTTTTATGTCGGGTTACTAGTCCACCAGCGAGCCGGTGATCTCCTGGCCCTCCTCGACGATCTTGAAGCAGTCGATCCTGCGATCGCCCTGCGCCTCCCACGTCTCCTTCGAAGGCATGCCGTAGGAGTCCTTGAGATCCGGCTGGTCGGCCGCGGAGTCGTTGAGGGCAACGGCCGTGCAGACCTCCTGGGCCTTGATGTTCAGTTCGTCGGCGCCCGGGAACTCTTCGTCGTCCCCGTAGGAGAAGGTGCCCACCAGCTGCGCCGTATGCGGCGTGTCGCAGGTGACGACGGTTGCCTCCTGCATGACGGCCTCGAAGTCGGTGAAGCACTGACCCTGCTGGAAATCGAACGGCGAGACGTTCTCCGCGACGACGCCGTCCCCGTTAGGCGTCTCGGCGACGGTCTGCGACGATGCCGGACTTGCCGCCCCGCCGGCGGGTGAGCCGCTCGTCAGGCTGGAGACGATCATGGCGATAATCACGATGGCCACAATGACGACCGCGCCGATGATGACCAGCGGCTTCCAGTCCATTTTCCGCGCCGGGCCCGCGGCGGGATCGCCGGACGCTTCGTCACCGGCCCCGCTGCCGCGCAGGCCGTCGGCGGCGGTGGAGTACCACTTCTTCTCCGGCGCGGAGCCGTCGGTGCCGGACGGCGCGGACTCCCAGGCCGACGGCGGGACGGCCGCAGCCGGTGATGCCGGCGCCCCGGTCGCGGCGGCGGCCCCGGGGTCGGGGTTGCGAGCGGCCCCGGGGTCGGGGTTGCGAGCCGCGTCGGGCTTCGAGGTTTCCGGCGTGCCAGTGACCGCGGTGGCCCCGCGGGCAGGTTGCGGCGCGTCGGGCGCCGGTGCTCCCGGCGCGGCGGCCCCGCGGGCGGGCTTCGGAGCCGCGTCCCGTACCGGGGTTTGCGCCGCTGTCGGGTCGCCGGCCGGGGCCTCGCCCGCCGGGCCCTGGTCGCCGGCGGGTGCTCCCGCGGGCGCGGTGCCGCGGGCCTTGATGGCGCGGTCCTCGCGGGTGCCGCCCACCAGTTGGCCGGCGGCATCGGCTTCCTTCTCCACCTCTTCGGCTTCGGCGGCAGCTTTGGCCAGGTCGGCCTCGGTGGCGGCATCCTCGCTGATGCGCGCCTGTCCCAGTGTTGGCTCGGCCAGCTGCACCTCGTCCGCGCTGACGTGCAGGCTGGGGTCGGGTACCTCGAGGCTCTCGAGGCTCTCGGGGCGCTCCAGCGGAGGCCTCCCGTCGTCGTCAGGCCGCTTGTCCTGTTCGCTCATGGGGAAACTTGCCTTCCGTGCGTGTTGTCCTCCGGGAGAAGGGGAGAACCGGTCCACGATGACTTTAGCCAACAATCCCGCGTCGCCGCACGATTTAGTCGTTTCGGGGTCCGGGCGGGCCCCCTCGCGGGCACTGTCCGCGTGCCACGAGCGGTCGTGAAAACCATGTACCCTATAGGTACGACAGAATTGATCAATTATTCCGGGACCTCGTGCGCCAGTCGTGCGACCACTTCCGGATCGACGTACAAAGGGGGTCACGCCATGGGGCGCGGCCGTCAGAAGGCAAAAGCAACCAGGCAGGCCCGGGACATGAAGTATTTCAGCCCGGCCACTGACTTGACTGCTCTCCAGCGCGAACTCGGCGCTGCGAAACGCCATAACTCCGACACGTTTTCCGAGGAGCCATATGAGCCGGACTACTCGGACTACGAGGACAAGTACGCGGATCAGTACGACGACGACGAAGACCACGGCAGCCGCAACGTAGGCTAGCCGGCTCGGTCGTTTCTTCCCGGACGGGATCACTCACCAGCCTCACCCTCATGGGGTGGTCGATCGGTGGGTGCGCATGGCGTGCGCGGAAGTGCCTGCCCAGACTCCCGGACTCAGGCGCCGGACCGCTGCGGCTCCGGGGCGTCCGTCAGGGCCCACACGTCGATCACCCGGCGATGCCTCGGGTCTCCGTCCGGACGCATGTCCACCAGCGCCGCCTGGCCCACGTGGACGATGTCGCCGGCGTGGAGCCGGCCTTCTGCCTGATGGCTGACGTGCGGGCGGAAGTTCTCCCGCAGGTAGTGCGGACTCAGCAGGTGGACCTCATCGCCCAGCGCGTCGAGCAGGCTGTCGTGCAGCAACTGCAGTTGTGGCTCCGGCTCGACGAGCGAGACCGGCACGGATCCGTCCCGGCCGAAGAACGCGTCGGCACCGATGCGCACGTCACACCCCGGGCAGCCGGAGAAAGCCCGGCCGACGCGTTCCCTGACGGCCACGGCCGGCTCCCGCGTATCGAAGCGGGCCAGCGTGATGTGCAGCGGCCACCGGCTGCGCGGGAACGTGTAGCCGGCGGTCACCGGCCTGACGAACGCCACCACCACGTACGCACCCATCCGTCCAGTGTGCCACCCGGGCCAGCCGGCCGGTATGCCGGACAAAACCGCCCCCGCACCGTCGCGTTCGCGGTGCAGGGGCGGTCCGGTGTGCGGGCGGGCTAGGCGTAGGAGTTCACCAGGTGGACGGCACCGCCGTCGACGCCCTTGGCGCCCTGGACATAATCGATGCCGCCGAGGGACGGATCGGCGGGACCGACCTGGCCCATCACCCACGCGGGCACGCCGCGCTCATTCAGGCGCTGCAGGGCGGCATCGGCACCGGCGCGGTCCACAATGGCAACCATGCCGACGCCGAGGTTCAGCGTCCGTTCCAGGTCGGCCTGCGGGACGTTGCCCAGTTCGCCGATGAGCTTGAAGATGGCCGGCAGCTCCCAGGTGGAACGGTCCACGGTGGCCATGAGTCCCTGCGGCAGCACGCGCGCGAGGTTCGCGGCCAGGCCGCCGCCGGTGACGTGGCTGAAGCCGTGGACGCCGGCTGCTTCGTAGCGTGCCAGGTCCAGGCAGTCCGCCGCGTAGACGCGGGTGGGCTCCAGGAGTTCCTCGCCCAGTGTCCGGCCGAATTCGCTGACCTGCCGGTCCAGCGCCCAGCCGGCGTGGTTGATCACCCGGCGGACCAGCGAATACCCGTTGGAATGGAGGCCCGAGGAGGCCATGCCGATGACGACGTCCCCGTCCTTGACCCGCTCCGGGCCCAGCAGGTCGTCGGCCTCGACCAGGCCGGTGGCGGCGCCGGCAACGTCGTATTCGTGTTCGCCCAGCAGACCGGGGTGCTCGGCGGTCTCCCCGCCCACCAGCGCGGTGCCGGCCACCTCGCAGGCGGCGGCGATGCCGCGCACGATGTCGGCGATCCGTTCCGGGACCACCTTGCCGCAGGCGATGTAGTCGGTCATGAACAGCGGCTCCGCCCCGACCACCACGATGTCGTCCACCACCATGCCGACCAGGTCGAAGCCGATGGTGTCGTGGATGTCCATGGCCTGGGCGATGGCGACCTTGGTGCCCACTCCGTCGGTGGAGGTGGCCAGCAGTGGCTTGCGGTACTTCAGCAGTGCCGAAACGTCGTACAGGCCGGCGAAACCACCGACCCCGCCGATGACGTTGGCGTTGTGAGTGGCCTTGATGGCCCCCTTCATCAGCTCGACGGCCTTGTCTCCGGCCTCTACGTCGACGCCGGCGCTGGCGTAGGTGATCTGGCCCTGTTCGGGGGAGGTCATACTCGCTCTTTCTTGTCGTCGGCGGTCAGGAGCTTCTCCAGTTCCGAATCCGGCCCGGGGTCGCACGAGCCGTGTTCCTGGTCCGCCTCGCCGCGTTCCAGCAGGTTCTTGCCCAGGCGGTCGGCGGTGGGCAGTTCGATCGGATACTTGCCCGTGAAACACGCGGTGCACAGCCGCTCGCGGGGCTGTTCGGTCGCCTCGATCATGCCCTCTTCGGAGATGTATCCCAGGCTGTCGGCGCCGAGTGACGCCCTGACATCTTCGACCCCGATGCCGTTCGCGATCAGCTCGGCCCGGCTGGCGAAGTCGATGCCGTAGAAGCACGGCCACTTAATGGGCGGAGACGAGATGCGCACATGCACCTCGGCCGCACCTGCTTCACGCAACATCCGGACCAGGGCCCGCTGGGTGTTGCCGCGGACGATCGAATCGTCAATCACCACCAGCCGTTTGCCCTGCACCACCGACCGAAGCGGGTTCAGCTTCAACCGGATGCCGAGCTTGCGGATGGTCTGGCTGGGCTGGATGAAGGTCCGGCCCACGTAGGCGTTTTTAACCAGTCCCTGTCCGTAGGGGATGCCCGACGCCTCGGCATAGCCGATGGCGGCCGGGGTCCCGGATTCCGGCGTCGGAATCACCAGGTCGGCCTCGGCCGGGTGTTCCTTGGCCAGCTTCCGGCCCATTTCCACGCGGGCAGCGTGGATGCTGCGGCCGTTGATGGACGTGTCCGGGCGGGCCAGGTAGACGTATTCGAAGACGCAACCGGCAGGCTTTTTCTCGGCGAAGCGCTGGGAGCGCAGGCCGTTCTCGTCGATGGCGATGAATTCGCCGGGTTCGACTTCGCGGACGAAGGATGCACCCACGATGTCCAGCGCCGCGGTCTCGGAGGCGACCACCCAGCCGCGCTCCAGCCGGCCCAGCACCAGCGGGCGGACCCCGGCCGGGTCGCGGGCGGCGTACAGCGTGCCTTCGTCCATGAAGGTGAAGCAGAAAGCGCCGCGCAGCTTGGGCAGCAGCTCGAGCGAGCGTTCCTCGAGGGTCTGGCCCTCCTGGCCGGCCATGAGCGCGGTGACCAGCGCGGTGTCCGTGGTGTTGCCCTGGGCCAGCTCGCCGCGGTCGGGCTTGCCGAACTTTTCCAGCACCTTCTCGTACAGCTCGGCGGAGTTGGTCAGGTTGCCGTTGTGGGCCAGCGCGACGGTGCCGGTGGCGGTGGCGCCCAGCGTCGGCTGCGCATTCGCCCACGTGGAGCCGCCGGTCGTGGAATAGCGGCAATGGCCGACGGCGATGTGCCCGCTCAGCGTGTTGAGGGTGGTCTCGTCGAAGACCTGAGACACCAAGCCCATGTCTTTGTAGACGTTGATGCGTTTGCCGTCGCTGGTGGCAATACCGGCGGACTCCTGTCCGCGGTGCTGCAGGGCGTACAGGCCGTAGTAGGTAAGTTTTGCTACTTCTTCTCCGGGTGCCCAGACGCCGAAAACGCCACAGGCGTCCTGGGGTCCCTTTTCGCCGGGGAGAAGTTCATGGGAGAGTTTTCCGTCACCGCGTGCCACCCGCCCATTCTCTCATGGGCCAGGCGCGCGGGCGCACCGAGGTGACGGGCATTACGGGTGCCTGCCGGCAGGTTACGCCTGGCGTTCGCCCTCGGTCCCGCCTTCGGTTGCGCCCCCGGTTTCGCCGTCCGGGTCGCGGGGAACGGCGGTGCTCCCGCGCCGTTCACCGGGCGTCTCCGGGAGGCCGGCGGGGCCCGGGTCCGCGGCGGAGTCCGCGGAGTCTTCCTGCTCGGGTTCGGCAACTGCCGTCACGTGCTTCGCGCGCTTGACGCTGGCCCGGTCGATGAGCAGGAACAGGAGCGATCCCACCAGGATGCCGGCCAGGCTGAACAGCACGGCCAGGAAGGCGAAAACGGTGCCGCGCGTGAACTCCGCGTTCTCCGGCCCGGTGTAGGCAGACACGGCGGCCAGCACGACGCCCAGCACGGCCCAGACGGCGATGAAGGGCGCGTACTTCGGCGCCCGGCGAACGGTGACGTCGCGGCGCTCCGGCTCGATGGGTCTGCGGTCGCGAGCCGGTTCTTGCTCAGAAGTCATACGATCCAGCCTACCGGGCGAAGAGCGGCAGCTTGTCCGCCAGTTCGGCCCGCAGCCCGGAGGCAGCGACCCTGCCCTCGGCGATGGCGGTGTCCCATCCGAGCGCCCCCGTCACCAGGGCAAGCCAAGTGGCGGGGTCGGTTTCCACTACGTTCGGCGGTGTGCCCCGGGTGTGCCGGGGGCCCTGGATGCACTGGGCGACGCCGAACGGCGGCACCCGCACCTCCACGCTGTTGCCGGGGGCACGCTCGGCCAGTTCCTCCAACGCGTACCGCACCGCCGTGGCAGTGGTCTTCCGGTCCGTGGCGCCGCCGCGCCACGCACCCACGGCGGCGTCGCCCTCCGGAGCCGGGATCCGGCGTCGTACTCCCATCGATTAAGGTCCTTCCGGGGCTCAGTCCAGCAGCGCGACCATGGGCGGTGCCAGCCGCAGCCTGCCGACCGGGTGGCCGCCGCCGAGGACGGGCTTGACCACGTCCTCCAGCACCTGGCCCACCTTCTCCACGTCGACGGCGCCGCAGGCGGCCAGCAGGGTCAGCGCGATCAGGGAACCGGCGCGGCCACTGCCGTCCAGGATCTTCACCGCCACCGAGACGCCGTTGGGCGTGGCCATCACCATCACGCCCTCGGCGCCGGACTTGGCAACGACCCCCAGGTGCTCCATCACCACGGTGTTTTCCTGGCCCCAGCCGTGCACCGCCCACGGGTAGTCCAGCATGGCGGTGGCGATGGTGGCGGCGCGGGCATCGGCGTTCTTGTCCGCGGGCGCCTTCGCCAGCTTCCCGACGGCGCGGGCCAGTCCGGTCAACGACAGCGCGGGTGCCGGGGCGCCGCAGCCGTCGACGGCGATGTGCTCGATCTTTTCTTCGGCGTACTCCTCGATGACCTCCATCACGCGGCGCTGGAGGGGGTGGTTCGGCTCCAGGTAGGTGTGGGTGTTCCAGCCGTTCTCCACGCAGGCCCAGAGGAAGGCGGCGTGCTTGCCGGAGCAGTTGAAGGACAGCCGCTGCTGGCCGCGTTCGGTGCGGACCAGCCAGCCGCGCGCCTGCTCGTCCTGCGGCCAGGCCGGCGGGCAGCGCAGATCGGCGTCGGTCAGGCCGGCGGCCTTGAGCATGCCCTCCACCACGTCCATGTGCTCCAGCGACCCCACATGGCTGGCGCAGGCCAGGGCCACCTGGTCGCCGCGCAGCGGGACGCCGGACTGCATGGCGGCCAGGGCCTGGAACGGCTTGAGGGTTGAACGCGGGAAGATCGGTGCGGTGATGTCGCCGAGTTCGGTCACCACGGTGCCGTCGGCGGCCATGACCACCGCGGAGCCCAGATGGCGGGACTCGATGAAACCGTTGCGTTCAACGACGGCCAGTTCCACGGCGTCCGCGGCTTTGAATGTCTCGGGCATGGACTTAGTTTAGGGCCGGTGCAACAACTTCGAGGCTCCGCCCCGCGACCAGTAGGCTAGTTCCTTGTGAAGGTACTTGTGATCGGCCCCGGCGGCCGCGAGCACGCAATAATCCGTTCCCTGCTGGCCGATCCCTTTGTCACCGAGGTGCACGCCGCCCCCGGCAACGCCGGCATCGCGCAGCTGGTGCCCACGCACCAGGTGGATGCGGGCGACCCGGCGGCGGTGACCGAGCTGGCCCGGCGGCTGGAGTCCGACCTGGTGGTGGTGGGCCCGGAGGCCCCGCTGGCCGCCGGCGTGGCCGACCCGTTGCGCGCGGCGGGGATCCCGGTGTTCGGCCCCAGCAAGGAAGCGGCCAGGCTCGAAGGCTCCAAGGCCTTCGCCAAGCAGGTCATGGCCGCGGCGAACGTGCCCACCGCCATGGCGCATGTTGCCACCAACGCCGACGAGGCGGCCGAGGCCCTGGATTCGTTCGGGGCCCCCTACGTGGTCAAGGACGACGGGCTGGCGGCCGGCAAGGGCGTGGTGGTGACCGAAGACCGCGATGCCGCCCTGGCGCACGCCCAGGCCTGCTTCGACGCCGGCGGTTCCGTGGTCATCGAGGAATTCCTCGACGGCCCGGAAGTCTCCCTGTTTGTGATTTCCGACGGCGAACGCGCCATCCCTCTGGTACCGGCGCAGGATTTCAAGCGGATTTTCGACGGCGACGAGGGCCCGAACACCGGCGGCATGGGCGCCTACACGCCGCTGACCTGGCTGCCGCCCGGTTTCGTGGACGAAGTCATGGACCGCGTCGCGCTGCCGACCATCCGCGAGATGGCCCACCGCGGCACCCCGTTCGTGGGCGTGCTGTTCTGCGGGCTGGCCGTGACCGGCCGCGGCCTGCGGGTGATCGAATTCAACGCCCGCTTCGGGGACCCGGAAACCCAGGCGGTACTGGCCCGGCTGCGCACACCGCTGGGCGGGCTGCTGCTGGCGGCCGCCAAGGGGGAATTGGACGACACCGAACAGTTGGTCTGGTCCAGGCGGTCCGCCGTCACGGTGGTGCTGGCGGCAGAGAATTACCCGGGAACTCCGCGCACCGGGGATCGGATCCGCGGCCTGAAGAAGGCCAATGCCTTGACCGACGTGCACGTGATCCATGCCGGGACCGCCCTGGACGGGAACGGCAAGGTGGTCAGCGCCGGCGGGCGGGTGCTCGCCGTCGTCGCCCTGGGTGAAGACCTGGTGGAAGCCCGCGAACGTGCCTACGAGGGCATCGACGCCATCAGCCTGGAGGGGGCGCAGTACCGCAGCGACATTGCCCTGCTGGCGGCCGAGGGCAAGATCAAGGTGCCCGCGTCCGGCACGAACTCCCGGGCCGGCGCACAGAGAGACTGAGGACGTCAACCATGGCATTTGCCCCCGAAGTACTCGAACTGCCCGGCTGGAAGCACGTCTACTCCGGCAAGGTCCGCGACCTGTACGTCCCGGCCGCCCCGCAGCAGGTGGAAACGGCCAGCGACGACATCGCCGCCGAAGGCCTGTTGGACCGGCGCAACGACACCGTGCTGGTGGTGGCGAGCGACCGGATCAGCGCCTACGACCACGTGCTGTCCAGCGAGATCCCGGACAAGGGACGGATCCTCACCCAGCTGAGCCTGTGGTGGTTCGAACAGCTCGCCCAAGGGGACAACCCGGTGGCGCACCACGTGGTGTCCACCGAGGTGCCCGACGCGGTCGCCGGCCGGGCGATGGTCTGCAAGAAACTGGACATGTACCCGGTGGAATGCATCGCCCGCGGCTACCTCACCGGGTCCGGCCTCGCCGAGTACCGGCAATCCCGGACCGTGTGCGGGTTGCCGCTGCCCGCCGGCCTGGTGGACGGCTCCCGCCTGGAGCCCGCCATCTTCACCCCCTCGGCCAAGGCCGAGGTGGGCGAGCACGACGAGAACATCACCTACGACGCGGTGGTCCAGACCGTCGGGGCGGAGACCGCGGCCCGGCTGCGCGATAAGACGCTGCAGATCTATACGCGCGCCGAAGCCATCGCCCGGGAGCGGGGAATCATCCTGGCTGACACCAAGGTTGAGTTTGGCGTCGATCCCACGACGGGGGAGATCACGCTCGGCGACGAGGTGCTGACCCCCGACTCCTCGCGGTTCTGGGACGCGGACACCTACGAGCCGGGCCGGGCGCAGCCGTCGTTCGACAAGCAGTTCGTGCGCGACTGGCTGACGTCGCCCGCCTCCGGCTGGGACAAGAACTCGGACGCCCCGCCGCCCGCCCTGCCGGAGGACATCGTGCAGAAGACGAGGGCGCGTTACGTCGAAGCCTACGAACGGCTCACCGGGCGGACGTTCGCCTGATCGGCAGCGGCGCGGGGCCGGGCCGGGTGCTCCCGGCCGCGCCCATGGGGTCGGGCAGAGGGCCGGCCGGCAGCCCGCTGGCCGGCAGAGGGCCGGCCGGCAGCCCGGCCGGGCCCGCGGGGGAGCCGGGAGCGGTTTCCGGGAGGCGGCCGGCCGCGAGCTCGGCGGCCGCCAGCCGGGCCGCGGCTTCGGCGACGGCCGCGGGATAGCCGCCGGCACCGCCGTCGTCGGCCGGACCTAGGGAACGCAGCGCGTCCGCACGTTTCAGGGCGCGGAGCATGGCAGCGGTGGCCGGGCGCGAGACGTCCGACATGTCCGGGTAATCGATGGCCAGCGCCGGATCCAGTTCATAGGCCAGCCAGCGGGACCGGAGGCCGTCATGCCGGGCCGCGGCTTCATGCCAGTCCCGGCTGTCCTGGTAGCGGATGGCGGCGGCGGCCGTACGGCTGATCCGCCAGACGGCGGGCGCGGCGCAGCCGGCAGCGAGCAGCAGCCAGAGCGGCACGGCGGACGGGAAGACGGCCGCGGCGGCGAGCACCACGGCCAGGGCGCAGCACAGCCCGGAGAAGCAGTACCAGAACGCGGTGTCCGGATCGGGGCGGCGGCGCAGGCCGCGTTCCACCGTGTAGGAGGTCAGGAAAACCACGGCAGCCAGCACGGCCGTGGCGACGGCCAGCTGCGCGAACTCTGCGAGGAACATCGGCACCCCTGCTGACGGAGTTATCTTCCATTCCAATACGGGGCGCGGGCAGAGTCAATGGTGAGGGCGAGGCGGCGCCTACGGCTCACTTGTCGACGCGGCCGACGACGTCGTCCAACTGCTTGAAGACCAGGGCCTGCGGCGCCTTGCTCATCACCGTCCGCTGGAGCTTCTGCTTCCACGGCTTCTGCTGCCGTGCCATGGCCGCCATCTTGCGCGAGCGCTCGACCACCTTGGCCGTGCGCGGGCCCCGCGCCCGTTCGTAGTTGCGCAGGGCCGTGGTGATGTTCCAGTCGGCGTTCAGCGCGCCGGCCAGCGCGACCGCGTCCTCGAGGGCCTGGCTTGCGCCTTGGCCGAGGAACGGCAGCATGGGGTGCGCGGCGTCGCCCACGAGGGTGGCGTGGCTGCCGGACCAGACGGCGGCGGGTTTCCGGTCGAACAGTTCGTGCGCCATGATGTCCTGGCTCTTGGTGGCGCCGATGACCGCCCGGACGGCCGGGTGCCAGCCCTCGAAGCGCTGCAGGGCCAGGGTGCGCCAGAGGACCTCGTCGTCCTGCGCCAGCACGTGGTTGGGCATGGTGGCGTACCAGTAAATGAGGCCGCCCGGCAGCGGGATCATGCCGAAGACCTCCCCGTTGCCCCAGGACTCGCCCCAGGGCAGCCAGCCCGGATCGAGGTCGCCGATCGGGCAGACCGCGCGCATGGCGGTGATGCCGGAGGCCCGCGGGGCGCCGTCGCCGATTAGGTCGTGGCGGACCAGCGAGCGCAGGCCGTCGGCGCCGACCACCAGGTCCGCGTGCAGGGAGCCGCCGTTGTTCAGCGTGACCGTCCCGCCGTGCTGATCGCGCCGGAACTTCACCGCCTGCAAACCCAGATGCACCGTGTTGACGTAGAGCGAGTCGTTCAGCAGCGTGGTGAGGTCCGAGCGGTGGATGGAACGCAGCGGGTGGCCGTAGCGCTGCCGGAGGTCGTCGCTGCTGAACGTGGACACCACGTTGCCGAACTGGTCGTGCGAGCTGCCGCCGACCGGGAGGGAGGCCTCTTCAAAGGCGTCCAGCACGCCGAGCCGCTGCAGGGCGCGCGTCCCGTTGGCCCAGATCGTCAGCCCGGTGCCCAGCTGCTGCAGCGTTCCGGCGCGTTCGACCACGTGGACTTTCCAGCCGGTTCGTTGCAAGGCCCGCGCAGTGGCGAGCCCGCCGATTCCGGCCCCTACGATGAGCGCCGAGCGCTGCAGAGACCCCATGGGTCCATACTTCCCGCTTTTGGGCCGGGTTCACAACTTTCGTCCGGTACAAACCGGTTCCGGGAGCGGAAAAGCAAGAACTCCCGCCGCTCCGAAGAGCAGCGGGAGTTCCCGGTGATTGGTCGGGGTGACAGGATTTGAACCTGCGACCTCGTCGTCCCGAACGACGCGCGCTACCAAGCTGCGCCACACCCCGATACCGTCGCCCCCGCCGTCGTCGTGACGGCCGCGAAAGCAACTGTTCAAGGATAGCGGAGACAGCCCCCAAAGGAGAAATCGGCGAGGGCCCGGGCAGGCCTCGGTCAGACCGGACGCGGCCCGGCTAGGCCTCGGTCAGACCCGGCCCCGGTCAGACCAGCGAGTCCTTCCACGCGGCGTGCAGTTGGGCGAAGCGGCCGTCGCCGGCGATCAGTTCCGCCGGCGGCCCATCCTCGACCACCCGGCCCTCGTGGATGACCAGCACCCGGTCGGCGATCTCGACGGTGGAAAGCCGGTGCGCGATGATCAGTGCCGTGCGGTTGCCCAGCAGCGTCTGCAGCCCCTCCTGGACCTGGCGCTCGCTGGGTATGTCCAGCGACGCGGTGGCTTCGTCCAGGATCAGCACCGCCGGGTCGGCCAGGAACGCGCGCGCGAAGGAGATGAGCTGCCGCTGGCCGGCCGAGACGCGGCCGCCGCGCTTGTTCACGTCGGTGTCGTAGCCCTCGGGCAGAGACAGGATGAACTCGTGGGCGCCGACGGCCCGGGCGGCGTCCTCGATCTGCGCTCGGCTGGCCTCCGGGTTGCCCAGGGCGATGTTCTCCGCGACGCTGCCGCTGAACAGGAACGCTTCCTGCGTGACCATCACGACGGCGCGGCGCAGGTCTTCGTTGGACAGCTGCCGCAGCTCGATCCCGTCCAGGGTGAGCGACCCGGAGGTCAGGTCATAGAAGCGGGCGATCAGTTTGGCCACGGTGGACTTGCCGGCCCCGGTTTGCCCGACGACGGCGACGGTCTGGCCGGCGGGAATGTCCAGGTTCAGCCTGGGCAGCACCACCCGCCCGTCGCCGTAGCCGAAGACGGCATCGCTGAACCGGATTGCCCCGCGGGCGTCCTTGAGCGGGACCGGGCGGTCCGGGGGGACGATGGTTGGTTCTTCTTCCAGCAGCCCGGAGACCTTCTCCAGCGCGGAGGCCGCGGACTGGAAGGAGCTATAGAACATGGCGATCTGTTCTGTGGGGCGGAAGACCTGCTTGGTGGCCAGCAGCACCGCGACCAGGGTGCCGATGGCAAGATCGCCGTCAAGCACCCGGAAGCCGCCGATCAACAGCACCACGGCCACGGTCAGGTTGCCGACGCCGTTCAGCACCGGCTGGAGCACGCCGAAGTACCTGATGTTCCGCAGGGTCGCGCCGCGGTAGTCGGCGGCCAGCTCGTTGTAGCGGTCGGAGTTGTCGTGCTCGCGGCGGAAGGCCTTGACGGCCCGGATGCCGGTCATGGTTTCCACAAAGTGCACGATCAGCCGGGCCGACACCACCCGGGAGGCGCGGTTGGCGAGCTCGGAGCCCTTTTGGTACCACCGGGTGACGAAGGCGATGGGTATGGCGGCGACCAGGATGATCAGCCCGCTCTTCCAGTCCAGTCCGGCGATGCTGATGGCGGTGAAGAGCATGAACATCACGCCGGAGGTCAGCTGGGTGACGCCGTTGTCCAGCAGTTCCCGCAGCGCCTCCAGGTCTGATGTCTGCCGGGAGATGATCCGGCCGGAGGTGTAGGTTTCGTGGAACTCCAGGCTCAGCCGTTGGGTGTGCCGGAAGACCCGGACCCGCAGGGCCAGCAGCATGGCCTGGCTGAGCCGGGCGGTGACGTAGATGTAGGCCGCCAGCAGGGATCCACCGGCGATTGCGACGGCGGCGTAGGCGGCGCCGACCAGCGCCAGGGGCATGGTGTCGCCGCCGGTGAAGGCCGGCAGCGCATTGTTGATACCGAAGGCCACCAGCACAGGACCGGCCGCCCGGGCGGCGTTGCTGGCCACCACCAGCACGATGGATAGCGCGAACAGCCGCTTGTGCGGGGACACCAGTTCGCCCAGCAGCCGCAGGGAGCGCCGCCTGACGGCTCTGCGGTCGGTTTGGTCCAGGTTGATGTTGTCTTCGCCGGCGACCCCGGTCATGGAACTCATCGGGCTTCCTTTGCGTCCAGGACGTCTTCAACCGTGGGCTCGGCCACCAGCGAGGCGATCACGTACCGGTAGTGTGTGCTGCTGCGCAGCAGCTCCGAGTGGCTGCCGACCGCCGTAATTTGGCCGTCCTGCAGCAACGCCACCCTGTCGGCCAGCGCCACGGTGGAGGGCCGGTGGGCCACGATCACGGTGGTGGTGCCGCGCAGTTCTTCCCGCAGCCGCTGCGTCACCGCTTCTTCGGTCCGCACGTCCAGGGCCGAGAGCGGGTCGTCCAGCACCAGCACGGCCGGTTGCGCGGCGATGGCCCTGGCCAGGGCGATCCGCTGCCGCTGCCCGCCGGACAGGCTCAGTCCTTCCTCGCCGATCCGCGTGTCCACGCCCTGCGGCAGGTCATAGGCGAACCCGGCCTGCGCCACCTCGAGCGCCCGCGAGAGGAGGATTTCGGGATCTTCGCGGCCCGGGCGGGCACCGAGCAGCACGTTGTCGCGGACCGAGGTGGAGAACAGCGTGGAGTCCTCGAAGGCCACCGACACGCGGGCGCGCAGCTCGGCCAGCGGGAGATGACGGATATCCGTACCGTCCAGTAACACGGCGCCGGAGGTGACGTCGTACAGCCGGGGAATCAGCTGCAGCAGGGTGCTCTTGCCCGAGCCGGTGACCCCTACCAGCGCCAGGGTTTCACCCGCGCGCACGTGCAGGTCCACGCCGTCGAGAACCGGGGCCGCGTCCGCGGCGGCGTCGGGATAGCGGAAGACTACGTTGGACAGGCGCAGTTCCCCGCGCACGGGGCCGGCCGGTGCGGGAACGTCCGGGTCGATGATGGTGTTCTTCGTATCCATCACGTCGAAGTGCCGGTCCAGGGCGGTCTTCGCCGTCAGCGTCATGCCCATCAGGGAACCGATCGCTTCCACCGGACCGGCCACCACGGCGGCGGTGGCAAAGAAGGCGACCAGGTCGCCCACGGTCATGTGCCCGCCGGAGACCTGCATGATGCCGATGACCAACGCGGCGCCCAGCACCAGATCGGGCAGTGACACGACGGTAGCGAGGAACTTGGACAGCGTGCGGGCCTTGGCCAGTTCGGTCTGACGCAGTTCTTCGGCCTGGCCGTGGAAGTTCTCCAGCGCGTACTTGCCGCGGCCGAAGGCCTTGAGCACCCGGATCCCGTGCACCGATTCCTCCACGGTGGTGGCGAGGTCGCCCGCCTGGTCCTGGCTCAGCCGGGAGGAAGCGCCGAACGCGGTACGGAAGCGGAACCCCTGCCAGACGAGGGGCACGGCGGCGGCCAGGAAGATCAGTCCCAGCAACTGGTTCAGCGCGAACATCAGCGCCAGCCCCGCGACCACCGTCACGAAGGAGACCACCAGCATGAGGGAGCCGAACGCCAGCCAACGCCGGATCAGGCCCAGGTCCGCCATGGAGCGGGAAAGCAGCTGGCCCGAGCCCCAGCGGTCATGGAAGGCGGCCGGCAGATGCTGCACGTGCCGGTAGAAGCTGGTGCGCATGCCCATCTCCACGTCCGTGGCGGGCGCGATCACGAACACGCGCCGCAAGTACACCAGGCCTGCCTCGGCCACGCCCAGCACCGCAATGACGACGGCGGGGCCCCAAACTTCCGAGGGGCGGCCGCCGGTATGGATGGTGTCCACCAGGCCGCGCAAGACCTGGGGAATGGCCAGTGCCACCAGGCTGGCGCCGAGGGCGCTGAAGAATCCCAGGATCAGCCGGGGGAGGATGGGCCGGACATAGTGTTTGAGCCGGGCGATCGAGCGCCAAAGGGATAACTCAGTCATGTGGTCGATTCGTTGCAGTGGTTCGGAGGGCTTCGTGTACTGCAGCAACTATCCTAGCGACCGCATTGAGGTGCTGGTCACTGTTGGCCCGGGCCGAGCCGACGCGTTGGGAAACCGATGCTTGCTAGGCTGTGCGGAACCATTCACCAACGGGGGCGGGCATGGATCTGACGGACGTCGCGAACGGCTTCGGGGTGTTCCTGTGGATGTCAATGCTCTTTCCGCTGCTGCGGGTGGCCGGCGTCCTGCTCTTGGTGCTGCGGAAACCGGCCGGCTGGCTGGTGCTGCTGGCGGAACCGGTCCTGTCCATGGTGTTGATGGGCGTGGCTGGCGCATTTAGCCTGGCCGTCCTGATGTTGCCTGCGGTGGCCGCCTACGGATGGTGGCGGTGGCGATGGGGCCGGCGGTCGCGCCGACAGCGGGCGACCGGCGGGGTTCCGGTCCACCCGGTAGAGCGGTCCGACTGGCTGGCCGCGGCCGGGCTGATCGTGCTCGTCCTGCTGTTCTTCGGCATCGACGTGCTGCCCATGATGCTGATGCACATGGCGGACCCATGGGCGATTGTTGAAGCGGCGGTCGTTAGCCTCCTGACTCCGCTGCTGTACCTCGGTCTCGCGCGCGGCGTTATCGAAGCGTGGTGGATCGGCGTCGCCCTCTCGCTGATGGGGCTGACCAGACTGGCAGCGAACGCAAACCCGCAGGTCCTCTTTGCACTTGACGCCATCGTGTTCACCGTCCTGCTGGGAATTTTGAGTCTGTACGGCTGGTCCAAATGGCGCGAGGCGCACGCGGAGACGACCGCTTCGACGTAGCATCGCGGCGCCGTCCTTCGGCTTGGCGCCGTGCTTCCCCCAGCATTGTGCTTCGGCTTGGACCGCGGCCCTCGGGCACTACTCCTACACACTGGGCCCTTTTGATGGCTATCGAATCTGTGTACGAATAAAATCGTGGTATGGCTCTTGCACCGTTGGAACGCACCGGGGAGATGGAAGCATCTCTGGACCAGGCGTGTGTCCTGCTGCAGGATGTCGCCGACCGCTTCCCCGTTGAGTTGTCGTCCCTGTCTACCCGGGACCTGGCCAACACGGTGGCGGCGGTCGAGGGTGCTTCGAAGCTCGTGGAGTTCCTGCAGGCCGTCGGCGCCCACGCGGTGGAGCGGGCGGACATCGCCGCCAACGGGGAACATGCAACGGTGTCAGGACTCGGAGCAAGCGCCGGGGCCGGCGCAGAGCCCGGTGCCGCCGCGTCGGGCACCGCGGGGGCGGGGGAGTGGGCGGACCCGGCGGCGGCGATCAGCACCGGCGGCGTGGACGCAGCGGCCCCGGAGGGGTCCGGGTCCAAGCGGGTGCGGCGCCGCCGCAAGACGGAGTTCGCGAACACGGCGGAGTATCTGCGCTCCCGGCTGGGAATCGGGATTGTCGAGGCGCGGCGCCGGCTGCGGGTCGGCAAGGCGATCACCGCGCCGGTGCGGTTGAACGGGGAACCGGGTGCGCCGGCGCTGCCGGTCTTGGCCGAGGCCATGGCCGGCGGTGAGGTCAGCGGCCAGTCCGCGGCCCTGGTGGTCGATTCCCTGGACCGGGCCCGCCACGCCGGTAGCCCGGAGGCGTTGCAGGCGATGGAAGCGTCGCTGGTCCGGCAGGCCGTGGACGCCGATGCGGACACCCTGGTGATGGTGGCCAGAGCGTGGGAAACCGTCGTCGACCAGGACGGTGCCGAACCGTCCGAGGAGGAACTGCGGGCCCGGCAGGGCATGTTCTACCGCGGCCGGCGCCGCGGGCTGCACCAGTTCGTCATCAACACCACCGACGCCCAGTACGAAGCCCTCGCCACCGTGATGAACAGCGCCGCGAACCCAAGGATCCGCCCCGACGCCATCGAAGCCGCCGCCAACGGCGGAACAGAAGGTGACACGGCAGGATCCGCCGGCGCCGGCACCGGGGGAAACACCGATGCAGGCACTGACGCTGCCGGCCCTGAAATGACCGCGGCAGAAGATGCTGCGTCTGCACGGGCTGATGGCCGCGGGGCAGTGGATTCGGCCGTGGTGGAGGCGATGGATGACGCCACCCGGGCGCAGAAGCTGCTCGCGGGCCTGGTCGGGGCGTGCCGGATCGCGCTGAACACCGCCAGGCTTCCGGACTCGGGCGGGCACCGCACCCAAGTGATCGTCACCACCGGGTACGAGCAGCTGGCCGGGCTGCTCTCCGGCGGCGGCAGCGCGGTCTTCACCGGCCCGGTCTCGGCCACCACGGTCCGCCGGATGGCCTGCGACGCCGAGATCATCCCGGCGGTCCTGGGATCCGAGGGCGAGATCCTGGACCTGGGCCGGTCCCAACGGTTCTTCAACCGCGCCATCCGCCGGGCCCTGGTCGCCCGGGACAAGGGCTGCGCCTTCCCCGGGTGCAGCATGCCCGCGTTCTGGACCGAAGCCCATCACATCATCCCGTGGTGGGCCGGCGGCCGCACCGACGTCAACAACGGGGTGTGCCTCTGCCTGCTCCACCACGACCTGATCGAGCAAGGCAACTGGGACATCAACGTCGTCGACGGCATCCCCTGGTTCACCCCGCCGGACTACATCGACCCGCGCCGCAAACCGCTGCGCAACTCCTACTGGCACACCCACGTCCCACCCCAACCACTCCTAGCCTGACCTAGCGATTCGGCGCGGGCGGGCGCACAGGGCACATCTGAGGAAGTCTCAGCGGGCGGGCGCGCAGGGCGCTGCTGAGGAAGTCTTAGCGGGCGGGCACACGGGGCGCATTTAACGATGCATTAGTGGGCTGCAGAGAAGAAGGTCAGAGCTGGTGTGAGACCAGCCGCACAGCGTGCTTCTGTGCTCAGCTGAGCCCGGGGCCGGGCCCGGTGGGGCGGCCTTCGGCAGGGACTTCGCCGGCCGGATTAGCCGGTGTCAGTGTCAGCAGCACAGCCTCCGGGCGGCAGGCGAAGCGCACCGGAGCCAGACGCGACGTTCCCAACCCGGCCGACACGTTCAACGGGACGCTACGCCCCTCGTGCTCCCAGTACGTCAGCCCCCGGGCGCGCCACGTGGGCAGATCGCAGTTGCTGGTCAAGGCCCCGTAGCCGGGTAAGCGGACCTGGCCACCATGGGTATGCCCGGCCAGCATCAGGTCGGCGTCGTCGGCAGTGAACCGGTCCAGCACCCGCTGGTACGGAGCGTGGGCAACCGCGATCCGCAGAAATGCGGCCTCATCGGCGGATGTCGAACCGTTGGGGAAACCCGAATATTGGTCGCGCTGCAGGTGCGGATCGTCAACCCCCGTGAAGTCCAGCCGCACCCGGTCCACCACCACCGACTGGTGCCGGTTGGTCAAGTCGATCCAGCCCGCGGTGCCGAAAGCCGCATGCATCTCCCGCCAGGGCAGTTCACGCTCCGCGTAGTCCTTGGGCTGAGTGGAGGGGCCGGTGAGGTAGGAGAACGGGTTCTTCATCACCGGGGAGTAGTAATCGTTGGAGCCCGGGACGAACACGCCCGGAACATCCATGAGCGGTGCCAGCGAGTCCAGCAGGGGCTGCACCGCCTGATGATGGCTGAGGTTATCGCCGGTGTTGACCACCAGGTCCGGTTCCAGCGACGCCAGCTGCCGCAGCCACCTCTGCTTCAGCGTCTGCCCGGGAGTCATGTGGATGTCGGACAGGTGCAGGATCCTCAGAGGGCCTCGTCCGGCGGGCAGGATGGGCAGCGTTTCTTCGCGGACCTTGAAGAGGTTCCGCTCGATAACGGAGCCGTAGACGAGCGCGGCCCCGCCCGCAGCCGTGGCCCCCAGGGCCAGCGTGCCTGCGGTCCGGAGCCGTGCCCGCAACAAGTCAGTGTCCACGGTTAGTCGTTGCCTCCTCCGCCGTTGCCTCCGCCGTTTCCGTTACCCCCGCCGTTGCCGTTGCCTCCGCCGTTTCCGTTGCCGGAATCGCCGGAGTCACCGGAACCGCCGGAGTCACCGGAGCCGCCGCCCGAATCCCCGTCGTCGCTGCTGTTGCTGGAATTCGAGTTGTTGTTCGACTCGGCGGGTGCCGGGGTCTGGACCGGTCGGGGCGGATACATCATGCTGCTCGGCGCGGAGCCGAACTCGCCCGTCTTGTACAGGCCGGCGACCTTCTCCATGTAATCGGTCCACTGCCCGCCGGCAATGGTCGCACCGTCCACGTAGTCGCGCGTCACGCCGTTGATGGGGATGTTGTTGATCGATTTGTAGGCATGAGGGTTGCCCACCCAGGAAGCAGTGGAGATGCCCTTAGTGTAACCCACCGTCCAGGTGTACTCAGACTTGTCGGTCGTGCCGGTCTTGACAGCGGCGGGAACACCAATCGGATGGATTCCTCCCAGCTGCAGGTTGACCAGGTTCTCCAGCGGGACGCTGACGGCAGCAGCTACTTCCTCCGAGATCGCCCGTTCGCAGGACTTCTTCGGCACCTCGTACTTGTTGCCCTGGGCGTCCGTCACGGAGGTCAGCGCGATCGGCTTGCAGTACACGCCGCCGCTGGCGAACGCCGCGAACGAAGCCGCCATCGTCATCGGGGACACGTTGGTCGTGCCGATGATGAAGGACGGGTGCTCAATGCTGATCGGTTCCTTGTCCGTCGCCGTCCGGACGCCGAGGCGCGTTGCCGCATCCCGGATGTCGCAGAGGTCCAGCTGCGCGGCCATGGCTGCGGTAGCGGAGTTGATCGACCACGTCAGGCCCTGGCTGGCGGTCATGGTCCGCTCGAAACCTGGCAGCGCATTCTGGAAGTCCCACTCACTGAACCACGCGTCCGGGGGCAGGCAGCTCGCGTTCCAGTTGTACTGCGCCGGGTACTCCGTCCGGCGCGCGTCGACCGACGCGTTGAGCGCCTTGCCCGCTTCGAGCCAGGCGACCATGGTGTAGGGCTTCATCGTGGAGCCAGGCTGCCAGCCGTTGCCGCCGCCCATATCGGCGTCGACGTTGTAGTTCAGCTCCGTATTGGCCGCGCCGTCTTCGGGGCTGTAGTTGGTGTTCTGGGCCATCATCAGGATGTTGCCGGTGCCCGGTTCAATCGAGACCATGGACGAGCCGACGCCGGACTCGTCGCCCACCGGGACTTCCTGCTCGATCTGCTTCTGGCCTTCCTTCTGGAGGCGGGAGTCGAGCGTCGTCTTGATGGTGAGGCCGCCGCGGGCCAAAAGCTTCGCCCGTTCGGTGGAGTCCGCACCGAACGCGTCGGACTGCATGATGGCGTGCTGCACGTAGCTGCAGAAGTAGTCGGCGAAGTTTGCCGCGACACAGCCGGAACGTACCGGCTTGAGATTCAAGCCCAGATCGCTGGCAACGGCTTCGTCGTACTCCGCCTGGGTAATCTTTCCCGCGTTACGCATGGCCGCCAGCACCGTATTGCGGCGTTCCACCGTGGCTTCCGGGTTGTTCACCGGATTGAAGTAGTTGGGCGACTGCACCATGCCGGCCAGCATGGCCGACTGCTGGATGTTCAGCTTGGCGGCCGGAACGCCGAAAAAGGTCTTCGCAGCGGCTTCAATGCCGTACACCTGGCCGCTGAACAACACGATGTTCAGGTAGCCCTGCAGGATCTCTTCCTTGCTGAATTCCTTTTCGACGGCGATGGCCAGCTTCGCCTCGCGCAGCTTGTCGCCGATGTCCTTGGTGCCGCTGATGGTCAGCTCTTCGGCCCCCTTGCCCGCGGAAGCGCCGGCGTCGATCAGCACGTTGTTCACATACTGCATGGTCAGCGTCGACGCGCCCTGCAGGTCCCCGCCGGCCATGTTCGTCACCGCGGCGCGCATGATGCCTTGGGGGTCCACACCGTTATGTTCGTAGAAACGAACGTCCTCGATGGAGATGATGGCGTCCTGCATGTGCTGGGAGACCTTGTCCAGGGTCACCGGGACGCGGTTTTCGGCGTAGAACGTGGCAATCAGCTTGCCGTCGGCGGAGAGGATCCGCGACGGCTGGGACAGCGGCTGCGTCTGCAGTTCGTCCGGCAATTGGTCGAAGTATTCGATCGATGAGGTTGCCCCGACACCGGCCACGGCTGCGGCCGGAACCAGCAGACCGGCTGCGAGCACGCCGCAGAGCGCACTGATACCCAGGAAGCCAACAACTTTGCCTAGGGTGGTCGCAGTGTCGAAGAAGGGGGATTTGCGAGCGGCCATGGGGTTCAGTTTACAAGCAAGCGCTACCCTTTGAGTTATGACCAAATGGGAATACGCGACAATTCCGCTCATTATCCACGCGACCAAGCAGATTCTTGACCAGTGGGGGGAGGACGGCTGGGAGCTCGTCCAGGTGTTCCCCGGCCCGAACGGAACCAATCCGGTCGCCTATTTGAAGCGGGAGAAGCAGTAGCCATGACGGAAACCACTGAAGCCCGGAAGTCCACCGTCGAAGAGCGGCTGGCCGGCTTGGGACTGTCCCTGCCGGACGTGGCAGCTCCGGTGGCCGCCTACGTCCCGGCGGTCGTCTCCGGGAATTATGTGTACACCTCCGGGCAACTGCCGTTCGTCAACGGCGAACTTCCGGCCGCCGGCAAGGTGGGCGACGGTGCCGGCCTGGTCAGTGCCGACGAGGCGAAAAACCTCGCCGCGACGGCCGCCGTGAATGCCCTGGCAGCGGTCAAGAGCGTCATCGGTGACCTGGACCGGATCACCCGGGTGGTCAAGGTCGTCGGTTTCGTGGCCTCCGATCCGGCATTCACCGGCCAGCCGGGCGTGATCAACGGCGCCTCCGAGCTGCTGGGGCAGGTCCTCGGCGAGGCCGGCGCGCATGCCCGGTCCGCCGTCGGCGTGGCCGTGCTGCCGCTGGATTCGCCGGTCGAGGTAGAACTGATTGCCGAATTCAGCTAGTCCGCTGCGCGAGGAGCAGCGGCTCTTCCCCGTGGTACCGGACCAGCTGGGCGCGGCCCACAGCTGGTTCCACCACGGGGAACGTACGCCGCGCAAGCCCCGGATGGCCTCCTCGGTCGTCCTCGTTCGGGACGGCGCGGCCGGCACGGAAACGTTCCTCGGCTACCGGTCGGGCTCCTCTCCGCTGGGCACGGTGGCCTTTCCCGGCGGCAGCGTGGAGGAGAGCGACGGCGACCCGGTGACCTGGTACGGCCCCTCGCCGAACAAATGGGCCGAGATGCTCGGGCTGGACGACCACCGCCTGGCCCACGCCCACGTCGTGGGGGCCATCCGCGAGCTGTTCGAGGAAACCGGCGTGTTGCTGGCCGGTCCGGATGAATCCACCCTGCCGGAGTCCACCTCCGGCGCCGACTGGATGCGGACCCGCGAGGCCGTCGCCGCCCAGGAGGTGTCCTTCGGCGAAGCGCTCGGCAAGCGCGGACTCGGCGTCCGTACCGACTTGCTCAAAGCCGTGGCCCACTGGCTCAGCCCCGATTTTGCCCATCGCCGCTTCGACACGCGCTACTTCGCTGCGGCCCAGCCGGCCAATCAACGGCCGTCCCTGCTGGAAAGCAAGGGCGTGTGGGCCTCCTGGCTGCCGGCGCAGGAGCTCGTGGCGGGGAGGACGACCACGACACTGGGCGATCTGGTTGACCAGCCCGACACCCGCGGGTTGACGTTCAGCGAGGTGACCTCGCCCGCGGTGGAAATCATCGTGGAGAAGATCGCCGGCGCCCGCGGCTGCATCGCCTACCTCTCGCACAAGCGCCCGCAGCGGCTCTACCACCCGGAACTGATCCAGGTTGACGGCGTGCCCATGCTGCAGGTCGCGGCCAACGCGGCCACCGAAGGCGGTGCCGCCCCGCGGGGACGCTGAGCCGCTCCGCCAACAGGGACCCCAGCCCCGACGGCCCGCGCCGGACGGCCGACGGCACCCACCATTTCAAGCCACCACGACGGCGGGGGCCCACCATCGGTGAGCCCCCGCCGTCGTACTTATGTGGCGAAGATCAGCGCGAACGCTGGCGCAGCCGCTGGATGTCCAGGATGACTACCGCGCGCGCTTCCAGGCGCAGCCAGCCGCGCTGAACGAACTCGGCCAGCGCCTTGTTGACGGTTTCGCGGGAGGCGCCGACCAGCTGGGCCAGCTCTTCCTGCGTCAGTTCGTGTGCCACCAGGATGCCGTCCGTGGCGGGGCGGCCGAAGCGGTCGGCAAGGTCCAGCAGGGCCTTGGCTACGCGGCCGGGAACGTCGGAGAAGACCAGGTCGGCCAGCGAGTCATTGGTGCGGCGGAGGCGGCGGGCCAAAGCCTGCAGCAGCTGCGCCGACACCTCGGGGCGGGTCTCCAGCAGGCCGCGCAGGTTCTCGTTCTTGAGCCCGGCGAGGCGGGTCTCGGAGACGGCGGTCGCGGAGGTGCTGCGCGGGCTCGGGTCGAAGAGGGCCATCTCACCGAAGAGTTCGCCCGGGCCGAGGATGGCCACCAGGTTCTCGCGGCCGTCGGCAGCGGTGCGGCCCAGCTTGATCTTGCCGGAGACGATGAAGTAGAGCTGGTCGCCCTGGTCACCTTCGCGGAACACCGATGCGCCGCGGGACAAGTCGACCTCGGTCAGCTCGTCGGTCAGCGCGGCGAAAACGTCGTCGTCAAGAGTGGCAAAAAGAGGTGCGCGGCGAAGGATCTCTACGTCCATGAATTCTCCAAGTTAGTACTGTTCGGCTGGGGTTCAAGCTGCTCTCCCGTGGGGGCACTGTTCTCCATTTTGCCGTATGTAAAGCCCGTGTGACATCTTCCACAAGGCTTTTCGCTCCCAGAGGAGGAAAGCGCGGCATCGAGCACCGGCACGGGCTGCCGGAGGTGACAACCCGTAACGGCGGTTAATAATTCCCGCGGGCGGACCGCCTAGACTGATGCACATCCCACCGCAACGGAGAATGAGTGATTTTCGGCCTGACCATCCTGGACGTTGTCCTGCTGCTGATCCTCTTGGCGTACCTGGTCTCAGGTCTGCGCAAGGGGTTCCTGCTCACCCTCGGCGGCATTGCCGGCATCGCCCTGGGAGCGGTGGCAGCCTTCTTCGCCATCCCCCTGGTCAGTGAATGGGTCCCCGACAGCGCCTGGCGGCTGACCGCAGCCATTGCCGTGGCCATGTTGCTCGTGGTGCTCGGGCACGCCCTGGGAACGGGTATCGGCGCGGCCATCCGGCGCCGGATGGACTTCCCGCCGCTGCGGCCGCTGGACCGGCTGCTGGGCGGCTTGATGAATCTCGCCGTGACCGCGCTGGTGATCTCCATGCTGGCGTTCAGCCTGGGCACCATGGGCGTGCCGTTCATCTCGCAGCAGATAGCCGCGTCCAAGGTGATCGCGTCGATCGAAAACCTCACCCCGGATCCGGTGAAGGCGTGGGCGGCGCAGGTGCGCTCGATCGTTGTTGCGGACGGCATCCCGCTGGTCCTCGACCCGCAGGTGCCGCAGGAGTCGGCGCCGGTTCCCGATGCCAGCACCGATACCGCGGCCCTGAACGAGGCGGCGGCCTCCGTGCTGCGGATCGCGGGGACGGCCTTCCAATGCGGGCAGAACCAGACCGGGTCCGGCTTTGCGGTGGCCCCGGACCGCGTGCTGACCAACGCCCACGTGGTGGCCGGCGTCAACGAACCGGTGGTGGAGATCCCCGACGGCCGGGTGCTGCCCGGACGGGTCGTGTTCTTCGACCCGGTGCGCGACCTGGCCGTCCTGGCCGTGGACGGGTTGGACGTGCGGCCGCTGCCGCTGGCGGGCGAACTGTCTGAAGGCGACCTGGCGGCGTTCCAGGGCTACCCGGCCGGCGGTCCCTTCCAGAGCAAGCCGGCCACCGTGCAGGGCCGTTCGCAGGTGCTGGTGCAGAACATTTACGGTGCGGACCCGTCATCGCTCGAGGTCTACACACTGGCGGCGAACGTGCAGCAGGGCAATTCCGGCGGACCTTTGCTTGATGCGGACGGAAACGTGGCCGGCGTGGTCTTCGCCAAGTCCACGGAGGACGTGCCGGTGGGCTACGCCCTGACCCTGGCGGAGGTCCAGCCGGTCGTCGACGCAGCCCTCGGTTATCAGGAGACGATCTCCGCCGGCCAATGCGTGACCCGCTAGCGGCTCTCCTGCGGTAGCCAGTCCAGAAACTGGCCGTGCGGGCCGCTGACCGCCACGGGCCGCCCGTTGTGCGAGAGCAGGAAGCGGCCCCGGCGGGTCCGGTCGTCCAAGCCGGGAATGCCGGAGTCACCATCCGGCAGCGGCATCACGCCGGGACCTTCGTGCGCGAGCCAGTGCACGCCCCGCTCACGGATGAGCCCCTCCACCAGGGTGCGGAACCGCCGACGGTCCGGCTCGGGCAGGTAGGCCAGCACTGCCGAATGGAAGACGACGACGGCGGCATCCCCGGGCGCCCGGGCCACCAGTGCCGGCAGCTGCTCGGTCAGGTCGCCGGCCACCAGCCGGGCCGGTGTGCGGCGGGCAACCTCGATGGCCTGGTGCAGCCGACGGACGCGGAACTCCTGCCCCGGCCAGATCAGGGCCTCGAGCCAGGCGACGTCGTCGGCATCGTTAATGTCCAGCGGATTCAGGTCGATTCCGGCGCGCCAGCCGACTTCGGGCAACGACTCGGGCAGCGGCGGCCGGCCGGAGGTGGAGCATTCCAGCAGCGGAGGCTGCGCTTCACCGCCGGCGGACGCGGCTTGCGCCCCGGCCCTGGAGGACGCCGTTTCCGCGCCGGCCCGGGAGGACGACGTTTCCGCGCCGGCGGACGAGGCATCCGCTCCGGCCCGGGCGGCAGGCGAGGACCGCGGCGCGAGGACCGCACCGGCGTCGTACTGGTAGCGGTACAGGTCGGGGTAGAGCAACAGCCCCGCCGAGGCGCCCACCTCGATCAGCGCCAGCGGCTTGGCTTCGGAGGCGGCGATGGCCGCCAGGGGCGGCAGGAACACGGCGCAGCGGCCGGGTTCATTGGTCTGCGTGGTGCGGGCCAGAGCCACCTCCCGGACCGCGTCCCACCGCGACAGCAGGAAGTCTCGGAAGGCCGCGTACTCCGTCGCGCCGGCACCAAGGGAGCGCGCGGCCGCCAGGATCAGGTTGGGCTGGCGCTTCGACGCGGGCAGGGCGTCGATCAGCGCCAGGACCTCGGGATCGTCGCTGATGCCCAAAGCCCATTCGACGTAAACCGGGGACTGGCCGGCGGCCTCGTGCACCCCGAAGTTCCGGTACCAGCCGGCGGTGTCCCCTCGCTGCCCACCCATCGTCGCCGCGGCCGTTCCGCTACAGGGCCTCGGCGAGGTATTCGACCGCCAGCCGGTAGCCGGTGATGCCCGCGCCGGCGATGACGGCGTCCGCGATGCCGGAGATGTAGGAGTGGTGGCGGAACTCTTCACGCCGGTGGATGTTGCTGATGTGCACTTCGACCACCGGGAGGGCCACGCCGGAGAGGGCGTCGCGCAGTGCCACCGACGTGTGGCTGTAGCCGCCGGGATTGATGACGATCGCATCGGCCGTGCCGCGGGCGGCGTGGACCGCGTCGATCAGCTCCCCTTCATGATTGGACTGCACGCACTCGGCGGTCCAGCCGCGGGCGGCCGCGGCGTCGGTGGCGAGCCGCTCGACGTCGGCCAGCGTGGCGGTGCCGTAGACGTCCGGTTCCCGCGTGCCCAGCAGGTTCAGGTTGGGGCCGTTGAGGATCAGGACGCGGCGGGTGCCGGGGATATCTGCAGTCATGCCTTTTACTATGCCTCAATCGCGTCTCGGGGGAGCTGACCTGTTCCAGCGGGGCGTCCTGGCCTCGCGGTGTGATGCCGTGGCCCGCCCGCCGCCAGGGGGCGGGAGGGCCACGGCATTCAGCCGACTGTCCGGGCGTCAGGCCTTCAGCGAGGTCGCGATCTGCTGCATGACGGTGTTGTCCGCCAGGGTGGTGGCGTCGCCGACCTCGCGTCCTTCGGCCACGTCCTTGAGCAGGCGGCGCATGATCTTGCCGGAGCGGGTCTTGGGAAGTTCCGGCACCACCAGGATGGTGCGCGGCTTGGCGATGGGTCCGATTTCCTTGCCGACGTGGGCGCGGAGCGTGGCGACGATGTCCGGGTCTTCCGCCGCGCCTCCTCTCAGGATGACGAACGCCACGACAGCCTCGCCGGTTGTTTCGTCCTTGGCGCCGACGACGGCGGCCTCGGCGACGGCGGGATGGGAGACCAGCGCCGACTCGATTTCGGTGGTGGAGAGGCGGTGGCCGGAGACGTTCATGACGTCGTCGACCCGGCCGAGCAGCCAGATGTCGCCGTCCTCGTCCTTCTTGGCGCCGTCGCCGGCGAAGTACATGTTCTCGAAGCGGGACCAGTAGGTTTCCTTGAACCGTTCCGGGTCGCCCCAGATGCCGCGCAGCATGGCCGGCCAGGGCTCGCGGATCACCAGGTAGCCGCCGTGGCCGTCCGGGACGGAGTCGCCAAGTTCGTCCACGACGTCGACGGCGATGCCGGGGATCGCCACCTGCGCGGAACCGGGCTTGGCGGCGGTGATTCCGGGCAGCGGGGCGATCATGTGCGCACCGGTTTCGGTCTGCCACCAAGTGTCCACGATCGGTGCCTTGTCGCCGCCGATGACCCGGCGGTACCACATCCAGGCCTCCGGGTTGATGGGTTCGCCGACCGAACCGAGCACCCGGATGGAGGACAGGTCGTATTTGGCCGGGATCTCCTCGCCCCACTTCATCATGGTGCGGATCGCCGTCGGGGCGGTGTAGAGGATGGAGACCTTGTACTTTTCCACGATCTCCCACCAGCGGCCCTGGTGCGGGGAATCGGGGGTGCCCTCGTACATCACCTGGGTGGCGCCGTTGATCAGCGGGGCGTAGGTGACGTAGGAGTGGCCGGTGACCCAGCCGATGTCCGCGGTGCACCAGAACACGTCCGTCTCCGGCTTCAGGTCGAACACCACCTTGTGCGTGTAGGCGCACTGCGTCAGGTAGCCGCCGGTGGTGTGCAGGATGCCCTTGGGCTTCCCGGTCGTGCCGGAGGTGTAGAGGATGAACAGCGGGTGCTCGGCATCGTGCGGCACCGCCGTGTGCTCGGCCGAGGCGGTCTCCACCGTGTCCGCCCACCACACATCGCGACCCTCGTGCCAGTCCACCGGCTCGCCGTTGCGCTTGACCACCACCACGTTGGTCACCGTGTGGCCGGGGGTGGTGAGGGCCTCGTCCACGGCGGGCTTCAGCGGCGACGGCTTGCCGCGGCGCCAAGTGCCGTCGGCGGTGACCACCAGTTTGGCCTCGGCGTCGTCGACGCGGGAGCGCAGCGCGTCGGCGGAGAAGCCGCCGAACACCACCGAGTGCACCGCCCCGATCCGGGCGCAGGCCAGCATGGTGATCACGGCCTCCGGGATCATCGGCAGGTAGACGGCGACCCGGTCGCCCTTGGCCACGCCGAGGGATTCGAAGGCGTTGGCGGCCTTCTTCACTTCCTCGGTCAACTGGGCGTAGGTGTACGTGCGGGTGTCGCCGGGCTCGCCTTCGAAGTGGATCGCCACCCGGTCGCCCAGCCCGTTCTCCACATGCCGGTCCAGCGCGTTGTAGGCCGCGTTCAGCTCGCCGCCGACGAACCACTTGGCAAACGGGGCGTCCGACCAGTCCAGCGCCCGGGTGAAGTCCGTGTCCCACGAGAGGACCTCGCGGGCCTGCTTGGCCCAAAAAGCCGGGCGGTCCGCCACTGCGTCCGCGTAAACGTCCTGTTTGGCTACGGCTGCGGCGGCGAATTCAGCGCTGGGCGCAAATCTACGCTTCTCGTGGAGCAGGTTTTCCAGGGCGTCGCCGGTGGCGGCGGTCGACTGCGTTCCGTTGGCTTCAGACATGTGGGGGCCCCTTCGTCGTGCTGGGTCATTGGCGTGCCCCCGGCTTGTCAGCCGGGCGCACCTGCTGCTTGCCAGCCTAATCCTTTGTGCGCCGTCGGCGGTGTTGAGCGTCACACTGCACGATGTAAATGGAGGTGAATCTGCGGTGAACGGCACCCGGTGGCGCCGTCGCCCGCGGGAATCCGGCTAGTGAAGGGTGGGTTCCTTGACTACGCTGAGACCAGCGCCAGAAGGTTGCGCGGCGGCCCAAGCCCGCGGTGCAACCCGCAACGACCCACGGCGGGCCCGGCCCGCGCTGCAACCGTAAACGACCGGAGGATCGAAGATGTCCCAGAGCTCCCAGACCCACGGCACGGCAGGAACTGCGGTGGCCGGCCCGTTCACCGTGCGAGACATGGTGGTGGGCGCCGGCATCGTCCTGCTTTTCCTCTCGTCGGTGATGCCCCTGCAAGTTCTCCAGGGCATCGGCGTGAACCTATGGAATTCGGGCGGCCTGTTCCAACTGGGGCTGGGCATCCTGCTTCCGGCGGTGGTCTTGGTCCTGTTTGTCGTGCGGCGGCTGGCCCCGCAGACGCCGCTGCGGGTGGGCTCTTTGTCGGTCGACCAATTCGCCTCGGTGGTCGCTTCGCTGGCGCTGGCGTTCTACTTCCTGACGATCGTTACCGTCTTCAGCGTTAGCGGAGTCATCGGATTCATCGGCGCGGTGGTGCTCTTTGCGGGAACCGTTTGCGCGCGCTGGATTCCGCAGCTTGCCGTCGATTTCGCCGGCCGTCCCGAGGCCGTCGCCCACCCCGTGGCGCGCGACGCTGTTCCGGCTGCACCCCGGCCGAAGCAACCCAAGCCCGCCACCGGGCAGCCCGGCGCGAACCAGCCCGGCGCGAACCAGACGGGGGTCGGACAACCGGCCGGCCACAGCGGAGCCGCCCGCCAGGGAACGGCCAGGGCAGGTGCCGTCCGGATTGACGATGCGGCGGAAGCGCGCGGCGCAGGGGTCCCCGCCGGTTCCGCAGCACCTGCTCCGTCCGCCGCACACTACGCCGGAGCGCAACAACCTTCCACCGGGCAGTTCGCTGCACCCTCGGGTAAGGGAGCGGCCGGAGTGGCAGGCGCCGCCGCGGCCGCCCACGCCATGAACTCGCCGGAACACGGAACCGGCACCGGCACCGCGACGATCGCGTCGGGACGGGACACCGACGCCAGCCCGATCAGCACGCAGCGGGCCGAGGACCTTGAACCGGAAGATTCCCTGTCGCCGGGGGCGGCAGACGGTGAGGCCGTCGGCATCCCCGTGACCGCCGATGCGAGCGGATCCGCAACGGCGCGCGCCGCCGCGTCCTCGGCGAGCGGCGTGGCCACGGACGTCGGCTACTCCGCCGGAACGGTGGTGGGCGGGTCTGCCGCGTCCGCCGGCGGCCGGCAATCCCGGGAGCCTGCCACAACGGGCCGCACCGGAACCGCGGATCTTGCCGGCGGCACAGGCGAGCATGGCGCAGCCGAACGGCAGGACGAGTCGGCCGTTCCCGCCGGCGGGCCGGTCGGTGGTGCAGCCGCCGAACCGGCCGCCGGTGCGGCCGTCGGCGGTGCAGCCGCCAAGCCGACCGGGGCCGGAGCCAGTGCCGCCACACCCGCCGACCAGACGACGACGGCAGCCACCACGGCCATGCCGTCGGTCGGGGAGAAGGTCACCGCTCGCGCCGTCGCCGACGCTGCCTCGGCTTCTGCTCCCATCAGCGCCACCAGGGAACACTACGAGGACGAGGAAGCAGAAGGGGAATACGAGGCCTTTTGGTTCGCCGTCGGGCGCACCCGCCCGGTGCTGGACGAGAACACCGGCCAGGCCATGTTCACGGTGGAGCCCGGGTCGTGGATCCTGGCGCTGCAGGACCGCGGCGACGAATTCCTGGTGCAGCACACGGACGGCCGGGTGGGCGTGTTGAGGGACCTGACGAACATTGAGCGTGCCTGATCGGGCGCCGGCCACCCGCCGGCGCAAGACCGAGGAGTCCCTGCTGGCGCGCAAACGCCGCGCCCGGCGGATCAACAAGGAGCTCGCCGAACACTACCCGTATGCGGTGGCGGAACTGGATTTCTCCAACCCCTTCGAACTGCTCGTGGCGACCATCCTCTCCGCGCAGACCACCGACGTTCGGGTCAACATGACCACTCCGGTGCTCTTCCAGCGCTACCCGGACGCCCGCGCCCTCGCAGCAGCCGATGAGGCCGAACTGCAGGAGCTGATCAAGCCCACGGGCTTTTTCCGGGCCAAGGCCCAGAGCCTGCTGAAGATGGCCAACCAGATCGTCGACGAATTCGACGGCGAGGTCCCGGGAAACCTGGACGACCTGGTCAAGCTCGCCGGCGTCGGCCGAAAGACGGCGAATGTGGTGCTGGGCAATGCGTTTGGGATCCCGGGGATCACCGTGGACACGCATTTCCTCAGGTTGTCCCGCCGCTTCGGGTGGAGCGAGTCGACCGACGCGGTCAAGGTGGAATTTGATGTTGCGGAGCTGTTCGAGCCCAAGGACTGGACCATGCTCTCGCACCGTGTTGTTTTTCACGGCCGCCGGGTGTGCCACGCCCGGAAGCCGGCGTGCGGCGCCTGTCCCGTCGCCCAATGGTGCCCGTCCTACGGCGAGGGAGAGGTGGACCCGGAGAAGGCGCGGAAACTGCTGAAGTATGAACTCGCGCCGGGACGCGAAGAACTGCTGGCCCGGATGATGGCCGGGGAGACGAGGCGGGAGCTTCGCGCAGCGGGCTTTCCGCTGGGAGCCTGACGATGAGCGCCAAGCAGGACCTGCAGCGGCTGGTGGAGCTGCCGATGGACCAGCGGCTCTCCGTCCGCGAACGGGAGCGCTGGTACGACGTCGCGCTTGACCAGGGGACGGCGCGCCCGGCCGCGGTGCTCCTGCTCTTCGGCGCCCTGGACGACGCACCGGCCCACTTCCACGATTCGGCCGTCCCGGATGATCTTGACCTGCTCTTCGTGGAACGCGCCGCGGGCCTCTCCTCGCATCCCGGGCAGGTGGCGTTTCCGGGCGGCCGCATCGACCCCGACGACGACGGACCCGCCGCCGCGGCGGTCCGCGAAGCGGTCGAGGAAACAGGCCTGGACGCGGCCGGCGTCGAAGTCCTGGGAGTCCTGCCGGACATCCCGCTGTCGGTCAGCAACTTTTTGGTGACGCCGGTCTTGGCCTGGTGGGCCGCTCCCTCGCCGGTCGACGTGGTCGACTTTGCCGAGTCGGCGCAGGTCTTCCGTGTGCCGGTCGCCGACCTGCTGGATCCTGCCAACCGGCGGATGTCGGTGCTCCGCCGCGGCGGCCAGGTTTTCCGCAGCCCCGCGTTCCTGGTCCACGGAGTGGTGGTCTGGGGCTTCACCGCCATACTGCTCAGTCACCTGTTTGACGACCTGGGATGGTCGTTGGACTGGGACAGGTCGCGCGAAATCCCGGCACCGATCGCCCCGCGCCCTGCGGCCGGCTGACGGCTGCCCCGCCCGCCCTGTAACCGGCAGACGGCTGCCCGGCGCCCCTCCGGCCGGGCTGACGGTCATGGTCCGCGCCCTGTGGCCTGCGGCCGGCTGACGGTCATGGTCCGGTGGCCTGCTGGGGGAGGCACGCTGCCTTACTTGGCGTCGGCGTAGGAATCGACCACCGCCACACTGACCGGGAAGGCCACAGGGATGGCGCCGAAGACCAGGCGGGTGGCGGCAGCTGCGGATTCCTCCACCAGCCGGCAGGCCAGTTGGGCACGGTCCTCGCGGACGTGCAGCATGACCTCGTCGTGAAGGAAGAACACCATGTCCCCCACGAAGGTTCCTTCCGCCGCGAAGGCGCGCAGCCGCCGTCGTAATTCCGCCAGCCAGCACAGCGCCCATTCAGCGGCCGTGGACTGCACCACGAAGTTGCGGGTGAAGCGGCCGCGGCTGCGGGCCAAGGTATCGGCCCGGCGCTGCTCTTCGGCCGTGGAGGTGCGTTGGGAGGCCAGCCAGCGTTCCGACGGCGGAGGGCAGCTGCGGCCCAGGTAGCTGCTGACCACCTGCCCCGCCTCGCCGGCCCGGGCCGCGCGCTCGACCACCGCGATGGCCTGCGGATACGTCCGGGTGAGCTGGGGCATCAGCCGGCCGGACTCGCCGGTGGTCGCACCGTACATGGCCCCGAGCATCGCGATCTTCGCCTTGGCACGGTCGCCGCCGAATCCGGCGTCGGCAATGCCCTGGTAGAGATCCTTGCCCCGGCCGGCCGCTGCCAGGGCCTCGTCCTGCGCCAGCACCGCCAGCACCCGGGGTTCCAGCTGCGCTGCGTCCGCGACGATGAGCTTGTGGCCGGGGTCAGGGCGGACGGCGTCCCGGATCTGGCCGGGTATCTGCAGGGCCCCGCCGCCGCGCGAGGCCCATCGCCCGGTGACCACGCCGCCCACCACGTACTCGGGCCGGAAGCGGCCGTCCCGGACCCAGGCGTCCAACCACGCCCAGCCATTGGCAGTGAACAGGCGGGCGAGCTTGCGGTATTGCAGCAGCGGCTCGATTGCCGGATGGGTGTGCTGCTTCAATTCCCAGGAGCTGGTGGTTTTGACCTCGATGCCGGCCCGGTGCAGGGCGCGGATGAGCTGCTGCTGGGAGTCGGGGTTGAACGTGGGATTGGCCAGCTCCTGTCCGAGCCTGACGGCGAGCTCCTCCAGCTTGTCCGGCCGCTGGCCTTCCCGCGGGCGTGCCCCCAGTTGGTCCTTAAGGATGGCCAGGTGCACGTCCTCGCGCCACGGCACGCCGGCGTGCTCCATCTCGGTGGCGATCAGGGCGCCTGCCGATTCGGCCGCCAGCAGCAGCTGCAGCCGGCCGCGGTGGACGGACGCGGCCACGGCAGCCAACTGGTCCTGCAGCTCGGCCACGAGGTCCTCCAGCTCGGTGCCGCCGGGCTGTGGTTCGTCAAAGAGGGTGAACTGGTCCGGGGACTGCTGCGGAGGCGGCAGCTGACGGGGCAGCTCTTCGTCCTGGTGCGCGGCCGGCGCCTCCCGCAGCGCGCGGACATACCCGGTGTCCGGGGCGTGGACCGACAGCGCCAGGATGTTGCGGGCGAGCGTGAGATCGTGGCTGCGGTCCACGCGGGTGCCGGCGGCCAGCAGCGGCTGATACGCGGCGCGCGTGGCTTCGAAGACCCAGCGGGGTCCCTCGCCGTCCAAACTTCGGACCGTCGAGGCGAGTCGTCCCTGGGGCACGACGACGGGCGGCCCGGAGGGGGTGCCATGCGCGTCGGTGCGCTGCAGGTAAGCGACGGGTTCTGTGCCCTCCGGCACGGAAATGTTCCGCGCGGCGGAGGCCAGGACCATGTACACACCTCAATTCTGCACCGACCGGTCCTCCACACGCCCCAAGCCGTCCCTTGCGGCCCACATCCGGAGTTGGCGTGGCGGGCGCGGGCCGGGAGTTCAGCGAAGATCGGGGCATGCCAGGACACCACACCGCCGCCGAGCGGTCCCGCTGGAGACCAGCGGAAGCGACGGACGTCGTCCTCGTCGGCGGCACCGACCGGCTGCGGGATGAAGTGGCCAGGATCGCCGCCGCGGCCGGGCTGGCACTTCGCCCCGACGGACGCCCCGACGGATTGCAGGGGGCCCCGGATGCCGCTCGTGGGGCCGCCCCGATGCTGCTGGGCACCGCCGGGCATCACCGGGTGCAGCGGACCAACGGGGACATCATCGTGGTCGGATTCATCGACGAGGCACCGGCCCTCTGGGACCTGGCGGCCTCCACGGGGGCCGGGCGGGTGGCGGTGCTGCCCGAGGGTGCGGTGTGGCTGGCGGAATACCTGAGCCGGACCTGGCGGCGTGAAACGGCCGGGAAGGTGGTTGCCGTGCACGGGGCCAGCGGTGGAGTAGGGGCCTCTGCCCTGGCCGCCTGGCTGGCCGCGGAGGCTGCCCGCTCGGGAACGGCCACGGTCTTGGTGGACGACGACCCGCTCGGCGGAGGGCTCTCGGCGGCCCTGGGTGCCGCCGACGTCCCGGGCCTAACCTGGCCGGATCTGGCGGCGGTGCAGGGAACGGTGAACCCGGTCCAACTGGCGGCGTCCTTGCCGGCGACCGGCGGATTCTCCCTGCTGTCTTGGCCGGGGACAGGGGACCCCGTCCTGCACGGCACCCCGCAGGACGGGGCGGCGGCGGAGATTATGGCGGCCGCGTCAGGCGCTTTCGGCTTGGTGGTTGTCGACACCGGACGGCTGAGGAGACCGCCCCAGACCGGGCCTCCGGCCAACGATACTGTGCTGCTGGCCCGGACGGACAGCCGCTCCCTGCGGGCCGCGGCGGCCGCGGCGGCAGCGGCCGAAGCCGGAACGAACCTGCACTTGGTGGTGCGGGGACCGTTGCCGGCCGGAGCCGACGAACAGCTGATCGCCGGCGAGCTGGGGGTGCCGTTGGCCGGCTATGTGCCGCACCTGCGCGCGGTCCCGGCGGCACAGCGGGGAGGGCGTCTGCTGGATCTGGCCTCGAACAGGCGGATCCGCGCGTTGTGCGCCGGCCTGCTGGCGCGCCTGAACCCCGCACCGGGGCAGGGCAGCGGGTCATGAACGGGGCGGGACGCAGGCGGGCTGCCCCGGCAGCGGTCTCCGCCATCGGATTGGAGCCCTTCCGCCGCGCAGTGCTCTCCGATCCATCGCCGGTGACGGGGGTCCGACTGGCAGCAGCCGTTCAGTCGAGCGGCCGTTTGCTGGGAACGGCCGGTACGCTGCAGGCGGTGGACTCGCTGGCCGCAGACTTGCGCGGGCTGGGGCCGCTGCAACCGCTGGCGGACGCGGGAGCCACGGACATCTTGGTAAATGGCCCGCAGGACGTCTGGACCGACGGCGAACGCGGTCTGCTCCGTGCCCCCGTCGCTTTCGCCGGCGACGCCGAGGTGCGGGCTCTGGCCGTACGCCTGGTAGCAGCCGGCGGGCGCAGGCTCGACGACGGGAACCCGTGCGCGGATGTGCGCCTTGCGGGTTACCGGGTCCATGCCGTGCTGCCACCGGTTTCGACCGGCGGGACGCTGCTCTCGATCCGGCTCCATCGTCCGCGCCGCTTCACACTCGCGGAACTGCTCACCGCCGCGCCGCAGTGGCAGCCCTATCTCGAAGCCGTCGTCGGGCAGCGCCTGAACTTCCTGATCTGCGGAGCCACCGGGTCAGGCAAGACGACCTTGCTTTCGGCGATGTTGGGGGTCGCCGGCCCGCAGGAACGGATGGTCTTGGTCGAGGATGCCGCCGAACTGGACCCGGACCATCCGCATGTGGTGGGCCTGCAGAGCCGGACCAGCAACGTCGAGGGCACCGGGTCGATCGGCATGGCGGAACTGGTTCGGCAGGCCCTGCGGATGCGGCCTGACCGGCTGGTGGTCGGAGAGTGCCGGGGCGCCGAGGTTCGCGAGTTCCTTGCGGCGATGAACACCGGCCACGCCGGAGCCGGCGGCACCATCCACGCAAACTCCGCCGCGGCGGTCCCGGCCAGGCTGGCAGCCATGGGCGCGCTCGCCGGGATGAGCGCCGAAGCGGTCGTACTTCAGGCGGCTAGCGCACTGGACCTGGTGATCTCGATGCACCGGACCGGGGAAGGGCGCTGCGTGCGGGAGATTTGCCTGCTGCGGCGCGATCCTTCGGGTGGCTTGCAGACCATTCCGGCGCTGGTCGCTGACGGAGCCGGCATCAGGCACTCGCCTGGATCAGACGAACTCAGCGAACGGTTGTTCCCGTGACCGGCCTCGCGGTATTCCTGTTGAGTGCGGCCGCCTGTCTGTTGCTGATGCCGGGTCGCGGATCCCGGTCGGCGGAGGTGCGCCGCGGCCCCAGACGTACCCTGGCCGGCAGCGGGACGCGGCGCCGGTCCGCCGGCGCCGAATTGGACCTGCTGCCCCTCTTCGTGCGGCAGCTGGCCGCGCTGTTGAGTTCCGGGCGCACGCCGGCCCAGCTCTGGCCGGACATGCTCTCCGTCTACGCGGCGGCGGGACCGCCCGACCGGTCCGCGCCCGGCTCAAGACGGCGGGATGGAACAGGGCCGGCGTCGGGTGCGGCAGCGCGGGAAGTGGGGCTGTTGCTCCCGACCCTTGAGGCGGCAGCACAGGCCGCGGATTTGGGGCTGGGAATAGGACCGGTTCTGCGGAGGCAGGGGCCGGGCGACGGCCGGCGGGTACGACCCGAGGCCGCCGCCGTGCAACGGATGTGGCATGATCTGGCTTCCTGCTGGGAGGTTTCCGAGAGGACCGGGGCACCACTGTCCCTGCTGCTGGAGAATTATGCGCGGCACCTGCAGCATCGGCTTGATGCCAGGGCTGCGCGCAGAATCGCGCTGGCGGGACCCAAGGCCACCGCGGCCCTGCTCGGGTGGCTGCCGCTGCTGGGACTTGGGCTCGGCGCCGCGATGGGTGCCGACCCCGTCGCCACGCTGCTGCTGTCACCGACGGGGTGGCCGGTCCTGGTCACCGGGGCGGCGCTCATGGTCGGCGCACGCTTCTGGTCACAGCAACTCGTGCGCCATGCTGCCGGAAGGGAGGGCCTGTGATTCCGGTGCTGACCGGTGTACTGCTCTTTGCAGCCGCCTGGCTGTTGTATCCGGGACTGGTCGGTGCCCGCCCCATCCCCGCGAAGCGGCCGCTCGTTTCAGGCGGAACCCGGAAGGGTGGCGGCAGGGACGAAGCGGCCGATCCTGCCCTGCACCTGGACTTGTTGGGCGCGATGCTGGCAGCGGGACTTCCCTTGCCTCACGCAGTGGCTGCCCTCGCTGCCACCAGCCAGGGAACGACGAAGACGGCTTTGGACCAGGTCGCCTCGGCGTTGTTGCTCGGCGTGGAATGGCAGGAGGCCTGGGCGCTCGCAGAGGGCGGCTCCGGACTGCACGTGTTGCGTGACTCCCTGCGCTTCGGTGCCGCAACGGGTGCGCCCTCGGCGGCGGTGCTCTTTGCCCAAGCCGACCAGCTGCGCCGGCGCGGACATCAGGAAGACCAGCAGCGTGCGGCCGCGCTCGGCACCCGGCTTGTACTTCCGCTGGGGCTCTGCGCCCTTCCCGCCTTCATCGCGCTGGGCGTCGTGCCGGTGCTCGTCGCCCTCGTGCCCAAGCTGTAAGCACTCCTCCACAGCGCAGGCTTCATCCCGGAGTGTGCACCGGGACCAAGCCGGCAGTGCCGGCTCCTGGCGCGGTCGGGGAAGCTCGAATAACCGCAATCCGGCGGTCTCATCCAGGGAGGAAAACATGTTGTCACTGGCCGAAATCCGGGACCGCACACCACGTTCGCTGCCGCCGAACCCTGCAGTGCAATTACCCGGGGACAAGACGGCGAGACCGTTCGCGACGGCGCAACCACCCGGGGCCACGGCGAGGCAACCGTCCGCGGCGGCGCAACCACCCGCGCGGGCTCAGCCGACCGCGGTGACGCAACCATCCCCATCAGCGGAACCGACGGGGAACGCCGCGGCACAACGGCCTGCGGCGGCACTACTGCCCGCGGCGCCAGACGGCCCCGGCAGTCAGGCGGATGTCATCGACTTCCCGGCAAGCGGTCGGAACAGGCTCGCCCGGAGAAACTGGCGGCACCTGACCGGCTCCGAAGCCGGAATGGCCACCGCCGAGTATGCCATCGCGACGCTTGCCGCGGTGGCGTTCGCCGGTCTCTTGGTCCTGATCCTGCGAAGCGGCGAAGTCCGCGGCATGCTCACGGATTTGGTGGAGCTGGCGCTGAGGGCGGTCTGACCGATGTCTGTGTGCCGCCCCGCCTGCTCCAGCACCGGCCGGCGTGCCCCGGCCGCCCAGCGCGCCGGCGAGCGCGGCAGTGTCACGGCGGAGTTCGCCGTTGTCCTGCCCTCCGTCGTCGTCGTGCTGGCTTTCCTGCTGGCCGGTGCGGCCGCCGGAGCAGCACAGCTGAATGTGGAGAAGGCCGCACAGGCGGCGGTCCGGCAGCTCGGCCGCGGCGAGCCGGAGACAGCAGCCGCCCACACGGTCCGCTCCATCGCCGGGGACGGCGCTACGTTGGCGTCCGGCAGCGGCGGCGGCTGGGTTACGGTCCATGTCACTGCTCACGTATCCGGTCCATGGCCCGGGGTTGGCGGCTGGACGCTGGAGGCCCGGGCAACCGCGCCTGCCGAGCCGACCGGCGGGCCGGTGATTCCGTCAGGCGCAGGACATGGAGCCGGCTAAGCGACGGCCGGCGCCCCGTGCCGCACCACCCGGTGCGGGTGCCGGTTTCGGAACAGCCGGACCGGACAGCACTGACCACGGCGACGGCGCCGGCGCTGGCGTCACCGGACCGCACGGCACGGACCACGGCGCCGGAACGGTGCTGTCGGTGGGGCTGGTGCTCATGCTGTGCCTGATGCTGGCGGTGCTCGTCACGGTGATGCAGGCGGGCTTGGCATCGGCGCGGGCGGGGAAGGCGGCCGACCTGGCTGCCTTGGCCGGCGCCGATGCTGCCCGCGGCCTGCTGGCCGGCGAACCATGTACCCTGGCCGCAGACGTGGCACGCAAGCAGGACGCCGAGCTGCTGGCGTGCCGCCGTTCCGGACCCGGCGGTGTGGTGGTCGACGTCCGGACCCGAACCCGGCTGCCCGACGTGCTGGGGTGGCTTGACGGACAGTGGACGCATGCAGAGGGCCGGGCACGTGCGGGGCCACCACCGGGCGGGTAAGCCATCAACAGCGTGGGGTGGGCAGCCCCAAGGCGATAACCATCGGCAGCGCGGACGAAGCACTGTTTCCCACCTGGCGCGTGCAGTGTATGCCGAGTCAGGCGGGCGGCGGTGCCCCTTGGTTAGGCGACGGCCGCCTGGTGCCTGTCGGCAGGGGCAGGGCCAGCTTGGGAAAGCAGAGCCTCGATCAGCGTGACCGCCCCCGACTTGTCCAAGGGATTGTTCTTGTTGCCGCATTTGGGGGACTGCACACAGGAGGGGCAGCCCGTTTCGCACTCGCAGGACCGGATGGCGTCCCGGGTGGCCGCCAGCCAGATCCTGGCTGCCTCAAAGCCCCGCTCGGCGAAGCCTGCGCCGCCGGGATGCCCGTCGTAGACGAAGATGGTCGGCTTGCCGGTATCGGCATGCAGTGCCGTCGACACCCCGCCGATGTCCCACCGGTCGCTGGAGGCCACCAGCGGGAGAAGCCCGATGCCGGCATGTTCGGCCGCATGCAGGGCACCGGGTACACGGGCCGCGACCAACCCCGCCGACGTTAGTTGCTGCTCGCCGATGGTGAACCAGACGGCCTTGGTGAACAGTTCCCTGGCACCAAGATCCAGCGGCTCTTCGCCCAGGATCTCGTTGGAGATGAAGGCCTTGCGCTGGAAGGAGACGACTTTGGTGGTGACCTTAACGTCGCCGAAACAGGCATGGACCTCGCCCCACTGCTCGGTTCGCTGCGCGCCGAGCACTTCGATCTGCGTGACGTCGCGGGCCTGGGTGTAGTAGTCCGGATTGGCCCGGGTCACCATCGCGCAGTGGTCCTGCTCGTTCAGTTCATCCACGACGTATGTCGTGCCCTGGTGCACGTACACGGCGCCGTTGTGTGCCTGATAGTGCGACTGCGGAGAGTCCATGGTCCCGAGCAGTGTCCCGGATTCCGTTTCGACAATGCTGATGGGGCCGCCGCCGTCGGCCCGCAGGTTCACCATGGCCGCCGCGCTTTCCGGATGGGTCCAGTACCAGCCGGCCGGCCGGCGCCGGAGATAGCCGTCGGCCGTCAACTGGTCGAGCAGGCCGGGAGCCGCGGCGCCGAACAGCCCGATGTCCGCGGGCGTCAACGGAAGCTCCTGGGCCGCGGCGCACAGGTGTGGTCCCAGGACGTAGGGGTTCGACGGGTCGAAAACGGTCGCCTCCACGGAGACGTCGAAGACGGCCTCGGGGTGGTGGACCAGATACGTGTCCAGCGGATCGTCGCTGGCCACGAAGGCAGCCAGCGCGTCCTGCCCGGACCGGCCGGCGCGGCCGATCTGCTGGAACAAGGAGGCGCGGGTGCCCGGCCAGCCCGCGACCAGGACGGCGTCCAGCCCGGAGATGTCGATGCCCAGCTCAAGCGCCGACGTGCTCGAGACGCCCAGCAGCTGCCCCGACCTGAGCTTGGCTTCCAGCTCGCGGCGTTCCTCCGGCAGGTAGCCGGAGCGGTAGGCAGCCACCCGCCCGGGCAGCGAGGGGTGGACGTCGTCCAACAGCCGTTTGGTGATGGAGGAAATCGTCTCGGCACCCCGGCGGGACTTGATGAAGGCGATGGTACGCACCTGCGCCGCGACGAGATTGGCCAGCAGGTCGGAGGTCTCGGCAACCACCGTGCGCCGTTCCTTGGCGCCGTTCTCGCCTTTGAGCTCGGTGAGCTGAGGTTCCCAGAACGCTACGGTCGTGGAGCCGTGCGGCGAGCAGTCTTCGGTCACCGCCTCTGCTTCCGCGCCGATCAGCCGACCGAAGGAGGTTGCGGGGTCCGCGGAGGTGGCGGAAGCGCCGATAAACACGGGGTCCGCCCCGTAACTGGCGCAGACGCGGCGCAGCCGCCGCACGAGATTGGCAACATTCGAGCCGAAGACACCGCGGTAACTGTGCGCCTCGTCAATGATCACGAAGCGGAGCCGGCGGAAGAACCGTGCCCACCAGGCGTGGTTGGGCAGGATCCCGAAGTGCAGCATGTCCGGGTTGGCCAGCACGAAGTTGGCATGGTCCCGGATCCAGCGGCGGGCACCCGGATCGGTGTCGCCGTCGTAGGTTTCCGCCCGCACGGTGGGCAGCTTCAGCGCCTTGATCGCCGCCAGCTGGTCGGCCGCCAACGCCTTGGTCGGGGCCAGGTACAGGGCGACGGCGCCGCTCTGCTCGAGACTCACGGTGTCTGCCAGGGCCGTCCGGTGGATGGCGTCCAGGGCCGGCACCTGGTAGGCCAGCGACTTTCCGGAGGCAGTTCCCGTGGCAATGATCGTATGGCGGCCCTGATGGGCACCCTCGGCGGCGCGCACCTGATGGCGCCACGGCTCGTGCACACCGAGCGAGGCATAGGCGGCACGGATATCACCGTGGACCCACTCCGGCCACGGCTCGACCACGGCCTCCCGGGCCGGAAGCTCGCGGACATGCACCAGTTGCTCTGGCTCCGGACCGGAGCCGAGCAGCGGAATCAGGGAATCGTGCAGGGCCACCCGAACATTGTGTCACCACACCGGGGCGCGGGGGGCAGCACCCGCAGCAGGGCAGCTGCGGGCCGTGCGGGCCGGCTGCACGGGTGAGCCGGCCGCACCTATCGGCTAAGCAGCACGGGTGGGCCGGGCTGCAGGGGTGGGCCAAGCAGCACGGGTGGGCCGGCCTGCATGGGTGGGCACGCGGCACCGGTGTGCCAGGCAGCAGGCGGTCAGCCCTCCGCCACGGGCTTGAGGATCATCACATCGCAGACCGTGTCCCAGCCCAGGTGCCGGTACAGCATCTGGCCGTCGTGCGAGGCGATCAGCAGCCCGGTGTCCACCATGTGCTCCAGCACGGAGGCGATCAGCGCGCGCATCACGTGCGTGGCCAGCCCGCGCCTACGGTAGTTAAGGTCCGTTTCGATGTGGTCGAAGACCGCGAAATTGTCGACGGCGGCGGCGACGCCGTGGGCGGCCTCGTTTCCTTCATGCACCACCCGGACCTTGTGGACGTTCCCGTGCTTCTCGACCTCGGTCTTGTAATCGGGGTCGCGGTACCACGGGTCCTCGGCGTCCTGGCCGGACATGTCGGTGACCATCAGCGACTGGGCGTTGTGGTGCACCCGCAGCCCATGCTGCGGCGCCAGCTGATGGATCCGCTGCGCGTCGCGCGTGAGCACGGTGAAGATCCGTCCCGGTGACTTGGTGGTGTCGCGGGCCACGGCGGCGAATTCCTCGTCGCCGGGTTCGAACGCGAAGTACTCCCAGTCCCCGGTCTTGTCCGCCAGCAACACGGCCGGGTGTCCGTCGACCTCTTCGGCGGAGTAGCCGCGGCAGGCCGACCAGCCGGCGACCCAGGCGGCAAGGACGTCGTCGGGGACGTCAGTCGTATATTCGTGACCCATAGCAGGACTGTACCGAACAGCGGGCGCGGGCGGCATGCCTAATCGATGACAACCCTGTCACAATCCCTGATTACCGGCCACCGCGTAACCTTGATGCGTGGCTTTGAACCGGATTGTGCTTTATTACGCTTTCACCCCGTTGCCGGACCCGGACGCCGTCCGGTTCTGGCAACGCGCGCTGTGCGAGAAACTCGGCCTGCGCGGCCGGATCCTGATCTCCAAGGACGGCATCAACGGCACCGTCGGCGGAGAGCTGAACGCGGTGAAGCAGTACGTGAAAACCACGCGCGAATACCCCGCCTTCCGCGGCCTCGACGTGAAGTGGTCCGAGGGCGGGGCGGAAGACTTCCCGCGGCTGAGCGTCAAGGTCCGGGACGAGATCGTATCCTTCGGTGCCCCGGGGGAGCTCAGGGTGGACCAGGGCGGCGTGGTCGGCGGCGGGACGCACCTGCGCCCGGAGGAACTGCACCAGCTCATCGACGCAAAAAAGGCGGCGGGCGAAGACGTGGTTTTCTTCGACGGCCGCAACGCCTTCGAAGCGCAGATCGGCAAGTTCAAAGACGCCATCGTGCCGGACGTGGCCACCACCCACGACTTCATCAAGGAACTGGACTCCGGCAAGTACGACGATCTTAAGGACAAGCCCGTGGTGACGTATTGCACCGGCGGCATCCGCTGCGAGGTGCTGTCGTCCCTGATGGTCAACCGTGGCTTCCAAGAGGTCTACCAGCTCGACGGCGGAATCGTCCGTTACGGCGAAACCTTCGGCGACGCCGGGCTGTGGGAAGGTTCGCTCTACGTCTTCGATCAGCGCATGCACCTGGAGTTCACGCCGGACGCCAAGACCATCGGGGAATGCGTCCGCTGCCAGGCGCCGACCAACAAGTTCGAGAACTGTTCCAATCCGGACTGCCGCCAGCTGACGTTGTACTGTTCCGCGTGCGCAGCGGATCCGCAAACCCTGCGCTGCCCGGACGGCTGCCCGGAGCCTGCCGCCGCCTGACTGCCGCCGCCTGACTGTCGCCGCCTGACTGTCGCCGCCTGACTGTCGCCGCCTGACTGCCGCCGCCTGACTGTCGCCGCCTGACTGTCGCCGCCTGACTGCCGCTGCTGACTGCCGCCGGCCGGCTCCCGTTGTGTGGCCCGGCGGCATCCGGGCCGTCCGTCCCCGGGCAGGGGAGCGTCCCGGAGCTGTTTTGTGGACGTCGCGGGCTACCCAACGGCATCAGGTTCCGCGGCGGGTCAGGCGTTCGCGGTCTCGGGCCACAGGCCCGCGGTGGCATCCTGCGGTTCGGTGTCCTCGACCTCGGTCTTGAACACGCTCATGCCCCGCGCCTGGTAGTTGGCCACGGCCGCCGGCCCGTCCAGCGAACAGGTATGCACCCAGACGCGCCGCACCGGCGGAAACCCGTCCCAGCGGCCATGCAACTGCCAGGCCTGCCGGATGCCTTCGGTTAGCAGGGCACCGCCGAAGCCGCGGCCGATCGCCTCGGGGAACAGGCCGAAGTACATGATTTCGACGTCGGTGCCGGTCTCGCCGGGCCGGCCCAACAGTTCCACGTAGCCGGCCGGAGCGTTGCCGGTGTACAGCACCCAGGTTTCCGCCCCGGGGGCACGCACTGCCTGTTCCCATTCGCTGCGCGTGAGCACCAGCCGGTCGGCCCAGTTCCAGCTGCTGCCCACACTGCGGTAGAGGAACTTGCTGAACTCGGGGCTGATCTGCCGCACCCGCACCACGGCGGCATCATCCGGCAGCGGGCGCGAGCCCGGCACCAGTTGCGCCGGATCGGTCTGTTCAAGGTGGGTGGTGGTGACGAGCATGAGGTCATTTAACCATCAGGGAACCGCCGCGGAGGCACGGGCAGCAGTGACCTGTGAGCGCTGAAGGGCCGCGGGCACCTTGGCCGGCAGGTCCGGGGCGTGTCTGTCCGGGTTACTAGACTTGGGCCGTGGATAGTGCAGATTTCTCCGACCTCCCCCATGCGCCCGCCAGCAGCGACCGGCGGCTGCTGGCGGACCTGGCCGCCGACCTGACCACCCTGGATTACAGCGTGGACGGCGTCGCGGCGCTGCTCGGAACCGAGGCGTGGGAGGCCTTGGACCGCGACCAGCTGGTTCCGGCCGTGCTGGCCACCGCCCGCCTGCTGGAGGATCCGGCACAGGGCCGCCTGGCCGCCGTCGTGCGCCTCTGGCTGTTGGGTCGGAGCGTGCCGCCCGGGCTGCTGGCGCGGGCGTTCCCGCGCACCGGGGTGGACGGGCTCACCGCCCTCCGGCTGGCCGAGCGCGACGGCGCTGAGTGGCGGGCCGCCGTCGACCTCCGCCCGTACGCCTTCGGCGAGACCGAGCTGTGGGTGGCCAGCGACCTCGGGGCGCACCAGCGGCCCGGCGTCCTTCGGCACGATCACGTCCTGGGCATCGGCCAGGCCTCGCTGACGCTGGCCCAGCTGACCGTCCGCACCGAGGTGGAACGGGCCCTGGACCTTGGCACCGGGTGCGGGATCCAGCTCTTCCACCTGCTGGGCCACGCCCGCCACGCCACCGCGACGGACATCTCGGAGCGGGCGCTGGCCTTCACCCGGTTCAACCTCGCCCTCAACGCCGGCGCCCTCGGGCTGGACCCGGACCACCTGGAGGAGCGGGTCAGCCTGCGGCTGGGCAGCCTGTTGGAGCCGGTGGCGGGGGAACGGTTCGACCTCGTGGTATCCAACCCGCCGTTCGTGATCACGCCGCGTCGCCCGGCCGAACGCGCCGACGAGCAGTTCACCTACCGCGACGGCGGACTGCCCGGCGACGACATCGTGGCCACCCTCTTCCGCTCCCTGCCCTCGGTGCTGGCCGACGGCGGCGTCGCACAGATGCTGGGCAACTGGGAAATTCCGGCGGGCGCGGGCAGCTGGCACGCCCGGTTGGAGCAGTGGCTGGCGCCGGACACCGACGCCTGGGTCATCCAGCGCGAGCAGCTCAGCCCGGCGCAGTATGCGCAGACGTGGCTGCGGGACGCCTCGGTGAACCGCGACCCCGAGCTGTTCGAATCCGCGTACGCCGCCTACCTGGACGATTTCGCGTCCCGGGACGTGGAGGCCCTCGGCTTCGGGCTCGTGTGGCTGCGCCGCTCCCTGCCCGACGCCGCGGCCGCCGCTGCAGGCGCAGGATTGCTGCGGAGGTTCGAGGAGATCACCTATCCGATCGAACAGCCCATCGGCCCGCACCTGGCCGCGGCGGTCGAGCGGGCCGATTGGCTGGCCGAGCACGCCGCGGACTTTGGCCGCCAGCACCTGCGGGCGGCCGAGGACGTGACCGAAGAGCGGCACCAGCGGCCGGGCGCCGAACATCCCGGCGTCATCTTGCTGCGCCAGGGCGCGGGGCTGCGCCGGACCAACCTGATGAGCACCGAGTTGGCCGGGTTCGTTTCCGCGTGCGACGGCGAGCTGGGCGTGGACCAGATCATCGGTGCGCTGGCGGCGCTGTTGGGCCGCGAGGAGCCGGACTTCGCCGGGCAACTCTCCGCCGAAGTGCGGAACCTAGTGGCAGACGGCTTCCTGGTGCCTGCCGGCGAATAGGAAATTGTTGCCGGATTGCAGTCCGGGATTGGCCGGCAGCCCCGCCCGGGAGCGGTGACCGGCATTACACTTACTGATCATGACTAAGGCTTCAAGCACGACGACCGGCCGGGCGGCCACGGCAGCGGCGGCCACTCCGGCCGAGCCGGCGGCCGGAGACAGGGTCAATATCTCCGATGCCCGCGCCATCCGTGCGCTGGCCCATAACGTGCGGCTGAAGGTCATCGAAGAGCTCTTTGATACGCAGCAGCCGGCCACCGCCACGGAGTTGGCGCAGCGGCACGGGCTGACACCCAGCGCCATGAGCTACCACCTGCGGGCGCTGGAAAAGTGGGGATTCGTCAAACGGTGCGTGAACCAGGGCGACGGCCGGGAACGGCACTGGCAGGCCGCCGCCGGACGCCTGGACGTGACCAGCGTGGCGGACAGCCGTGCCGCCACCATGGGCGTGGTGGATGTGGAACTGAACGACCTGCGCGAACGCCTGTCCAAGTACGTTAAACGGGACAAGCAATTGCCGAACCCGGACACCTGGCGGCAGGAGGGGCACCTGGCTGCGCTCAGCACGGGGCGGTTCTACCTGACCGAGGAACAACGGAAGGACCTCGGCCGGCGGATCGGCGAGATCCTGCTGGAATACAGCCCGACGACCAATCCCGAAAACCGGGGAGAAGGGGCGGAAAAGCTTTACTACGTCTTCTCCTTCCTGCCCGGTGACATCGACAACGATTAGGGCCTTGCCGCGGGCATCGGCAGCGGTCCGTTGCCGCGGAGGCAGCCGGCTGCACGCGCTGGCGTTTTCTGTTTCGCGGTACTGTTGCGGCTAACCTAGTGCTGACGGTCCTCCACCCCGCCGGGTTGGGGGACGTATTTACAAGCGCATCAACACCCTTTCTTTACGTAGGAGCACAGTGCCAGCCAAGGCCCGCGAAAAAACCGGTAAGAAACTCGTCATCGTCGAGTCCCCGGCCAAGGGCAAAACCATCGCCGGGTACCTCGGCGAGGGCTTTGAGGTCACGGCTTCCATGGGGCACATCCGTGACCTGCCCCAGCCCTCCGATCTGCCGGCCGAGCTGAAAAAGACGTCGGTCGGCAAGTTCGCGGTGGATATCGAGAACGATTTCGAGCCGTATTACGTGGTGTCTCCGGACAAGAAGAAAAAGGTGTCCGAGCTCAAGTCGATGCTCAAGGACGCCGACGAACTCTATCTGGCAACTGACGGTGACCGCGAGGGCGAAGCCATCGCGTGGCATCTGCTGCAGGTGCTGCAGCCCAAGGTGCCCGTGCACCGCATGACGTTCAGCGAGATTACCCGCGAAGCCCTGCAGCGCGCCCTGACCGAGGTCCGCGAGGTGGACACCGACCTGGTCGACGCCCAGGAGACCCGCCGGATCGTGGACCGGCTCTTCGGCTACGAACTCTCGCCGGTGCTCTGGCGCAAGGTCAAGGCGGGGCTCTCCGCCGGACGCGTGCAGTCCGTGGCTACCCGACTGGTCGTCGAGCGCGAGCGCGAGCGGATGGCGTTCCGGGCGGCCTCCTACTGGGACCTGGTGGCAACCGTGGCGCCGGAGGACGCGGCCAAGGGCGGGGTGTTCAAGGCGAAGCTGGTCTCGGTCGACGGCAGCCGGGTCGCCGCCGGCAAGGACTTCAACGATCTGGGCCAACTCAAGGCCCGCTCCGCCGTCCATTTGGACGAGGCGGCCGCCACCGCGCTGGCAGACTCCCTGCGCAGCGCCAGCTTCTCCGTCCGCGCGGTAGAGAACAAGCCCTACACCCGCCGGCCGGCGGCGCCGTTCACCACCTCCACCCTGCAACAGGAGGCGGCCCGCAAGCTTCGGTTCTCCGCGCGCTCGACCATGCAGGTGGCGCAGAAGCTGTACGAAAACGGCTACATCACCTATATGCGTACCGACTCGCCGGCGCTAAGCGATCAGGCCGTGAACGCCGCGCGGCGCCAGGCCTCCGAGCTGTACGGGCCCGAGTATGTCCCGGATGCCCGCCGCGTTTACAAGGGCAAGGACAAGAACGCCCAGGAAGCCCACGAAGCCATCCGGCCCGCCGGTGATTCTTTCCGCACGCCCGGCCAGGTGCGCAGCCAGCTTTCCGGCGACGAGTACCGGCTGTACGAGCTGGTCTGGAAACGCACGGTGGCCTCGCAGATGGCCGACGCCAAGGGATCGACGTCGACCGTGCGGCTCGGCGCCACGGCCGGGGACGGGCGGGACGCGGAGTTCACCGCATCCGGCACCGTCATCACGTTCCCCGGTTTCCTGGCCGCCTATGAGGAGGGCAAGGACGCCGGACGCGAGGACGAGGACGATGCCACCGGCGGGCGCCTGCCGAACCTCGCCAAGGGCGACGCGCTGGACGCGCAGGCGGTCGACGCCGTGGGGCACGAGACATCGGCACCGCCGCGCTACACCGAAGCATCGCTGATCAAGACGCTGGAAGACCGCGGCATCGGCCGTCCGTCCACCTACGCCGCCACCATCTCCACCATCATGGACCGCGGCTACGTCCGCACCCGCGGCTCCGCCCTGGTTCCGAGCTGGATCGCGTTCTCCGTGGTACGGCTGCTGGAGGAGTACTTCAGCGACTACGTCGACTATGACTTCACGGCGGAACTCGAAGAGGACCTGGACCGCATTGCCCGCGGCGAGGCCAGCCGGACCGAGTGGCTCTCCGGCTTCTACTACGGGGACCGCAAGGAAACCGGCCTGAACACCGTGGTAAACGACCTGGGCGAAATCGACCCGCGCCGGATTAATTCGATCGAGATTGCCGAGGGAATCACCCTGCGGGTGGGCAAGTTCGGCCCGTATCTGGAACGCAACGGCGAGGGCGACGGCGAGGAGCCGGAGCGGGCCAATGTCCCCGACGACCTGGCTCCGGACGAGCTGACCCCGGAGAAAGCCCTCGAGCTGATGGAAACCCAGGGGCCTGGCGAGCGCGAGCTTGGAAAGGACCCGGAGACCGGCCGGACGATCGTGGCCAAGGAAGGCCGTTACGGCGCCTACGTCACCGAAGTGATCCATGAGCCGACGGCCGAGGAACTGGCCGCGCAGCCGGTGGAGTATTACAAGAACGGCAAGCCCAAGCCGCCGAAGAAGCCCACCAAGGTCAGGCCTCGCACCGGTTCCCTGTTCAAGTCGATGAGCGTGGACACCGTCACCCTCGAGGACGCGCTGAAGCTGCTGAGCCTGCCGCGGGTGCTTGGCACCGATGCCGAGGGCACCGAAATCACCGTGCAGAACGGACGCTTCGGCCCGTACCTGAAGAAGGGCAGCGATTCACGGTCGATCGGCTCCGAGGAGGAAATCTTCACCATCACGCTGGAACAGGCGCTGGAGATCTACGCGCAGCCGAAGACCCGGGGCGGCCGCACCGCTGCCGCACCGCTGGCCGAGTTTGGCGTGGACCCGGTGTCGGAGAAGAACATCGTGGTCAAGGACGGCCGGTTCGGCCCCTACATCACCGACGGCGTCACGAACATCACGGTGCCGCGCGCCACCAGCATCGAAGAGCTGACACGCGAGCAGGCCATCGAACTGCTGGCGGAGAAGCGCGCGAAGGGACCGGCGAAACCGGCGGCGAAGAAGCCGGTACGGCGCAAGGCCGCCGCCAAGAAGTAGCGGCCGCCCCGGCCGCCGCCGCCCGCCGCGGTGGGGGCCGGACCCGGTGCCCGTTTGCGGTGCCCGTGCCGCAGGCCTGCATAATATGAACATGCGTCTGGGCGTTCTCGACATCGGTTCCAACACGGTGCATTTGTTGTTGGTGGATGCCCGCCCGGGTGCCCGGCCGGTGCCATTCGCCTCGCACAAGCGGCCGCTGTCGCTGGTGGCGTATCTGGATGCCGACGGCAGTATCAGCGAAGAGGGCCAGCAGGAACTCATCGGCTTTATCCGAGAGGCCTGGCGGTTCGCCGGGCTGCACGGAGCCGAAGACATGCTGGCCTTCTGCACCTCCGCCATCCGCGAAGCGACCAACGGCAGGGCAGTATTGGACCGGGTCAAGGCGGAAGCCAATGTCACGCTGCAGGAGCTGACCGGCCCCGAGGAGGCCGGCATGACCCTGGTGGCCGTCCGCCGCTGGTACGGCTGGGGGTCGGGCACCATCCTGGACCTGGACATCGGCGGCGGCTCCTTCGAGATGGCCATCGGCCATGACGAACTGCCCGAACACGCCGTGTCGGTGCCGCTGGGAGCGGGCCGGCTGACCCGGGAGTGGCTGCCCGAGGACCCCCCGAGCGTGAAGAGCATCAAGGACCTGTACGGGTATATCCGCGAGACGCTGGCTCCCGCGGTCGAAGAAATTTCTGCCCACGGCCGGCCGGACATGGTGGTCGGAACCTCCAAGACCTTCCGCTCGCTGGCACGGATCGCCGGGGCCGCACCCTCGGCCGCCGGCCCGTACGTGCGGCGGGAACTGCACCGCACGGACCTGTCCCTGTGGACGCGGCGGCTGGCCGCCATGCCGGTCAGCGACCGTGTCAATCTTCCGGGTGTCTCGATGGTGCGGGCGCCACAACTGCTCGCCGGGGCGATGGTCGCCGAGGCGGCGATGGAGATGTTTGAGACCGAGACGCTGCAGATCTGCCCGTGGGCGCTGCGCGAGGGGCTGATCCTCAAACGCTTCGATCACCTGCTCTACGACAGCGACGCCCCGGTCAGTCCCGTGGGCACCATGCTGGTGCGGCAGGCGCTGGAGCCGGCCCCCGCCGTCGAGAAGGTGGGCAGTTAGCAGCCGCGGCGCAAAACCGCGGACACGTCACGCGGCGGGGCTACGGTGGAGGGCTTAAATGGCGACGCCGGCGAACGTTGCGGTCGGTTGGGGGAGTCAACCGCTGTTCGCCGGCGCCTAGACCGGAACCAGCAGATCCGGTCCATCATCACTCGCACCTTGATGAGGTGTTTAAGACACTAGACGGGGACCTTGGGACAACGCCGTTAAACACCTGAACGGCACCTGTGAGTTCTTCCCCGCGGGTGTGCGCGGGCGCCCGAACGGCAGCACGCGCCGGATGACGGCACCATGATTCAATGGCAGACATGACTGCTGACGCCACGGAAACACCAACCGCACGCCGCATCGCTTTCCTGGGCTGTGGGTCCATGAACGAGGCCATCCTGGCCGGGCTGCTGGCCTCCGGAACACCGGCAGAAAACGTGACGGCGACGGTGCGCCGCAGCGAACGCGCCGCGGAACTGCGCGGACGTTATCCCGGCCTGACGGTGCTGGCGGAACAAGACGACCCGGGGGCCAACGCCCATGCGGTGCTGGGCGCCGACGTAGCCGTGCTGGGGGTGAAGCCGGCGGGCATCGCGGAACTGTGCCGGACCATTGCGCCGGCTCTGGATAAGCGGACCGTCGTGGTTTCCGTGGCCGCGGCAGTCACCGTTGCCGCCATGGAAGCTGCCCTGCCGGAAGGCCAGCCGCTGGTGCGCAGCATGCCCAACACGCCGCTCAAGGTGCGCCGCGGGGCGGTCGGGGTCTCCGCCGGCAGCCACGTGAGCGATGCCCAGCTGGAGGCCGCCCGCGAAGTATTCGCCGGCGCCGGCACCGTCGTCGTGGTTCCGGAACACCAGCTGGACGCGGTGTCCGCGGTCAGCGGTTCCGGCCCCGCCTATGCTTTCTACCTGGCCGAAGCGATGGCCGCCGCCGGCGTGGAGCTGGGCCTGGAACCGGAGCTGTCGATGACGCTGGCCCGCGAGACCGTGGCCGGCGCGGGCATCATGCTCGCCGCGCCGGATGCCGACCCGGGGGCCATGCGCCGTGCCGTCACCAGCCCGAACGGCACCACGGAACGCGCCATCGCCTCCTTCGACGACGACGGGCTGCCGCAGGTGATCGCGCGCGGTGCCGCGGCCGCTGCCGAACGGGCGGCCGAACTGTCGCGCGAGCTGGCCTGAGCCGTAAGGGGGCCTGGGTCCGCTGGACTTGCGGGCGGCCCCGCTACGGGCGGCCCCCCTACGGGCGGGCCGCGAAACGCTCCAGCAGGTCCACGTGCCCGGAGACGATCAGCATGTCCCGGCTGGAGACCTTGGTTTCGGGCCGCGCATAGGTGAAGTCTTCGCCGGGCGACTTCACGCCCACCACCGTGACGCCGTACCTGGAGCGCACCTGCGACTCACCCAGCGTGAAGCCCTGGGTCTCCTTCGGCGGGTACATCTTGACGATGGCGAAACCGTCGTCGAACTCGATGAAGTCCAGCATCCGGCCGCCCACCAGGTGCGCGGCGCGGCGGCCGGCGTCGGCCTCCGGGTAGATGACATGGTTGGCGCCGATGCGCGAGAGGATCTTGCCGTGCGACGGTGTGATGGCCTTGACCCAGAGGTGCTCGATGCCCAGGTCCACCAGGTTCACGGTGATCAGCACCGAGGACTCGATCGAGGTGCCGACACCGACGACGGCGGAGCTGAACTCCTGGGCGCCCAGTTGGCGCAGCGCGTCGATGTTCGTGGCGTCGGCCTCCACCACGTGGGTCAACTGCCCCGACCACTTCTGCACCAGGGCCGGATCACGTTCGATCGCCAGCACCTCGCGGCCCTGCTTGACCAGTTGTTCCGCGGTCGAGGAACCGAAGCGGCCCAGACCGACCACCAGCACGGGGGCGTTGTGGGCGGGACGTCTGTTCGATGCGGACTTGTCAGCCAATGATGGGCCTCTCTTCGGGGTAGTGGAACAGCTGGCGGCGTTCGCGCAGCGCCAGGGCGGCGGCCAACGTGATGGTGCCGACGCGGCCGGCGAACATCAGGGCGCAGAGCACATATTTGCCCTCGGGCGGCAGCTCGGCGCTCAGGTTGGTGCTGAGCCCGACGGTGGCGAACGCGGAAATGACCTCGAACAGCACTCGGTCCAGGCTTTCGCCGGTGAGGGCCAGCAGCAGGCCGGCGGCGAAGGCCACCAACGTGGCACCCATGACGATCACCGAGATGGCCACCCGCATGGCGCCTTCGGGGATGGTCCGGCCATGGACCTTCACGTCCCGGTCGCCGCGGGCCTCGGCTGCGATGGCGAGGAACACGATCGCGATGGTCGTGACCTTGATGCCGCCCGCGGTCGAGGCGGAACCACCGCCGGCGAACATCAGGGCATCGGAAAAGAGCATGGTGGACGGCTCGATGTCGTTCATGTCCACCAGGTTGAAGCCGAGCGAGCGGGTCATCACGGACGCGAACGTTGCGTGCAGGACCTTGTCCCAGGTGCTCATGCCGCCCAGGGTCTCCGGGTTGCTCCACTCCATGGCGCCCCAGACCAGGGCGCCTACCACCAGCAGGATCAGGGACACCTCGACCGTGAGCTTGGTGTGCAGGTTCCATTTGCTGAAGCGCCAACCGCGCTCCAGGAGCACCATGACCACCGGGAACCCGAGGCTGCCCAGGAACCCGCCGACCATCAGCGGCAGCAGGATCCACTCGTCGGTCTCGTAGGGGACCAGGCCATCGGAGTGCGGGGTGAACCCCGCATTGTTGAACGCCGAGATGGCATAGAAGATGCCGTGCCAGGCGGCCTGGGGAAAGGATTCGCCGAGCATCAGGAAACGGGGGATCAGCACCAGGGCGAGCACCACCTCGATGATCACCGAGGTGGTGATCACGATGCGCAGCAGCGCGCCGACCTCGCCCAGGCGGCCCGCGTTGCTCATGGCGGACTGGGCGATCAGCTTGCCGCGCACGCCCAGCCGCTTGCTCACCATGAGCGCCAGCAGCGAGGCCAGCGTCAGCGTGCCGAGGCCGCCGATGAAGATGCCCAGCAGGATCACGGCCTGGCCGAGGAAGGTCCAGTGGCCGGCGGTGGACACCACGGTCAAGCCCGTGACGCAGACGGCCGAGACTGCCGTGAAGAAGGCGTCGTGCAGCGGCGTGATGACCCCGTCGCGGGCCGCGGCGGGCAACGACAGCAGCCCGGTGAAGACCAGGATCACCGCCACGTAGACGATCAGCGCCAGCCGTGCCGGGGAACTGTTGGCAACGCTGTCCACGAAGTCGCGGAGCGTGCGCAAAAGCGAGAATCGTTCGTGTTCCCGCCCGGCTAGCCATGACGGCTGCTGTCTGGTCATCCCGATCGCTTCTGTCCGGCTCCGAAATCGCTGACTTGCTCCTTGCAGTAGTAAATCATCAATTGATCGCACGGGGCGCGGGAAGAATGCGCGCGCACCGGTGGTTTCGCGTAGCCTGTCTGTGATGTCAGCGACCCCAGTTCCCGCGGTTCCCACTCTGGCGGTGTGGAGTGAATCCGTCTTGGCCTACAATTTCGGCGCGCATCATCCCATGTCCCCGATCCGGTTGGACCTGACGGCCAGGCTGGCTGACGAATTCGCCATCTTCCACCGCCCGAACGTCACGCTGGCCGCAGCCGAAATCGCCGGCGACGCGGCGCTGCAGACCGTGCACGACCCGGCCTACGTGGCCGCCGTGAAGGCGGTCAGCGAAGACCCGGACGCCATCGACGACGAGCGGGGCCTGGGCACGGAAGACGATCCGGTGTTTCCGGGCATGCACACCGCCAGCGCCCGAATCGCCGGGGCCTCGCTGCAGTCCGCGGCCGCGATCCTGGACGGCTCTGCGCTGCATGCGGTGAACTTCGCCGGCGGCATGCACCACGCCGCGCGCGGCAAGGCCAGCGGGTTCTGCATCTACAACGATTGCGCCCTGGCCATCCAGCACCTGCTGGATAACGGCGTGCAGAGGGTGGCGTACGTCGACGTCGACGCGCACCACGGCGACGGCGTCCAGTCGATCTTCTACAACGACCCGCGGGTGCTGACCATCTCCCTGCATGAAACCGGCACCCACCTGTTCCCGGGGACGGGCTTCGCGAACGAGAGCGGGGGCCCGGAAGCGCCGGGCAGTTCCGTCAACGTCGCCATGCCGCCCCGCTCCGGCGACGCCGCCTTCCTGCGGGCCTTCCACGCGGTGGTGCCGCAGCTGGTCAGGGCCTTCGCCCCCGAAGTGATCGTCAGCCAGCACGGCTGCGACAACCATGCCCGCGACCTGCTGAGCAGTCTTCGGCTGAGCGTGGATGCCCAGCGGCAAATGATGCTGGACACGGCCGACCTGGCGCGCGAGGTCTGCGGCGACCGCTGGATCGCCACGGGCGGCGGCGGCTACGACGTCTTCAATGTGGTGCCCCGGTCCTGGACGCACATGCTCGCCATTGTTTCCGGCAGGGCCATTCCGTTGCACAGCGAGGTGCCGCAGTCCTGGCATGACTACGTCGAGGTGCGGTACGGCCAGCAGGCACCGCTGTACATGGGCGACGACGCCGACCTGTGGTGGCGCTCGTGGGAGGTCGGCTATGACCCCAACGACGGCGTGGACCGCACCGTGATGGCCACCCGCAAGGAAATTTTCCCCTACCACGGGCTCGATCCCTGGTTCGACTAGGCCGTTACTGGGTTCGCCAGGCCCCCAGCGGGTGGGGCGGCAGACCCTGGCCGGGCGGCCGCGCCAGACGCAGTCGTCCACTGAACCCCGTATAGAGATTCTGCCCTGCCCGGCGCCGGGACCAACGCCGGGGGTGTGCCCCGGAGCATATATGCGGTTAGGGTAATGCAATGGCCATCGATGATGTCTTTGCAGTGATTGCCGAAGGTACCCGCCGGGACATACTCGGCTCGCTCCGTGACGGCGACAAGGCGGTTGGCGAACTGGTCGAAGAGCTGGAGGTGAGCCAGCCGACCGTCTCCAAGCACCTGAAGGTGCTGCGCGAAGCCGGACTCGTGTCCATGCGCGCCCAGGGCCAGAAGCGCTACTACTCGCTGCAGACCGGGCCGCTGCAGCATGTGGCCGACTGGATCATCGGGTTCGGGGTCGATGTCCTGCCCGCCGCCGAGGCGGGGCCAGTGTCGCCCGCGGTGGCAGCCGCCGTCGTCGCCCCGCAGGAACCCGCGCATGCGGTGACGGGGCGGAGCCTCGAGGTTCCGGTTCCCGCCAACCTCAGCCGGTCGCTCGGCCAGGCGGCCAACAAGGCGACGACCAAGGCCGCGGACATCTTCGCGCATCTGCCCAAACTGCCGCGCCGCCGCCGCGGCTGAGTGGCGGCCACGGTGCCGATGTGAGCGGCGGCCCCGGGTGCCGGTGCCCGGCGACCCCGGAGCCGTTGCGCGCGGCAGCCCGGCCTGGACTCAGACGACGCCCGGAGGAGCCCGGCGGCCCACGAGGCGGCAGCCCGGCGGAGTACCAGAGGGGCCACCCGTGCGGGACGCGGAGGGCCCCCGGGCCGTGAGGAGCCGCACATTCGGGTCCCGACGGGCGGGCGCGTTTGCCCGTGACGGCCGGCACTTTCCGCCCCGCCACCGCGCCCAGCGGTGCCGGAACTGACCGGTTCAGTGCGACAAACCGGCGGACTGTACCGCCGTCCGGCGCGTTACGAGGCGGTTCGGCGATGTGTCAGGTGTGTTTCTTAGATCCCGCTTCTTATGGTTTTCTGTGTGAGGGCCCGCAGCAACCTGAGTGCCCCCATACGTCAGCTAGTGAAGGGACGCACCCATGGATGCCCACCTGCTTGAAGTCCGCGACGAAGTCTTCCGGCGCAACCCAGGCGAAACGGAATTCCACCAGGCCGTCACCGAAGTCTTCGAAACCCTCGAGCCGCTGTCCGCCCGGCACCCCGAATATTCCGACGCCGCCATCCTGCAGCGCATTTGCGAGCCCGAACGCCAGATCATCTTCCGCGTGCCCTGGGTGGACGACGCCGGCAACGTCCAGATCAACCGCGGCTTCCGCGTGGAGTTCAACTCCGCGCTTGGCCCCTACAAGGGCGGCCTGCGCTTCCACCCCTCGGTCTACCTGGGCATCATCAAGTTCCTCGGCTTCGAGCAGATCTTCAAGAATGCCTTGACCGGCATGCCCATCGGCGGCGGCAAGGGCGGCTCCGATTTCGATCCGCGCGGCCGGTCCGACGGCGAGGTCATGCGCTTCTGCCAGTCCTTCATGACGGAGCTCTACCGCCACATCGGCGAATACACCGACGTTCCGGCCGGGGACATGGGCGTGGGCACGCGCGAAATCGGCTACCTGTTCGGCCAGTACAAGCGCATCACCAACCGCTACGAGTCAGGCGTCCTCACCGGCAAGGGCATCGGCTGGGGCGGCTCGCTGGTCCGACCCGAAGCCACCGGGTACGGCGCGGTGCTGTTCGCGCAGGAAATGCTCAAGACCCGCGGGCAGAGCCTGGACGGGCAGCGCGTGGCCATCTCCGGCTCCGGCAACGTGGCCATCAACGCCGTCGAAAAGGCGCAGGAACTCGGCGCCACGGTCGTCACCGCCTCCGACTCCGGCGGCTACATCGTCGACGAGGCCGGCATCGACGTCGAACTGCTGCGCCAGATCAAGGAAGTCGAGCGGGGCCGCATTTCGGAGTACGCCGAGCGCCGCGGCTCTGCCGTGCACTACGTGGCCGACGGCAACATCTGGGACGTCGACTGCACTGTGGCGCTGCCGTGCGCCACGCAGAACGAGCTGGACGAGAAATCCGCCCGGCGCCTGGTGGAGTCCGGGCTGGTCGCCGTCGCCGAGGGCGCCAACATGCCGTGCACGAGCGAAGCGGCCTCCATCTTCCAGGACGCGGGCCTGCTGTTCGGCCCGGGCAAGGCCGCGAATGCCGGCGGCGTGGCCACCTCCGCCCTGGAGATGCAGCAGAACGCCAGCCGCGACGCCTGGACCTTCGAGTACACGGAGCAGCGCCTGGCGGACATCATGGTCGGCATCCACGACCGCTGCGCCGAGACCGCCGAGGAATACGGCATGCCCGGCAACTACGTGGCGGGCGCGAACATCTCCGGCTTCAAAAAGGTAGCCGACGCCATGCTCGCCCTGGGCCTCATCTAAGGCAGCCCACACAGCCAAGCACTGATGACGACGACGGTGCCCGCCACGGCGGGCACCGTTTCGTTGTGGTGCACGGGTCATCCGCTGGGTCCGGGCAGGCTTGACGGACGTTCCGGCCCGGCCTCCGCGGCGGCGGGACGCCCCGAGTAAGCTCACCCCATGGTGCAAAGACTCATCGGGCTGGACATCGGCGGCAGCAAGACACACGGCATCCGGCTGGACGACGGCTTGCCGGTCGCCGAAGCCACGGCGGGCAGCGCCAACGTGCAGAACGCCAGCCCCGCGCAGGCCGCCGCGGCCCTGGCCGAGGTCTTCGGCCGGCTCGGCGCGCCAGCGATCACGGCGGTCTATGCAGGGGCGGGCGGGATCGACACCGAGGGCGACGCCGCGGCGCTGCGCGCCCTGATCGCCCCGCTGGCCCCCGGGGCGGTCGTCCATGTTGTCCACGACACCCGCCTTGTACTCGCCGCCGGACGCCTCCGCACCGGGATCGGCGTGGTCGCAGGAACCGGATCGTCCGTGTGGGGCATCAACGAGGCCGGGCTTGAGGTCCGCGCCGGCGGCTGGGGGCACCTGTTGGGCGATGAGGGCAGCGGCTACTGGCTGGGGCGGGAAGCCGTCCGGCACGCACTCGCCCGCCTGGATGCGGGCCTGCGGCGGGACCGGCTCACGGACCTGCTGCTGGACGACTGCGGGCTGCAGGAGCCGGCCGAGCTGATAGCGCTGTTCCACTCGGCGAAAACCGACCGGCGGTTTTGGGCGGGCAAGTCCCGCCTGGTGGTGGCCGCCGCCGACAGCGCCGATCCGGCGGCAGAGGCGATCGTCGACCGCGCGGCCGCCGACCTGGCCGGCCAGATTGCCCTGGTCGCCCGGCGGCTGGGCATGGGCGGCCCGGTGGTGCTCGGCGGCGGGCTGGGCATGAACGTCCCGCGGTTCCAACGCTCGCTCGCCGCCGCACTGGAACCGCACGGGATCGCAGACCTCCGCACGCTGGACCGGGAGCCGGTCTTCGGCATCGATGTGCTGGCCGGCCTGGCCTGAGCGCGGCCGGCGCCCCACACCTGCGGCTGTAGGGACCGGGCGCCCCGCCGTCGTCATAATCTGTCATGTCCCGGGCCCGCGTTTTCCTTCCCCCGCGGATCGGGCGTACAGTTCCGGGTATGACGACTCGTTGGTATGCGTATTTTGCGTTGGCTCTGGAGGGGCCTGACGTAACCGCTTAGCGCCTACGCATACCAACCTTCAGAGCCAACAGGGCAGAGATGATTCTCTGCCCTTCGCCATTTCTCCGGCGGGTTCTGTAGCGAAGTCCCGCCGCCAACAGACGGGACACCGACCATGAATTCAGCAGCCAACCAGCTTTTGGAAACCGAAGCGCCGACGCCGGCCGGCGTCGAGGCCGCCGACCCGGCCTCGCCGCGCAGCACGAACAACCTGCGGGTGGGCGGCTTCAGCCCGCTGCCGTCACCGGGCGAGGTGCTGCAGGAACAGCCCTTGACCGCCGAGGCGGCCGCCGTCGTCGCCCGCGGCCGGGAGGACGTCCGGGCGGTCATGGACGGGGTGGACGACCGGCTCCTGGTGATCGTGGGACCGTGCTCGATCCACGACACCGCGGCGGGCCTGGACTACGCGCGCCGCCTGGCGCAGGTGGCACGTGAGCACCGCGAAGAGCTGCTGATCGTGATGCGCACGTACTTCGAGAAGCCGCGGACCACGGTGGGCTGGAAGGGGCTGATCAACGACCCGCGGCTGGACGGCTCCCATGACATCGCCGCCGGCCTGCGGCTGGCGCGGACGTTCCTGCTGGAGGTGGCGGAGCTCGGCCTGCCGGTGGCCACGGAGTTCCTGGAACCGATCAGCCCGCAGTACCTGGCGGACCTGGTCAGCTGGGGAGCGATCGGTGCGCGCACCACCGAAAGCCAGATCCACCGCCAGTTGGTCTCGGGGCTCTCCATGCCGGTGGGGTTCAAGAACGGTACGGACGGCGGGCTGCAGGTTGCGCTCGACGCCTGCCACGCAGCGGCCGCGGCACAGGTGTTCCTGGGGATCGACGGCGAGGGACGGGCGGCGCTGGTCTCCACCAACGGCAACCCCGACGCCCACGTGATCCTGCGCGGCGGCGCAAGCGGCCCGAACTACGGAGCCCAAGAGGTGGCGGCGGCGTCCGCGGCGCTGGCGGAAGCCGGCCTGAATCCGCGGTTGATCGTGGACGCCAGCCACGCCAACAGTGGCAAGAGCCACCACCGCCAAGCCGAGGTGGCGCTGGAGATCGCCGCGCAGGTCGAAGCTGGCGGCAGCGCCATCGCCGGCCTGATGCTGGAGAGCTTCCTGGTGGGCGGGGCACAGAAACTGGAGGTGTCCCAGGACGGCGGGGGAGCGGCGTTGGTTTACGGGCAGAGTGTCACGGATGCCTGCATGGAGTGGGACGTCACGGCGGATGTGCTGGCCCAGCTGGCCTCGGCCGCGGGGAATCGCGCCACGAAAGCGGCCTGAGGGTAAAAGGCCGTGCTTGGTTAAAATGCTTAAGCTACAGTGTGCACTTTCACTTTTGCCACAACAGCCTCTAAAGTATCTAGGAAGACGGTTGTTGGGGCGGGGCAAGGCGGCACGCCGCCGGTGTTGCTTACAGTAAAGGAACAGTGCGTAATGGCTGACGAGAACAATTTCTCGAGTGTGCGCTTCTTGACGGTGTCGGAAGTGGCCGCGGTCATGCGCGTGTCCAAGATGACCGTTTACCGCTTGGTGCATTCGGGCGAGATGCCCGCCGTGCGCTTTGGACGTTCCTATCGGGTGCCCGAATCGGCCGTGGAGGAGTACCTGCGTGGCGCCGTGATCGACCGGGAGACCGGGACGGCCTGACGCTCCGGAGTGGGCCGGCTGCCGTCCGGCGGTCAAAGCGGGGGGCGCGGAGGCGGTACCCTGTTAAGGAACGTTTTACGTCATCGTCGAAAACCGTGAGTTGACGTGTGCCCCGCCGGGCACCGGCAGCTGACGAAACTATCAGTGAATGAGGGACTCGTGGGTTCAGTTATCAAGAAGCGCCGCAAGCGTATGGCCAAGAAGAAGCACCGTAAGCTGCTTCGCAAGACCCGTCACCAGCGCCGCAACAAGAAGTAGGACCGACAACCGGTTCCCTTTTCTTCCAAGGCCCGCCAGGAAACTGGCGGGCCTTGTGCCGTTAACCGGTTTTCATCCCCGCCGGCGTGGGTCCGGCCGTTACGCCGCCGGTCGCCGGAATCTGTTGACCCCGCGCCAGAGACCGTAGACCGCGCCGGCACCGGTGGCGGCCTTGAGGCCCAAGGTGGCCGCCCGCCGGCCGCTCCTGTAGTCGTAGACCGGCCAGTTGTTCTCCCGGGCGTGCCGGCGCAGCCTGGCGTCCGGGTTGATCGCCACCGGGTTGCCCACCAGGGTCAGCAGCGGGACGTCGTTGTAGGAGTCGCTATAGGCCCAGCAGCGCGCCAGGTCCAAGCCTTGGCGGATGGCCAACTCCTCGACCGCGATAGCCTTGGCCGGCCCGTGCAGGATGTCCCCGATGAGTCGTCCGGTGTAGGCGCCGTCTTCGGTTTCACCCACCGTGCCCAGGGCGCCCGTCAGGCCCAGCCGGTCGGCGATGACGGCGGCCACTTCAACCGGCGTGGCCGTGACCAGCCAGACCTTGCGGCCCACCCGCAGGTGTTGGTCCGCCAGGGCCCTGGTCCCGGGCCAGATCTTGGAGGCGATGACTTCGTCGTAGACCTCGTCGCCCAGTTGTTTGACGTCGTCGCTCAGCAGGCCGGTGGCAAGGGCCAGTGCCGTGTCGCGGATCGACTGGATGTCCTTGAGGTTCTCACCCCGCATCAGGAAGCGGGCCTGTTTGAAGCCGAAACCGGCAGCGTCGCGCATCCGGAAGGCGCCGCTCTGATACATCTTGCGGGCCACGTGGAACAGGCTGGCGCCGCGCATCAGGGTGTTGTCGACGTCGAAAAATGCCGCTTCCGTCCCCGGGTCCGTGGAGACCGAGGCGCGCTGTGCATGGCCGGCGGCGGTCTTGGGCATGCTTCGAGTCTAACGAGGCGCCGGAGATTGTCCGTTCAGCGCCACCGGCCGCTACCGTGGAAGGCATGACTGGATCCGACACGCGCCCCGGGCACGAACTGGTGCTGCTGACCAAACCCGGCTGCCATCTGTGCCAGGCGGCACGGGAGACCGTCGGGAGCGTTGCGGGGGAGCTCGGTCTCGCCTGGGAAGAGAAGAACATCCTCGAGGACCCCGAGCTCGAACGGCGCTTCGCCGAGGAGATCCCCGTGGTCATGATCGACGGCGTCCAGCGGGACTTCTGGCACATCGATCCGGACCGGCTGCGACGGCTGCTCACACAGTAGTCCGGGGCGGCCCGGCCGGCGTCACAGGAGTTGGAGAGCGGCGCGGGGGAGCTTAATCTTGGGGGGACACAAGCCTGCGGTTGGACAGCCGCCGGCGGCACCCAGGACCCGGAACGGCTGGAAACGGCACGGCCGGAGCCCCGCAGCAGGCATCGGAGCGACAACAGTGACCCACCTCCCGGATACCGAGGCTGCCAAGCCATCCGGCCACGAGATCCCGCCGGCCGCGCTCGCACGCCTGACCATCTACCTCCGGGCCCTGAATTCGCTGGTGTCCGAGGGCACGGAACGCATATCGTCCGAGCAACTGGCCGAGGCCGCCGGCGTGAGCCCGCCCACCCTGCGCAAGGACCTTTCCTACCTCGGGTCGTTCGGTACCCGCGGCGTGGGCTACGACGTGCGGCTGGTCGGCCAGGAGATTGCCGCGGCCCTGGGGCTCACCCAGGACTGGAAAGTCGCGATTGTCGGCATCGGCAACCTGGGCCGGGCCCTGGCCGGTTACTCCGGATTCACCACCAAGGGCTTCGGAGTCGTGGCGCTCTTCGACGCGGATCCGCAGGTCATCGGGTCGGAGGTCTCCGGGATGCGCGTCAGCCCGATCGGTGACTTGGAACTTATCCTGCGCCAGACCGGCACCAACATGGCGGTCCTGGCCGTGCCCGCCGGCGCGGCCCAGGGGCTCTGCGACCGGCTCGTCGAAGCCGGCGTCACGAGCATTCTCAGCTTCGCGCCGGCGGTGCTGCAGGTTCCGCCATCCGTGCAGCTGCGCAAGGTGGACATGGCCACCGAACTGCAGATCCTGGCGTACCACGCGCAACGGGCGCAGACGACGGAGCACGGCTGAACACTGCTGCGCCCCGCCGGGTTCCGGCCGTCAGGCGGCCGGAACCCGCTCCCGGTCAGCGGCCGTAGACGCCGAACTTGTGCGCCTTGGTGGCCTGGAAGAACCTGTTCGACGCCGGCAGGAACAGCAGCACGATCGCCGCGATGCCCAGCAGCACGGACAAGGTGCCGAACCAGATGTTGAAGAGTCCGAACAGCGAGAGCGCGGCGAACACCGCCCCGGTGATGCGGGCCCAGTTCTTGCCCGCCTTCACGCCGAAGGCCACCATCAGGTACAGCCCGACGGCGATCACCGCGGTGATGACGATGAACACTCCTGCCGTACCGCTCATCATTTCCGCCAGCTCGGCGTCGGAGAACTGGCCGCCCTGCTCGCCCAGGGCTTCGCGGACCGACGGGTCGTTGAGCACCATCGCCATGGTGCCGTCCAGATTCGCCAGTTCCGTCAGCATTTCAATGGCGGTCAGCACGGCGGCAGCAATGATCAACCAGAAGGCAATGACGACCTCGCGCGGCGCCGTGGGTTTGGCGGCGGTCTGCGCCTGCCCGCCGGGGTAGCCGTACTGGCCGGGCACGGCGTTCTGGTAGCCGTACGGGGACTGCCCGTACTGCTGGCCGTACGGGGACTGCCCCTGCTGGCCCTGGCCGTAGGGCTGCTGCCCGTACTGTTGTCCATACTGGGGTCCGGACTGCGGCGGGTTCTGCCCGTACTGTCCGTACTGCGGGGCGTTTTGCCCGTAGGGAGGCTGCTCCGAGCCGGGCTGCTGAGGCGCGTTCTGGCCGTATTGCGGCAGGTTCTGCCCGTACCGGGGCTGTTCCTGGCCTCCGGGCCGGCCCTCCCCGTCACCGGGCTGGTTCGGTTCGTTTACTGGGGTGCTCATGGCCGGTTCCTTTTCATCTCATCCACACGGGTCGCCCTCGGTGCGGCCGGCCTGCGCGCCGGCCGCAGAGGTGCTTGGCAGCTGTTAAGGCAACACTACAATGCAGGCCAGTGCCGCGACGGTCGGCCGGAAGGATGATTTTCTTCCCGGCCAGCCGGCGGGGCCAGACACTACACCCCCACGGGCGGACAGCGGGGCTTTTGGGCAAACACCGGCGGTTTGAGACACTTGTACCCATGCCCGAAGCTACCGTCCACCTGCTCCGCCACGGCGAGGTCCACAACCCCGACCGCGTGCTTTACGGCAGGCTGCCGAGCTTCAGGCTGTCCGCGCTGGGCCAGGAAATGGCCGAGTGTGCCGCGGGCTACTTTTCCGAACGCCGCGACGACGGCGCCAGGATCAGCTACCTGGTGGCCTCGCCGTTGGACCGGGCCCAGGAGACCGCGGCCCCGACCGCCAAGGCGCTTGGCCTCGAGATCGTCACCGACGAGCGGATCATCGAAGCCGAGAACCACTTCGAGGGGCTGGCGGACATCCGCTCGCACCTGAACCAGCCCCGGCACTGGCCGCACCTCTACAATCCCTTCCGGCCGTCCTGGGGGGAGCCGTACGCGGCGCAGGCCGCCCGGATGCGCGAGGCCATCGACGACGCCCGCCGGATAGCCGTGGAACGCGGCGGGGAGGGCGCCGAGGCGGTCCTGGTCAGCCACCAGCTCCCCATCTGGGTGACCCGGCTGGCCGCCGAGGGCAAACGGCTCTGGCATGATCCCCGCCGCCGCCAGTGCACGCTGGCCTCGGTGACTTCCCTGGAGTTCGACGGCGGCCGCCTCGCCGGGGTGCGCTACGCCGAGCCGTGCGCCCACCTCCTGCCCGGTGCGGCGAACCTGCCCGGAGCATAATAGAATTACTACGCGTTGTAGAAGTGGGACACCCCCAACCCCACGAAGAAAAGTGTGACTGTGACTGCCGATAACCCCCGTTCGTTCAATCGCCGTACCGCGTTCAAAGTCGGTGCGGGGCTGCTGGGCGCCCTGTCGCTCGCCGCCTGTTCCGTCGAGGATCCGTTGGCCCAGCAGGCCAACGCCGGCGACAACAAGAACTACATCGCCGGCGACGGCTCGGTCACCGAGTACGCGCCCGACTCGCGCGGCGAACCCGTCCAGCTGACCGCCAAGCTCTTTGACGGCACCACCGTCGATGCGGCCGACTGGGCCGGCCAGGTGACGGTCCTTAACTTCTGGTACGCCTCCTGCGCGCCCTGCCGGCTGGAAGCTCCGGACCTGCAGGCGCTGAGCGAGGAATTCGCCGACGGCGCCCGGTTCTACGGCGTCAACATCCGGGACGAGCGCCCCACGGCAGAGGCCTTCGAGCGCAACTTCGGGGTGACGTACCCCAGCTTCATGGACAAGAACGGCGACGTCCTGCTGGCGATGACCGCCTACGTGCCCCCGCAGGCCGTGCCCACCACGCTGGTGCTGGACAAGGAGGGCCGCGTCGCCGCCCGGATCCTGGGCGTGGCGGACAAGGGCACGCTCCGGGCCCTGATTAAAGACGCAGTGGCCGCCTAGCAATGGGGTGGGCGACGGCCGCGCTGCCGATGACTGTGGGCGGCGCCTTCGGCGACACGGTGCTCAACGGCTCCGTGCTGCTGGCAATCCCCGTGGCCATGTTGGCCGGGCTGGTCTCCTTCCTGTCCCCGTGCGTGCTGCCGCTGGTGCCCGGCTACCTGGGCTATGTCACCGGCCTGACCGGCGTGGATCTTGAACGCCAGCGCCGCGGCCGGATGTTCGCCGGCATCGGCTTGTTCGTGTTGGGCTTTTCCATCGTCTTCGTGATCATCGGGGCGATCTTCGGCCAGCTCGGAGCCTGGTTGAAGGGAAGCGAAGCCGGCTGGGTCACCCAGGTGCTGGGCGTCGTCGTCGTCGCCATGGGCATCATCTTCATGGGCGGGCTGTCCTACTTCCAGCGGGACCGCAAGATCCAGTCGCGGCCGCCGGCCGGGCTGTGGGGGGCACCGGTCCTCGGCATGACGTTCGGGCTGGGCTGGGCGCCCTGTATCGGCCCCACCTTCTCGGCCGTGCAGGCGCTGGCCTACTCGGGAGGCGCGGATGCGGCCAAGGGTGCGTTCCTGGCCTTCGTGTACTGCCTGGGACTGGGGGTTCCGTTCCTGCTGATCGCGCTCGGCGTGCGGCGGGGGATGGGCGCCATGGCGTTCTTCCGCCGGCACCGGTTGTTCCTGCAGCGGGCCGGCGGCGCCATGCTGGTGGTTTTGGGCCTGCTGATGGCCAGCGGGTTATGGGGAGACTGGGTGACGCAATTGCAGGACTGGTTTGCAAATGAAGTGAGGCTCCCGATCTGATGAGTCAGACACCCGAAGGCGCTGGACGCCACGACCAAGCCGGTGCCCAAGCAGCGGCCGGACCGGGGACGGATCGCGGCGGCCGGACCGTGAAGGACCGCCGGCCCGCCGACGAACGGAAACGCAACCGCGGCCGGGACGACGTTGCCGTCCCCGCACTGGGTCTCGCCGGCATGCTGCGCTGGGCCTGGACCCAGCTGACGAGCATGCGCACCGCGCTGTTCCTGCTGCTGCTGCTGGCCGTGGCCGCGGTGCCCGGCTCGCTGTTCCCGCAGCGCCCCGCCAACCCCGCCGTCGTGACCCAGTACATTGCGGACAACCCCGCGGTCGGGCCGTGGCTGGACCGCTTCCAGCTCTTCGACGTCTACTCCTCGGTGTGGTTCTCCGCCATCTACCTGCTGCTCTTCCTGTCGCTGATCGGCTGCGTCATCCCGCGCGCGATCCAGCACTACAAGGCCATGCGGTCGCAGCCGCCCAGGACTCCCCGCCGGTTGTCCCGGCTGCCCGAGTACGGGTCCATGGCGGTCCCCGCCGACGCCGGCGTTTCCGCCCGCTCCGCCGTCGAGGACGCCGCCCGCTTGCTGAAGCGCCGCGGGTACCGGGTGGATGTGCGCGACGCGGACACCGACCGGCCCTCCGTCGGAGCGGAGCGCGGCTTCACCAAGGAGATCGGCAACCTGGTCTTCCATACCTCGCTGATCGGCGTGCTGGTGTCCGTCGCCATCGGCGGGCAGTTCGGCTACACGGGCCAGCGGATCCTGGTCGAGGGCGAAACGTTCGTGAATTCGCTCATCGGCTACGACACCTTCAATCCGGGAACCGGGTTCACCGAGGACCGGCTGGAGCCGTTCTCCATGCGCCTCGACGAGTTCGATGTGGTCTTCGACCGGGAATCACCGACCCACTACGGCCAGCCGCTCGACTTCACCGCCACCCTGACCGTGCGCGCCGAGCCAGGGGCGCCCGAGGAGCAGCAGGTGCTGAAAATAAACCACCCGCTGACACTCGGCGGAACGAACGTGTACCTCATGGGCAACGGCTACGCGCCGGTCGTGACCATCCGGGACGGCGAGGGCAACATCGCCCACCAGGGTCCCGTCATCGCCATCCCGAACGACGGCGCCTACACCTCCACGCTGGTGATCAAGGCGCCGGACGCGCAGCCGGAACAGCTGGGCTTCGTGGGGTTCTTCCTGCCGACCGCGATGGAGGGCGAAGACGGGGTGGCCTACGGCAGCGACCCCGATCCCATGAATCCCCGGTTGTACCTGAACTCCTACTACGGGGACCTGGGCCTGGACAACGGCGACCCCAAGAACGTCTACGTCCTGGACACGACCGAGCTGACCGTCCTCAACGACCGCAACCAGGAGGACGGGGGCATCGAACTCGCCGCCTACGAAACCGCGGAACTGCCCAACGGGATGGGCAGCGTCACGTTCGACGGCCTCGTCCGCTATGCAGCGCTGGACATCCACCATGATCCCGGCAAGGTCGGTGCCCTCGTGTTTTCCTCGCTGGCCCTGGCCGGCCTGGGCGCCTCCCTGTTCATCGGCCGCCGCCGCGTCTGGGTGCGGGCCGGCACCCACGAGGACGGCCGCACCATGGTCGAATGGGGCCTGCTGGCCCGCGGCGAGGACCACCGGCTGGCCCCGGAAGCGGCCGCCCTCAGCAAACTCTTCCGCACCCAGTGGCTGACGGATGCCGCCCCCGGGGCGCACAATAGCAAGAGCGCCGCCGGCGTTGACAACCACTAAGGACATCTCTTCCCATGCCCACGATTGACCAGACCATGGCCCAGTACAGCGAGCTGTTCATCCTGCTCGGTGCGATGGCCTTCACCGTCGCCTTCATCGCCTTTTGCTGGGATTTGGTGACATCCAGCAAGACCATCAAGGCGGTGGAAGACCGGCTGGCCGCCGGGCACGACGCGGCCGAGCAGGGCGTGCTCGTCGGCGCCGCCGGTGCGGCGTCGACAGCTGCAGGCGCGAGGGCGGCCGGCGCGGGCGCCGGGGCCGGCGTCGAGATGGCCGCGGACTCGATGAACTACGGCAAGGAACGGCGTGCCGCCGCCCGGATCGGCGTGGCCCTGAGCGTGCTGGCTACCGTCATCCTGGCCGCCGGCGTGGTGGCCCGGGGCCTGGCCGCCCACCGCGTGCCGTGGGGCAACATGTACGAGTTCTGCACCACGGGGGCGCTGATGGTGGCAGTGGTCTACCTGATTGCGCTGACCCGCAAGGACCTTCGCTTCCTCGGCTCGTTCGTGATCGGCCTTGTAGTCGTCATGCTGATTGCCGCGTCCATCGGGTTCCCGACGCCGGTGGCCCACCTCGTGCCCGCCCTGCAGAGCTACTGGCTGATCATCCACGTCTCGGTCGCCGTGCTCGCCTCGGCGCTGTTCACGTTGACGTTCGCCATGTCCGTGCTGCAGCTCGTGCAAGCGAAACGCGAGGCCCGCGGCCGCGCCGGCAAGGCGGACAAGCTGGCCTTCATGCGGCTGGCTCCCTCGGCACTGACACTGGAGAACGCCGCCTACCGGCTCAACGCCGTCGGCTTCGTGTTCTGGACCTTCACGCTGGTGCTCGGCGCGATCTGGGCCGAACAGGCCTGGGGCCGTTACTGGGGGTGGGACACCAAGGAAGTGTGGACCTTCGTCATCTGGGTGGTCTACGCCGGCTACCTGCACGCCCGCGCCACCCGCGGCTGGACCGGCACCCGCGCCGCCTGGCTGTCCATCGTCGGTTACCTGTGCGTGGTCTTCAACTTCACGATCGTGAACGTCTTCTTCGCCGGCCTGCACAGCTACGCCGGGGTCTAGGACAAGCCGCCGGCATCGGCCGAAGGCCGCGGCCCCGAATCAAGACAAAGGACCGCAGCCTCCGAATCAACAGAAGGCCCGCAGCCCCATCGGGGCGGCGGGCCTTCTGCCGGTCCGGGGACCTGCGGGGACCTGCGGGAGCCGGACGCCGGCGTCAGGTCAGCGGGCGCCTAGCGGGGGCCGTTCTCCGGGTCGTCTTCGCTCAACTGGCGGTCGTCATGGGCCGCGGGCTTGTCCTCGCCGCCGTGCTTGGGGTCCTCGCGCTTCTTGAGCTCCTGCTCCTTGCGGTTCAGTTCCTCTTCACGTTGTTTGGCGCGGCGCTGCGCATCGAGCGTGCGCAGGAAGGCGATGTCATCGTCCGGGGCCACCGGGCGGGGAGCCTGCTGGGCCTGCCGGCCGCCCGTCCTGGGGCGGCCCCACACGAACCACATCAGGGCTCCGATCAGGGGCACCAGGATGATTGTGAGGATCCATCCCGGTTTTGAGATACTGCGCACCTCGTGCGGCCGCGACCGGATGCACTCGATGAGGGCATAGATCACCACCGCGAGGGCCAGTACCGCGAGCAGGACATAGAGACGGACCATGAGTCAATTGTAGGTGAGCGTTAAGCCGGGGGCTGATGAATCTTCGGACCGGCCGGACGATCTCGCGGGCAGCGTAAACTTGAGGCGTGGCTTTTTGGAAATTCAGCGCCCTGCGTCTCGGCATCATGGCCGTCATCTTTGTCATCTGCCTGTTTTTGAGGCTGGGTGTCGTCTACTCGGCCCTCGCCGCAGCGATCATGGGCTGGTGCATCACGTACCTGTTCTTCCGCAAGATGAGGGACGAAGCGGGGGCGGCACTGGCGCGCCGGTTCTTCGCCGGCGCCAAGGCACCGAGGACCTCGACGGAGATTTCGGACGCGCTGGCCGAGGACGCAGCCGTCGATCAGCACGGCGAACTGAACGTGGATTCCTACCGCAGGACCCGGGACTCCGGGCAGGAGCCGGACGGCACCCGGCCCGTGGACCGGGGCTGACCCGGCTTCGGGCGAGCCGCCGCCGCGGCTACCGGCCGGGAGGCGGCTACGACAGCCGGCTCAGCACCACGCCGAGCGCGAAGGCGGTGGCGAACCCGAGGTTGATCATCCCGGTCTGCTTGAGTACCGGGATGAGGCTTTCGCGCTTCTTGCCCTTGAGCATCAGCCAGCTCGGCGTCAGGCACGCCGGCACCAGCAGCAGCACCAGCAGGATCCACGGGAAGTCGTAGACCATGATGAGCGGCAGCAGGAGCGCCACCGCGAGCATCATGACGTAGCTGACGCGCGCCGCCTCGTCGCCCATCCGGACGGCCAGCGTCAGTTTCCCCACCTCGCGGTCCGTCGGGATGTCGCGGACGTTGTTGGCCATCAGCAGTGCCGTGGCGATCAGGCCGGTCCCGACCGCGCCGAGGAAGGACGGCCAGCTGACCTGCAGGGCCTGCGTGTAGGTGGTCCCCATGGTGGCCACAATGCCGAAGAACAGGAACACGTACACTTCGCCCAGCCCCCGGTAGCCGTAGGGGTTGTTGCCGCCGGTGTATCCCCAGGCGGCAATCACGCAGCCGACGCCCACCAGCAGCAGCGGCCAGGTCTGCGACAGGATGATCAGGGCGAGCCCGGCCACCATGGCCAGCCCAAAGCTGGCGAACGCGGCGGCCTTCACCGCTTTCGGCTTGGCCAGCCCGGACCCGGTCAACCGCAGCGGGCCCACCCGCACGTCATCGGTGCCGCGGACGCCGTCCGAATAGTCGTTCGCGTAGTTCACGCCCACCTGAAACAGGACAGCGATGAGCGCCGCGAGGAGGGCATGCAGCGGCCGGAAGGAACCCAGGTCGTAGGCGGCCGCGCTGCCGATGATCACCGGAGCGACCGCCATCGGGAGGGTGCGGGGCCGTGCCCCTTCGAACCATTGCCCGGCTGTAGCCACTGTGGAGAGTCCTTACCTGTGGGGGTTCATGCATCGTTGGCTGCGGGCAGCCGCAGCACCGGTCTATTCTCGCCCATGGAAGCGGAAGGCCGGTGCAGCCGTCGCCGCAGGAGTGGCCGATGTCACGGCGACGGCGGTTTCCCGCCACGCGAGCCGCGGTCGTGGCCGGCGGCCTCCGCCGCCGCACGGCGCAGGAGATCGGCCACGGCCAGCCGGTCCGGCTTGCCGTTGGGCAGCAGCGGCAGCGCTTCGAGGCGCACCAGGTGGCGCGGGACGGCGGGGGCGCCCAGCGCCCGGCGCACCCGGGCCTCGATGTCCGCTTCCGCGGCGGAGCCCACGACGGCGGCGCAGACTCTGGTGCCCCACTCGGGATCGTCAATCCCCGCCACCAGTGCGGCCTGGACGCCCGGCAGCCCCTCGATCGCCTCGGCGACGGCCGCCGCGGACACCTTGACGCCGCCGGTGATCAGCACGTCGTCCGCGCGCCCGATGACGGTCAGCGCGCCGGCGTCGTCCGTCTCGCCGAGGTCCTCGGTGCGGAACCAGCGCGTGCCGCCGGACGCGCTGAAATGGGCGTCGGTCAGCTGCGGATTGTCCAGGTAGCCCCCGGCAACCACGTCGCCGCCGATCAGGACCCTGCCTCGCTCCAGCCGGAGGGTGACTCCCTGGAGCGGGACGCCGTCGTACACGCAGCCGCCGCAGGTCTCGCTCATGCCGTAGGTGCGCACGATCTTCAGCGACTGTTTGGCCGCCTCCGCCCGCAGCGCCTCCGGCATCCGGGCGCCGCCGAGCAGGATGGCATCGAACCGGCGCAGCGCCTTGAGCGTTTCGGGCTCCGCCGCGGCGAGCAGCCGGTGCAGCTGGGTGGGCACCAGCGAGGTGATCCGGAACCGGTCGGTCAGGGCGGCTGCCGCGTCGGTGAACGCGCGGGCGGTGAACCCGCCGGACAGGTCCATCGCCCGGGGCCGGGTGCCGGCGTAGAGGGAGCGGACCAGAACCTGGAGGCCGGCCACGTAGTTCGGCGCCAGCGTCAGCAGCCACTGCCCCTCGCCGCCCAGCCGCAGGGCGGTGCCCATCGACGACGCGGCCAGCGCGTCGATCCCCAGCATGGTGGCCTTGGGCGTGCCGGTGGACCCCGAGGTCCGCACGACCGCGGCGGTCCCGGGAACCAGTCCGGGCGAGGACACCGGCACCGGGGTGCCGTCCGGGGCGAGTTCGACGGTGGGGCCCTCGCCGCCCAGCGCCGCGGTCAGCGCTGCCAGTGCCGGCTCGATGTCCATGCCGCCCGCCCTAGAAGTAGTAGGGGAACGACGACCAGTCGGGGTCGCGCTTGGCCAGGAAAGCTTCCTTGCCTTCGACGGCCTCGTCCGTCATGTACGCCAGGCGGGTGGCTTCACCGGCGAAGACCTGCTGGCCGGCCAGTCCGTCGTCGGCCAGGTTGAACGCGAACTTCAGCATCCGGATGGCCTGCGGGGACTGCCGGGCAATGTCCGCCGCGTATTCCAGCGCCACCTCCTCGAGCCGCTCATGGTCCACCGCCTCGTTGACGGCGCCCATGCGGACCATGTCCTCGGCCGAGTACTCCCGGGCCAGGAAAAAGATCTCGCGGGCGGCCTTCTGGCCGATCTGCCGCGCCAGCAGTGCCGAGCCGTAGCCGGCGTCGAAGCTGCCGACCGTGGCGTCGGTCTGCTTGAACTTGCCGTGCTGCCGGGAGGCGATGGTCAGGTCGGACACCACGTGCAGGGAATGTCCGCCGCCGGCGGCCCAGCCGTTGACGACGGCGATGACCACCTTAGGCATGGTCCGCATCAACCGCTGGACTTCCAGAATGTGCAGCCGGCCGGCGCGGGCCGGGTCGATGAATTCGGCCGACTCGCCGGCCGCGTTTTCCACCGGGTACCGGTAACCGTCGCGGCCGCGGATGCGCTGGTCGCCGCCGGAGCAGAACGAGTGGCCGCCGTCCTTGGGCGAGGGGCCGTTGCCGGTGAGCAGCACGGTGGCCACGTCGGGCGTCATCCGGGCGTGGTCCATGGCGCGGTACAGCTCGTCCACGGTGCCGGGCCGGAAGGCGTTGCGCACTTCCGGCCGGTTAAAGGCGATGCGCACCGCCGGCAGGTCGCGCACCACGTTGCCGCTTGCGTCGCGCTCCACCTGGCGGTGGTAGGTCATGTCCTGGAAGTCGAAGCCTTCCACCACGCGCCACCGCGCCGGGTCGAAGAGGTCGGAAACCTTCTCCGGCAGGGCAGGCTGCGCCGGGACTCCGGCGTGGCCGGCGGTAGTGTTGGCGGTACTGGCTGGGGCGGGGCTCTCGGAAGTCACCCTTCGAGTTTATCGTTGCCGTTCCGCGGCTGCGCCGGGAGCAGCCCCTCCACTAGGCTGTTCGAAACCTGACTCCTTCCGAAAGAGCGACCGTGGGCCATCACCTTGAAATAGTCCGGCACGTCAACGCACCGGTCGACGCCGTGTGGCGCGTGATCACCGACATCCCCGGCTCCGCCCGGACGCTGAGCTCCGTGACGCGGGTCGAGATCCTGACGCCCGGCGACTACGCCGAGGGCTTCCGGTGGCGCGAAACCCGAAAGATGATGGGCAAGGAAGCCACGGAGGAGATGTGGGTGGCGGACGTCGACGCGCCGGCGTCGACGACGGTCAAGGCGGCATCGAACGGCGCCGACTACACCACGAGGTTCACGCTCGCGCCCGTGGACGGCGGCACCCGGCTGGCCATGTTCTTCGGGGCCGAGCTGGAGAACCCGGGAACGCTCTCGAGGCTGATGATGGCGCTCTTCGGAAAGCTGGGACTGCGCGTGGCGCGCAAGCAGATGGCCAAAGACCTGGAAGAGATCGCCGCCAAGGCCGAGGGCCGGGACGAAACCGCCGGTTGAGCCGGCCGGGTTCCGTCGGGGCGCTGCCTCGGACCTTCTGCGTCACGGCAGTTGACCCCTCCCCGGCCGCGTGGGACTCTTTATAGAACGGTCGGTCGGTAATTTTAGTCGCCTGCGGCAGCCGAAGCGACCGCTCATCGTCACCGTTGAACGATCAAGCGCGAGGGATTATTTCTATGGCTGAGGCATTCCTGATTGGCGGGGCGCGGACCCCGGTTGGCCGCTACGGAGGGGCGCTCTCGGCGGTCCGTCCCGACGACCTGGCGGCGCTGGTCGTCAAGGAAGCCGTGGTCCGGGCAGGCATCGATCCGGATGCCGTCGAGGAGGTCATCCTCGGCAACGCCAACGGGGCGGGCGAGGAAAACCGCAACGTGGCCCGCATGGCCTGGCTGCTGGCGGGCTACGGCGACCACGTTCCCGGCATCACCGTTAACCGGCTGTGCGCCTCCGGCCTGAGCGCCATCATCCAGGCGTCGCACATGATCAAGGCCGGCGCCGCGGACATCGTCATCGCGGGCGGCGTCGAATCGATGAGCCGCGCACCCTGGGTGCAGGAGAAGCCGGGCAAGGCCTTCGCCAAGCCGGGCGAGATCTTCGATACCTCCATCGGCTGGCGCTTCGTCAACAAGCGCTTCGCCAGCGGCGACCTCAGCCGCGACGGCAAGATGACCTATTCCATGCCGGAAACCGCCGAGGAAGTCGCCGACGTCTACGGCATTTCCCGCGAGGACGCAGACGCCTTCGCCGTGCAGTCCCACCAGCGGGCCATCGCCGCCATCGAGGGCGGCCGGCTCAAGGAAGAAATCGTCCCGGTGACGGTCAAGGGGCGCAAGGGCGACACCGTCGTCGACACCGACGAGGGACCCCGCCCCGGCACCACCCTCGAGGTCCTGGCCGGCCTGAAGCCCATCAACCGCGCGGACGGCGTGGTGACCGCCGGCAACTCAAGTTCGCTCAACGACGGCGCCTCGGCCATCGTGGTCGCCTCCGAGGCCGCCGTCAAGAAGTTCGGCCTGACCCCTCGGGCCCGCATCGTCGACGGCGCCTCGGCCGGCGTCGCACCGGAGATCATGGGCATCGGGCCGGTGCCGGCCACCCGCAAGGTGCTGGACCGCGCCGGCTGGAGCATCGACGACCTCGGCGCCGTGGAGCTCAACGAGGCCTTCGCCACCCAGTCGCTCGCGGTGCTGCGCGACCTGAAGCTGGACCAGTCGATCGTGAACAACGACGGCGGCGCCATCGCCTTGGGGCACCCGCTCGGTTCCAGCGGATCGCGCCTGGTGGTCACCCTGCTGGGCCGGATGGAGCGCGAAGGCGCACAGCGCGGCCTGGCCACCATGTGCGTGGGCGTCGGCCAGGGCACCTCCATGATCGTTGAGCGGGTCTGATGCTCTTCGACGACTACTCCTTCAGCACGCTGCGGCTGGACGAGCGGGAGGACCGCGTCCACCTCGCGCTGAACCGCCCGGAGGTCCGCAACGCCATCGACCAGGCCATGGTGGACGAACTGCATGCCGTCTGCGCCGTCCTGGAACGGGCGCCGAGGATCCTCATCCTGTCCGGCACCGAGGTCAACGGCAAGGGAATATTCGCCTCCGGTGCGGACATCTCCCAGCTGCGCGAACGCCGTCGTGATGACGCCTTGGCCGGAATCAATTCCACGGTATTCCACCGCATTGCCCAGCTGCCGATGCCGGTCATCGCGGCGCTCGACGGCTTCGCGCTGGGCGGGGGAGCGGAACTGGCCTACGCCGCCGACTTCCGCATCGCCACGCCTTCCGTCAAGATCGGGCAGCCCGAGGTCGGCCTGGGCATCATGGCCGCGGCGGGGGCCACCTGGCGCCTGAAGGAACTGGTGGGCGAGCCGCTGGCCAAGGAGATCCTGTTGGCCGGCCGCATCCTGGACGCCGAAGAAGCGCTGGCGGCCCGCCTCGTCACCGAGATCCACGAGCCGGCCGCGCTCCTCGACGCCGCGCATGCGCTGGCCGACCGGATCGGCAAGCAGGATCCGCTGGCCGTGCGCATCACCAAGTCGGTGTTCCATACCCCGCGCGAGGCGCACCCGATGATCGACACCATCGCCCAGGGCATCCTGTTCGAGTCGCAGGCCAAGTTCGACCGGATGCAGGCCTTCCTAGACAAGAGCGCGGCCAAGAGCGCGGCCAAGAGCGCAGCCCGCAGTGCGGTCAAGACGGCTGCCGCCGCCCCGGACGGGGACGCCGTCCGAAGCCCCGGCGCCGCAGAGCAGCAAGGATCGAAGTGAGCGAGATGAATTCTGTGCAGACTATTCCCAACAACGTCGGTGTCCTCGGCGGCGGGCGCATGGGCGCCGGCATCGCCCACGCGTTCCTGACGGCGGGAGCCGACGTCGTCGTGGTGGAACGCGACGAGGCCGCCGCCGAGGCGGCCCGCGAGCGCGTGACGGGGGCCCTGGCCAAGAGCGTGGAGCGCGGCACGGCCACCGAACCCCTGGACGCGCTCAAGTCCCGGCTGTCGGTCTCCGTCGACTACGGCTCGTTCGCCGCGTGCGGGCTGGTCGTGGAAGCGGTGCCGGAGGACTTCGAGCTGAAGGCCACCGCGCTGAAGGCCGTCGAGGCCCAGCTGTCCCCGACGGCCTGGCTGGCGACGAACACGTCCTCGCTGTCCATCGCCAAGCTGGCCGACCAGTTGCAGCGCCCGGCGAACTTCTGCGGCCTGCACTTCTTCAACCCGGTTCCGGCCTCGCAGTTGGTCGAAGTGGTGCTGGCCCCGAAGACGTCGGAAGAGCTCGCCGCCGCCTCCAGGAGCTGGGTCGAGGCACTGGGGAAGACCGCCGTCGTCGTCAACGACGCGCCGGGGTTCGCCTCCTCCCGGCTGGGGGTGGCCATCGCGCTGGAAGCCATGCGCATGGTGGAAGAGGGCGTGGCATCCGCGGCGGACATCGACGCCGCGATGGAGCTGGGCTACAAGCACCCGGTCGGCCCGCTCAAGACCACCGACATCGTGGGGCTGGATGTGCGCCTCGGCATTGCCGAGTACCTCCATTCCACGCTCGGAGACCGGTTTGCCCCGCCGCAGATCCTCCGCGACAAGGTGGCCCGCGGCGAACTCGGCCGCAAGTCCGGCAAGGGTTTCTTCGACTGGGAGGACTAGCCGGGCGGCTGTAGGCTGCTGCAATGTCGTCCGAACAGTCCCGCGATGCCGGCGCTGTTGCCTGGGAAGGCGCGGTCAACGCCCGCAGGGTGGCGGGGGACATCTTCCGCATGGGCCGCGCCGAATGGCTGACCGCCGCGGGCTGGCAGCAGGCGTACGACGACGGCGTGCGCACCATCGTGGACCTGCGGAACCCGGGCGAGCGCTCGCGCCGGCCAACCGATCCGGTGGTGCCGGCCGGGGCGCTGGAAAAATTCACGGTGCTCAACCGGCCGACCGAAGAGCCCGGGCACGCGGAGTTCGCCAACAGCGCCCCGTACATGAACCACCCGCGTTTCTACCTGGACAACGTGCGGGTCTTCCCGCACCTGATCGCCGAGGTGTTCCGCACCCTGGCACACGCGGAGGGCGCCGTCGTCGTCCACTGCTCCGCCGGGCGGGACCGCACGGGCATGGTCTCCATGATGCTGCTGCAGCTCGCGGGTGTCCCGGCCGAGCGGATCGCCGACGCACACGAGCTGGGCATCCGGGGCATCAACGACTGGCACAGGGTCAGCCCCTACCCGCATCCGGTGGAGCGGTACGTTGGCGGCGACGAGCTGGAGGCACGGGTGGCGGAGATGCGCGGGTCCCTGCTGCAGGCCTTGGCCCAGCTGGAGGTGGAGCCGTTCCTGCTGCGCCATGGCCTGACGCCCGCCGACGTCGACGCGCTCCGCCGCCGGCTCGCCTGAATCCTTCGGCCGGCGGACGCCATGCGGTCACCGAAAAGGGGGCTGTGCCGGCTGCGGCTGTCATGTAGGCTGGATACGTTACCGACCGACCGTTCAGTATTTTATGTCCCGCCCCATCCTGCGCCAGCACCGGGGCCGGGCGAAGAAAGGGCTGTCAACGATGACCTCTACCGCCGTTGATGTCGAAATTGTTCCCAGCTACATCCAGGATGCCTGGTGGACCCCCGAGGGCGATGTGTCCGGCACCGAGGTCCGCGATGCCAGCACCGGCGCCGTGCTCGCCCGGGTCAGTACGGACGGCCTCGACCTCGCCGCAGCCGTCGAACATGGCCGCACCGTCGGCCAGGCCTCGCTGGGCCGGCTGACCTTCCACCAGCGCGCGCTCAAGCTCAAGGAGTTGGCCCAGTACCTGAACGCGCGGCGCGATGCGCTGTATGAGGTTTCGCACCGCACCGGCGCCACCAAGATCGACAACATGATCGACATCGACGGCGGCATCGGGGTGCTCTTCACCTTCGGTTCCAAGGGGCGGCGCGAACTGCCGAACTCTCAAATCGTGGTGGACGGCCCGGCAGAGGTGCTGGCGAAGGACGGCTCGTTCATGGGCCAGCACATCTACACCCGGATTCCCGGCGTGGCCGTGCAGATCAATGCCTTCAACTTCCCGGTGTGGGGCATGCTCGAGAAGTTCGCGCCGGCCTTCATCGCCGGCGTGCCCACCATCGTCAAGCCGGCCACTCCCACCGGTTACGTGGCCGCCGCCGCGGTGAAGCTGATCATCGAGTCCAACATCCTGCCGGCCGGTTCACTCCAGCTGATTTCCGGTTCTGCCCGTGACCTGCTGGACCATTTGGATTACCGCGACGCCGTGGCCTTCACCGGGTCCGCCGACACCGCGAACCTGCTGAAGTCCCACCCGAACGTGGCCCAGGGCGGCATCCGTTTCACCGCCGAGGCGGATTCGCTCAACGCCGCGATCCTCGGGCCCGACGCGGTGCCGGGCACCCCGGAGTTCGACGCGTACATCAAGTCGCTGGTCACCGAAATGACGGCCAAGGCGGGCCAGAAGTGCACCTCGATCCGCCGCGCCATCGTCCCCAAGGACCGCATGCAGGACGTCGCCGACGCCGTGCGTGCCCGGATCGAACAGCGCGTCGTCGTCGGCGATCCGAGGGCCGAAGGCGTCACCATGGGCGCGCTCGCCTCGGTGGAGCAGCTTGACGACGTCCGCGCAGCCGTCCAGGCCATGATCGATGCCGGCGGCGAGCTCGCCTACGGCACGCTCGATTCGCCCCAGGTCACCCGCGCCGACGGGACCGTGGGCGACTCCGAGGGCGCCTTCATGTCGCCGGTGCTGCTAACCTGGGCCGATGCCGAGGCCGACGCCGTGCATTCGCTGGAAGCCTTCGGCCCGGTTTCCTCCGTCATCGGCTACGAGGACCTCGACGACGCCGTGCGGCTGGCCGCCAAGGGCTCCGGTTCGCTGGTGGCCACCGTCGCCACCAACGACCCCGAGGCCGCCCGCGTGCTGGTCACCGGGATCGCCGCCCACCACGGCCGCGTGCTGGTGCTCAACCGCGAAGACGCCAAGACGTCCACCGGCCACGGTTCCCCCGTGCCGCACCTGGTCCACGGCGGACCGGGCCGCGCCGGCGGCGGCGAGGAATTGGGCGGCATCCGCTCGGTGCTGCACCATATGCAGCGCACCGCCATCCAGGGTTCGCCGAACATGCTTACCGCCGTGACCGGCGTGTGGCATACCGGCGCCGACCAGTATTTCGACGACGTGCACCCGTTCCGCAAGAACCTGGCCACACTGCGGATCGGCGACGCCATCCGTTCCGAGCTCCGCCAGGTCACGCTGGAGGACATCACCGCGTTCGCCAACGAAACCGGCGACACCTTCTACGCCCACACCAACCAGGAGGCCGCCGCCGCCAACCCGTTCTTCCCCGGCATTGTGGCGCACGGTTACCTGCTGCTCGCCTGGGGTGCCGGGCTGTTCGTGGAGCCGGCACCGGGACCGGTGCTGGCGAACTACGGCTTGGAGAACCTGCGCTTCATCACTCCGGTGGCAGCCGGCGACTCGATCCGGGTGACCCTCACCGCCAAGCGCATCACCCCGCGCGAGACGGACGAATACGGCGAGGTCGCCTGGGATGCGGTGCTGACCAACCAGAACGACGAGATCGTCGCGACCTACGACGTGCTCACACTGGTGGAGAAGTAGCCGGAGCTCCTCCTCCTGCCGCGTCCCCGGCGGCCCGGGCCCCGGGGACGGGCAGGAACACCACCGTGTGCCAACGCCAGAAGGCGAACAGCACCAACAGCACGGTGGCGCCGTACAGCAGCTGCGGCGTCGGCTGGCTGGGAAAGACCAGCGAGGTGGCCAGCTGCACCACGGCAAAAGCCAGCCACAGCCACCAGGCCTCATAGATCCGGTGCGCCAACCCCAGATACACCACCGTCATCACCGCCGCGTAGAACGCCTGGAGCAGGAGGACGGTCAGCAGGCCGCCCTCCAAGGGAAAGCCCGCCTGAATGTCGCTGGCCACGAAAACCACCGTGGCGGCGATGAGGACCAGCACGGCGGCCGCCCAGGTTCGGCCCGTTGCCCGCTGCACCCACACCGCCGGACCGGCTGCACCCGGCGCAAGGAGCGGGGCGGCGGACCGCCAGCGCCACGCGCCGTAGCAGGGCAGCAGCAGCGCCACGCCTATCGAGGCATCGACGAAGAACCCGCCGCCGCCGTCGAAAGCCGGCGTGAGCAGCAGCAGGAAGACCAGGGCCTCCTGCACCAGCAGCACGGGCCAGGCCCAGCGGGAGTGGAGGCCGAACAGGAAGACCGTCAGCAGGCCCACCGACGCCTGCAGGTAGCCCACGGAAACCAGCGCGCCGGCAGGACCGTCCAAAACCTTCAAGGCCATGATCCAGTCCATGCCGCCGCCCTCCCGTTAGCTGGTTATGCGGCCCGTCCCGCCGGGCCCGGCCCGGGAGCGGCCGGACGACCGGGAGCGGCCGGACGCCCCGGATGCACCGGCGCCAACCGGTGTTTGCTCCGCACCGGCCGCCGCAAGGCCGCCTGCCAGCCCAGGTAACCAAAGACCTGGAGGCCGGCCGCTATCGCGCCGTACAGCGAGACCCAGACCGGTGCGTCCCGGATGGCGGAGAGGAACATGGTGGACAGCGAGAGCGCAACGCCCAGCCACCACGACTGCAGGATGCCGTGGGCGAAGCCCAGATACATGACGGCCGGGAGTGCGGCCAGCAGGGCGTTGAACAGGTACAGGGGGCCGATCTCGGCAACCGGGGTGACGCCGGCGAACCCGTTGAGCAGGAACAGCAGCAGCAACAGCCCGGCGCCGATTCCCCACTCACGCCCGTGGGCGGAGCGGAGCGGGACACGGACGCCTTCCCGCCGGAACTGGGTCCACTTCCACAGGCCGTAGAGGGCAGCAGCCAGCACAAAAACGGTGCTGGTGTTCAACCGGCCGTAGGGGATCCCGGTGGCCAGCAGCACAGCGGTTGCGGCCACCGGCAGCAACCAGGCCCACGGCACGCGGTAGGCGAACAGGACAATGGCGGCGATCGTGAGCGCCATGCTGAGCGCCGAGACCCACCCGAACTCCCCATCCATATCGATCACGTCCCCATAACATCGAATGGTGAGGTCAGCCTAGCAGGGGAGGACGGCGAATTCAGCAGGTACGCCGGCTCCGTCGGGCGGCCGCGGATCCGCGAGGGTGCGGCCGGCGCTGCCGCCGGAAATCAGGCGTTGGTGCGGACCCGCGCTGCGCCGGGAGTCAGGCGATGACGCGGGCCGCGGCAGGCAGGTGGAGGCCGTCGAACATCATGGCGATCAGGTCGTCGGCGAGCTTCTGCGGGGACAGCGATCCGCCCGGTTTGTACCACTCGACGATGGAGTTGATCGTGCCGAACAGCAGCCTGGCCGTGGTCCTCGGGTCGATGTCCCCGCGCAGGGAGCCCTCGGCCCGGGCGGCGTCCACCAGGTCCGCCACCTTGTGGTCGAACGCGCGCCGGCGGTCCAGCGCGTCGCGTTCGATCTCGGTGTTGCCGCGCAGGCGCAGCAGCAGGGTGACGTAGGGCAGTTTTTCGCACAGGACCTGGACGGTGCCGCGGAGCACGAACTCCAGGCGCGCATCCGCCCGGCCGGCGGAAGCCGACGGGTTTTCGAGCACGCCTTCCAGGCTGCCGAGGGCCTCATCCAGGGCCAGGCGCAGCAGGTCGCCCTTGGAGGGAACATGATGGTAGATGGCGCTCTTGGAGATGCCCAGGTTCTCGGCGAGGATGCCCATGGAGGTTGCCTCGTAGCCGTGCTTGTTGAACACGGCGACGGCGACGTTCAGCACCGACTGCTGGTCGTAGCCCGGGCGGCCGCGGCGGGCGGTCTCCTGGGTCCTTGTTTTCGCCATGGTCCTATTCTCCCACGACCGTTAGGTCAGTTATGCGGCGGGCGGCGCCTGCACAGGCCTGCTGCCGCCCGCCGTTCCCACATCCGTCAGGCGTTGTCGCGCAGGTCGTAGACCCGGCGCAGCTTGCCGCTGGACCGCGCGAGGGTGCCGGGGTCGGCGACCACGATCTTGCAGCTGGAGCCGACGTGGATCTTGATCTGGCGCTGCAGCTCCCGGGCCGCTTCGGTTGCCTTGGCGGGGGTGCAGTCTTCGCGGCGTTCGATCTTGACGGTCAGCTCGTCCATCCGGTGCGGCCGGCTGATTTCCAGCTGGAAGTGCGGGCTCAGGCCGGGGATGCGCAAAGCGATCTCCTCGATCTGGGTGGGGAAGAGGTTCACGCCGCGCAGGATGATCATGTCGTCCGAGCGCCCGGTGATCCGGCCGATGCGGCGCATGTTCGGCCGCCCGGTGCCGGGCAGCAGCCGGGTGAGGTCGTGCGTGCGGTAACGGATCACCGGCATGGCCTCCTTGGTCAGCGACGTGAACACCAGCTCACCGGACTCGCCGTCGCCCAGCACCCGGTCGGTGAGCGGGTCGATGATTTCCGGCCGGAAGTGGTCCTCCCAGATGGTGGAGCCGTCCTTGTAGTCCACGCATTCGCCGGCGACGCCGGGGCCCATGACCTCCGAGAGGCCGTAGATGTCGCAGGCGTCGATGTCCAGCTTGCCCTCCAGCTCGTGGCGCATCTCATCGGTCCACGGCTCGGCGCCGAGCACGGCGACCTTCAGCGACGTCTTCGCGGGATCGACGCCGGCGTGCTCCATCGCGTCTACGATGGTGAGCAGGTAGGTGGGGGTGCAGAGAATGGCGTCCGGTTCGAAGTCCTGGATCAGCTGGATCTGCTTCTCGGTCTGGCCGCCGGACATGGGGATGACGGTGCAGCCGAGCTTCTCCGCGCCGTAATGTGCCCCGAGCCCGCCGGTGAACAGGCCATAGCCGTAGGCATTGTGGACCTTCCAGCCCTTCTTGACGCCGGAGGCGCGGATGGAGCGCGCGAACAGCGTCTCCCAGTTCTGGATGTCCCGGCGGGTGTAGCCCACCACGGTGGCGCGGCCGGTGGTGCCCGAGGAGGCGTGGATCCGGGCCACCTCCTCCTGCGGCACGGCAAACATGCCGAACGGGTAGGACCGGCGCAGGTCTTCTTTGTCCGTGTAGGGGAACTTGGCCAGGTCGGACAGTTCCTTGAGGTCCTCCGGCCGGACCCCGGCGTCGTCGAACTTCTGCTTGTACATGGGCACGCGCTCATACGCGTAGGCGACCGTGTGCTGCAGGCGCTTCAGCTGGAGGGCTTCCAGCTCGTCCCGGCTCATCAGCTCCTCCGGGTCGAGGGTGTCCTCGGCGGCGGGAGTGGTCTTGCGGGCTTTCGTACCGGTGGTGGTCGTCATGGGAACGGTCCTTTAATGCGGGTCGGGCAGTGCTGTCGGTGAAGGCTGGGGGGCGTCGCTGTCGAAAGCTGCGGCGCAGTCAGGGCTTTCGCTGGTTGCGGGCGGGGTTGGGGACGGTGCGGGAACGGCCGCGGAATTCGAGCAGAACGTCGGCACCGCCGTCCGGTTTCTCCTGGGTGACGGTGATGTCGTACAGGCCGCTCCGCCCCGTCTGGTTGACCAGCCGGGCGGTTGCGGTCAGCAGCCGGCCGGCGAATCCCGGGTTGAGGAAATTGACGTCGACGCCGGAGGCCACCGTGATGGTGCTGCCGTCGCCGTCGGGGTCGTTGCAGGCCAGCGCGAAAGCCACGTCGGCGAAGGCGAACACCATGCCGCCCTGCGCCATGCCGAAGCCGTTGAGCATCTCTTCGCGCAGCCGCATCTCGATCACGACGTCGCCAAACTCCGCCTTCACGACTTCCACGCCCATCCAGCGTGCGGCCTGGTCGTTGACGAAGGCCGGGTGCACGGGCCGTTCGCCCGGCTGCAGCTCGTTGCTTTCCGCCGGAACGTCCCGGGAAGTGTCGACGTCGATGTCCGTCATGGAAGCCCCTCGCTGTTCATTACCGAATGTTCATTAGGTAATCCTGATTTGTGATTCAAGTCAAGGCGGCCGGGCAGCGCCGGGCGGGTCAGGCCGGCTCGCTGGCGCCGATCGCGTCGAGGGCGAAGGCGTAATCCCAGGCCCGGTCCTTCCAGGCTTCGTACCGTCCGGACGCGCCGCCGTGGCCGGCGTCCATCTCGGTCTTGAGCACGATCGGTTCGGTGCCGGTTGTGGCCTCCCGCAGGGCCGCCACCCACTTGGCCGGCTCCACGTACAGCACCCGGGTGTCGTTGAAGCTGGTGACCGCGGCGATCTTCGGATACGCGGCCGGCCGGACATTCTCGTAGGGCGTGTACGACTTCATGTACGCGTAGACCTCCGGGTCCGTGATCGGGTTGCCCCACTCCTCCCACTCCAGCGCCGAAAGCGGCAGGTCCGGGTCCAGGATCGAGGTCAGCGCGTCGACGAAGGGCACCTGCGCCACGATCGCCGCGTACTTCTCCGGCGCCAGGTTGGCGACGGCGCCCATCAGCAGGCCGCCGGCGGAGCCGCCCATGGCCGCGATCCGTCCCGGATCCGCCCAGCCCGAGGCCGCCAGCCACTCGGTGGCGGCGACGAAGTCCGTGAAGGTGTTCTTCTTGCGCAGCTTCTTGCCGTCCTCGTACCAATGCCGGCCCATCTCGCCGCCGCCGCGGACGTGCGCCACCACGTAGACCACGCCGCGGTCCAGCAGCGACAGCCGCGCCGTGCTGAACGCCGGGTCCATGCTCACCTCGTAGCTGCCGTAGGCGTAGACCAGCGCCGGGTTGCTGCCGTCACGCCGCACCGAGGCCTTGCGGACCACCGACAGCGGAATCCTCGTGCCGTCCGCCGCGGCCGCCCACTCCCGCCCGGCCACGTAGTCCGCCGGGTCGTAGCCGCCGAGCACCGGCGTTTCCTTGCGCAGGTGCAGCGTGCCGGTGGCCAGCTCGTAGTCGTAGATCCGCGGCGGCGTCAGGAACGAGGTGTAGGCCAGCCGGATCACCGGCGCCTCGTAGTCGGAACCGCCGACGCCGGCGGTGAACAATTCCTCGTCGAATGCCGGCTCCGCCGGGGCAGCCTGCGCGGCCGTGCCCAAACCGGCCAGGGGCAGCACCTGCACGCGCTCGATGGTGTCCTGGCGGATGGACAGCACCATATGGGTGGCGGTCACCCCGGCCCCGTTGACCCGCACGGCGTCGTCGTGCTCCACCACGGTGTCCCAGTGCTGCTCGGCCAGGGGCTTGGAGAACTCCGCGAGGACCGCCAGCGAGACCATCGAGTTCACCGCGTCCTTGTTGTGGGTCAGCAGCACCTTCTCGGCACCGTCCAGCAGGAACGGCTCGGCGTCGTACAGCACCCGCTCGCCGCGCGGGATGAGCGTCCGCAGCCCGGCTTCCGGGTCGGAGAAGTCCAGCAGGCGCGTCTCGGAGTATTCGGAACAGCCGATCCCGATCACCAAATGCCGGCGGTCGGAGGACAGCTCGAACCCCATCCACATGGCCGGGTCGTCTTCCTGGTAAATCACGACGTCGGAGGCCGCCGGTGTGCCGATGGTGTGCGCCTTGATCTGGAACGGGCGCCAGGACTCGTCGACCACCGTGTAGAACACGCGGCTGCCGTCGGGATCGAACGCCAACGAGTAGAAGACGTTCTCCACGACGTCGTCCAACAGGTCGCCGGTGTCCAGGTCCTTGATCCTCAGGGTGAAGCGCTCGTCGCCGGCGAAGTCGGCGGCGTAGGCGTAGAGGCTGCCGTCTTTGGTCACGGCAGAGCCGCCCAGCGAAAAGAACGGCTTTCCCTCGGCCTCGGCATTGCCGTCCAGCAGCACCTGCTCGCCGGGCACCGGCCGGCCGGCGTCGACCTGCGGGGGCGTCCAATCGGCTGCCCGGTCTCCGGTGTCCGCGGCCCGGACCCGGCACTGGATGCCGTACTGCTTGCCCTCTTCCATCCGGCCGTAGTACCACCAGCCGTCCTTGCGGACCGGAACCGACAGGTCCGTTTCCTGCGTGCGGTTCTTGATTTCATCGAAAATGGCCTCGCGCAACGACTGCTGGTGCCCGGTGACCGCCGCCGTGTAGGCGTTCTCCGCCTCCAGGTGCGCAACCACCTCCGGGCTCTCCTTGTCCCGCAGCCACTCATAGTTGTCCACGAAGACGTCGCCGTGATGGGAGCGCTCGACGGGAACCTTGCGGGGCGACGGCGGTTCCGGCAGGGCTGCGGGGGAGGAGGCGGGGACGGTTTCGGCGGGGCTGTGCGTCATGCCACCAATATATAGAGCCCGCCCGCCCCGCCGGACGGGTTCGGCTGAGGGTGGAAGCACCGGGCCGGAAGTTATCCCGGCTGTTCCCTGACGGCCGCCCTTGGCCTTGACGGTTGCGGAAAATGCGCTATATCCTGAACGAACGGTCGGTAATTATTTCGCGGCCGGATTTCGTACAGTGAGGTGACCATCGTGGCAACGCAGACCCAGGCCGGCGACTCCCAGTTGCACGCCGTGCCGTCCCCCGAGGACGAGGCCGGGAAGGCCTACTTTGACAAGATCATTGCCGAGGATTCCCGGATCGAGCCGGCCGACTGGATGCCGGAGAAGTACCGCAAGACACTGGTCCGGCAGATGTCCCAGCACGCGCACTCCGAGATCATCGGCATGCAGCCGGAGGCGAACTGGATTACCCGCGCGCCCAGCCTGAAGCGCAAGGCCATCCTGATGGCCAAGGTGCAGGACGAGGCCGGCCACGGCCTGTACCTCTACTCCGCCACCGAGACCCTGGGCACGCCCCGGCACGTCCTCAACCAGCAGCTGCTCGAGGGCAAGGCCAAGTACTCCTCGATCTTCAACTACCCGGCCAACAGCTGGGCGGACATGGGGGCCATCGGCTGGCTCGTCGACGGCGCCGCGATCGCCAACCAGGTGCCGCTGTGCCGGGCCTCCTACGGCCCCTACGGCCGGGCGATGGTGCGGATCTGCAAGGAAGAGTCCTTCCACCAGCGGCAGGGCTTCGAGATCCTGCTGGAACTGGCCAACGGCACCCCGGCGCAGAAGCAGATGGCCCAGGACGCGGTCAACCGCTTCTACGCCCCGGCGCTGATGATGTTCGGCCCCACGGACACCGACTCCCCGAACTCGCAGCAGTCGATGGCCTGGAACATCAAGCGCTTCTCGAACGACGAGCTGCGCTCGCGGTTCGTGGGGATGATCCAGGAACAGGTCAAGGTCCTGGGCCTGACCCTGCCCGATGACAAGATCCGCTACAACGAGGAAACCGGCATGTGGGAGCACGGCGAACTCAACTGGGACGAATTCTACGAAGTCCTCGCCGGCCGCGGCCCCTGCAACGCGCAGCGGATGGAACGCCGCCGCGAGGCACACGAGAACGGCGCCTGGGTGCGCGAAGCAGCAGCCGCCTACGCGGACAAGAAGGCACAGAAAGCACAGGTGGCCTGAATGGCAACTGGAGACCAGACCGCAATGGCCCGACCCGTGGAGACGGCGACGGCGGAAGCCGCGTCGTCCGACAAGCAGCCCTGGCCCCTGTGGGAAGTATTCGTCCGCTCCTCGCGCGGGCTCTCCCACGTGCACGCCGGTTCGCTGCACGCCCCGGACGCCGAGATGGCCGTGCGCAACGCGCGGGATCTTTACACCAGGCGCAACGAAGGCGTCTCCCTCTGGGTGGTGCCGGCGTCGGCCATCGTGGCCAGTGATCCTGACGCGAAGGGCGAGTTCTTCGAATCGCCCAAGGGCAAGGATTACCGCCATGCCACGTACTACACGAAGAGCGAAGGGGTGAAGCACCTGTGAGCGGCGAAAGCGCCACCCGGATCACGCCGGGCGACGCCCTGCGCCCGGAGGACATCGCCGCGCAGGTGACCGAAGGCACGAAGGCCAGCCACGACGTCGGCGAGTACGCGTTGCGCCTCGGCGACGACGCCCTGATCCTGGCCCAGCGGCTGGGCTGGTGGATCTCCCGCGCGCCGGAGCTGGAAGAGGACGTCGCGCTCGCCAACATCGCGCTGGACCAGATCGGCCACGCCCGGTCGTTCCTGACCTACGCCGGCTCCGCCTGGGGCAAGTCCGAAGACGACCTGGCTTACTGGCGCGGGGAGAACGAATTCCGCTCCAGCTACCTCGTCGAACAGCCCAACGGCGACTTCGGCAGGACGATTGCCCGCCAGTTGGTCATCGCCACGTACCAGCACGAGCTGTACTCGCGTCTGGTCGATTCACAGGACGAGACCCTGGCGGCCATCGCGGCCAAGGCGCTGAAGGAAGTGGACTACCACCGCGACCACGCGGCGCAGTGGACGCTGCGGCTGGGCGACGGCACGGAAGAGTCGCACCGGCGCATCGCCGCCGGCTTCCTCTCCATCTGGCCGTACGTGGAGCAGTTGTTCCTGGACGATGAGCTGATCGACCGGCTGCCCGGCATCGCGGTGCGCCCCTCGGAACTGCGCGAAGGCTTCGACGCCTTCATCGCGGACGTCTTCGCGGAGGCGACCCTGGAGGTCCCGGACGTCCAGCCCGCCATGACCGACAAGACCCGCGTCAAACACAGTGAACACCTGGGCTACCTGCTGGCTGAGATGCAGGTGCTGGCCCGCGAACACCCCGGCGCCACCTGGTAACCAGGCCGGCCATCGGAGTAACGGAGCTATTCATGTCCACCAATACGGCCCAACGGCCGGCAGGAACCGAAGCGGCGCGCGTCTGGGACGTCGCGGCCACCGTCTGTGACCCGGAGATCCCCGTGCTGAGCATCGAGGACCTGGGCATCCTGCGGTCCGTGTCGGTGCTGGATGAAACGGACGACGGCGGGCGGCCGGCCGTCGAGGTGACCATCACCCCGACCTACTCCGGCTGCCCGGCCATGGACGCCATCCGCGACGACATCGTCGCCGCGCTGGCGTCCGAGGGCTACGCCGACGTCCGGGTGAAGCAGGTGCTGGCCCCGGCCTGGACCACGGACTGGATGACCGCCCAGGGCAAGGCCAAGCTGAACGAGTACGGCATCGCCCCGCCGTCGGGCATGGCGCCGGTCCGCACCGGACCGGTCAGGCTGGGCCTGAGCGTCAAGTGCCCGCGCTGCGATTCCCTCAACACCCGCGAGCTGTCCCGCTACGGCTCCACGTCGTGCAAGGCGCTGTACCAGTGCAACGACTGCCATGAACCCTTCGACTACTTCAAGGTGCTCTAGATGACTACTTCCACCCCGGAGGCCACGGCCGTCAAGCGCCGCGCCACCTTCCACCCGCTGACCGTCGCCGAGGTCCGCAAGCTCACGGACGAAGCCGTCGAGGTCACGTTCGAGGTGCCGGAGGAACTGCACGGCCAGTACGATTACGTGCCCGGCCAGTACGTGGCGCTGCGCACCACGCTCGAAGGTCAGGAAATCCGGCGCAGCTACTCCATCTGCGCCGAGCCGAAGCCGGGCGAAATCCGGGTGGCGATCAAACGCGACATCGGCGGATTGTTCTCGAACTGGGCCAACGACCACCTCAAGGCCGGGGACGTCCTGGACGTCATGAGCCCCACCGGTGCGTTCATCTCCAAGCACCAGATGACGGAGATCAACCACCCCGAACAGATCAACGCCGACGCCGGGGCCACCTTCGTGGCGTTCGCCGCCGGGTCCGGCATCACGCCGGTGATCTCGATCGCGCGGACCGTGCTGGCCGCCAGCGACAGCGTCCGGTTCGACCTGGTCTACGCGAACAAGGCCGCCATGGACGTCATGTTCGTGGAGGAACTGGCCGATCTGAAGGACAAATACCCCACCCGCTTCGCGCTGCACCACGTGCTCTCCCGCGAACAGCGCATTTCGCCGCTGCTCTCCGGCAGGATCGACGCCGGGAAGCTGACAAGCCTGTTCGACAACGTGCTCCGCACGGACGACGTGGACGAATGGTTCCTTTGCGGCCCCTACGAACTGGTGCAGCTGTGCCGCGACACCCTGGCCGAACGCGGCGTGCCGGCCGAGAAGATCCGCTTCGAGCTGTTCAGCACCGGCGAGCCGACCAAACCGCAGGGCAACATCGGCCGGCCGGTGCAGCTCGACCCCAGCGCGGACAACTACGAGATCAACTTCCGGCTGGACGGGCTCTCCGGCACGGTCGCTTCGCCCAAGCACGCGCGCGAGTCGGTGCTCAACGCCGCGCTGCGCGTCCGCCCGGACGTTCCGTTCGCCTGCGCCGGCGGCGTCTGCGGCACCTGCCGCGCCAAGGTGGTCTCCGGCACGTTCACCATGGAGGAGAACTACGCGCTGGAACCGGACGAGATCGAGCGCGGCTACGTGCTGACCTGCCAGACCCACCCCACCGGCGACGAAATCACCGTCGACTACGACGCCTGACCGATCTTAAACAGCACCGACCCCGAAGGAGTCCCATGAGCATGATTGAGCTGTCCATCCAGGACAACATCGCCGAAGTGGTGCTCAACGCACCGGGCAAGATGAATGCCCTGGACGAACAGACGGTCCATGATCTGGGCAAGGCGTACGACGACGCCGCCGCCGCCGGCGTCCGGGCGCTGCTGCTCCGCGGCGAGGGCCGCGGCTTCTGCGCCGGCCGCGACATCTCCGCGGTGGACCCGGCCACTGACGATGCCTACGGTTACCTGTCCGGCGTCGTCACCCCGGTGCTGCGGAAGATGGCGGAGTTCCCCGCGCCGACCTTCGCCGCCGCGCAGGGGGCGGCGCTCGGCGTCGGGCTCGGCCTGCTGATCGCCACCGATGTGGTGTACGTGGCCGACAGCGCCAAGATCGGCTCGCCGTTCGCCAACCTGGGGGCCACCCTGGATTCGGGCGGGCACTGGCTGTTCACCGAGCGGCTCGGTGCGCACCGCACGCTGGACCTGATCTACACCGCCGAGCTGATGAGCGGCGAGGAAGCGGTGAGGGCCGGGCTGTTCAGCCGGGCCATGCCGGCGGACGAGCTGCTGGAGACCACCCGCGGCATCGTGGGCAAGGTGGCCCAGGGCGCCACCGGCGCGTTCCGCGCGTCCAAGGATCTGGTGGCGAACATCCGCGACCAGCGGCTGGGCCTGTGGCTCGCCACCGAAGAGGAAAACGCCGCGCAGGGCCGGCTGTGCAAGAGCGACGACTACGCCGAAGGCTTCAAGGCCTTCCAGGAGAAGCGCAAGCCGGTCTTCAAGGGCTGACGGCGGGCCGAGGCCGGTGCCGCGCGGCTAGTCCGGCGCCGCGCGATGAGGCTGTGCCCGCGCGGACGAAGGGTAGGCTTCCAGGCGAAGCCGGGACCTGATGGCCGCCCTGGAACCCCTGCCCGAGGGGATCCGCACCGTCTATTGGGATTTCGACGGCGACCCCGAGGACGCGCGGCCCGAACAGATCGAGGCCGTGGTGCTGCCGTACCTGGACATGTCCCGGGCCGTCGCCCGCCTGCCGAAGCTGGCGAACCTGAGGCTCGTGCAGGCCCAAACCACCGGGGTTGACGGGATAGCCGCCGTCGTCGGACCGGACGTCGCCATCGCCAGCGCGGCGGGAGTGCACGCCGCCGCCACCGCCGAACTCGCCGTCGGGCTCGTGCTTGCCTCCTTGCGGGGGATCGACGTCGCCGCGCGGGACCAGCCCGAGGGCCGGTGGCGCCACGTGCGACGGCCGTCGCTGGCGGACCGTAAGGTGCTGCTCGTCGGCGTGGGCGGCATCGGCCGGGAAATCGCGCGGCACCTGGAGCCCTTCGACGTGCAGCTGACCCGGGTCGGGACCCGCGCCCGGGACGACGGCGACGGCCACGTCCACGGCACGGACGAGTTGACCGAGTTGGCGGCGTCCCACGAGGTGCTGATCCTCATCACACCCCTGACGGAAGCCACCCACGGGCTGATCGATGCGGCGGTACTGGCGGCCCTCCCGGACGGTGCGCTGGTGGTCAACGTGGCGCGCGGGGCGGTGGTCGACACGGCGGCCCTGACCGCGGAAGTCGTCTCCGGCCGGCTGAGGTGCGCGTTGGACGTCACCGATCCCGAACCGCTGCCGCCGGACCACCCGCTGTGGCGGGCCGGCAACGCGCTCATCACCCCGCATCTGGGCGGCGACACCACGGCGTTCGAACCGCGGATCGTCCGACTCTTGAAGAATCAGCTGGCGGCGGTCGCAGCCGGCCGGGCGCCGCAGAACCTGGTGCAGCCGGGCCGCTTTCGGCCCTGAGTCCCCGAAAGCCCCGCCCGTGGCCGGCCGAGGCGTCCGGGTCTGGACAACCGGCCCGGCCCGCGGGCAGGATGAAGGCGGCGCGTCGGCAGCGGTGTTACGCGCCGGGAGGGAAACCCATGGGCATCATCGTGGCCAACATGTTCCTCACCCTCGACGGCGTGTACCAGTCGCCGGGCGCCGCCGACGAGGACCCGGAGGGCGGCTTCGACTACGGCGGCTGGCAGGCGCCGTTCTTCGACGAAGCATCCGGCGAGGCGATCGGGGCGGTCATCGACCGGATCGACGCGCTGCTGCTCGGGCGGAAGACCTACGACATCTTCGCGTCCTACTGGCCCAATGCCGGCGAGGACTCTCCGATCGCGGTGAAGTTCAACGCGGTGCCGAAGTACGTCGTGTCGACCACGCTCACCGAGCCCGCCTGGGCGGGCACCACCGCGTTGCACGATGCGATGGCGGCCGCCCACCTTCGCGAGCGGCACGACGAGGTGCACGTGTTCGGCAGCGGCGACCTGTTGCAGTCGTTGTTCACCGAGGACGTGGTCGGCCGCCTCAACCTCTTTCTGTATCCGCTCACGGTGGGCAGCGGGAAGCGCCTCTTCGGCTCCGGCACCATCCCGGCATCCTTCCGCCTGGCCGGCCCCGCCCGCTCCTTCGAGAAGGGCGCGGTGGCGCTGGTATATGAGCGTGCGGGCGGGGTCGAGACGGGCAACATGAACGAAGTCGCTGCGCCCCCGGACGGGAACGGCGGCTGAGCGCGCCGGCAGGGCGTCGGGACCCGCGGGCCGGCGGCATGTCCCGGTGGCCCGCCGGCCGGTTCAGCGGGTGTCGAGGTCCTCGAATACCAGGAAGGTCTGGGTGTCGAGGATCCCGGGCATGGACTGGATCTGGTCAAAGATGACTCGGCGCAGGTCCACGTTGTCCACGGCACGGACCAGCAGGATGACATCGAAGTTCCCGCCGACCAGGGCAATGTGGTGCACCTCGGGAATGGCGCGCAGGGCTTCGCGCAGCTCGCGCCAGGAGTGCTGGCGCAGCTTCAGGGTCACGTAGGCGGATGCCTTCAGTCCCGCCTTAATCGGGTCCACCAACGCCGTGAACTTGGTCAGCACGCCCGCCTCGGTCAGCCGGGCGATGCGCGAGTAGGCGTGGGCGCGGGAGATGTGCACGTTTTCGGCGACCGCGGTCACGGACAGCCGGCCGTCCCGGGTCAGCTCCGCCAGGATCCGGCGGTCGATCTCGTCCAGCTGCGGGACCTTTGCGGCGGCACCGTTGGCCATGTGTCTACACCTCGCGGGGTTATCCAGCTCACATTAACAATTCGTCTCCAAGACTACGGCCAGACTGGCAAATAATCCACGTTTTCCTACATAAGTGGATACGAAAAGTAGCCGAATCCATACTAAAGCTACACAGTTTCTTCACCAGAGCCGCCCGCGCCGTGCGGGGCGGCAGGCAACGGCGCCCGCCGACCAAGGATTCGAGGGAGACACCATGACCATCTCAACCGGTAACCCGATCGAGGGTTCGATGTCCGACCCGTCCGGCCGCCCCGGCATGGATGATCAGGTCACCGCCGAGGCCTACATGCTGCCCTCCGGGCAGCCCGTGCAGCTGGTGGACCCGGACGGCCGGCACGTGCACAACGACAAGTACCCGCTGCCCGACGGCGAGGCCCTGCTGGGCGCCTACCGCGAACTGGTGGTCGGCCGCCGCGTCAACGACCAGGCCAACGCCCTGGTCCGCCAGGGCAGGCTGGCGGTCTACCCGTCATCGCACGGGCAGGAGGCCTGCCAGGTGGCGGCGGCCCTGTGCCTGGGCCGGGACGACTGGCTGTTCCCCACGTACCGCGACACCGTCGCCGTGATCGCCAAGGGCGTCGACCCGGTGCAGACCCTGACCCTGCTGCAGGGCGACTGGCACGGCGGCTACGATCCCTACGAGCACAAGGTGTCGATCCAGGCCACGCCGCTGGCCACCCAGCTGCTGCACGCCGTCGGCGTCGCCCACGCCGCCAAACTCAAGGGCGAGGACACCGTCGTCGTCGCGCTCTGCGGTGACGGGGCCACCAGCGAGGGCGACTTCCACGAGGCGCTGAACTTCGCCGCCGTGTTCCACCTCCCGGTCGTGTTCTTCGTGCAGAACAACCAGTACGCCATCTCCGTCCCGCTGAACAAGCAAACGGTGGCGCCATCGCTGGCGCACAAGGCCATCGGCTACGGCATGCCGGGCGAGCGGGTGGACGGCAACGACACCGCCGCGTTGCTGTCCGTGCTCGGCAAGGCCGTGACCCGCGCCCGCGACGGCGGCGGCCCCGCCCTGGTCGAGGCACACACGTACCGGATGCAGTCGCACACCAACGCCGACGACGCCACCCGCTACCGCACCGACGACGAAGTGGCCGAGTGGGCACCGAAGGACCCGCTGGTGCGCCTGCGGACATACCTCAAGGAACTGCACCTCCTGGACGAGGCCCTCGAAGAGGGAATCGCCGAGCGGGCGGAAACCGTGGCCGCGCAGATGCGCGACGGACTCAACGCCGAGACCGACGTGGACCCGGAGGACCTGTTCCGCTTCGTCTACACCGAAAAGACCAGCCAGCTGCGCGAGCAGGCCGCCATGCTCCGCGACGAGCTCTCGCGCGAGTCGGCCTGAGCGCCGCCGCCGACTAAAAGGACACAGCATGAGCACAACAATGACGTTCGCCAAGGCGCTGAACACGGCCCTGGCCGATGAGATGGAAGCCGACCGCTCCGTCGTCGTCTTCGGTGAAGACGTAGGCCCGCTGGGCGGCGTCTTCCGCATCACCGACGGCCTCACCAAGCGGTTCGGCGAGGAACGCTGCTTCGACACCCCGCTGGCCGAATCCGGCATCATGGGCATGGCGATCGGCATGGCGATGAACGGCCTCCGCCCGGTGGTGGAGATGCAGTTCGACGCGTTCGCCTACCCGGCGTTCGAGCAGGTGGTCTCGCACGTGGCCAAGATGCCCAACCGGACCCGCGGCAGGGTCAAGCTGCCGATGGTGATCCGGATTCCCTATGCCGGCGGGATCGGGGGAGTGGAGCATCACTGCGACTCCTCGGAGTCCTACTACGCGCACACGCCGGGCCTGACGGTGGTGGCGCCGGCCACGGTGGAGGACGCCTACACCATGCTCCGCGAGGCGATCCGCTTCCCGGATCCCGTGGTGTTCCTGGAGCCGAAGAAGCTCTACTTCTCCAAGGAGCAGCTGGACCTCGAAGCGCTGCAGTCACAGTGGGCCGCCCCCGCGACCGCGCAGGGATCCGGGGCGGGGCAGGCCGGCACCGCGGGGTCCGGTGCCCCGGCGTCCGGCACCGCCGGGTCCGGAACCGGCCGCGCCGCCGGGTCGGGCATCGGGCGCGCCGTCGTCGCCCGCGAGGGAACCGACGCCACGCTGATTACCTACGGTCCGTCCGTGCCCACCGTCATGCAGGCCGCCGCGGCCGCCGCCGAGGAGGGGCGCTCGCTGGAGGTCATTGATATCCGGTCGATCGTGCCGTTCGACGATGAAACCGTGATGGCCTCGGTGCGCAAAACCGGCCGCGCCGTGGTCGTCGCCGAAGCCCCCGGTTTCGCGTCCGTCGCCTCAGAGATCGTGGCGCGCGTGCAGGAGCGCTGCTTCCACTCGCTGGCCGCCCCGGTGCTGCGCGTGACCGGTTTCGATATTCCGTATCCCGCGCCGAAGCTGGAGCGGCACTACCTGCCCAGCGTGGACCGCATCCTGGACGCGGTGGATGAACTTCAGTGGGAGGACGCGTAGCCATGTCGCGACAGGTATTCAAACTGCCCGACCTCGGCGAGGGCCTGACCGAGGCCGAGCTGGTCAACTGGCTGGTCAAGGTCGGCGACGAGATCCGCGTGGACCAGCCGGTCGCCGAAGTGGAGACCGCCAAGTCCATGGTGGAGGTGCCCAGCCCGTTCGCGGGGACCGTCGCTGTGCTGCACGGCGCGGCCGGCGACACTCTGGACGTGGGCAAGCCCCTCATCTCCGTCGACGCGCCGGGCTACGTGCACGACGACGGCGCCCAGGCTGCCGCGCCGCAGGCACCCCGGGCGGGGGAGGCCGCCGCCGCTGTCGCGGCGGGAGACGCTCCCGACCCGGACCGCGCGGGGCCAGGCGCCGGCCATCCCGACGGCGAGGCCTACCGGAGGGAGGAGCGCGCCGGCATCCAGGAGCCGGCGGAGTCCGGGTCGGGCAACGTGCTGATCGGCTACGGCACACCCGGCGGGTCGGCGGGGTCCAAGCGCACCCGGAAACCGAAGACCGGCCGCGTTGCCGTGGCGACCCTCCCGGTGGCCGCCCCGGCGGTGGTGGCCTCCCCGACGGCGGTGGCGTCCCCGGCGGTAGCTCCGACGACCGCGGCAACGCAGGAGGAACCCGTGCCGGCCGCGAGCGGACGGGCCCCGCTGGTCATCTCGCCCCTGGTCCGCAAGCTGGCCCGCGACTCGGGTCTCCGCTTGACCGACATCGCCGGCACGGGCCCGGACGGCATGGTGCTGCGCAAGGACGTGGAGGCCGCGCTAGCCGGAGCCCCGGCCCCCGCCGGCGCAATGGCCGAAGCCGCGGCCCCCGCCACCGGTGTCGCCGGAGCCCCGGCGGAGGGTCGCACGGCGGGTGCCGCCGATACCGACGCCCGTACCGGCCTGGGCATCGCCACCCGCACCCCGATGAAGGGCGTGCGGAAGACCGTGGCTCAGGCGATGTCGCGCAGCCGCAGCGAAATCCCCGAGGCCACCGTCTGGGTGGACGTGGACGCCACCGCCCTGCTGCAGATGCGCGCCGACCTCAAGCGCCGCGACCCGGAGAACACCCCGGGGCTGCTGGCCTTCATCGCGCGGTTCGTGCTGGCCGGCCTGGCCAAATATCCGGAGTTGAACACCCGGGTGGAAGGCGAGGAGATCGTCGGCTTCGACGGCGTGAACCTCGGCTTCGCCGCCCAGACCGACCGCGGTCTGATGGTGCCCAGCGTACGCAACGCCGACAAGCTCAGCGCCCGGCAGCTGGATACCGAGATCAGGCGGCTCACCGCCGTCGCCCGCGACGGCAAGGCCACGCCGGCCGAGCTGACCAGGGGCACCTTCACGCTGAACAACTACGGCGTGTTCGGCGTGGACGGCAGCGCCGCCATCATCAACTACCCGGAGGTGGCGATCCTCGGCGTCGGCCGGATCATCGACAAGCCGTGGGTGGTGGACGGACAGCTGGCGGTCCGGAAGGTGACCGAACTGGTGCTGGCCTTCGACCACCGCGTCTGCGACGGCGGCATCGCGGGCGGTTTCCTGCGCTACGTGGCGGACGCGATCGAAAACCCCGGCAGCGTCCTCGCCGACCTGTAGCAGCTCCCCGCCGGCCGGCGCCCGACCGGCCGGCGGCAGCCCGAATTTATCCCTAGCTGGCCCGTCCCGCCGGCGCTACCCTTAGGGCATGGTCACTCTGCCAGAGGCGTACAAAAAGTACCTCTCCCGCCTGTCTGCACACCATGCCGAGGCGCTGCGGCCGGTGTTCCTCGAGTCGGCTGCCGAAGGGGAACACGGCGTGATGGTCCGTGGCATGGGCTCCAAGCATGTGCAGGCGTACGTCGACGACTCCGTGCCGTTCGGCGAGGTGCGCGAGGTGCTTCGCTCCGTTCACGAACTCTAGCGCGGGACGCTCGCCAGGAGGCCGCAGCCAGTCGGCCGCGGTCTGGTGGCTGGGTGTGCCGGAGTGGTCGGCACGGTACCGTGGCAGGATCAGGCTGCGCCGTCTGCGCGGCCGGTGTTCGACGCGACGGAGGGTGACGACCCGGATGAGCGATGCCGCCCGATCAGAGGACAAGGCCGGAGGGCCGGGGGACATGCCCGGGGAGCCCGCGGAATGTGTGCAGGTGGCACCCGGCAATTACGTGATCAAGACCCGGGAGTATCTGTTGAACTCCGGGCTGGTCGTCGGCAGGAACAAGGCCTTGGTGGTGGATACCGGTGCCGGGCCGCGGCAGGCACGGCGGATCTACGCGGCCGTACGCGCGCTGACCAAGCTGCCGCTCGTCGTCGTGAACACGCATTTCCACTTTGACCACGTCTTTGGCAACGCCTACTTCGCGGCCCAGGGCGTGCAGGACTTTTACGCCCACCGCAATTGCGCGCACGACGTCGCAGAGAACGGCGTTCTCCAGCGCGAGGCAGTCGGGGAAACGGAACCCGAAATGGCGGCCGGCGACGGGGAGCATACCGGGATCAAGATGCCCAACAAGCTGGTGGACACGGAAACCACCGTCGACCTGGGCGAGGTCAGCGTCAAGCTCTTCCATCTGGGCCGCGGCCACACCGACGGTGACCTGCTGGTCGGTTCGCCCACCACGCTTTTTGCCGGCGATCTGGTGGAGCAGGGTGCCCCGCCCGCCTTCGAAGATTCCTACCCGCGAGACTGGGTGGAAGCGCTGCGCCGGATCTCCGGGCTGCGGCACGAGTACGACGTGCTGGTGCCCGGCCACGGCCAGACCGTCAGCGACGCTTTCGTGAAGAACATGTGCGAGACCATGACCCTGGCCGTCCGGATGGGGGAACAGGCCAGCCGCGACACTCCCGCGGACTCCACCAAGGCCATCCCGATCCTGCCCTACGGGCCCGTGCAGTCCCGCGCCCTGCTGCAGCGCCTCACCGCCAACCGGTAAGGGGAGTGGCGGCGGCGAGCGGGGGCGCGGCGTCGGAAAGGAGCGGATGCGGATGCGGGGGGCGGCGTCGGAAAGGCGTGCGTCAGCCCAGTTCCAGCCGCATGAGCACGCGCGGGAACCCGTTTATCACCGAGTCGGTGTCTGCCGCCTTCGTGAAGCCGGCCTGTTCGAAGAGCCTTCGAGTGCCGACGTAGGCCATGGTCAGGTCGACCTTCTTGCCCTCGTTGTCGACCGGGTAGCCCTCAATCGCGGGGGCATCGTGCCGGCGCGCCAAGTCGACGGCGCCCGCGAGCAGATGGTGCGAGATCCCCTTGCCGCGATGCCCCGGCCGCACCCGGATGCACCACGCCGACCACACATCGACGTCGTCCACGTGCGGGATCTTTCGGTTGCGCGCGAAGGCCGTGTCCGCCCGGGGATGCACGGCGGCCCAGCCAACCACCTCGTCGCCGTCGTAGGCGAGCACCCCCGGCGGCGGGTCCTGCCCGCACAAGCGCTCGACGAAGGCCGCTCGATCCTCGCCCCGCAGCGAGGCGTTGTCTTTCGACGGAAGGCGGTAGCTGAGGCACCAGCAGACGTTGGCATCGGCGCGCTTTGGCCCCAGCATGGCTTTCACATCGCCGAAGACCGTTGCCGGACGCACCTCGATGGCCATGGGATCACACTGCCACCGCCATCCTGTGCTGGCAACGCTCCGGGCCCGGGCGCTGAGCAATGCTTGAGCGCGGCCGCTGCCAATGCTCCGGGGCCCCGCCCGCCGGCCGGCCCCGAGCCCGGCCGCCGCTGCCGTTCCCACGCGTGGCCTAATGCCGGCGCGACTGGAGGCCGAACAGCCAGGTCAGCAGGGCGCTGAGCAGCATCCCGGTGCCGGTGATCAGGCCCATGCCGGCCCAGAAAAACAACGGGAGCCTGCCGGTGCCGGGGACGGGTGCCGCGCCGGCCTGTTGCGCCAGCAGGTAGAGTCCCGCGGCGGCGCCGATGCCCAGAACGGCCAGCAGCCAGCACAGCCGCGGCCACCACGCGGACGCCGCCCAGAAGCTGCCGTAGCCGGACCAGATGTTCCAGTCGCTGCCGCGCCGCAGCACGACCGGGCCGGCGGCCAGCACCCAAAAGCCGGCCACCAAAAAGGCCGCCACCACGTCCGCCGGGCGGTGCCAGCCGTTGATCAAGGTAGCGGCACCGGCCAGCACGGCATACAAACCACCCGCGGCCGCAGCGAACGGCCGCCAGCGGGGCGAGACCACCAGGAAAATGGCCAGGGCCGCAGCGGTGGCGATGGTGGTGTGCCCCGACGGCAGCGAATTGTGTTCCAGCGTGGGCACGCCGCGGTCGGGCCGGTCCAGAACAAGGTTCTTCAGGATCCACGTCGTCGCCGCCGACGCCGCGACCACACCGACACCGACCACCGCCGGCCCCCACCGGCGTCGTACCAAGGCCGCCACCAGCAGCACGACGGCCGCCACGGCGACGGAGATATCCGGCAGCAAATCCAGGAAGTCCAGGAAAACGCCGCGGCCCAGCCGCCAGCCGGAGTCCGCCTCCGCCCAAGCCGATTCGTCGGCGAACTGCCCGGTAGTGGTGCGGACGAAGGCGTAGTAGTTCAGCACAAAGGCTCCCGCGCACAACAGCGCTCCCAGCCAGAACAGGGCAGGAGCGTGCGCCGCCGGACGGCTGGGCGCGGGCCGGGAGCGGACACGGGAACGCTGCGGAGTCATCGATTCTAGGGTCGCACACAATGCTGACAGCTTCCGGGAAGGGCGGCCGCCGTACAGTTGGAGGTGATGACACCGCACCAGATTCCCGATGTTCCCGGGCTTTCCGACCGGCCGGAGCTCCCCGACCTCGCCGACCTGCTCGCCACCGCACGCGCGGTGTCGCTGCCGATGAAAGTCCGCTTTCGCGGGGTGATGCAGCGCGAGGTGCTGCTGTTGGAGGGCCCGGCTGGCTGGGCGGAGTTCTCGCCCTTTCTTGAGTACGACGACGACGAAGCCGCCGCGTGGCTGGCGGCCGCGGTGGAGGCGGGCTGGCGGGGTTTCCCGACCCCGGTCCGGGACAGCGTCCCCGTCAACGCCACGGTGCCCGCGGTGGCGCCGGCGGAGGTACCCGGCGTGTTGGCCCGCTACGACGGTGCGCAGACGGTGAAGATCAAGGTTGCCGAAACCGGTCAGGACATCGACCAGGACGTGGCCCGCGTCGCCGCGGTGCGTGCCGCAGCCCCGCACGCTGCGCTCCGGGTAGATGCCAACGGCGGCTGGGATGTGCCCGCGGCGGTGGAGGCGTTGACCCGGCTGGCCGGGTATTCGCTGGAGTACGCCGAGCAGCCTGTCGCCGACATCGCCGGGCTGCGCGCCGTGCGGACCGAGCTGCGGCGGCGCGGGATCGCCACCCCGATCGCGGCCGACGAAAGCGTGCGCAAGGCCGCCGACCCCCTGCGGGTTGCCCGCGAAGACGCCGCCGACCTGATCGTGGTCAAGGTGCAGCCCCTCGGGGGCGTGCGGCGGGCGCTGGAGATCGTCGCACAAGCCGGGCTCCCCGCCGTCGTGAGTTCCGCCTTGGACTCCTCCGTGGGAATCCGTGCCGGCGTGGCGTTGGCGGCGGCGCTGCCGGAACTTCCCTTTGCCTGCGGGTTGGCGACGGTGTCCCTGATGGACGCGGACGTGGCGGCGGAACCGCTCGTGCCGGTGGCCGGCCGCCTCCCGGTGCGCGACGTGGTGCCCGACGCGGACCTTTTGGATCGTCTTGCGGCGCCGGAGGACCGGTGGCAATGGTGGCTGGAACGGCTGGCGCGGACCTACCGACTGCTGGAGCCGTGACGGAGGGTCGGGGGAACGGCTCCCTAGGGGGACCGTCCCGGCGGCCGGGGGACGTGCCGAAAGAGCAGGGGGATTGGCAGCGCCATCGACCTCGCCTGCGGGCCCGCTGGAGCAGTGAAGCGCCTGTGCTCCTGACGTGCTTCGGGGCTGCGGGAAGCAGCCCCTACAGCAACCTCAGGGGCTGAGGCCCGGTTACGCACGCTATGCCGCTCGCTTGAGGCTGAATTCGCGGCTCAATCGTGCGGTGAGCCCGTCTGGCCTTCTCGATTCCCTGCACCGCTGGCATGAGAACGAAGCCCTCAAACTGTCCGAGGCGGCCGGTAGCGTGTGGGTATGGAGGGCGACGAGCTTCGGTTCCCGGTTCCGGGACAGGGACTGGTGATGGACCTTGGCGTGCCTTCGCGTCCGGACAGTTCCCTGCTGGAAGCGCTGCTGCAGCACGTGGTGGCAGAGGCACTGCTCCGGCGGTATGGTATCGGCCCTGATCGCGCCGGTTTCTTTCCCGCGGCCGCTGAACCTGGCGCGCCTGCCGCCGCCGCGGCGGCCGACACTGCAGAGACTCCCTCACCGACCGAAGCCGCCGGCGGCGGGCAGCCAGCCATGCCCGAGGATCCCGGAGTATCCCAGGGATCTGCCACCGGACAGCCGACGGCCGGGACCACCAAGGAGGGGATAGGTCTGCCCGTGGTGCCGGAGGACGCCGATGGTAAGCCTGTGATGCCCGAGGGTGGGGTGGGGGTGCCTGCCGTGCTGGCCGGTTTGTTGGCGGTCGTGGAGCCGGCGGAACTGAATGACGTGCAGACCATGGATTATCTTTTGGCTGCGGCGCGGGTGGAGGCCTGGGTGCAGTCCTGCCGGGTGAAGGCGTTGGACCGCTTCGCCCGGCTGCGTCCCGGGACGGGCGGGGACCGGGACCCGGAAGGCTTTTCCCGCTTCGCGCCACAAGAGATCTCGGCGCACCTGTGCACCGGTGACGCGGCGGCGCGGGCCATGCTGGCCGACGCCCGGCAGATCTGCACGCACCTGCCGGACACTCTCGAGGCGATGGGCCGCGGCGACCTGGACTTGCCGCGGGCGAAGGCGCTGGCCCGCGGCTGCGCGGACCTGCCGGCCGAATGCCTGCAGGATTTCGAGGCCGCGGTGCTGCCCGGCGCCGGGGACGTCACACTGGATACCGTGCGGTCCCGTGCCCGGCGGATGCGGGACCGGCTGCACCCGGAATCCCTGGCGCAGCGGCACCGGCGGGCCAACGAGTCCCGCGACGTGCAGCTGACCGACCAGGACGACGGGATAGCCGAGTTGTGGATCCGCACCGGCGCGGACAAGGCGCATCTGGTCTTCGACCGGCTCCAGGCCACGGCCCGCTCCCTCCAAGGCCCGGGGGAGACCAGGACCCTGCCCCAACTGCGCGCCGACGTGTTCTGTGACCTCATGCTGGCCGGCCGCACCTTCCCGGCCGGCGGGGCGGAGACTACGACGGCGGAAGACGCGGGACCGGCAGTACCGGAGCCGGCCGCGGCACCGACAGAACCGGCCGCGGCATTGGCACCAGCCGGCAGCGGAAGCGGCAGGTTCGCTGAAGACTCCGTGGGGAACGGCGCTGTTGCGGCCCCTCCGCCGGCACCGGTCGGCGGAGGTACTCGGACCGCACCCGGCGGCGGTAACTGTGGTGGTGGTGCGGGGCTGGGGATGCTGGTCACGGTGCCCCTGGCCACGCTGTTGGGACTGGGCGAGGAGCCCGGGGACTTGGCCGGGCACGGCCCGATCCCGGCAGACATGGGACGGGAACTGGCGCAGCTGGCCAGGTCTTGGCTGCCGGTGCTCACCGACGACCACGGCCAGGCGATCGCGGCCGCACGGAAGCTGCGGATTCCGCCCGAATGGCTCAAACGCCTGGTCCGTGTCCGGGACCGGCACTGCCGCTTCCCCGGCTGCCGCCGCGCGGCCAGGTACTGCGAGATCGACCATGTCCGCGGGTGGGACGACGGTGGGCCAACTGTGCCGGAAAACCTGCAGTGCCTGTGCAGCGCCCACCACGCGGCGAAGACCGGCGGGCACGCCCGGGCCGAGGCCGGCCCACACGGTCAGATCACGTGGACCACGCGCACCGGCCACCGCAAGACCACCCACCCGGACGAGGGCTGGGACACCCTCCTGCCCCGGCCGAAGGAAACGGAAGCGGCAGCCACCGGCGAAAACGAAGACAACACCCGCGGCGCCAAAGGCGCAGGCGGAGACACCGACGATGGCGCCACACAAGCAGCCGACGGCGCCGCCGCCCGCGACATCAGCGACCAAGCACCACAAAAACGTACGCTCGGCGGCATCGAACTGCCCGACGACAACACCGACCCCAACGCACCACCCCCATTCTGACCAGGCGCTGCAATGCGCCTAGCCGATTCTGCGGGTGACACCTCTGATGCCGAGGCCAGCCGTGAAGAAACTCGTTGCCTCGCCCTGGAAGAACGCGAAGCCTCGCGGTCCCGGCCCAGCCCGGCAAGGTGTTTTGCCTGCCGTTGGCCGAAAATTCACCACTGCTCGGCCTGCCGGTCGACTTCGATCAGCACACTGGAGGACGATCCGACAGTTCAATGCAGAAGGTGAAAACGTGACCGAAACCAAGAAGCGCTACCTGCCAATGCTGGGCCATGTGTCCGGAAAACGCAGCGCCGTGACCTGCGCGCTCAAGTGCGACAACGCCTGCGCCAAGGGCGTCTGCAACACCTCGGACAATAACTACTTCCGGGACATCGTCTCCGCTGAATACTCCCGCCGCCGGATGATGGGGCTGGGCGGCGCCGGCGCGCTGGCGCTGATGTTCGGCGGCGGGGCTGCCGCCGAGGAACAGGTTGGGCTGGCCCCGGCCGCCAAGCCCGGGCGCGGACCCGGCAACCCAAGCAAGCTGAAGTTCGACGGCATCAAGGCCGTGCCCAACAACGTGGACGACGTCGTGGTACCCAAGGGCTACAACTGGAATCCGGTCATCCGCTGGGGCGACCCCCTGTTCCACGACAGCGCCGAATTCGATCCGGAGAACCAGACCAAGGAGTCCCAGTCGGGCCAGTTCGGCTACAACAACGACTACCTGGACATCATCGAGATCCCGGGTAGCAACGGCAAGCGTGCGGTCCTGTTCGCCAACCACGAGTACACCAATGAGGGCATCATGTTCCCGCCGGACATGCCCGTCGAACGCCAGCGCGAGGTAGCCATGGCCGCGCACGGGCTGTCCGTCGTGGAACTGGAGCGCAAGGGCAAGGGCCAGCCGTGGACCTACGTCCGCGGGGCCAGGCTGAACCGCCGCTTCCTGATGGACACCGAATATGAACTGACCGGCCCGGCCGCCGGCTCCGACCTGCTGAAGACGCAGGCCGATCCCACCGGCCGCATCGTGCTGGGGACGCAGAACAACTGCGCCGGCGGCACCACCCCGTGGGGGACGGTGCTCTCGGGCGAAGAGAACTTCAACCAGTACTTCAAGGTGTCCGCCCCGACCGCCGAGCAGCGCCGCTACGGCCTGACCAGCGCCGACCCGTCGCGCGGCTGGCACATCCCGGAGCCGCGCTTCGACACCGATCGGCCCGAGGGCAGGAACGAAGACAACCGGTTCGGCTGGATCGTCGAGGTGGACCCGTTCGATCCCACCTCCACCCCGCGCAAGCACACCGCCCTGGGACGGTTCAAGCACGAGGGCGCCAACGTGACCATCGCCGCCTCCGGCCACGCGGTGTCCTACTCCGGCGACGACGAGCGCTTCGACTACCTGTACAAGTTCGTCTCCAAGGGCACCTATCGCGAGGGCGACAAGAAGCACAACATGACCCTGCTGACCGAGGGCGACCTCTATGTGGCCAGCTTCAAGGGCAATTCCCCGCAGAACCAGATCGACGGCTCCGGCGTGCTGCCCTCCGACGGCGCGTTCGACGGCACCGGGCACTGGATCCAGCTGACCCGCGACGGCGAATCGCTGGTGCCGGGCATGCGGATCGACCAGGTGCTGGTGTACACCCGGCTCGCGGCCGACGCCATGGGTGCTACCAAGATGGACCGCCCGGAGGACGTGGAGATCAACCCGGCGACCGGCAAGATCTACATGGCCTGCACCAACAACACCGCCCGGACCCGCGCGCAGGTGGACGAGCCCAACCCCCGGGCCAACAACCGCCACGGCCACATCATCGAAATGACCGAGACCGGTGACCAGACCTCCACCGAGTTCACCTGGCAGCTGATCCTGGTGGCGGGCGATCCGGCGGTGGACGATTCGGTCTACTTCAGCGGCTACCCGGCCGACCAGGTGCAGCCGATCTCCTGCCCGGACAACCTGGCCTTCGACTCGGCCGGAAACCTGTGGGTCTCCACCGACGGGCAGCCCGGCACCATCCAGCGCAACGACGCTCTCTTCCGCGTCACGCTGGAAGGACAGGAACGCGGCAAGGTGGAGCAGTTCATGGCCGTGCCGATCGATGCCGAGACCTGCGGCCCGCTGATCCACGACGACGACGGGCTGGTGTTCGTCGCCGTCCAGCACCCGGGCGAGGACGGCAGCTGGGGAGCCCAGCGCTCCCTGTTCCCGGACTACGTCGGGGACGGGCGCCGCGCCAAGCCGGGCGACGCCGCGATGCCCCGGCCGTCCGTGATCCAGATGTTCAAGGGCAAGAACGGGCACATCAAGCGCTAGCCCGGCCACGCCGACGGGAAGCCAGCCGGCCGCGTCCCTCGGGGCGCGGCCGTCTGCTTACCATGAGGGGGTGACTGCGCAGCTGAGCTCGATGGATACCGCCCGACTGGCCGTGAAGGCCTTGGTCTGGGGCGGAGTGCGCGACGTCGTCATCGCGCCGGGTTCGCGCAGCGCCCCGCTGGCGTACGCGCTCGCCGAGGCCGAAACACACGGCGACCTGCGGCTGCACGTCCGCATCGATGAGCGGGGCGCGGCGTTTACCGCGCTCGGGCTCTCGCTGGGCTCGTTGCGCCCGGTTCCGGTGGTCACAACCTCCGGAACGGCGGTGGGCGAGCTGTTGCCAGCGGTGATGGAAGCCAATCACGCCGGCGTTGAGCTCGTGGTGCTCTCCGCCGACCGCCCGGCCGAAATGCGCGGCACCGGTGCCAACCAGACTACGGTGCAACACGGACTGTTCGGCATCCACGTGCGCTCGGCCGTGGACATCCCGGCCGGAGACGACCCGACGGACGCCATCCGCACCAGCCTCCTGAACGCGAAGGGCATCCCGCCGGCCCCGGCGGCCGCGACGGCCGACCTGCTCTCGCTGGCGGCCACGCCGTCGGCGGCTAACGCAGCGACCACGGCGGCCGAAACGGCGGCGCATCCGGGTGCGGTCGGTCCCGTGCACATCAATCTCGCGTTCCGCGACCCGCTGTTCCCGGATACGGACACGGCTACTGACCACGCCGCGGCGCCGGTGCGGGCAACGGACGACGGCGGTGCCTCGGCACCCGGGGCGATAGCACCCGGGCGGGCCACCAGTTGGAACGCGGGCCAGACGGAACCGCCGATCCACGCGACCGAGGAACGCCGCACCGTAGTCGTGGCCGGACACGGTGCGGGAGCCGGAGCCGAAGCCTTCGCGCGTGCACACGGGCTGCCGCTGCTGGCCGAACCGTCCTCCAACGCGAGGTTCGGCCCGAACGCCATTGGCCCCTACCGCCTGCTGCTGGGCCACCTCGGGTCACAGATCGAACGGGCCGTGGTCTTCGGCCGCCCGACGCTCTCGCGGCCGGTGTCCGCCCTGCTGGCACGGGAGGACGTCCAGGCCGCGCTGTTCCAGCCGGATCCGGTCCCCTGGTACGAGCCCGGGCGCCGCCGGGAGCGGATGATCTCCGAGCCGGCGGACCTGTCGATCTTCGCCGGCCGGGGGCCCGGCGCGTGGTTGCGGCTCTGGCGGGACGCCGCCGATGCGGCCGATGCGGCCCTGATCAAACGCCTGGACGTCGAACCGGAGCTGACGGGCCTGCGGGTCGCACGTTCGGTCTGGCTCCACACCCGCGGCCGGCTGGTGCTCGGTTCGTCCAACCCGATCCGCGACGTGGACCTGGCCGGGACGCCCACCGACATTCCGGACGCTTTCGTGCACGCCAACCGTGGGGTGGCCGGCATCGACGGCACCGTGGCGACTGCGGCGGGCATCGCGCTGGGAGCACGAACCGGAACCCGGGCACTCATGGGCGACCTGACCTTCCTGCACGACGCCGGATCGCTGCTGCTCGGACCCGGGGAGCCCGAACCCGACCTGCAGATCGTGGTGGTCAACGATTCCGGCGGCGGGATCTTCTCGACCCTGGAACACGGAAAGGTGGGGGAGCACGCGGCGTTCACGTCCGCCGTCGAACGCCTCTTCGGCACCCCGCACCGCGCGGACCTTGCCTCGCTGGCGGCTGGCTACGGGGTCCGGCACCGGCTGGTCAAGGACGCGGACGAACTGGACGCCGTCCTCTCCGAGCCGGTGGCAGGGCGCAGCGTGGTGGAGGTGCGCACCGACCGAAGCCGGCTGCGGGCCGTGCACGCGGAAGTGGCGGCCGCCGTCGCGACCGCCACCTCCCGTCTGCTGGGGTGAGCCTGCCCGGTGTGCTGCGTTGAGCCTGCCCGGTGTGCTGCGTTGAGCCTGCCCGGTGTGCTGGGCGAGTCTGCCCAGATTGTTGTGGGAGCCTGCCCGGTGTGCTGGTAAGCCTGCTCAGAGGACCTTCGAGAGGAACGCCTTGGTGCGTTCGTGCTGCGGGTTGGCCAGCACGTCCTCGGGCTTGCCCTGCTCCACCACCACGCCGCCGTCCATGAAGACCACGCGGTCACCCACCTCGCGGGCGAAGCCCATCTCGTGCGTGACCACCATCATGGTCATGCCCTCGTCGGCCAGCTTGCGCATGACCTCCAGCACGTCGCCCACCAGTTCCGGGTCCAGCGCCGAGGTGGGCTCGTCGAAGAGCATCATGTCCGGGTTCATGGACAGGGCGCGAGCGATGGCCACCCGCTGCTGCTGCCCGCCGGAGAGCTGGGCGGGGTAGGCGTTCTCGCGGTTTGCCAGCCCCACCTTCTCCAGGTTCTTCCGGGCGACTTCCATGGCTTCGGCCTTGCCGCGCTTCTTGGCCCGGCGCTGGGCCAGGGTGAGGTTGTCCAGGACGTTCAGGTGCGGGAACAGGTTGAACTGCTGGAACACCATGCCGATCCGGGTACGGACCCGGTCCAGGTCCGTTTCCGGGTCGGTGATGTCCACGCCTTCCACCAGGACGGTGCCGCTGGTGGGCTCCTCGAGCCGGTTCACGCAGCGCAGCAAGGTGGACTTGCCGGAGCCCGAGGGCCCGATCACGCAGACCACTTCGCCCTGGTTCACATGAAAGTCAATGCCCTTGAGGACCTCGTTGTTGCCGAAGTTCTTGCAGAGGTCCTTGACCTCGATGGCCGGCCTGTCGTGGCGCAGCGATTCTTCAGTCATGGGGTTACCGGCTCCTGTTGTTGCGCTTCTCCAGCCAGGCGACCAGCTGGGTGAGCGGCAAGGTGATGATCAGGTACATGAGCGCCGCGGCGACCAGGGGAGTGGCATTGGCGAACTGGGAGACGCCGTCGCGGGCAAAAGTCGTGAGTTCCCGATTGCCCAGGGCCATGCCGGCGATGAAGAGCAGAGAGGTGTCCTTGATCAGGATGACCAGCTCGTTGGTCAGCGGCGGCGTGACGATGCGCACCGCCTGCGGCAGCACCACGGAGACCATGGTCCAGCTCGGGTTCATGCCCAGCGAGCGGGCCGCCTCCCGCTGCCCGGCGGGGACGGCCTCGATGCCGGCGCGGAGTGTCTCGGCAATGTAGGCGGCGGAGACGACGATCAGACCGATCAGCCCGGCCCCGGTGCTGCCTCCCGGCGGACGCCACTGGAACGCGATCGGGACCGCGAAGGCGAAGCCGAAGATGACCAGCAGGGCAGGCAGGCCGCGGAACAGCTCGATGTAGGCGGTCGCCACCCACCGGTAGGGGGCCACGGGCGAGAGCTTCATGAGCGCCAAAAGGAGACCGAAAAGCAAGCCGCCGACGAAGGCGATCAGGGTGTAGACGACCGTGTTCTTGGCCGCCGTGACGATGATGGTGGGGAACTGCTCACCCAGGACTTCCGGGTTCAGGAAGCTCGTGCGGATGGCCTCCCAATCGGCCACCAGGGCGACGGCGGCGACGGCGGCGATGAAGATGGCGTAAAGGACCCCGCGGAAAAGTCGGCGGCGGGTCGAAGGTTTCACTGGTGATGCCTTCCAGCTGTAAGTCGGCGGCCCCCGTTCCCGCTGCTTCACGCACGGGAACGGGGGCCGGAGGGCTTGCTACTCGGTGAAGTACTTGTCGTAGATTTCCTGGTACTTGCCGTTGTCGCGCAGCGTCGAGAGGGCATCGTTGACGGCCGAGACCAGGGCCTCGGACCCTTCCTTCTTCGCCGCGAAGCCGTAGGACTCGTCGGTCTTGTACTCCTCGACGATGGTGAACTTGCCGTCCTCGGTGTGGCCGATGTTCACCGGCAGGTCCTGCAGCAAGGCGTCGACCTGGCCGGCCTGGATGGCCTGGTACATCTCGGCATCGGACGGGAAGGCGACGACTTCGGCGTCCTCCGGCGCGTTTTCCCGGGTGTAGGCCTCGCCGGTGGTGCCCTGCTGGACGCCCACCTTCTTGCCGGAGAGATCGCCCACGGCCTTGATGTCGGAGTCCTTCGGGACCAGCAGCGACTGCAGCGAGTCGTAGTAGGGGTCGGAGAAGGCGATGTTCTTCTTGCGGTCCTCGGTGATGGTCATCGCGCTGGCGCCGAGGTCGCACTGCCCGGCGGCCAGGGTGACGCCCGACTGCAGGGCGTCGAAACCGACGTCCTGGATGGCCACCTCAAGGCCCATCTCCGAAGAGATCTCCGTGATCAGGTCGATGTCGAAGCCCGTGTACTTGCCGCCCTCTTCGAACTCAAACGGGGGGTAGGGGATGTCGGAGCAGACGGTCAGCGTGCCCGGCTGGACGAGGGGCAGCTCGGATCCCGCGCCGGCGGTGCCGGTGCCGCCGTTGCCGCCGGCGTCGTCCGAACCACCGCACGCGGTCAAAGCGAGTGCCGCCACGGCCAGAAGGGAGAACCCCTGGACCGCCTTGGATGCGTTTTTGCGCATAGTTACTACCTTTGTCTCGTTGGAAATCCGGCTTAAGTGTAACGGGAATGCCCGCAACAGGTGATATGCACCACAGGCTACAGTCATTGCCTATTGGAAAACAGCGTAGTCGGCGGGAGGTCGGTTGGCCCCCGGCCGTGCCGATTGTCAGTGAATAGTTATCTGCGGCGCAAACCGAGCGCCTCGATCATCGGCCGGAACTTGGCCCAGGTCTCCGCCAGCTCGGCCTCCGGATCGGAGCCGTCCACGATGCCGCAGCCGGCATAAAGCCGGACCCGCTGGGGACCCTCCACCACGGCGCCGCGCAGCGCGATGCCCCATTCACCGTTGCCGGCGCCGTCGGTCCAGCCCACCGGGCCGGCGTACGGCCCGCGGTCCATCTGCTCCAGTTCGCGGATCAGGGCGCCGGCGACCTCGGTGGGGGTGCCGCACACGGCCGCGGTGGGGTGCACAGCTTCGGCCAGTTCCAACGACGACGGCGGCTGCCCGCCGTCGTGCGCCAGCTCGGCCGAGACGTCGGACGCCAGGTGCCATACGTTGGGCAGCTCCAGCACGAACGGCTCGCTGTGCGAACTCATCGCGGTGGTGAAGGGCTCGAGTTTGCGGGTGAGTGAGTCGATGGCGATCCGGTGCTCGTGCAGCTGCTTCTCGGAGCCGGCGAGCACGCGCTGGGCGTAGTCGGTGTCCGATTCGCCGGCGTGGCCGTGGGCCCGGGAGCGGTCGAGCGTGCCGGCCAGCACGCGGGCGCGCGCCACGTTATTCTCCACCTTGATCAGCATCTCCGGCGTGGAGCCGATCAACCCGTCCACCGAGTACGTCCAGCAGTCCTTGTACCGCGCCGCGAGTTCGCGCAGCACCTGGGCGGTGGCGATGGGCGCGGCGAGATTGGCCACCACGTCCCGGGCCACGACGAGCTTGCTCAGGTTCCCGGCCTGGATGCGCTTGACCCCGGCCGCGACGGCATCCATGTATGCCTGCTCCGAGACCTGTCCCGGAACGAGGGAGTCGGCGGGATCGGGGCTGCGCTCTACCGAGATTTCTTCCAGCCAGCCCGCGAGCACGGCCTCGGCCGTCTCGGCGCTGAGGTGCGCATCGGCGTCGTACGTCAGATAGGTGAGCCAGGCGCGGTCGCCATCCAGGCCCACCAGCACCTCCGGCACCACCAGGCGGGAGCTGTGGGTCGAGGTGTAGGAGAACGCGAAGGAGCCGAAGGCGACCGGCCCGGTTCCCGGGCCGCCCACCCGGTTGTCGATGTCGGCGGTGGCCTGGATCCCGCGCCACCATGCGGCCGCCTGCCGGAAGCGGTCCGGCCCGCTGGCCGTGAACCGCGCGATCTCGCCGAAGCCGGCGAGCCCGCCCTCGCGCCGCACCCAGCAGAGCACGTCGTCACGCACCAGATACTCCATGAGCCCTTGGGTGTCGGGCACCGCGGGCCACTCGACCGTGATGCCGCGCAGGGTCCCGCGGGGCAACCGGTCAGCGGCCTCCGGTTCCGTGCGGCCGGCCGCTGCGGCAGGCCCGGTTCCGGGCAGGCCGGACGAGGGGGACAGGGGGGAGGTCATGGTCATTAAGCCTACTCTGCCCGGCAAACGCCACCGCCCGCGAAGCCCGGGTTCGCGGGCGGCCGCCGGTCTTTGAGACAATGGCCCAGTGAATCGTGCATCGCTGGAGAAGCGCCCGGATGAAGTAGCCGCCATGTTCGATGACGTGGCGCCGAAGTACGACCTGGTCAACGATGTGCTGTCGATGGGCCAGACCCGCCGGTGGCGCCGGATCGTGGTGGACGCGGTGGGCGCCGAACGTGGCCAGAAGGTCCTGGACCTGGCCGCCGGGACGGGCACCTCCAGCGAACCCTATGCCGATGCCGGCATCCACGTGGTCGCGTGCGACTTCTCCCTGGGCATGCTGCGCGTCGGCAAGCGCCGCCGCCCCGACATCGACTTCGTGGCCGGGGACGCGACCAATCTGCCCTTCGCGGACAACTCCTTCGATGCCGTGACCATCTCCTTCGGCCTGCGCAACGTCAGCGATCCCAAACTGGCGCTGCGCGAAATGCTGCGCGTGGCCAAGCCCGGCGGCCGGCTGGTGATCGCCGAGTTCTCGCACCCCACCCTCCCGGTCTGGCGCACCGTCTACACCGAGTACCTGATGCGCGCGCTGCCGGCGATCGCGTCCAAGATTTCGTCCAACCCCGACTCCTACGTCTACCTGGCCGAGTCCATCCGCGCCTGGCCCAACCAGGACCAGCTGGGCGAGTGGATCACCGGCGAAGGCTGGCAGGACGTGGCCTACCGCAACCTGTCCGGCGGCATCGTCGCCGTGCACCGGGCCGTCAAGCCCGGCCGCGACGAGGCGGCCAACGCCCGGGCGCAGGCCGCGCTGCGGCGCCAGAGCAGCAGGCACACCCTGTAGCCATGTCAGTTCTCATTGTTGGGGCGGGGCCGGCCGGATCCACGGCCGCGTACTACCTCGCCCGCGCCGGCGTGGACGTGACCGTGCTGGAAAAGACGGCCTTCCCGCGCGAAAAGGTCTGCGGCGACGGCCTGACGCCCCGCGCCGTGCGCGAAGTCCAGCTGCTGGGACTGCCGCACGAGGAATCCGCCGGCTGGCGCCGGAACCGGGGGCTGCGGCTGATCGCCGGCGGCCGGCAGCTTGAGCTGCCCTGGCCGGAACTGAGCGACTTCCCGGACTACGGCCTGATCCGCACCCGGATGGGCTTCGACGAGCAACTGGCCCGTCACGCGGCGGCCGCCGGCGCCGTCGTGCTGGAACGCCACTCCGTTTCCACCGCCCTCCGGGACGAGGCCGGACGGGTCACCGGGGTCCGCGCCAACGTGCTGGACGGGCGCGGACGCAAGACCGGGGAGACCAAGGACTTCTTCGCCGACGTGGTGCTGGCCGCCGACGGCAACTCCACCCGCACCGCCCTGAGCCTGGGCATCGAGAAGCGCGACGACCGGCCGCTGGGCGTGGCCGTCCGTACCTACTTCACCTCGCCCCGGCACGACGACGACTGGATGGAGGGATGGCTGGAACTCCCCGACGCGGCCGGCAACCCGCTGCCCGGCTACGGCTGGGTCTTCGGCGTCGGCGACGGCACATCCAACGTGGGCCTGGGCATCCTCAACTCGTCCAAGTCCTTCGGCAAGCTGGACTACCGGCAGGTGCTCCGCGAGTGGACCGCCGGCATGCCGGCGGAGTGGGGCTTCACTGAGGAAAACCAGGTGGGACAGGTCCGCGGGGCGGCCCTGCCGATGGGGTTCAACCGGACGCCGCACTACAGCCCCGGCCTGCTGCTGCTCGGCGACGCCGGCGGCATGGTCAGCCCGTTTAACGGAGAGGGCATCTCCTACGCCATGGAGTCCGCCCGCTACGCGGCCGAGCTGATCGCCGACGCACACGGCCGCTTGTCCGGGACCGGCGGGCAGCTGCTCAGCATGGCCGGCTTTGACGCCGCGATGGCCCGCTACCCGGACATCATCCGCGGGCACTGGGGCAGCCACTTCACGCTGGGCCGGATCTTCGCCCAGCTGATCGGCAAACCGGCCATCATGAAACTGGCCCTGCGGACCGGAATGCCGGTCCCGCCGTTGATGCGCTTCGTAGTGCGGATGCTGGCGAATTTGACCGACTCGGGCGGCAAGGGATTTGAGGATAGAGTTATTCATCTGCTGGAGCAACTGACGCCGCCGGCATCGAACCAGGCCGGCGGCCACAAACCGGCCGGCCATACCGCCCCCACGATTAGTTAGTGTTGAACAGTGACTGACGCCAAACCGAGTTGGACTCCCGCCGGCCAGAACCCGCCGCAGTCGCCGGAGCTGGATACCGCGACTGCCGCCCTTGCCACAAGCCTGAACCTGCCGGACGGCTTCGCCCCGGTGGCCCAGGACGCCGAGCTCGGTCCCGCGGTTTCCACCGCCCTGGCGCGCGTGGAGAAGCAGTTGCGCGCGGCCATCGCACACTCCGACCCGTTCGCCGACGCCACCAGCCGCCATCTCGTGGAAGCCGGCGGGAAGCGGATCCGTCCGCTGCTGACCATCCTGGCCGCGCAGCTGGGCAACGGCTCTGTTCCCGACGTGGTGCAGGCCGCCGTCGTCGTTGAACTGACGCACCTGGCCACGCTCTACCACGACGACGTGATGGATTCCGCGCCCTACCGCCGGGGGGCGCCGACCGCGCACGAGGTGTGGGGCAACCAGGTGGCCATCCTCGCCGGCGACCTGATCTTCGCCCGCGCCTCGCTGCTGGTGTCCCAACTGGGGCCCGAAGCAGTCGGCATCCAGGCGCGCACCTTCGAGCGGCTCTGCCTGGGACAGCTGCACGAGACCGTCGGCCCGCGCGAGGACGAGGATCCGGTGGAACACTACCTCTCCGTGATCGCGGACAAGACCGCCTCGCTGATCGCCACGTCCGGCCAGCTCGGCGCCATGTTCTCCGGAGCCGGCGAGCAGGCCGTGAACGTGATGCTGGAATACGGCGAGAAGGTGGGCGTGGCGTTCCAACTGGCCGACGACGTGATCGACGTGACCGGCCTCAAGGCCAAGTCCGGCAAGACCCCGGGCACCGACCTGCGTGAGGGCGTCCCCACCCTGCCGGTCCTGCTGCTGCGCCAGGCCGCGGCCGACGGCGACGCGTCCGCCGCCGCCGTGCTGGAACTGGTGGACGCGGACCTGACGTCGGACGAGGCCCTGGCCGACGCCGTCTCCGCGCTGCGCGGGCATCCGGTCACCGCCCAGGCCTGGGCCATCGCGGGCGAATGGGCCGACGCCGCCAAGGCCTCCCTTGCCCCGCTGCCCGAGAGCACGGTCAAGGCCGCGCTGACGGCCTTCGCCGAGGCCGTCGTGGACCGCGAGGTCTGACCGACGGGCCCACCGTGACCATGCCAACCCTGCCGGCGCCGTCCTTCGGGGACTAACGGGTGACCGTAGAACAAGCACTGTTGTCCTTCGCCCTGGTGGCCGGCCTGCTGACGCTGGTTCCCGGGATGGATACCGCTTTGGTGCTGCGCTCAGCCGTCAGCCAAGGCCGGGGCAGGGCGTACGCGACGGCGTTGGGCATCAACACCGGAGCCTTGGCCTGGGGCATCGCGGCCGCGGTCGGGGCGTCGGCCCTGTTGGCCGCCTCGGAAACGGCGTTCACGGTGCTGAAGGTGGCCGGCGCCGCTTACATGGCCTGGCTGGGCACCCGGATGCTGTGGAGGTCGTTCCGAAAACCTGCCACGCGCCTCGCAGACCCCGGCGCCCCGGCCGCTCCGGCGTCGTACGTCAGGGCGTGGCTCACCGGCGTCGGGACGAACCTGTTGAACCCGAAGGTCGGCGTCTTCTATGTGGCGATGATCCCGCAGTTCATCCCGCCGGGCGTCTCCCCGGCGCTGATGGGCATTCTGCTGGCCCTGGTGCACAACCTGGAGGGGCTGGTGTTCTTCTCGGCCATCATCTGGGGCACGCATGCGGCCCGGAAGTGGCTGCGCACTCCGGCCGTGACGCGTTCCATCGACCGGATCACGGGCATCGTGCTGGTCGGTTTCGGCGTCGCCCTGGCGGCCGAGAGCCGCTGAACCGGCCGGTGGCTCAGTCTTCCTCTTCGTCGTCGTCGCCGAAGACCCACTCAAACATCTCGAAGACAAACTCGCTGAAGGTCGCCTCCTCGCTCTGCCACTGCGGCTTCGGGCCGTTCGTGCGGATCCAGACGATGGGGTCCGGCACGTCCAGGTGTTCGGTTTTGAAACCCCAGTTCGCTTCTTCGTCCATCTCGTCCAGGAACAGCAGGTAGCCGCCTTCGATCTCCAGTTCGTCCGGGTCGAAGAAGAAGTCGTGCGCCTCCATCAGGTCTTCGCAGCCCCCGAGCGCGTGGTAGAACTCCACCAGCGCCTGCGGGACCTGGAACTTGTGGGCGCCCAGCAGCCCTTCGAGTTCGTCGTAGGAGAGGCCGTCGTCCTCGGTCCACTTCCGGTCCAGGTACTTGGGCACGAGGGCACGGAATTTGTCCACGAACATTTCGGGCATGGTTTCTCCCTGGAACGGTTGATTGGAGGGCTTGGTCCCATCCTATGCGGCGGCACCGACTGCGCTGGACGGCGACGGCGGCACACACGGCCCGCCCGTGCCCTCGGACGGCCCGTCGTCAGTCGCGGCGGCGGGTAGCCAGGCCGGGGTAGTCGATGACGATGCCGTCCGAATCCACCACGATCTCGGCGCTGAAGTCCCCGGAGGTGTAGGTGACCGCGGCGGTGCCCGTGCGGTCGTCGTAGGCGCGGGAGCCGCTGTAGATCTGTTGTTGGCCGAGCACGCGCAGGCTCGGCATCTCCACCCACGCGACCGTCAGTTCCGCGGCGGCCTCGGCGTCGTGAACCAGGCCCAGCCGCAGGATCGGCATCGTGTTGGTGGCCGGGCACAAACCCAGGTCGCAGTCCACCGCCCCGACCAGGGAGTCCGGATCGGCGATCCCCGGTTCCGGCAGGTCGCTGTCCCCGGACACCCTGGTCGCGGCGCTCCAGTTGCCGTCGGGCGCGCGGTCCAGCACCAGATGCCGGCTCCAGCCCCGCCCGTGGACGGAAACCGTGAGGCTTTCGGTGAACCAGTTGCCGGTGGTCGTGAGGGACCAGCTGGCGGCGTAGCCCGCGGTGCGGGAGGCGCCGTGGGCGCTCAGGCGCTCCGGTTCCAGGTTCAGGGTCGCCGTGTCGGCGCGCTGCGGATCGTCGCTTCCCAGCCAGGTGACCGTCCGGCTTTCGTGCGTCTCGTGTCCCATGCCCCCAGCCTTGTGTCTGCGCCGAGTGTTGGCAAGGGACCGGCCGGCTAGCCCTTCGTCCGCGACACCGAACCCAGCCGCCGCACCGTCAGGGCAAGCCACAGGTGCACCCGGTCCGCGGTGAGGGCGGGATCGTAACCGGTCAGCTCCACGATCTGGGACAGCCGGTAGCGCACGGAGTTCCGGTGCAGGCCCAGCTCCTCGGCCACGGCCGCCACCGAGCCGTTGAGCTCCAGATAGGCCTGCAGCGTGGGCAGCAGCGCCGCGTCGTGGGCCGCGTCGAACTCGGCCAGCGGGTCGAGTGCCTCGGCCGCAAGATCGGCCAGCGGCACGTCTTCCGAGGCCAGCAGCAGGGAGGTCAGGGACAGCCGCTGCGGCACGTTCAGCCGCTCGCCCCGGCCCACCGCTTCCTTGGCCTCGAAGTAGCTCCAGCGCAGCCCGTTCGCCTGCGCATAGCTGCCGCCCACCCCGACCGTGGCGGCGAAGCCCGCGTTCTGCAGGTACGCACTCAGCTCCCGGCCCAGCGCCTCGCCCGATTCGGCGCCCTGCACCACCAGCACCAGCCGCTCGTCGACCAGGCCGGTGACCACGCCGTCGAACGCGGCGGGCAGCGGCAGCGTGGGCAGCGCGCGGCGCTGGGCGGCGGCCACCTGCACCATGACCACCAGCTGGCGCCGTCCGGCGTCGATCCCCACGTTGCTCAGCCGCAGGGAGGCGTCACCGCCCTGCAGCACCCCGCGCACCACGTCCAGCAGCACCTGGCCCACGGAACTGCGGTCGGCCGCGCGGCGGTGCGCCTGGTTGCTCAGTTCCAGGCTGATCAGGCTCTGCGCGTAGTCCACGATGGCGTTGCGCTCGTACGGCTTGCCCAGGGCCAGCGTGCAGCGGTCCTTCAGGCCGGTGGCGATGGGAAGCTCGTGCCAGCCGTTTTCCTCGCCGCCGCCGGTTCCGTACAGCCGGGTCCCGTATTGGGAGAGCACGACGTCGGTGTCCACCATCGCCGACAGGGTGCGCAGGAGCGCGGGGAGGCCGCCGCCGCCCAACAGCGAGGCGGCCAGCGCCTGGTGGTCCTTGAGGAGGTGCTCCAGGCGGTTGTAATGGTCGGCGGAAATGGCGTCGGCGACCATCTTGCTGATCGCCACGAAGGGTGTCTCGTAGGGAACTTCGAAGACCGGAAGCTCCAGCTGGTTCGCGGCGGCGAGCACGCCCGCCGGAACCCGGCGGTGCGTCAGCCCGAGCGCGAAGCCCATGCCGACCGCGCCGGCCTCGTGCACCCGCTCCACGAACCGGCGCTGCGCGGCCGCGGTCTTCTGGCGAAGGCCGGTGGTCAGCACCACTTCGCCGCCCGTCAGGAAGGGCAACGGGTCCTCGAGCTCGGTCGAAGCCACCCAGGTGATCGGCGCGTCCGGGTCGCCCTGCGCGGTACCGACCAGCTTCAGGTGCAGCGCGGGGGAGGCCAAGAGTTTGGCGAGAGTGACAGCCATGCCTTCACTATACGGGCCGCCGTTGTGCAGGTGCACTATTCGCCCAATAGCTGCCGCGGAGCGGTCGCCGGGCGGCCGGAGCGGCATCGAGCCGTGCGCGCTCTCGCGTCGCGCCAGGGGCCGTGCCGGTTTTCGGGGCAGCCGCCCCACGGCGCTAGGATGGTCCGCGGCGTCACACGCGTCACACCACTGCCAGCCCTACACCGTGAGGTCCCTTCATGAGTACCCGTACCCCGCAGGCAGCGTTGGGCGCCAAGCCCAAGCGCGAGATGTGGTCCACCCGCAAGGTCTTCATCCTCGCGGCGATCGGCTCCGCCGTCGGCCTGGGCAACATCTGGCGCTTCCCGTACGTTGCCTACGAAAACGGCGGCGGCGCCTTCATCATTCCCTACCTGGTGGCGCTGTTGACCGCGGGCATCCCGCTGCTGTTCCTGGACTACGCCGTCGGACACCGCCACCGTGGCTCCGCCCCGCTGGCCTACCGCCGGCTGGCGCGCGGCGCCGAAGGGCTGGGGTGGTGGCAGGTGGCCATCTGCTTCGTCATCTGCGTCTACTACGCCGTCATCATCGCCTGGGCGGCGATGTACATGATCTACTCCGTCACCGAGGAGTGGGGGGACGACCCCGCCGGATTCTTCATGGAATCGTTCCTCCAGGTGAGCAAGGACGTGAACATCGGTTTCGACTTCGTGCCCACGGTCCTCATCCCGCTGGTGGTTGTCTGGGCGGTGGTGCTGCTGGTGCTGGCCGCGGGCGTCCAAAAGGGCATTGGGCGGGCGAACATCGTGTTCCTGCCGCTGCTGCTGGTCATGTTCCTGCTCCTGGTGGTCCAGTCCCTGTTCCTGCCCGGTGCGGCCGACGGGCTGAACGCGCTCTTCACTCCCGACTGGGGTGCGCTCACCAACACGACGGTGTGGGCCGCGGCCTACGGCCAGATCTTCTTCTCGCTGTCCGTTGCCTTCGGCATCATGGTCACCTACGCGTCCTACCTCAAGCACCGGACGGACCTGACCGGATCCGGGTTCGTGGTGGGCTTCGCGAACTCCGGCTTTGAGATCCTGGCCGGCATCGGCGTCTTCGCGGCGGTCGGCTTCATGGCCTTCAGCGCCGGCGCCGAGGTCGGCGACGTTGCCGCCGGCGGGATCGGGCTGGCGTTCGTCGCTTTCCCGACCATCATTTCGGAGGCCCCGCTGGGCGGACTGCTCGGCGTGCTCTTCTTCGGCTCGCTGGTGTTCGCCGGATTCACCTCGCTGATCAGCATCATCGAAGTCATCATCTCCGCGGTCCAAGACAAGCTCGGCATGAGCCGGGTCAAGACCACGTGGTGCGTCGGCATCCCGCTGGCGTTGATTTCCATCCTGCTGTTCCCGACCACCACCGGCCTGAACCTGCTGGATGTCACCGACGCCTTCGTCAACAGCTTCGGCATCATGGCCTGCGCCCTGGCGACCGTGCTGCTGGTGACCTACGGATTCCGCAAGCTGCCGCTGCTGGGCGGACACGTCAGCGAGGTCTCGTCCATCAAGCTGGGCCTGGGGTGGCGGATCATGGTCGGCATCGTCTCGCCGATCGTGCTGGGCTACATCTTGATCAGCGAACTGATCAAGAGGATCCAGGAAGGCTACGGCGACCCGCCCATGCCCGACTGGTTCGTGAACGTCTTCGGCTGGGGCATGGCGGGGTCCCTGATCGTGGCCGGCTTCATCCTGTCGCTGATTCCCTGGAGCAAGAAGTCGGCGGCCAACGACCCGGAGCTGGATGCCCACACCCTGAAGGAGACACAGCCGTGAGTACCGCAGCAATTGTCATGCTGATCATTTCCATCCTGACGGTCTGGGGAGGCCTGGCGTTGGCCTTGGTCAACCTCAGCCGCCACCCCGAAGACGAGGGTGCCCTGCCGGCGGACCGCGCACCGGAACTCTAACCCGACGGCCCGCCGCGGCGGCGTCCTGCGGCCTCCGTGCCGGCGGGCGCCGCCGTCGCTGCCTCTGGCCATCTGCACGGCAACATTGCACATTTGCTGTGCGGGGCGCCATAGGCAGCTGCGGGCCGGGAACCGTAATCTCGCTGTAGAGCTCGGCGTCCCGTGGCCCGGCCTGTCCGCCGGTCCCCCGCGAAGCTGCCGCTGCGATGCGAGTGTGCGGATCCTCCGGGCTGTCCGCTGCATTCCCACCCTCAACGTGAAAGGCACATCATGACCACTCAGACGACCCAGCCCCAGTTCCGGCTGGAGCAGAAGCGCGACGTCTCGGCCGGTTTCCCCGGCCCGAAGTCCGCCGAACTGGCCGCCCGCCGCAGCGCCGTGGTTGCCGGCGGCGTCGCCTCCGGCGTTCCGGTCTACGTGGCCGACGCCGACGGCGGCATCATCACCGACGTGGACGGCAACTCGTTCATCGACCTGGGCTCCGGCATCGCCGTGACCAGCGTCGGCGCCTCCGACCCCGCCGTCGTCGCCGCGGTGCAGGAGCAGGTCGCCAAGTTCACCCACACCTGCTTCATGGTCAGCCCCTACGAGGGCTACATCGCCGTCGCCGAGAAACTGGCCGAGCTGACCCCGGGCGACCACGAAAAGCGTTCCGTGCTGTTCAACTCCGGGGCGGAAGCCGTGGAAAACGCCGTGAAGGTGGCCCGCATTGCCACCGGCCGCACCGCCGTCGTCGCCTTTGACCACGCCTACCACGGCCGCACTAACCTGACGATGGGCCTGACCGCCAAGGCGACCCCGTACAAGTCCAGCCCGGCCGGCAGCTTCGGCCCCTTCGCGCCGGAGATCTACCGGGTGCCGATGAGCTACCCGTACCGCGAGGAAGCCGACATCAAGGGCGAGGACGCGGCACGCCGCGCCATCACGATGATCGAGAAGCAGATCGGCGCCGAGAACGTGGCCGCGATCCTGATCGAGCCGATCCAGGGCGAGGGCGGCTTCATTGTCCCGGCCGAGGGCTTCCTCCCCGCGCTGGCCCAGTGGGCCAAGGACAACGGCGTGGTGTTCATCGCGGACGAGGTCCAGTCCGGGTTCGCGCGCACCGGTGCCTGGTTCGCTTCCGAGCACGACGGCGTGGTGCCCGACATCATCACGATGGCCAAGGGCATCGCCGGCGGCATGCCGCTGTCCGCCATTACCGGCCGCGCCGAGCTGATGGACGCCGTGCACCCGGGCGGACTGGGCGGCACCTACGGCGGCAACCCGGTGGCTTGCGCCGCCGCGCTGGCTGCCATCGACACCATGCAGACCCAGGACCTCAACGCCCGGGCCCGCCACATCGAAGAGCAGGTCATGGGCCGGCTGCGGAAGCTGGCCGAGGAAGTCGACATCATCGGCGACCTGCGCGGCCGCGGCGCCATGCTGGCCATGGAGTTCGTCAAGCCGGGCACCGGCGCGACCACCAAGGAGCCCAACGCCGAGGCCACCAAGGAAATCGCGGCCGCCTGCCTGCAGGAAGGCGTCATCATCCTCACCTGCGGCACCTACGGCAACGTGGTGCGCCTGCTCCCGCCGCTGGTCATCGGCGACGAGCTGCTGGCCGACGCCCTGGACGTGCTGGAAGCAGCCATCCGCAAGGTGGCGGCGGCCTAGTACCCGGGCAGCGTCCGAACGGGCGGCTGCCGGATTCCCTCGCCAGCGAGGGTTTCCGGCGGCCGCCCGCGGCCGTTCTGGAGGCCGCTCCGGCCGCCCGCCCCGTCCTGCTCCCGGCCTGTTGCCGCCGGCGGTCTCGGGTTAGAGTCGGAACCATCATCGCGTCACGGGGTGCGGATGTTGCCGGCACCGTCGCATCCGCTGCCCCACGGACAGGGACAGGGGTAGTTTGCATGCGTTATGTGGTGGGATACCAGCCGGACGAGCGGGGAGCCGATGCCGTGGCATTGGCCGTGGCAATCGCCCGGACCCAGGGGACGGGGCTGGATATCGTCTATGTGGTGGCAGACAGCGCCCCCTACGTGGCGTTGAACCCCGAAGGCAGCCGCGTCAGCGCCAGCGAGCAGGAAGTCCTCACCGCCCGCCGCGAGGCCCTGAAGCTGGTCCCGGCAGACGTCAACGCCGAATTCAAGGTACGGTCCGCCGAATCGTTCGCCGAAGGGCTGATCGCGGCGGGCGAGGAAGCCGGCGCCAGGTTGATTGTCATCGGTGCCAGCAGCAACAGCCTGTTTAAACGCTTCACGGTGGGCAGCGTGGCAAATGCCCTCCTGCACGCGTCGCCGATTCCGGTGGCGTTGGCGCCCCGCGGGTACCAGCGGACAGAGCCGCTGACCCGGCTGACCGCGTTCATCGGCGAGCGGCAGGGCGCGCAGGCCGCCCGGGACGTTGCCCTGAACGCGGCCTCGCGCCGCGGCCTGCAGCTGCGCCTGGTTTCCCTGGTCTCCCTGGACACCCGTGAAGCGCCGGACAGCGGCGAGGCTATCCACAGTGCCCACCTGCACGCGAACTCCGTGCTGGCCCAGGCCGCCACCGAACTGCCCCCCGGCAACGCCACGGTGACCGTGGCCCATGGGCGGAACATCGAAGAGGCCATCGATTCGCTGGACTGGGACGACGGCGAACTGGTGGTCATGGGATCCAGCCGGCTCGCCCAGCACAACCGCCTGTTCCTCGGTGCCACGGCATACAAGGTCCTGCGTTCGCTGCCGGTGCCCATGGTGGTGGTTCCGCAGGAAGTGGACGGGGTGCGGGACTAAGGGGTGCGGGGAACGCGGGGGATCGGCGGGCGGTTCCGGACCAGACCGCCGGCAGGCCGCTGCCATGACTGTTGCGGCGCCGGGGGCTCCGGTCTCCGCCCTGGCCGCCGGTAGCGGCCGTGTCTTGTCCGGGCGCCGCCATCCGGCACTGGTAACCTCCGTCACAAGCGGGTGTTTGTCTTACGTCATGTGTCAGCTTCCCGCCGTGACGCGCCTCAGGCGCACGTCGACGAGGGGGGATCCTGCATGAGTGCTGTGCGCCGCTACGTTCTGCCGGTGGTTTGGCTGGCGATTTTCGCCGTCATAGCTGCCGCGCTCTTCAAGCTCGCTTTCGTGGATGGCATGCGCGCGGAGGCGGTCGACCAGCAGCCTTCGGCCCGCCTGGTCACGCCCAGCGTACCCGCGGCCGTGGGCACGGTGATCAACGTGGTCCAGCTCGAGGGATCGGTTGCCGGCGACCCGGCCGTGACCGTGCGCAGCACGGCGGAAGGCACGGTGAACCACCTCTTCGTAGAGGCCGGCGCGAACGTGGCCAAGGGTGATGCGCTGTTCCAGGTGCAGAAGCCGGTGGAACCCGACGCCGTGCAGCAGGTTTCGCTCGAACCGGATCCGGAGGACGAACCGGCCTTACCGGCTGCCCCGGCGTATACCTACGTGAACGTGGTGGCCCCGGCCGCCGGCAAGCTGACCGACCTGTCCGTGCTGGTGGACCAGCAGGTCTCGGTCGGTGCCGAAGCAGCCGTCATTTCCCCGGGCACCTTTTCGGTGACCGGGACACTGACCGCCGAGCAGCAGTTCCGGCTGCTCGACCGCCCCAGTTCCGCCACCGTGACCGTCATGGGCGGTCCGGCTCCCTTCGAGTGCAAGGCCGTGACGGTCGGGGAGAGCCCGGCAGCCGGGGCCCCGGGACCGGTACCGGAGCAGCCCGGGGATCCGTTCGGGCCGGCGGCCCCCGCGGCGACGGGCACTGTCAACTGCGCCGTACCGGCCGATGTCAGGGTTTTCCCCGGGTTGGGCGCGACGATCGATATCACGGCCGGAACCGCCGAGAACGTGATCGTGGTGCCCACCACGTCGGTCCGCGGATCGGTGGACACCGGCCTGGTGTGGGTGGTGGAGGACGACGGCGGGGCGCCGGTTGAGCGCCCGGTCGCCCTGGGACTGACCGACGGGATGCAGGTGGAGATCGTCGACGGGCTGGACGAGGGCGACTTGGTCCTGCAGTTCATTCCCGGCGCGCCGGGGGACCAGATGATGCCCGGGATGGAAGGCGATTTCGGCATGGTGGGCGGATGAGCGCTGCGGCGGCGGGGGCCCCGCTGCTGGAGTTGCAGGGCGTGACGCGGAGCGTGCACATCCCGGACCGCGGCCCGCTGCACATCCTGCAGGGCATCGAGCTGAGCATCGGTACCGGCGAGCACGTGTCGATAGTCGGCCGGTCCGGGTCGGGAAAGTCCACCCTGCTGAACATCCTGGGCCTGCTGGATGTGCCGAGCACCGGCGAGATGTTTTTCGAGGGGCGGGCGGTTTCGTCCCTCGGGGAAAAGCAGCGCGCCATGGCCCGCGGTGCCCGCGTGGGATTCATCTTCCAGCAGTTCAACCTTCTGCCGGGCCGTACAGCACTGGAAAACGTCATGACCCCGCTGCTCTATGCCCGCGGCCGGCAATTCTGGCGGCGCGAGCGGCTGGCCGCCGAAATGCTCGATCGGGTCGGCCTGGGCGACCGGCTGGGGGAGAAACCGCACAAGCTCTCCGGCGGTGAGCAGCAGCGGATCGCCATCGCGCGGGCGCTGGTGCGCTCGCCCAGGCTGATTCTTGCCGATGAGCCTACCGGCGCCCTGGACATCGAAACCGGGCAAAACGTGATGGCCCTGCTGGACGAGGTGGTTCGGGAGTCGGGTGCGGCCCTGGTGACCATCACGCACGATGCAAACGTGGCGGTCCTGGCCCAGCGGCACTATCGGCTGGGCGACGGGATTCTGCACGCTTCGGAGCAGGCGGCATGACCGGCGCCGTTGCCCTCCTGGTCGAGGCATGGGCCGAGCTGCGCATCCACAAGACCCGGGTCCTGCTGGCCTTGATCGGCGTGGCGCTGTCCGTCGCGGCCCTGACCACCGTCGTCGGGCTCGGCAACATGGCCAGGGAAGGCATCGTGCAGGGGCAGGAACAATCCGGAGGCCGCGCAGCGACCGTGACGGCTGAGGTCCACCTGCCGACAGGAACCGAAGAACCGGCGGTCCTGCAGGCCGCCTTCGAGGGGCTCGTGGAACGCTACGGCGTGGAATACGCGAGCCGCCGGGCCTTCGCCCAGGTTCCGTTCCAGTTCCCCCACGGCGTCATGACGGCCGAGACCACGGTGGTGGACCGCAGCTACGGCGAGATGCGGCGGGTCAACCTGGTCACCGGCCGCTGGTTCACGGAAGCCGACGCCGCGGCGCTTGCGCCGGCGGTGATCATCAACGAAGCATTCCACCGGCAGCTGGGTGCACCGGATCTGGCGCTGAACCCCGTGGTGCAGATCTTCCAGCAGCGGCCGATCGCGGCCACCGTGGTGGGAGTGATGCCGGACTTCCACCAGGAAGCCATGGCCCAAGCCATGATGCTCACCAACCAATACGAGCGTTGGGGCCTCGGCGGGGAGGCAGGTCCTCCTCCCGTGCTGGAAATGTGGCTCCCGGCCGAGCTCGAGCCGGGCCTGAGCGCGGCGATCGCCGGTGACCTTCAGGCCCAGTTCCCCGATGCCCAGGCGAATGTGTACCGCAGCGACTATGCCGCCTGGGGTGACCCGTTCGAGGGCATCCAGTGGGCGGTAGGCGGCATCGCCGGCCTGGTGCTGCTGCTGGGCGCCGTGGGACTGCTCAACATTTCGATGGTGACGGTCAGGTACCGGGTGCGGGAAATCGGCATCCGGCGCAGCTTCGGGGCGACCTCCGGCCGGATCTTCTTCGGCGTCATGCTCGAATCGGTGGTCGCGACGTTCGTGGCCGGCGTGGCGGGGGTGATGCTCGCCGTCGCCGTGGTGAAGAGCCCGTGGATCCAGGACCTGATCGCCCAGGGCATCAGCGAACTGCCGCCGTTCCCGGTGGAAGCGGCGCTGCTGGGCATCGGCGCCGCGACGGCCGTCGGCGCGCTGGCCGGCCTGATCCCGGCGGTGGTGGCCGTGCGGGTCAAGGTGATCGACGCGATCCGCTACTAGTGGGGCCTGCCCGGCGGGCCGGACCGAAGCGGCAGAGCCCGAAGTGCCCGAGGGTGCGTTAGCCTCCGGGTATGCCTCTCCTAAGTCGTGCCGTTCACGCGGCGAAGGGACACGTGTCCCACAGGTGGTCCATGCCGGTGCCCGCGGCCCGCCTTTGGTGGGGGCTGACAGACCCGGAAGCCTTGCCTCATTGGCTGGGGAAGTTAACTTCCGGGCGGTTCGTCGGCGGGGATGTGGTGACCATCCAGCACGCGGAAAACTATTGCTGTACCAGCCGGATTCTGGAATGTGAACCGGAAAAACTGCTGCACATGACGTGGGACTTTCCGGACGAGCCGCCTTCGCAGGTGCGGATCACCCTCACCCCGGTCGGCAGTACGACCACCCTGGACCTGGCCCACGACGGGCTGGGGAGCGAAGCGGTCAATTACCTGCCCGGTTGGCACGCGCATCTTCTCTACTTGGAAGCGCTCACCCTGGGCCGGCCCCGACCCATGTCCGACTTCTGGTTAACGCACGACGGGCTGTCCGATCGCTAAGCCGCCGCACCCCGCTAGGGTGCCTGGGCGGCCGCCGGCTCCCCGCCGGCCTTGGGCGCCCGCTTCACGGCCACGGCCATGTCCGTGGTGAGGATGGCCAGGGAGAGCCAGACCAGGCCGAAGCCGATCCAGCGTTCCAAGGGCATGGGCTCGTGCAGGAAGACGAGCGCGATGATGAACTGCAGTAGCGGGGCCAGGTACTGCAGCATGCCGACAGTGCTCAGCGGCAGCCGGCGGGCGGCGGCGCCGAAGAACAGCAGGGGCAGAGCGGTGATCAGGCCGCTGGCGGCCATCAGCCAGAAGTGGCCGCCGCCTTCGGAGAGCAGGGTTGCCTGGCCGCCGGCCATCAGGATGAGCATGACGGCCACGGAGACCGGGGTCAGCACCAGCGTTTCCACGCTCAGGCTGGTGACGGCGTCGACGCGGCCGCCGATGTTCTTCTTGACCAGGCCGTAGAACCCGAAGCTGAGCGCCAGGATCAGGGCAATCCACGGAACATTGCCGTACCCGAAGGCAAGCACTAGCACGGCGGCGAAGGCCACGCCCATGGCGGCCCACTGCGCCGGGCGCAGCCGTTCCTTCAGCAGGATGACCCCCAGCAGGACGGAGACCAGCGGATTGATGAAGTATCCCAGCGCGGCCTCGATGGCGTGTCCGTTCAGCACCGCGAACACGTAGGTCAACCAGTTGACCGCGATGAGGCCCGCGGCCAGGGACAACGTCCCGAAGGTGCGCCTGTTGCCCAGCGCGGCGCCGAAGGTGCGCCAGCCGCGCAGCGCCGTGATCAGCAGGAAGCAGAACAGCAGCGACCAGACAATCCGGTTGGCGACGATCTCCAGCGGGCCGGCGGGTATCAGCGCGGTGAAGTACAGGGGGAGGATGCCCCAGAGGCCGTAGGCCGAGAGGCCGTAGGCCATGCCGGCCCGGGTCTCGGTGTCCCGCCCCCCGGGGGACGCAGCGCTGGCGCCGCCATCGGGGCTCCCGGCCACGCGGGCGGGGGAAGAGGGCTCCGAGGTGGCACCGCCGTCGTTCTTGGACACGCTGGAGACAACCTCCGGTCGGTGGGTTCTATTCCACCCACCGTACCCCCGTGCGGCCGCGGCCGTCAGAACTTCCCGCCGGCCAGCTTTCCCACCAGGTCGCTGAATTCGTCGAGCGGATGCTGGCGGCCCCCGGAGGGATCGCGGTGGTACGTGACGGCCAGCGACTGCAGCGGCGGGACGCCCACCAGCCGCGCGCGCTCGCCGGCGGCGGCCAGGGCCTGCTGCGGGCCGAACTGCGCCAGCGCCTCCGGCCCGAAGAACGAGCAGGCGGGGACGCTGACGCCGGTGAAGCGCGCGGGAAAGGCCAGCCGGTCCAGCAGCATGGTGTGCCCCGCGAGCGCGGTGCGGGCGTGGGCGCGGTGCATGGCCGAACCGAAGGAGGCCAGCTCGTCGTCGCTGAGCGGGTCCACCGATTCGCAGAACAGCTCCACCGACTCGTGCACACCCGTCGACGAGCGCGTCACGGTGAGCACGCCGATGGACGGCACCTCCGTGCCGGGGCGGGGACGGCCGACCACGACGATGTTGCCGGTCATCGGCGCGAGGCGGAAGCAGTAGTCGGTGAGGCCGGCAACGTCCCACGGTTCGCTGACCGGCTCGTGGATGCCCCAGCCCGCCGGCGCGGCGCCGGTCAACTCGGTGAACAGCGCGGCGGTGAAGTCGCCGATGCGGGTGGATGCGCTGGCGGGATGCAGGATCTCGCCGCGGGCCTGGATCACGCCGTCGGATCCGGCCGGTGCCTGGAGGTAGTCCGGTGCCAACTGTTCCTCGGCGGCGAAGACGTCCCCGCCCCAGCGATACTGCTGGCCGGTGAAGCCGTTGTAGAACGTGCCGTCCGCGGCGCTGGCCATCCAGATGCAGCCCTCGCGCTGCAGCAGTTGGTAGAGCGGCAGCGTCAGCTTGCCGGTGCTGGGCGTCATCACCACGAACTGGCGCTCCGATGCGCGGGCGGCCACGTAGGCGCGGGTGAGGGCGGGGGAGAGGAACGCCAGCGGCTTGTCCTGGAAGACGACGGCGGTTCGTTCGGTGTGGAAATCGAAGGTGGAGGCGTGCATGCCCATCCCTATTCTCCGGAGTTGGGCAGTTGGTGGGTGACGACGGCGCCGCGGCACCGCACGGCGATGTTCTGCGCCACCCGGTAGCCGAGGGAGTCGCCGTCGGGGATGCCGTTGCGGACGGTGATCTCCTGCCACCACAGGTCCTGGTGCTCCGGCTCGACGAAGTCCGGGTGGTCGGAGAAGATCGACGGGATCGGGGTGCCCTCGATGGCGTTCACGGTGGCGCCGGCGAGCAGTCGGGACACCTCGCCGGGAACCCGGACCAGGCGCGGCAGCTCGACGGCCAGCAGGGTGGTGCCGTTGGCGTCCTCGACCTCCAGCAGGGCGTTTCCGGCGGCCTCGCGGACGTACTCCTGCGGCACCACGGCCAGCAGCGAAACCATGACCACGTCCTGGCCCGGCTCATCGAGCGCGACGACGGTGACGGTGTTAGACATTGGCGGTCGCCTCCAGCGGGGTCCACAGGGTCTGTACGGTCTGCACGGGCCCGCCGGAGCGGACCAGCAGGCCGCGGCCGGGCGGCAGCCGGCGGGCGCGCACGTTGTTGAGCAGGCCGCCTTCGGAGCGGTCGCCGGAGAGGATCAGGCCGGTGCTGCCGGAGTCCCGCAGCGCGGCGAAGAACTGTTCGTACATGCCGCGGCCGGCGCCGCGCACCCGGCGGGTGAGGATCACGTTCAGCTGCAGTTCCGGGCCCATCGGCAGGTATTCGATCAGCGAGCGGAGCGGGCCGGCGCCGCCGGCCGTGAGGATGTCGTAGTCATCGGCCAGCAGGACGATCCGCGGAATGCTGTCCGCCTCGCCGATGCTGTCCTGCATCGCGTCGCCGCCGGTGGTCCGCTTGGACAGCTCCGAGGCGATCGCGTTGGCCAGCGGCTCGGCCTGGGCGGCGCTCGGCGCGTAGCCGCCCAGGTAGGCGTCCGGGACCACGTCGGCCAGCGCCCGGCGGGGATCGAAGACGGCGAAGACCAAGTCCCGGGACGGGTACTGCGCCACCAGCGAGGCGACCAGGGAACGGACCAGGTTGGTCTTGCCGGACTGTTCGTCGCCCATCACGATCAGGTGGTGCTCGCCGCGGACGACGTCCAGCATTTCGGGGCCCAGGTCGGTCTCGCGCAGGCCGAGCGGCAGCAGGCCCTGGAGCGCCGGGACCTCGAGCTGGGCGGCTTCCACCACCTGCGGCAGGATGCGCACCTGCATGGCGCGGGCATCGGTGGAGGCGGCGACGGCGGCCACCATGTCCCGGGTGCCCTGCGTGGCCGTGTCCGCGTCGGCGACGCCGTCGATACGCGGGAGCGCGAAGTGGCCGAAAAGCCTGGCGTCGGTCAGCGCGCGGCCCGACCGGTCGGCGGGCATGGTCTCGGCCAGTTTGCGGCCGTAGGAGGAATCTGCTGGATCCGCCAGGCGCAGCTCGATCTTGGTGCCGAAGAAGGACTGCTGGGCCAGCCGGATCTCGTTTTGCCGGTTGGCGGTGGTGATCACGTGGATGCCATAGCCGCCGCCGCGGGCGATCAGCGCGTGCACGGCCGGTTCGATGTCCTCGAACTCGTCGGTCAGCAGGCCGTAGCCGTCCAGGACCAGCACGACGTCGGCGCTGGGCAGCTCGGGAATCTTGCCCTGGGCGCACAGCCTGCGCAGGGTGGCCAGCGAATCCACCTGGTACTTCTCAAAGACGATCTCGCGCTCGCCGAGCATGGCCAGCAGTTCTTCCACCGTGCGGCGGACCACCTCGCGGTTGGTCCGCACGGCCACGCCGCCCACGTGCGGCAGGCCCTCCAGCGGGATCAGCGAGTTTCCCAGCAGGTCCACGCAGTAGATGCCCACTTCCTGCGGGCTGTGCGTGAGGGCCAGCGAGGCCGCGATGGTGCGCAGCGCGGTGCTCTTGCCCGACTGCGGCCCGCCGATGATGGCCACGTTGCCGCCCGCCGACTTCAGGTCCAGTTCCCACACGCCCTGCCACTGTTTGGCCGGGTCATCGAGCAGGCCGATCGGGACCTTCAGCCCGCCGCCGGAGGCGAGCCGGATGCCCTGGCTGGTGGTGGTCACCGAACCGGCGGCGGTGTCCAGAGCCAGCGCCGCCGGCAGCGGCGGCAGCCAGATGGGATCCACGGCGCGCGGGAATCCGGCCAGGGTGGCCATCAGCGTGGACAGGACGGTCGGACCGGTGGTGCGCTTGGACGCCCCGGTACGCGCCGGCCTGGCGGCAGCAGCGCCGGCGTCGTCCGCCCGCTCCAGGCTGGCCGCATAGGTCGGCATCGGCAGCACCCGGGGGCCGTCGTCGCCGGCGGTTTCCTCCGCCTCCTGCACCTGGACATCCTCCAGCGGGCCCGACACGTAGCCGGCCTTGAACCGGGTGTAGACGGTGGTATCCACCTTCAGGTAGCCGTAGCCGGGGACCGGCGGCAGGTGGAAGGCGTCCGGCGTGTCCAGCACGGTGCGGGATTCCGATTCGGAGAGCGTGCGCAGCCCGATCCGGTAGGACAGGTAGGTCTCCAGGCCGCGCAGCTTGCCGGACTCGATCCGCTGGCTGCTCAACAGCAGGTGCACGCCGATGGACCGGCCGATCCGGCCGATGGAGAGGAACAGGTCGATGAAGTCCGGCCGGGCGGTGAGCAGTTCGCCGAACTCGTCGATGATCACCACCAGGTGCGGCAGCGGCTCCATGGCCTCGCCGCGGGCGAGCCGTTCCTGCCGGTGCAGCTGGTAGTCGGTGATGTTGGCGATGTTGCCGGCGGCCTTGAGCACTTCCTGCCGCCGGACCACCTCGCCGTTGAGGCTGGAGTAGATGCGTTCGATCAGGCTCGCGTCATCGGCCAGGTTGGTGATCACGCCGGAGACCTGCGGCGCGTCGGCGAAGGGAGCGAACGTGGCGCCGCCCTTGAAGTCCACCAGCACCATGGACAGCAGCTCCGGCGGATGGGTGGCCAGCAGTCCCAGCACCAGCGACCGCAGCATCTCCGACTTGCCGGACCCGGTGGCGCCGACGCAGAGCCCGTGCGGGCCCATGCCGAACTGCGCCGATTCCTTCAGATCCAGCAGGGCCGGCCGGCCGCGGTCGTCGGGGCCCAGCGGGATCCGCAGGAAGTCCACTTCGCTGCGCGGCTTCCAAAGCCGCCTGATGTCCGCCTCGTCCAGCGCCGGGCTCAGGCCGAGCATGTCCAGGAAGCTGTCCGAGCTGGCGGCGGTGTTGTGTTCCAGCGAGTCCGCCGAGAGCCGCATCGGTGCCAGTTCCCGGGCCAGCGCCTCGGCGGTCGGCACGGCCAGGGGGTCCAAAGTTCCCTGTTCCACGACCGGCTCGACCGGATCCTCGCGGTAGTTCTGGATCGTGAATCCCGAGTCCGACGGCGGGGCGCCGGAGACCGCGGCCGCGTCGGCCTGCGTGACGCGCACGCTGACCTCGCCGGGCTCCTGGCCGCGGTCGGCCACCAGATAGACCACCGTGATGCCCAGGTGGGCCAGTCCGGCGTGCCGGTCCGGCAGCACGAGTTCTTCGGGCAGCCCGCCGTAGCAGTCGGCGAGCACCAGCAGCCGCGGCAGGTGCTGGCTGGCGCCCCGGGCGTTCTTGGAGGATTCGGCAGCCACCACCGCGCGGCGGTTCAGCTCGTCGGCGAGCACGGCACCGAGTTCGTCCAGGGACCGGGCCATCCGGCGGACCGGGCCGGTGGCGTGGGCCTGCTTCTGGTCCGCCAGATGCGGCAGCCACAGGGCCCAGTCCCAGTCGCCCAGTCGGTCTTCGCCGGCCGCGATTCCCACGTGCAGGTCCTCGGGCGAGTGGAAGGCACAGGCCTCGGCGAGCAGGTTCCGGGCGGCGTTGAGCACGAACCCGCGGGAGCCGATGATGCTGACGTTGCCGGCCGAGTCCAGCGGCAGGGTCAGCGGCAAATCCGGCGACGTCTCATACCGCCGCTGCAGGATCCGGACCTCGTTGTCCATGAAGGTGTCGCGCTGGGCCGTAACCGGGCCCTGCTCGTTGATGGTGATCTGCCGGCTGATCCGCTCGCCGGAACCGATCCGCACGTGCAGGAAGTCCTCGTTGCCGCGCCGCCGCTCCCAAAGCCGCTGCGTGTTGCGGACGATGTCGAAGAGGGCAGTGGGCTCCGGGTTGCTGGTGCGCGCCGTGGTGATGGTGCGCTGCTCGTCGGCGCGGAGCGTGGCCCGGGACTCCTCCAGGTATTCCAGGTAGCGGTCGCGTTCTTCGGCCCGTGCGCGGGCCGCCCGGCCGCGCTGGCCCAGCATCATGACGATGGACGCGACGACGGTCACGATCATCGCGATGGCGCCGACGGCGGCCAGGCTGTTGCCGCGGAAGAGCATCATCACGGTCATGGACAATCCGGCGCCCAGCAGGGGGATCAGCGCCATGGCGTTCATCCTGCCGGCCTTCTCGCCCATGGGCGGCGGGGCCTCCAGGCTGAAGGGGGCAGCCTCGCGCGCCGGGGCGGTGGTCCGGGCCGGCCGGTGGAAGATCTTCACGCTCATCGGCCGGTGTGCTCCATTGCCAAAGCCAGCGCGGTGGAGGCCAGCTCGGCCGCCTGCAGCCGGACGGCGCGGGACATCAGGGCCGGATCGAGTTCCACTCCGCCGGCCAGGTGCCGATCGTAGCCCAGGGGCAGCACGGAGATTCCGTCCCGCGCGAGCAGCTTCGCTTCGGTCATCGGGTCCAGCGGGGCGTCGGCATCCGTCCGGGTCAGTACGGCCAGCAGGCCGGTCCCGGCCAGCTCAGGGGTGGCCGCCCACGCGGCCGCCGTGCGCCGCACGTCCTGGACCCCGGCCACCGAGGCGGGGGCCACCAGCACGGCCAACTGTGCGACGCCGATGGCCCAGTTGGTGTCCGGGTTCTCGCCCGGGCCGGTGGCGCAGTCGTAAACCGCCACCGGGCAGTACCGGGAGATGTTCTGGCCGGCCGCCGAGAGCGCGGGATTGTCGGCATGCCCGCCGAGCGCACGTTCCCCGGCCACCCAGAGGTTGGGCCCGGCGGCGGCCAGCTGCCGGCGCAGGTCGTCGGCGCTCCCGGCGGGGGAGTAGTGCAGGACGGCGGCGGCGTCGTCGATGGCCGGCGCGTCCGGCACCCCGAGCCGCAGCGCCAGGGTCCCGCCGGCGGGCGCCAGATCGACGGCCGCGATGGTGTCCTGCCGGGCCGCCGCATACAGCGATGCGAGCAGCGCCGCCGTCGTGGTCTTCCCGGCCCCGCCCCTGCTGCCGATCACGGCGATCCGGCGCCCCGTGCTGACCGCGGCCTGCGCGCCGGCCGTGGCGGCGACCAACCGCCGCGGGTAGTCGTCGGAGGAGAGCAGGCCCCTCGCCGCCAGGACGGTGCGGACCAGCCAGGGCTCGCCGCGCCGGCCGCGCAGGCGGCGGCGCCGCTGTTCGGCATCGGACTCGAACGGGCCGGGCCCGGCGGGTTCGGCGGCCGGAGCCGGCGTGCTCCACGGGTCGGCCACCTGTGTCCGGCCGGGCAAGCCCGCACCGGACGGGGCGGCAGGGGGCACGGAAGCCTGCCGGGGCGGGCCTGCCGGGACGTGCCCGGTGGCGGTATTCTCCCGGGCGATCAGGTCCCTGCGCGACATCGGTTCCATGGAATCGGTTCCAACCTGTCTCAGTCGAAGGTGGTCAGCAGCGAGGCGAAGACGCCGAACAAGCCGATGACCAGAGGGACGGCGGCCAGGATGGCCAGCGTCTCCAACCGGTTGGCCAGCAGGCGCAGTTTCGCGGCGGAATGGTCGGCCAGCGTGACGGTCAGCGAGATCACCACGGCGATGGCCAGCACCAGCAGGCCGGCCGCCACGAACCAGCCGTGCCCCGGAGAGAAGGCCAGCACCGAGCGCGCCAGGGCCAGCGTGCCGACGGCGGCCGCCAGGTACAGCGCGATCCGGTCGGTGGCCAGAGGAAAGGCGCGCGCCCGCAGCCCGGTGGCGAGGGCCAGGCAACCGATCAGCGGCATCGTCCAAGCCTGCCGCTCGGTGTCTGTTCCCAGGATCCACAGTCCGGCGGCCACCGAGAGCGCCGCCAGCGCGGTGCCGAAGCTGAGGCCGCGGTGCGCCGAGCCGATGGCCACGTGGACGTCGGTGCGGCCGATGCGGCCGCCCTTGGCCCGCCGGTCGTCCAGCGTGGCCAGTCCGGACGCGGAGAGGGCGATCTGCGGCAGCAGGCCGAGGGTCGCGCAGCTGAGCAGCGCGGCCACGCCGGCGGCCAGCACCGGGGCGCCGAAGAGAGCCAGCGAGGCAGCCCAGAAAACGGTGAGCAGGGCGAGCAGGCCCGCGGCAGACATCAGCGCCCGCGGACGCTGCGAGATCAGGCCGGCACCGACCAGTGCCACGGCGCTCGCCGCGGCGGCCAGCAGCACGTGCGTCCCGGGATCGGCAGGCAGACGCAGCACGCCGCCCACGGCCAGCAGCCAGCCGGTGCCCACCAGCAGCGGGCCCAGCACCGTGGCGGTCACCCGGCCCAGGTAGATGCCGGCGCCCAGCAGCACCGCGGCCAGCGCGAAGAAGACGGCCGCGGCCATTGCCGTGGCGGCGCCATCGAGCAGCAGGTGCACGCCCAGGTACAGTCCGACGGCGGCGAAGACGGCGCCCGTCCCGCGGCGGACCCGCTCGGTCCAGCGGCCGCCGATGTCCTCGGTCTGTTCCACCACGGCGTCGGTGATGTCGTACACCACCGGTGCAGGCGGGGCCTCGGAGACATTCACCAGCCGGAGCATGGCGCCGTCGGCAATGCCCGCGTCGGTCAGCGACGCGTCCTCGCGGACCGGATCGCCGGCGGGGGTGATCAGCGTTTTCACGGCGACGGCGGCGGCCGGCTGGTCATCGAGCAGGTCCAGGACCTGCGGCAGTAGCAGGCCGACGGGCGTTTGCGACGGGAGCAGGACGTCCACATGGCGCTGCGGCCCGGCCACGGTCACGCGGGTAAAGGTTTCGGCCATGCTCAAGCGGCTCCTCGGTGGGGGACGGGCGGCAGGCGGGCGCCGTCGTCGTCCGCCGGATGGCCACCGAGGTGGAGGACGACGGCGGACTGCGAGCGCTGCTGCCGTTCCTGCCGCAGGTCTTCCAGCAGGTTGGTCACGAACGAATAGCCCACGCAGACGGCGGCGATGACAGCCGCCATGGCGATGCTGAAGAAGAAGGTGCGCACGCTGGACTTCCAGCGCCGCTGGAGCGGGTTCGCGCCGTACAGCAGCGCCGTGGTCAGCCGGGCACGCCGGACAGCCACTGATTCGATGAGCTGGTTGTCGTAATCGTGAGCCACGTCTCTCCTCCCAAGCGGTGCGTCGCCTACCGAGCTTATCGCTCCAAACGATGGATAAATTCCCGCGTGTCCCGCTCAGGATGGGGAGATGTACCCATTAACGTCGATTGACGCGGTGCGAGCCAGCGCGTTCTATGGTAAAGGCGGGGAACCGCTCGAAGACAACCGGCCGGGCGGCAACCCGGCGCACCGCGGACGCAGCAGGCGTCCGCCGGCGGAAGCGGAAGCTACAGCCCCGTGACGGGGCACGGAGGTGGAGCAATGAGCGGCAACCAGTTCATCAAGATGGAAAAGAGCGCGTTTGTCGACGCCGGGAAGGCCAGCGCGGCGGCCGATACCGAACTCCAGGCGCTGATGAAGGAGCTTGAGGCAGTTCCCGAGCCCATGCGCGGCAACACCGCCGGCGACTTCTGGGAGAAGTTCAAGGGCATCATGGGCCGGGCCAACATGGTGGCGTCCGGGCTGCAGAAATCGCTGGTTTCCATTCAGCAGGGCCAGTCCGAGGTCAACACCACCATGCAGCTGGGCGAGCAGCAGCAGGCCGACGACGCCGATGCCACCGAGGGCAAGGCGGCCTGGGACGACGCCGTCTTCCGCAACCGCGGCTAGCCTGCACCGGAAGCAGGCAGCCTCCCGCCCCTCAAGCGGCAATGACCCACAGACGATCTTTTTCCGGCCGAGGCCGGGCATGAGGAAGGAAACATCATGGCAGACCAGAATTCATTCGCCTTCTCCGACGGCGGAGCATCGCAGGCCCAGGACAACCTGGACCGGGTGAAGAAGAAGCTTAACGCGCTGGTGGAAACCCGCAAGAAAGACGCCGCGGACCTGCAGGCCAAGTTCCAGGCCACCGACATCGCAGAGCAGTACGACCGGGTGGAGCAGGCCTGGGCAGACGCGGGCTTCGCGTTCGCGGGCATCATGGCGGACGTGCACAAGCTGCTGGAGGATGCCAAGAGCACCGCCGGCAACACCATCAAGACGGCCGGCGCGAAGATCGCCAACATCTAGACCGGCAGCATCCAGATCGCATCCAGTCCGCCAAGGTCCGGCACGAAAGGCAAACAGCAGTGGCACTCGACGGCTGGGACATCGAACCCACCAAAGTCCAAACAATCGTCACCACCGCCAGCGGGCGGGCCGACAGCTTTGAGAAGGATTTCCCGGCCCTGGGTACCGCCGTCAGCGACATCGTCGCTGCCGCCAAGTCCGGCCCGGTGATGGACGCGCTCAACGGCTGGGCGGAGAAGACCGTCCAACCGGGCCTGAACAGTGTTGCCGGACGGCTGCAGACCACCTTCCAGGGCACCATGGACGCGGTGAATTCCTACGTCATGGGGGACGCGCAGATGGCGTCGGATGCCCAAAACCTGATCGGGACGCTGCCCGAGGAGGCAGACGCCTCGCTTCCGCACCGGCCGCACGGACCCACTCCGCTGGCGCTCTGATCGACCGGTCGCGCCACTTTCACGAACATCAAGTCTCACGCACCGAATAAGGGGAAGCAATGACGGCCTGGGATCCCTACGCCGAGGAATACCCGCAGCGGCCCGACGCGGAACTGCTGCGCACCCACGCCAAGGCGCTGGACGACAAGGCCGAAGACATTGACGACGCCGTCGAACTGATCGAGAGCGACTGGAGCGGACTGGAAGCGGTCTATAAGTCACCGGAAGCCCCGCAGGTCTACGTCGCGGTCAAGCCGATCAGGACTACCACCGAGGACATCAAGTCCGACACCGCGGCCATCAAGTCGGCCATCGAGGCGTTCGCCGACTGGGCGGACACCTTCACCTCGCGCTACGACGCGCTGGTGGCCCGCTGGCACGGCGTGCGGGCGCGGATCGCCGACGAAGGCAGCGACTGGCGCAAGGACGAGGACCTGGTCAACGACGACAACCGGATACTCAGGGACGCCAACGCGCTGGCGGCCGAGCACATGGCGGCCGAGCGAACCTGCGCCAACGCGATTGCCGCACTCTACGGCGGCATCACCCTAGTCGAAACCACGCAGGACGGCCCCGGCACCGGCCAGCAGGCCTACGGCTACTCGGCAGAACAGCTTGATTCGGCGACCGGCGAGGGCCACATTCCCTGGGGCAAGCCGACGGAGTGGGACAAGCCGTGGTACGCGGACGCCTGGGACGGCATGGTGTCCTTCGGCAAGGGCGTCTGGAGCGGGGTCACCGGCACGGTGACCGGCCTGTGGAACATGGTCAACTTCACCGACGGCGAGACCTTCGCGGCCACCTGGAAGGGCATCGGCCAGATCGCCCTGAACGTGGCCATCGTCTCCAGCCCGATCTCCGCGCTCGTGGCCGAGAAGATCGGCGGCCCGGGCACGGTCAAAAAGGCAGGCGAGGAACTGCTGGCCGTCGGCAAGGCGGCCATCCACTGGGACGACTGGCAGCGCGACCCGGCCTACGCCGCCGGCGCGACGGCGTTCGATCTCTCCGCCATCCTCCTGACCGCCGGCGGCGGCGCCGTGGCCAAGGCCGGCGGCGTGGCCAACAAGGTCACCGCGGTCAGCCGGGCCGGCGGGGCAGCGGCCAAGGTGCTGGACTTCTCCGGCCTGTCCAAGACCGCGGGCCTGACCACCCGCGCCATCGATTTCTCCACCAACTTCAAGTTCACTGCCATCGATGTCACGACCAGCGGCTTCAAGACGGTCACCGGCACGGTCCGCCCCTACGTCAGCACCGCCGGCCACGCTTTCACCGACGGGCTGCGCAACGCCGCCTCGGGCCTGCGCGCCGGCGCGGACAACTTCACGACGTCGCTGCGCACCGGCACGGACAACCTGGCGAACGCGCTGGGCGGCCCGCGCCTGGCTACCGCGGGCGGCGGTTACACCACCGGGCACCGCTTCGATGTGGAGGCGCCGTCCGGCCGCAACGCCAACACCATCATGAACTTTGACGCGGACGGACCCAAACCGTCGTCGCGCACCGGCGGCTACACCGTGCCGGAACGTCCCGGCCCTCCGCAGTACGGCCAGCGGATTGAGACGCCGGAGGCCAAGCCGGCGCCGTCACGCACTCCCGACGCCGGAGCCGATGTCTCAGGCTCAAGGGCCCCGGAACCCGATCCCATTACACCCAAGGCGACCGCTGCGGGGTCCGGCGACGGCATCAACGCCTACGACGTGAACGGACAGCGAGTCAACGACAGCTTCCGCCATCCGCAGGAACCGCAGTACGGCACCGCTGTGCCCGACGCGATCCAGAACCCGGAGGCACACGCCAGATATGGCCAGCACCGGGCCGATGACCTCTACCAGGACGTGGAGATGCCGGACTGGGCGGACCTGCCCAAGGACCAGCACGGCCGCCTGGACATCAACAGCGACCTCGACGCCATCGTGGACCGCTCCCAGCCCGCCTACGGCACCGACGAGCTCGGGAACCCCTTGGATAGAGCCGAGTACGCGAACCGGTACAGCGAGTTGGACGAGTTCCGCCCGGACGAGTACCGGGCGGCCTATCCGGACAACGCCGGGGCGGTCGAAGGAACCATCCGGACGTACTCGTCGTACGACGAGCTGCAGTCAGACTTTGGAAATGTCCAGCTGGACCGGATCGGCCCCAACGGCGGAGCCTACCTGGCCATCGAGGGAACCCCGTGGCACATGCGCGGCCTGCCGGTCGATACCCTCGGCAAGGAGCTGCACCACTTCGAGCTTGGACGCCTGCCCGAGGGCGTCAAGGTCGAGGTCTCTGAAATCGCCCCGGCTTTCGGGCGCCCGGGCGGCGGAACCCAGCTGCGGTTCCTCGACACCACCCAGGGGACCGATCCCAAGGCCATTGGCGTCGACGAACTGATCCGCAGGGAGGGCCTCCACGAGACCGGGCCGCGCCAGTTCGACCCGCCGTGGGCGCGCAACGCCGGCGACCCGGTGGACCTGCTGGCCAAGCACGACCTCGACTTGTCCGCACGGAAATCGGTTATTGACGCGGTCGAAGAGCAACGCATCACGCTGGAACCCACGACCGTGTACGAGGTGGATGGCCGCGGCAAGTTTTACACGAACTCCGCCGGCCACATCCAGCAGATCGAGGCTCCCAGCGGAACCAAGGGCAACTGGAATCCCGAGTTGAACAACCCGCGGCCCAACGTCCGCTACCACATCGACGGCAACATCGTGGTCCACACCGACGGGTTGGGGCGCCCGACGGCACTGCACGCCCACGACCTCGAGTACTTCCCCAAGGAGCAGGCCGACACCTGGCGGCATCCGGGCAACCAGACCCACGTCGGAGGGCACGGCGGCGGCGACTACGACGGCGGCCACCTCCTCGCGGCCATGTTCGGCGGACCGGGGGAGAAGATCAACCTGATTCCCCAGCTGAACATCCAAAACCGGAATCTCGGCCTGGGCGCCCTGACGCCCATCGAGCGGTTGCGGCTGACGGGGGCCGCCGACACCTGGTATGACACCGAGCTTTGGATCCGCGACCAACTCCGCAACGTGCCTCCCGGGGGCAGCAAGCCCTCGGTCACCTGGGACGTCCGCCCGATCTACGATGCTGGTGGGGGAAACCGTGTTCCACATATGGTGGAACTCAAGGTAACGGTTAACGGCCAAACCCGGCGCTTCGACTTCGAAAACTAAGGAATGTACTCCCCGTGACATCACAGCTGCTCTCCGACGAGTTTTTGTCGGCCATGGCAACCGAGGCCTCTTCGCGGTTCCGGACCTATCAGGAGATCCGGCTGGAGTTCGAGATCTACGGTGCAACCGTCTCCTGGACGGAGATGGCACAAACGGCGGAAGGCGCATGGGTCAGCATTAACTTCTCCGACGCCGTGCCGCTGGACCGCAGGGCGTTGAAGTCGGACAAAGCCGCCAGCTACACCAAAGGCAAGGGCACATGGTTCGCCGCCCGGCTGACCCTGGTCCCTGACGAAGAGCCGCGGTTCGAACGGTTCGACACGGAGCCGTTGGAACCTGCCCCGGGCGCCCTCCAGATGCCGGTACCTCCCGCTGCGGTCCAGGCCGAGCTGGCCCTGTTCCCGCGCGAACGGGAGCGGGTTCCCGGCTGGATGCGCGACATCCTCGAAAGCAACGGTTTGGACGTGCCGTATCTCGACCCGGCAACCGAAGAGCTGGTGCTTGGCAGTGAACGGGCTCCCTTCCAGGATCCCGCCCAGTAGCTCCCCCGCACCCTCCCGGAAGAAGGAACCCACTCCATGTCCGAACAGACGCCTGTGCTGCTCCGCCAACAGCAGTTGGCCGAGATACTCGCCGGCTGGATGCTGCAGGCGGTCAACTCCGAGCCCGGCTGGGACCGGATGGTGCTGGAGCTGAAACCATCCGCCGACGCCATGCTCATGCGGATCACTCAAGACCGCGGGGGCATGGCCGCGGCCAATGCCGGCGCCCTGCAGCCCGGCACCGCGCCCTTCGACGCCGCCGTCGAACTGCACAGCCTTAGCGCGGGGGAGAACGGAGAATCCTGGCGCTCGGCCGCCGTGAACCTCTCCGCACGGGACTGGCCGGAACCGAAATACTCCCTGGACACCTACTTCAATTTCGACCAGCCCGCCCCCGATTTCGGTCTGGGAGAACCCGCCGACCAGGGGCCCGCACCAGAAGCGGAGAAGGAACACGACGGCCGGCGCGGGCTGGACAACCGCCTGGTCGCCGACGCCGTGGCGAAGTTCAGCGAGAATCCGGGGAAGGCTGCGGCAGTCAATGTGTTGCGCCACCTGATTGGCAGCGAAGTGTTGCTCGATGCCACCGACAACGCCGGGCGCCCAGGCATCAGCGTCGTCGAAGTCCACGGTTCGCCTGCCGTGCTCGCCTTCACCTCACAGGAGAAGCTGGCCGAATTCCGTGCCTCCACGGGCCGGCCGGGAGCACCGGTGTCTTGGGTCCAGCCCGGCGAGGACCTGTTGAAGTTCGTCGACGGCCACCGGGACATTGCCTACCTCTACATCAATCCCGCGGGCCCCGCCTGCGCCCTCGGTCGTCCGGAGATCGGCTTCGCGGCCGGGAGCCTGGCCAATGTCGGCCTGAAGCGGGCCGTGGCGGGCCAGGGCGGCACCGACGCCGTCGCGGAAGAGCTCAAGCGGCCCGGCGCCGTCGTTCTGGCGGTTGACCGTTCGGACGAGAGTGGCTCCGACGGGGGTCCGATCCTGCTCAAGGGCCAGGACGGCGGGCCAATTCTTCCCGTGTTCTCGTCCGGGCCGGAAGTCGCCGCTTTCCGGCCGGCGGCGCAATTCAGGGAAGTGCCGGCAACCTGGGCCATCGACATGCTGCGCCAGAGGCCCGAACTGTCGATGGTGGTGGACCCCGCCGGCCCGGAAGCGCTGCTCCGCGCCTCGGACTTCTGACATGGCAGCCCACCTGGGGCAGCTGGATGAAGCCCTGCTGACGACAGCTGCAGAGTGGTTCGGGGGCAGCAGTTCCCTGGAGGACGGCGCTTGGACCGTCCGGAACGACTACGGCGTCCGGATGTCCATCGCCGCCGAGGCCGACGGCTTCGTCTTTCGGGACGTCATCGCGCCTTACTGGCCCGGGAGACCGGAATACGTCCGCACCACGGACCCGGAGGCCCTGCTGCGCTGCCTGTTGTTCCGGGCGGCGTTCTGGCAGCGCAAACGCCGCGGCCTGCGCTTTCTGGCTCTCTCCGACCAGGGGATGGATGACGCCGGCGGCTGGACGCTTCGCAGCAAGCCGCACAAGTCGCCCGCCGTGCTCGAACGTACGGGACCCGGCGGCACCGTCACCGCCGGCTTTCCGGTGGCACGCGACGCGCGGATCTTCACCCGGTATGCTGCACTTCCGCTGGGGTCCCTCGTGGTGTCACTCGTCGCGGCGGACGGTGCCCCGCTGTTCGGGCCGGGCAGGCCTGGCCACGTTCTCCAAGGGCTGCCGGGGCGGCTGGCGGAACTGCCGCCTGAACGGATGGACAAGGCCGTCCAGTACGCCGCCATAGCCGAACCGCTGATCCGTGACGATCAGTGGGCGTTCATGAACGCGGCCGGAGAGCGCACGACCGTCAGCGCGACCGCCGACGGGTACATCCTGGACTTTGAAATGCCGCACGACAACGCGGACCGGAAAAGGTCCTACGTGCGCACCGAGGACCCGGACATACTTACGCGTTGCCTGTTGTTCCTCAGCGGCCGGGCCAACCGGTTCCTGGAGGCAGCGGACGCCGGGGACGGTTTCCTGCCCTACACCGACCGATACGGTTGCCGGGTCGAGGACCCCGACCAGGCCTACCCCGTCACCCTCGCCGGCACCAGCGAGCGGGGGGAGTTCCGGGCCTTCTTCCCGGCCGGCACCGGGGCGCGCCACCTGACCTATTACTCCGGGGCGCCCATCGAGGAGCTGCTGGCGTCGATCGAGTCGGACGACGGCTCGCCGCTGTTCGGTCCGGATCGGCTGGGAGCCGCCGGCTGAGGGCCGGACGATGCGGCAAGACTGACGAGCCGCACCGGTCCCTGGCCCCCGGCGATGCACGTCGGCGCCCGGGCGCCAGTGAGATACGCGGCACACTGTTAGGAGGGAAACCGGCGGGCATTTAGAATAGGAAACTGTGCGCTTATTGCGCAGGAGGATTCCCGAAGAAGAAGGACTGCCCGTGTCTAACTCTGCCGAGGCCATCACCCAGCGTCCCCTGAGGGTGGCTATCGTCGGCGCCGGACCAGCCGGCGTTTACGCCGCCGACATCCTCACCAAGGCGGAGCGGGATTTCGAGGTCAGCATCGACCTCTTCGACCGCTACCCCGCGCCCTACGGGTTGATCCGCTACGGCGTGGCCCCCGACCACCCTCGGATCAAGGGCATCGTCAACGCCCTGCACAAGGTGCTGGACCGCGGCGACATCCGCTTCCTGGGCAATGTCGACTACGGCCGGGACCTGACCCTGAGCGACTTCCGGCACTTCTACGACGCGGTGATCTTCGCGACGGGAGCCATCCAGGATGCCGAGCTGGACATCCCCGGCGTTGAGCTCGAAGGATCCTTCGGCGCGGCCGACTTCGTGTCCTGGTACGACGGCCATCCGGACGTGCCCCGCGACTGGCCGCTGGAGGCCAAGGAAATCGCTGTCATCGGCAACGGCAACGTGGCGCTGGACGTGGCCCGCATGCTCTCCAAGCACGCCGACGACCTGCTCAGCACGGAGATCCCGGACAACGTCTACCGAGGCCTGAAGAACTCTCCCGTCACCGATGTGCACGTCTTCGGCCGGCGCGGTCCGGCGCAGGTGAAGTTCACCCCGCTGGAGCTGCGCGAGCTTTCGCACTCGCGCGACGTGGACATCGTGCTCTACCCGGAGGACTTCGACTTCGACGAGGGCTCCGACGAGGCGATCCGCTCCAACAACCAGACCAAGACGATGGTCAACACCCTGACCAACTGGCTGGTGGAAGAACAGGACACCGGCGCTTCCCGCCGCCTGCACCTGCACTTCCTGCACACGCCCGTGGAAATCGTGGAAGGCAGCGGCGACGGCGCCGGGCACGTGGCGGCGATCAGGTTCGAGCGCAACGAACTGGACGGCACCGGCAACGTCCGCGGCACCGGTGAAATCGTCGAATACCCGGTCCAGGCCGTCTACCGGGCCATCGGTTACTTCGGCTCCGAGTTGCCCGAGGTCGGCTACGATGCCCGCCGCGGCGTCATTCCCAACGAGGGCGGGCGCGTGCTGGACGAGGACGGCAACCCGGTGCCGGGCATCTATGCCACCGGCTGGATCAAGCGCGGGCCGGTGGGCCTGATCGGCCACACCAAGGGCGATGCGCTGGAGACCATCGGCTTCCTGCTCGAGGACCGGCTGGACCTGCCCGCGGCCTCCGACCCCGCCGAGGATGCGATCATCAAGCTGCTCGAGGAGCGAGGCGTCGCCTACACCACGTGGGAAGGCTGGTTGAAGCTGGATGCCCATGAGCGTGAGCTCGGGGCCTCCTTCGTCCCCGAAAACAACGACGGCGATGTTCCCGCCGTCGAGCGCGAGCGCGTCAAGGTGGTCCCGCGCGAAGAAATGGTGAAGATCTCGCAGCACTGATCCGCGGAACCGGGTACTCGGTTCCGCGCGGGGTGCCCGCCCGACCCGGCGCCGCGTCGGCGCGCGTTGTGCGGCGCGCGGCTAGCGCTTGAGGTAGAAGCGCAGGACGTCGCCGCCGGGAAGTTCCACGCGGACCTTGTCGTCGCCGGGCGTGCTGAGGCGGGCTTCGGGATAGGTGGAACGCAGGCAGCTGAGCAGCGCCTGGTAAGGATCCGGGAGCGAAGCATCCGGTCCTCGTGGGCTTCCCGGTTCCGGGCGGTGGAGCCAGGTCCGGAAGCGGCCGCCGCACCGCTGCAGCAGGGACTGTACTGGAGCCACCATCGCCATCCTCGCCCGCTTCACTGCCGGCCGCCGGCCGGTCTGATTCCGCGTTTCTGCCCTTTCGCCCAGTATGGGAGCCGGCGGCCCTTTATCTGCGAGGCGTCCCGGCATGTCGCGGAAGGACGGGTGTTGGGCCCGCAACGACTATGCTGAAGCCGAGCCGGTGGCCGGCCGCATCCACCGGCGCCCGATCCGCGTCGGGCGCTTGAGGTCCCACGCAGAAGGAGGCAGGGCACACATGGCCAGACCGCAGAACCCGCAGCGCAAGCCGCAGCTGCTCGAGGACATCCTGGCCTATCTGCAGGACAAGAACCTCGCGGACCTGTCCTTTCGCCCGCTCGCCGAAGCCCTGGGCATCAGCAGCTACATGCTGGTCTATCACTTCGGGCACCGGGAACAGCTGCTCGAGGAGATTGTGCAACGGGTCGAGGGCGATCTCTCCGCGCCGTCGCCGGAGCAGTTGGCCGGCCTGGCGGTTCCGGAGCTGCGGCAGTTGCTGCTCCAGGTGTGGGAGCACTCGCAGACCCCGCACAGCCGCGCCCTGCAGCGCCTGGGATTCGAAGCGGCCATCCAGCAGGCGGCCGCCCGGCACACCACCCATCCGGTGCCGCCGGCGCGGCCGCCCGGGTTCGTCCGCTGGCGCGATGCCGCCACCGGGTGGCTGCGGGCCCGCGGGGCAGGGGAGCAGACGGCGGCGGCCGAAGGAACGCTCTTCGCCGCCGGCGTGTGCGGCCTGTGGTTCGGGCAGGTGGTTGCCGACCAGACCGGGGAGCCGGCGGCGGCGTTCAACCTGCTCCTGGAACGTTTCCTGGCGGCCGCCGCCTGAGAAGTCCGCGCGGCGCCGTGGTGACACCCTGCGGGAGCCGCCGCTGGACGGAAGGGGCGCTCCGCCGTCGTGATTCGGCAGGGGCTCGCATACTCTGGGGGAGTGACGAACGATATACCGCTGAACGAAGAACAGACCCGACGCGTGGTTGCGCTCGCCATGGACCTGGCCCGCGAGGGCAAGACCGGCGAGCTCGCGGAATTCCTCGACCACGGGCTGCCCGTGGACGCGCTGGATTCCGACCACAACACCCTGCTGATGCTGGCCGCCTACCACGGGCAGGAAGAGACGGTGGGCATGCTGCTGGAACGCGGGGCCAATCCCGATATCCGCAACGTGCGCGACCAGTCGCCGATCGCCGGCGCCCTGTTCAAGGGCGAGGACGCCGTGGTGTCCAGGCTGCTGGCGGCTGGGGCGGACCTGGATGCCGGCACGCCGTCCGCGCGCGATGCGGCCAAAATGTTCGGCCGCGAGCATCTGCTGGACAAGTAGCAATCCACTAGAACGAAAAAACTGCCCGGGACCGGCCGCAAGGGCTGGTTCCAGGCAGTTTTATGCCGTCAGGCGGGGCAGTTACGCCGAGTCGGTGTTCACGTCGACCGGGGAGATCTTGCCGGCCTGCAGGGCCTCGATGGCCTTGCGCACGCCTTCGCCGTAGGCCGGGTCGGCCTTCGTGCAGTTGGCGATGTGGCGTTCGATGGTCGCCTGGGAGGCGCCGTCGATGGCACGGGCGGTGTTCTCGAACAGTACCTGCCGCTGCTCGGCGGTCATCTTCTCGCGGAAGAGGATGCCGGGCTGCTCGTAGTAGTTGTCGTCGTCCTCGCGGAAGTTGAACCGGTCGGCGACGGCGCCCACGGCCTGGGCCGGGTCGCGGTAGGCCGGCTGTTCCTGCCAGCGGCCGTAGCCGTTGGGATTGATGCCAGGGGTCGCGCCCTGGTTCCCGTCAACGCGCATGGCACCGTCACGGTGGAAGGAGTTGACCAGCCCGGCGCCGCGCGGGTAGTTGACCGGGATCTGGTGGTGGTTGACACCCAGGCGGTAGCGCTGCGCGTCGCCATAGGAGAACAGGCGTCCCTGCAGCATGCGGTCCGGCGAGAAGCTGATGCCCGGAACCACGTTGGCCGGGGTGAAGGCAGCCTGCTCGACGTCGGCGAAGTAGTTCTCCGGGTTGCGGTTCAACTCCCACTCGCCAACCTCGATCAGCGGGTAGTCCTTCTTGGACCAGACCTTGGTCAGGTCGAACGGGTGGTACTTGTAGGTCTCCGCGTCGGCCTCGGGCATGATCTGGACCATGAGCTTCCACTTCGGGAAATCGCCCTTGTCGATGGACTCGAGCAGGTCGCGCTGGTGCGACTCGCGGTCCACGCCGACCAGCGCGGCGGCCTCGGCATCGGTGAGGTTCTTGATGCCCTGCTGCGTGCGGTGGTGGAACTTCACCCAGTAACGCTCGCCGGCGTCGTTGATGAAGCTGTAGGTGTGCGAGCCGAAGCCGTGCATGTGGCGGTAGGACGCCGGGATGCCGCGGTCGGACATGACGATGGTGACCTGGTGCAGGGCCTCGGGCAGGTTGGTCCAGAAGTCCCAGTTGTTCTCGGCGCTGCGCAGGTTGGTGCGCGGATCACGCTTCACTGCGTGGTTCAGGTCCGGGAACTTCAGCGGGTCGCGGAAGAAGAACACCGGGGTGTTGTTGCCCACCAGGTCCCAGTTGCCCTCTTCGGTGTAGAACTTGACCGAGAAGCCGCGGATGTCACGCTCGGCGTCGGCCGCGCCGCGCTCGCCGGCGACGGTGGAGAAGCGGGCGAACAGTTCGGTCTTCTTGCCGACCTCGGAGAAGATCTTGGCCTTGGTGTACTTGGTGATGTCGTTGGTCACCGTGAAGGTGCCGAAAGCACCGGAGCCCTTGGCGTGCATGCGGCGCTCGGGGATGACCTCGCGGTCGAAGTGGGCCATCTTCTCCAGGAACCAGACGTCCTGCAGCAGCATCGGGCCGCGGGGACCCGCGGTCAGGCTGTCCTGGTTATCGGCTACGGGCGCGCCCGCAACAGTTGTCAACGGCTTGGTGTTATCAGCCATTTAGTTATCGCTCCTTGTCGGATCTTCCAATTGAAGGTCTTTCGTGGCAGTGCAGGCGGGGCAGGTGCCCCAGAAGGTGACCTCGGCTTCGTCGATCGCGAAACCGTGGCCCTCGGCCGCCGTCAGGCACGGTGCCTCGCCCACGGTGCAGTCGACGTCGGCAATATTGCCGCACGACCGGCACACCACGTGGTGGTGATTGTCGCCGACCCGGGCCTCATAGCGCGCCGGGGACCCCGAGGGCTCGATCCGGCGCAGCAGCCGGGCGTCCGTCAGCGCCGCCAGCACGTCGTAGACGGCCTGCTTGGAGACGCCGCCGAGTTCGTCCCGCACCACACCGATGATGGTGTCGGCGTCGGCATGCGGGTGCGCGCGGACTGCTTCCAGCACCGCCGCCCGCGGACGGGTCACGCGCAGCGACGCCTCGCGCAACAAGTCCTCCGGATCCCTCATCTCGACCATGAAACGATTCTGCCACCTTTTTTGGACTGAGTCCAGAAAATTATCTGGACTCAGTCCAATCACTACGACGGCGGCGCCGGCCGCCGGGAGGCACCTCGCCCTGGGCATGCTGCCCGCCGGGGCGCCGCGCCGGCAGCCGCGGCGCCGGCTGCAGGGCTCCCGACGCCCGGGCGCGCTGGCCGCCGGCCCGCCGGGCCGCCACGCCGGCTGCCGGGGCTCAAACCGCCCGGGAAAGGTGCTGCGGGCAACTAGAATCTCCGCCATGCCCAAGTTGTTCGCCGATACGGCGCCGCTCAAGGAGAGCCCGGATTTCCGCCGGCTGTGGATCGGAACCTCGCTCTCCGCGATCGGCGCGCAGTTGACGGCTGTGGCGGTAAGCCTGGAGGTCTACCAGCTCACCGGGTCGACCTTGGCCGTGGGCGGCGTCGGCGTCGTCGGGCTGATCCCGCTGGTGCTGGCCGGCCTCTACGGCGGCTCGGTGGTGGATGCCTACGACCGGCGCAAGGTGGCGCTCTATTCCGGCCTGGTGTTGTGGGCCTGCACCGCCGTGTTTGCGCTGCAGGCGTGGTTCCGGTTGGAACAGGTGTGGCTGCTGTACCTGGTGATCGCGGTGCATTCGGCCGCGGCCGGGCTCAACCAGCCGGCCCGCAGCGCCATCGTGCCGCGGCTGGTCCGGCGTGAGATGCTGCCGGCCGCCAATGCCCTGACCATGATGACGTTCGGGCTCGGCATGACCATCGGTCCGCTGGCGGCCGGGGTGCTGGTGGCAGGGGTGGGCTTCGGCTGGACCTACACCCTCGACGTCCTCACCTTCACGGCGGCCATCTGGGCGGTGGTCAAGCTGCCGCCCATCCCGCCCGAAGGCGAGGTCCGGAAGGCCGGCCTGCGCTCGGTGGCCGAAGGCTTCCGGTTCCTGCGCACCCGTCCCAACATCCGCATGACGTTCCTGGTGGACATGGCCGCGATGGTCCTGGCCCAGCCGCGCGCCCTGATGCCCGCCATCGGTGCGGTCATCATCGGCGGCGGCGAGGCGACGGCGGGCATCCTGCTGGCCGCTGTCGCCGCCGGGTCGTTCATCGCCGCGGTGTTCTCGGGGCCGCTGGGAGGCGTCCGCCGGCAGGGGCTGGCGGTGCTGTGGTGCGTGGTGGTGTGGGGGATAGCCGTCGCGGGGTTCGGCGCCGTCGTCGTCATGGCCGGGCAGACAAACGCCGCGGCCGCCGGGGACGTGAGCGGATGGCTCGTGCCGGCGGCCCTCTGCCTCGCGGCGGCAGGTGCGGCCGATACGGTGAGCGGCGTCTTCCGCAACACCATCCTGCAGGCGGCGACGCCGGACGCCATGCGCGGCCGGCTGCAGGGCATCTTCATCGTGGTGGTGGCCGGCGGCCCGCGGCTCGGCGATGCCGTCGCCGGCGGCGGCGGTCAGTGGCTGGGCGAAGGTTTTGCCGCGCTCGCCGGCGGTGTCGCCTGTGTCTGCGCCGTCGGGCTGCTGCACAGGTTCCAGCCGCGGTTCTCCCGCTACAACGACAGGCACCCCGAGCCCTAAGCGCCTGGGCGGAACATGGCGCCGGACTCCAGCGTTGGAATAAGTGACCGGTGGATACACTGAAAGACGGAGCCCTGTGCCTGCATGGCACGGGGCCGATGGGCGCGGGAGAGGACTCATAAGCGGTGCACAACCACTTCAATGGACTGAAAACGGCCGGCCTGCTCGGTGGGCTCTTTGCCCTCCTGCTGGCAATCGGCGCGCTGCTGGCCAGCGGGACCGGCAGCGCCAACTGGATCTGGATCATGGCCCTGATCGGCGTGGGCACAACCGCCTACAGCTACTGGAACAGCGACAAGCTCGCCATCCGCAGCATGCAGGCCTACCCCGTGACCGAAGCCGACCAGCCGGGCATGTACCGGATCGTCCGTGAATTGTCTGCGCGGGCGAACCAGCCGATGCCCCGGCTCTACGTGTCCCCGACGATGGCCCCCAACGCCTTTGCCACCGGCCGCAATCCCAAGAACTCGGCCGTGTGTTGCACCGAGGGCATCCTGCGCCTGCTGGATGAGCGCGAATTGCGCGGCGTGCTGGGCCACGAGTTGATGCACGTCTACAACCGCGACATCCTGACCTCCTCCGTGGCCGCCGCGGTGGCGGGCGTGATCACGTCGGTCGCGCAGTTCCTGTTGTTCTTCGGCGGCCGCGACCGCAACGCCAACCCGCTTGCGCTGATCGCCATGTCGCTGCTGGCTCCGCTTGCCGCCATGCTGATCCAGATGGCCGTCAGCCGCACCCGCGAGTACGACGCGGACGAGGACGGCGCCACGCTGACCGACGATCCGCTGGCCCTGGCGTCGGCGCTACGCAAGCTGCAGTACGGCACGCAGCAGGCGCCGCTGCCGCAGGACCAGAGGCTGGTCAATACCAGCCACCTGATGATTGCCAACCCCTTCAAGGGCGGCGGCGCGAAGAAGCTGTTCAGCACCCACCCTCCGATGGACGACCGCGTGGCGCGGCTGGAACGGATGGCCGGACGCCCGCTGGGCTACTGAGGCAGGCATGCGGCTGCTGCTGATCCGGCACGGGCAGACCCACTCCAACGTCCGCGGGCTGCTGGACACCGGTGCCCCCGGGGCTGAGCTGACCGACCTGGGGCAGGCACAGGCGCGGGCGCTGCCGCAGGCGCTCGACGGCGAGCCGATCGACGCCCTGCTCGCATCCACCCTCGTGCGCGCCCAGCTCACGGCGTCCCCGCTGGCCGCCGCCCGGAAGCTTGAGACGGACGTGCGGGACGGGCTGCGCGAGATCTCGGCCGGCGAGCTGGAAATGCGCGGCGACCGCGATTCCATCATTGCCTACATGACCACGGTCTTCGCCTGGGCGGCGGGCGACCTGGAGCGCCGGATGCCGGGCGGCCCGGACGGCCACGAAACGTTCGGACGCTTCGATGCCGTGATTGAAGAAGCCCGATCCTCCGGCATCGGCACCCTGGCGGTGGTCAGCCACGGCGCCATGATCCGCAGCTGGGCCGGCGCCCGGGCGTCCAATCTGACGGTCCCGTTCGTGGCCCGGAACCAGTTGAGCAACACCGGGGTGGTGGTGCTCGACGGTGGTCCCGACGCGTGGAAGGCGCTCACCTGGATGGGCCAGGCCGTTGGCGGGCCCGAACTGGCCGACCCGCTCACCGACGGCCCGACCGCCGATCCGGTCAACCCCGGGAGCGTCCCCTCCGGCCCCGACTCCCGGGACTGACAAACAAGAAAACCGCGCGGACCCGGAGCGGCCGCCGGCCGATGTCACACATGTGCCGGCGGCGGTGTCCTGTCTCTGTAACCACACACGAGAGGGAGTTCACGGTGAGCGCTAAGCATCGGATTGTCATCATAGGGGCGGGCTACGCCGGAGTCATGGCCGCAAACCGGCTCGCCGGCAGCAAGGAGCTTGCGGGCAGGATCTGCGTGAGCGTCGTGAACCCTTCGGCCGACTTCGTCGAGCGGATACGGCTGCATGAGGTCGCGGCGGGAGGCCGGGCATCGGCCGCCGTTCCGATGGAGTCGCTGCTGCGCCCGGAGGCCGCCCTGGTGGTCGGCACGGCCTCCCGGATCGATCCCCGTGCGCGCACCGTCCACTTCGACGACGGCCGGGCCGCGCTGGAGTATGACTTCCTGGTCTACGCTCCCGGGAGCGCGAGCCAACCCGTCCCTTCGGGATCAGTCGGCTTCACGCTGCAGGACGCATCCTCCGCCGCCCGCCTGCAGCACGCGTTGCAGCAGTTGGATCCCGGCGCCGTCGTCAGCGTCATCGGTGGTGGCCTGACCGGCATCGAGGCAGCTGCCGAAATTGCCGGGGCGCTTCCGCGATTGAAGGTGCGGCTGGTCTCGCGCGGGCGGACAGGTGCGGACCTGTCCGAGCGGGGCCGCCGATCCCTGCTGGCACAGCTGGCGGACATCGGCGTCGAGGTCATGGACGGAACCCGGGTGGACCGGTCGGACGCGCAGCGCATCATCCTGTCGGACGGCACCGCCCTGGGCTCAAACTGCACCGTCTGGGCGGCCGGTTTCAGCGCTTCCGGCCTCGCCGAAGCGAGCGGGTTGGCCACCGATGACCACGGCAGGCTGCTCGTCGACTCAACGCTGGCCTGCCCCGGGTACCCGGAGATCGTCGGCGCCGGAGACGCCGTCCGCCCCCAGGACACGGTGGCCTCGCACCTGCGGATGGGCTGCGCCGTGGCCATGCCCATGGGTGCCCACGCCGCAGAGAACGTCATCGCCCGGATCCGGCAGCGCTCCCCTCAGGAGTTGTCCGTCGGGTTCATGGTGCGCTGCATCAGCCTGGGCCGGCGGTCCGGACTTGTCCAGCCGGTGCATGCCGACGACACCCCGCGCCGGTTCGCCCTGGGCCGCAGGGGCGGCGCCCTCGTCAAGGAACAGGTGTGCCGCATGACCCTGTCGTGGATCCGGGGCGAGCTCAAACGCAGCGGTTCGTACAGTTGGCCCCGCGGCCCCCACACCGCCGCGGCACGGTAACCGCAGCACTCGGAGGGGGCCGAGGGGCGCGACCGCGTACTCGGTTTCCGCGGGCCTGATTACCGGCGGGAGCGGGGCAAATACCCGGCTTCCGGTGGGCAAACACGGGGATATATCCGGCCCACTACTCGACTCTTTCGGATCCGCCTGAGTTTCGTTGCCGCCGGTTTAGTCCGCCTGTTAGTGTCGCCGGATCCGCGCCGCGCGGGGTTCAGTTGGGGGAAGAGAGTTCATCATGCGTTTTTCGTCATTGGTGGCCGCGACGACGTTGGGGCTCGTCGTCGCATTGGCGCCAGCCGGTCCGGCGCTCGCCGGCCCAGCCGAACGGCAGGCCGCCTGCACAGCCCTGGGCGGAACGCTCAGCGGCAACGGCAATAATCAAACCTGCACCGTGAAAACCGTCGTCGTAGGTCCGGATGTTCCGTCAGGCACTCCGACGACCACGTTCAGCCCGGACCGGCCCGTGGGCGACCCTGTCACCGTGGACACGTCCCTTCCATCCCGGCAGCCGGATCCCACGGTGACAACCGAGGAGCGCAATGTCGGCGACGCGACCGTCGTCAGGACCGAGCGGGCCGGCACCCCGGTCGTGACCGAGGAAGAGCGCGATGCCGGCGAGGCCGTCAGCGAGGACGTCGTTGTTCCCGGCACTCCGACGTCGACAACCCGGACGGAGCGGGGCACGCCGACGAGCACCGAGACGCCCGCGACTACCAACTGCCGCAGGGTGAACAACGAGCGGGCGGCGAAGCCCGTGGAGAGATGCGAAAGGGCCGTCCTGACCACGACGACGACGCCCACAACGATCGTCACCACGACGACCACCCCGCAGGAACGGGTCACCACGACGACCCAGCCGCGGGAAACGCTGATTACCACGACGACGCCGTTCACGGAGGTCTTCACCAGCACCCAGCAGCGTGAAATGTGCACCACGGCGACCTACCAAACGGTGATCGCCACCGCGACGACGCAGCAGACGGAGCGCACGGCGACGACTACGCAGCCGACAACGCGGACCACCACCACGACGATCACCACGTTCAACTTCCCGCGCGGCACCGACGTCCCCACCCCCACCGGCGTGCCGGTGGTGACGCAGGAAACGGAACCAGGGACTCCTGTGGTGACGGAAGCAGTGGTTCCCGGCACGCCGATCGTGACCACCGGAACCCGGCCGGGCGACGAGGAATCGGAGACCGAGTGCGCGCCGATCGCCCCCGTGGTGACGGTCACCGAAGGGGAAACGAGGCAGGAGGTTACGACGGCGACCGTGCCCGCAGAGCCGGTTGTCACCGTGACCCGTGAGGACATCGAACCGCTTGTCGTCGAGACCGAGGCCCCGGGGGCGCCGATCGTGACGACCGACGTCCGCAGCACCGGCGAGACCTGCTACAACAACCCCTCCAACGCAGAGCAGAGGAGCAACCGCTGCGCGGCATAAACTCCTAACCGGGTCTGACGGCTGCCGCCTTCCCTCCGGGAGGGCGGCAGCGTCATGCGCTCATGCCAAAGCCGGACGGCTACTGCAGGCGGCTAGAGCCCGTGCACCAGGAGGTTCCGGTGCGGCTGCACCCAGCCTTTGGCCAGTGCTGTTTTCGCATCGTATCCGTCGGCGATTAGCTTGGCCTTGATTCCGGAGGCTTCGAGTCCAAGTGGGCCCGTATGCTCGAGCCGGCCACATCCGGCGGCATAAACACCGAATGCCGGGTTGTCCATTATTAAGCACATTTCGCGGGGGTCGGGGGTGTCCATCAAGGCGGTGTAGAACGCGTAGCCGTCCTTTTCCGCCAGGAAACGAACGCTGTCCGAAACTACGCCCAGCCCTTCTAAGCGCTCCGCCGGTATGTCGTCCTCGGTACTGGAAGGGGCAGACAGTGCTGACACCCGGGGAGCCTGGTGGTTGGTGCAGCCTGCCAGCGCCAGCAGTACCGCGGCTGCAACGCTCAGTCTGGTCAGCGTGCGCATGATCTTCCCGTCTCGGCTGAAGCAATGTTTGCCTCACGCTAAGCGGGAAATGATCAGTAAAGGACGAAACGAATGTTGCGATGCGGTAACTAAAGCACCAAGGAGTGGGATTGGGCGGAATTGAGGATCTTATGGCCGAGTCCAGCGAACGTTGGGCTAAAGCGGCGAAAAGAGCTCAGGGGTTGGCAGACAACGGACTGGGCGCCGCGGTGAAGGTCTACTACACGCGATTCTGGCTAGTGGGCGTGATCGTCCTGATCCCGATTGGTTCCCTGGCGGCGGCTTTGGCCTTTGGGGCTTCTAATGGCGACTGGCCAACGTACCTAACGTTCGGCTGCATGCTTGCGGGGCTAGGGACCATGATCGGAGGTCTGATCTTCAATTCGAAAAGGCTCGTACCGGCAGCCGAATATGGAAACGTCGACGTGACCCTGTCGCTAACGAGCGAGGAACGAAAGCACGTCCGCCGGCAGGTAGCAGGCAAGGCGGCAGTCGTTCCAGAGCATCTCACGGTAACGCGCGGCGCGGCTGTGCAGATACGAAAGGCTCTTGCGACGCAGCTGTTGATGATGCCGTTCTACCCTTTGTTTCTCATGGCTCAAGCCATCAACGGCGTGGGACGGAATGATCCATTCGGCTGGGTCTTTGCCGGAATGGCATTCCTCTCACTGATCGGGCTCCTTTTTCTCATAAGAGATTTCCGCCGCACGGGTCAATTCCTCGCACGCACGGCTGATCAGCCTTGAGGGTGCCCTTGCCATCCGTCATCAGGCAAGCCGCTGCGGTGGGGTGGCGTCAGGGCCCATGACAAGACAAGGACCGCAGCCGCTGGTCTTATGGCTGCGGTCCTTGGCACTCCTACGGACTCTCTACGGACTAACGCCTGGTAACCACCTGAGCCAGGCGTTTCGTTCCCGGACTACCGGTAGTTGATGAACTGCAGGTCGACGTCCAAGTCGGAGCCCTTGAGCAGCGAAATGACTTCCTGCAGGTCGTCCCGGGACTTGGAGGTGACGCGCAGTTCGTCGCCTTGAATCTGGGCCTTCACACCCTTGGGGCCCTCGTCCCGGATGATCTTCGAGATCTTCTTGGCCTGGTCCTGGGCAATGCCCTCCTTGACGCCGGCCTCGATCCGGTACTCCTTGCCGGAAGCGAACGGCTCACCGGCGTCCAGCGACTTCAACGAAATGCCGCGCTTGACCAGTTTCGACTGAAGCACGTCCAGAACGGCCTTGACCCGTTCCTCGGAGTTGGCCTTCATCAGGATTTTTTCGCCGCTGAAGTCAACCTCGGCGCCGACTCCCTTGAAGTCATAGCGCTGCGCGATTTCCTTCTGCGCCTGGTTCAACGCGTTGGCGACTTCCTGCTTGTCCACCTTGCTGACGATGTCGAACGAAGAATCGCTGGCCATGGTTCCTCCTGGGTCGGGGCGTATGTGTCTTGCCACCAGCCTACTGAATCGCATCCGATGGCGCGGCTTTCCCAGCTGGGACGCAGGTTCCGTCCATTGTTCCTTCATCCGGGTTGGCGAGAATCGAGAAGCCGTATCGACACCAATCTTCAGGAGAAGCACACACATGGCAGCCCGCCCGCAGTACATAGTCACTTCGATGAGGGTTGCCGCTGGTTCGTTCCTGACCGTAACGGCCGTCGCCACAGTGGTTGTGATGGGCTCCGCGCCGGCCTCGGCGGCCACTGCCTCCCTGGCGTCCGCACAGGCGCCCGCCGCGGCGGCCGGCGCCGCGACGATGATCCGTCGGGACACCCAAGAGCTGGAGCGTGAACTCCGCCAGGACCTCGCGGCCGGAGCCGTCTTCGATGGTGCCACCGGCGATGGCGGGTTGGCAGGCCTGGGCGACCCGTCCAGCGCCGCGGGCGCCGACTCCAGCGCCGCGGGGGAGAGGAATGGTTCCGGGCCCGCTGCCAGGTTGGACGGCATCCGCCGCGAGATGGATCAGGCGGTGCGGATGCAGCTGGTCACCGCGGAGCAGGCAGAGCGGTTCGTCGGGCAGATGGAGGAGCGGATTTCCCGGGGTTTGTAGACCCCGCGGAGCCCGATTCGATTCTTGGACCGATCTTTGTGTAAAGTTGTCTTGCTTCCTCACGGGGAAGCGGTCTTCTTCTGAAGAAGGCGTTCGGCAGATTACCCGAGCGGCCAAAGGGGGCTGACTGTAAATCAGCTGGCATTGCCTACGGGGGTTCGAATCCCTCATCTGCCACCGAACGGGAAACCCCGTCTGACCAGGTGCATCACTGGTCGGACGGGGTTTTTCCGTACCTGCCGGCCATGCCGGCCGCCGCTGGTTCATGCCCTGGCACAGGGTTGGGGACCGGCGTCGATAGACTTGACCGCGGATGTGACCGGCGACGACCAACTGCCACGACGAGGAGTTTTCTTGCGACAATTCACCGCCCGCTTCGCGACGCCGGAGGAAATCGAGGCATGGGACAGCCATGTCACGGCCAACCCTAACGGCGGCAACATGCTCCAAGCCAAGGCCTACGCCCAGGTCAAGGCGGACCACGGGTGGAAGCCGCTGTACCTGGCGTATGAGACCGAGGACTACACCAGCTACAACCTGGTGTTGGAAAAGCACGTTCCGTTGCTGGGCAACTACTGGTACATGATCAAGGGTCCCGACGTCGCCTCGCCCGAGGACCTGCCCGGCATCTTCGAGGCCAACCGCAACTTCTGCCGGGAGCAGGCACGCGGCGTCTTCGCGATCCGGATCGAGCCGGATGTCGAGGCCACGGACGGAACCCGCGCGCTTCTAGCGCGCGAAGGCCTGGTCAAGATGCCCGACCTGCAGCCGAACGACCACACCGCAATCGTCGACATCTCCCCGGAGCCGGACGTCGTCCTCAAGAGCTTCTCGTCCCGCGGGCGCAACGCCGTGCGCCGCGCCATCCGAGAGGGCGCCGAAGTGGTGACTGCCGAACCGACGGAAGAGAACTTCCGGGCGATGTTCAACCTGATGGGACAGGTGCAGCAGGGCCAGAAGAACGTGCAGGTCCGCTCTTTCGAGTACTTCAAGGCGTTCTGGGGCAACTTCATTGCCGCCGGGCAGGGCCGGCTGCTGTTCACGTACGAAGACGGCAAGCCGTCGGTGGGCGCGTTCGTGGTCAACTACGGACGCAAGGGCACCTACAAAGACGGCGGATCGCTGCCGCGCCGGAAGCAGTACGGCGACTCCCACCTGATCCAGTGGACGGCCATGAACCAGCTCAAGGAGCTGGGCATTACCAGCTACGACCTGTGCGGGACTCCGCCGTCGTCGGAACTGAAGAACCCCGAACATGAGTACTACGGGCTGGGCCTGTTCAAGACCAGCTTCACCAAGACCATCACCGACTTCGTCGGCTGCTATGACCAGGTGATCTCCCCGTTGAAGTACAAGCTGTGGTCCGCTGCCGGTGAAAAAATCGCCCGCGGGCTCTACGTGCGCCGCCGAAACCAGCCCTTCTACTGAGCGGCGCCGCCGGCCCGAGCGAGGCACTTCGCAACAGCCCGCCCGGCCCTGTAGCTGCCCTGACAGCGAGCGCTCAGGCCGCTTCGGCCAGCGGCAGCGGATGGATGTCCCAGAGGAAGCAGTACGTTTTCGGCCCGGAATGGTGCATCACGTTGTAGTACAGCCACTGCCAGGCAGTTGCGCCGTTATGGTCTGCCGGAGCAGGCGGACAGTCGGCTGGCGTGTACCACCGCCCTTCGCTCCAGATGCAGTGCAGGTCGCCCACGTAGGTTGCCGCCGGTCCGGCGCCGGGCCTGCCGTGCGGGAGCCCGATCCTGCCCTTCAGCGCGGCGCCCTCACCCACGGCGTACAGCTCGTTCCGTGACGGGTCGTGGGCAAACGGCAGGTGTTCCTCCAACTCGTCCATCACGGCGATGCTCTTGGAAATGGCGGCGTCGAGTTCCAGTCCGTCGGTGACAATCAGGACGGTGAAGCGGTTCATGTCGAATCCTCCGGTCGCGGTTTCTGGTGGAATCGACCTTAGGGATCCGGCAACGGCGGCCGGTAGCCCCGGCGGGGGATTGTGGATAACGGCTGGGGCGCCGGCTCATGCGCTGAGCGAACAGGGGGCGACAGGCCGCAACCCGGCGCGTTAGCGTGGAGGTATGGCAACCATCGATATCACCGAGGCCCAGTTCCCGCAGACCATCGAAGAGAACGACATTGTGTTCGTTGACTTCTGGGCCGACTGGTGCGGCCCGTGCAAGCAGTTTGCCCCCGTCTACGATGCAGCGTCCGAGGAACACGGCGACATCGTCTTCGCCAAGGTGGACACCGAAGCCGAGCAGGGCCTGGCCGCCGCGGCCGGCATCACCTCGATTCCGACGCTCATGGCCTTCCGCGAAAAGGTGCTGGTGTTCTCCCAGCCCGGCGCCCTGAACTCCAGCCAGTTCGGCCAGTTGGTGGACGCGGTCAAGGGACTGGACATGCAGGAAGTCCACGCCCAGGTGTCGGCCCAGCAGCAGGCGGCGCAGGACGGCCAGGCCTCCGAATAGCTACAACGGTCAAGACTCCGGAGGGGGCGGGGCGCATGCCCTGCCCCCAGGGCTTTAAGGCGAGCGGTGTTTCCGGCGTCAGTGCCGCGTCGGTGCAGCGTTAGTGCCGGCGGTGGTCCTGCGGCGCCAGCCGCGGCCCGAACGCGGGCTTGCGGAAACCGCTCAGCACCAGCATCCGGACCACCCGCTGGCGGTGGCCCCGCCACGGTTCCAGGAGTTCGAGCATGCCGGCGTCGTCCGTCTTGCGTCCGGTGAGGGCGAAGCCGACGAACGCCGCCAGATGGAAGTCGCCCACCGACACCGAGTCCGGATCCCCGTGCGTGCGCTGCGCGGTCTCGGCCGCGGTCCACGGTCCGATCCCCGGGACGGTGCACAGCTTGCGGGCCAGTTCTTCGCCGGCCGGCAGCGAGGCCAGCCGTTCCAGGGCGCCGGCCGAGGAACAAACCCGCATGATGGTGCCCGAGCGCTTCGAGTCCACCCCCGCCCGGTGCCAGTCCCAGGACGGGATGCGCCGCCACCCCTGCGCCGTCGGCGGGACCATGAGCCCGCTCGGTGCGGGCCCCGGCGCCGGTGCCCCGTGGCGGCGGACGAGGTATTTGTAGGAGTAGCGTGCCTCGATGGTCGTGATCTTCTGCTCCAGGATCACCGGCACGAGCGCATCGATCATCCGCCCGGTCGCCGGCAGCCTCAGCCCGGGATGTCGTCGGCGCGGCTCACGCACCAGCCGGGGCAGGCCGGTATGGAAATCCGGGGTGTCGAACCCCGACCAGTCATCGTCCGCCCCCAGCAGCGCGGGGAGCCCGGCCAGCGCTTCCTCGGCACCCGGCCCCCAGGCCCGTCCCATGACGACGGCGGTGCCCCGGCTGCCGTCGTGCCCTCCCGGACCGCGGGTGAGGCGCAGGGTTGCCGCGCCGGAGGAGGTATTCAGCGTCAGCCAGGCACCGGCGTCGTCAATCCGGGCGGTGGGATCCTGCGTGCCGCGGGACAGGATGGACAGGGTTCCGCGCAAGTCATACGGCTCCGGAAACTCCACCAGTGCGGTGAGCCCGGTGCCGGGCGCGGTGGCGGTGGACAGCATGGATTAATCGTCCCACGCGCTCCGGACCGTTCTTTCACCCGGGCCTGTTCGGGCAAGCCCCTTTCGGGAAAGCAGCCGCGCAGGCGCGGCCCACGGTGGCCGCAGGCGGGCCCCGGGCATGAACCCGTCTTACGCCGGATGTGCCCCCGGATACGCTGGCGGGTAGATTTGGGCCCATGAAATATGCCAATTCCGTTCTGGACCTGATCGGCAACACCCCGCTGGTCAAGCTGAACAAAGTGACCGAAGGTCTTGCCGCCACCGTCCTGGCGAAGGTGGAGTATTTCAACCCGGGCGGTTCGATCAAGGACCGCATCGCGGTGAAGATGATCGAAGAAGCCGAAAAGGACGGGCGGCTGAAGCCCGGCGGCACGGTCATCGAACCCACCAGCGGCAACACCGGGGTGGGTCTGGCCCTGGTGGCGCAGCAGAAGGGCTACAAGTCCATCTTCGTGACCCCGGACAAGGTGGGCCTGGAAAAGCGCGACGTGCTCAGGGCCTACGGCGCCGACGTCGTCGTCACCCCGACCTCCGTGGCGCCGGACAGCCCGGAGTCCTACTACGGCGTCTCCGACCGGCTGGTGACCGAGGTCGACGGCGGCTACAAGCCGGACCAGTTCAACAACCCGGCCGCGCCGGCCAGCCACTACGAGTCGACCGGCCCGGAGATCTGGCGCGACACGGACGGCCGGGTCACCCACGTGGTGATCGGCGCCGGCACCGGCGGAACCATCACGGGAACCGGCCGCTACCTCAAGGAAATTTCCGCCGACCGCGCCGGCGGTCCCGTGAAGATCATCGGCGCCGACCCCGAGGGATCGGTCTACTCCGGTGGCAGCGGACGGCCGTACTTCGTCGAGGGCGTCGGCGAGGACATGTGGCCGGACAACTACGACAAGTCCGTCCCGGACGAGGTGCTGGCCGTCAACGACGCCGAGGCCTTCGCGATGACCCGGCGGCTGGCCCAGGAAGAGGGGCTGCTGGTCGGCGGTTCCTCCGGCATGGCCGTGGTGGCAGCGCTCAAGGTGGCCGAGGGGCTGGGGCAGGACGACATCGTGGTAGTGATCCTGCCGGACTCCGGACGCGGCTACCTGGGCAAGATCTTCAACGACGACTGGATGAAGTCCTACGGCTTTATCGCCGGCGGAGACGAAGCGACAGTGGGCGAGGTGCTGCGGGGCAAGAGCGGCACGCTGCCGGACCTGGTCCACACCCATCCCTACGAGACGGTGCGCGACGTCATCGGGATCATGAACGAGTTCGGCGTCTCGACCCTGCCGGTGCTCTCGCAGGAGCCGCCGGTGGTCATGGGCGAGGTGGTCGGCGCAGTGAACGAACGCGAACTGACGGCCAAGCTGTTCAAGAACGAAGCGAAGCTGACAGACAAGGTCGGCGACCATCTGAGCGCGGCCATGCCGCTGGTCGGGGCGCTGGAACCGGTCTCGGCCGCCCGCGAGAAGCTGCAGGCGGTCGACGGCGTGCTGGTGACGTTGGCCGGTGCCCCGGTGGGCGTGTTGACCCGCCACGACCTGCTGTCCTACCTGACGAGCTGAAGGAGAGAAGAATGAGCGCAGAGAACACCCAGGGCTTCAACACCCGCGCCGTGCATGCCGGCCAGGTGCCGGACGAGGCCACCGGCGCGGTGGTGCCGGCGATCTACCAGTCTTCGACCTACGCGCAGGACGGCATCGGCGGGCTGCGCAACGGCTACGAATACGGCCGCGGCACCAACCCGACCCGCGATTCCCTGCAGGTGCAGCTGGCGGCGGTGGAGGGCGGCAAGCACGCCTTCTCCTTCGCCTCCGGGCTGGCAGCCGAAGATGCGCTGATCCGTGCCCTGCTGTCCCCGGGCGACCACATCGTGCTGGGCAACGACGCCTACGGCGGAACCTACCGGCTCATTGACCGCGTGCTCGGTTCCTGGGGGATCGGCCACACCGTGGTCGACATGTCCGACGAGTCGGCCGTGGCCGCCGCGGTCAACGAGCACAAGGCCCGGTTCCTCTGGGTAGAGACCCCGTCCAACCCGATGATGAAGGTCACCGACATCGCCGCCCTCGCCGAGCTGGCCCACGCCGCCGGCGCGCTGCTGGTCGTGGACAACACCTTCGCCTCTCCGTACCTGCAGAACCCGCTGGCCTTCGGCGCCGACGTCGTGGTGCATTCGACCACCAAGTACATCGGCGGACATTCGGACGTGATCGGCGGGGCCGTGGTGCTCAACGACGACGCGCTCGCCGAGAAGGTCGGTTTTGTGCAGTTCGCGGTGGGAGCCGTCTCCGCGCCGCTGGACGCTTTCCTGACCACCCGCGGGCTGAAGACGCTGGGCGTGCGGATGGACCGGCACTCGGCGAACGCCCAGGCCGTGGCCGAATGGCTGCAGGGCCGGGCCGAAGTCGAGGCGGTCTACTATCCTGGCCTGCCCGAGCACCCCGGCCACGAGCTGGCCAAGAAACAGATGCGCGGCTTCGGCGGCATGGTCTCCGTTTCCTTCACGGGCGGCGAGGCGGCGGCCCGCAAGGTGGCCGAGTCCACCGAGGTGTTCACGCTGGCGGAATCGCTGGGCGGCATCGAGTCGCTGGTCAACTACCCTGCGGAGATGACCCATGCCTCGGTGAAGGGCACCGAACTGGCGGTGCCGGAGAACCTGATCCGGCTGTCGGTGGGCATCGAGGACATCGATGACCTGATCGCGGACCTGGAAAAGGCCTTCGGCCAGCTCTAGTCACCCATGGAGGCGGCGGTACCGGCAGGCCGGTCCGCCGCCTCTGGCGCGTCCGGGGCCGGAAGAGAATACTGTGTCCATGGATGCGAACAAGCAGTACCCTCCGGCCAGCGTCGTCGCCGGTCTGCAGTCGCGCAAGGCCCACGAACTGATCGAGTTCCTGACCGGGGCCATGGGATTCATCGAGCATGCACGGTTCGAGGAGCATGGCCTGGTGGTGCACGCCGAGTTGCTCTGGCCCGAGGGCGGGATGGTGATGGTCTCCAGCCACGCGGAGGGGACCCTGTGGGCCCGGGAACCCGGTTCGGCCCAGCTGAACGTCTATACCCGCGACCCGGACGGTGCGTACGAGCGCATGAAGGCGGCCGGGGCGTCGATCATCCGGGACCTGCAGGACACCGACTACGGCGACCGAGGCTTTGGCATCAACGACCCGGACGGAAATCTGTGGGCCATCGGAAAATACCGCGGGCAACCGCTGCCTGCCGACTCGGCCAAGGAACAGGACGTCAGCTACGAGGGCCACGCCTGAGCCAGCACCGGACGCACTTATGATTGCCCCATGAAATCCGGATCCCTGCTGGCCCTCTGCCGGCTGCACGCCTTGAAGCCCGATGCCAGCAAGGTGGGAATCACCGGGATCGACAAGCGCCCGGTCGACGGACGGGTGCCGGTCCACCCGATGGGGCTGCGCGCCGATGTCCAGGCGGATCGCAAAAACCACGGCGGAGAGCTCAAGGCCCTCTACGCCTATGCCCAGGAGGATGCCGACGCGTGGTCGGCCGAGCTCGGGCGCGACATCGCGCCGGGGCTGTTCGGCGAGAACCTGCGGACCACCGGCCTGGACGTCAGCGGGGCGCTGGTGGGGGAGCGGTGGCAGGTGGGCCCCGACGTCGTCGTCGAAGTGACGATGCCGCGGATACCCTGCGCCACCTTTGCCCGCCACATGGGCGAGCCCCGGTGGGCCAAGCGTTTCCTGCACAAGGGGTTGCCCGGCGCCTATCTCAAGGTCATCGCCACCGGCTCGCTGGCGGCCGGTGACAGCATCGAGGTCCTTTTCCGCCCGGCGCACGGCGTCAGCGTGGCCGACTCCTCGCTGGGGCTCAGCCCCGGGCAGGCGCAGGCGCTGCGGGCCTCCGAGACCAGCGGCGAGATTGCGCTGCACGGCAACGTCGCCAAGGCGGTCCGGAGGGTTCTGGATCGGGGCCGGCTCCACGCCTGAGGACGCAGGCCGCGCTCCTTCGGGCCCCGGTTGTCCGGCGCCGCCCCGGACCGTAAGCTTTATGCAACTTGTTGTGCAAAGGAGTGCATCGTGGCCGTGGCCTACCCGAAGTTGTTCGAACCGCTGGACCTCGGCTTCACGGTCCTGCCCAACCGGGTGCTGATGGGGTCGATGCACGTCGGGCTGGAGGAACTGCCCGGAGGCTTCGAGCGCATGGCCGCCTTCTACGCCGAACGCGCGCGCGGCGGCGTCGGGCTGATCGTGACGGGCGGCTTCGCCCCCAACGCGGCCGGCCGGCTGCAGCCCGGCGGCGCCATGATGACGACGGCGGAGGAGGCCGCCCGCCACACGATCGTTACCGGCGCCGTCCACGCCGCAGGTGGGCGGATAGCGCTGCAATTGCTGCACGCCGGACGTTACGCTGCGCATCCCGAGCCGGTAGCGCCCAGCCCGTTGCAGGCCCCGATCAGCCCGTTTACGCCCCGCGGGCTCAGCGAACCGGAGATCGGGCAGACCATCGAGGACTTCGCGGACGCGGCCGCGCTGGCCCGCGAAGCAGGATACGACGGCGTCGAAATCATGGGGTCCGAGGGCTACCTGATCAACGAGTTCATCGCCGCCCGCACCAACCGGCGGACCGACCGCTGGGGCGGCAGCTACCGGAACCGGATCCGCTTCCCGCTGGAGGTTGTCCGCCGGACCCGCGAACGGGTGGGCGAGGATTTCATCATCATCTACCGCCTGTCCATGCTGGATTTGGTGGAAGGCGGTTCCACCTTCGAGGAAGTCGCCGAACTGGCCCGCGGAGTCGAAGCGGCGGGGGCCACCATCATCAATACCGGCATTGGCTGGCACGAATCCCGCGTGCCGACCATCGCCACCTCGGTGCCGCGTGCCGGCTTCTCCTGGGTCACCCGCCGGCTGATGGGCGCCGTCGGAATTCCGTTGGTAGCCACCAACAGGATCAACAGCCCCGATACCGCCGAACAGCTGCTGGCCGACGGATACGCCGACATGGTGTCCATGGCCCGCCCGTTGCTCGCCGACCCGGCATTCGTGCTCAAGGCCTCGCGCGGACGGGCCGACGAGATCAACACTTGCATCGCCTGCAACCAGGCCTGCCTGGACCACACCTTCGTCGGCAAGACCACCTCCTGCCTGGTCAATCCGCAGGCCTGCCACGAGACCGAACTGCTGATCGCGCCCGCCGCCGCGCCCAAATCGCTGGCCGTGGTCGGGGCCGGGCCGGCCGGGCTGGCCTGTGCCGTCACTGCGGCCAGGCGCGGGCACCGCGTCACCCTCTTTGAAGCGGCGGACGGCATCGGCGGCCAGTTCAACCTGGCCAAGCAGATTCCGGGCAAGGAAGAGTTCCACGAGACCATCCGCTATTTCAGCCGCCAGCTGGAACTGCTCGGCGTGGAGGTGCGGCTGAAGACCCGGGCCACGGCGGCGGCCCTGGCCGAAGGCGGGTTTGACGAGGTCGTCCTCGCCACCGGCGTGCTGCCGCGGGTCCCTGACCTGGACGGCGTGGACCACCCGAGCGTGCTCGGCTACCTGGACGTGCTGCGCGACCACCGGCAGCTCGGTGAAACCGTGGCGGTGCTGGGCGCCGGCGGCATCGGCTTCGACGTCAGCGCGTACATCACGCAGGCCGGTCCCAGCGCCACCCTGGATCCGGGCCGGTTCCGCGAGCACTGGGGGGTCGACGACGACCCCGCGGCGCGCGGCGGCCTGGCCGCTCCGCGGCCCGAACGCCCGGCCCGCAGCGTTTACCTGCTGCAGCGCAAGGAATCCAAGCTCGGCGCCGGGCTGGGCAAGACGACCGGGTGGATCCACCGGGCCGAGCTCAAGAGCCGCGGGGTGCAGATGATCCCGGCGGTGACCTACCGCAGGATCGACGACGACGGACTGCACCTGACCGTCGACGGCACCGACACGGTGCTCGCCGTCGACAACGTGGTGCTCTGCACCGGCCAGGAGCCGCAGCGGGAGCTGCAGGAGGCGCTCGAAGCTGCGGGGCTGCCGGTCCACCTGGCCGGCGGCGCCGACGTGGCGGCCGAACTCGACGCCAAACGCGCCATCAACCAGGCGACCCGGCTGGCCGCGGCGCTGTAACGGAGCGAGCCCTCATGTCCTTGCCGCACGCCATCCTCACCGCCTTGCTGGAGCGGCCCGGGTCCGGGGCGGAACTGGCCCGCCGCTTCGACAAGTCGTTCGGCTTCTTCTGGCCGGCGACGCACCAGCAGATCTACCGCGAGCTCGCCAAGCTGGAACAGAACGGCCTGGTCGAATCAACGGGCCGCGACTCCAGCCGCGGGCGCGCCAAGGAGTACCAGGTCCTTGCCGTCGGCCGGGAGGAACTGCGGCGCTGGACCGACGAACAGCAGAACCCGCGCCCCGTCCGGGAAGAGCTGATGATCCGCCTCCGCGCCTCCTCGGTGCTCGGAGATGTCCCGATTCACGGCGAAATCGAGCGGCATCTGGGCCTGCACCGCGCGCAACTCGCGGCCTACCGCCAGCTCGACCAGCGGGGCACCTGGACCGACGCCAACCGGCTGCAGCGGGCCGTGCTGCAGGCAGGCATCATGTTCGAGCAGGCCTGGATCGAGTGGGCCGAGCAGACCCTGCAGGGGGAGTAGGAACACGACCCGGGGCTCGGCGCCGGGTGCCCTGCTGTGCCAAAGGTCACCGCCCGCCGTCGTGCTCCCCGTCCCCGCCCACCCGGAGCGTGCCGTACACTGGATACATCCCCCACTGTCGGTATTCCCTTAGTTCTGCGCGATAATGCCGTTTACGGTCTTGTCGAAGCGTCTGATTGTGTGTGGGCCCGCCTCTATGCGGCGGGCAGTTTCATGTTTGGGAGCGCCGGCTAAAGAAAACGCCGCCAGGTCTCTCCGCAGCTTGCGGGTGGCCAGCGAAGCGGCGGAAAGCCCTGCCACGGGATTGTAATAGCGCCGGGCTTTGAGTCAGAGGACCGCGGACATCAATGTGCCGCGGCCACCGGTCCCCAGCTGAATACGAGGAACTGCCCCGTGTCCGAAAACACTGTTAACACCCTGCCCGAAAACACCGACGCCGCCCCGGCCGTCGAAGACGAGAACACCGTACTCTTCACCGACTTCGGCCTCGACGGCCGTGTCCTGGCCGCGCTGACCGACGTCGGCTACGAAAAGCCCTCGCCCATCCAGGCCGCCACCATTCCCGTCCTGCTCGAAGGCCGCGACGTCGTCGGCCTGGCGCAGACCGGCACGGGCAAGACCGCAGCCTTCGCTGTTCCCGCCCTCTCCCGGATGGCCGAACTGCCGCCGACCAAGAACACCCAGATCCTGGTGCTGGCCCCCACCCGCGAGCTGGCCCTGCAGGTGGCCGAGGCCTTCTCCTCCTACGCCGCCCACATGGACGACTTCACCGTGCTGCCCGTCTACGGCGGCTCCGCGTACGGGCCCCAGCTGGCCGGCCTGCGCCGCGGCGCCCAGGTGGTTGTCGGTACCCCCGGCCGCGTGATCGACCACATCGAAAAGGGCTCGCTGGACCTGTCCGAACTCCAGTACCTGGTGCTGGACGAGGCCGACGAGATGCTGCGCATGGGCTTCGCCGAAGAGGTCGACCAGATCCTCTCCAAGACCCCGGAAAGCAAGCAGGTTGCCCTGTTCTCGGCGACCATGCCGACCGCCATCCGCCGGATCGCGAAGAAGTACCTGAAGGACCCGGCCGAGATCACGGTCAAGGCCAAGACCACCACGGGCACCAACACCCGCCAGCGCTACCTGCAGGTCATGGGCCCGCACAAGCTGGATGCCATGACCCGTATCTTGGAAGCCGAAGATTTCGACGGCGTCATCGCCTTCGTGCGCACCAAGATGGCTACCGAGGACCTGGCCGACAAGCTCAAGGCCCGCGGCTATCGCGCCGCCGCCATCAACGGCGACATCCCGCAGCAGCAGCGTGAGCGCACCGTCGAGGCCCTGCGCGACGGCAAGATCGACATTTTGGTCGCCACGGACGTCGCCGCCCGCGGGCTGGACGTCGAGCGCATCACCCTCGTGGTCAACTACGACATCCCGCACGACACCGAGTCCTACGTGCACCGCATCGGCCGCACCGGCCGTGCGGGCCGCTCGGGCGACGCCATCCTGTTCATGACCCCGCGCGAGAAGTACCTGCTGCGGGCGATCGAGAAGGCCACCCGCCAGCCCGTCGAGCAGATGCACCTGCCCTCGGCGGAGACCATCAACAACCTGCGGATGCGCAAGTTCGCGGAACAGATCACCGAGACCCTGGCGTCCGAGGACGTCTCGATCTTCCGCGACCTGATCGCGAACTACGAGACCGAGCACGACGTGCCGGCCGCCGAGATCGCGGCCGCGCTGGCGGTCATGGCCCAGGGCGGTCGCCCGCTGCTGGTCCAGGACCTGCCCGAGGCACCCAAGGGCCAGCGCGAGCGTGCCGGCGGCGGACGCGACGCCATGAATTCGCGCGGCCCGTCCCGCACGCTGACCGAGGGTAACGCTACTTACCGGATTGCCGTGGGGCGCCGGAACCGCGTGATGCCCGGGTCGATCGTCGGCGCCATCGCCAACGAGGGCGGCCTGTCCGCCGCGCAGATCGGCGGCATCGACATCCGCTCCGACCACTCGCTGGTCGAGCTGCCCGCGGACCTGAGCAAGGACCAGCTGCGCGCGCTGTCCAAGACCCGCATCGGCGGCGAGCTGATCCACCTGGAGCTGGATGGCGGCCGCAAGCCGCGCCGGGACCGCGACGACGTCGCCGGCGGACACCGCGGCGGCTTCCGCAGCGACCGGGGCGACCGGCCGTTCAAGAAGAAGTTCGAAAGCGACCGCCCCTACAAGAAGAAGTTTGAGGGCGACCGTCCGTACAAGACCGACGGCGAACGCAGCTTCAGCGGCGACCGCTCCGACCGTGGATTCGGCGGGGAGCGCAGCGACCGCGGCTTTGGTGCCGCGCGCAAGCCGCGCCACACCCGCGGCTAGCCTCCGCGCAGGCCGCGCCACACCCGCGGTGCTCGCCTGGCCGGTTTGGCTCTCAGCCAGGAACCCCTCCCGGGGCACTTGTCATTGCACAGGTGCCCCGGAGGCATTTAACGTCCCTGCCGCTTTCATGCAACGGCCCCGCCACGTTCAACCAGCCGGCCGGGTGCCGGAAACCACCGTGGAGGCGTGCTCCTCGGAACGGGCGATGGCCGGAACCAGTCCGCGCGCTTCGAAGGCCCCGGCCGCTGCCTCCGCCTGCCGCTCACTCGTTTCCACCAGCACCGACCCGCCCGGCGCGAGCCAGTCCGGCGCCCCCGCCGCGACCCGCCGCATGACAGCCAGGCCGTCAGGGCCGCCGTCGAGCGCCCACGGTGCTTCGTGGAGGCGGGCTTCGGGCGGCAGCAACGTGATCTCCTCTGTGGGCACGTAGGGGACGTTCGCCGCCAGCACGTCGACGCGGCCGCGCAATGCCGCGGGCAGGGCCGCGTACAGGTCGCCCGCGTGCACCTGTGCCCCCGGCAGGTTCGCGCGCGCGCACGCCACCGCCGCCGGATCCACATCTGCGGCGTGCAGTTCGCTGGGCCTGAGCAGTGCGGCCAGTGCCGCCGCCACGGCCCCCGAACCACAGCACAAATCGACGACGACGGCGGTGGGCACAGGGGCCAAGGCCGCGGCCTGCCGGACCAGGAACTCGGTCCTCCGCCGGGGGACGAAAACCCCGGGGGCAACGCGAATGCGCAGGCCACAGAACCCGGCCCAGCCCAGGACTTGTTCCAGGGGCGTCCCGGCTGCCCGCTGTTCCACCCTGGCGGAAATTTCTTCCCGGGGACCGCCCTCGGCGAGCAGCAGGTCGGCCTCTTCCTCGGCGAAGACGCAGCCTGCCGCGCGCAGCCGGGAGGCGATGTCGTCCCGGCCCCATGGCTGGGAAACCTGCATGTCGAGTCCTTTCGAATGACGCCAGAGTACCCTTTCGTCCGCGTCCGCTGGCCGCCTCGGTGTGATCTTGGCTGCAGTTCATGCGCCCGAAACGCCACCGGGGACAGGCCGCCCGGGGCTGTCCGCGGAGGAGACCGCCGTCGGACGTGTGGCCTTCACCACGGGGCACCATTTCGATTTCTTCCAGAGGGGAATTGCTGGTAATGTATTTCTCCGTTGCCCCCCTAGCTCAGTGGTAGAGCGCGTTCTTGGTAAGAACGAGGTCACCGGATCGATTCCGGTGGGGGGCTCTGAATGGCAAAGCCCGCGTCTGCGTCGCGAGACGCAGCGCGGGCGCTGCCATTCGTGGCGGTGTAGCTCAGCTGGTTAGAGCGCACGACTCATAATCGTGAGGTCCCCGGATCGAGTCCGGGCACCGCTACCAAGACCCTGAGGGGCCCGATCGGAACTTTGGTTCCGGCCGGGCCCCTCGGCTGTTAAACGCCCCCGCTGGCCCCGAAGGCCGGCCCCGCGACCGCAGCCGGCGGGGTCAGGGGAACTCTCACGTCGTTTACTAGAGTGGACGCCATGCCCGCCCTGTATCTCGCCCACGGCATCGCCTGGACCCCCGCGGGCCCCCGGCTGCGCCTGGCAACTCCGGACGGCACGCCGAAAGACCTGCCCGTGACGCAGGGGTCGAGGCTGGGCTTCCGCGTGATGGACCCCCAACGCTACTGCCTGGGCAGCCACCGGGTACTTTCCGCCGCGGAGCGCACGCATGTGCCGTGCCGGCTGCAGGCTCCGGCGGAGCGGGGTCACCAATGTGTGAACTGCTTCCTCAATGACGACCTGCGCTTCATGCATGACAGCCACCGTAGCGGCCGGGCTCCCGAGGGGCTGCTGGCCTACCTCGCCCAACCCCATTGGCTGTATGTGGCGACGTTTGCCAACGGTGCCAGCAAGGTGGGCACGGCGGCTCACGTGCGGAAATCGTTGCGGCTGGCCGAACAAGGCGCGGTGGCCGCCCGTTACGTCGCCCGGGCGCGCGACGGACGGGTGGTGCGGGTACTTGAGGACGCGGTCTCGGGAAACACCGCCCTGACGCAAGCCGTGCGCAGCGCCGCCAAGTTCACCGGGCTGCTGGCGCCGCTGCCGGTGCCCGAGGTGGACCGGCTCAACTCCGGCCATGCTGCCGCTGTGCGCGAACTGCTGCCTGCCGTTCAACTGGAGGGCTTCGACGTCGTCGACGAACAATGGCAGGTCCCGGAGCTGGCGGCACCGGTGCTGGAGGAGGGCATCAAGAGGGGCTATCCGGGTAGCTTTGCCTCGGGCGACCACGGGTTCATCGTGGAGGGCCTCCTGGGCAGCGTCGCGGCCGCGCGGCTGCAGGATGGCGGCCCGCTCTTCTTGGTGGACCTGGGCGGGGTGAAGGGCCGCCGCATCGCCGTCGGCGACTTCGCCTCGGAGCAGCCCGTCATCCAGGAACAGCTGTTTTAGGCGATCGGCAGGCGTTGCCCGGAGTCCGCAGTCCCGCACGGCTCCGCGGTTCGGCTGGCAGGGGGCGTGGCCGGTAACCTTGACGTATGAATCCTTGGGATCTTGGCTCGCCGCTGTACCGCAAGCTGGTCATCTCTGCCATGGTGCTGATCGGCGTCGGGATCCTCCTGTCTGTCATCGCCGCGTCGGCGAGCATCCAATGGCTGATCTGGGCTGCACTGGCCGCCATCATCACGGGTTTGCTGACCCACCTGGCCGGGCTGCTGGTCCGGTTCCGCGACGCCCGGGCCCGGCAGGCAGCCGCCCACCCGCGGGGCACACGGCCAGCGAAGCGTCGATAGTCCCATCCACTCCATCTGAAGGAGATCCATGTCCGAACATGCCGGGGTCAACCCCGACCTCGCCGGCCGCACCTACCCGGCCGGCCCCGCCTACATCGTGGGCCGCGAGAAGATCCGGGAGTTCGCATCGGCGGTCAAGGCCACGCATCCAGCGCACTTCAACGTCGAAGCCGCGCAGGAACTGGGCTATGTCGATCTGGTGGCTCCGCCCACCTTCGCCATCATCGTGGCCCAGCGTGCGGACGCCCGGCTGATCGAGGACCCGGATTCCGGGATCGATTTCTCCCGTGTGGTCCATGCTGACCAGCGGTTCGTGCACCACCGGCCGATCGTCGCCGGCGACGAACTGGTGGCCGAGTTGCACGTTGACCAGGTGCGAGCGATGGGCGGCGGCGCCATGATCACCACCCGGGCGGAAATCAGCACCGTCGCCGGCGAGAAAACGGCCACCACCACGTCGTCGATCCTGGTGAGAGGGGAAGGCCAGTGAGCGTTGAACTGAACGAACTGACTGTTGGACAGGACATTGGCTCACGGAGCATTGAGGTTTCCCGCGCGGACCTGGTCAGGTATGCCGGAGCGTCCGGCGACTTCAACCCGATCCACTGGAACGGACGCTTCGCCGAGCAGGTAGGCCTCCCCGGCGTCATCGCGCATGGCATGTTCACCATGGGTGCCGCGGTGCAGCTGGTGACGGACTGGATCGGCAACCCGGCCGCCGTCGTCGACTACCAGACGCGCTTCACGAAGCCGGTCCTCGTGGAAGATCTCGACGGACCCGGCGCCACAATCGACGTCAGCGGCGCCATCGGGGCCATCGACCAGGACAACGGCACGGCGCGGGTCGACCTCACCGTAACCGCTGCAGGCGTGAAGGTGCTGGTCAAAGCCCAGGCGGTCGTCAAGATTTGGTAAACCGCACCGCGCCCACAGCGGGTGGGAGGCCCGCACCGTGACTGAAACGATTCTTGCGCCGCTGACTACGGTCGGTGTGGGCGGTCCAGCCCGGCAATTCATTGAAGCAGGCTCCGAGTCCGAGATCATCGAGGCCGTCCGTGCCGCCGACGAGTCCGGAGACCACCTGCTCGTCATTGGCGGCGGGTCCAACCTCGTGATTTCCGACGACGGTTACCCCGGCACCGTGGTGGCCATCGCCAACCGCGGCTACAGCGTCCGCGAGGATGACGGCGCCGTCGGACTAACGGTGCAGGCGGGCCACCCATGGGACGAGCTGGTGGCGCTGACGGTCGACAACGGGTGGGCCGGGCTGGAGGCCCTCTCCGGCATTCCCGGACTGACCGGGGCAACGCCCGTTCAGAACGTCGGCGCTTACGGATCCGATGTCTCGCAGACCATCGTCCGGGTGCGAACCTGGGATCGTAAGACCGGGTCCGTCCGGGAATTCGCGAACCGCGACCTCACCTTCGGCTATCGGGATTCGGTCCTGAAACAAAGCACGTCCAATGGATCTCCACGCTTCGTGGTACTGGAAGTCGAGTTCCGCCTGGCCCCCAGCCGTCAGAGCCTTCCGGTCCGTTACGCCGAGCTGGCACGCGTGCTGGGTGTCGACGTCGGAGGCGTGGCCAAGGCCGCCGACGTTCGCCGTGAGGTACTCCGGCTCCGCGCCTCCAAGGGCATGGTCCACGATTTAGCCGACCGGGATACGTTCAGCACGGGCTCGTTCTTCACGAACCCCATCGTCGACATGGACACGGCGGCGAAGCTGCCGGCTGATGCGCCACGCTGGCCGGCCGAGGACAAGGCCAAGCTAAGTGCTGCCTGGCTGATTGACCACGCGGGCTTTTCGAAGGGCTTTGGGCTTTCGGGAACGTCAAACGGTCCCCTCAGCGGCTACGAGGTGGCGGGCGGCCGCGCCTCGCTTTCGACCAAACACACGTTGGCGATTACCAATCGCGGCGGTGCCAGCGCCGAGGATATCCTCGCGATTGCACGCGTAGTCCGGGACGGAGTTGAACGGTCCTTCGGGATCCGGCTTCAGCCTGAGCCCCTTCTGATTGGCTGCAGTCTGTAGCTGCAGTTCTCTTGGTCGCCTGGCTGCCGGTTTAGTCCACGGCACGTTGTGAGCGCCCGGGGCGCCGGCTGTCCGCCCTCCGCCCTCCGGACACCGGGTGTTGCGCGGTGCCCGCATGAGTGCGCCTATGAATGCCCGGCCGCTTCGGACACGAGGTCGTCGTCCGCCAGCGCAGGTTCCTGCCGCGTGAGGTGGGTGAAGTAGGCCGCTGTGCCTGCCAAGGCCACGAGGCCTCCGCGTGCGAAGGCCTCGCGCTGGAACCGGGAGCCCGTGCCTCGCGCCTGGACCTCCTGGCATAGGAGCCCGATGTCGGTCTCGTCCCCGGCGTCGGCAAGGGCCTGCCGGGTGTGCTCCAAGAGCAGGGAGATCACGGTGTCGGCACGGCAAGGAACGCCGGTGAGTGGATGCAGGAGATTGCCGGCGATGCCCCAGCGGCTGGCTTGCCAAGCGGACAACCGGAGTACCGACGCCGGAACCGGTGCAGGGGGCAACCCGGACCTCCACTCTCTCGTCGCCGTCTCCACGAGTGCCCTGGACAATCCGGCGATCAACACTGTGTCGCTGGCCTGAAGGCAGACATCGGCCACCCGGATCTCGACCGTCGGGTGCTTGTGGGACAGCCGCGCGTCGAGATAAAGCATGGCGTGGTCGAGTACGACGCCGCTGTCCAAGGCACGCCGGAGCGAGCGGTGGTAGGCGGCAGCCGAGCCGAATATTTCCGAAGGCCCGGTGCCCGGCCAGCGCAACCAAGCCTGGGTTCTGAAACCGGCATACCCAGTGTCGCGGCCCTGCCAGAACGGGGAATTGCTGCTGAGGGCGGCGAGTACGGGAAGCCAAATCCGAATGCGGTCCAGCACAGCTACGCCCTCCTCCTCAGAATCCACGCTGACGTGGACATGGCAGCTGGAGGTCAAGGACTCTTCTGCGGTCAGCCCGAACTGCGCCCTCAGTGCCTGGACGCGGGTATCAGGAGCTGGATGCGGTGCGGCCGGCGACGGCGATGTGGCCAGCGCAACGGCCCTTGCTCCGGACGCGCGGGCACAAGCGTCGGCCAAGGCTCGTCCGGCCAGAATCTCGGCTGCCAGATCGGACAAGGCTGCGCGGGGCGGGGAGATGACCTCGATCTGTTCCTGCTGGAGTTCGGTTGCGAGCGTCGGGCCGGTTGAGGCAGAGGCAGCAGCGACTTCCTTTTGCCCAGATTGCTGGGCTTCTCCCGCTGTGAGCCGATACTGGTCCATGACGGCTGCCGAGCGCGGCACAGACAGGCCCGTGGCGGGGTCGACCAGCAGTAGCTCCTCTTCGACACCGAAAGTGCGCATGCAACCACCTTTCGCCGGGCTTGTGTTGAGGGTGACGGCCGGGATGCCGCTGCTTAGCCGGGCTCACCAAGAGAGTACGTGCGGGAAGCCGGGCGGTCCACAGCGGCAACCGAACCTCGCCTCACTTCGTTGGCGATCCCCAAGAGGTGTGTGCGGACTCGGCGTCGTGCGTCCAGCCGCGCCGAGCGGGAGGTCCTCGGACATTCGGCGACCCTGTCTGGCGAGGCATGCTCCTAGGGAAGGTCTTCCCGTCCGATCGTCGCGTCAGCCTGCGGGTCTTCGACCTGCGGCGCTCCTGCCGGTCGTGGAATGCGCTGCCGTTCGGCGCGGCGCTTGGAATGTGCGGAAAGCTCGTCATGCCGAATCATGAAGCGGATGATGCTCGGGCGAAGCGCACGAAGATTGACCAGCCCGCTGCCGCAAAGCCAGCAGACCAGTCGGTAGCTGTGGTTCACTTGGACCAACCGGTCGGTACCGTGGTCCATGAGCCAATCGGGCGACAAAAACTCATGCATGGGTGGCAGCAAATGATCGGCGGGCAGTAGCCGCGCGAACGCATCCCGCGGTTCGAAGCACTGTTCCAACTGGAGCATCATCCACCATTCTTCGGAGAGGTAGGCAGGACCGCAGGTCTCCAGGAAGCGCCGAAGGTGAGCCTCCAACCTGAGTGAGCGGTCGAGCTGGATTGGTCTTACCTGACGTTGTTGGACGAAGAACTCCCGTAGCACGTCGTCGACTCGCGCCTTGGGCCTCGCATACCTGGTCACTGTTGAATCCTCTTGCTATGGGTTTCGCTTCATGTCGGTTGGAGCAGTGGGGCGTTTAGAACGGTGGCGGGGTGTTGTCCCATGGGCCGTCCGTGGCTTCGTCGACGCCATCACCGCTGGTCTCATTCCGCGGACTGATTGCCCCGTTGGCTCCGTTTTCCGTGGCTTCTTCTGCGCCGGGGGCTGAGGGGAGCGTGAGCGTCCAGCCTTCGTCGGGGGTGGTGGTGTGGGTGTGGCCGGAGCGGGTGGTGAAGTGGAGGGTCCCGTCGGGGTCCTGGGTGACGGTTCCGCCGCCGTGGTGTTTGGTTTTGTGCCCGGGTTTGCATCTGGCGCTGAGATTTTCGATGACTGTTTTGCCGCCGTCTTCCCAGGCGATGGTGTGGTCGATGTCGCATTGGTCGGCGGGGACGGTGCAGCCGTAGTCGCGGCAGTGGCGGTCGCGTAGCCGGACGAGGCGTTTGAGCCATTCGGGCGGGTGGCGCAGGTCTTTGGCGACGGCGGCTGCCTTGCCATAGTCATCGGTGAGCACGATCAACCAGGACTTGGCGAGCGCGGCAAGGTCGCGGGTCATGCCGGGCGGGATCGGCCCGTAGCCGGTGAGGTCGCCGGGTTCTTCGGCGAGCCGGAGCAGGGTGTGCAGGGGCGCGGTGACGGCGACCGAGGCGGTCACATTCCCGGCACCGCAGGTACAGGGCCCCTGCCCTGCCGTCCCTCCGGCTGCCGTGTTTCGGGCGGTGCACGCCGCAACTTCCGCGTCCGGGATTTTTGGGCCGGTTTTCTCGGGGGCGCCAGGTGGAGCGGCTGCCGTTGTCATTGCCGTTGCGTTCGTTACAGAGCCGAGCACGGTCCCGGATCCGGCAGCAGTTCCGGAACGGCTTGCTGCTCTCGGTCCGGCTGCTCCCTGGTTGGCGACTGTTTCGCCGCCGGTGATTCCGGTAGTTGCCGCGGCTGTGTCGCCGGCGGCGGTTCCGGTTGTGAAGGTGTCTGTGGCGGGCTGGTAGGCGTGGCCGGGGTAGCGCAGGAGCATGTCGGTGAACACGTCGGCGCGGAGTTGGCCCAGGGTGCGGGTTTCGTCGACGGTTTGGAGTTTGCGGGCGTGGGCCTGCATCAGGTTGTAGGCGAGCAGCGCTTTGTCGGCGCTGGTGCGGATGTAAAGTTCGGCCATCCCGTCGTCCTGGGGCTGGTAGTGGACGGTGCGGCGTTCCATCGCGGCCCGGTGCCGGATCTCGAGGGGTTCGGGGTGCAGCCGGTCGCGGACTGTGCGGGCCCTGGCCTGGACGGATTCCAGGGTGATAATCCCGGCGCCGGGAACAACGCGGGCCTCGTAGCCGGCCAGGACCTCGGGCGGCAGGCCGGCGCCTTTGCGGGCGATGGCGGTGGCGCGGGGCAGGTCGAGGTCGCCGGCGTCGAGGGCGGTGAGGGTGGCGGGCAGGCAGGTGGCGATCTGGTGTGCGTCGGCCAGTTCCGCGGCCGCGCGTTGGCGGGGCACGGCCAGGATGGGTGCGAGCTCGGCGGCGGCGTGCCGGCAGATCCCGTCCGGTGCCCCGGCGTCGGGCCCGGTTGCCGGGCGGAGCACGGCCAGGCGGTGCACGGCCCGCAGCCGGCGGGACTGGGTCCAGGCCTCGTGTTTGCGCACCGCCTGGAGGTAGTCGAGGGTCGACCAATCGTCCAGGGCCGCGGGGTCGGTGCCGGCGAGCAGGCCGGCCAGTTCCGCCGGTCCCAGGTCCTGCCAGTCGTCCGCCCACCCCCGCGGGACCGGTGCCGGTTCGGCGGAACCATTGTCCGGCGCGGCACCATCGTCGGACGCGGCAGGGGTACCGGAGGATTCCTCCGGCTCCTGCGCATTGTCCAACGGTTCCGCTGCCATACTTCAACGCTACGCAGCCCACGCCGCGGGTAGAACGGGTCTTCGATGAAAGTGCACAACCTGCCGTCGACACCTGCCTGTGTAGGACAACTCAGCCGGCGGATGGCTGAACGGGGAACCGTCATTCCCCTGTGTAGGACAACTGAGCAGGCGGACGGCTGAACGGGGAGCCGACCTTGCCCGTGCAGGACAAGTCGGAAGGCGAACGATTCGAAGCGGAGCCGTCCACTGCCTGTGGAGGACGGCGTCCCCTGCATAGTGTCCTGATGTGGACAGCTCAGGATACGGCGTAGCGGGACTTCCATGGGCAGCCTGCGCCGCCGGAAAAGCGAACTGCCACCAGCGGGAGCCCACCCCTACAACAGCAGGAGCCCGTCCCCAAAGGGACGGGCTCCTCGTGGCTCATGGCTTCCGCCGGCCTCGGGCGGCAGGTCCTAAAGGTTGCCGGTGGCGATGCGCAGCATGCGGCGCAACGGCTCCGCCGCGCCCCACAGGAGCTGGTCGCCCACGGTAAAGGCGCTGATGTACTCGGGACCCATTTCCAGCTTGCGGATACGGCCTACCGGGATCTCGAGCGTGCCGCTGGCCGCCACCGGCGTCAGGTGCTCCATGGTGGCTTCCTTGGTATTGGGAACCACGCGGGACCACTCGTTGTCGGCGTCGATGATCCGCTCGATTTCGGCCACCGGCAGGTCCTCGGTGAGCTTCAATGTCAGGGCCTGCGAGTGCGACCGCATGGCGCCGATGCGGACGCACAGGCCGTCGAACGGGATCCGCTTGTCGTCGCTCAAGCCCAGGATCTTGTTGGTCTCGGCGGGGGCTTTCCATTCTTCCTTGGACTGTCCGTTGCCCAGGTCCTTGTCGATCCACGGGATCACGGAACCGGCCAGCGGCACGCCGAACTGGGAAGCATCCAGTTCGGGGCTGCGCTGCTGGGCGAGGATCTTGCGGTCGATTTCCAAGATGGCGGAGGAGGGCTGCGCCAGCTCGTCGGCCACCGCGGCGTTCAGCGTACCGAACTGGTTCAGCAGTTCGCGCATGTGCCGGGCGCCGCCGCCGGAGGCCGCCTGATAGGTCATGGACGTGCCCCACTCGACGAGGCCGTTCTTGAACAGTCCGCCCAGGCCCATGAGCATGCAGGAGACGGTGCAGTTGCCGCCGATGAATTCCTTCACGCCCCGCGCCAGGCCGGCGTCGATCACGTCGCGGTTGACCGGGTCCAGCACGATGATGGAGCTGTCCTGCATCCGCAGGGTGGACGCCGCGTCTATCCACAGGCCGTCCCAGCCGGCGTCGCGCAGCTTCGGGTACACCTCGGCGGTGTAGTCGCCGCCCTGCGCCGTCAGGATGATCGGCAGCTTTGCCAGCGTCTCGATGTCGTACGCGTCCTGCAGCTTGCCCGCACCCGCGGCGAAGGACGGAGCGTCGCCGCCGGCGTTCGACGTGGAGAAAAACACGGGGTTGATGAGGTCGAAGTCGCCTTCATCCTGCATGCGCTGCATGAGGACGGAGCCGACCATGCCGCGCCAACCGATCAGGCCGACGGACTGGGCAGATGAAGTGGCTGCTGGGGAAGTCATGCATTCCATTTTACGGACCGGGTCAATTTAAGCGCTGTGAGTTACACAAGGTAGGCGCTGCGGGTTACACAAAGTAGGCGCGGCGGCTTACACGAGGTGGCGCTGTGAGTTGCACAGAGTGGGTGGAGCGCAAGCGTCACCATGACGACGGCGTTGCCCGGCGCCGGCAATTCCATAGGCCCGGCCTGTCCGCTCCGGCCGGGCCTACACGTAGGGCCTTAGCGCTCCTACTCCGGGCCGCGGACCCAGAGCGAGATGCGGTAGCGGGTGCCGTTGGCCGCGGTGTGCCAGTCCTCGGTGGGGCTGACGCCCTCGAACTTCCATTCCGGGCCGAGCTGGGGGGCGTACGTGTCGCCGTCCGTCTCCAGGTCGATGACCGTCACCGAGGCCGCGTTCGCGTGCTGCCTGGCGAGGTTGAAGATCTCGCCGCCGCCCAGGATCCAGATTTGGTCGCTGCCCGGGCTGGCCGCCGCCTCCGCCAGGGCGTCTTCGATGGTTTCGACGACGACGGCGCCCGCAGCGGCCAGCTGCCCGCGCAGTTCCGGCCTCCGGCTGACCACGATGTTGGTGCGCCCCGGCAGCGGCCGGTACTTGTCGGGAAATGACTCCCAGGTCTTGCGTCCCATGATCACCGGATGGTTCAGCGTGGTCCGCTTGAAGTGTGCCAGGTCCTCGGGCAGGTGCCAGGGCATGCCGCCGTCGCGGCCGATGACGCCGTTGCTGGTCTGTGCCCAGATCATCCCGACCACCGGAGCGGAGAGCGCCCCGGTCCGTCCGGCCCCGAGTACGGCTTCGGCGACGCTGTCCGGGTACGGGCGCGCGGCTGGGTGGTCGGCGCTCATACGGCCACCGGTGCCTTAATGGCCGGGTGGTGCTGGTAGCCGGCCACCTCGAAGTCCTCCAGCGAGTAGTCGAAGATGCTCTCGGGCTTCCGCAGGATGTTGAGCGTGGGGTAGGGGTACGGGGCGCGCGACAGCTGCTCGCGGACCTGGTCCACGTGGTCGTCGTAGACGTGCACGTCGCCGCCGGTCCACACGAAGTCGCCCGGTTCCAGGCCCACCTGCTGGGCCAGCATCAGGGTGAGCAGCGCGTAGGAGGCGATGTTGAACGGCACGCCCAGGAACATGTCGGCGCTGCGCTGGTACAGCTGGCAGGACAGCCGGCCGTCCGCCACGTAGAACTGGAAGAACGCGTGGCACGGCGGCAAGGCCATGTTCTTGATCTCGGCCACGTTCCACGCGGATACGATGTGGCGGCGCGAATCCGGATTGTTCTTCAGGTCATCGACCAGCTGGGCGATCTGGTCGATGTGTCCGCCGTCGGGCGTGGGCCAGGACCGCCACTGCACCCCGTAGACCGGGCCGAGCTCGCCGTCGGCGTCCGCCCATTCGTTCCAGATCTTGACCCCGCGCTCCTGCAGCCATTTCACGTTCGAGTCGCCGCGCAGGAACCACAGCAGCTCCAGCGCCACGGACTTGAAGTGCACGCGCTTGGTGGTGATCAGCGGGAACCCCTGGGCCAGGTCGTAACGGAGCTGGCGGCCGAAGACGCTGCGGGTGCCGGTGCCGGTGCGGTCGAATTTGGCCCGGCCGTTGGCCATGACGTCGCGCAGCAGGTCCTCGTACGGGGTGGGAATCGCGTTCACAGCGTCCAGTGTAGTTGAGGGGTGCTGCGGCGGCTGCCGAGGGACGGCAGGCTCACGGTGCGTCCGGTGCGTCCGGTGCGAACCCGCGCGGGCGCCGCAACTGGCCGCGAACCAGGTTCAGGACCGTCTCATCGTCCAGTCCCGCGTCGCGGGCGGCGCGCACCAAATGTACGACGGCGAGGCCCACCTCGGCGGATCCCGCTGCGGTTTGGTGCGTGGCGGCTGCCGTGTCAGCCACGGTAGTGCCATGGCGCCGGCGGCTGACGAGCAGGCCCGCGGCCTCAAGCTCCTTGTACGCACGGGCCACGGTGCCGGCGGCCACACCCAGATCTGCGGCCAGGCTGCGCACCGGGGGCAGGCGTTGTCCGGCAGCCAAGGTGCCGACGGCGATGAGCGAGGCGACCTGGCTGCGGATCTGTTCGTACGGGGGAGTCGGTGCCGCCAGATCCACCCGGATCTGGGTGCTCACGGTGTGCGGTCCTGGCGAACAGCGGGCTCGTCGCGGTCCCGGCCGAGGTCGCGCGGCCCGCCGACGGCGTTGCCGGAGGGCTGCGTGACGGGGTGGCCGACATAGCTGGCCATCGAACGGCGCGGCCGCGATGCTCCCGGTAGAAGCGCCAGCACGATGGCGGCCAGGTAGAGCACGGCCGTGGTGATGCGGAGCGCTGTATGCAGGCCGGGGGAAAGCTGGTGGAGGTAGGACGAGATGCCGCCGTCCAGGAACCAGCCCCAGGCCGCCGGATGGGCGTTGAGCAGTTGGGCGGTCAGGGCGAACAGCCCGCCGGCGGTCATCCGCGCAACGCGGAAGCCGGAAACGCAGCGGAGCAAGTTGTCCGCCTCCGGCGTTGCCTCGAACAGCGGGGGACGGCGGTGCACCAACAGGACGGCCGCTGCCCCGAGCATGGGCAGGGCAAGACCGGCCACGGCGAAGGCTGCCAGCAGGTCGGGCTGTCGGCCCGGGGCGGCGGCGTTGAAGCCGATGGCGACGGCCAGCAGCACCGCGCCGGCGGCAACGGCGGCAAGGAGCGGGCGCGGAACCAGCCGGGTCGCAGGCATCATCCGGTCGTAAGAGGGCGGGCCGGAAGTGGCTTGGTCGGACGATCTGGTGTGGCCGCGCCAGAGCCGAACTTCCCCGGCTGCGACAACGGCCAAAAACACGGCCACCGGCACCGCAAACGCCAGAGGCAGCAATAGTAAGGGCGAAGCAGGGAAGATGGGGTTCCCGTCGTCGGAGACGGTGGCCGGCTGGACCGCGAAACCGGCCCACCCACCGACAGCAACCAGCGCAACTGCGGTGAAGACCATCGCGACGGTATGCATGGACTCCGTGATCTCCTGCCCCGCGGCATAGCTGCCGCGGTAGATGACCGGACGGCCCGGAGTGCCGTCGGGGGCCAGCTGGGGAGGGCGCCACAGGGCCATGGCGATCATCAGCGTGACCGTGAGCCAGCCTGCCAGTTGCTGGGCGGGTTCCCAGCCGGTGGCCGGTGCCGGTCCGTCGAGGATGAGGGCCGGCGCCTGGTGATTGGCGAAGCTGACTGCCATGGTGCCGAGCGTGGCGAAGAGCAAGGTGGCCGTGCGGAACAATCGATTGATGAGGATGCGCCGCAAGATGTCGTTGTCCTCGCGGTTGAGCGAGTCCACGGAGCGTCTGCGCACGACGACCGCCGTCGCCGCGGCGACGCCGGCCGCGAGCGTCAGGATGCCGATCAGCAGGATCGGGGCAAAGTAGCTGCCGGGCTGGCGGCCGTTGTGCCCGCCGGAGACCTCAACACCGGCGAAGGATTGGGAACCGCTGAATCCGTCGATGCCCGGCAACTCCCGGACGACGATCGCCGCGATCACGGCCAGCACGGCCGCCGAAATCATGACTGAGAGCAGCGCCGAGGGGATGTAGTCGCGGATGCGCCGGATAGTGATGTCGGCGCGGCGGACCCTGCCGCGGGGCTTGGGCCAGGTGTATTGGCCGATGATGTAGATTCCGGCCAGGCTGACCAGCGGCACCAGGACGGTCAGCAGGTCAGCCGGCCAGGAAGGCGCCGGTGTATGTCCGGCGTAGTAGGCGGCCGGAATATCGCCGACCTTCGAGGCCGCAGACAGCCCGCTGGCGAAGAACGCGATGAGGGCCGTCCAGAACGCATGCATCCGGGCGGCGTCCAGTCCGGCCCCGTCCGATGGATCGGTGTCCACGCCGGAGCCCGCCTCCGCGAGGATGGCTGCACTGGCGCCGGCCCTGCCAGCGATGATCCGCAGCACGCCGTAGATGATGACGGCGCCGAACAGCAGGCCGGTGATGGTGCTGGTCAGTAAGTCCACGATCCCCCTCGTGCTGTATCAATGGATCAAGTATTTGATACAAAGCGGCAAGGGGTCAAGGGTGGGGGTTGCCGGGCGGCGGCACGAGCACTCGTCAGGTGCCGCTAGTCGTCGTAGGCGTCGAGTATTTCGAGCGCGACGATCCGCCCGCCCCGGTGCTTGGCGATGTGGCAGACCAGCACGGCTCCCGGCCGCAGGTAGGGATCGTCCGTGGGCAGCTGCGCGGCGAGTTCGGGATCCATCCGGTCCGCCAGCACCTGGAACAGGTTCGGCAGCACCGGCCGGTGGCTGCAGACGGCGGTGGGCTTACCCTTGTCGAGCATCTGGATGAGGGCGGCCCGGGCCTTCTTCGGGTTGCGCTCGTTGTTGTGTTCGGTGATGGCCTCGACGGTCCGCAGCTTGGTCTGGGTGTGCAGCACGTACGGGGTGACGGTCTGGACGCAGCGCAGCCAGGGGCTCGAGACGATCCGTTTGGGCTTCCACACGGACAGCATTCGGCACACGGCCAGCGCCTGCCGCCGCCCGGTGGCGACCAGCGGGCGCTCGCCCTCGGCCTGCGACCAGGCAGACCGCGGTTTGGCCTTGGCATGGCGGACGACGACGAACGGATAGGTATCGAGTTCGTCCCGCCGGTGCGCGGCCTCCAACGCGTCCAGCGGTTCCACGTCGGAACGGTTGGTCAAGAGTTCACGGGCCCGGGCGGGCGGACACCACAGCACGCGGTCCACCTCGTCGCCGTCGGGCACGGGGTCCTGTTTCTCCAGCTTGGCGGCCCAGTACACCACCTGCTTGAGTCCGGCGCTGACCCGGTAGCGGATGGTGGGCAGCGGGATGCCCAGGCGCACCTGGACGCCGATTTCCTCGTGGACCTCGCGGACCGCGCACTCGGGCGTGGTTTCGCCCCTGTCCAGCTTGCCCTTGGGCCAGGACCAGTCGTCGTAGCGCGGCCGGTGGATGAGCAGCACTTCCAGCCGGCCCTGGCGGACGCGCCAGCACAAAGCCCCGGCGGCGGTGATCCTGGCGCCCGGGGGAGCGCCGGCGTCGCTGGTCTTGCTCTGCGTCATCAGCGGCGGGTGGCGGTGCGCTGGCGGGAGCGGGAGGCGAGCAGCCAGGACTGGATATCCGAGAGCGGGTTGCCGTCGTCGTCCTTGTGGTGCCTGGTCCACGCGCCGTCGCTGTCCAGGTGCCAGCTGGCGGTTCCGGGGTCCATGTAGCGGTCCATCAGGGACAGCAGGTCGTTGATGTCCTCGCGGGAGTTCAGTTGCACCAGCGCCTCCACGCGGCGGTCGAGGTTGCGGTGCATCATGTCGGCGGAGCCGATGTAGACCACCGGTTCGCCGCCGTTGGCAAACCCGAACACGCGCGAATGCTCCAGGAACCGGCCGAGGACGGAGCGGACCCGGATGTTTTCGCTCAGCCCGGGGACGCCCGGACGCACCGCGCAGATCCCGCGGACGATCACGTCGACCCGCACGCCGGCCTGCGAGGCGCGGTAGAGCGAGTCGATGACGGCCTCGTCCACCATCGAGTTCACCTTGATCACCACGCGCGCGGCGCGGCCGGCCTTGCTGTTGGCGATCTCCTTCTCGATCCGGTCGATCAGGCCGGAGCGCACCGACCGCGGGGCCACCAGCAGCCGCTTGAACGTGGATTTCGGGGCGTAGCCGGAGAGCTGGTTGAACAGCTTGGACAGGTCCTCGCCCACCTGGTAGTTCGCCGTCAGCAGGCCCAGGTCCTCGTAATAGCGGGCGGTGCGCGGGTGGTAGTTGCCGGTGCCGATGTGGCAGTAGCGGCGCAGCCCGTCGCCTTCCTGGCGGACGACCAGCGAGAGCTTGCAGTGCGTCTTCAGGCCCACGATGCCGTAGACCACGTGGACGCCGGCCTGTTCCAGCTTCCGCGCCCAGTCGATGTTGGCCTGCTCGTCGAACCGGGCCTTGATCTCCACCAGCGCCAGCACCTGCTTGCCGGCTTCGGCGGCGTCGATCAGCGCGTCCACGATCGGCGAGTCACCCGAGGTCCGGTACAGCGTCTGCTTGATCGCCTGCACCTTCGGGTCGGCGGCGGCCTGCTCGAGGAAGGCCTGCACGGAGGTGGAGAACGAGTCGTACGGGTGGTGCAGCAGGATGTCGCGCCGGCGCATGGCCGCGAAGACGTTGGCGGCCTTGGACGTTTCGCTTTCGTTCAGGTGGCGGCTGGTGTGCGCCAGCTGCTTCGGATACTTCATGTCCGGCCGGTCGATCTGGTAGATCGCCTCCAGCCCGCGAAGGTCCAGCGGCGCGGGCAGCGCGTACACCTCGGATTCTTCGACGCCGAGTTCGCGCACCAGCAGCTCGCGCACGCTGGGGTTGATGTCCGTGGCCACTTCCAGCCGCACGGGCGGCCCGAACCGGCGGCGCAGCAGTTCCTTCTCCAGCGCCTGGAGCAAGTTCTCGGCGTCGTCCTCTTCGACTTCCAGGTCCTCGTTGCGGGTCACCCGGAACGTGTGGTGCTCCAGCACTTCCATGCCCTGGAAGAGCAGGTCCAGGTGCTGGGCGATGACGTCTTCCAGGGTGATGAACCGGGCCGTGCGGCCGGGGATCGAGCCGGCGCGGGGGCCGTCCACGGGGATCAGCCGCGAGAGCTGGTCCGGGACCTTGAGGCGGGCAAAGAGTTCCTTTTCGCTCACCGGATTGCGCACGATCACGGCCAGGTTCAGCGAGAGCCCGGAGATGTAGGGGAAGGGGTGGGCCGGGTCCACGGCCAGCGGCGTCAGGATCGGGAACACCCGCTCCCGGAACATCACGGACAGTTCGGTCCGCGCCCCCTCGTCCAGTTCGTCCCAGCGCACGATGTGGATGTGTTCGTAGGCCAGCGCCGGGCGGATCTGCTCGGCGAAGATCCGGGCGTGGCGCTGCTGCAGCTTGTGCGCGGCGACCTTGATTTGTTCGAGCTGCTCGATCGGGGAGAGCCCGGCGGCGGACGGCACGGCCAGCCCGGTGGCGATCCGGCGCTTCAGGCCCGCCACCCGGACCATGAAGAACTCGTCCAGGTTGGAGGCAAAGATGGAGAGGAAGTTCAGCCGCTCCAGCAGGTAGAGGTCCTCGTCCTCGGCCAGTTCCAAGACCCGTGCGTTGAAGTCCAGCCAGCTGATTTCCCGGTCGAGGAAGCGTTCCAGCGTGAAGTCCCCGTCGGGCGCCAGCGAGGGCGCGAATTCCGGAATGTCGATGCGGTCCTGGGTGGCGCGGGCAGGGACCATTTCCGAGGAACCCAGCCGGGGAATGGCTGCGGCTTCGGGTTCGATGACCATGCTCTCTCCTGGGGCGTTGGGGCGGGCCGGACTCACCTCATCGTAGAGGCCTCCGGTAGCTACAAGGTTACCGACTGTTGCCCGCCGGCCTCTTCCTGCGGTGCGTACATCACATCCGCGTCCCAACGGGTGAAACCCAGCTTGCGGTAAAGCCCGACGGCGGGCTCGTTGTCCGCGTCGACGTAGAGCATGATGGCGTGCTCGCCGGCGTCCTGCAGGTGCTTGATGCCGGCGATGGTCAGCGCCTTGCCCAGCCCGGTGCCCTGCGCCTGCGGCGTGACGCCCACGACGTACACTTCGCCGATGGACGGGTGGCTGCCGGAGCGCGGGTGGACCTTGGTCCAGTGGAACCCGACCAGGCCGCCGCCGTCCTCGCGCTCGGCCAGCAGGAAGCCGGCCGGGTCGAACCAGTCCTCGGCCATCCGCGCCTTCAGGTCGGAGAGCGTCATCGCGCCCTGTTCGGGGTGGTCGGCGAAGGCAGCGGCGTTGGCGGCCAGCCACGCCTCCTCATCCCTGCCGGGCACGAAGGAACGGATGGCCACGCCGGGCGGCATTTCGACGGCGGGCAATCCGGTCGGGTGGGTCAGGCGCATGCGCCACAGTTCCCGGACCGGGGCGAAACCGAAGCGCGCGGCCAGCCGCCCCGCGGCCTCGTGGCCGCCGTGCGACCAGGCCTTGAGGCCCGTCAGCTCGGTGTGTTGCCGGACGGCCTCGACCAGCCGGGTCCCCACCCCTTCGGCGCGGTAGGAAGGGTGCACCACCAGTTCCAGGACGTTGTCGGTGCCGGCAGCGGTGGTAAGGCTGACGACGGCGACGCCGGCCAGCGCCGTCGCGGTGGCGGGATCGGAGCGCTCTTCGCCCGCGTAGGTCGCCAGCACCAGCACGTCGGCCGACTCCGCAGCCCGCAGGTTCACCCACGTCTGCTCGGAGAGCGGGGGATTGCCGTCGGCCTCCTCGGCGGCGGCGGCCAGCGCCTTGATGTCCGCGAGGGTCTCGGCGTCGGGGGCGCCCTTGATGGTCAGCACGGGCCAGAGGTCCGAATCCGATGCAGTCATGAGCACAGACTATCCGAGCGGCCTCCGGCGGCGGGAGGGCGCCGCGGTCCGGCGCAGACCGGGCCGCCTCAGCCGACGCCGCTGGGTTCTTCTTCCGCCTCGCGTACCAGCGTGAACCGGTAGCCGACGTTGCGGACCGTGCCGATCAGCTGCTCGTGGTCCGGGCCCAGCTTCGCCCGCAGCCGCCGCACATGCACGTCGACCGTGCGCGTGCCGCCGTAGTAGTCGTAGCCCCAGACCTCGTGCAGCAGCTGGTCGCGGGTGAACACCCGGCCTGGGTGCTGGGCCAGGTACTTGAGCAGTTCGAATTCCTTGTAGGTCAGGTTCAGCGGCTGTCCGCCGACGCGCGCGCTGTAGCTGGCCTCGTCGATCACCACGCCGGATGCGTGGATCTCCGTGCGGGTGTCCTGGTCGCCGGCACGGGCGCGGGCGATGACCAACCGCAGCCGCGCCTCGACTTCGGCCGGTCCGGCGGTTGCCAGCACCACGTCGTCGGCAAGCCAGTTGGCGCTGACGGCGGCCATGCCGCCTTCGGTGAGCACCAGCATCAGCGGTGCCCCCAGGCCGGTGGCCTTCAGCAACTGGGTGAGCGAGCGCGCCCCGGCCAGGTCCTTACGGGCGTCAACCATGACCACGTCGGCCGGGTCGGTTTCCAGCAGGGCGGTCGGTTCGGCCGGCAGGATGTGGACCTTGTGGTTCAGCAGCTCGAGGGCGGGCAGGACGTCGATCGACGAGCCGGAACTGTTGGTCAACAGCAGAATGTGCGGCATGGTTCCTCCAGGGGTTTCGCGGCGCACATCATCGGGCCGGGCCCGGCAGGTCCTCACACGCGCAGGCGCAGCCTGCCGGACGGTGGCATAAGTATAGCGCCGCGCCCCGCCGGGCCGCGGTTTCTCGCCCCGCCCCTGCGTCATAGGGCAGTATGACTAGCGTGAAAACGTGGATCGTCGCCGCAGCCGCTGCCGCCGTACTGTGCGCCGTCATCGGCGCCTCCTACCTCTCCCTCCCGGTGCTGACGGCGGCGGTATGCGTCGCCGCGGTGGTGATCGGGATCGGCTGGCCGGTGTTGCTGGGCGTGCCCGCCAAGAAGACCCTTGCCGCCGTCATCTCCCTGGCCGGGATTGCGACGGCGGTGCTCGCCGGGATCGCGCCCGCCGGCATGCCGCTGCTCTGGATGGCCGTGGTGATTGCGCTCGGCGTGATGGCCGTCTTCCTGATCCAGCTGCTCCGCGGCACCGGCCAGCCCCGGCGGCTCGAATCGACCTTCGGCGCCAGCGCCGGCCTGGTGCTCACCTCGCTGGGCGCCGGCTGGGTGGCCGCCGACCGGCTCTCGGCCAATGCAAACAACGGCGGAATGATGCTGGTGACCGGGATCAGCATGCTGGTGGCCATCGGCGTCTGCCTGCTGCCCTGGCCCGACCGGATCGTCGCGCCGCTGGGCGTGGTCCTGGCCCCGCTGGCAGGGGCCCTGGCCGCCCCCTTGTTCTCCACCGTCCACATGCTGCCCGCCGCGGCGGTGGGCGCCGTCGCCGGCATCATCCTGGTCAGTTTCCGCCGGCTCGTGCTGGCCGACGGCGGTCCCACCCGGCTGCCGGCGATGCTCGCCGTCGGCGCTGCCCCGGTCATGGCCGCCGGGTCGCTGGTCTACTTCCTGGAGCGGATGCTGCTGCGCTGAAATGAGCGGGGCCGCCTAATGAGCGAGGTCACAGTGCGGGCCGGCGTCATGGGCAGGCATCCTGCGGCCGGGGCCGTTACTATGGAGCCATGTCGTATCTCGGTCTTGAAATTTTCTACCTGTCCCTGCTGGTCCTCGCCGGCCTTGGCATCGCGGGCTTTGCCTCGCTGGTGGTTTACCGCCTGTTCAAGGGCCAGAAGTAAGCGACCAAAGCTTAACGATGCCGATTGAACTCCCGACGGAGCTGACCCCGGAACTGGTGCCGCTGTCCTGGCTGCTGGGTACCTGGGAAGGTGCCGGCCGGTTGGGTGCGGGCGAGGAGGGGGACGAACATTTCGTCCAGAAGGCCACGTTCACGCAGAACGGCCTGCCCTACCTGCAGTACACCGCCGAGAGCTGGCTGACCGACGAGGATGGCAACCGGCTGCGCCCGCTGTCCGTGGAAACCGGCTTTTGGGCACTGGACCGCAAGCTCAACGACGCCGACGTCGGGCCGGGCCTGGTCCCCGCCGAAATCGTGCCGGCCCTGAAGTCCGCGGACGAGGTCGAAGAGCTGCGCAACGCCGACGGCGGCTTCGATATCACCGCGACCATCGTGCACCCGGGCGGTATCTCCGAGCTCTACTACGGGCAGATCAAGGGCCCCCGCGTGCAGCTGAGCACCGACATGGTGATGCGCGGTTCGCAGTCCAAGGACTACAGTGCGGCCACGCGCATCTTCGGCCTGGTCAACAACGATCTTTACTGGCGCTGGGACGTGGCCGAGGCCAAGGGCAAGGACCTGGCCCCGCACGCCTCGGCGATCCTGGCCAAGCGCGCCTGACCGGGGAGGGAATTTGGCACGGCCGCCGGGAGTTGACGCCGGTATGACCTACCGCAGCCCTTTGCTCCTGCAACACGGCGCCGTCGAAGCCTCCGGGGCCGACGCCGGCGTCGCCGCCCACTACTCCGACCCGCTGCGCGAACAGCGCGCCCTGGCCCGCGGCGAGGCCGTCACGGACCTTTCCCACCGCGGGGTGGTGACGGTGGCCGGCGAAGACCGGCTGAGCTGGCTGAACACGCTCTCCTCGCAGCTGCTGCTGAACCTGAAGCCGGGCCAGTCCAGCGAAGCGCTGCTGCTCACCGTGCAGGGCCGGATCGAATACGACGCCCGCATCGTCGACGACGGCGAACGCACCTGGCTGATCGTCGAATCCTTCGAGGCGGCGCCGCTGGCCGCATGGCTGGACAGAATGAAGTTCATGCTGCGGGTAGAGGTTGCCGATGTCTCCGCCGACTGGGCCGTGGTGGGTTCGGTCAGGCCGGTCCCGGCCTTCGAGGGGCGCCTCGTGTGGCAGGATCCGTGGCCGCAGATCGGTGCCGGCGGCTATGCCTACACCGGCATCGAGGAACCCAAGCACCCCGGCCTGGAACGGTCCTGGTACGAATACCTGCTGCCGGCGGCCGACCTGGAAGCGGCCGTCTCCGGGCTGCAGCTGGCCGGGGTCTGGGCCGCCGAGGCGCTGCGGATCGCCGCGTGGCGGCCACGGGTCGGGGCGGAGACCGACGAGAAGACCATCCCGCACGAACTGGACCTCATCCGCACCGCCGTGCACCTGGAGAAGGGCTGCTACAAGGGCCAGGAAACCATCGCCCGCGTGCACAACCTGGGCCGCCCGCCGCGCCGGCTGGTGTTCCTGCAGCTGGACGGCTCGCAGCACACGCTGCCGGTCCCGGGCAGCGACGTGATGCTCGGCGACAAGCGCGTCGGGGCGGTCACGTCCGCGGCGCAACACTACGAGATGGGACCGATTGCGCTGGCCGTGGTCAAGCGCTCGGTCGATCCGCAGGCGCAGCTGACCGTGCTGGACGACGGCGAGAGCTACGACGCCGCCCAGGAAGTGATTGTCACTCCCGATGCCGGCCAGGTGGTCGGCCGCCAGACCGGGTTCCTGCGCCCGCCGCGCTAAGCCGCAGTCGTCAGTTCCGCTTCTGCAGAATCACCGAGGTCTGCGTGCCCGCGTCCCAGAATCCCAGGCTCGCGGCCAGCGCGCGGGAGGCCCTGTTCTCTTCGTGCGAGCGCCACTGCGGAATGAGTCCGGAGGAGAGCGCCTCGTGGCCGGCGATCGCCGCGATCAACGCGCCGGCTCCGCGGCGCCGGTAGGCGGGGGCGGTCAGCACGCCAACGTGGCCGAGGATCTGCTGCCACTCCTGGTAGCCGGCGCCGGCCATCGGGGTGCTGCCGTCCAGCAGCACGAACGACTTGTCCATGCCGGCCAGCGCCGCTTCGTGCGTGTCATCGGGCGGGCACCTGTCTTCCAGCCGGGCGACGTCGCTGCCCGCGGTGGACACCAGGGCCTCCCGTTCGGGCTGGACCACCGGCAGGTCTTCGGCGTAAGACAGCACGGCCTTGCCCAGCCCGTGCCCGCCGTGCTCCCGGCTCAGCAGCATCAGCGTCTGGTGTTCGGCCAGGTCGTCGTCCGAGTACCGGGCGGCCGCGGCGAGGGCCCATTCCGGTCCCACCAGCGCTGAGCGGCCGAACAAGCGCACGAAGGTGAGCGTCCCGGCGTCCTCGTTGATCCTGGTCAGCCGGTCGCCGGCCGCGGTGAAGGCGTTGTCGGAGAATCCGAGCAACCGCGCCCACGCCAGCAGCACAATGTCAGCCGTCCCTGCGTCCAATCGCATACCTGCCACACTACTGAACGCTTAGCCGAAGAGAACCCTTGCCTCGTCGTAACGATGCTGGGGGACGGTTTTTAGATTGTTCAGCGCCGACTCGAAGCCCACGTGCACGACGTCCGTGCCCTTCAGTGCCACCATGGATCCCCAGCGCTTCTCCACCACCGAGTCCACGGCTGCCATGCCCAGGCGGGTGGCCAGCACGCGGTCGTAGCCGGAGGGGACCCCGCCGCGCTGGATGTGCCCCAGCGTGGTGGCGCGGGTTTCGATCCCGGTGCGGGCCTCCAGTTCGGGGGCCAGCCGCTCGCCGATGCCCCCGAGCCTCGGCCGCCCGAAACTGTCCACGCCGCGCTCGGCGTGCGGGCCCAGTTCGCCGTCGGGCACCCAGCCCTCGGCCACCACCACCAGCGGCGCGCGGCCGCGCTTCTGCGCGTGCAGCACCCAGTCGGATACCTGGTCCATGCTCACGCTCTGCTCGGGGATCAGGATGGCGTGCGCGCCGGTGGCCATGCCCGCGTGCAGCGCGATCCAGCCCACGTTGCGGCCCATCACCTCGGCGATCATGCAGCGGTGGTGCGATTCGCCGGTGGTGCGCAGCCGGTCGATCGCCTCGGTGGCGATCTGCACCGCGGTGTCGAAACCGAAGGTGTAGTCGGTGGCTTCCAGATCGTTGTCGATGGTCTTGGGCACGCCGACGATCTTCAGCCCGCTTTGGGTGAGCCGGTAGGCGCCGGCCAGGGTGCCCTCGCCGCCGATCACGATCACCGCGTCCACGCCCAGCCGGTCCAGCGTCTGCTGGATCTTCTCCGGCCCGCCGTTGGGGCCCTCGAACGGGTTGGTGCGCGAGGTGCCCAGGATCGTGCCGCCCTGCTTGGAGATGCCGCGCACCTGGTGCCGCGGCAGTTCCATGATGTCGCCCTCCAGCACGCCGCGCCAGCCGTCGCGGAAGCCGACAAACTCGTGCCCGTGCGCGGTGATGCCCTTGAGCACGATGCCGCGGATCACTGCATTCAGGCCGGGGCAATCCCCGCCGCTGGTCATGATGCCAATCCTCATGGGTACTCCTTCTCGGTTGCTGGCCGGTCGGCGCGAGCACCCCATTGAGCCCGCCTCAATCCTATGCAGGAACCGGGGCCCGAGTCATTCCGGCCGCGAGCGGCTCCGGCGGCGGGGAGCCCTGCCGGGCGGGACGGCGCCTCAGGCGGGCAGCAGGCCGTGCTGCATGGCGACGACGACGGCGCGCGTGCGGTCGTCGACGTCGAGCTTGGCGAAGATCCGCAGCAGGTGCTTCTTCACCGTGGTCTCGGCGATGAACAGCCGGGCGGCGATTTCCGGGTTGCTCAGGCCGTCGGCCACGGCCCCCAGCACCTCGGTCTCCCGGGCCGACAGCGCCGGCGGCGCGGGCGAGCGCAGCCGGGAGACCAGCCAGGACCGTTTCGCCCCTACCGTGGCCGGAACGTCCGTCCTGCCGACTCTCTTGTCCTCCGGCCGGTGGACAGCGGATCAGGATTTGCGGGCGAGCAGCTTCTCCAGCGCGATGCTGCCGTCGTACTTCGGCAGCAGCAGCCACAACACCAGGTAGGTGCCGATGCCGACGCCGGGGAACAGGAAGACCAGCAAGGTGGCGATCCGCACCCACATCACGTCCCAGCCGAACCTGGCGGCGATGCCGCCGCAAATGCCGGCGACCCAGCGGTCGGGGCCGCGGCGGACGGGGCTGGAGCGGAGCACTCGGTAGAAGGTATCCATGGCACCATGCTTTCGTGTTCGGGAGCTGTTGTCACTGCCGGTTCGTCGAAGGCGGCCCGCGCGGGTGGCGCGGGCCGCCTTCGTTGTCGGTCTGGGTGGGGGTGTGGTCCTGTCGGTCCTTGGGCTGGCGGTCCCGGGTTAGCGGTCCCGGTTGCGGGTGGCGCTCAGGACGCCGGCGACCACCAGGGCGATGCCGGAGCCGATCAGCAGGGCGATCATCACGTAGGCCCAGTTGAAGCTGATGTCCCACCAGGTCCCGGCGAGCACCAGCAGGCCGACGGCCACGGCGATCAAGCCCCAGATGATGGTGCCGACGCGGGGACGGCGATCCTGGTCGCGGTTCAGTTGGCTGCTCATCGGATTTCCTCCAGTTCGCTGACGGTCACGATGTCGACGTTGCTGGCCACGCCCCGGACGGCCAGGACGATTTCCGGCGCTCCGCCGTCGTCGTTGATGGTGTAGCTTCCCGGCTGCCAGAACCCGGACTGCCGGCCGCTGTCCGCGCCGGTGACGTATTCGACGTTGCCCAGCGCCATCTGCGTTTCCACCTTCACCGGGACGTCGTCGGGGATGATGACGGTGATGGAGGAGGCCACGGCGTTGACCGGGACGACGACCGGGCCGCCGAAACGGGAACCGGAGACGGCGCGCAGGTCCACGGTGCCGTCGCCGGCCACGACGCTGTAGCCGTCACCCTGGGCCGGGGTCGCGGTCGAGGTCCAGGTGCGGCTGGAGGCGATGGCGTAGTTGGAGGCCGTCCACTGCGTTCCCGCGGAGAAGGCCAGCGCCAGGACCAGTCCCACCGCGGCCAGGAAACCGAGGACGCCGGAGGTTCGGCCGACGGCGCCCAGCACCACGACGCCGATGCCGATCACGACCAGCGCCGCGGCGATGGCGACGGGCACGACATTCCGGCCCAGCTCAACGAATTCCAGCGCGTTGAGCCCCAGGACCACGCCGGCGGCCAGCATGGCGGCGCCCAGGGTCAGGGCGATGGCCGCACCCGAGGGGCCGCGGGGGGCGGGCTTGTAGGGCCGCGGCGCGGGCTGGGGATACGGGCGCGGCTGCGGATAGGCCTGCCGCGGCGGGCCCTGCTGGCCGCCGTGGCCCGCGTTGCCGTATCCGGTCGCGGAAGCCGGCGTCGAACCGTAGGCGGCGCCGGTGGTGCCGGAGGTGCCGGGGGCGCCGTAGTAGGCGGAGGTACCGCTGCCGGTGGCCGGCGCAGGCGGGAAGCCGTCCGCTCCGGTCGGTGCCGAATCCGGTGCGCCTGCCTTGTTGCGCGTGGCGAGCCAGTAGATGAAGAACCCCACCGCGCCCAGCCAGATCACGGCCCAGACGAAGCCGCCGAAGCCCCAGCCGCCGTCGTTGTTGAACCCGAAGATCCAGCTGAACGGGCGGCTGAACACGCCGAGGGCCGTGAAGATCACCGCGCCGGTCATGCCTGCCGTCCAGTTGCTGCGGCCGGCTTCTTCCGCATGGATCCGGCCGTCCGGCTCGGGCAGCAGGGCCCAGGCCACGCCGTAGAGCAGCACGCCGATGCCGCCGAAGACGGCGAGCAGGATGAACAGCCCGCGGACCAGGATCGGGTCCAGCCCGATCCGGTGTGCGACGCCGGAGGCCACCCCGCCGATCCAGCGGTCCTGCCCGCGGGAAACGCCGAGGTTGCGGAACCAGCTGAAGAACGCGTTGCTGTGCGCGGGGAAGCCGCCGGCGGGCGGCGGGGGGTAAGCGCCGGCGCTGCCCGGAGGCGGCGGGAAGTTGCCGCCGCCTCCGTCACGGCCGGCGTAACCGGTCCCGTCGGCCCCGGCCGCGTTTGCGTAGCCGGGATCGTGGTGGCCCGCGCCCAGCGGCAGGGTGGGGTTGGTGCCCGGAAGGATGGGCTGGGTCGGATTGGCGGGTGCGTCGTCGTCCTCTGCCGCCTGGACGGTCCGGGGCTCGTCGGGAACGGGCGCCTGGGGCGCTGCCGGGGCGGATTCCTGCCCGGATTCGGGAACTGCCGGTTGCTGGTCCGGTTCGTCTGTTCGGTCGCTGCCGTCGTTATCCGACGGGCTCGGTGCGTGTGAGGTCATGGTTTGATCATTCCAACCGGCAGCCCGCTCCTCTATGGGGTGCCACCCTGACCCTTCCCTGACCGGCCGGCCGGGTTCCCCTGATTCGGCGCCACCCGGTAGGTCGGGTGCGCCCGCGCGTGCTTGGATTGACCCATGAGAGAACCACTCGTCCGCTCCACCGAGGACCGCATTATCGCGGGCGTGTGTACCGGCCTGGCCCGGCACCTGGGCACCTCGGTCGGGATCGTCCGGGTCGGCATGGTGGTCCTGGCGATCGCCGGGGGAGCGGGTGTGCTGCTCTATGTCTGGCTTTGGCTGCTGGTGCCGACCGCGGCCGACGAGGCCCTGGCAGCCGAGCGCGCCTTCAATCCCCGCGGCATCGCCGAGAACTTCGCACGGGGATTCGGCCCGCCCCGTCCCGGCCAGGAGGGGAACGGCCGGCCGGTCGTGCAGGCGGCCGGCCTGCCGGTGGGCCGCCCCGTCGCGCAGCCCGGCCCGCCCCCGCGCCGCCCGGGCGGGCAACCCGGAGCGCTTCCGCAGGCCGCGGTCGGCGCCCCGCGGCTGATGCAGCGCGGCGGCGGCAAGGAAATCCTGATCGGCGCGGCCCTGGTCCTCGCGGGCGGCGCCGTCGTCGCCCAACTGGCGGGCATCAACCTGCCGTGGGGGACCTGGCTGCCGGTCCTCGCCATCGCGGCCGGCGCGGTGATCGCGTGGATGCAGCTGGATGATTCCCGGCGCAGCGGCCTGATGGACCGCGCCGGGGCGACCGGGGCGCAAGGCGCCGTGCGGTTGCTGGCCGGGCTGGTCCTGGTGGTGGCCGGCATCGTCACCATGGTGTCCGGTTCGATTACCTGGGAGGCCATGTGGCCCACGCTGTTTGCCTCGCTGGCCGTCCTGGCCGGGGTCCTGCTGGTTTTGGCGCCGTGGGTGCTGAAGTACTGGCGGGACCTGGAGACGGAACGCTCCGGCCGGATCCGGGAAACCGAACGCGCGGAGATCGCCGCGCACCTGCACGATTCGGTGCTGCAGACGCTCGCCCTGATCCAGAACCGCGCCGGTTCGGAACACGACGTCACCCGGTTGGCCCGCGCCCAGGAACGGGAACTGCGCGAATGGCTCTACCGGGACAGGCGGCAGGAAGAGGGCAACCTGGTGGACCGCGTGAAGGCGGTGGCCGCGGAAATCGAAGACGCCTACGGGCATCCCGTGGACGTCGTCGCCGTGGGCGACAGCGACATGACCGACCGGCACGAGGTCCTGGTGCATGCCACCCGGGAGGCGGTGCAGAACGCGGCGAAGCACGCCGGCGGCCCCATCTCCGTCTACGTTGAATGCACGCCGGGCAGCAGCGAAATCTTCGTCCGGGACCGCGGTCCCGGGTTCGAGCCCGCCGCCGTGCCGCCGGACCGGATGGGCGTGCGCGAATCACTGATCGGCCGGATGGAGCGGCACGGCGGCCAGGCAAAAATCCGCAACACCGGCAGCGGCACCGAAGTCCATCTCAGCCTGCAGCACCCCCAGGAAGGAACCGCATCGTGACCGAACCCATCCGCGTGGTCGTCGTCGACGACCACGCCATCTTCCGTTCCGGCTTGAAAGCGGACCTGGACGGGCGGATCGAGGTGGTCGCCGAGGCCGCGACCGTGGAGCAAGCGATCGCGGCCATCCACGAGCAGCGGCCCGCGGTCGTCCTCCTGGACGTGCACCTGCCCGGAGGCAGGGGCGGCGGCGGGGCCGAGGTTGTCGCGGGCTGCGCCGACCTGCTGGCGGAGACCAAATTCCTGGCGCTGAGCGTGTCCGACTCCGCCGAAGACGTCGTCACCGTCATCCGGGCCGGCGCCCGCGGGTACGTCACCAAGACAATCTCCGGCGCCGAAATATCCGACGCCGTGGAGCGCGTGGCCGGAGGCGACGCTGCCTTCTCGCCGCGGCTGGCCGGGTTCGTCCTGGACGCCTTCGGCACCGCAGCCGTAGCCAACGTTGACGACGAACTGGACAAGCTCTCCGCGCGCGAACTGGAGGTCATGCGGCTCATCGCCCGCGGCTACCAGTACAAGGAAGTAGCCAAGGAACTGTTCATCTCCATTAAGACCGTCGAAACGCACGTCTCGTCCGTGCTGCGCAAGCTCCAGCTGTCCTCCCGGCACGAACTGACCCGCTGGGCTGTTGACCGCCGGATCCTATAGCAGGGGCACCGGGCCCTGTCGTACCCCCAGGCGCCGGTGGTAGCTTGGGGGAACTGTCAGGACCGACGAGCGCAGGAGGATTCATGACCGACTCCCCACGGCACGACGAACTTCCGCTGCCGGACTACGACCACATACCCCTGGGCACGCTCCCGACCCGGATCACCGGGCTGGACGAGCAGGGAATGACGGAGCTCCTGACCTACGAGCGGGAGCATGGAAACCGGCTCCCGGTCGTCCAGGTCCTTGAGCGCCGGCTCGAGGAGTTGCGTGCCGGAGCAGAGCCAAGCGGCACCACGGTGCCGGACATGCCCGAGGTCGGCGGAAGCCAAGGCGGCTCCGCGGCGCAGCCGGAAACCTCGGGCCCACGGGTCGTGCCGCCGTTCCACGGCAATCCGGCCCACCAGTCCCAGCCGGAAAAGTAGCCGGAACGCCACGGCCGGCCGGGCTGCCCCTGGGCAGTCCGGCCGGCACCGTTTCGGGCGGCTACTTGGCCTTCGCCAGGAAATCCTGCAGCCGGCCGACGCCGGTGGCCAGGTCTTCGTCGCCAAGGGCGTAGGACAACCGCACGAAGCCGGACGGCCCGAAGGCCTCGCCGGGAACGACGGCGACCTCGACCTCGTCGAGGATCAGCGAGGCGAGCTCGGCGGAGGTCGCCGGACGGATGGTGCCGTCCGCCGTCGGGAATTCCTTGCCCAGCAGCCCGCGGACGTCGGCGTAGGCGTAGAACGCGCCCTCCGGCGTCGGGCATTCGACGCCGGCGATGGCGTTCAGGCCCTCGACCATGGCCTTGCGGCGCCGGTCGAAGGCAACCTTCATCTCGTCCACCGCGGTCAGCGGTCCGGACACGGCGGCCAGCGCCGCCATCTGGGACACATTGGCCACGTTGGAGGTGGCGTGGGACTGCATATTGGTGGCGGCCTTGACCACGTCCTTCGGGCCGATCATCCAGCCCACCCGCCAGCCGGTCATGGCGTAGGTCTTGGCCACGCCGTTGAGGATGACGACTTTGTCGCCCAGCTCCGGCGCGGCCGTCGCGATGGAGGTGAAGGGCACGCCGTCGTAGGTGAGGTGCTCGTAGATCTCGTCGGTGATGACCCACAGGCCCTTGGACGCGGCCCACCGGCCGATCTCGGCAACCTGTTCCGGCTGGTAGACGGCACCGGTCGGGTTGGACGGGGAGACGAAGAGCAGCACCTTGGTTTTGTCGGTCAGCGCGCCTTCGAGCTGGTCGACGGTGACCAGATAGCCCTGCTCCGGCCCGGCGAAGACCTCCACCGGGACGCCGCCGGCCAGCCGGATCGCCTCGGGGTAGGTGGTCCAGAACGGCGTGGGGACCAGGACCTCGTCGCCCGGATCCAACAAGGTGGCGAAGGATTCGTACACGGCCTGCTTGCCGCCGTTGGTCACCAGCACCTGGGCCGGGTCCACCCGGTAGCCGGAATCGCGCAGCGTCTTGTCCGCGATGGCCTGCTTCAGTTCGGGCAGGCCGCCGGCGGGGGAGTAGCGGTGGAAGCGCGGCTGGCGCGCGGCCTCGATGGCGGCCTCCACGATGTAGTCCGGGGTCGGGAAGTCCGGTTCGCCCGCCCCGAAGCCGATCACCGGGCGCCCGGCAGCCTTCAGCGCTTTTGCCTTGGCATCGACGGCGAGGGTGGCGGATTCGGCGATGGACGCAATGCGCCGGGAGACGCGGGCGTTGGCAGGCATGGTGTTCCCGTCTTCAGTAGCGTGTAGGACTGTTCCCTAGTCTAGGTGCAGGCCGAGTCCGGGTGCAGCCCGTCGGAGGTACGGCCCGTTGCCGGGTGCCCGCACGGCCCCTTGGTCAGCGGGCCGGCGGAAATGTTGCATAATGGATCAGTCGCCTTGTGGGCGGCAAACGGGGTTCGGTTCGACGTCGGCGCATCGCTGGCGTAAACTGGATCTTCGGTGTTGAAAACGCCATGATGTTCCATGCCCGCGCGGCGGGGCATCCGGCGGTATTCGGCTCCATAGGGTAGTGGCGCAATTGGTAGCGCAGCGGTCTCCAAAACCGCAGGTTGCAGGTTCGAGTCCTGTCTGCCCTGCGCAGAACCGCCGCAGACATAGACTGCAGCAGTTCAGCATCCCAGCACGAAGCAGCGGTCCAGGCCGGCCGAGGCCGTCCGGGGGCCGGACACCGGACAGAATGAGTGAGGCCAGGTTGACCGATACGTCTTCCAGCAGTCCCCAGGGACGCCCCACCGGACGAAAGACCGAGAAGCGCGGTCTCTTCGCCCGGATCATTTTGTTTGTCCGCCAGGTCGTTGCCGAACTCAAAAAGGTCGTCACGCCGACCCGCAAGGAATTGCTGAACTACACGCTGGTGGTGATCGCTTTTGTGGCGGTCATGATGTTGATCGTCACGGCACTGGATCTGGTTTTCGGCCAGGGCGCGTTCTTCGTCTTCGGAGACGGCATACCCGAACAGTAACGTCCGCGTTGCGGCAGCCGTACGGATGGATACGACGACGGCGCAAAGCCGCCGCGAGTCAAGTGAGCTGAAGAAGAAAGCAGGAAGCTAAGTGTCCGACCAGGAACTCGAAGCCCAGAACTCCGAAGAGAACGCGGAGCTGGAAGCCGACGAGCAGGTTACCGGGACCGGCACCGACGAGGTGCCGGCTTTTGGCGTTGACGCCGCAGAAGAGGCTGCCGGTGCCGATCTGGCGAGCGAGCTTGACCAGGCCGCCGACGACGCCCCCGTCCTCGACGAGGCCGCCGAAGCCGCCGCCGAGGCGGACCTGACCGAAGCCGAGGCCGCCGACGGGGCCCCGGAGGAGACCGGGCCGGCCGAAGAAGCCGAAGAGGTTGAGCAGACCGAAGAGGAAGCCCTCGAAGCCTTCCGGGCCAAGCTGCGCCGCCAGCCCGGCGACTGGTACGTCATCCACTCCTACGCCGGCTACGAAAACCGTGTGAAGGTCAACCTGGAGACCCGCATCCAGACCCTGAACATGGAAGACTTTATCTACGAGATCCAGGTCCCGATGGAAGAGGTCGTGGAGATCAAGAACACCACGCGCAAGCTGGTCAAGCGCGTGCGCATCCCGGGTTACGTGCTGGTCCGGATGGACCTGACCGACGCCTCATGGGGCGCCGTCCGCCACACCCCCGGCGTGACCGGGTTCGTCGGCAACGCCCACAACCCGGTGCCGCTGAGCCTGAAGGAAGTTGCTTCCATGCTGGAGCACACCATCACGGGCACCAAGACGGAAGCCGGCGGCAAGGCTGCGGGCAAGTCGACGGCACCGAGCACGCCGATCACCGTCAACTTCGAGGTCGGCGAGTCCGTCACCGTCAACGACGGGCCGTTCGAGACGCTGCCGGCAACGATTTCCGAAATCAAGCCGGAATCCCAGCAGCTGGTGGTGCTGGTGACCATCTTCGAGCGCGAAACCCCGGTGACGCTCTCGTTCAGCCAGGTCACCAAGATCCACTAACCAAGACTTCGTGCGGATACGGACCCGCTTTGTCCGAATCCGCACGGCCGGCCGCCAAGCCATGGCGGCCAACCACCGCCGGCACGCTCCTGTGCCGCCGGTACGTAATGTGAGAGAAGGACCCGATATGGCCCCCAAGAAAAAGGTCACCGGCCTCATCAAGCTCCAGATCCAGGCAGGCGCCGCCAACCCGGCCCCGCCGATCGGTCCGGCGCTTGGTCAGCACGGTGTCAACATCATGGAATTCTGCAAGGCGTACAACGCCGCCACGGAATCCCAGCGCGGAAACGTGATCCCGGTTGAAATCACGGTCTACGAAGACCGTTCCTTCACCTTTATCACCAAGACCCCGCCGGCCGCCGAGCTGATCAAGAAGGCCGCAGGCGTGCAGAAGGGTTCGGCTACCCCGCACACCAACAAGGTTGCGAAGCTGACCCAGGCGCAGGTCGATGAGATCGCCGGCACCAAGATGGCTGACCTCAACGCCAACGACATCAAGGCTGCCGCCAAGATCATCGCCGGCACCGCCCGTTCCATGGGCATCGAGGTGGAGGGCTAAACACCCTCAACCCGGAGGCCGCAGGACAGATGTCCAGCAAGGCCTTCACCAAGACAATTCACAAAACGACGGCGACACAGCTCGCCACAGGTGGGAACACCGCCGTCGTTGTGGCAGGGCCGGGCGCGGTCCGCAGACCACAACTGCACAAGGAGAAAAAGCAGATGGCAAAGCGCAGCAAAGCATATGAGGCAGCTGTAGCCAAGATCGAGGCGGACAAGGTTTACGCCCCGGTCGAGGCAATCACTCTCGCCAAGGAGACCAACCCGTCCAAGTTCGACGCGACCGTCGAGGTGGCTTTCCGCCTCAGCGTCGACCCGCGCAAGGCAGACCAGATGGTCCGCGGCACGGTGAACCTGCCGCACGGCACCGGCAAGACCGCCCGCGTGCTGGTCTTCGCCACCGGCGACAAGGCCGAGGCCGCTATCGCCGCGGGCGCCGACTTCGTTGGCTCCGACGACCTGATCGAAAAGATCCAGGGCGGCTGGACCGACTTCGACGCCGCCGTGGCGACCCCGGAACTGATGGGCAAGGTCGGCCGCCTGGGCAAGGTCCTCGGCCCCCGCAACCTGATGCCGAACCCGAAGACCGGAACGGTGACCCCGGACGTTACCAAGGCCGTCAACGACATCAAGGGCGGCAAGATCGACTTCCGCGTCGACAAGCACGCCAACCTCCACTTCATCATCGGCAAGGTGTCCTTCGACGCCAACAAGCTGGTGGAGAACTACGCCGCCGCCCTGGAAGAGGTGCTGCGCCTGAAGCCCTCGGCCTCCAAGGGCCGGTACATCGCGAAGGCCACCATCACCACCACCTTCGGCCCGGGCATCTCCGTGGACCCGAACGTCACCAAGGTGGCCGTGGAGGCCTAACCGGGACTTCAGGTTCGCCGGCAACGGCGGACACTTCGGCTATGGCCGCAGCAGATGCTGCGGCCATAGCCCGTTTAAGCGGGAGATAGTGCGGCGCGGCGGGATGCAGTAGTGTGATTGGCACTACTCAATCACTGCCTCGCGCCGAGGAGCACGCATGCCCACGACCTCGATCACGATCGCGCCGCTGCCGATCCCGCCCGCCCTTCAGGGCCCGGGCGGTGCGGACTTTGCCGCCTCCGCCGAGCTGGCCAACCTGGTCAACGGGCTGATCTGGGGCAACAACGATTTCTGGGTGAGCCCGGCAGTGAGGCTCGAGGGGGCGCGGCCGAACGACTACTCGGTGACGTATCTCTGGGCGGCCAGGGACGGGGACCGGCACGTCGGGCGCGCCCTGCTCGAGCTGTCGCTGCGGGACAACCCGCGCAACGGGTACGTCTTTGTGGCCGTACATCCCGACTACCGGCGTCGGGGCGTGGGAAGCAGGCTGCTGGCCGAAGCCGAGGCCTGCGCCGCCCGCCGGGGCCGGACCACCCTGCAGGCCTGGAGCGAACATCCTGCCGGATTCGATCCAGGAGGCCCGGACATGCTCCGGCCGGGGACCGGGTCCGGGGCCCTGCCGGCGTCCGCGCCGGCCGTGCGCTTCGCGCTGGCCGGCGGCTTCCGGCTCGAACAGGTGGAGCGATGCAGCAGGATGCCGCTCCCCGCCGACCAGGACAGTCTGGCGGCCCACGCGTCGGCGGCTGCCGGGAAGGCCGGCGCGGACTACCGCCTGGTCGAGTGGGCCGACAGTTGCCCGCCGGACTGGGTGGACCAGTACGCGGCCCTGCGGCAGCGGATGAGCACCGACGTCCCGCTGGGTGACCTGGACTACGAGGAAGAGGCGTGGGATGCCGCCCGCGTCCGCCACCATGAGGAGGAGCTGCGGCGCAAGGGCGGCCGCTGCCTGGTGGTCGCGGCCGGGCATGTGCCCAGCGGCCGGCTGGTGGGCCATACGGTGCTGGAATTCTTCCCGGAGCAGCCCGAGGTGGTCTTCCAGGAGGACACGTTGGTGCTGCGGGCCCACCGCGGCCACGGCCTGGGCCTGTGGATCAAGGCCCGCAACCTGCAGCGGGTGGCGGAGGCGTGGCCGCAGGGGCGCCGGCTCTACACCTGGAACGCCGACGAAAACAGCCACATGCTGGACATCAACACCGCCCTCGGCTTCGCGCCGGCGGGGTACGAGGCCGCCTGGCAGAAGAAGCTGCGTCCGGGGCCGCAGGCCGGGGAGACCCGCCCGGCCCGCGCCGCGTGACGGCGTACCGGACGTGTTCGTACACATGTCGCCGGCGCGTCATGCTACGCGCCGGTAACCGGAAGTCGCGGTTACGATGTCAGCGCGCCGGCATGCTGCCGGGTGTGGCGGGAGGGCCGATGGAACGCAGGACGCTGGTTGACACGGTGGCGGAAGACCTGCTGGAGCAGATCATCGCCGGCCGGATGGCGCCCGGCGACGCGCTGCCCACCGAAGCCGAGATCGCCGCCCGGTCGCAGGTCAGCCGGCTGACTGTCCGGGAAGCCCTCACCATGCTGCGGGCGATGAACGTGATCAGCATCCAGCGGGGCCGCGGCACCTTTATCAATCCGCCCGGGTCGTGGACCTCGGTCGAGGCCGTCGTCCGCGCCGCGGCGCACAGCATGAGCGACTCCGCCGCCTCGCGGCAGTTGCTCGAAGTGCGGCGCCTGGTCGAGTCCGGGGCCGCCGCGCTGGCTGCGCTCCGCCGCACCGCTGCGGACCTGGAGTTGCTGCGCGGGGAGCTGGAGTCGATGGCCGCCGCGGACACCGCGGGTGACGCGGATGCCTTCGTCGAAGCCGACCGGCTGTTCCACACGGGGGTCCTCAAGGCGTCCGGCAATATCCTCTTTCCGGCGGTCTTCGTGCCGATGGGCCGGGTGCTGGCCGATGCGCGGCGGGAAGCATTTGGGGCGCAGGCCGTGCGCACCCGCACCCTCGCCATGCACCGCAGGGTACTCGCCGCCGTCGAAAGCGGGGACGCCGACGGAGCCCGCCGGGCGATGGAGGACCACGTGGACCAGGTCCAGGACGACCTCGACGGCGATGCCGCCGGCCCGGCAAGAGCCTCCGCGCTGCGGTCGGCCGCCGGCTGACCCATCCGGGAGTGCGGCCGTGGGCGCGGCTGCGGGCCGCCGATTTGGCGTCCGGCGGCAGGATCCCGTAACCTTGAAGAACCAAAGACCGTCGGTCGTTGAAATCCTCTACGTTTTCAACCGAAAGTCCCATGCCCGGGACGGCCTGCGCAGGTGAACGAAGCATTGCCCCGCCGCCGTAACTCCGGTGCGGGAACCAAGCCCCGTGCGCCTGCATGGGGCGTTTTTTATGCGTGCGACCCGAACCACCGGCACTATTCCCCGGAAGGAGGGTTATGGCAACGCCAACCAAGGTGGCAGCCGTTGAAGAAATCACCAGCGATTTCAAGGAATCCAGCGCTGCAGTCCTAACCGAATACCGCGGGCTTACCGTTGCACAGCTCAAGGAGCTGCGTGTTTCTCTCGGCCAGGACACCAAGTTCTCGGTCGTCAAGAACACCCTGACTGGCATTGCAGCCAAGGAAGCCGGCATCGACGCGTTCGAAGGCCAGCTTTCCGGACCCACTGCTATCGCCTTCATCAAGGGTGACGCCGTTGCAGCCGCCAAGTCCCTGACGGATTTCGCAAAGTCCAACCCGCAGCTCATCATCAAGACCGGTATCTTCGAGGGCAAGGCCCTGGATGCAACCGCCGTTGCTGCGCTGGCCGCTCTCGAATCCCGCGAGCACCAGCTGGCCCGCGTCGCCGGTGTCCTCAAGGCGCCGATGTCCGCACTGGCCCGCACCCTCGATGCGCTGCGCATCAAGCAGGAGGAGAACGGCGGCGCCGCTGCCGAAGCTCCGGCCGAAGCTGCCGAAGCCGAAGCTCCCGCTGCCGAAGCAACCGAGGCCCCGGCCGAGGCTGCCGCCGAAGAGCAGTAAGACTCTTCACCAACCAACTCTTGGTGCGGACACACCAGCCGCATCACCTATCAGGAAGGACGCCAACCATGGCGAAGCTCACCAACGAAGAGCTCATTGAAGCTTTCAAGGAACTGACCATCATCGAGCTCTCCGAGTTCGTCAAGCTGTTCGAGGAGACCTTCGACGTCACCGCTGCAGCCGTTGCCGTTGCGGGCCCCGCAGCCGGCGGCGCCGGCGAAGCCGCTGCTGAGGAGCAGACCGAGTTCGACGTCGTCCTCGAAGCTGCCGGCGACAAGAAGATCGCAGTGATCAAGGAAGTCCGCGCGCTGACCTCCCTGGGCCTCAAGGAAGCCAAGGACCTGGTCGACAGTGCTCCGAAGGCCGTCCTCGAAGGCGCCACCAAGGAAGCCGCCGACAAGGCCAAGGAAGTTCTCGAGGCTGCCGGCGCGACCGTCACCCTCAAGTAAGCTCTCTTTAGCTTCTGCAAAGCCCCGCCGCCCCACCGGGCGGCGGGGCTTTGTGCTGTGCGGGCCGGACGCCGCAGGCCGGGCCCGGCGGGCTCAGGCCGGGTCGGAGATGTCGGCGACGGTGGCGCCGAGCGCGGAGGTCAGCGCATCGGCGTCGACGAAGGCGGAGTAACCGTGTTCCCCGGCGCCCAGCGATATCCGCCGGCCGCGGATGGACTCGTCGGCGTACACCGGCCAGGCCGTGCTGCTGCCCAGCGGGGTGATGGTGCCGCGCCGGTATCCCGTTGCCGTGTAGGCAACATCGGCGTGCGGCAGCGAAAGTTTGTTGACCCCCAGCAGCGAGCGGAGCTTGGGCCAGGAGATCTGCCGGTCGCCGGGGATGAGGGCGAACAGGAACGAGCCGTCCTTGTGCTTGATGACCAGGGTCTTGACGATGTCGGCCTCGGCGATGCCCAGCAGCTGCGCGGCCTCCGCGAGGCTGCGGGCGCCGGCGCGTTCGGCGACGTCGACCTTCAGGGAGTGGGCTTGGGCGCCGGCCAGGAAACGCTGCAGGCCGGCCGGCAGGGCAGGGGCACCGGAGTCGTTGCTCATGCCCGGTTCAAGCCCCGGCGCCCGCCCGGTATTCCCGGCCGGGCCGCCGGGGGCCGCCCGGAACCGCTAGTCCCGGTAGAGCAGCAGCGCCTCGCCCTGGCCGCCGCCGCCGCACAGGGAGACCGCGGCCTTGCCGGTGCCGCGCCGGCGCAGTTCCAAGGCGGCCGTCAGCGCCAGCCGGGTGCCGGAGGCGCCGATCGGATGGCCCAAGGCGATGGCCCCGCCGTGGATGTTGCACTTCTCCAGCGGGTAGTCCAGGTCCTGCAGCGACTGAACCGCCACGGCCCCAAAGGCTTCGTTGATCTCGATGAAGTCCAGGTCGGCCGTGGTCCAGCCCGCACGCTTGAGCGCCTGGGCGATTGCGTTGGACGGCTGCGACTGCAACGAGGTGTCCGGTCCGGCCACCTGCCCCGGACGGCCGACGACGGCGAGCCAGTCCAGGCCGTTGTCCTCGGCAAAGCCGCGGGTCGCGACCACGACGGCGGCTGCGCCGTCGGACAGGGGGGAGGAGTTGCCGGCGGTGATAGTGCCGTCCTTGGCAAACGCCGGGCGCAGCGGGGCCAGGCTTTCCACGCTGGTCTGCGGGCGGACACCCTCGTCGCTGTCGACCACCAGGTCCTCGCCCTTGCGCTGCGGCACCGCGACGGGGACGATCTCGTCGTCGAAGACCCCGTTCTTGGCGGCGGCGGCGGCGCGCTGGTGGGAGGCGGCGGCCACTTCGTCCTGCGCTTCGCGGGGAATGCCCAGCTCGGCGTTCCGGCGCTCGGTGGAGACGCCCATCGACTCGTGGTCGAAGGCATCGGTGAGGCCGTCGTGGGCGGTGGCATCGAGGGCGGTCAGGCTGCCGTAGGTCCAGCCCTGGCGGGAACCGGGCAGCAGGTGCGGGCCGTTGGTCATCGACTCCTGCCCGCCGGCCACCACCACCTGCGCCTCGCCGCAGCGGATCAGCCGGGCGGCGTCGGTGACGGCGGCCAGCCCGGAGAGGCAAACCTTGTTGATCGTCACGGTCGGCACGTTCCAGCCCAGTCCGGCGGCGATGGCCGCCTGCCGGGCGGGGTTCTGGCCGGCGCCGGCCTGGATGACGTGCCCCATGATGACCGCGTCCACCTGTTCGGGGGCGACGCCGGAGCGGTCCAGCGCCGCGGCGATCGCTTTGCCACCGAGTTGGACGGCGGTGAAGGACGCGAGCTGGCCGTTCAGTCGTCCCGTGGGCGTGCGTGCGCCGTTCAGGATGACGACGTCGTCGCGGCTGCTGTTGTTCTCGGCCATGGTGTCGATGCCTCTTTTCCGCGCCTGTGGCCTGCGCAAACAGGGGCCACATGGCTGCTGCCGTGGGTATGATCTGCTTCACAGATTACCCGTGTTTGGGCAACTCGCCTGGAGCGCGGGCCGGAAATTGCCGGCAGGCCGGTATATGCTGGTGGCGTTGTCCCGGGGAAGACAACCGCGAAGACGCCCCTTTCGCACCGCGTTTCGCACCGCAGGCCGCTCGCATCCCGATGGCGGGGGAGCGGTGACTGGTGCCTGCCCGGCATGTTGGACAAGCCGCGACGCGGTGCCGTACACTAAGTATTTGCGTCTTCCCTCAAAACCTTTGGCCTTCATATAGCGGTGGGCTTCGCCACGCCCTATCTGTGTTTAACTGCAGATCGTGCGGCGGGCAAGGATCATATAGCGGATCCAGGTGATGTCCGGACCCCATTCGGGGAGCCGGCGGTGCGGAAGCGCAGGACAAGCCTGAAGGTCTGTGGAAGGATCCCTCTTGGTCGCCTCGAGCACCTCTAATACCGATACCGCTAACAGCCTGCTGGACGCCTCGTCGAACGACGGAGCAACCCGGCGGCTCTCATTCGCCAAGATTCACGAACCTCTTGACGTTCCCAATCTGCTCGCCCTTCAGACCGACAGCTTCGACTGGCTGGTCGGCAACGAACGCTGGAAGGCGCGCGTAGCCAAGGCCCAGGAAGAAGGCCGCCAGGGTGTGGCCGGCACCTCCGGCCTCGCCGACATCTTCGAAGAGATCTCCCCGATCGAGGACTTCCAGGGCACCATGTCCCTGAGCTTCTCGGAGCCGGAGTTCGCCGATCCGAAGTACACCATGGCCGAGTGCAAGGACCGCGACGCCACGTACTCCGCGCCGCTGTACGTCAAGGCCGAGTTCATGAACAACAACACGGGCGAGATCAAGCAGCAGACCGTGTTCATGGGCGACTTCCCGCTGATGACCGACAAGGGCACTTTCGTCATTAACGGCACCGAGCGCGTCGTCGTCTCGCAGCTGGTCCGCTCGCCGGGCGCCTACTTTGAGAAGACCGCCGACAAGACCAGTGACAAGGACATCTTCACCGCGAAGATCATTCCGTCCCGCGGCGCCTGGTTCGAGCTGGAAATCGACAAGCGCGACCAGGTCGGCGTCCGCCTCGACCGCAAGCGCAAGCAGTCCGTGACCGTGCTGCTCAAGGCCCTGGGCTGGACCGAGGGCCAGATCCTGGAGACCTTCGGCGAGTACGACTCCATCCGCGCCACGCTGGAGAAGGACGCCACACAGACCCAGGAAGAAGCCCTCCTGGACATCTACCGCAAGCTGCGTCCGGGCGAGCCGCCGACAGTCGAGGCTGCCCAGTCCCTGCTGGACAACCTGTACTTCAACCCCAAGCGCTACGACCTGGCCAAGGTCGGCCGCTACAAGATCAACCGCAAGCTGGGCATCGACAAGCCGCTGACGGATCCGGACGCCTCGGTCCTGAACAATGACGACATCGTCGCCATGATCAAGTTCCTGGTCGCCCTGCACGCCGGCGAGACCACCATCCCGGGCAAGCGCGACGGCGCCGACCACGACGTCCGCGTCGAGATCGACGACATCGACCACTTCGGCAACCGCCGCATCCGCGCGGTCGGCGAGTTGATCGAGAACCAGGTCCGCACGGGCCTCTCCCGCATGGAGCGCGTGGTCCGCGAACGCATGACCACGCAGGATGTCGAGGCGATCACGCCGCAGACCCTGATCAACATCCGCCCCGTGGTGGCAGCGATCAAGGAATTCTTCGGCACGTCGCAGCTGTCCCAGTTCATGGACCAGAACAACCCGCTGGCCGGCCTGACGCACAAGCGCCGCCTGTCGGCGCTGGGCCCGGGCGGCCTGTCCCGCGACCGCGCCGGCATGGAAGTCCGTGACGTGCACCCCTCGCACTACGGCCGCATGTGCCCGATCGAGACTCCTGAAGGCCCGAACATCGGCCTGATCGGCTCGCTGGCCTCCTACGGGCGGATCAACGCGTTCGGTTTCATCGAGACCCCCTACCGCAAGGTCGTCGACGGCCAGGTCACCGACCAGGTCGACTACCTCACGGCCGATGACGAGATCGAGTGCGTGATCGCCCAGGCGAACGCCCCGCTCACCGAGGACCTGCACTTCGAAGAGGACCTGGTCCTCAGCCGGGAGCGCGGCGGCGGCGGCGAGCCGGTGCTCGTGCCGGCCACCGAGGTCGACTACATGGACGTTTCCCCGCGCCAGATGGTGTCGGTGGCGACCGCCCTGATTCCGTTCCTGGAGCACGACGACGCCAACCGCGCGCTGATGGGCGCGAACATGCAGCGCCAGGCCGTGCCGCTGCTGCGTTCGGAAGCCCCGCTGGTCGGCACCGGCATGGAGCGCTACGCGGCTGTCGACGCCGGCGACTCCGTGGTTGCCGCCAAGCCGGGCGTGGTCACCGAGGTCTCCGCGGACCTGGTCACCGCCCTGAACGACGACGGCACCGAGACCCGGTACCCGATCATGAAGTTCGCCCGCTCCAACCAAGGCAACGCGTACAACCAGCGCGTCCTCGTCTCCGAGGGCCAGCGGCTGGAAACCGGCAGCATCATCGCCGACGGTCCGTCCACCGACCAGGGCGAACTGGCGCTGGGCAAGAACCTGCTCGTGGCCTTCATGTCCTGGGAGGGCCACAACTTCGAGGACGCGATCATCCTGTCGCAGCGCGTGGTCTCCGACGACGTGCTGACCTCCATCCACATCGAGGAGCATGAGGTTGATGCCCGCGACACCAAGCTCGGTGCCGAGGAAATCACCCGCGACATCCCGAACGTGTCGGAGGAAGTGCTCTCCCAGCTGGACGAGCGCGGCATCATCCACATCGGCGCCGAGGTCGACGCCGGCGACATCCTCGTCGGCCGCGTGACCCCCAAGGGCGAGACCGAGCTGACCCCGGAAGAGCGCCTGCTGCGTGCGATCTTCGGCGAGAAGTCCCGCGAAGTGCGCGACACCTCCCTGAAGGTCCCGCACGGCGAGTCCGGCACGGTGATCGGCGTCCGGATCTTCGACCGCGACAACGACGACGAGCTGCCCCCGGGCGTGAACCAGCTGGTGCGCGTGTACGTGGCGCAGAAGCGCAAGATCACGGACGGCGACAAGCTCGCCGGACGCCACGGCAACAAGGGCGTCATCTCCAAGATCCTGCCGGTCGAGGACATGCCGTTCCTGGAAGACGGCACCCCGGTCGACGTCGTGCTGAACCCGCTGGGTGTTCCCGGCCGCATGAACGTGGGCCAGGTGCTGGAAATCCACCTCGGCTGGGCCGCGAAGCAGGGCTGGAACATCGAGGGCAACCCGGACTGGGCCAAGGACCTGCCGAACCTGCCCCGCCAGTCGGGTCCGACGACGGTGGCCACGCCGGTGTTCGACGGTGCCAGCGAGTTCGAGATCACCGGGCTGCTGGATGCCACCAATCCGACCCGCGACGGCGAGCGCCTGATCGGCGCTTCCGGCAAGGCCCGTCTGTTCGACGGCCGCTCCGGCCAGCCGTTCCCGGATCCGGTGTCCGTGGGCTACATGTACATCCTGAAGCTGCACCACCTGGTGGACGACAAGATCCACGCGCGTTCCACCGGCCCGTACTCGATGATCACCCAGCAGCCGCTGGGCGGCAAGGCGCAGTTCGGCGGCCAGCGCTTCGGCGAAATGGAAGTGTGGGCCCTGGAGGCCTACGGCGCCGCGTACACCCTGCAGGAACTGCTCACCATCAAGTCCGACGACATCCACGGCCGCGTCAAGGTCTACGAGGCGATCGTCAAGGGCGAGAACATCCCGGAGCCGGGTGTTCCCGAATCCTTCAAGGTGCTGATCAAGGAAATGCAGTCGCTCTGCCTGAACGTGGAAGTACTTTCCACCGACGGCACCGCGATCGAAATGCGTGACTCGGATGAAGAAGTCTTCCGGGCCGCGGAAGAACTGGGCATCGACCTTTCCCGGGCCGAGCCGAGTTCCGTCGAAGAGGTCTAGCCGCGCCGGCCGGCCGCCGGTGCCTTGGAGCACCGCGGCCGGCCCGCCGCACGGCGACCCTCTGTCCGTAACCCGACAGACTTTCAGATTTAGAGAACAAGAGAGAACAGGGACCATATGTCCAGCGAATCCTCCTTCGGCCTCATGCGCATCGGCCTTGCCACCGCGGACGACATCCGCGACTGGAGCTACGGCGAGGTCAAGAAGCCGGAAACCATCAACTACCGCACCCTGAAGCCCGAGAAGGACGGCCTCTTCTGCGAGAAGATCTTCGGACCTTCCCGCGACTGGGAGTGCTACTGCGGCAAGTACAAGCGCGTGCGCTTCAAGGGCATCATCTGTGAGCGCTGCGGCGTCGAGGTCACCCGTGCCAAGGTCCGCCGCGAGCGGATGGGCCACATCGAGCTGGCCGCCCCGGTCACCCACATCTGGTACTTCAAGGGTGTCCCCTCCCGCCTGGGCTACCTGCTCGACCTGGCGCCGAAGGACCTGGAGAAGGTCATCTACTTCGCCGCCTACATGATCACCAGCGTGGACGAGGAGCGCCGCCACGAGGAGCTGCCCAACCTGCAGGCCGAGCACGACCTGGAGAAGAAGCAGCTGGCCGATACCCGCGACTCCGACATCGCGGCGATCGCCAAGGACCTCGAGGACGAGCTGACCCGGCTGGAGGGCGAGGGCGCCAAGGCCGCCGAGAAGAAGAAGGCCCGCGACTCCGCCGACCGCCAGATGGCCAACGTGCGCAAGCGCGCCGACGCCGAGATCGAGCGCCTCGACATGGTCTGGGACCGCTTCAAGAACCTCAAGGTCGCCGACCTCGAGGGCGACGAGGGGCTCTACCGCGAGCTGCGCGACCGCTACGGCCTCTACTTCGAAGGCGCCATGGGTGCCGAAGCCATCAAGAACCGCCTCGAGAACTTCGACATGGCTGCCGAGGCCGAGTCCCTGCGCGACATCATCAAGAACGGCAAGGGCCAGCGCAAGACCCGCGCCCTGAAGCGGTTGAAGGTGGTCAACGCTTTCCTGACCACCACCAACTCGCCGCTGGGAATGGTGCTGGACGCCGTTCCGGTGATCCCGCCGGAGCTTCGCCCGATGGTGCAGCTGGACGGCGGCCGCTTTGCGACCTCCGACCTGAACGACCTGTACCGCCGCGTGATCAACCGCAACAACCGCCTGAAGCGCCTGCTAGACCTGGGCGCGCCGGAAATCATCGTCAACAACGAAAAGCGGATGCTGCAGGAAGCCGTGGACTCGCTGTTCGACAACGGCCGCCGCGGCCGTCCGGTCACCGGACCGGGCAACCGTCCGCTGAAGTCGCTGTCCGACATGCTCAAGGGCAAGCAGGGCCGCTTCCGGCAGAACCTGCTGGGCAAGCGCGTCGACTACTCCGGCCGTTCCGTGATCGTGGTCGGCCCGCAGCTGAAGCTGCACCAGTGCGGCCTGCCCAAGCAGATGGCGCTGGAGCTGTTCAAGCCGTTCGTCATGAAGCGGCTGGTGGACCTAAACCACGCGCAGAACATCAAGAGCGCCAAGCGGATGGTGGAGCGCTTCCGCCCGCAGGTGTGGGACGTGCTCGAAGAGATCATCACCGAACACCCGGTGCTGCTCAACCGTGCACCAACCCTGCACCGGCTGGGCATCCAGGCGTTCGAGCCGCAGCTGGTCGAAGGCAAGGCGCTGCAGCTGCACCCGCTGGTGTGCGCCGCGTTCAACGCCGACTTCGACGGCGACCAGATGGCCGTGCACCTGCCGCTGAGCCCCGAGGCCCAGGCCGAGGCGCGCATCCTGATGCTCTCCTCGAACAACATCCTGAAGCCGTCGGACGGCCGTCCGGTGACCCTGCCCTCCCAGGACATGATCATCGGCCTGCACCACCTGACCACCAAGCGCGAAGGCGGAACCGGCGAGGGCCGTGTCTTCGCCAGCCCGGCGGAGGCCATCATGGCCCACGACGCCGGCGAGCTGCACCTGAACTCCGTCGTCAAGATCCGCGTGCCCGGCTTCGTGCCCAGCGCGGACCAGCCGGCACCGGAGGGCTGGGAAGAGGGCCAGGAAGCGCTGATCGAAACCTCGCTCGGCCAGGTCATCTTCAACGACACGCTGCCCGATGACTACCCCTGGGTGGCGCGCGTGGCGGACAAGGGCCAGCTCTCGGCGATCGTGAACGATCTGGCCGAGCGCTACCCGAAGGTCGTCACCGCGGCGACGCTGGACAACCTCAAGGACGCCGGGTTCTACTGGGCGACCCGTTCCGGCGTGACCGTGGCGATCTCCGACATCGCGGCCCCGGCCGAAAAGGCCGCCATCATGGAGGGCTATGAGACCCAGGCCGCCCGCGTCGAGTCCCAGTACAACAAGGGCCTGATCGCCGACGACGAGCGGCGCCAGGAACTGATCGACATCTGGAACAAGGCGACCAACGAGGTTGCCGACGCGATGCGGAAGAACCTGACCAAGGAGAACACCATCAACCGCATGGTGTCCTCCGGTGCCCGTGGCAACTGGCTGCAGGTCCGCCAGATCGCCGGTATCCGTGGTCTGGTGGCCAACCCGAAGGGCGAGATCATCCCGCGCCCGATCAAGTCCTCCTATCGCGAGGGCCTGTCGGTGCTGGAGTACTTCATCGCCACGCACGGTGCCCGCAAGGGCCTGGCCGATACCGCGCTGCGTACCGCCAACTCGGGTTACCTGACCCGCCGCCTGGTGGACGTCTCGCAGGACGTGATCGTGCGCGAAATGGACTGCGGCACCGAGCGCGGCCTGAACACGGTCATCGCCGAGGCCGACCACAACGGTGAACTGCGCCGGCACGAAGAGGTGGAGAACTCCGCTTACGCCCGCACGCTGGCCACCGACGTGGTGAACTCCGAGGGCACCGTGGTGGCCACGGCAGGCGCCGACGTCGGCGATGTGCTGATCCAGGAACTGATCGACGCCGGCATCACCGAGATCAAGGTGCGCTCCGTGCTCACCTGTGAGTCCGCCGTCGGTACCTGCGCGCTCTGCTACGGCCGCTCGCTGGCCACCGGCAAGACCGTGGACATCGGCGAGGCGGTCGGCATCATCGCCGCCCAGTCGATCGGCGAGCCCGGTACCCAGCTGACCATGCGTACCTTCCACACCGGTGGCGTAGCCTCCGCGGAAGACATCACCCAGGGTCTGCCCCGTATCCAGGAGCTCTTCGAAGCCCGTACCCCCAAGGGTGTCGCGCCGATGGCCGAAGTGGCCGGACGCGTGTCCATCGAGGACGGCGAGCGCCAGATGCGCGTCATCGTCACCCCTGATGACGGCTCGGAAGAGATCGCCTACCCGGTGCTGCGCCGTGCACGCCTGCTGGTCGAAGACGGCCAGCACGTGGACGTCGGCCAGCAGCTGGTCACCGGTGCCAAGGACCCGAAGCAGGTGCTGCGTATCCTCGGCCCGCGCCAGGCGCAGAAGTTCCTGGTGGACGAGGTCCAGAGCGTGTACCGCAGCCAGGGCGTCGGCATCCACGACAAGCACGTGGAAGTCATCGTCCGCCAGATGCTGCGCCGCATCACCGTGATCGAGTCCGGCGAGACCGACCTGCTGCCGGGCGAGCTGGCCGAGCGGAGCCGCTTCCAGGCGGAGAACCGCAAGGCCGTCTCCGAGGGCAAGCAGCCGGCCAACGGCCGTGACGAGCTGATGGGCATCACCAAGGCCTCGCTCGCCACCGAGTCGTGGCTGTCGGCCGCGTCCTTCCAGGAGACCACCCGCGTCCTGACGCAGGCGGCCATGGAGGGCAAGTCCGACCCGCTGCTGGGCCTGAAGGAGAACGTCATCATCGGTAAGCTGATCCCGGCCGGCACCGGCCTGGACCGGTACACCCAGGTGTCGGTGGAGCCGACGGAGGAAGCGAAGGCCAACCTGTTTACCGGCCCGAGCGCCTTCGGCGACTTCGATTACGCCGGCGCCGACGGTTCGCTGACGCCCGAGTTCCACGCCATCCCGCTGGATGACTACGACCTGGGCAGCGACTACCGCTAGCCGCCAGCACGGAACCGCCTCCTGCTCCCCGATACCGGGGCAGCGGGGGGCGGTTTCCGCGTTTAATGGCCGCGGCGGCCGCCGAGCACGTGAGATTCTGGGAACATGGCCAATTCCCCGTCCGGTGACTCGATGCTGGACCGGCTGGTGCGCATCCTGTCTGCGTTCGAGCCGGACAAGCCGGCGATGAACGTCGCCACGCTCTCCCGCCGGGCGGATGTGCCGCTGGCAACGACCTACCGGCTGGTGGAGGCGCTGTCCCGCCACGGGCTGCTGACGAAGGAGGGCCCCGGCGAGATCCGGCTCGGGCTCCGGCTGTGGGAGCTGGCCAACCGGAGCTCGCCCGCCGTCGACCTGCGGCAGGCCGCCATGCCGTTCATGGAGGACATCCAGTCCGTGGTGCGCCAGCACACCCAGCTGGCGGTGCTGCGCGAGGACGAAGTCCTGGTGATCGAGCGGCTCTCCAGCCGCGGCTCCGTGGTGAACCAGGCCCAGATCGCCGGCACCATGCCGGTGCACCGGACCTCGATGGGCATGGTGCTGCTGGCCTATTCGCCCAACCACGTCCAGGAGTCCTACCTGACCCGGCATCCGGAGGCCGTCACATCGGCCGACCCGGTGTCCTTCGACCTGCGCCGGCACCTGGCCGACATCCGCAAGCGGGGCTACGCCGCGTTCGACGGGCGGATCGACGTGGACACCACCGGCATCGCCGTCCCCGTGCTCGGCCCGGCCGGCCGGCCGCTGGCCGCCCTCGGCGTGGTGGTGCCGCTGGGCTTCGAGAACTTCCACGCCGTGGTGCCGGCGCTGATGACGGCGGCGCGCGGCATCTCCCGGGCCATGGGCGTCGCGCTGTGACCGCGGCGGCCACCGCCGTCGTAATTCTCATTCAATAAGAACGCCGGGGCGGAACGTGTGTCGCCGGGCTCACACTGGTGAAGAGACGGCTTCCTCTTCGACCCAGGAGACTCACCCATGGCGCAACCGCAGATCATCAAAACCAAGGTAGGAATCGTCGGCGGGGGACCGGCCGGCCTGATGCTCAGCCACCTGCTGGCCCGGCACGAGATCGACAACCTCGTGGTGGAATCCCGTGACCACGACACCATCCACAACACCCACCGGGCCGGCATCCTGGAGGCGGGCTCGGTCAAGATGCTCACCGACACCGGCGTCGACGGCCGGGTGCTGACCGAGGGCGACGAGCACGCCGGCATCGATCTGCGCTTCAACGGAGAGTCGCATCCGCTGGACTTCAAGGACCTCGTGGACGCCACCGTGACCCTGTACGCGCAGAACGAGGTGTTCCTGGACCTGGCCGCCGCCCGCAGGCGCGACGGTGGCGACGTGCGCTACGAGGCCGAGGTTACCGAGGTGCTGGACCTGGAGACCACGACGCCCAAGTTCAGGTTCACGGACAAGGACGGCGCCGCCTTCGAGGTGCACTGCGACATCCTGGTGGGTGCCGACGGCTCCCGCAGCTTCTGCCGCCGCGCGGTGAAGGGGGAGCAGGACTACAAGATCGAGTATCCGTTCGCCTGGTTCGGCATCCTGACCGAGGCCCCGAAGAGCGCCCCGGAACTGATCTACGCGAACTCGCCGCACGGCTTCGCGCTGATCTCCCAGCGCAGCGAGACCGTCCAGCGCATGTACTTCCAGTGCGATCCGGCCGAGAACGTGGACGACTGGAGCGACGACCGGATCTGGGCCGAACTGCAGAAGCGGGTCGACGGGCCGGACGGCTTCCAGCTGAAGCAGGGACCGATCTTCGACAAGACCGTGCTGGCCTTCCGCTCCTTCGTGCGGGAACCCCTGTCCCACGGGCGCATGTTCCTGGCCGGCGACGCCGGGCACACGGTGCCGCCCACCGGGGCCAAGGGCCTGAACCTGGCCTTCGCGGACGTCAAGGTGCTCTTCGAGGCCATCGACTCGTTCTACTCCACCGGCAGCGACGCACTGCTGGAGGGCTACTCCGACCTGGCGCTGCAGCGGGTCTGGAAGGCGCAGAACTTCTCCTACTGGATGACCAGCATGCTGCACACCCGCACGGATGCCTCGCCCTTCGAGACCAAGCGTGCCCTCGGTGAACTGGCCACCGTGACCGGTTCCCGCTTCGGGCAGCAGTATCTGGCCGAGTCCTACACGGGCTGGCCGCACAAGTGACCGCTCCGCCCGCACCACGCCGGGCGCGCAAACCCTTAAACCATCCATAGCCACAACGGAAAGGAGTCCCGATGAGCGACGCACAAGCTCCGGACGAGGCTTTCGAGGACGAGACGTTTGACGACAGCCACCTGCTGGATCCTGCCGCCACCGCGGATTCGCAGGAAAAGATCAGCCAGGAAATTGCCGACAGCCACGAGGCGTACCGCAAGAGCGTGGAGGCCGGCGGCGCCGAAGAGACGCAGCCGCGCATCGACTTTGCGCCGTACCGCTCCTCGCTGCTGCGCCACCCCACCAAGGACCTGCACCACGCGGACCCGGAGACCATCGAGCTGTGGAGCCCGGCCTTCGGCGAGCGTGACGTGCACGCCCTGGAGTCGGACCTGACCATCCAGCACAACGGCGAGCCGATCGGCGAGCGGATCATCGTGCAGGGCCGTGTCCTGGACGGCGACGGACGCCCGGTGCGCAACCAGCTGGTGGAGGTCTGGCAGGCCAACGCCGCCGGCCGCTACGTGCACAAGCGCGACCAGCACCCGGCCCCGATCGACCCGAACTTCACCGGCGTGGGCCGCTGCATCACCGGGCCCAACGGCGAGTACAAGTTCACCACCATCAAGCCCGCCCCCTACCCGTGGAAGAACCACCACAACGCCTGGCGCCCGGCACACATCCACTTCTCGCTGTTCGGCACCGACTTCACCCAGCGCATGATCACCCAGATGTACTTCCCGGGCGACCCGCTGTTCCCGCTGGATCCGATCTACCAGTCGATCACCGACCCGGCGGCCCGCGACCGCCTGGTCGCCACCTACGACCACTCGGTCACCAGCCACGAGTGGAACACCGGCTACCGCTGGGACATTGTCCTTTCCGGCAGCAACCGCACCTGGATGGAAGAAGGCGAGGAGCACTGATGAGCGAGTCCACCACCAAACTGGTGCCCACCCCGGGCCAGACCATCGGCCCGTTCTACGGCTTCGCGCTGCCCTACGAGAAGGACAGCCAGCTGGTCCACCGCGCGCACCCCGGGGCCATCCGGCTGCACGGCGTGGTCTACGACGGCAACGGCACCGTGATCCCCGACTCCATGCTGGAGATCTGGCAGGCCGACGAGCACGGCAAGATCTCCCGCGAAACCGGTTCCCTGGTCCGCGACAACCACACCTTCACCGGCTTCGGCCGCGTGGCCGTGGACAACGTGGGCCACTACACCTTCACCACGGTCAACCCGGGTGCCACCGAGCCGGGCAAGGCCCCGTTCATCTCCCTGGTGGTCTTTGCCCGCGGCCTGCTGAACCGGCTGTTCACCCGGATCTACCTGCCGGAGGACACCGAGGCGCTGGCGAACGACCCGCTGCTGTCCTCGCTGCCGGAAGAGCGGCGGAACACGCTGATCGCGGAGCGCGAACCGAACGGCGACCTTCGCTTCGACATCCGGCTGCAGGGTGACGGCGAGACCGTCTTCCTGACCTACCCGGGGATTTAGGCCTGTATGAATCCGGCGGACCACGCTGATTTCGGGCTGCTGTCTCCGGCCTCGGCCGGGACAGCAGCGTCCCGTTTAACCAGCGATTACCAATTCATCCAGGCCATGCTCGACGTGGAGCTCGAATGGACCCGCGTGCTGGCCGACGCCGGCCGGGTGGCCGCCGAGGCCGTGCCGGCCGTCGAGCGGGCCTCGCACGCCGACCTCTACGACGCCGCCGGGCTGGCCGAGCGGGCCCAGGGCGGCGGCAACCCGGTCATCCCGCTGCTGGCCGACCTGAGGGCGGAGATCAGGAAGCACGACCCTGCCGCCGTCCCGGCGATCCACCGGGGCGCCACCAGCCAGGACATCCTGGACAGCGCCCTGATGCTGATGGCCCGCCGCGCGCTGGCCGGGATCGTCACCGACCTCAAGTCCGCCGCCGCGGCCCTGGGCCGGTTGGCGGACGAACACCGCTCCACCGTCACGGTGGCCCGCACCCTGACCCAGCATTCGCTGCCGTCGACGTTCGGGCTCAAGGCGGCCAACTGGCTCTCCGGCGTGGCCCAGGCCGGCGTCCGGCTGGAGCGGGTGGCCGGCGGACTGCCGCTGCAGTGGGGCGGCGCGGCCGGCACCATGGCGGCGCTCACCGACCTGGCCGACCTGCCCGCCCGCCCGGCGGCGGAGGGCGCCGGGCAGGACGACGACGGCGGTGCGTTGGCCTTGGCGGCGCGCCTCGCCGGGCGGCTGGGGCTCGCCGATCCGGTGGCACCGTGGCAGACCAACCGGCTGCCGGTCACGGAGCTGGCCGCCGCGCTGGCCGATGTGCTGGCGGCCGCCGGCAAGGTCGCCAACGACGTGCTGCTGCTGAGCCGGCCCGAAGTGGGCGAGGTCTCCGAACCCGCCGCCGACGGCCGCGGCGGCTCCTCGGCCATGCCGCAAAAGCAGAATCCGGTGCTGTCCGTGCTGATCCGCAGCGCCGCCCTCGCCGCCCCCGGGCACCTGGCCCAGGTCCAGGCCGCCGCGGCCGGGGCGGTCGACGAGCGGCCGGACGGCTCCTGGCACGTGGAGTGGCAGGCGCTGCGCCAGTTGCTCCGGCTCGCCGGCGGGGCAGCCGCCAAGCTGGCCGAACTCTCCGAGGGCCTGGTGGTCCGCCCGGAGAAGATGCGCCGGAACCTGCAGATCACCGGCGAGCTGGTGGTCAGCGAACGCGTCATGGCCACGGTGGCGCCGATGCTGGACGGCGGAACCCCCGGCGCCGGCAAGGCGAAGGTCCAGAGCCTGGTCAACCAGTCGCTCGCCGGCCAGGGCAGCCTGTCGCAGCTGCTGCGCGAAGCCGTGCCCGGCGACGTTCTCTCCGACACGGCGCTGGCCGAACTGCTGGACCCGGCCGGGTATACCGGCCAAAGCAGCGGCCTGATCGACCGGATCACGTCCCACTACGCAGAATGGAGCCATTCGTGACCGTTCCCGACATCACCCCCACCCTCCTGTCCGAGGGCAAAGGCAGGCCGGTGCTGCTGGCGGGCGCCGGATTGGGGACCGGCGCCAAGGCGCTCTGGGCCGACGCCGTGGAGCACCTGCAGGACTTCCAGGTGGTGGGCGTGGACCTGCCCGGCCACGGGGCCAGCCCGGCCTCGACCGGACCGTACACCATGGCCGAACTCGGCCAGGCGGTCGTGGCGATGCTGGACAAGCTGCGCGAAGCCGGCGACATCGACGCCGGCGCCAAGGTGTACTTTGCCGGCGTCTCGATGGCCGGTGAACTGGCCCTGCAGCTGGGCCTGGACCACCCCGACCGCTTCGCCGGCCTGGGCGTGGTCTGCTCCGCCGCCAGGATCGGCGAACCGGCCGCGTGGCTGGAACGCGCGGACACCGTGCGCCAGGCGGGAACGCCCACGATGGTCACCGGCTCGGCGCAGCGCTGGTTCGCCCCGGGCTTCATCGAGAAGCACCCCGAGCGCACCACCCGGCTGCTGCACACCCTGCAGAACGCGGACCGCTTCGCCTACGCCCACGCCTGCGAGGCCCTGGCCGGCTTCGACGTCCGCGGGCGGCTCGGCGACATCGCCACTCCGGTGATTGCCGTCGCCGGGGCGCTCGACCAGGTGTGCCCGCCCGAGTTCGCCGAAGCAGTGGCCGCCGGCGTGCAAAAGGGGAGCTCCGCCGTCGTTGACGGCGTGGCCCACCAGGCGCCCGCCGAGGCACCCGCGGAAACCGCCGCACTGCTGCGCGATTTCTTCCTGGCCGCCTGAAACCGCAGCCGGACCGATGACTGAACAACCAAGGAGTACACACCGTGAGCGATAACCGCACCTTCGATCCTGCCCAGACCCAGCAGGAAGTGTACGACGAGGGCATGGCCGTGCGCCGGCAGGTGCTCGGCGATGCCCACGTGGACCGCGCGAACAGCTCGATCGATGAGTTCACCCAGGACTTCCAGGAACTGATCACCCGCTACGCCTGGGGGACCATCTGGACCCGGGAGGGGCTGCCGCGCACCACGCGCAGCGCCATCACGCTCACCGCCATGATCGCCAAGGGCCACTGGGAGGAATTCGCCATGCATGTCCGGGCGGCGCTGACCAACGGCATGACCCGCGACGAGATCAAGGAAGTCGTGCTGCAGTCGGCCATCTACTGCGGCGTCCCGGACGCCAACGTCGCGTTCAAGGTGGCCAAGGGCGTCTTTGCCAGCCTTGACGAGGATCACAAGGGCTCGATATAGTTCATATAACGTACATGCGTTCGTGTAGCGAACACTTCGGCAGGAACGGAAGCGCCCGCGACGGTTCCCGCCGAAACGGTATGTTCCGCGCGGACCCCCGTGTCGACGGAGCGGTCCGGTCCGGCCTGAGCGCCGGGCCGGACCGTTTGCTGTAACCCAAAGGCGCACCCCGGAAGTGCGCCGCGAAGGAGCCTCGAATGAACCAGGCATATCTGTATGACGCCGTCCGCACCCCCTTCGGCAAGTTCGGCGGTGCGCTGGCCGGCGTCCGCCCGGACGATCTGGCGGCCGAAGTCGTCAGGGCGGAAGTTTCCCGCGCCCCGGGCCTGGACCCGGAACGCATCGACGAGGTGGTCTTCGGCAACGCCAACGGCGCCGGGGAAGAGAACCGGAACGTGGCGCGCATGGCCACGCTGCTGGCCGGCCTGCCCACCTCGATCCCGGGAACCACCGTGAACCGGCTGTGCGGCTCCAGCCTGGACGCCGCCATCATCGCCTCCCGGCAGATCAACGCCGGCGAAGGCGACCTGGTGCTGATCGGCGGCGTCGAGTCGATGAGCCGGGCGCCGTGGGTGCTGCCGAAGACCGAGAAGCCCTACCCGGCAGGCGACATGACCCTGGCGTCCACCACCCTGGGCTGGCGCCTGGTGAACAAGAAGATGCCGCGGGAATGGACCGTCTCCCTGGGCGAGGCCACCGAGCAGCTGCGCGAGCGCCACGGCATCAGCCGCGAACGGCAGGACGAGTTCGCCGCCGCCTCGCACCGCCTCGCCGACGAGGCCTGGAACGCGGGCAAATACGACTCGATGGTGGTGCAGGTTCCGGGCACCGACCTGATCCGCGACGAGTCCATCCGCCCCACCAGCACCGTTGACGTCCTGGCCGGGCTGAAGACCGTCTTCCGGCCGGCGGGCGAGGGCCCCGAGGGCGGCACGGTCACGGCCGGCAACGCCTCGCCGCTGAACGACGGCGCCTCCGCGGCGTGGCTGGGCAGCGAGGCCGCCGCCGGGCTGCTGGGGACCGGGCCGCTGGCCCGGATCGCCGGCCGCGGCGCCTCCGCCCTGGAGCCGCAGTACTTCGGGTTCGCGCCGGTGGAGGCAGCCAACCAGGCCGTCCGGCGGGCCGGCATCGGCTGGTCCGACGTCGCCGCCGTCGAGCTCAACGAGGCCTTCGCCGCGCAGTCGCTGGCGTGCATCGACAACTGGGACATCGACCCGGCGATCGTGAACGCCTGGGGCGGGGCCGTGGCCATCGGCCACCCGCTGGGCGCCTCGGGCATCCGCATCCTCGGCACGCTGGCCCGCCGGCTGCAGGAATCGGGCGACCGCTGGGGCGTGGCCGCCATCTGCATCGGCGTGGGCCAGGGCCTCGCCGTCGTGCTGGAAAACGTCAACTCAACCAAGAACTAAGGAGGTAAACGGGTGCCTACATTCGCTGCTACTGCCCGGGACGCCGTGGCCGGCATCCAGGACGGCGCCACGGTGCTGATCGGCGGCTTCGGCAACGCCGGCCAGCCGATGGAGCTGATCGACGCGCTGATGGACTGCGGCGCCACCGACCTGACCGTGGTGAACAACAACGCCGGGCAGGCGGACGCCGGCCTGGCGCTGCTGATCAAGGAGCGCAGGGTCAAGAAGATCATCTGCTCCTTCCCGCGCCAGTCCGACTCCTGGCACTTCGACACCGCCTACCGCGCCGGCGAAATCGAACTGGAACTGGTCCCGCAGGGCAACCTGGCCGAACGCATCCGCGCCGCCGGCGCCGGGATCGGCGCCTTCTTCACGCCCACCGGCTACGGCACCATGCTGGCCGAGGGCAAGGAAACCCGGATGATCGACGGGCGCGGCTACGTACTCGAGACGCCGATCCACGGCGACGTCGCGCTGATCAAGGCGCTGACCTCCGACCGGAAGGGCAACCTGGTCTACCGCAAGACCGCCCGCAACTTCGGGCCGATCATGGCCGCCGCCGCCAAGAAGAGCATCGTGCAGGTCTCCGGCATCGTGGAGACCGGCCAACTGGATCCCGAGGTCATCGTGACTCCGGGCATCTACGTGGACACCGTCGTCGAAATTGCGCCGCAGGCCGCAGAGGGAGAGGCAAACCAGTGAGCGAGAAACTCAGCCGCGAAGACCTGGCCAGGCTGGTGGCCCGGGACATCCAGCCCGGTTCCTTCGTCAACCTCGGCATCGGCCAGCCGACGTCGGTCTCCAACTACCTGACCGCCGAGCAGGACATCACCCTGCACACGGAAAACGGCATGCTGGGCATGGGCCCGGAGGCGCAGGGCGACCAGATCGACCAGGACCTGATCAACGCGGGCAAGGTCCCGGTCACCGAGGTGCCGGGCGCGTCCTACTTCCACCACGCCGACTCCTTCGCCATGATGCGCGGCGGCCACCTGGACGTCTGCGTGCTCGGCGCGTTCCAGGTCTCCGCCACCGGCGACCTGGCGAACTGGCACACCGGTGCACCCGACGCCATTCCCGCCGTCGGCGGCGCGATGGACCTGGCCACCGGGGCCAAGGACGTCTACGTGATGATGTCCCTGTTCACCAAGGACGGCAAGCCGAAGCTGGTGCCGGAATGCACCTACCCGCTCACCGGAGTGGGCTGCGTCACCCGCGTATACACTAATGACGCGGTCTTCCTGATTACCGAGGAAGGCGTGCGCGTGCGCGAGACGTTCGGGACCACGCTTGAGGAACTGCAGTCCAAGATGGACATCAAGCTGCTTCCGCCCACTGAGTAAAAGGAACCATGACCGAGACCAAGACGCCGGGCGACCAGTTCGTCCAGTCGCTGGCCCGCGGATTGACCGTGATCAGGGCCTTCGACGCCGACAACGTCACCATGACGCTCAGCGAGGTCTCCAAGAGGACCGGCCTGACCCGTGCCACGGCGCGGAGGTTCCTGCACACCCTGGTCGACCTGGGCTATGTGCGCACGGACGGCCGCGTCTTCGAACTCACCGCTCTGGTGCTCCAGCTGGGGTATTCCTACCTCGCCGGGCAGAGTCTGCCCCAGCTGGTGCAGCCATTGCTGGAAGAGCTTTCCGCGGAGCTGCATGAATCCACCTCCGCATCGATTCTCGACGGCGATGAGATCGTCTACATCGCCCGCATCCACACCCGGCGGATCATGACCGTGGGCATCATGGTGGGCACGCGTTTCCCCGCCTACGCCACGTCCATGGGCCGCGTGCTGCTCGCCGGCCTGCCCGCCGGCCGGCTGGAGGACTATCTGGCCTCGGCCGAGCTGAAGCCGTTGACGTCACGGACCATCTCCGACCCGGACAAGCTTCGGGCGGAGCTGGACAAGGTGCGGAGCCAGGGATGGGCCCTGGTGGACCAGGAACTGGAGATCGGCCTGCGCTCGGTGGCCGTTCCGGTCCTGCATCCGGACGGTTCCGTGGCCGCCGCCTTGAACATGTCCATGCAGGCATCGCTGGCAGACGGCACCCGGGACGTGGACGCCGTCGTCGCGGAAGCCCTGCCGAAGCTGCAGGCCGTCGCCGCCAAGGTCACCGACGCGCTGCGCGCCCAGCAGTAGGTCCCGAAGGCGGGCGCGCCGGCCCCGCCGCCGGCAGGAATCGAGTTCCCCAGGGAGGATTGCGCATATGGGAAAACGTCAAACCATGTTTTCGCTCCGGGCCGCCTCCGGCCTGGCCGGCGAACTGCTCGTGACCCTGGGAGCCATCGTCCTCCTCTACGTCGTCTGGCAGCTGTGGTGGACCAACCTGGACGCCCGGGCGGCGCAGCAGGACGCGGTCACCGCCCTGTCCCGGCAATTCGAAGGCCCCGCCGTGAGGGCCGCCGCCGAGGACTTCGGGCCGCCGCAGCCGGGCGGGCAGCCCCGGGACGGCGAGACCTTCGGGATCGTCTACGTCCCGCGCTTCGGCGATGACTTCACCGTGCCGGTCTCGGCGGGGGTGGGTCCCGAGATCCTCGATTCGCTGGGGCTGGGCATGTACGACGGCACGGCGATGCCGGGGGAGGTCGGAAACTTCGCGGTGGCCGGCCATCGCCAGACCTACGGCAAGGTCCTCGACAACATCGACGCGCTCCGGCCCGGGGACCGCATCCATGTGCGCACTGCCGACGGGTACTTCACCTACGTCTTCGAGGAGCACACCATCGTGACGCCGGACCGGACGGATGTACTGCTGCCGGTGCCGGAAAAACCAGGGGCCGAACCTGTCAGGGCGATGATGACCCTGACCACCTGTCATCCACGGTTCGGCGACCGGGAGCGGTACATCGCGTACGCCGCGCTGGAATCATGGCGCCCCGCCGAGGCGGGACCGCCTGCCGACATCGCCGGCCTGGTCGCCGCGCAGGCAGGAGCCTGAGGTGTACGCCTGGATCTTCCGCAACCTGCCCGGCCCGTTCGCCGTGCGGATCATGCTGTCGCTGATGCTGCTGGCGGCGGTCGTCCTGGTGCTCCTGGAGTTCGTTTTCCCGTGGATCAGTTCCCTCGGGCTGCTGGAAGGCGAGGCAACACTCAGCCAGGGCCGGGCAGACGGCGGGGCCGGGGAGCGGTCAGGGTAGGACGACCCGCGTTGCCGCGGACCCGGCAGGCGCGCCGGATTAGCGGATGTGACCTGCATCATTTATATTTCTGCAAGGGCCGGTAAATGCCGGCCGACGCAGGGCACCGAAGCAATCGGATCGGCGCGATCTCCGCCCTGCCAGGACAGCCGAGTTGGGGACAGGACATTTCACGTGACATCACGACTGCGCGCTGCGCTGCTCACCGGCACTGTTGCCGCCGCTCTCGCCCTGGGCAGCGTTCCCGCCCACGCCGGCAGCCAGGATCCGGCCGGGCAGCCGGGCCCGATCCCCGGTGACACCGCTCCCGAGCCCGGCCCGGACGCGGTTGCCGTAGGGACGGTTGGGTCGGAAGCGACGGTGAACGAGCCGGTTGAAGAAACTGCCCCTGCCGAGCCGGTTCAGGCGGAGCCGGAAGAGGCCCTGACTGGCGCCGTGGTTACCCTACTGGTCGAGGCTCCCGCAGCTAACGACGGCGGACCGATGGACGGCGCCGACGGCACCGACGGGGCCGCGGGCGCGATCGAATTTCCCGCGGATGGCGAAGAGGTGGCCTCCGCGGAAGGCGCCTCGGCCGAGGACTCAACTCCGGCACCGGAAACCATACCCACTTCTCCCGCCGCCGATCCGTCCGCCCCTGCCGTGGAGCCCCCCACGGAGGCTGCGCCCGCACCCGCAGCTCCTCCGGCGGCAAAACCCGCTCCCGTGATCGAGCCGATTGTGGTGGGCGGACGTACCCTGACCCACAGGGACTTCAACATCCCGGATGACATCGCCGCCGGCGACGAGGAAACCGTCATGCGCTGGATGGAAGAGAACATGGACCTCGTGCTCGAGTCCGAGGGCATGACGTACCTGATGAACCTCATCATGGAGTACCTCATGGCGGGCGACCTGGACGGCCTGGCCGCGCTGATCCGGGAAATGAGCGCCTCCGATCCTGCAGCGGGGGAGGAGCTCATCCTGTGGATGTACGAGCTGTTGGACGGAATCGGTGAATGGCCGGGCGACTTCGGCGAGTGGCCGGTTGTCGATGAGCCCGGACCGGAGCAACCCGCCAAGGAACCTGCGGCAGTTATCATCCCGGCCTCGCAGCCCCAGCCGGCAGCGCCGTCTAACGTGCTGCCGGTGGCCGTCCCGGCCGGGGCGCTGGCGGACACCGGTGCCGCCGGCACCGCCTGGCTCGCCTCGGGCGGAGTGGGCCTGTTGATGCTCGGCTCGGCCCTCCTCTGGTGGCGGCGCCGCACGGCCTGAGGTAGCCGGCCCGGTCCTGCACCCGGGCGTTCACCCCGCCGCCAACTGTCGTTGACCTTGGCATGGCTGAATGTCCTGCGATGGATCCTGAGACAACGCCGCGGCGGAAATTCCTGCCCGAAATCCAAGCCCTGCGCGCCCTTGCGGTGCTGTTGGTGGTGGCCTACCACCTGGAGCCGCGCTGGCTGCCCGGCGGCTACGTCGGAGTGGACGTCTTCTTCGTCATCTCCGGCTTCCTGATCACCGGCCACATGCTCCGCGAGGCGGCGGCCACCGGCACGCTGTCCCTGAGGTCATTCTGGGCCGCCCGCATCCGGCGCATCCTGCCCGCGGCGCTGCTGACCGTTGCCGTCGTCCTGGCGGCCACGCTGGCGCTGCTGCCCATGAGCCAGTGGGAGCGCATCGGGGGCCAGGCCCTGGCCTCCACCCTCTATGTCCAAAACTGGGTCCTGGCCGCCGACTCCGTCGACTACCTGGCCGCGACCGAGACGCCGACGCCGCTTCAGCACTTCTGGTCCCTGGCCGTCGAGGAACAGTTCTACCTGCTGTGGCCGCTGCTGGTCCTGCTGGCCGTCTTCGCGGCGCGCCGAACGAAGCAGGGCCGCCGGGGGATCGCAGCCGCGATCTTCGCCGCCGTCGTCGCGGCGTCGCTGGCCTATGGCATCTGGGCCACCGCCGGCGGCAGCCCGGCCGCCTACTTCATCACGCCCACCAGGATCTGGGAACTCGGGCTGGGTGGGCTGCTGGCCGCCCTGCACCGGGACACGCGCCGCTGGCCGTACCTGCGCAGCCTGCTGGCGGCAGCGGGCCTGGCCGCGATCACGGCCTCGGCGTTCCTCTTTAACGCGAGCACGCCTTTTCCCGGGGCGGCGGCACTGCTCCCGGTGCTGGGCACCATGGCCGTCATCGCTGCCGGACGGACCGGCGGGCCGCTGTCCCTGCACCGCCTGGTGGACTGGCGGCCTGTCCAATGGACGGGGAATGTCTCCTACTCGCTCTACCTCTGGCACTGGCCCCTGATCGTGTTTTTCACCATCCTGGCGGATCGGGAGCCCGGGCCGCTCACCAGCCCGCTGCTGCTGGCCTGTTCCTTTGGCCTGGCCGCCCTGAGCTACTACTTCGTGGAGACACCGGTGCGCCGCTTTGGCTGGTTCAGCGCCAACTCCTGGCGGCCGCTCGCCGCAGGCGCCGCGGCCACCGCGCTGGTCGGCACGCTGGCCTTCGTGCCGGCCAACCAGCAGGAACGCATCCTGGCCCAGCGTGCCGAGGCGACGTCCGCGCTGCTGGCCGCCCCGCCGCCCGGCTTCGGCGTCGCCTCGATCACGGAGGACGGCCACCGCGCCTTCGCCACCGAGACCCCGCTGGTGGTCCCGGATCCCGCCCGGGCCGGAGCCGACCAGTCCGGCCTCGGCGATTGCGCCGTCACCTCGATGGCGGCCGAAACCAAGGAATGCACCTACGGGGACCCGGAGGGGGACTTCACCCTGGCGCTGGTGGGAGACTCGCACGCGGGGCAGTGGTTCAAGGCCTTGGAGCCTGTCGCCCGAGAGCGGGGTTGGCGCCTGCTGACATACATCCATCATTCCTGCCCGTTCAACGCGGAGCAGCGCAAGCTGGAAGCCAAGGGGGAGTCCGTCTGCCGCGGGCCCAACGAACAGACCATGGAACGGCTGACCAGCGGCGGCGTGGACGCGGTCCTGACCTCGTACTACGCGGAGTCCTCCTTCGTGGACTCGGGCACCGGCCAGCGGCCCGGCGCGGCGGGCTTCGCCGAGTACTGGAACCAACTCGCCGACGCCGGCATCGACGTGTACGCGCTCAAGGACACGCCCCGCCCGCGTGAGGGCGCGATCGCCCGGGACTGCGTGGCGGTGAACTACGACGACCCGGCCGAATGCGGCCAGTCGCGCCGCGACGGCCTCGACGGGAAGGACCTCACCGAGGATGCGGCCATGCTGGCCCCGCGGGCGCGGGTCATCGACCTGTCGGCGCACTTCTGCGACCGGGAGACCTGCCCGGCGGTGATCGGCAACGTCCTGGTGTACCGGGACCTCAACCACGTCTCCGGCACCTACATGAAAACGCTGGCCCGGCCGCTGGAAACGGCCTTGCTGCTGGCGATGAACGGCCGTGACGCCGCGGCCGGCCCGCCGTGCAGCAACCGTTGGGCAGCCGCCGGGCCACCGCGTCGTGCGCGACCCGCATACTCTGCTAGACTTATGTTCGATTGTTTTTGTGTGGCAGTGGATGAAGGCCGTTTCGGATGATAACGGAACGGGGCCTGTTTCCGGTCCGCGGGGTTCTTGCGCGGAGAATGCCACACTTTTGCACGCCTACGGTCGCTTCGATTCCGCAGCGGGTGCGAAGACGACCGACAGTGCCTGGCCCTGCATGACAGACGGGGCAAAGCCCAAGAAAAACGGAGAACACGAAAGTGCCTACGATTAACCAGCTGGTCCGCAAGGGCCGCTCACCTAAGGTGAATAAGACCAAGGCGCCTGCCCTCAAGGGCAGCCCGATGAAGCGCGGCGTTTGCACCCGCGTTTACACCACCACCCCGAAGAAGCCGAACTCCGCGCTCCGTAAGGTAGCCCGCGTCAAGCTCGCCGGCGGCATCGAAGTGACTGCCTACATCCCCGGTGTGGGCCACAACCTGCAGGAACACTCCATCGTGCTGGTGCGCGGCGGCCGTGTGAAGGACCTGCCCGGTGTCCGCTACAAGATCGTCCGCGGCGCCCTCGACACCCAGGGTGTCAAGAACCGCCAGCAGGCCCGCAGCCGCTACGGCGCGAAGAAGGAGAAGAAGTAATGCCCCGTAAGGGTCCGGCCCCCAAGCGGCCGCTCGTAGTTGATCCGGTACACGGCTCGCCGCTGGTTACCCAGCTGATCAACAAGGTTCTCGTTGATGGCAAGAAGTCCACCGCGGAGCGCATCGTGTACGGTGCCCTCGACGGTGTGAAGGCCAAGTCCGGCGGCGATCCCGTTGCCGCCCTCAAGAAGGCCATGGACAACGTCCGCCCGACCCTGGAGGTCCGGTCCCGCCGCGTCGGCGGCGCCACCTACCAGGTTCCGGTCGAGGTCAAGCCGGGCCGTGCTACGGCCCTGGCCCTGCGCTGGCTGGTCGGCTACTCGAAGGCCCGCCGCGAGAAGACGATGACCGAGCGTCTCATGAACGAGATTCTGGATGCGTCAAACGGTCTCGGTGCCGCTGTGAAGCGTCGCGAAGACACCCACAAGATGGCCGAGTCCAACAAGGCCTTCGCCCACTACCGCTGGTAAAGAGTCGATACGACGACGGCGCCAACCGCCGTCGTCGTATCCCTCACCTACAAAGGGAGACATTGTGGCACTGGACGTGCTAACCGACCTCACGAAGGTCCGCAATATCGGCATCATGGCCCACATCGATGCCGGCAAGACCACCACTACCGAACGCATCCTGTTCTACACGGGTGTGAACCACAAGCTCGGCGAAACTCACGACGGTGCGTCGACCACTGACTGGATGGAACAGGAAAAGGAACGCGGCATCACCATCACCTCCGCCGCGGTGACTTGCTTCTGGAACCAGAACCAGATCAACATCATCGACACCCCGGGCCACGTGGACTTCACTGTGGAGGTGGAGCGTTCGCTGCGCGTCCTCGACGGTGCCGTTGCTGTCTTCGATGGTAAGGAAGGCGTGGAGCCGCAGTCGGAGACTGTGTGGCGCCAGGCCGACAAGTACGAAGTTCCGCGTATCTGCTTCGTCAACAAGATGGACAAGCTCGGTGCTGACTTCTACTTCACGGTAGACACCATCATCAAGCGCCTGGGCGCAAAGCCGCTGGTCATGCAGCTGCCAATCGGCTCCGAGAACGACTTCATCGGCGTCGTCGACCTGATGACCATGAAGGCACTGGTATGGGAAGGCGACGCCAAGGGCGACGTCACCATGGGTGCTGCCTACGAGACCCGGGAGATCCCCGCGGACCTGCAGGCCAAGGCCGAGGAATACCGCGCGCAGCTCGTTGAGACCGTGTCCGAGTCCTCGGACGAGCTCATGGAGAAGTACCTCGAAGGCGAAGAGATTTCGATCGACGAGCTGAAGGCCGGCATCCGCAAGATGGTCGTCAACTCGGAGATCTACCCGGTCTTCTGTGGTTCCGCGTTCAAGAACCGCGGCGTGCAGCCGATGCTGGACGCCGTCATCGACTACCTGCCGTCGCCGGTCGACGTCCCGTCGATGATCGGTCACGATCCCAAGAACGAGGAAATCGAGCTGACCCGCAAGCCGAGCGAGGACGAGCCGTTCTCCGCTCTGGCGTTCAAGGTTGCCGCGCACCCGTTCTTCGGCCAACTGACGTTCATCCGCGTCTACTCCGGTAAGGCCACTTCCGGTACGCAGTTGCTGAACACCACCAAGGGCAAGAAGGAGCGCATCGGAAAGCTGTTCCAGATGCACGCCAACAAGGAAAACCCGGTGGAAGAGGTGCACGCAGGCCACATCTACGCGGTGATCGGCCTGAAGGACACCACCACCGGCGACACCCTGTCGGCCGTCGATGCACCCATCGTGCTCGAGTCCATGTCCTTCCCGGAGCCGGTGATCTTCGTGGCCATCGAGCCGAAGACCAAGGGCGACCAGGAAAAGCTCTCCACGGCGATCCAGAAGCTCTCCGCCGAGGACCCGACGTTCACCGTTTCGCTGAACGAAGAGACCGGCCAGACCGAAATCGGCGGCATGGGCGAGCTGCACCTGGACATCCTGGTGGACCGCATGCGCCGCGAATTCAAGGTCGAGGCCAACGTGGGCAAGCCCCAGGTTGCCTACCGTGAAACCATCAAGAAGGCTGTCGAAAAGGTCGACTTCACCCACAAGAAGCAGACGGGTGGATCCGGCCAGTTCGCGAAGGTCCAGGTCTCCTTCGAGCCGCTGGACACCAGCGACGGCACCTTCTACGAGTTCGAGAACAAGGTCACCGGTGGCCGTATTCCGCGCGAATACATCCCCTCGGTCGACGCTGGCATCCAGGATGCCATGCAGCTCGGCATTCTGGCCGGCTACCCGCTGGTCGGTGTCAAGGCCATCCTGCTCGACGGCGCATACCACGACGTCGACTCTTCGGAAATGGCCTTCAAGATCGCTGGTTCCCAGGTCTTCAAGGAAGGCGCACGCCGCGCCAACCCGGTCCTGCTCGAGCCGCTGATGGCCGTCGAGGTACGTACCCCTGAGGAATACATGGGCGACGTGATCGGCGACCTGAACTCCCGCCGTGGACAGATCCAGTCCATGGAGGACGCTAGCGGCGTGAAGGTTGTGCGCGCTAACGTTCCGCTTTCCGAGATGTTCGGCTACATCGGCGACCTGCGTTCCAAGACGCAGGGCCGCGCGGTGTACTCGATGCAGTTCGAAAGCTACGCTGAGGTCCCGAAGGCTGTTGCCGACGAGATCATCCAGAAGACGCGCGGCGAGTAAACCCCAGGGTGGCGGGTCCTTATCCGTAAGGATCCGGCACGCCGTGCAGGCGGCCGGTCGGCTCACGCAGCCGGCCGCCGGCACAACCCACTGACGGAACCGCGCAAGTTTTTGCCGGTACCTGACGGAACCAGTAATTTCACCAAATACAAAAGCCCGAAGTAGACTTGTTCAAGTTTCGGCCGTGACAATCGCGTCCGAAGAGCAAATCTTCTCAACACGTTCTAGGAGGAACCCGTGGCGAAGGCAAAGTTCGAGCGGACTAAGCCGCACGTCAACATTGGCACCATCGGTCACGTTGACCACGGTAAGACCACGTTGACCGCTGCCATTTCCAAGGTGCTTGCTGACAAGTACCCCGATCTCAACGAGCAGCGTGACTTCGCAGCTATCGACTCTGCCCCGGAAGAGCGCCAGCGCGGCATCACCATCAACATCTCGCACGTCGAGTACCAGACCGAGAAGCGCCACTACGCACACGTGGACGCCCCCGGCCACGCCGACTACATCAAGAACATGATCACCGGTGCCGCCCAGATGGACGGCGCAATCCTGGTGGTTGCCGCGACTGACGGCCCGATGGCCCAGACCCGCGAGCACGTTCTGCTGGCCCGCCAGGTTGGCGTTCCGACGCTGCTGGTGGCCCTGAACAAGTCGGACATGGTTGAGGACGAGGAACTGCTCGACCTGGTCGAAATGGAAGTCCGTGAGCTGCTCAGCTCGCAGGAGTTCGATGGCGACAACGCACCGGTCATCCGCACTTCCGGCCTGAAGGCTCTGGAAGGCGACGCTCAGTGGGTCAAGTCCGTCGAGGACCTGATGGACGCCGTTGACGAGTACATCCCGGACCCGGTCCGCGACAAGGACAAGCCGTTCCTGATGCCGGTTGAAGACGTCTTCACCATCACCGGCCGCGGCACCGTGGTGACCGGCCGCGCCGAGCGCGGTACCCTCGCCATCAACTCCGAGGTCGAGATCGTCGGCATCCGCCCGGTCCAGAAGACCACGGTTACCGGTATCGAGATGTTCCACAAGCAGCTCGACGAAGCATGGGCAGGCGAGAACTGTGGCCTGCTGCTGCGCGGTATCAAGCGCGAAGACGTGGAGCGCGGCCAGGTTATCGTGAAGCCGGGTTCGATCACCCCGCACACGGATTTCGAGGCCAACGTCTACATCCTGTCCAAGGATGAAGGCGGCCGCCACAACCCGTTCTACTCGAACTACCGTCCGCAGTTCTACTTCCGCACCACCGACGTGACCGGCGTTATCACCCTCCCCGAGGGCACCGAAATGGTCATGCCGGGCGACAACACTGAGATGACCGTTGAGCTCATCCAGCCGATCGCCATGGAAGAGGGCCTCGGCTTCGCTATCCGTGAAGGCGGCCGCACCGTTGGTTCGGGCCGCGTCACCAAGATCACCAAGTAACTCTGTGATCTGCTGACCGGAGGTTTCCGGTCGGAGGCAGGAGAACCCCCGCCGTCTCAGGACGGCGGGGGTTCTTCTTTTAACGGTGCGCCGGGTGTGATGCTGCGCGCACTCCGGGCGCGCCTTCGGTCATGGTCCTTCCGTTTTAGATGTTCTGGTGCAGGCAGAGAATGTTGCCTTCCGTGTCCGGGAACCAGGCGCAGCGCTGGTGGCCGGTCACCGCGATGTGGTTCTCGGTCTTGAGGCCCGGCAGGTCGTAGTCCGCGAAGTCGACGCCGCGGCCGGCCAGTTCGGACATCTCGGTTTCCAAATCGGCCACCTCGAAGCTGATCGAGGTGTGGTCCGACGTGTCGGCGTCCGGTCGGACGATGAGTTCTACCGCGGTGGAACCGTCGCTGGAGAAAAGGAACGAATCCTCTCCGAGCGGGCCGACCGGCTGCAGGCCGAGGGAATCCTGGTAGAACGCGCGCGCCCGGTCCATGTCCTTCACGGGCAGAACCGTCGTCATAGTTTTGGTGCTGAGCATGGTTGTCCGGCTTCCTGGGAGCATCTGCGGTGGACACTCCCAGAATAGTCTCGGCCGGGGCCCCGGGAACTGGCGGACGGGCACGAATTTTGACCGCCGACCAGTAGGATCAGACCATGGAATGGCTGATCGTGTGGATCGTCCTGGGGCTGGTTGCCGCGGTGGTCGGGGCGGTGTCCTGGGGCAGGCGGTACTTCCGCCACGAACTGGACCGTGCCCGCCGCATCCGGCGCGCCGACGGCGGGCGGTAGCGAAGCGCCGGGGACCGTTGAACGCGCCGGCGGGCCGTCAGGCCTGACCCGGTGCTGCCACCGCCGGCTCGGTCTGCCCGGCCGCCTCGCCGGCACCGGCACGAGTGCGGCGCGCGGCCACATCCTTCAGCCAGTGGAAGGACGCCTTGCGGATCCGCTGCTGGGTGGCGAAGTCCACGTACACCAGGCCGAAGCGCTGGCTGTATCCGGCCGCCCATTCGAAGTTGTCCATCAGCGTCCACACGTAGTAGCCGCGCAGGTCGATGCCGGCTGCGGGCCCGTCCGCCGCCGTCGCGGTGAGCGCGGCCTCCAGGTGCGAGGCCAGGTAGTCGATCCGCCGCACGTCGGCGACCGACGGCTCCTTGGTCAGCGCGTCGCGGACCACCACATCCTTGAAGCTGGCGCCCCCCTCGGTGATGTAGACCGGCGGCAGATTGGGGTAACGCCCGGCCATCTGGGTTAGGGCGACCTGCAGGTAGTCGGGTGCCACGGGCCAGCCGAATTCTGTCCGGTCATACCCCGGCCACGCGGCCAGGTGGAACGGCAGCTCGCCGCCCTGCTCCCAGAGCAGCTCGGGCAGGCCGTCGGGGATCGCCTCCGGCCCGGTCAGCGGCCCCGGGCCGATGCCGATCCTGGTGGGGAAGTAGTAGTTCAGCCCGTAGAAGTCCAACGGCTGGCTCATCACCGCCAGGTCCTCGTCCGGAATCTCGCGCAGGTACTGGAGTGCGGGCTTGAGCACCGGGTTGAACGTTGGGTAGCGGCCCAGCAGCACCGGGTCCGAAAACATGCCGTTGTGGAGCACGTCGTACAGTTCCACCAGCACATCGTGGGCCAGCCCGTCCTTGGCGCCCACCACGGGGGAGTAGACGTTCGTGATGCCCGCCTCGCCCGTGATCCCGCCGGCCCGCAGGGCCGAGAGGCTGAGTCCGTGCGCGAGGATGAGGTGGTGCGCGGCCGGCAGGGCGTCGAAAAGCCCGGCCTGGCCGGGAGCATGGACGCCGAGGCCGTAGCCGTTGAGGGTGACGGTGGTCGGCTCGTTGATCGTGACCCAGCGGTCCACCCGGTCGCCGAACTTGTCCGCGGCGATCGCCGCGAAGTCGGCGAGCCGGTACGCGGTATCCCGGTTGAGCCAGCCGCCGCCGTGCTCCAGCGGCAGCGGGGTGTCCCAGTGATAGAGCGTGCACATCGGGGAGATGCCCCGGGCGAGCAGTTCATCCAGCAGGCGGTCGTAGAAGTCGATGCCGCGCTGGTTGACCGGCCCCTGTCCGCCGGGCTGGATCCGTGGCCAGGACAGCGAGAACCGGTACGAGTCCACACCGAGCTCGGCCATCAGCGCGACGTCCTCCGGCATCCGGTGGTAGTGGTCGCAGGCCGCGTCCGCCGTCGCACCGCCGGCAATCCGCCCGGGCTCGTGCGAAAACGCGTCCCAGCCGGAGGGTCCGCGGCCGTCTTCGGCCACGGCGCCCTCGATCTGGAATGCCGCCGTCGCCACTCCCAGGGTAAAGTCGGACGGGATCATTGCCGCCAGGCGTCCGCTGTCCATTGCCATTCGCTGCTGTCCTCCTGAAACCTGGTCTCCCGTGTGCGGCGCCCGCCGGAGCGGGCTGGCACCAGCATCGCACTGCCGGCTGGTCCGCGCCATAGCAGGGCGGCGGGGGAGCGGGCACCGGCCCGGGGGCCGATTCGCAATCAGGGCCGAAGTCTGCCACACTAGATGAGTTGTTCAAGCGCTTTTGCATGTCTTCGTGCGAAGCTGGGTCCCGCCCGGGATAATGCCCGGGGCAGGGTCAGGCTCCACGGATTTCAAAGAAGCCCAAATATAACCCACCCTCCATTTTGAGCGGGCGGAGTGCGCAGAATGTTCGCGACACGCCCGACCGCGGGGGTCGGAGCCTCAGCAGGGTGAGGAACCCGGATTTATCCGGATTCAGTCTGCCGGAGGAGCGCCAGGCCAGGAGTGATCCAGCCGTCGGGGCGCATCAGGAGAAAGTCAACAGAGCAGCACTGAGAAAGAGAGCGGAGACGCCATGGCGGGACAGAAAATCCGCATCCGTCTGAAGTCATATGACCATGAGGTCATTGATGTTTCAGCACGGAAGATCGTTGAGACGGTCACGCGTGCAGGCGCAACGGTAGTGGGCCCCGTGCCGCTGCCCACCGAGAAGAACGTGTACTGCGTTATCCGGTCGCCGCACAAGTACAAGGACAGCCGGGAGCACTTTGAAATGCGCACCCACAAGCGGCTGATCGACATTATCGATCCCACGCCCAAGGCCGTCGATTCGCTGATGCGGCTCGACCTGCCGGCGGACGTGAACATCGAAATCAAGCTGTAGGGGAGTGAGTATTTTGTCTACCACTACACGCCAAGTAAAGGGACTGCTGGGCACCAAGCTCGGCATGACCCAGGTCTGGGACGAGAACAACCGGCTCATCCCGGTCACGGTCGTCAAGGCCGACTCCAACGTCATCACCCAGCTGCGCTCTGCGGACGTCGACGGCTACACCGCCGTCCAGATCGGCTACGGCCAGATCGACCCGCGCAAGGTGACCAAGCCGCTGGCCGGCCACTTCGAGAAGGCCGGGGTTACCCCGCGCCGCCACGTGGTTGAGCTGCGCACCGCCGATGCCGGCTCCTACGAGCTGGGCCAGGAACTCTCCGTGGAACTGTTCGAGACCGGCCAGAAGGTCGACGTCGTCGGAACCACCAAGGGTAAGGGCTTCGCCGGTGTCATGAAGCGTCACGGCTTTGCCGGTGTGGGTGCCTCGCATGGCGCGCACAAGAACCACCGCAAGCCCGGTTCCATCGGTGGCGCGTCCACTCCGGGCCGCGTTTTCAAGGGCATGCGCATGTCCGGCCGCATGGGTGCCGTCCGCCAGACCACGCTGAACCTGACGGTTCACGCTGTGGACACCGAGAACTCGCTGCTCTTGATCAAGGGTGCCGTTCCCGGTGCCCGCGGCTCGGTCGTTCTCGTCCGTTCCGCTGTGAAGGGAGCCTAGTTCAATGGCCAACACGCTCAAGGTTGACCTGCCTGCAGAGATCTTCGACGTCCAGACCAACGTGCCGCTGCTGCACCAGGTCGTCGTCGCCCAGCTCGCTGCTGCCCGGCAGGGAACCCACAAGACCAAGACCCGCGCCGAGGTTTCCGGTGCCGGCCGCAAGCCGTTCAAGCAGAAGGGCACCGGCCGCGCCCGCCAGGGTTCGATCCGCGCCCCGCACATGACCGGCGGCGGCGTCGTGCACGGCCCGACCCCGCGCGACTACAGCCAGCGCACCCCCAAGAAGATGAAGGCCGCTGCCCTGCGCGGCGCCCTCTCGGACCGGGCACGCAACGGCCGCATCCACGTCGTGGAGGCACTGGTTGCCGGCGACAAGCCGTCCACCAAGGCCGCTACCGACGCCCTGCGCGCCATCACCGACCGCAAGAACCTGCTCGTAGTCATCGAGCGCGCCAACGATGTGGCGGCCCTGAGCCTGCGCAACATCGAGGCTGTTCACACCATTTACGTGGATCAGTTGAACACCTACGACGTGCTCGTTTCCGACGACGTGGTCTTCACCCAGGCCGCCTACGAGGCATTCATCGCAGCTAAGGCAACTGCCAAGGAGGACGCCAAGTGAGCGCGACCACCACAAAAGATCCCCGCGACGTGATCCTTGCTCCCGTCGTTTCGGAGAAGAGCTACGGCCTGATCGACGAAGGTAAGTACACCTTCCTGGTCGACCCCCGCTCGAACAAGACCGAGATCAAGCTGGCCGTGGAGAAGATTTTCTCCGTCAAGGTCGACTCGATCAACACCATCAACCGTGCCGGTAAGCGCAAGCGCACCAAGTTCGGATGGGGACAGCGCAAGGACACCAAGCGCGCAATTGTCACCCTGAAGGAAGGCACAATCGACATCTTCGGCGGTCCGCTTTCTTAAGCGGAGACCACTTTAACGAGGAATTGAACTATGGGAATCCGTAAATACAAGCCGACTACACCGGGCCGTCGCGGCTCGAGCGTAGCCGACTTCGCTGAAATCACGCGATCGACGCCGGAAAAGTCGTTGCTGCGCCCGCTGACCAAGTCAGGTGGACGTAACAACTCCGGCAAGATCACTACCCGCCACAAGGGCGGCGGACACAAGCGCCAGTACCGTCTGATCGACTTCCGTCGCCACGACAAGGACGGCGTGCCCGCCAAGGTCGCTCACATCGAGTACGACCCGAACCGCACCGCGCGGATCGCCCTGCTGCACTACGTTGATGGCACCAAGCGCTACATCCTGGCTCCGGCCAAGCTGAAGCAGGGGGACACGGTCGAGGCCGGCGCCAGCGCCGACATCAAGCCGGGCAACAACCTGCCGCTGCGCAACATCCCCGTCGGTACGGTCATCCACGCCGTGGAGCTGCGCCCGGGCGGCGGTGCCAAGATGGCCCGCTCCGCCGGTGCCTCCGTGCAGCTGGTGGCCAAGGAAGGCAAGTACGGCCAGCTCCGGCTGCCGTCCGGCGAAATCCGCAACGTTGATGTGCGCTGCCGCGCAACCATCGGCGAAGTGGGCAACGCCGAGCAGTCCAACATCAGCTGGGGCAAGGCCGGCCGCATGCGCTGGAAGGGCGTTCGCCCGACCGTCCGCGGTGTGGCCATGAACCCGATCGACCACCCGCACGGTGGTGGCGAGGGCAAGACCTCCGGTGGCCGTCACCCGGTCAACCCGAATGGCAAGCCCGAGGGCCGCACCCGCCGCCCGAACAAGGAAAGCGACCGCCTGATTGTGCGTCGCCGTCGTACTGGCAAGAACAAGCGATAGGAGCCTGGGAACATGCCACGCAGCCTGAAGAAAGGCCCCTTCGTCGATCAGCACCTCTTCGTGAAGGTAGCTGCAGAGAACGAAAAGGGCACCAAGAACGTCATCAAGACGTGGTCCCGCCGTTCGATGATCGTGCCCGACATGCTCGGACACACGATTGCCGTACACGACGGACGCAAGCACATCCCGGTGTTTGTCACTGAGTCGATGGTCGGGCACAAGCTCGGCGAATTCGCCCCGACGCGGACCTTCCGCGGCCATGTGAAGGACGACCGCAAGGGCAAGCGCCGCTAGGCGCTGCTCTTACGGCAGAAGACGAGAGAAGGAAAGCAATGGAAGCCAAGGCTATTGCGCGCCATATTCGCGTGACGCCTATGAAGGCCCGGCGCGTCGTCAACCTTGTTCGTGGCAAGCAGGCGAATGAGGCTCTGGCAATTCTGAAGTTTGCCCCGCAGGCAGCTTCGGAGCCGGTCAGCAAGGTACTCGCGTCGGCAGTCGCCAACGCCCGCGTTATCGCGGACCGCGACGGCGTCGCCTTTGACGAGAGCGACCTGTACATCAGCGAAGCATTCGTAGATGAAGGCCCCACCATGAAGCGGTTCCAGCCGCGCGCCCAGGGGCGTGCCTACCGCATCAAGAAGCGGACCAGCCACATCACGCTTGTTGTCGCTACCCCGGAGAAAGAGGAGGACCAGTAAGTGGGACAGAAAGTAAACCCGCACGGATTCCGACTCGGTATCACCACCGACCATGTCTCCCACTGGTTCGCTGACAGCAACAAGGCCGGCCAGCGCTACAAGGACTTTGTCCGCGAGGACGTGAAGATCCGCCAGCTGATGTCCACGGGCATGGACCGCGCGGGCATCGCGAAGGTTGAGATCGAGCGTACCCGTGACCGCGTGCGTGTGGATATCCACACCGCCCGCCCCGGCATCGTGATCGGCCGCCGCGGCGCCGAAGCGGACCGCATCCGCGGCGAGCTGGAGAAGCTCACCGGCAAGCAGGTGCAGCTGAACATCCTCGAGGTCAAGAACCCGGAGATCGAAGCGCAGCTGGTTGCCCAGGGCATCGCCGAGCAGCTGACTTCCCGCGTGGCCTTCCGCCGCGCCATGAAGAAGGCTATGCAGTCCGCCACCCGCGCCGGCGCCAAGGGCATCCGTGTCCAGTGCTCCGGTCGCCTCGGCGGCGCCGAAATGAGCCGCTCGGAGTTCTACCGCGAAGGCCGTGTGCCCCTGCACACGCTGCGGGCGAACATCGACTACGGCTTCTTCGAGGCCAAGACCACGTTCGGCCGCATCGGCGTCAAGGTCTGGATCTACAAGGGCGACGTGACCGCGAAGGAACTGGCGGCCCAGCAGGCTGCCGCTCCGTCCTCGCGTGGCCGCGGCGACCGTCCGGGCCGCCCTGCCGGTGGCGAGCGCCGTCGTCGTAATGACCGTCCTGCCGCTCCCGCCGCAGGCGAGGGCGCAGCCAAGGCCGAGGCACCTGCCGCTGAGGCAGCAGCGCCGGCGGCAGAAGGAGGAGAAGCTTAAATGCTTATCCCACGTCGAGTTAAGTTCCGTAAGCAGCACCACCCGGGTCGTTCCGGCGCTGCTTCCGGCGGCACCGAGGTCAGCTTCGGCGAGTGGGGTATCCAGGCTCTGACGCCGGCATACGTCACCAACCGCCAGATCGAAGCGGCCCGTATTGCGATGACCCGCCACATCAAGCGTGGCGGCAAGGTTTGGATCAACATTTATCCGGACCGCCCGCTGACCAAGAAGCCGGCCGAAACCCGCATGGGTTCCGGTAAGGGTTCGCCGGAATGGTGGGTCGCCAACGTCAAGCCGGGACGGGTTCTGTTCGAACTGTCCGGTGTCAATGAAGAGGTAGCTCGCGAGGCCCTGCGCCTGGCGATCCACAAGCTGCCGTTGAAGGCACGCATTGTGCGTCGCGAAGGTGGTGAATAGAAATGGCAGTTGGTTCAAAGGAACTGGCAACCGATCAGCTCGAGACTTTCGATAAGGACCGTCTCGCAGAGGAGCTGCGCAAGGCCAAGGAGGAGCTGTTCAACCTCCGTTTCCAGTCCGCCACCGGTCAGCTGGAAAACCACGGCCGCCTGAAGGCCGTCAAGCGGGACATCGCGCGCATCTACACCGTGCTGCGTGAGCGCGAGCTGGGCATTCGTCCCGAGGTCGTTGCTTCTGCGGAGGCTCCGGTTGAGGAGAAGAAGGCCAAGAAGGCTAAGAAGTCTGACAAGGCCGAAGCCGAAACCGCCGGGACCGAAACCCCCGCTTCGGAGGATGAGGCCAAGTGAGCGAAAACACGAACAAGGATGCAACTGTGGAAGAAGCCACTCAGGCTCGCGGTTACCGTAAGACCGCCCGCGGCTACGTCGTCTCGGACAAGATGGAAAAGACCATCGTGGTCGAGGTTGAGGACCGCGTGAAGCACGCGCTGTACGGCAAGGTGATCCGCCGGACCGAGAAGCGCAAGGCCCACGACGAGCAGAACTCCGCCGGCATCGGCGACCTGGTTCTGATCGCCGAGACCCGGCCGCTGTCCGCCACCAAGCGGTGGCGCCTGGTCGAGATCATCGAAAAGGCCAAGTAGGACTTACGTCCTGCGCGGGGCCCGCCTGCCGAGCGGGCGGGCCCCGCACCCTTAAGTTTCCCTTCCGGCACAAGAGGATCCCGGTCCGCCGGAGCAGCCGGAAGGGTTTGGAAGGGACCGTGGCTTCGGCCGCGGACCCTTTGAAAAGCACAAGCCCCTGGCCGTGATTTCACGTCCGGGGTGTCTTGGTCATAAACTAGTAATCTTGCCTGTGCCGTTTGGAAAGACCATCCATCCTTCCGCATGGACAGAATAGGCAAATTCCCGCAACCGCCTTCGGACCGCACACGCGTGCGGCCAGGGGGAGTTACGGTGCGGGCTACCCATATCCGTTCCGCAAGGCTCAGCAATGAGAACCGGCGCGACGACAGGAGTAATAAGTGATTCAGCAGGAGTCGCGACTGAAGGTCGCCGACAACACGGGTGCCAAGGAAATCTTGACCATCCGCGTTCTCGGTGGATCCGGCCGTCGCTACGCAGGCATTGGCGACACCATTGTTGCCACCGTCAAGGATGCAATTCCCGGCGGCAACGTCAAGAAGGGTGACATCGTCAAGGCTGTCATCGTTCGCACCAAGAAGGAACGCCGCCGTGCGGATGGTTCCTACATCAAGTTCGATGAGAACGCAGCCGTGATCCTCAAGAACGACGGCGACCCCCGCGGTACCCGTATCTTCGGCCCGGTCGGCCGTGAGCTTCGCGACAAGAAGTTCATGAAGATCATCTCGTTGGCTCCGGAGGTGCTGTAGTCCATGGCTAAGTACAAGATCAAGAAGGGTGACCTGGTTCAGGTCATCACCGGTGCCAAGGCTGAGCGCGGCGGCGACCGCGGCAAGCAGGGCAAGGTCCTGAAGGTGTTCACGGAGTCCAACCGGGTGCTGGTCGAAGGCGTTAACCGCGTCACCAAGCACACCAAGGCCGGGCAGTCGGAACGCGGCACGAAGACCGGTGGCATCGAGACCGTTGAGGCCCCGATCCACATCTCGAACGTGGCGATCGTCGATCCCGAGACCAAGAAGCCGACCCGCGTTGGCTACCGCACCGAAACCGTCGAGCGTGATGGCCGTGAGCGCACTGTGCGCATCCGCGTGTCCAAGGCCTCCGGGAAGGACCTCTAATGACTGAGACTGTCACCAAGATCGTCCCCCGCCTGAAGACTCGCTACGCCGGCGAGATCAAGCAGGCTCTGCGGGACGAGTTCAAGTACGAGAACGTGAACCAGGTTCCCCGCCTGGTCAAGGTCGTAGTCAACATGGGTGTTGGAGATGCAGCCAAGGACTCCAAGCTCATCGACGGCGCCGTGCGCGACCTGACCCAGATCACCGGTCAGAAGCCGCAGATCACCAAGGCCCGCAAGTCCATCGCCCAGTTCAAGCTGCGCGAAGGCATGCCGATCGGCGCCCACGCGACGCTGCGCGGCGACCGCATGTGGGAATTCGTGGACCGCCTGGTCACCCTGGCCCTGCCCCGTATCCGCGACTTCCGCGGCCTCAACGGCAAGCAGTTCGACGGCAACGGCAACTACACCTTCGGTCTGACCGAACAGTCCATGTTCCACGAGATCGATCAGGACAAGATCGACCGCGTGCGCGGTATGGATATCACCGTAGTAACCACTGCAAAGACCGATGACGAGGGCCGCGCGCTGCTGAAGGCGCTGGGCTTCCCGTTCAAGACCGAAGATTAATTAGCTACGTGAAAGGTCCCGCCCCGGCGCCCAGCGCTGACCGGAGCGAGGAAACCGTTACGAGGAAGGGCAAGAGCCCACAATGACTATGACAGATCCTGTCGCAGACATGCTCACGCGTCTGCGCAACGCCAACTCGGCATACCACGACTCAGTGTCGATGCCGTACAGCAAGCTCAAGGCTCGCGTCGCCGACATCCTGAAGGCCGAAGGCTACATCGCCGGCTGGAAGGAAGAAGAGGCCGAGGTTGGCAAGAAGCTGACCCTGGAACTCAAGTTCGGTCCGAACCGCGAGCGTTCCATCGCCGGCATCCGCCGCATCTCCAAGCCCGGTCTGCGCGTTTACGCGAAGTCCACCAACCTGCCGCACGTACTCGGTGGCCTGGGCATCGCAATCCTGTCCACCTCTTCCGGGCTGATGACTGATCGTCAGGCCGGCAAGAAGGGCGTGGGCGGCGAAGTCCTCGCTTACGTCTGGTAACGGAAAGGAAGAGATTAAATGTCACGTATTGGACGTCTCCCCATCACCGTTCCCGCAGGCGTTGAGGTCAAGATCGACGGCAACGTCGTCTCCGTCAAGGGCGCCAAGGGCGAGCTGAGCCACACTCTGGCTTCGCCCATCACGGCTTCCCTGGACGAGAACACCATCACCGTCTCCCGCCCGAACGACGAGCGCGAATCGCGGTCCCTGCACGGCCTGACCCGCACGCTGATCAACAACATGATCGTCGGCGTCACCGAAGGCTACAAGAAGAACCTTGAGATCGTCGGCACCGGTTACCGCGTGCAGGCCAAGGGCTCGGACCTCGAGTTCGCCCTCGGCTTCAGCCACCCGGTGGTCGTCAACGCACCCGAGGGAATCACCTTCGCCGTGGAGGGCGCCACCAAGCTCTCCGTTTCCGGTATCAACAAGCAGCAGGTCGGCGAAGTTGCTGCCAACATCCGCAAGCTGCGCAAGCCCGACCCCTACAAGGGCAAGGGCGTTCGCTACGCCGGCGAGCAAATCCGCCGCAAGGTCGGAAAGGCTGGTAAGTAAACCATGGCGATCAGCATTAATAAGAAGCGGACCTCGAAGTCCAAGTCCGCAGCACGCGGCCGCCGCCACCTGCGCGTCCGCAAGCGCATCACCGGTACCGCGGTCCGTCCGCGCCTGGTGGTCAACCGCTCCGCACGCCACATCTTTGTCCAGGTTGTCGATGACAGCAAGGGCATCACCGTGGCTTCCGCTTCCACCATGGAAGCCGACCTGCGGGCGCTCGACGGCGACAAGTCCGCCAAGGCAAAGCGCGTCGGCGAGCTCGTTGCCGAGCGTGCCAAGGCTGCCGGTGTTGAGGCCGTGGTCTTTGACCGCGGCGGCAACCGGTACCACGGCCGTATCGCAGCGGTTGCCGACGGCGCACGTGAAGGTGGGCTGGCACTGTGACCGCTGAGAACAACGAAAAGGAAACTCAGGTGACTGAAGCAACTGAGACCGCTGCCGCGGGATCCGCTGAAACCACCGCTGCTTCCGGCCAGGAGGACCGCCGCGGCGGCCGTCGTGGCGAACGCGGTGGCAGCGACCGTGGTGGCAACGACCGTGGCGGCCGCGGCCGTGGCCGCGACAACGCCCGCGACGCCGAGAAGGACAAGTTCCTCGAGCGCGTCGTCACCATCAACCGCGTGTCCAAGGTCGTCAAGGGCGGCCGCCGCTTTAGCTTCACGGCCCTGGTAGTTGTCGGCGACGGCAACGGCATGGTCGGCGTGGGCTACGGCAAGGCCAAGGAAGTTCCGGCGGCGATCGCCAAGGGCGTGGAAGAGGCCAAGAAGTCCTTCTTCCGCGTGCCGATCATCGCCGGCACCGTTCCGCACCAGGTGCAGGGCGAAGCCGCTGCAGGCGTTGTCATGCTGCGTCCGGCTGCTGCCGGTACCGGTGTGATCGCCGGTGGCCCGGTCCGCGCCGTGCTCGAGTGCGCCGGTATCCACGACGTGCTCTCCAAGTCGCTCGGCTCGGCCAACGCGATCAACATTGTGCACGCTACAGTCGATGCGCTGCGTCGCCTGGAGGAGCCCCGCTCCGTGGCTGCCCGCCGTGGCCTGCCCCTGGACGAGGTTGCTCCGGCTATCCTGCTGCGCAACATGCAGAAGGCAGGTGCGTAATGACCACACCCAAGAATCTGACTCCGTCGGATGCGCAGTTGGAAATCACGCAGATCAAGTCCGTCATTGGCGGCAAGCAGAACCAGCGCGACACGCTGCGTTCACTGGGCCTGAAGCGCATCGGACACACTGTTGTCCGCAGCGCCGATGCAGTGACCGTCGGCATGGTCAACACTGTTTCTCACCTGGTGAAGGTTGAGGAGGCGAAGTAAAGATGGCAGAAGAGAACAAAACTCTGAAGGTCCACCACCTGCGTCCTGCCCCCGGTGCCAAGACCGCCAAGACCCGTGTCGGTCGTGGTGAAGGCTCCAAGGGCAAGACCGCCGGTCGCGGTACCAAGGGTACGAAGGCCCGTTACCAGGTCAAGGCTGGCTTTGCCGGCGGCCAGCTGCCGCTGCACATGCGCCTGCCGAAGCTGCGCGGCTTCAAGAACCCGTTCAAGGTGGAATTCCAGGTCGTAAACCTGGACAAGCTCAACGAGCTGTTCCCCGAGGGCGGCGAAGTGACCGTGGACGCCCTGGTGGCCAAGGGTGCGGTTCGCAAGAACCAGCCCGTGAAGGTCCTGGGCACCGGCGACATCACCGTCAAGGTCGATGTGAAGGTTGACGCCTTCTCCGCCAGTGCCGCTGAAAAGATCGCCGCCGCCGGCGGCACCGTGACGGCGCTCTAGCAGCCCGTGACTGGTGGGGTCTTTTAGCAGCCTCTGACTGAACTCGTGGTGGCCGGTTTACGCCGGCCGCCACGAGTTCAGCCGCTTTAAGGCACACCACGTATTCTTAACCCGTTTAATGCGAACGGGCCGAGCCGATAGACTCGGATCTTGTGACTTGCCGCGCAGCGGCATCAAAAACTTCTTGGGAGGACGCTTGCTTAGCGCAATTGGCCGGGCATTCCGGACGCCGGACCTGCGGCGCAAGTTGCTGTTCACGCTCGGCATCATGACGGTCTACCGCATGGGCGTCTTCATCCCCGCCCCCGGCGTGGACTACGGCAACGTGCAGCAGTGTCTGGCGCTGGGCAACACCAGCGGCGGGCTGTACCAGTTCGTCAACCTCTTCAGCGGCGGTGCGCTGCTGCAGGTGTCCATCTTCGCCCTCGGCATCATGCCGTACATCACCGCCAGCATCATCGTGCAGTTGCTGCGCGTCGTCATTCCCCGGTTCCAGGAACTGCATCAGGAAGGCCCGCAGGGCCAGTCCAAGCTCACGCAGTACACCCGTTACCTGACCATCGCGCTGGGCCTGCTCAACGCCACGACGCTGGTGTCGCTGGCGCGGACCGGCGCCCTCCTGGGGGACTGCCCGGTCCCGATCATCCCCGAGGACAACCTGGTCACGATCTCCCTGATCATCCTGACCCTGACCGCAGGCACCGGCCTGATCATGTGGATGGGCGAGCTGATCACCGAAAAGGGCGTCGGCAACGGCATGTCCCTGCTGATCTTCATCTCCATCGCCGCCGGTTTCCCGAGCTCGCTCGGCGAGATCTGGAACACCCAGGGCGTGAACGTGTTCCTGGGCGTGCTGATCGTCGGCCTGCTGACCGTCGCCGCGGTGGTCTTCGTGGAACAGTCGCAGCGCCGCATCCCCGTGCAGTACGCCAAGCGCATGGTGGGACGCCGCACGGTCGGCGGCACCAGCACCTACATTCCGATCAAGGTGAACATGGCCGGTGTCATCCCGGTAATCTTCGCGTCGTCGATGCTGTACCTGCCGTCCCTGATCGCCCAGTTCAACACGCCGGCCGACGGCACCACCGCGCCGCCGGAGTGGGTCAACTGGATCAACACCTACTTGGTCAGCGGGGACTCGCCCTTCTACATGGCGGTTTACTTCGCGCTGATCGTCTTCTTCACCTACTTCTACGTGGCGATCACGTTCAACCCCGAGGAAGTCGCGGAGAACATGAAGAAGTACGGCGGCTTCATCCCGGGCATCCGGGCCGGCCGCCCCACGGCCGAGTACCTGCAGTACGTGCTGGCCAGGATCACGCTGCCCGGCGCGCTCTACCTGGGCATCGTCTCGCTCATCCCGCTGATCGCCCTGGTACTGATCAACGCCAACCAGAACTTCCCGTTCGGCGGCGTCTCCATCCTCATCATGGTTGGTGTGGGCCTGGAGACCGTCAAACAAATCAACGCACAACTACAGCAACGTCACTACGAAGGACTTCTGCGATGACACAAATGCTCATTATCGGCCCGCCCGGATCGGGCAAAGGCACCCAGGCCTCCCGCATCTCCGACCGGCTGGGCATCGTCGCGATCTCCACCGGAGACATCTTCCGCGCCAACGTGAAGGAAGAGACCCCGCTCGGCGTCGAGGCCAAGAAGTACATCGACAAGGGCGAGTTCGTGCCGGACAGCGTCACCAACAACATGGTGCGCGACCGGTTGAAGCAGCCCGACGCCGCCGACGGCTTCCTGCTGGACGGCTACCCCCGCACCAGCGGCCAGGTCGACGAGTTGGACAGCATCCTGGCCGAGGCCGGCTCGCAGCTGGACATCGTGCTGCAACTGACCGCCGACGACGAGGAGCTGGTCAAGCGCCTGCTCGGCCGCGCCGCGCAGGAAGGCCGCAGCGACGACAACGAAACGGTGATCCGGCGCCGGCTGGCCCTGTACCACGAGCAGACGGAGGCCGTGGTGAGCCGTTACGCTGACCGCGGGATCGTCGCGACCGTTGACGGCATCGGCGACATCGACGAGGTCACCGAGCGCATCATGTCCGCGCTCAAGTCCGTCACGGCCTGACACCCCGCCAGAGAGTTAGAAGAGGCAGCCCATGGCCTTCGGCCAGCCCAGCATCGAATACAAGACCAAGGACCAGATCCGGAAAATGCGGACCGCCGGCCTGGTGGTCAGCCGCGCCCTGGACGCTGCGGTTGCCGCCGCCGTCCCCGGCGCGACGACCGCGGATGTGGACGCGGCCTTCGAAGCGGTGCTGAACGAGGCCGGGGCCAAGAGCAATTTCAAGGGCTACCACGGCTTCCCCGCAACGGTCTGCGTGTCCGTCAACGAGGAAGTGGTCCATGGAATCCCGGGCGGCAAGGTGCTCGGCGACGGGGACATTATCTCGATCGACGGGGGCTGCAGCATTGACGGCTGGCACGGCGACTCCGCCCGCGGCGTGATCGTGGGCACCGCCGATCCGGAAGACCAGCGGCTGTCGGACGTCACGGAGGAGGCCATGTGGCACGGCATTGCCGCCCTCGCCACCGGCCACCGCGTGGGCGACATCGGCAACGCCATCGACGACTACGTCTCCTCGGTGCCGGGCAAACCGTTGGGCATCCTGGAGGACTACGTGGGCCACGGCATCGGCACCGCCATGCATCAGGCCCCGGACGTGCTGAACTACCGGACGAACCACCGCGGCCCGAAGATCCGTCCCGGGCTCTGCCTGGCCATCGAACCCATGCTGGTGCGCGGGGACATCGAGACCAAGGTGCTGGACGACGACTGGACCGTCGTGACCACGGACGGCTCGCGGTCCTGCCAGTGGGAGCACACCGTGGCAGTGCACGACGGCGGCATCTGGGTTTTGACCGCCGAAGACGGGGGAGCGGCCAGGCTGGCTCCGCTGGGGGTTACCCCGGTACCGCTGGACTAAACGCCCCCTGCCACACCCTTGGCCTGACGTCATCGAAAGGCCGGGTCCCGCTGGATCCATCGTCCAGCCGGCCCGGCCTTTAGAGGTTAATCCGCAGCCCGCAGCCACGATCCCTGCCCTGGGCCAGCCGACTGGCTCCGCACCCTGATCCCGGCTCGCCGCGGCCAGCCGACTGGCTGCGCCCGGATACCGCACTACCCACCCTGGCCTGTCAGTCGATAGGCTGCGCGCGGACGCCGCACTCCCGAAAGGACCTTGCCCATCATGATGGGAGCCCACCACGCCCTCTCCGGCGCCGCCGCCTGGATCGCGGTCACCAGCCAGGTCCACATACCGCTGGATGCCCTGACGACGCCGATGGGCTGGGGCGGGCAGAGCCTCACCCTGGGCTGGGGGCTGCTGGACGTGGGGCCGCTCGGCCTGATTACCGGTGCCATGGTGACCGCCGGCGCCGCACTCGTCCCGGATGCCGACCACCGCCACGCCACCATCGCCCGCTCGCTGCCGCCGCTCTCCAACGCGGTCTGTGCCGGCATTGGCGCCGTGGCCGGCGGGCACCGCAGGGGCACCCACTCGCTGATCGGCCTGGCGGCGTTCGTCGCGATCGCGTGGGTCGCCGGGCTCTGGACTGCCGAGACCGAGCGGTTCGGCACGGTCTACCCGGGCGCCGGCATTCTGTGCGTGTTGCTGGTGGCCTTTGCCGCCAAGGCCCTGAAGTTCCTGCCCGACGGGCTGCAGAAAATACCGTGGGCCGTCGGCCTGTCTGTGGCGGTCTTCATCGCCCTGTACGCCCCGGAACAGCACAACTGGTTCCCGCTGGCCATGGGCATCGGCGTCGTCATGCATGTGCTCGGCGACATGCTGACCACCGGGGGAGTGAATTTGCTGTGGCCGCTGCGGATCAAGCCACCGAAGGTGTGGCGCAGGATCCCGTTGCTCAACGCCATTTGGCGGCGGAACGGCTACTTCGCCCTGCCGCTGCTGGGCAATGCCGGTTCGGCACGCGAGTGGGCGCTGCTGGTCCCGGTCAGCGCCTATGTGGTGGTCCTACTCCTCGGGGCGTGCCTCGACGTCGGGCAGCAGAGCCTGGTGGCCATCGGGGCCGGCTAGCTGCTAATCGCCGGATTCGAGAAGAGTCTGAGGGCCTTCCCCGAGCGGCAACGGGCTGGCCGCTTACGCCGCTTTGGTGTCGGGCGGCGGGGTGCCCGGCGGTGGCGGCGCGGTGTTGGTGTAGGTGTGCCCGGTGGGGGTAGTGGTCTCGACCTGATGCCGGGGCCCGGCGACTGTCCGGCTGGACCAGCTTTCGGCTTCTTTGTCTTGGTTACAGCGTTCGCACAGGCCCTGTCCGTTGGTGATGGTGGTTTTCCCGCCGTCGGACCAGGCGACGATGTGGTCGATGTGCCGGATCGGGGCGTCGCACCAGGGGCCGGAGCAGACCTGGTCGCGGGCGATGACCATCCGGCGTAGTCCGGCCGGGAACCTGCGGGCTTTCGAATCCATGCCGAGCAGTTGCCCGGTGCCGGGGGCGGTGTAGAGGCGGCGGATCCAGACGTCCGCAACGCCGCCGGGTTTCAGCTCTTTGCTGCGTCGGGCGGCCTGCCGTGCGGTCTTCCAACCAGGTTCGGTGCCTGCCGGCGGCGCGTTCTGTCGGGGCGCTTGGCCCTGCGGCTCCTGGTCGGTCAGCGTTCCTGCCGGTGCGCTTTGGTCGGGTGGCCTCTTGCCGGCCAAGCCCGCTGCGTGGCCGATGCCGGCCCTGGCGGTGCCGGTTGGTACGGGCGGGTTTTGCGGGAGGCGGATGAGGTCTCGGGCGTACTGAGCCGGGACGACGCCGTAGCCTGTGAGCCAGGCCGGTTCGCTGTCGCCTTGGAGCAGGGCGCGGTCGGTCATGACGAGCTGTATTTCGGTGCGGGCCGGGTCGGCGGTGGAGGCACCGGTGACGCGTTCGAACATGGTATCGGCCATGGCCTGGCCGCGAGTCCTGACATCGCCGTTGTTGCGCAACCGGTCGGCTTCGCGGTGCAGCGCGGCCATCAGGGCCACGCCCTGGACGACGGGCAGCAGTGTCCGGACGGCCACCATTGTGTCGGGTTGGGGGCGGGCGGAGACGTGCCGGTCGGCTTCGGCTTTTGCGGCGCGGTGCACGACGGCGCGGGGGTCCAGACGGTAGGCGATCCGTTTGGCTTCGGCTTCGAGTTGCCGGTTGCCCAGCCCGTGAAGGCGGGCCGGGTTGCCGGCCAGTTCCTGGTCCACCGCGGCCCGGTCCTCCTTGGTCAGACACGCGGTTTCGCGGACCAGGGTCGCTGCGCGCCACTCGTTCAGGTGCCCGGTGGCCAGGGCGTTGAGGGTGTGCGGCATTTCAGTGACCAGGATCTTCGCGACGCCGAGCATGAGTGCGGCGCGGTGCGGGGATTCCCGCCGCGCCAGCCCGATCTGCTTCGCGATGCCCTGGCCCTGCCGGTTCTTCGGGACCCCGGCGGCGGCGCGCCGGGCCCGCGTGGCCTCATCCAGGGCTACCTGCAGTTTGGCTTGGGCGGCGGCGGCCGCGTCCTTGGCGTTTTCCAGCGCGGTGATCCGGTCCACCAGGTCCTGTTCGGAACCGAGCAGGTCGACCCGGGCCAGGGCACCGGCGAAGGCGTTGATCCCGGGCGTCCGGACCGGCCCACCCTGTTCGGCGTGCGCAGGCCGCGCTCCCCGCGCTCCCCGCGCTGGATGCGCTCCCCGCGCTGGATGCGCTGCTTCGCGTGCCTCGGCTGCTGCTGGTGGCTCGGCTCCGGCCGGATCAAACATGTCGGCGTCTCAGTCTTCGGCGTGCCCGCGGCACGGCTACGACTACGAGAGGTCATGGAACAAGGTCCACAGACGCCGCCGAGACCTCCGTCCCGATGGCCAACGATGCTGCTGAACTACTAGGAACAGGCTATTAGCCGGGTACGACAGTTTCGGAACCCGCAGCGGACCGGTGGGCAGGGGAGACGTGCCGAGCGTGCTTACCGCTGCGCCTCATCCTTGCCCATCCCCATCCTCCGGGTGAGGATGAGGCCATGGCTTCTTCCATTACCGACGTGCCCGGCGTCCGCGTGGGCCAGGTCCAGAAGATCGGCGACGGCTGGCTCACCGGCGTCACCGTGGTGCTGCCGCCCGCCGGGACGGTCGGCGCAGTGGATGTCCGCGGGGGCGGGCCGGCCACGCACGAGACCGACGCGCTCGATCCCACCACGCTGGTGCCCACCGTGGATGCCGTGGTGCTCGCCGGGGGCAGCGCCTTCGGGCTGGTGGCCGCGCACGGCGCGCAGCGCTGGCTGGAGGAGCAGGGGCGCGGCTTCCGCACCCAGAATGCGGTGGTGCCGATTGTCCCGGCCGCTGCCCTCTACGACCTGGGCCGCGGCGGGGACATCAGGGCGCGGCCTGATGAGCAGATGGGGTACGACGCCGCTGCCTCCGCCGGCGCGATGGAGGACTTTGGTGTGGTGCAGCGGGGTAATGCGGGCGCCGGCACCGGGGCTGCGATGGGCTTCCAGCAGTACAAGGGGGGAGTGGGGACCGCCTCGCTGCGCATGAGCGGCGCGAACGAGGGAATCGTGGTCGGCGCGCTCGCGGTGGCCAATGCCGCCGGCAATCCGTTCCATGGGACCAGGGGAGCATCGCCCGCGGCGCAAGCAGAAGAACCGCTTGGCACACCCGGCGCGGCAGGAGGGTCCGGAGCACCGGGAGCGGCAGGAGCACCGAGAGGAAGCGGCTCACAGGGAGCCGGGCCGCTGAACACCACCCTGTGCGTGGTCGCCACCAACGCCGTGTTGGATCCGGCGCAGGCCAAGCGGACGGCCTCCGCCGCGCACGCCGGATTGGCCCGGGCGGTTAGCCCGTCGCACACCCTGATGGACGGGGACGTGATCTTCGTCCTGGCCACCGGGGCGCAGCAGCTGGTGCAGGACGGGCCCATTGATCCCCGGGCGGAACTGCACGTGCTGGCCGCGGAAGCGGTCACCGCGGCCATTTGGGACGCGGTGGCAAGCGCCGAGCGGTGGGAGGGCTCCGGCGTCGTACTGGAGAAGTATCCGCACCTCGGCTGAAGTCTGCCGCGCGCGGGCCCCAGGCGTTACCCGGATTTAACTTTATCCGGCTTCCGGAGTACAGTTGTCTGTTGGTTGTCTCTACTTTCATGCCCATCTTCGGGTGCATGGCGCCCGCGAAAGCCTGCCGGAACGTACGGCTCAGTGGGAGTGTAGCGGCAAGCGAAACCCTAAAACTAGCCACCGCTCCGGCGATGGTTACTGACGTTAGCGGAGGATATGGCTAAGAAAGACGGTGTCATTGAGATTGAAGGCACTGTGCAGGAGGCTCTGCCCAATGCGATGTTCCGCGTTGAGTTGACCAACGGGCACGTTGTGCTGGCTCATATCTCGGGAAAGATGCGTCAGCACTACATCAGGATCCTCCCCGAGGACCGCGTTGTGGTGGAACTCAGCCCGTACGACCTCTCACGGGGCCGTATCGTCTACCGCTACAAGTAAAGGCTTATGCCGCAGGCAACTGTGGAGAACCGTAAGTAGTTACAAGGCAGCATCAGCTAACAACGCAAAGGAAAACCATGAAGGTCCAGCCGAGCGTCAAGCGGATTTGTGACAAGTGCCAGGTGATTCGTCGCAAGGGCAACGTCATTGTGATCTGCGAGAACCCGCGCCACAAGCAGCGCCAGGGCTAAGACTCCTGCTTCAAGCAGGGGCAGCACGCCCACGCGTAGTAACTCAAGATAAAGGCAGCGCAGCAGGGCAACCTGCACACCCCCGGCACGGAGGCCGGGGACCCGAACAACGGGGCCGCGCTGCTTCAGACCTCCGGATACAACAAGGAGAACCGCCACTATGGCTCGTCTCGCTGGCGTAGATATTCCCCGCGAAAAGCGGGTAATTATCGCCCTGACTTACATCTACGGCGTGGGTAAGACCCGTGCAGAGCAGGTTATCGCGGAGACCGGCATCAGCCCGGAAACCCGCGTCAAGGACCTCACCGACGCTGAGCTCGTGCAGCTGCGTGACTTCATCGAGGGCAACTACAAGGTAGAAGGCGACCTCCGCCGCGAAGTTGCAGCCGACATCCGCCGCAAGGTTGAGATCGGCAGCTACGAAGGCATCCGCCACCGCCGTGGCCTGCCCGTCCGCGGACAGCGCACCAAGACCAACGCTCGCACCCGCAAGGGCCCGAAGCGCACCGTCGCCGGTAAGAAGAAGACCCGCTGATTCCCAGCCGGTCAGATAGCTACCAACCAACTTTGTAGGAGAAGCAATGCCCCCCAAGACTCGTGGAGCGGTACGCAAGCCGCGTCGCAAGGACAAGAAGAACATCGCGCTGGGCCAGGCGCACATCAAGAGCACCTTCAACAACACCATCGTGTCCATCACAGACCCGACCGGTGCCGTCATCTCGTGGGCCTCGGCCGGCGAGGTTGGCTTCAAGGGCTCCCGCAAGTCCACCCCGTTCGCCGCGCAGATGGCTGCCGAATCGGCCGCCAAGCGTGCCCAGGAGCACGGCCTGAAGAAGGTCGACGTCTTCGTGAAGGGCCCGGGATCCGGACGCGAGACCGCAATCCGTTCGCTGCAGGCCGCTGGCCTCGAGGTTGGCTCCATCCAGGACGTCACCCCCAGCGCGCACAACGGATGCCGTCCGCCGAAGCGCCGCCGCGTCTAAACAGCCCAAGGATACTTTTGGCCGCCGCACAGATTCCTCCCACTTTCGCGGGAGACTCTGTCGGCGGCCGAAAGTTCCACGCTGGAGGCTGACCAGCCGCCCTTTTCCACCAATTCGTGCTGCGTCATATAGCGGATGCTCGCTGAAAGGAAATCTAAGTGCTCATTGCACAGCGCCCCACCCTTACTGAAGAAGTAGTGGCCGATAACCGTTCCCGGTTCGTCATCGAACCGCTGGAGCCGGGCTTTGGCTACACCCTCGGAAACTCCCTCCGCCGCACGCTCCTGTCCTCGATTCCGGGGGCTGCCGTCACCAGCATCCGCATCGACGGCGTGCTGCATGAGTTCACCACCGTGCCGGGTGTGAAGGAAGATGTCACCGAGATCATCCTGAACATCAAGAACCTGGCTGTCTCCTCCGAGCACGACGAGCCCGTGGTTGCCTACCTGCGCAAGCAGGGACCCGGTGTCGTCACCGCCGCGGACATCGCGCCGCCGGCCGGCGTGGAGTTCCACAACCCGGACCTGCACATCGCCACGCTGAACGAGAAGGGCAAGTTCGAACTCGAGCTGACCATCGAACGCGGCCGTGGCTACGTGTCGGCAGCCCAGAACAAGTCCGGCGACCAGGAGATCGGCCGCATCCCGGTCGACTCCATCTACTCGCCGGTGCTGAAGGTGACCTTCAAGGTTGAGGCAACCCGTGTTGAGCAGCGCACCGACTTCGACCGCCTGATTGTCGACGTCGAAACCAAGGCCTCCATTGCACCGCGCGACGCCGTCGCCTCTGCCGGAACCACCCTGGTTGAACTGTTCGGCCTGGCCCGCGAGTTGAACACCGCCGCCGAAGGCATCGAGATTGGCCCGAGCCCCACGGACGCCGCCCTGGCTGCCGACATGGCCCTGCCGATCGAGGACCTGGAACTGACCGTCCGTTCCTACAACTGCCTTAAGCGTGAGGGCATCCACACCGTGGGTGAACTCGTAGCCCGCTCCGAGGCCGACCTGATGGACATCCGCAACTTCGGTGCCAAGTCCATCGACGAGGTCAAGGCAAAGCTGGTGGAACTGGGTCTGTCGCTGAAGGATTCGCCCCCTGGGTTCGATCTGGCTGCCCGCGCCGCAGCCATCGACGAGGACGAAACCTTCGAGGACGAACTCTAAAACGCAAGAATTCTGCCGCCACGGCGCTCGGGAGCGCACAGCGGCACCATTGAGGAGAAAACATAATGCCTACCCCCGCTAAGGGTCCGCGCCTCGGAGGCGGTCCTGCCCACGAGCGCCTGATGCTCGCCAACCTGTCCGCCGCGCTCTTCGAGCACAAGCGGATCACCACCACGGTCACCAAGGCCAAGCGCCTGCGCCCGTTCGCCGAGCGCCTGATCACGTTCGCCAAGCGCGGCGACCTGGCCTCGCGCCGCCGCGTGCTGGCAGTGATCAGCAACAAGGGCATCGTGCACGAGCTGTTCACCGACATCGCGCCGGTGATGACCAACCGCGACGGCGGGTACACCCGCATCACCAAGATCGGCAACCGCAAGGGCGACAACGCCCCCATGGCCGTCATCGAACTGGTGATGGAGCCGGTGTCCCCGAAGCAGGCCGTCGTGAACGAGGCCGAGAAGGCCACGGCCAAGGCTGCCCCGGCTCCGGTCGAGGAAGAGACCGCTTCGGCCGAGTCCGCTGACTCGCCCGAGTCGGCGCAGTCCGGCGATTCCGCAGACTCTCCCGAGTCCGCAGAGTCCGCTCCGTCGGCCGAGTCCGCCGAGGAAGCTGCCGAAGAGAAGAAGTAGTTCTTCGCCTTCACTGCTTGAAGCCCGCCGTCTCCTTCCGGGGCGGCGGGCTTTTGCGTATCTCAAAGTCCCTCATGACGACGCCGGGGCTCGCCGCGGGGAGCGGGGTCCGTTCCCGCGGGAGCTTGGTGCGGCCGGTTCGCCGCGACGCGGTTCAGCGTCGTGGACGGGAATCGGCCGGCTGGCCAGCGGCATGCGCCGGGGCCGCCACGTCGACACCAGCGCGAAGGCCAGCAGCAGCTCGGCAACGTCTCCGCCGTAATACATCAGTTCGCCGGCAAGCCTCAGCTCGGCGGCCGGCGCCGGGACCTGGACGAACAGCCCCGCGTAGAGCAACTGGGACAGGACCGCATGGCCGGCGATGGCGACGCCCAGCACCACCAGCCGCGCCGGCACGGAGGGCCTGCGCGGTGCCGGGTCCGGCCCGGCGATCACCCAGGCGAAGAGGCAGCCGGCGGCCAGGAAGTGCAGGTGGACGGCGTGGTGCAGCAGCGGGGTGTCCGCCGCGAGGCTGTAGAGCGGCGTGAAGTACAGCCCCGCCAGCCCGCCGAGGGTGAGTACCAGCGCAGTCACGGGGTTGGCCACCAGATGGGCCGGGTGTGAGCGCAGCACCCTTCCGATCACCCTGCCGCAACGGCGCGGCACCGACCTCAGCAGCAGAGTCACCGGCGCACCAAGCACCAGGCCGATCGGCGCATACATGCCAATCAGCAGGTGCTGGACCATGTGGGCCGGCAGCCCGCCCGGCGGCAGCGGCATCAGCTGCGGCGCGAGGCCCAGCGCCAGCAACAGCGCGCCGGCGAGGAAGGAAACGGTCCGCCGGCGGCTCCAGCCGCGGTCCTCGCGGCTCCGCAGCCACGCCAACGCCAGGTAGGCGACGGCTGCCGCCGCCACGAGGGCCGGTAGCAGCACGCCGTCGAACGCGGCCGGCTGATGGTTGTGGACCGAGTGGGCGCCGATCACGCTGGTTCCCGCCCGGGGGTGCCAGCCCTCAGGTCTACCACCCGCCCGGACCGTTGCAGCAGCCAACCGCCGATCACCAGCAGTGCCCCGAAGATCAGGAAGAGAATGTCGGCCAGCATCTGGTACTCGCCGCCGATGACGTGGTGAATGGCGAGGATGTGGTGGTCGATGATCCCCTCCACGAGATTGAAGAGTCCCCAGCCGAGCAGCATCCAGCCCCAGAGGGTCCGGGATGCCCAGACCCGTCCGCGCGAGGTCGTCACCCGCGAGTACAACAGGCCCAGCCCGATCAGCACGGCCAGCCAGGTCACCGTATGGAACAGCCCGTCCCACAGCGTGTTCATCTGCAGGCCGTGGACGGTGTTCGCCGGGAACGAACCTACGTCGATGTTCGCGGTGTCCGCGCTCGTGAGCATGTGGTGCCACTGCAGGATCTGGTGCAACAGGATGCCGTCCACGAAGCCGCCGAGCCCCACCCCGAGGACGATCCCGGGCAGGGCGATCCGGCGGTTGTGATCCGTGGTGGTTGCCGTTCCGGGGCTGCCTGCCATCGCTCCTCCGAACCTCGCGGTCCCGCCCGTGTGTGCGGGCGCTGTCCCAGCAACATAGACCGAATGCCCGCCCCCGTCGACAGTCCGCCGATGCCTGGCAGGTCGCCGCCTGCAACCAGCCGCGGGCGCCGGCGGCATCCGGAGGACTCGGGGGCTCCCGGTAGCATGGAATCCATGCCTCCGACTGTTTCCCCCGTCCCAGGCCGGGACGGCGGGCCCTTGCGTGTCCGCCTGGATCTTGCGTACGACGGCGGCCCCTTCAGCGGGTGGGCCGTGCAGCCCGGCCGGCTGACCGTGCAGGGCGCGCTCGAGGAGGCGCTGGCAATCATGATCCGCCGGCCGGTCCGGCTGACGGTTGCCGGCCGCACCGACGCGGGGGTCCACGCCCGCGGGCAGGTGGTGCATTTCGACCTGGACCCGGGGGAGTGGCACGGCTTGGCCCGCGGCCGCGAGGTCGATCCCGCCGAAGCCCTGGTCCGGCGCCTGCGCGGCGTGCTGGCCAAGGTGCTCGGCGGCCGCGTCGGCGCCCCGGTACCCTATCGGGACCTTGCCGGGGCCATCGAGGTTAAGCGCGCCGTCCTCGCCCCCCACGGGTTCGACGCCCGGTTCTCCGCCCTCTGGCGCCGCTACAGCTACCGGATCGCGGACCGGGCCGAGACGTGGGACCCGCTGTCTCGCAACACCACGCTGTGGCACAAGCACGCCGTCGACGTCGATCTCCTGAACCGCGCAGCCGCCAAGCTCCTGGGCATCGGCGACTTCCTGGCGTTCTGCAAGCCCAGGGAAGGCGCCACCACCATTCGGGAGTTGCAGAAGTTCGAATTCGCCCGAGGAGCCGACGGCGTTGTCACGGCCACGGTGCAAGCCGACGCGTTCTGCCACAACATGGTGCGTGCCCTGATCGGCGCATCGTTGTTGGTGGGCAGCGGCGAGCAGGCGCCGGAGTGGCTGCGCGACCGGATGCTGGCGAAGGTAAGGGACTCGAAGAGCAAGCTGGCTCCGCCGCACCCGTTGGTGCTGGAAGAGGTGCTCTATCCCGACGGCGGCGAACTGCTGCTCCGGGCAGAGCTGACCCGGGCAAAACGCGCGGATCCGGACGAGGGGTGAGGGTGGTTGCTTCCGGCGGTTCCCCCATAAGCCGCCGGAAGCCATAACCGGTGATTCCGGATCCCCCAGCAGGTCCCTTGGACCGTGGGCATAACTCTTGCACGGTAGCCGCCGTCAGCTCAAGAGTTTCAGACGTCTGACTTCTTCAGCCGTTACCGCCGTGTCACGCGATCGGGGGGTGAAGCTAGGCGGCCTGCGGTGTCAGTTCGGCACGGAGCGGCCAGTCCTGGCCTTCCAGAATGACTTGGGCGCTGACGCCGGTGTGCACGTTGACCACGATCGGGGCCATCAGGTTCACGGTGGTGCCCGATTCGCCGGGGTTGGCCACCACCAGCACCATGGCGTCCTCGGAGGCATTGAGGTCCAGGGCGGCACGATCGTCGTCGGAAATCACGGGGGTGTACTGGTTCAGGTAGGTCGCCGCGTCCAGGACGAAGAGGCGCTTGCCCGGTTCGGCCACGGGCTGCAGGGAGTACAGGCCGGCCGCTCCCGCGATCTCGTCGAGGGTGAAATCGACCAGCGGTGCCAGTCCCGGGGGAGGGGCCACGAAGGTCAGCGCGGCGCTCATCGCAGGAAGTCCATGAGCGTCGGCTGCAGCACCCGCGCGGTTACCTGCAGGGCGGCCTGATAGGCCACTTCCTGCATCTTGAGGTCCAGGATGACCTTTCCGATATCCGGATCCTCGATTCCGGAGCGGCGGGCTTCAAGCGAAACAGCTTCGTCCAAGTTCGTCTCCTGGGCTTTCAGGATCTGGGCGTGGCGGGTACCGACCTCGGCGCGTGCGTTGATCACTGTGTCCAGCCGGGCGTCGATGGCGTTCAAGTCTTCGCTGACGCTGCCAGTGCCGTTGAGCTTTGCGATCATCGAATCCAGCAGGGCGAAGACCGACGGGCCCGTGCCCGTGGAATCGTCGCCGAAGACCGCAGCAGCGCTGGCATCGACGCGTACCGTCTGGTGTGCCCCGGGTCCGATGCGACGCTCCACGCCGGTGGCGGCCGGTTCGGTCACGGTGTACGGCGCGGTTAGGGAGTCTTTATATACGTCCGGTTTGTCGGAGTTCCCCGCAAACACGTTGCGTCCCAGGTACTGCGTCCGAGTCGCAGCCAAAAGGCTTTCCTTGATGCTTCCGAGCTCCAAGGCGACGGCCTCGCGTGCTGTCTGTGAGATGGAACCATTGGAAGCCTGGATCGTCAGGTCGCGGGCCTTGTTGAGCAAGTCGGTGACCGTGCCCAGCGCGGAGTCGGCGGTCGTGAGCCAGCCATTGGCGTCGTCGATGTTGTGCTTGTATTGCGCGTTGGCGCGCATATCCGCACGAGTGCGCATGGAATCAGCGGTGCCCGTCGGATTGTCCGAGGGGCGGGCAATCAGCGACTCGCCGGCGGCCAGCTCCTGCAGCTTGGCAATACGCGCCATGTTGTCCTGCAGGTTGCGCTGCGCGAAGCTGCTCATCGTCTGGTTAGTGACTCGTGAAATCATGGCTACCTCCCGACCAATCCGGTGCGGTTGATCAACGTATCGAGCATTTCATCAATCGCCGTCATGACTCGAGCCGCGCCCTGGTAGGCGTGCTGGTATGTCAGCAGGTTAACGTTCTCTTCGTCCATGTCCACCGACGCGTTGGACAACTGCAAGGTCTTGGCGGACTGGGACGCGATATCCGCGAGGTTGGACTGCTGCAGCTCCGTCTTCGCCGCTACACCGATGGTCGTGACGATGTTCTCCCAAAATCGATCCGGAGATTCGGAGCCGATGCCGAGCTGGGCCATCTTGTCTGCATTTGAACCGTCGAGGCTGCCGCCCGAGGCCGCGGAACCGGTGGCCAACTGTGCGACGCCGGTGACTGATACGGAGATCCCCAGCGCGGCAGGCACGCCGTCACTCGATGGGGGAAAGCTGAAGAAATCGCTTCCGGCCGCACCGCCACGCGTTACGCCTGTTTTGTGGACTTCGTTCACAACGCGGGCCAGCTCGCTGGCGAAGTCGTTATAGTCCTTGGCTGCGCTTCGCAGCGGGCCGCCATCGGTGCCGCTCAGCATGGACATCGCGCCTGCGATTTCGCCGCCGTCGAGAACCACCGGCATGCCGACCCGACTCGGACTCGCCCACTCAAGACGCACGCCCTTGGTGCCGGAAATATCCGTATCGGAGTCCGCCGTGACGGCGATTCGCTGGGCACTGGAACCGGTGACAATCGCATTGCCGCCGATCAGCACATCCACCTGCCCGTCGCCGCCGTGGCGAACCGTGGCTCCGGTGAGGGCAGCCAGCCGTTCGGTCAGCAGGTTGCGGTGGTCCATCAGCTCGTTGGCGGACCCTCCGTTGGCGACGGCAAAACGAATCTTCTCGTTGAGGTTGGCTACCTGGGACGCAGCGCCGTTGACCTCCGCGGTCATCGTGTCCACATCGGAGCGCAGGCGGGAGAACTGCTCGCGAACCTCCTGGTAACCGCGCTTGACCATGTTGGCCAAGATGTTCGCCTCTTCCAGCACCACCGCGCCGGCGGCGCCGTCATCCGGCCGGTTCGACAGGGCCTGCCAGGAGGCCCAAAACTCCTGAAGCTGCGTCGAGATGCCGTATTGGCCCGGCTCGCGCAACGACGCTTCCAGGCCGGACATCGTATCGGCGCGCACTGCAGAATACCCGGCGACACCGGCCGAGAACCGGACGCGCGTGTCCAGGTGCATGTCACCCAGTCGCGCTATCGCGTCCACCGAAACGCCCTGGCCGATCTGCACTCCGCCGGTCAGCAGCCCGGTGCGGTCAAGGGCGCCGATGGACGAGGTGCTGACCCGCTGGCGGGTGTAGCCCTCAGTATTGGCGTTGGCGATGTTCTGGCCCACCACGTTCAAACCTTGGCGGGCGGCCACCAGACCGGTGTACGCGGTGTTCAGGCCGCTGAAGGTACTCACTGCGAAAACCTCAGATCGTTGTGTCGAACAGCTGGGAGCGGTTGCCCGAAAGCCCTGCCGTCCCCTGCGAGTCGTAGGTCCCGGCATCGGGATTGAAATTGGCCAGCGTTTCCTGGGTGGAGCGGGCCGCCGCACGCAGGAACTTCTCGTTCACGTCGCGCAGTTCGCGGATCTGCAGGGTCAGCTGGGTCAGCGCCTGCAGATGTCCCGTGAAGATCTCGCCCCAAGGACCCACCGGGGCCTGTTCGGTCAGCTCCCGCAGCGTGGCGCCCTCCGGCGTACCCCACTCCCGGGCCAGTGCGGCCACCTCCACCGTGCGGGCCAGGCCGGCGTCGCGAAGGCGCTCCAACACCTGTTCCACCTCCCGGGTGGCATGCTGCAGCCACCGGGACTTGCCGGCGGTCAGGAGCAGTTGCTCCTCCTCGAGTTTGAAGACCAGCAGTTCAAGAAGTTCGCGTTCGTGCCACAGCATGGCGGACAGTTCATGGGCTCCCATGTCAGGCACCTCCCCTGGTTGATTCTGCGGACACAACCCCCGCGGGTCCGCGTCAAAAAGCCGCACTGGATGAACAAGTAGTAACGGCATGGCTACATTCCTATCTATCGGCCGCACATACCCTTGCGTAAGGAGCATTTGATGGTAGGTTTCACCAAGAGATGAATCGTTCATTCCGGGGCCGCACCCCTCGGTAGCAGGATCGATCGTCGACGTATTTCTGGGCACGGAGGGGGACATGTCAGTGAATCGTGCTGACCGTAATGCACTGGTGGTTGAGAACCTCCCGCTCGTCGGATATCTGGTCTCCGAAGTGTGTGCCAAAGCCACCCACCTCTCCCGCGACGACCTCGCCTCTGCCGGCTCGGTAGCCCTCATCACCGCCGCCGACGCCTTCAACCCGGATCTGGGCGTCCCCTTCGGCGCCTTTGCCCGCCGTCGCATCATCGGCGCCTTTGCCGACGAGATGCGGGCCATCGACTGGGCTCCGCGCTCCGTCCGCAAGCGGATCAAACAAACGCTGTCCGTCCGCGAAACCCTGACCGCCGAACTCGGGCGCTACCCGAGCGTTGACGAATTGGCTGCCGCCCTCGGGGTTGACCGCGAGACCGCGGAAGCCGCCATAGACGATGCCTCCCGCACCGTCTCCGCCCTGGACGACACCACGGCCGAATTCCTGGTCTCCGAGACGGCGTCGCCCGAAGGCTCGCTCCTCACCGAGGAGCGGCTCGCCTTCCTGAAGGCCGCCGTGCACCACCTTCCCGCGAAGATGCGCTACATCGTGGAGCAAATTTACTTCGAGGACCGCACCGTCAAGGAAATCGCCGAGGAGCTCGGCGCTACCCACTCGGCCGTCTCCCAGCAGCGCTCCGAGGCCATCCGCCTCCTCCGGGACGGCCTGCACACCCACTATTCCGACGACGACGGCGCCAGCCATGTGCCCGAGTCACGGATCGCTCCCTCCCGCCGGAAGGCATACCTGACTGCGCTGGCCGACCAGACCATCGGCGGGATTACACGCTTCGCCGCCACGCAGCCACGGGCCGCGGTTTCTTGACCTGTTCGCAGCAGCCGGCCCCGGCGGCCCGCACCGCGAAAAATTCTTTGCACTTCTCCTAACGGATCCTCGTAATCCTCCGATAGCTACAAGTGCCAGCCCATGGACGGGCCGGTGAATTTGTACCATCTCATGGAGGAGTTTCATCATGGCTTTCGCCATTAACACCAACGTTGCGGCCCTGAACTCGTACCGCAACCTGTCGAACACCCAGAACGACATTTCCAAGTCCCTGGAGAAGCTGTCCACCGGCCTGCGCATCAACCGCGCTGCCGATGACGCAGCCGGCCTGTCCATCTCCGAGGGCCTGCGCTCGCAGGTCAACGGCCTGAACGTTGCCGCCCGCAACGCCCAGGACGGCATCTCCGTCATCCAGACCGCTGAAGGTGCACTCACCGAGGTCCACTCCATCCTGCAGCGCATGCGTGACCTTGCCGTTCAGGGTGCGAACGATTCGAACAACGCTGACGCCCGCACCGCCATCGAAAAGGAAGCCGGCGAGCTGTCCAAGGAGCTCTACCGGATCACCGAGTCCACCAACTTCAACGGTACTAATCTCCTTAAGGGAGGGACCCTCTCCTTCCAAGTTGGCGCCGACGGTAACGAGAACAACTCCATCGCGGTGAGCCTGGCCAATGTCGCGCTTTCGGTGGATACCCTGGCTTCTGCTGATGGAACCGCCGTAGGTGATGGTTTCGATGTAACCGGCGACGGCACGGAGGGTGCGGGTCACGCTGCAGCGCAGGCGACCATCACGAGCATCGACGGTGCGATCAAGGCCATCTCTGCCGAGCGTTCCAACCTGGGTGCTTCGCAGAACCGCTTTGAGACTGCGATCAAGAGCATCAACATCTCTGCGGAAAACCTGTCGGCTGCGGAGTCTCGTATCCGCGACACTGACATGGCTTCTGAGATGGCTAAGTTCACCAAGAACCAGATCATGTCCCAGGCCGGCACCGCGATGCTGGCTCAGGCCAACCAGATCAACCAGGGTGTGCTGCAGCTCCTCGGCTAAATCCGGGTAGCTAACGGCTGAATGCGGCCCGGCAGCGAGGCGAACGAATTGGACCTCACACTCTTCGCTGCCGGGCGTCAGCATTTCTTCTAGTAAACAGGCTTCTTTCAGGAGGAACTGGCGTGGCGTTTTCGATCGGCGGCATGGTCAGCGGTTTGGATACCGCCACCATGATCAATCAGCTCATGCAGCTGGAAGCGCGCCCGCAATCACTCCTGAAAAACAAGGTTTCCAGCACCCAGACGCTGGTGAGCGCTCTCCAAGCGCTGAACACGCGGATCGCCGATCTCGGAAAAACGGCCACCGAGACGTCCAAAGCCAATTCTTTGAACATCTACTCCGGCACCAGCAGTTCGGAGAAGATCTCTGTTGCAGCTGCCGAAGGAGCTTCGGCCGGTGGCATTGACTTGGAAGTCGTCCAATTGGCGAAGGCTCAGGTATCCGTCTCGGCTTTGTTGAGCGACTGGCCTGAGACGGCTACACGTCTCACCATTGCCCTCCAAGACGGCAAAGTGGAAGTTGATACTGCTGGGAAGACCCTTGACCAAATCGTTGGTGAGATCAACCAATCCGGGGTTGGAGTTACAGCGACAAAGGTGTCAGTCGGAACAGACCCAGCGAACCCCCAATATCGTCTGCAGTTCGCGGCAAAAGAAACGGGCGAAGCAGGTGGATTCTCCATCGCATTCCAGGGAACCCCGGTCGTATTTGAGGAAGTCACACCTCCTGTGGATGCGAAGGTGTCCATCTGGGGTGGCCTGCAGACAATCTCCTCGTCCACTAATACGTTCACTGACCTCCTGCCGGGTGTAAGCGTCACCTTGGGGGCTGACGCGGTTTCCGGGGATAAGTCGACTATCACGATCACCCGCGACGATGAAGCCGTGACCGCAAAGGCCAAGGCGCTGGCCGACGGCTTAAAGGATCTGTTCGCCTTCATCTCCAAGAACTCATCCGTGAACGTCTCCACGTCCACCGGGTCAACGACGACCAAGGGCGGGATCTTCACCGGGGACAGCAGCGTCCGCGATATTCAGCAGCGCATGATGACCGCTGCAACGAGCCCGATCGACGGACGGTCGCCGTCGGAAATAGGCATCAGCATCACCAAGGACGGCTCGATTGAGTTTGACGCCGAGAAGTTCGGCAAGGCGATGACGGAAGACTCCGCGTGGGTCGAGAAGGTGGTCCAGACGATCGCCGGTCGCGTGGCTAGTGCTGCGACGGATGCCTCGGACAAGTACGACGGCGCCATCACCAAGCGAATCCAGGGCCAGGAATCACTGGTCCGCAGCATGAATGGCCAAGTTGCCGAGTGGGATACCCGGTTGGCGATGCGCCGCTCCACACTCGAGCGTACCTGGGCCCAACTTGAAGTAACGTTGAACGGCCTGCAGTCGCAGGGGGACTGGCTCAACTCGCAGCTGGCCACCCTGCCCTCATGGGGGAGCACGAAGAAATGACACTGACATATGGACCGGGCTTCGGAGCCCAGGCCAAGCGCAACCAGTTCCAGCGTGACGCGATCATGTCCGCCACGCCCGCCCGGTTGCTGACTATGTTGTATGACCGGCTGCTCTTGGACCTGAACCGGGCGGAGGCCGCGCAGCAGAACCAGCACTGGTCGGTGGCGTCCGAGAACTTGATCCACGCGCAGGCCATCGTGTCCGAGCTGATGTCGTCGCTGAAGACGGACGTGTGGGACGGGGGAGAGGGCCTGAAAGCGCTCTACACCTACACGCTGACCGCGATGATGAACGCGAACATCCACCGCGATGCGGCCCGGACCCGCGAATGCATTGAACTGCTGCAGCCGCTGCGCGAGGCCTGGCACGAGGCCGCCGGGCAGCTACCGGCACAGCCGGCACGTGGCGTCGGCCTCGGTGGGGAACTGGGCATTGCCTGACATGCCGGAGGGCGACGTTTCCGCGCTGGAGCGCTGGACGGCCGTGCTGGACGAACTCGAACTGGCTCTCGCCGCGGCCGCCGAGACCCGCGGCCAAGGCAGCGGACCCACCGAAAATGCCGGAGCCGGGCACGGCAGCGGACTCGCCGATACCGCCGAGACCGAGGGCCACGCCAGCGGAGTCACCGGAACTGCCGAGACTGGGGTCGGTGGCAGCAGACGCACCGAAACGGCCGAGACCGGGGTCCAGGGCAGTGCGCCCGCCTACGCTGCGGACCCCGGGGACAAGACCGTTGAAGCGGCGGTGAGCAGCCCGCGCACCGCCGTCGCGCGGTGGAAGGCCCCGCAGGGGCTGGGACCGATTCCGGACGAGCTGGTGGAGCGGGCGACAGAACTCGCGGCCGCGCAGCAGGAAGTGATCCGTGAATTGCGCGCAGAGATGCGGCAAAACCGGCAGGAATCGGCGCTCTTGGATGCCGTCCCCACCCCAGGAACTTCGGGGCGTTCCGTTTACCTCGACGTAAACGGTTAACCAATCTCAAGATTTACCTAACGACTCCCGTCTCCGTGCCGATAACTGGTTAGTGAGCACGGATCGCTCACAGAACAGGCCATGGATCGGCCGCCCACATGCCAGTAGTAAGACGGGTCTTTGCTGTGTTCGAATCTGTGACGGGGGCTGCCATGCAGAGCGCCCTGGACGGCCTCGCCATGCGTCAGCGTGCCATCGCCAACAACATCGCGAACGTCAATACCCCCGGCTACCACGCGCAGCGCGTCCAGTTCGAGGATGCACTGGCCACATCGGTGGCCCGGGGGAACGGCAGCGCCAGCGCCACGATGGAACGCTCGCTGGAGCCCACCCGGCTCGACGGCAGCAACGTCAACCTGGACACCGAGACGCTCTCCAACATTGAAACAGTGCTGCGCTACCAGTTTGCAGCCCGGGCCGCCGAGAGTCCTTTCAGCGGCGTCCGCACGGCGATGAGGACCAACTAATGACTTTCGACGCCATTGGAATCGCCGGGACCGGCCTGACCGTCCACCGCAAGTGGCTGGATGCCGTCTCCGACAACCTCGCCAACGCGAACAACGCCACCAGCACCGACGGCGCGGCCTTCCAGGCGCGCTACGTGATCGCCCAGGAAGGCCAGGGCGTCTCCGGCGTGTACGTGGCCGGGGCCGAATTCGGCGAGGCCGAGGGCCGCATGGTCCACGAGCCCGACCACCCGCTGGCGGATGAGGACGGCTACGTCCGCTACCCGGACATCGACCTGTCCCAGCAGATGGGCAACCTGATCCTGGCCCAGCGCGGCTACCAGGCCAACGCGGCCGTGGTGGACCGGGCGAAGACGACCTACGAGGCCGCCCTCCAGATTGGACGCAACTGATGCCGCTCTCTTCCATTCCGCCGATCCAGGGCGTCGCCGGCACCGGTTACCTGCCCGCCGCCGAAGCTCCGCAGGCCACCAACGGCGTCGGCTTTGCCACCTCCCTGACCGGTGCCATCGACAACCTGCAGCAACTGCAGTCCACGTCCAACGAACTGGCCATCCAGGCCGTTACCGGCGACCTGAACGACATCCACAACGCCACCCTGGCCTCCACCCGCGCCGCGGTGACGCTGGAACTCGTGGCAGCCGTCCGGAACAAGGGCGTTGACGCCTTCAATGAGATCATGAGGATGCAGGCCTGATGCCCGGCAAGGTCTCCTCCTGGTTCTCGCGGCTGGGCAAAACCGTCAGCGAGTTCACCGTCGCCCAGCGCACCATCGCGATCATCGGCATCGCCGTCGTCGTGCTCGGCATTGCCGCCCTGACGACGTGGGCATCCAAGCCCTCCTACACCCCGCTGTTCTCCGGTCTGGCCGCGGCCGACGCGAACACCATCGTGGAGCAGCTGCGCACCGACGGCGTGCCGTACGAGTTGACCAACGGCGGCGGGACCATCCTGGTGCCGGAAGACAAGGTCTACGACCAGCGGCTCAAGGCCGCCGCGGCCGGCCTGCCGAGCTCGTCCACCGGCGGCTACTCGCTTCTCGACGACATGGGCGTGACGTCCTCGGAGTTCCAGCAGTCGGTCACCTACAAGCGGGCCCTGGAAGGCGAGCTGGCCTCCACCATCGAGGCGCTCGACGGCGTCAAGACCGCTTCCGTGCGGCTGGCCATTCCGGAGGAGACGGTCTTCGTCGCCGAGAAGGGCGAGGCCACCGCCTCCGTGTTCGTGGACACCGAAAAGACCACCCTGTCCGCCGACCACGTGCAGGCCATCGTCCACCTGACCTCCGCCTCGATCGACGGCATGAGGCCGGAAAACGTCGCCGTCATCGACGCCGCCGGCACCGTGCTCTCCGCCGTGGGCGTGGGCGCCACCGGCTCCGCGGACAAGCAGGCCTCCGACTACGAGGAGCGCGTGCGCGCCTCGGTGCAGAGCATGCTGGACCGCGTGGTCGGGCCGGGCAATTCCTCCGTGGTGGTTGCCGCGGACATGAACTACGAGTCCGCCGAGCGTGTGGAAGAGACCTTCACGACGCCGGACGGCGCGCCGGCCCTGAACGAGTCCGCGCAGACCGAAGAGTACGAGGGAACCGGCGGGGGAGCGGCCGGTGTGCTGGGCCCGGACAACATCGCCGTGCCGGGCAACACCGGCGGCGACGGGACCTTCACCTCCGAGTCGGAGACCAAGAACAACGCGCTGAACAAGGTGACCGAGACCCGCGCGATCCCGGCCGGGGCAATCAACCGGCAGACCGTGTCCGTGGCCCTGGACGCCGACGCCGCCGGGGCCCTGAATGTCGGCAACATCGAGGACCTGGTGACCACCGCCGCCGGCATCAACGCCGACCGCGGGGACGAGGTCACGGTGGAACTCGTGCCGTTCAACACCGCCGGCGCGCAGGAGGCCGCCGAGGCGCTCGCCGCCGCGCAGGCCGCCGAGGAAGCCGCGCGCCAGGCCGAACTGATCCGCACCGCCATCATCACCGCCGGCATCATCCTGCTGGTGATCATCGCCCTGCTGATTTACGCCCGCTGGTCCCGCCGGCAGAACCGGGAGCCGGTGGACCTGGGCGAGCTGCAGGATTTCCAGCCCGAGATCGAGGCGCCGCAGGAGCTGCAGCTTCCCGCGAAGCCCATCATCGTGCCGGAGCCGATCCCCGTGGTCACCGGCCCGAACACCACCGCGCTGGAGCTCGCCGGCCCCCCGGAGCTGTCCGACGAGCAGAAGGACATGAACCGCAAGCGGGCGGAGATCGACGCCCTGGCCGCCCAGGAACCGGACAAGACCGCCGACTTCCTGCGCTCCCTGATGGATGACAAGCAGAACGCATGAGCGAGTTACTGACCACGTTGACCGGCACCCAGAAGGTGGCGGTGGTGCTGATGCAGATGGAACAGGCCCGGGCCGCCGAGGTCATGAAGCGCTTCAGCGAGGCCGAGGCGGAGTTGATCACGGCCGAGCTCGTGAGCATGGGCCGAGTGGACCCCGAGGCTGCCGAGGAAGCGTTCAAGGAATTCCACGACATGACGGTCAAGGGCCGGCGCCGGCCCCGCGGCGGCAAGGAGTTCGCCGCCGGACTGCTGGCCGCCTCCTTCGGCGCGGAAAAGGCCGCCGGCGTGCTCGACCGGCTGGCCACGTCCATGGCCGGGAAACCCTTCGAGTTCCTGGATGACGCCGACCCCACCCAGCTGATCACGCTGCTGAACGGCGAGATCCCGCAGACCATCGCGCTGGTGCTGGCGCACGTGCGCCCGGAGTTGGCGTCCACGGTGATCGCCGGGCTGGAGGATTCGGTGCGGCCGGAGGTGGCGCAGTGCATCGCCACCATGGGCACCGCCACCCCCGAAGCCGTGTCGATCGTGGCGGACACGCTCAAGGTGAGGGCCGGCGCCGTCGTGCCCCGCCAGCAGGTGGAAGTAGTGGGCGGCGTCGGGCCGCTGGTGGACATCATTAACCGCGCCGACGTCGCCACCGAACGCGCGCTCCTGGAGGCGCTGGAGGAACGCGATCCGGAGCTGGCGGAGGAAGTCCGCTCCCGGATGCTCACCTTCGAAGACATCACCAAGCTGGAACCGCGCGACGTGCAGCAGGTGCTGCGCGGCATCGAGATCGCGGTGCTCGCGGTGGCTATGAAGGGCGCGAGCGAACCGGTCACCGAGCTGATCCGCAAGAACGTCTCCGAGCGCAACCGCGACATCCTCGACGACGAGATCAAGGCCACCGGCCCGCTGCGCATGTCGCAGATCGAGGAGGCCCGCGCGGACATCGTCCGCTCGATCCGCGAGCTCGAGGCCAGCGGCATCATCACCGTCCAGCGCGGGGCGGAGGAGGACGAATATGTCTACTGACGCCGCGTTCTCCAGGATGAGTTTCCCCGAGCTGAACACCGGGTCCGGGGCCTTCGCCAAGCTGCGCTACACCGAACTGCGCAATGACGACTCGCAGGACAAGGCGCTCGAACAGGCCAGGGTCCGCGGCCACTCCGCCGGCTACACCGCCGGCATGCGCGAAGGCGCCGAGCTGATGCGCGAACGCCAGCTCGCGATGGAGCAGGACCACGCCGACGCGATGGCGGACGCGCGTGCCCGCCTGCAGCACGCAGTGGCAGCGCTCGGCGCGGCCACGCGTGCGCTGGAGGAGCGGACCGCGCCGGTACTTGCCGCCGCGCAGGACACCCTGGCCGCCGCGGCCATGGAACTGGCCGAAGCCATCCTGGGCCATGAACTGTCCGACGGCGCGGCCTCCGCCCGTTCGGCCCTCACCCGGGCGCTGGCCGGGGTTGATGCCTCGCGCGTGCACACCGTGCGGATGAATCCGACGGACCTGACCATGCTGGCGCCGGAGACGCGGCAGCAGGCCGGCGTGAGCTTCAGCCCCGATTCGTCGCTCGCGCCCGGGGACGCCGTCACCGAATTCGCCGACGGGTTCCTGGACGCGCGGATCGGCGCCGCGCTGGCCCGCGCCAAGGCCGCGCTGCTGGAGGCCCGGCAGTGACCGCCGTCGCCTGGCGCCCCCGCGCCGACCGGTTCGCCGGCGCGCTGGCGGCAGCCCGGCCCCCGCGCTACGGGATGGTTTCCTCGGTGGTGGGCCTCGGCGTCGAAATTATTGGCCTTGATTGCGCCATCGGCGACCTGGTGCTCATCGGCGACGGACTGGGCGTGGAGGCAGAGGTTGTGGCGACCGGCCGGGACAGCATCCGCTGCATGCCGCTGGGCCGGCTCACCGGGATCAATACCGGCACCCCGGCCAAGGCCAAGGGGGCGCCGGTGCTGGTGCCCACCGGCAACGGGCTGTTCGGCCGGGTGTTGGACGGGATGGGGCGGCCGATCGACGGCAAGGGGCCGCTGGTCTTCGACTCGCTGGTCCCGCTGGACAACGACACCCCGTCCGCCATGCACCGCGCACGGATCGAGACGCCGCTGCAGCTGGGCGTGCGCGTGCTGGACACGCTCACCACCGTGGGCAAGGGCCAGCGCATGGGCCTGTTCGCCGGCTCCGGCGTGGGCAAGTCCTCGCTGCTGTCCATGATCGCCCGCGGCACCGACGCCGAGGTCTCCGTGATCGCGCTGGTCGGGGAGCGCGGGCGTGAAGTCCGCGAGTTCCTCGAAGACGACCTCGGCGAGGCCGGCCTGGCCCGGTCCATCGTGGTGGTCTCCACCTCCGACGAGCCGGCCTTGATGCGGCTGCGCGCCGCCTTCACCGCCACCCGGATTGCCGAATCGTTCCGCGACCGCGGGGCGGACGTGATGCTGATGATGGACTCGCTGACCCGCGTGGCCATGGCCCAGCGCGAGATCGGCCTCTCCGTCGGCGAGCCACCGGCCACCCGCGGGTATCCGCCGTCGACCTTCTCCCTGCTGGCCCGGCTGCTGGAACGCGCCGGAACCGCCGAAACAGGTTCCGTGACGGGGATGTACACCGTACTGGTGGACGGCGACGACCACAACGAACCGATCGCCGACTCGGCCCGCTCCATCCTGGACGGGCACGTGGTGCTGGACCGCAAGCTCGCCGTCTCCGGGCACTACCCATCCGTGGACCCGCTCGGCTCGATCTCCCGCGTGGCGTCCAAGGTCAACAGCCCGGAGAACTCCCGCGCCGCGGGCGCACTGCGCAAGGTGCTGGCGGCCCGCACGGCCGCGCAGGACCTGCTGGACGTGGGCGCCTACCAGCCCGGTTCCAACCCGCTGGTGGACGCGGCCGTCCAGCATGAAGACGACATCAACCTGTTCCTGCAGCAGCGGATGGATGACCAGACGCCGGCCGCGCAGTCGTGGGAGCAGCTGCACCGCCTGGCCCGCACCCTTGGAGGTATGTAGAGATGACACGATCCTTCCCCCTGGCCGGGCTGCTGCGGCTGCGCCAGCTTCAGCAGGACCAGGCCGCCGGCAACCTCGCCGCCGCGAACCATCGCGCCCGCGAATCCGGCGCCCGGGTGGTCGCTGCCCGCGGCGAGTTGGGCGAGATCATCAGCGAAGTCTCCGATGCGGCCACGCTGCACGCGGTGGCCGCGGCCCGCTCCGCCTCGCGCAGCATGCTGGCCGACCTGGAGAACCTGGACCGGGCCCGGCAGAACGAGGCGCAGCAGGCCCAGCAGGAGTTCCTCGCCGTGCGCAAGCAGTCCGTGGGCCTGGAGAAGCTCGAGACCCGGCACCTCGCGGCCGAGGCGTTCGAGGAGCTGCGGCGCGAACAGCTGGTGCTGGACGAGCTGTCCACCGGCGCCCGGGGCGGCGACGGACGATGAGCATGACCGACACCCTCGGGCGGATCCAGCAGATCCAGTCCACGCTGACCCAGCTCGCCCAGCCCGCCGCCGCCGCGGAAGCCGCGGCCAGGGCCACCGCGGCCGGCAGCACCGGCGGCGCCACGGCAAGCGCGTTCGCCGACGCGCTGACGGCGGCAGCCCAGGCCCCCGCCGCCGGCGCCGCTTCCGGGATCGGCGCCGCGAACGGAACCGGCGCCGCGACCGGGACCGCCGCCGAGCTGATCAAGGCCACGGAGAAGTACGTGGGCCTGCCCTACGTCTGGGGCGGCAACGACGCGTCCGTCGGCCTCGACTGCTCGTCCTTCGTGCAGCACGCCTTCCGCGACGTCGGCATCGACCTGCCGCGCGTCACCTGGGACCAGATGAAGGAAGGCACGCCGGTGGCTTCCATGGCCGACGCCAAGCCCGGCGACCTGCTCTTCAGTTTCGACGGCGGCCACGTGTCCATCTATCTGGGCAACGGCAAGGCCATCGACGCCCCGCAACCCGGCGACACGATTAAGGTCCGGGACGCCTGGGAGAACGACTCCAACCTCACCACCATCCGCCGCATCCTGCCCGAGGAGTCCTCGGTCCAGGCCGCGGGCGCCGGTTCCGGGGTGGCTGCCGGCGCCGCCGGGTTGCGCGCGGACCAGCAGAGCGCGCTGACCGAACTGATCGGCGCAGCCCAGCTCTCTACGTCCACTGGGCTGAGCTCCATGCTCACCGGGCAGAACGGCACGGCCGGCGCGATCACCGCCATGCTCTCCGGCCAGACCGGAAACACTGGACTGGCCTCGATCAACGGCGGCCAGGGCTCCGGCGCCGCCGGACAGCTGACCGACCTGCTGGCCTCCGCGCAGGCGGCCATGGCGAGGGGACGAACCGCATGAGCCTGCCCGTGAACTCCCTGCCCGTCGCCCCTGCGTCCTCCGCCCGTTCCGGCGGGCCGGCTGCCGCGCGCTCCTCTTCTCCCGGCTTCGACGCCGCCATGCAGGATGCGCTGAGGCACGGTTCCGCTGCTTCCGCCAAGCGTTCCAAGCACGACGGCGGTGCCTCCGCCGGGGGCGGTGCCGAGGCTGCCGCCGGTGCCGCGGGTGCCGCCGAGTCAACCGGGGCGGCTGAAACTGCCCGGGGTGAAACCTGTCGCGGTGCAGCATCGCAACCAGGCAACGGCACGGCCGAGTCCGCCACCGGTCCCGCTACTGCTCCTTCCCGCGACGCTGCAGCCACTGATCCGGCGGCCGCAGTCGCCGGTCACGGCGGCGCTAAGGCACCTTGGCCGCTCCTGGCCGGGCAAGGCCTCACCGCCGGCGATCCGACCAGCGTGGGTACGCCGATCGGCGAAGTGGGTGCCGACGCGGCTCAGTCCCCGGTGACGGCCGATGCTGCCGCCGGAAGCCAGCAGGACGCCGGTGAGGGCGCTTCCGATGGCCGCGGTGGCTTCGGGATGTCAGGTGCAACCGGTGCATTTTTCGGTACTGGCGGCTGGCCCTCCTTTGTCGACGGCACGGCAGGCGCCGGAGCATCCGCTGGGGCCAGCTTGGTTGGCCCGGCAGCTTCCGACTCCGCAGCAGCCGCAACCCAGGCTGGTACTGCGTCCGCCGCTGGCCCTGTTGACGGCGGGAGCGTCGCCGGGGAACGCGCAGGAAGTCCGGCTGCCACCTTGGCACGTGCTGCCGCAACAGACACCGGTGCACCCGGGCCGGGCGCTGGAGCAGCGACAGCCGCCGCGACAACCCCCGCGGCCGGAACCGGCGTGGTGCCGGTGGCCGGGACAGGCGACGCTGCGCAGAACCAGCCGGCCGGCCCGGTGGGGCTGGTGGTTCCCACCCAGCCCGCAGCCCAGGCGACCATTCCCACGCAGCCGACCACCGGCGTCGTGCTTCCCGGACAATCCGTACCGGGCGCTCCTGCCGGCGGGGCCGCGACTGGTGTGGCCGCAGCGACCGCCACAGCCGCCGCCGCAGCGGGGCGCGGCGAGAGCGAACAGCTGCAGCCGGGCCTCCAGGTGCCGGTCGCCGGACAGCCGGTCCCGGTGTCCCAGCCGACGGCTGCCGCCCCCGCCACGGCGCCCGCTCCCGTCCCGCCGCACCAGCAGCTGCCGTTCGCCGCGCAGGTGGCCCGCCCGCTCTTTACGCTCTCGCAGGCCAAGCCCGGCGAGCACGTGATGACCATCAGCGTCACCCCTGACAACCTGGGCCCGGTCACCGTCCGCGCCCACGTGACGGGCGAGGGCGTCCGCGTGGAGCTCTTCGCCCCGAACGACGCCGGCCGGGACGCCTTGCGCGTCGTCATGGCCGACCTGAAGCGCGATCTTGCGGCCACCGGCCTGAACGCCAACCTTGACCTGTCCAACCAGAACCGCCCGAACGATGCGCGCCCCGGCATGCAGTTCGGCCCCGACGGCCGGCCCTCCGGCGGCCCCCAGGGGCAGGAAGGCCGCCCCGGCGCGGCCACCGGAACCACCGCAGACGCGGCCCCGGACACCACCGACCCATCCGCCCTGAGACGTCCCTACGGGATATCGACCAGCCTCGACGTGTTGGCCTGAGACAAGGAGAACCATGCCCACCGACTCAGTCGCGCCCGTTGGCACAGTCGCCCCGACGTATACCGCCCCGCCCGTGCGCGCACCGAAGCAGTCCATGGACGGCGAGATGTTCATGCACCTGCTGGTCACCCAGCTGCAGAACCAGGACCCCAGCTCGCCGATGGACACCAACCAGATGATCTCCCAGTCCACGCAGCTGGCCATGATGGAAAGCATCGCGACCATGACCACCACCAGCGAGGAGAACTTCTCCCTGCAGATGCGTGGCGTAGCCGCGGCGCTGGTGGGCCGCGAGGTCAGCTACTACGGCGCGGACGGTTCGCTCGTCACGGGAACCGCCACTTCGGTGTCCTATGCCGGGCCGGTCCCGCAGGTGATCGTGGACGGCCGGGAAATCCCGCTGGATCTGGTCGCCGGGATCACCGCGGCCGGCGCCCCGGGGGAGTCGGGTTCGGGTGAAGCCACCAACGACGCCGGCGCCTCCGGCTTGGGTGCCAACGACGCCGGTGCTGCCTCGGGTGCCAGCGGCACCGATGCGCCGGGCGCCAACGGCGCGGCCAGCGACGCCGGTACCACCGGGGGTGCCGCCGCCTGAGATGCTGCCCCCTAAGCCGGCTTATGCCGCCACCAAATTTTCCCAATCACTGAATTACCCGTCCGTTCCACGATCCGAAAGGCGCTGATCATGCTCCGCTCCCTCTACTCCGGAATCTCCGGACTTCGCTCCCACCAGACCATGCTTGATGTCACCGGCAACAACATCGCCAACGTCAACACCACCGGCTTCAAGGCCTCCTCGGTGCAGTTCCAGGACACCCTGTCCCAGATGACGCAGGGCGCTGGCGGCCCGCAGGCCCAAGCCGGCGGCACCAACCCCGCTCAGGTGGGCCTCGGCGTGCAGGTGGCCGGCATCTCCACCAACTTCACCCAGGGCTCCTCGCAGGCCACGGGCAAGGCCACCGACATGATGATCTCCGGCGACGGCTTCTTCGTCACGACCAAGGGCGGCGAGCAGCTTTACACCCGCGCCGGCGCCTTCGAACTCGATTCCATGGGGCGCCTCGTCTCCCCGGACGGGGCAATCCTGCAGGGCTGGATGGCCAACGGCGGAGCGGTGACCACGGGTGGCCCGGTCACCGCTATCGATCTGTCCCCGTCGGCAATCTCGCCGGCTAAGGCGACGACATCAGCGGTGATGGCTGGCAACTTGCCCTCCGAAGCTGCCGACGGCGCGGAACTGTTCCGCGACATTGAGGTCTTTTCCCAGGACGGGACGAAGGGTACCCTGCAGTTGAAGTTCACCAAAGAGTCCGGTTCTTCTTGGACTGTGACTGACGGGACTGCCACCGCGACCCTTGCCTTCGGTGCGAATGGCAAGCCGACGGCTGCGTCCGCTGCCGCATTGGCAGGCAACATTCCCGTCAACCTATCCGCCCTGACCGGGTACGCCGGACTCAGTACGGTGGCCTTCGACAGCCAGGACGGCCACGCAGCCGGTTCGCTCGAATCCTTCACTATGTCGCCCGACGGCACTCTGATGGGTTCGTTCAGCAATGGCGGGCAGGCCATCGTTGCACAGGTCGCCATGGCCAACTTCACCAACCCGGGAGGCCTTGAAAAGGCAGGCTCGTCGTCGTACCGTGCAACTGCCAACTCTGGCCAGGTCGAGCTGGGTACCGCCGGAACGGGCGGCCTTGGCACGCTGGCCGGTGGCTCGCTGGAGATGTCGAACGTGGACCTGTCGCAGGAGTTCACCAACCTGATCGTCGCGCAGCGCGGCTTCCAGGCCAACGCCCGCATCATCACCACCTCCGACGAAGTGCTGCAGGAACTGACCAACCTGAAGCGCTAAAATTTCGGAACTTTTACCCTGTCTCCTAACAGACACAGGAAAATAGCCCCGGTTCGATAGGTTCGGACCGGGGCTATCTCCTATTTGTGTGACCTGCATTACACTCGTCCCAATACCGGGGGGGCAGGTTCATGTCGAGGACACGCATCTAATACGGCGGCGGGCGGGATCCGATCGTCGTCGAGCAGGAGCTCGGCGTGCCCTCGCTGGACATCCCGCCCGTCCTCTCGCCGGTGCTCACCGTGGACGGACTGTAGTGGGGGCTGCTGCGGCTCCGCTAGTGGTTGGGCCGTGGTCTCCGCGGGCACCGAGCATCGGAGCTGCGGACCCTTGTTAAAGTGCAGTCAGCCCAAGCGAATCGAGGCAGGGCATGCGTAAGAGGCAGCACATCGCTGTATATATTTCCATGGCGATCTTTGCACTGTTGGCGGCGCTATACGCCGCGCTCGTTTTGGATTCGAGTCAAGCCGTTCCTAGAGCGGCTATCCTTCTATGCGCTGTTGTATTGCTCGCGACTGCAGTTTGGGGATACGTAATGAATGTTCAACGAAGGTGACGCTTCAGACATCCATCGCCGTTGCCCAAACCCCTACCTCTTCAAGCAAGCCATTCATGCCCGCGCCACCGGCTGGGTCAGGTTCGGTGTCCGCTACTACAACCCTGACACTGGACGTTTCGCCCAGCAGGACACCCTCGACACTCCCCTCGAGCGGGGTCGCCGCTTCCATTGCCCTCGGATTGGGCACTCTGAGCGGGGGATGGGGGACCGTCATTCCTCGGAGCCAGTTGCGCGCTGAGCGTTACTACAGGTATTTTTTGCAGAATTTAGTAACGGACAACCCAGCAGACGCCATGAGCATAGAAATGGTCTGAACTATCTTGCTTTCCTCGGAGACTTGGCGCGGATAGGTAACGCCCTTCGTTAGATTGGAGTGACAATGTTCCCGAAAAGAGGGCAGGTCTGGACTTACCGTGAAAGAGGGCGATTCCTTACTCTCATGATGGGCATACCGCTAGTCCTGATGCTGGTTGCTGGCATCTACTTCATGATTACTGAGTCGAATTGGACACTCATCCTCGTAACCATACTTGGCCTCATGTTTTTGGCTATGTTCTTATTCGACAGCGAACGCAAGCATCGTGGAGAACCTTGAATTGGGCGCCGAACGCGAACCGGCCCTGGTTTCGAACATGGCCGTCTGGGAACCCTCGCATCTGTAGTGGGAGCCGTCGGAGGGCTGGGTGTGTGTGGGCATTGGGTTACACAACTTATGAGGACTCGTGATGAAACTAAGAGTTGCCGTTATCACTCCCGCCCTCGTACTGATGCTTGCGATGTGTGGTTCTTCTGGCAACGGCCGCCTTCGTCCTGACGATGACGGCCCTGGCACTGACCGTGCCTTCGGATCTGCTGCCCCTTCTTTTAATCGCCACGATCGTCGCAGCGGTTGCGGCGGGGGGTGACTGCACTCCTTCTGGAGCGCCGGTCGAGGCAGTAACGTGCGGCTCCGGGTGCGGCCGCGGCTGGAACGGGAGTGGGATGAGCGTGACCCCTACTCCGGCTGAGCGGAGATGGATCCAAGCTTCTTTTTATCGGATCAGGCCTGCGATCTAGAGGGGCACTGCCTACAGGATGGTAGAGAGATTGCAGACCATTTCCTCATCGTCACCCCTAAGATTACGTACCGCCCTTGTCGGATTCCGCCGCGCTGCCGAAAGGCGCGCCCGGTCCCGGAAACGTTCACACGTGAGCATTCCGACGGTCACAGGGGATGACCCTCCGGTTGCGGTCCGCCTTCCCGGAGCTGCGAAATGATTACCACCGAAGTGCAGCTGCCCGACGGTTCGCGGGCAGCTGCAGCGGCCGCCTGCACCGTTCGCAGGCGGCCGCTTTTTCTTTGCCGCGAAATCAAAGCTCGTGCACCAGTTGCTTGAGTGGCGTGCCACTACTCCTACACATTGGCGCCTTTTGATGGCTATCGAATGTGTGTACGAATAAAATTGTGGTATGGCTCTTGCACCGTTGGAACGCACCGGGGAGATCGACGCATCCCTGGCTCAGGCGTTTGTCCTGCTGCAGGATGTTGCCGACCGTTTTCCCGCGGAGTCGGGGTCCCTGCGTACCCGGGACCTGGTCAATACGGTGGCGGCGGTCGAGGACGTTTCGAAGCTCGTGGAGTTCCTGCAGGCCGTCGGCGCCCACGCGGTGGAGCGGGCGGACATCGCCGCCACCGGGGAACAGTCGACGGAGCCTGGAGCCAGTGCCGAGGCCGGAGCTCGGGCCGGGGCGGAGGCGGGTGCCGTCGCGTCGGTCACCGCGGGGGCGGGGGAGTGGGCGGACCCGGTGGCGGCGATCAGCACCGGCGGCGTGGACGCAGCGGCCCCGGAGGGGTCCGGGTCCAAGCGGGTGCGGCGCCGCCGCAAGACGGAGTTCGCCAACACGGCGGAGTATCTGCGCTCCCGGTTGGGGATCGGGATTGTCGAGGCGCGGCGCCGGCTGCGGGTGGGCAAGGCGATCGCCGCGCCGGTGCGGTTGGACGGGGAGCCGGGTGCGCCGGCGTTGCCGGTTTTGGCCGAGGCCATGGGCGGCGGTGAGGTCAGCGGCCAGGTCGCGGCCTTGGTGGTTGATTCCCTGGACCGGGCCCGCCACGCCGGTAGCCCGGAGGCGTTGCAGGCGATGGAAGCGTCGCTGGTCCGACAGGCCGCGGACGCCGACGCGGACACCCTGGTGATGGTGGCCAGAACGTGGGAAACCGCCGTCGACCAGGACGGTGCCGAACCGTCCGAGGAGGAACTGCGGGCCCGGCAGGGCATGTTCTACCGCGGCCGGCGCCGCGGGCTGCACCAGTTCGTCATCAACACCACCGACGCCCAGTACGAAGCCCTCGCCACCGTGATGAACAGCGCCGCGAACCCAAGGATCCGCCCCGACGCCATCGAAACCACCGCCACCGGCAGCACCCCTACAGACACAGGCGAAGCAGACGCAACCGGCAACGCCAACACCGCAAAGGCGGGTCCGGCCGGTTCTGGGGAGTCCCACACCGAAAGTGACGGAACCACGGTCGCCGGCACGGCCAGCAGCGGCGGTAACCACGATGTTCCCGGCACCGGTCCCGGCACCGGTCCCAGCGCCGGTGCCGCGGAGGCAGGCAGGGGCGGAGCCGGTGCCGCTGAGGGTGACCGCGGCTACCTAACCGGCGCGAGGGGCGATCTCTCCGGGGCCGAAGCCAGCAGCGATAGTTCCGCCGGTGTGGATCCGACCGTGGTGGAGGCGATGGATGACGCCACCCGGGCGCAGAAGCTGCTCGCGGGCCTGGTCGGGGCGTGCCGGATCGCGCTGAACACCGGAAGGCTCCCGGACTCGGGCGGGCACCGCACCCAGGTGATCGTTACCACGGGATATGACCAGCTGGCCGGGCTGCTCTCCGGCGGCGGCAGCGCGGTCTTCACCGGCCCGGTCTCGGCCACCACGGTCCGCCGGATGGCCTGCGACGCCGAGATCATCCCGGCCGTCCTCGGTTCAGAAGGCGAGGTCCTGGACTTGGGCCGGTCCCAACGGTTCTTCAACCGCGCCATCCGCCGGGCACTGGTCGCCCGGGACAAGGGCTGCGCCTTCCCGGGGTGCAGCATGCCCGCGTTCTGGACGGAGGCGCACCACATCATCCCGTGGTGGGCCGGCGGCCGCACCGACGTCAACAACGGGGTGTGCCTGTGCTTGCTCCACCACGACCTGATCGAGCAAGGGAACTGGGAGATCAACGTCGTCGACGGCATCCCCTGGTTCACCCCGCCGGACTACATCAACCCCCGCCGCAAACCGCTGCGCAACACCTACTGGCACACCCACATCCCACCCCAACCACTCCAAGCCACTGGATGATGAGGCAGGCCTCCCGCGATGCCCGCTGTCCAGTCTTGCTACGGGAGCTACGGGATGAATCACCACCCAGACAGCAGCTGGGGCCTTCTTTAGGGTCGCTGAGTGAATGTCTTGCTGCGGCAAGACCCGGAATCAGGACCAACTCCAGCCACTCTCCGCGTGACGCGCGCGACAAGTGGGCTGGGCAGCTAACCGCGGGGCGCGCGCGGCCGAAGGTAGTAGGTAGCGGCTCACCGGAGCCCTCGAGAGACCTGGGACGGGGCCAATGATCGTAGTAACGCGGCTGAATGACAGCCAGTTTGCGGTCAACCCTGACCTGATTGAGCGCGTCCATTCCAACCCGGACACCACTTTGGTGATGGTTGACGGCGCCAAGTACATCGTCATCGAGACGATGAGCCAGGTCATCGAGATGATCGCCAGCTACCGCGCCTACGTGCTGCACCTGGCCCGTGAGTTGCCGCCTTCAGTCCACCAGCACGGTCACCCCCAGCTCGGCCTCGTGCCACCAGCCGCCCCGGCCCCCGGAGACGACTCCGCGGACCCCGGCAACACTGTGCCGCTGCGCCCTAGGAATACGTAAATGGATCCCGCAACACTTATTGGCCTCCTGCTGGCCTTCGGCTCGCTCTATGCCATGATCACCCTCGAGGGCGCCCACGTCTCGGCGCTCCTCATCCCGGCTCCCATGATCCTGGTCTTCGGTGCAACTATCGCCGTGGGCTTGGCCAGCACCACCCTCAGGGACGGCCTGCACGCCTTCAAAGCGTTGCCCCGGGCTTTCACCGGCAAGGTGGCGAAGCCCCAGACGGTCATTGACCGAGTCGTCGAGCTGGCCGAAAAGGCGCGCAGCGAGGGGCTGCTGGCACTGGACGCAGAGGCGACCGAGGAGAAGGACCCGTTCATGCAGCGGGCGCTGCAGAACATCGCCGACGGCACCGACGGCGAGGAACTGCGGATCCTTCTCGAAGACGAGATCAGCACGAAGGCGCGCGCCGATCGCCAATCCTCCAAGTTTTTCATGGGCATGGGCGGCTACGCCCCGACCATCGGCATCATCGGCACCGTCGTATCGCTGACGCACGTGCTGGAAAACCTTTCCACACCGGACACCCTCGGACCGATGATTGCGACGGCGTTCGTTGCCACGCTGTGGGGGTTGCTCTCCGCCAACTTCATCTGGCTGCCGATCGGCGGCAAGCTGAGGCGCTTGGCCGACCTGGAAACCGAGCGCATGACCCTGCTGATGGAAGGCATGCTTGCCGTCCAAGCCGGCAGCCAGCCTCGGCTGTTGGGCGAACGCCTGCGCGCCATGGTTCCGGAGCATGAGATGGGCGCGGGGAAGCCGGCCAAGGAAGGCAAATCCGGGAAGTCCGACGACAAGCCTGCGGTCAAGGCAGCATGAAGTCGCGGCGCCCGCGCCGGCCTCTCGGCGCGGAAGAGGACGAGCACCCGGACGAGCGGTGGATGGCCTCCTACATGGACATGGTCACCGTGCTGATGTGTATGTTCATCGTGCTCTTCGCCATGTCCACGGTGGATGCGGCGAAGTTCGAGAAGCTGGCCAACTCCTTGGCCACCGGTTTCGGCGTGGAACGCACCCAAGCGGTCGACACGGCCGAAGGGGTAGTGGTCCCGTCTGAACTCATTGACGAGGAGGGCCAGGGGTTTACCAGTGGCGACGCCGAAGAGGACACGGAGGGTGAACTGAAAACCGATCTCGACGTGGCCATCAAGGAAGTCAACGACCTGCGCAACATCCAGGCAAAGATCACCAAGGGGCTGCAGGAAGAAGGCCTTGAAAAGGCTGTCCGCTTTCAGCTTGACGAGCGCGGCCTGACCGTTCGCCTGATCGGCAGCGAGACGTTCTTCGAGCCCGACTCGCCGGTGCTCACCCGGCAGACCATCAAGATCCTGAACGTGGTGGGTCCGGTGCTGAAGCCTGTCGGCTACGAGCTGAAGGTGGAAGGGCACACGGCCCAGGTGCGCCACCTGGACCCGAACGCACTGGACTGGGAGCTCTCCTCGGAGCGTGCCGTGAACGTGCTGCGCCATCTGGTGGAAGACAGCGGCGTGGTTTCGAACCGCATCTCCGCGGTCGGGTTCGGCGAATCCAGGCCGCTGACCCGCAGCGGGAGTGATGCAGATCTCGCCATGAACCGCCGCGTGGACATTGTGGTGCTCTCGGGCCAGCCGGAGGCCATCCGCAACCTGATTCCCGAAGTCATGAAGGATCCTGCCGGTGCCGCTAAAGAGGCCGCCGCGGAACGTGCGGAATTGGCCAAGAAGGCCGCTGAAGCTGAATCTGCGGAAAAGGCGGAGGCCGAGTCGGCTGAAACCGAAGCCCCTGAGGACAAACCTGCCGAGCGCGTAGCAGGCGAACCGGGTAAAAGCTCCGGGCGCGACGTGGTCACCGGTAGTGGCCGAAGCGGCGGCCCGGGGCCGGACGCCACCTACGCGCCGGCGCCCGGCGGGGCATCCTCCGACCACTGAGCGCCCGCCTCTGGCATAGGCCGGCCGGCGTTGGTAGTCCTCCCACTGAGCGCCCGCCTCTGACACGGCCGAGTTGGACGTGCGGCGGGGCACCCCACCCGCATTATCCAAACTCCTAACATGCCGAACCACGCTGCCGATAGTGCCTGCTGTGACGGTCCAGGAACATGCGCACTCTAGCGCGCCCGAAAAGCCGGCCAGAGCCGTCGAAGTTTACGACTTCCGGCGGCCGACCACCCTGGCGCGCGAGCATTCCCGCGTGCTGGAGTTGGCCTTCGAAACATTCGCCCGACAGTGGGGCACCCAGCTGACTGCCAAGGTCCGCGTGATCTGCACGGTCACGTCGGAGCAGGTCCAGATGCAGACCTACGACGAGTACGCGGCCTCGTTGCCGGCCAGTACTGCGATGGTTCTCTGCGCCCTCGATGACATCACCGGCAAGGCCGTGATCCAGTTTCCGACCAAGGCCGCGATGACGTGGGTCGACCATATGCTGGGCGGCAACGGCAGCCACGACTATCCGGACCGCAAGTTCACGCAGATTGAACAGGCCCTGGTCAGCCGGTTGATGGAGGATGCGCTGGAGGACCTGCGCTACTCGCTGGGTTCCCTGCTCACCACGCCCATCAGCCTGGACCAGATCCATTACAACTCACAGTTCGCGCAGGCGGCGGCCACCAACGACCTGATGATCGTCGCCACCTTCGAAATCCGTGTCGGCGACCTGTCCGCGCCCGCCACGGTCGCCATCCCGGCCGAGGTACTGCTGACCCAGCTGCGTGATTCGTTCGCGATGAGCAGCCCGGCCAACGCGCGAAAACTGCTGGAGACCCAGCTGGTGCAAATCCCGGTGGACGTATCCCTGCAGTTCGCCCCCATGCGCGTCCGGCCCGGCCAGGTCCTGGACCTAACCATCGGCGACCTGCTGCCGCTGCCGCACCCGCAACACCGCCCGCTGGATGTTGCCGTCAACGGCGAACGGCTGGCACACGCCGCCGTTGGCGCCAACGGCAACCGCCTGGCCGGAGTCATTGTTACAACCGAGGAGAACGCCCGATGACACAGACCCAGACCCTTCAGGCTGCTGCCGCCGACGCGCTCCTGGGGCTGCTGCCCACCAACACGCCGCTCTACGCGGTGCGCCAGGATGAAGGCGGGCCGCTGCCGGGGCAGGTGGCCTCCGCCGTCGTCGGGTCCTTCGTGGGCGGAACCTCGGCCGACGTGGCCTTGGTGGTGGCCGACCAGGCCGCCCTGTCCGCAGCCGCGGGCACGGATTCCCCCTTGGTGTCTGCCGCCGACCTGTTGCGCCCGGCGCTGGAAGCTGCCACATCCGTGCTCGGCGCCGGTGTGCTGGGCGAGGCACGCGTCGGCAACGCCGCGGCGCTGTTCTCCGATCCGGAAGCCGCCGTCTTCAAGCTCACCGGCGGCGACGGCGAGGCCGGCGGCTGGTTCGCCATCCGGCTGCGCGAGAACCCGGCCGGGCACGGCGCCGACGACTCGGTGTTGGCCAAGCTGGGCCGCATCAACAACGTCGAAATGGCCCTTACGGTGGAAATCGGCCGCACGCGGATGTCCGTGCGCGATGTGCTGAACCTGGAACCGGGCGGCGTGATCGAACTGGACCGCTCGGCCGGCGCCCCCGCCGACGTGTTGCTCAACGGCCGCCTGATCGCCCACGGCGAAGTCGTCGTCGTCGACCAGGACTACGCCGTGCGCATCACCAAGATCCTCGACGTGCCCGAAGGACTCCTCTAAATGGAGACAGTCGTCCTTGCCGTGCGGGTAGCGCTCTCGCTGGCCGTGGTGCTGGGGCTGCTCTGGGTGCTGCAGCGGCGCTTCAGCCGCGGCGCCCGCACCGGCGCCCGCAAGCTGGTGCGCGTGGTGGAACGCCAGACCATCGGGCCCAAGGCCGCCGTCGTGGTGGTGGACGCCGACGGCCAGCGCTTCGTGCTGGGCGTGACGGATCAGGCGGTGCACGTGCTGGACAGCCGCGAAGCGCCGGTCGAAGAGGCGGCCGAGCCCGCCCACCGCGCCCCACAGACCGCGGCGGACAGCTTCTCCCGGCTGCTGGAACTGGCCACCGGCCGCGCATCGGGCCAGGTCCAGTCCGATGGGGACGTCGCGGCCCCATCCGGGTCGGTCGACGCTGCCGTCGCCGCCCGTCCGGCGACATTTTCCGACGGCGACGCCGGTGTCCCGCGCCGCGCGGCCCGTCGTGCCGCCGCTATGCCCGAGCAGCCCGTCGAACAAACGTTTCAAGAGCACCGTGACGTCGCGCAGGAGTTTGACGAGCCGCACCACGACGGCGACGTCATTCCCCTCCGGCAGGCCGGGCTGTATCCGATCGACGGCGGACGGCGTTCCGTTCGCACGGGCCGCCGGGCGTCGCGTCCGGCCGGCCGGCAGGAGCAGGTGGCGGATTCCCCGCTGGCCGGGTCCATCTTGTCGCCGTCCACCTGGAAGCAGACCGCCGAAGCCCTGAAGCAGGTCCGTTCGCGTTGAGAAGCACCGGCATCATGGCCGTGACCGCGGGCCGCTGGCCCCGTCTGGCCACCGCAGCATTGCTGGCATTACTGCTGGCAGTGGCCTTTGCCGTCGCCGCCGCCATCCTGAGTGCGCCGTCCGCCTTCGCGTCGCCGGTCGCCCCGGTTCCCCCCGTTGACCCGCTGGCCCCCGTCGAACCGGGCTCGCCGGACGGCGACGGCGGGTTCTCGGTGGAGATCAACGGGCCCAACGGCACGCCGTCGTCCGCCGTCATCACGCTGCTGGGCATCACGCTGCTGTCGGTGGCCCCCGCGCTGCTGCTGATGATGACGTCCTTCACCAAGATCTTCGTGGTGCTGGCGATGACCCGGAACGCGCTGTCCCTGCCCTCCATCCCGCCGAACCAGGTGCTGGCCGGGCTGGCACTGTTCCTGTCGCTGTTCATCATGTGGCCGGTGCTGACCCAGGTGAACGAGCTGGGCGTCCAGCCGTATATGGAAGGGACCACGGACTTCACGGATGCGGTGGGCGCCGCCGCCGCTCCGCTGCAGAACTTCATGCTGGCGCACACCCGCGAAGAAGACCTGGCGCTGATGATGCGGGCCGCCGACCTGCCCAACCCGGAGAATCCCGAGGCCGTGCCGCTGCAGACCCTGATCCCGGCGTTCATGATTTCCGAGTTGCGCGCCGCGTTCATCATCGGGTTCGTCATCTTCGTGCCGTTCCTCGTGATCGACCTGGTGGTGGCCTCGGCGCTGATGTCCATGGGCATGATGATGCTCCCGCCGGTGATGATTTCGCTGCCGTTCAAGATCCTGCTCTTCGTGCTGGTGGATGGCTGGGGCCTGATCATCACCGCCCTGGTCGGAAGTTACGGTACCTAGCCGTGGATACAAACGCCGTCCTCGACATCGGCCTGCAGGGCCTGCTGGTCGCCGCCAAACTCTCCGCCCCGGTGCTGGTCACCGCGCTGGTGGTGGGCTTTGCCGTCTCCCTGGTGCAGTCCATGACACAGATCCAGGAAATCACGCTGTCCTTCGTGCCCAAGGCCGTGGCCGTGGCCGTGGCGCTGCTGATCTGCGGACACTGGATGATTTCCGAGATGGTCTCCTTCACGCAGGAAATGTTCGAGAAAATCCCCGGCCTGCTCGGCGGCGGATAATGAACATCCCGCTCGACCAGGCGTGGATCGAGGCCACCATGCTGGCAGGTGTCCGCATGGTGGCTTTCCTGCTGATTGCCCCGCCGTTCTCCTACGGAGCCATCCCAACCCGCATCAAGGCGATGCTCGGCGTCGGACTGGCCCTGGCGGTGTCCCCGCGGGTGGCCAACGGGTACGAGCCGATGAGCACGGCGGGATTCTTCGGCGCGCTGGTGCTGGAGATCCTGGTGGGCGCCCTGCTGGGGTTCCTCGTGCTGGTGGTGTTCTCCGCGGTGCAGTCGGCGGGCACGTTGATCGACCTGTTCGGCGGCTTCTCCATGGCGCAGGCGTTCGACCCGCAGTCCATGGTCAACGGCGCGCAGTTCACCCGGCTGTTCCAGATGGCCGCGCTGGCGCTGCTGTTCGCCTCCGACGGCTACCAGTTGATCATTGGCGGGCTCGCGCGCAGTTTCACCGCGCTGCCGCTGGGCGGGGGAGTCGACCTGGCCGAGCCGGTGCAGCTGATCATCACCGGTGTGACGCAGATGTTCCTGGCGGCGGTGCAGATTGCCGGACCCCTGCTGGTGGTGCTGTTCCTGGCCGACGCCGGCCTGGGCCTGCTCACCCGGGTGGCCCCGGCGCTGAACGCGTTTGCGCTGGGTTTCCCGTTGAAGATCTTCCTGACCCTGACCCTGGCCGGCGTGGTGTTCGTGGCGCTGCCGCGGATTGTCTCCTCGCTCGCCGGGCAGGCCGTGACGGCGCTGACGGGGGTGGTGGGCTAGATGTCGCAGGACACCTCCGAAGAACGGACAGAGCAAGCCACCGCCAAGCGGATGAAGGAAGTCCGGCAGAAGGGCCAGCTCTCCAAATCCCAGGACCTCACCGCCTGGCTGGGCGTGGGCGCGGCCGCGTTGATGCTGCCGATGACCATCGGCCGGGCCTCCCAGGCCGGCACCGACCAGATGTTCACCGTCACGCGGATGATCCAGTCGCCGGACCCGGGGCTGGTGGTCAAGGCGCTCGAGGACGGCCTGGGCACGATCATGTACACGCTCACGCCGATGTTCCTGGCCGTGGTCGCCGTGATCATCGCGGGTGCGGCGCTGCAGGGCGGCATCCACTGGAAGAAGTTCAAACCCGAGACCCAGCAGTTCAACCTGGTCAACGGGCTGAAGAAGGTGTTCGGCCTGCAGGCTCTCTGGCAGGGTGCCAAGGCGCTGCTGAAGACCGTGGTGGTGGGACTCGCTCTCTACTTCGTGATCCAGGGCCTGGTCCCGGTGCTGATGACCGCCGGCGGGCTCTCGGTCGGCTCGCTGCTCGAGGCTGCGGGCGGCGGCACCGCCGGGCTGCTGCAGACCGCAATCATCGCCGGCCTGGTGCTGGCCGCGCTGGACGTGATGGTGGTAATCCGGCGCAACCGCAAGAAAACCCGGATGACCAAGAAGGAAGTCCGCGACGAAAACAAGAGCTCCGAGGGCGACCCGTTGATCAAGTCGCAGCGGCGCTCGCGGCAGTTGGCGATGAGCCGCAACCGCATGATCGCCGCGGTGGGAGGCTCCGACGTCGTGCTGGTCAACCCGACCCACTACGCGGTGGCGCTGAAGTACGAACCGGGAAAGTCCGCGCCGCGCGTGGTGGCCAAGGGGGCGGGCAACATTGCCGCCCGCATCCGCGAGGAAGCCGAAACCACCCGCGTGCCGGTGGTGCGCGACGTCCCGCTGGCCCGGGCGCTGCACGGCGCCTGCGAGATCGGCCAGGAGATCCCCCTGGAGCTTTACAACGCCGTGGCCCGCGTGCTGGCCTTCGTCATGAGCCTGAAGGCCCGCGGCGCCTCGGCCGGTACAGCCGCGGGCGTCCACACCATGGCGGAGCCGGCGATGACCGACGCCGACGCTGCCGCCCACGCTTCAACCCGGCAGGGCCGCCGAGCCTTGTCCCTACCGTCACCCGGAGGTGACTGATGAACCGCAACCTCTCCAAGCTCGCCGTCCCGATCGGCGTGGTGGGCATCGTCCTGCTGCTGGTGGTGCCGATTCCGGCTGGACTGCTGGACGTGCTGATCATCGTGAACATCCTGCTGGCGCTGGTGATCCTGCTGACCACGATGTTCGTGAAGAAGCCGCTGGACTTCTCCGTGTTCCCGTCGCTGCTGCTGGTGGCCACGCTGTTCCGGCTGGGCCTGAACGTGGCGTCCACCCGGCTGGTGCTGGGCGACGGCTACGCCGGGCAGGTGATCGAGGCCTTCGGCCACGTGGCCGTGGGCGGCTCGATCATCATCGGCGCGGTGGTGTTCCTGATCCTGGTGGTCATCCAGTTCGTGGTGGTCACCAAGGGCGCCGAGCGCGTGGCCGAGGTGGGAGCGCGCTTCACGCTGGACGCAATGCCGGGCAAGCAGATGGCGATCGACGCCGACCTGAACGCCGGGCTGATCACCGACGTGCAGGCCCGGGAACGCCGTGCCGCGGTATCCGCCGAAGCCGACTTCTACGGCGCGATGGACGGCGCGTCCAAGTTCGTCAAGGGCGACGCCATCGCCGGCATCATCATTATCATCATCAACATCGTCGGCGGCATCGCCATCGGCATGCTGCAGCGCGGCATGGAAATCGGCGACGCGGTCAGCACCTACACCCTGCTGACCATCGGCGACGGCCTGGTCACGCAGATCCCGGCGCTGCTGATGGCCGTGTCCACCGGCATGGTCGTGACGCGTTCGAATGCCGACTCCGAAATGGGTTCCGACGCCTCCGACCAGCTGACCCAGTCCCGGCAGGCGCTGATGATCGCCGGCGGCGCGGCCATTCTGCTGGCCCTGATCCCGGGCATGCCCAAGATCCCGTTCATCCTGGTGGGCGCGTTCCTGATCTTCATGGCGCAGCGGCTCAAGGCCACCGAGGCGGCCAAGGCCAAGGACGACGACGCCGCCGCCGCCGAGGCGGGTCAGGCGGCTCCCGCTTCGGAGACTACCGAGGACCTGATTGAACAGATGCGGGTGCACGCGCTGGAGATCCAGCTGGCCCCGGACCTGGTGGATTTGGTCTCCGGCGCCTCCGACGACTTGCTGGCGCGGGTGCGTGCGCTGCGCCGGAAGATAGCCATGGAACTGGGCGTCGTGGTGCCGCCGGTGCGCACCCGCGACAGCATCGACCTGCCGATGTCCACCTATGTGATCCGGATTGCCGGCGTGGAGGCCGGCCGCGGCGAGGCCCCGGCCGGCAAGGTGTTGGCGCTGGGGGACAACCTGGAATCGCTGCCGGGCATCGCCACGGTGGAGCCGGTGTTCGGGTTGGCCGGCAAGTGGGTCCCGGCGGAGATGCGGCACAGCGCGGAGATGGCGGGAGCCACCGTGATCGACCGGGTCTCCGTGCTGGTCACCCACCTGTCCTCGTTGATCTCCGCCAACGCCGCCCGGCTGCTGACCCGTGAGGACGTGCGCGTGCTGACCGAGGGTGTGAAGTCGGTGAACCCGTCCGCGGTGGACGAACTCACCCCGTCGCTGCTGTCGCTGGCCGAGGTGCAGCGCGTGCTGCAGGGGCTGCTGGCGGAGCAAATCCCGATCAACGACCTGCCACGCATCTACGAGGCGCTGGCGCTGAAGGCCAAGTCGTCCACCGACCCGGAGGGGCTGGTCGAGGCGGCCCGGCAGGCGCTGGGCCCGGCCTTGACCGCGCAGTACGTGGACGGGCAGTTGCTGAGGGTGATCATGATCGATCCCACGCTGGAGCAGTCCATGCTGGAGGGCATGCGCCCGTCCGAGCACGGCACTCAGATCCTGCTCTCGGTCGAACGGACCGAAGCCGTGCTGGCCTCGCTGCGGGATGCGCTGGAGAAAGTGGAAGCTAACGGCCTCACCGCGGTGCTCGTGTGTGCGCCCGCGCTGCGCCCGGCCATCCGGCGGCTCGTCTCGGCGCAGGCCGGGGGACTTCCGGTACTGTCCTATCAGGAGGTCACCTCCGCCAGCGTGAAGATCGAGACCGTGGGGGTAGTACGTGTCGGCCAGACGGCTGCAGCTTAAGGGCGCTTCCCTCCAGGAACTCAAGGCCAAGGTCCTGGCCGACCACGGACCCGACGCGAAGATTGTCGCGGCCGAGAAGGTCACGGTCGGCGGCATCCGCGGCTTCTTCGCCCGCGAGCACTACGAAGTCACGGTGGAACTGCCGGCCTCGGCCGTGCGCGGCCAGCATGCCCTGGACCAGAAGGCCCGAGCCGGAATCGCGGCGCTGCTGGCCGACGCCGAGCGCACCGAATCCAGGCTTCACGGCAAGGCACCGGAACTGCACGTCTCCACCCACACCGACCAGTTCGCGGTCATCATGGACAACCTGACCCTTAACACGGCGCGGCCCACCCGCCTGCCCAAGGGCGCCAGACTGGAGGAACCGCCGCCGGAAGCTGCCGGGCAGGCGGAGCGCCGCGGAGCCGCGGCGGCAAGGCCCGGCTGGGGGCGGCGGCGGAACGACCCAAAGCCCCCGAAGGACGCTGCAGCAGATTCCGGCGGCGCAACCGCGCCGGGACCCGGGGCCGGGGCAGGGGCCCTGGAAGCCCCCGCCACGGCGGTCCCTGTTGCGGAAGGCTCCGCCTGGGCAGCGGCAGCCACAACCCCAGCCTTGGAGGCAGCCTCGGAGGCTTCGGCGCTGCCCGCGGCAGCCCAAGCTGACGACTCCCGGGAGGCCGCCGGACCCGCCAACCCGACGGCCGGGACGGGTCGGCGCGCGGCGGCCCGAGCCACTGCGGCCGGGGCGTTCGAGGCAGAGCAGGCCGGGCAGACGGGGCAGGACGATGAGGCCGGGCAGGCAGGGCAGGCCGGGCAGTCGGGCAGGGCAGCCACCGAACCGGCTGCCCAGCGCTCGCCTCTCACCGGCGGCGACGCGGGCTCCGGCACAGGCTCCGGCGTCATCGTTGGTGCCGTCTTGGAGGATGGGCAGCCGCCGGCAGTGGAGGCACAACCCGCCGCCGCCGAAAGGGCGCGCCAGCCGGCCGTTCCGGTGCCGCTCTACGGGCCGGGGGACCTGGTGCTGGTAATCGGCCAGGATGATATTGCCCTCGAGGCCGCCAACTCCATGGCCGCCGCGGCCCCGGCGGTCAACGGTGCGCCCTCGGAGGCCGCCGACTGGATATCGGGCGGCGGCAACATGGTGAAGATGGCCGGCGCGCATGCCGCCGATGTCCGGCGACCGGTGCAGGACCGCAACAGCGCGATTGGTGCCCGTGCCCGGGGCGTGGAGCGGGGACAGAGCGTCTTCGTGGCCTTTGGCCTGGGCCAGGCGCTCACGCCGCCTGTGGAGATGCTCGCGCTGCTTCCCGCTTTGGGAGCGGACCAGATCTGGCTGGCGGTGGACGCCCGGCGAAAGGCCGAAGACACCGACCGCTGGGTGCAGGCCGTGCAGCGGGTGGTGGTTCCCGACGGCCTGGCGGTCACCGGAACGAGGCACACCGGGACGCCCAAGACCGTGAACACCCTGGGAGTGCCGGTGGGTTGGGTGGACGGCGCGCCGTCCGAGACCGCCTGGCTCTGACTGCCTCGGCGGGTCGAGCGGGCCTGCCCGGGCGCCGAGTTCAGCTGCGATAGAGTTGACGCGTGCTGGTGCTGACGCGAAAACCCGGAGAGCGGATCCTGATCGGTGACGACATCGTCGTCACCGTGCTGGACGCCCGCCGCGACGGCGTCCGCCTAGGCATCGAGGCCCCGCGCGGCGTGAAGATCCAGCGTGATGAGGTGGTCCAGGCGGTCAGCGAGGCCAATATGGCTGCCGCCCAGAGCGGCCCGGAGGCCGAGGAACGCATCAAGGCCCTGCTGGGCCTGAACCTCCCCGGCAGCAGCGGCCCCGGCGGCCCCGGCAGCTGATCCGCTCGCCGGCGGCCCCACCGGCGCCGGCCAGCTAAACCCGTTCACGGGCGGGGCCAGGGGCGGCGGCAGGCACCGGCGTCGTCGTGCTGTTGTGGCCTTTTTGACCTAACCCGGCACGGCAGGATAACCTTGGTAGTCGTTGTGCGTGTCCAACCTCGATACGCTATGTCCGTGTGGCGGCCCAGTTGCAGGGCCAACCTGGTCCACGGAAATAGCCGAGACTTTCTGGGCCACTGGTTACATTTCAGTCCTCACCTGAAGTTCCGGTAGCGCATCACCAACTTTGCGCGTGTGTTCTGTGAAGAATGCGCCGCTACCTTAGAACACCAAACGAAGGCAAAAACCGTGCGTACGTACACTCCGAAGCCCGGCGATATCAACCGCCAGTGGCACGTCATTGACGCCACCGACGTCGTCCTGGGTCGTCTTGCCAGCCAGACCGCAACACTGCTGCGCGGAAAGCACAAGCCGACCTTTGCTCCTCACATGGACATGGGCGATTTCGTCATCATCATCAACGCTGAGAAGGTCGCCCTGACCGGCGCCAAGCTCGAACAGAAGCGTGCCTACCGCCACTCCGGGTTCCCGGGTGGCCTGTCCTCCGTCAACTACGCCGAACTGCTGGAGAAGAACCCGGTTCGTGCAGTTGAGAAGGCCATCAGGGGCATGCTGCCGAAGAACTCCCTGGCTGCCCAGCAGCTGTCCAAGCTGAAGGTTTACACGGGTGCCGAGCACCCGCACGCTGCCCAGCAGCCGAAGACCTTCGAAATCACCCAGGTCGCCCAGTAGCGCCGGCCACCACTAGAAACTTAATTCAAGGAGCATCGTGGCTGAAGAGCTGAACACCGCTGCTGAGGGCGAAACCCTCACCAGCTACACCTCGGAATCATCCGAGGTCACCGAGACCGCCAAGAAGGAACGCCCCGCCCTCACCGTAGGCGGAGGCGCCGTGGGTCGCCGCAAGCAGGCGATCGCCCGCGTACGCCTGGTTCCGGGTGCCGGCAACTGGACCATCAACGGCCGTGAGCTGGCGAACTACTTCCCGAACAAGCTGCACCAGCAGGAAGTGAACGATCCGTTCAAGATCCTGGATCTGGAAGGCGCGTACGACGTCATCGCCCGCATCCACGGCGGCGGCCCCTCCGGCCAGGCCGGTGCGCTGCGCCTGGGCGTTGCCCGTGCGCTGAACGAGATCGACCGCGAGAACAACCGCCCGACCCTGAAGAAGGCCGGTTTCCTCACCCGCGACGCACGCATCATCGAGCGCAAGAAGGCAGGCCTCAAGAAGGCCCGCAAGGCGCCGCAGTACTCGAAGCGCTAACCGCTTCCGAAGCTTCTGCTTCCACGCGAGGTCCCGCAGCATGGCTGCGGGGCCTCGCGTGTGTTTAAGCGGCCTGTTGCGAGGGGGCGGACCGGGGTGTAAGACCGCTTGCGGCGGGGTCAGCGGCTAAAACAGGGCGCAGCACGCGACCGCCGGCGGGAGGTGAACCGGCTCCTTGGTGCGCTGCCGTAAAATAGGTCGCGATGTCTAGATTATTTGGTACCGACGGAGTCCGCGGACTGGCCAACGGATTGATCACTGCAGAGCTGGCGCTCGAGGTCGCGCAGGCGGCCGCAGTGGTCCTTGGCCACCGGCAAGTTGAAGACGGCAAGCGCCCGACGGCGGTGATCGCCCGCGACCCGCGCGCCAGCGGCGAGTTCATCAGCGCCGCCGTGGAGGCCGGCCTCGCCAGTGCGGGCGTCGATGTCTACGACGCCGGGGTGCTGCCCACCCCTGCGGCCGCTTACCTGGTGGGGGACCTGGCGGCCGACTTTGGCGTGATGATTTCCGCCTCGCACAATCCGGCCCCGGATAACGGCATCAAGTTTTTCGCCCGCGGCGGGCACAAGCTGCCGGACGAGGTCGAGGACGCGATCGAGCAGGAGATGGCGCAGCCGCGCGTCCGGCCCACGGGCGCAGAGATCGGACGTATCCAGCGTTTCGCAGACGCCGAAGACCGCTACATCCTGCACCTGCTGCAGACCCTGCCTTCCCGCCTGGAGGGCCTGAAAGTGGTTCTCGACTGCGCGCACGGCGCGGCCAGCGGCTGCTCGCCGGAGGTGTTCCGCGCCGCCGGTGCGGACATTGTGGTGATGGGTGCCGAGCCGGACGGGCTGAACATCAACGACGGCGTGGGGTCCACCCACCTGGAGAAGCTGCAGGCAGCCGTCGTCGAGCACGGCGCCGACCTGGGCATTGCCCACGACGGTGACGCCGACCGCTGCCTGGCCGTGGACGAGCGCGGCGACGTCGTGGACGGCGACCAGATCATGACCATCCTGGCGTTGGCCCTGCGCGACGCCGGCCGGCTCAAGGACGATGTCCTGGTCGCCACGGTCATGAGCAACCTCGGGATGAAGCTGGCCCTGCAGGATGCCGGCATCCGCATCCAGGAAACCGCCGTGGGCGACCGGTACGTGCTGGAATGCATGCGCGCCCACGGATACTCGCTGGGCGGCGAACAGTCCGGGCACGTGATCTTCTCGGAGTACGCGACCACCGGCGACGGCGTCCTGACCGGGCTGCAGTTGGCCGCACAGGTGGCCAAGTCCGGCAAGCCCCTTTCGGAGCTGTCGCAGCGGATGGTCCGGCTTCCCCAGGTCCTGATCAATGTCAAGGACGTGGACAAGTCCGGGGTCGAAACCAACCGGCCCCTCCAGCAGGCCGTGGCTGCCGCGTCCGCCGCGCTGGGTGGGACCGGACGGGTGCTGCTGCGCCCCTCCGGCACCGAGCCGGTCGTGCGCGTGATGGTCGAAGCCGCTGACATGGAAACCGCCCAGGCAACCGCCGAGGAGCTGGCCCGGACCGTGAAGGCGCACCTGTCGCTGGAGGCGGCCGCCGCCGAGTAGGGGCGCCGCCGCAGACTGGGCGGGCGGGAAGCCGGTCCGGCGGCCGGCGGACCTGCCGGGACCCAAGCACCGCGTGCGGGGCAGCCATCAGCGCCGGGCCTTCACCAGCACCACCTCGTAGCTGTCCGCCGTCGGCGGGTTCCCGGTGTCGAACTTCGCGTTCACGACGGCGAGTCGGCGGCCGAACAGCGCGGCGGTGGTCGGGGTCTGGAAAGCGTCACTGGTGATCACGGACCGGACCTCCCCGGAGTCAATCCGGCGGTCCAGCCTGATCACGCTGATCTGGTTGTCCATGTTTTGGACCGCCCAAAGCCAGCGGCCCTTCAGCACCAACCCGTCGACGTTGGGGACGCTGACGCCGGAGATTTCGGCGCTGGCACCGGTTTCCGGGTTCACGGTGTACAGCGCAGCGTTGGCCGAGTGGGCCACAATCAGCTGCCGCCCGTGGTCGGCCGCCACTATGCCGTTCAGGTTGAACGCCGCGGGGGTTTCCGCGGCAGGGCCGCTCAGTTGCAATGTCCGCGGGCTGCCCAGCTGCCCGCGGTGACCGACCGGCACGAAGTACAGCTCGCCTTCGCGCGAGTTCGTAAACCAGGCGCCGCCCCGGCCAAGGGTTACGTCGTTGATGAAGGAGCCGGCGGGGTCGTTCAAACGGAACTCGGCCACAGGTTCCGCGGTCCGGGTGTTGTAAACATAGCCCTTGCCGGTAGGTCCGCCGGCCACGAAGAGCAGGTTCCGCCGCGTGTCGGCAGCCATGCCGACGGCGAACCGGCCGTCCGGGGCGTCGATGAACTTCTCGGCGGTGCCCCGCCGTACGTCGCCACGGAAGATATCGCCCGCCAGCAGGTCGCCGGCGTAGAAGGTGCTGCCACGGCCGGCGGCGATGCCCTCCGCGGACGTCGCGTCCGGCAGGTCGATGATTCGGTCCGTACACTCCGGTGACGAGCCGTGGGTGCCGGAGACAACGTGGCCGGCGGAAGCCGGCAGCCCCGTCAGCATCAGGGCGACGGCGGTCAGCAGGGCGGCGGCACATCGAGCCGCCAGGGAAAGGGGGAGGTGGGGTCGCATGGAGGTCACCTGATTCTTGCGTGATGGTGTCGGGAGTTCCCTCCAGCAGGCTCCCGATGGTGATGCTCATAGCGTACGCCGGGCCGGCGGAAACGTCAGGCCCTCCCGGAGGCGCTGCCCCAACGGCCCGCAGCGGCGGTAGCGGCCCGCTTCCGGACATCGCCCTTACGCCTGATTGCGTGCCTGCAGTGCGTCCCGAATCTCGGTGAGCAGCGCGACCTGAGGGTCGACGGCCTCTTCCTCCTTGTTGATCCCCAGGCGGCGGTTGCGCCGCTCGATCATATGGTTCATCGGTGCCACGATGACGAAGTAGATCGCCGAGGCGATGAGCAGGAAGTTCACGATGGCGGTCAGCAGGACGCCGAACGCGACGTCGTTCCCGTTGAAGTTCCAGAGCAGGAAACTGTCGAAATTCGGCGAGCCGACCAACCCGGCGATGAACGGCATCAGCACGCTGTTGACCAAGGCATTGACCACGCTCCCGAAGGCCCCGCCGATGATCACGGCCACGGCAAGGTCAATGACGTTGCCCTTCATTATGAACTCTTTGAATCCGTTTATCATGTGGCCAATGTAGCGCCTCGGGGCAGGGACCTGGGGGCGCGGGGGCAGGGGCAGGAGGCCGCCGGGGGATGGGGACGCCGCAAGATGGGGCCGCCGCGGGCGCGGCTGCGACCGCTCACGAATAGCGGGCGGCTCCGGGCAACCCGAAGTACTCCTCGAGCGTCTCGATGCCCCGTCTGGCCATGTCCGCGGCCACCTTCTTTCCCACGTAGCGCAGGTGCCAGGGTTCCGGCGAATAACCGGTCATGGCCTCGGCACCGGGCCGGTAGCGGATGATGAATCCGAAGCGTGCGGCGTTGTGGGCCGCCCAGTTGCCCGCCGCCGTCTCGGCGAAACACTGCTGCAGGTTGCAGATCCCGGTGGCGTCGCCGATGTCCAGGGACAGCCCGGTTTGGTGCTCCGAATAACCGGGCCGCGCCGAAATCATGTCCGCGGCGGCCTCGCTGCCGTGTTGCCGGACCCAGTGGTTGTAGGTGCTGGCCTGCGTCGCGTAGGACCGGAACCCGCTGATCATGATCATGAACGCGCCGTCGGCGGCGGCCGCGTTGAACATGTCCTCGGTGGCAGTTGCCACAGCGTCCCGCAGCAGCGCCGATTCCCCGCCCGCGCCCAGGGCCACCGCCGGCTGGCGCAGGTCTCCGGGGTAGTAGTCCAAGGGATCGAGCGGACGGGCCTTGTTGACGACGACGGCGATGCTCGCCGGATCCGTGTGGTCCTCCCCGGCGGCCGCGGCGCCGTCCTTCTTGCCGCCGCCCGCGCCGTCCTTCTGGCCGCCGCCCGCGGCCCCGCCCTTGCTTCCGCCGTCCTTCCGGCCGCCGCCGGTGGCGTCGCCGTCTTTCTTCGGAGCCTTCGGGCTTTGTTCGGGGACCGGAAGGGACGTGGTTTCCTCGGCCGGGGTCGGTGCCGGTGCAGTCGGTGCGGCCGTCGCCGTGCCGGCGGACGCGGCGGGAGGCGGAGCGGTTTCCCCCGCCGGGGCGCAACCGGTGAGCAGGGCCAGCGCGGCGGCCAGGCCGGCTGCGAGCACCGGCGCCCTCAGAACGGCCATGTCAGGTTTTCCGCAGCAGCATTCTGCGGATCGAGTGGTCCGCGTCCTTGGTGAGCACCAGCTGTGCCCGCCCGCGTGTCGGCAGCACGTTCTCCCTCAGGTTCGGTTCGTTGATCCGCCGCCAGATGCCCAGGGCCGTCTCGGTGGCCTCCTCGTCCGTGAGTGAGGCGTAGCGGTGGAAATAGGATTCCGGATCCGTAAAGGACGTCCGCCGCAGTTTGTGGAAACGGTTGACGTACCACTGCTCAATATAGGACGTCTTGGCATCCACATAAATGGAGAAGTCGAAGAAATCGCTGAGCGCCAGCCCGGTGCGTCCGTCCGCCCGCGGGCGCGCCGGAGCCAGGACGTTCAGGCCCTCCACGATCAACACATCCGGACGGTGGACCACCACTTCCTTGTCCGGCACGATGTCGTAGGTCAGGTGCGAATACCAGGGCGCATGCACTTCCTCTGCCCCGGACTTCACCTCGGACACGAACCGCAGCAGCGCCCGCTGGTCGTAGGACTCGGGGAAGCCCTTGCGTTCCATCAGCCCGCGCCGCGCCAGTTCGGCGTTGGGGTAGAGGAAACCGTCGGTGGTGACCAGCTCCACGTTCGGGGTGTCCGGCCAGCGCCGCAGCATCTCGCGCAGCACGCGGGCCGTGGTGGATTTCCCGACGGCGACCGATCCGGCCACGCCGATCACGAACGGTGTGCGGCGGCTGGTTTCGCCCAGGAAGGTGGTGGTGGCCTTGTGCAGCTCGCCGGCCGCGCCCACATACAGGTTGAGCAGCCGGGAGAGCGGCAGGTAGACCTCGCGGACCTCGTCCAGGTTCAGGGCATCGCCCAGGCCCCGGAGCCGCTCGATATCGTCCTGGTCCAGGGGCTGTTCAATCTCGTTGGACAGCCGGGACCAGGTCTGCCGGTCCAGCTCCACGAATGGTGTGAAGTTACTCTCACCGTTGGACGCCGTCGTCTTCGGTGTCGCATCAGTCACCTATGAATTGTGCCTGCTGCGGGATTCAAATCCCAAAAGGCGCCCCGCTGCGGCGCGGCGGATTGCCCCGTCCCGCCTCCCATCGGCCGCCGGGACGGCGTGCGGAACCCTCTGTCGGTGACGGTCCCGCGGGCAGGTACCCTTAATCCCATGTGTGGAATCGTAGGTTATGTTGGCCGCCGCGACGGCGGGGCCGGAGTCAGCGCTGCTGATCACAGCGCCCTGGACGTCGTTCTCGAGGGCCTTCGCCGCCTGGAATACCGCGGTTACGATTCCGCGGGAGTGGCAGTCATCTCCAGCTCCGGAATCGAGGCGCGAAAGAAGTCGGGCAAGCTGAGCAATCTGCTGGACGAGCTCGAGTCCGCCCCGCTGCCCGAGTCGCTGACCGGCATCGGGCACACCCGCTGGGCCACGCACGGCGGCCCCACCGACGAAAACGCGCACCCGCACCTGGCCGACGGCGACAAGCTCGCCGTGATCCACAACGGCATCATCGAGAACTTCGCCGAGATCCGTGCCTCCATGCTGGCCAAGGGCCACACGTTCCGCTCGGAAACGGACACCGAGGTGGCCGCGGTGCTGCTCGGGGACCTCTACCGTTCCCTGGTCGCCGAGGATCCCGCCACCGCGACCCTGGCCAAGGCCATGCAGCTCGCCTGCCAGCGGCTGGAGGGCGCCTTCACCCTGCTGGCCATCCACCAGGACCAGCCCGACGTCGTCGTTGCCGCGCGCCGTAACTCGCCGCTCGTCGTCGGACTGGGCGAGGGCGAGAACTTCCTGGGCTCCGACGTCTCCGGCTTCATCGACTTCACCCGCCGCGCCGTGGAGCTGGAGCAGGACCAGATCGTGACCATCACCCCCGACTCCTTCGAGATCACCGACTTCTTCGGCAATGCCGCCCAGGGCACCGAATTCGAGGTGAACTGGGATGCCGCCGCCGCGGAGAAGGGCGGCTACCCGTCCTTCATGGAGAAGGAAATCAATGACCAGCCCGAGGCGGTCGGCCAGACCCTGCTGGGCCGCTCGGACCTGCACGGCCGGCTGACCCTGGACGAGCTGCGGATCGACCCGGAGCTGCTCAAGACCGCCAACAAGATCATCGTGCTGGCCTGCGGCACATCGGCCTACGCCGGCCAGGTGGCGAAGTACGCGATCGAGCACTGGTGCCGCATCCCGGTGGAGGTCGAACTCTCGCACGAGTTCCGGTACCGTGACCCGATCGTGGACGCCAACACCCTGATTGTGGCCATCTCCCAGTCCGGCGAGACCATGGACACCCTGATGGCCGTCCGGTACGCCAAGGAGCAGGGAGCCAAGGTCCTCGCGATCTGCAACACCAACGGTTCGACCATCCCGCGCGAGGCCGACGCCGTGCTGTACACCCACGCCGGACCCGAGATCGCCGTCGCCTCGACCAAGGCCTTCCTGGCGCAGATCACCGCAGCCTACCTGCTGGGCCTCTACCTGGCGCAGCTGCGCGGGAACAAGTTCCAGGGCGAGATCAAGGACATCCTGGCCGACCTTGGCAAGATCCCAGCGAAGATCCAGAGCGTGCTGGACAACGCCAAGGACATCAAGGACCTGGCCGTGCTCATGGCCGAGAGCAAGTCGGTGCTGTTCCTGGGCCGGCACGTCGGCTTCCCCGTCGCCATGGAGGGCGCGCTGAAGCTTAAGGAGTTGGCCTACATCCACGCCGAAGGCTTCGCCGCAGGCGAGCTCAAGCACGGGCCGATCGCCCTGATCGAGGAAGGCCAGCCGGTCTTCGTGGTGGTACCTTCGCCGCGCGGCCGCAACTCGCTGCACGCCAAGGTCGTCTCGAACATCCAGGAAATCCGCGCCCGCGGCGCCAAGACCATTGTCATCGCCGAGGAAGGCGACGTCTCCGTCAAGGATTTCGCCGAGTTCGTCTTCTACGTTCCCGAGACGCCTACGCTGCTGGCTCCGCTGCTCACCACGGTCCCGCTGCAGATCTTCGCCTTGGCACTGGCGACGGCCAAGGGCTACGACGTGGACCAGCCGCGCAACCTGGCCAAGAGCGTCACCGTCGAGTAGCAGGCAGTTGGCAGGCATGTCCACCCGGTTGCTCTTCGCGGCGCCCCGGTCTCCGTACAACAGGATCGGGGCCTGCTCCGTTCCCAGACGTCCAGTCCGCGCCCGCCACGCGGCGCTCCGGCGGCGCGTCCGGCTGCTGTCCGTGCCGCCCGTGCGGTGCACCCTGATTTCCACCGGGGAGCCGGTCCTGGCTCCGCGGTGCGCCCGCTCGCCGTGGTCGGTTCGGGCGGGAGCCGAAGAATGATCGTGGGCATCGGCGTGGACGTGGTGGAAGTTTCCCGGTTCCGCCGGCAGTTGCAGCGCACCCCGGCCTTGCTGGAGCGACTGTTTACGCCAGCGGAACGCGAGCTCACTACCCGGTCCTTGGCCGCCCGCTTCGCGGCCAAGGAAGCGATCGCCAAGGCACTGGGGGCTCCGGCCGGCATGAACTGGCAGGACTGCACCATCTGTGTCGACGCGGGGGGAGACCCCTACCCGGAATTCACCGGCACTGTCGCCGCGGCGTCCGCGGCCAGGGGTGTGAAGTTCTGGCACCTGTCCATGAGCCACGACGGCGACCTGGCAACTGCCATGGCGGTCGCCGAGAAGTAGCGGCCGGCAGCCGGGCGCGCGTCGAGCCCGGGCTAACGTTCCACCCGATAGTGCAGGTACACGACGCCGTTGCCGAAGCGGCGCTCGTCCAGCAGTTCGAGCCCGACTCTCAGGTCCTCCGCCAGAAAGCGCTTCCCGCCGCCCACCACGACCGGCGAGACGAAAAACAGGCATTCATCGACCAGTCCCGCCGCGAAGGCGTGGCCGGCCAGGTCGGGCCCGCTGATGCTCAGGTCCGCCGCTGCCGAGGCCTTCAGGCGCCGCACCGCCTCCGGCTCGAATTCCCGCTCGATCCGGGTTCGGGCGCTTGAAACCGTCTGCAGGGTCCGGGAATAGACCACCTTGTCCTTCCGCAGCCACGACTCCGCGAAGGCCCGCTCGACCGGGGAAACCTCCGGGCCGTCGGGCACGGTTTCCCAGACGGCCATCACCTCGTACATGCGCCGGCCGAAGAGATAGGTGCCCACCCGTCCCTCCAAGTCGTTGACGAAGGAATGCACCTCCTCGTCGGGAACGCTCCAGTCGAAGTTGCCGTCCCGGTCGGCAATGTAGCCGTCCAGCGACATGATTGCGGAATACAGCAGCTGTGCCACGATGACTCCTGGGCTATTGGGCAGGGCGGGGGAGCGTCCGCCCATTGTTCCCCAACCTTGCGCATCGGCGGAAGGTCGGGGCTGTCGTTCCGGCCCGCTGCGCTGTTCCGGATCGCTGTGCTGTGCCGGCTCACTCCGCCGTCGCGATCGCCGTCGGGGGGACCGGTACCCGGCCCTGTTCCGGGCAAAGCGTGCGATGTATCCTGACAGCCGGCGCCCGCCGCTAGCCGCACATTGAGGGGGAAGAGCCGTGCCAGCATCGGAGCAGTACGCCAGCGTCCGCTACCTCGTGGACGACGTCGGGGCGGCCGTGGACTTCTACACCGGTCATTTCGGCTTCACCGTCAACATGCGCTCGCCCGCCTTCGCCGACCTGACGCGGGGGCCGCTGCGGCTGTTGCTCTCCGGGCCGGCAAGCTCGGGGGCGCGCGCGACCCCACCGGATTATCCGGCCGCCGGGCGCAACCGCATCCACCTGGTCGTGCAAGACCTGGACGCGGAGATCGACCGGCTGCGCGGGGCGGGACTGTCGTTCCGCAGCGAAGTGGTTGCCGGTCCCGGCGGACGTCAGATACTGCTCGCCGACCCGGCTGGAAATCTGGTGGAACTGTTCCAGCCCGCAGGGCAGGGGGCAGGGTAACGGCGCCCGTCTTCAGCTGCCGCCCAGGCTTTTGACGTACGCATACGCCTCGTCGACGACGCTGAGCCACTGTTGCCCGGCAGCCGACGCGTCGCCGGCCGCCGACGCGTCGTCGGCGATCGCCGGGAAGGCCACCCATTCCTTCATCGTCCGGCGTCCCATCGTGACCGGTTCCGCCGCTCCGGAAGCAACAAACTCTTCCGCGCGCTGCCGCGGAACCTTCACGATCAGCCGGCCGCCGTGGCCGAGGAACGCGAAGATCTTTCCGGCCACCCTCAGCCCGTCACTGCGGAACATGGTGCCGCGTTCGACCAGCGGGTCGTCCGCAAACCGGCGGGCGAGAGTCTCCAGCAGGACGAGACCCTGGTCGCCGTCTGATGGGGAGGCAGGCGTCATGGCTTCGTCCCGGCGTCAGGCTCGGATGAAGATGGCGGATGCGGCCGCGGATTCGACCATGAGGTCGCTCATGCCGACCACCACGTACCAGTACGTGCGTCCCCGGACGGCGCCCGTGTCCACGAACCTTTCGGGATTGCCGCGGCGGCGGTGCACGCGCCGGAGGGCTCCCGCCTGCGAGGGAATGAACGCCGCCGCGGCGCCGTCGGACTCCCAGCGGTAGATGGCATAGTGCCTCGGCAACGTCCCGCTCGTCGCCCCCCGCCAGACGAGCTCGACGCCGGTTCCGTTCCACCGGGCGCTGGCGATCAGCGGCGCGTAGGGTCGCTGGGCGCCCAGGTGGGACATCACCGGGGTCATCGCCACGCGCCGGTAGAACTTGTCCTGGACGAGGCCGATGCCGCCCAGCCGATTGGCCCGGACGGACTTGGCGGAGAAGTAAACCTGGCCGCGCACCGCCGGCGTGGCCCGGCATTTCGCCGTGTGGTTGTAGAGCTCGCGGGGGTCCTGCCAGTCGGCCCCCTGGGCGGGGTCGCCCACCTTGTAGGCCGCCTCGCCGATGTAGAGCTTGCAGGCCGTGCCGCCCACCTGAGCCGCCCACCAGTTGACCAGCGTGTTGTAATCGGCAGCCGGGTTCCCCTGGTGCCAGTACAGCTGCGGGACCACGTAGTCCAGCCAGCCTTGCTTGACCCAGAGCCGGGAGTCGGCGTACGTGGCGTCGTAGCTCTGCAGGCCGGAGGTGGCGGAGCCCAGGCTGTCGGTCGATCGGTTGCGCCAGATGCCGAAGGGGCTGATGCCGAACAGCATCCGGGGTTTGGCCGCGAAGATCGCGGCGCTGAGGTCGCGGACGAAAGCATTGACGCTGCGCCGCCGGAAATCCGCCACGCTCTCGCCGGCCAACCGGTAGGCATTGTAGGCAGCCGAGTCCGGGATGGTTTGCCCCGCGACCGGGTAGGGATAGAAATAGTCGTCGAGGTGGACGCCGTCCACGTCGTACTTGGCAACGACTTCGGTGATCACCTTGATGATGTAGCTGCGGACGGCGGGGATGCCGGGGTTGTAATAGCGCCGGCCGCCGTAGGCGAAGCTCCAGCCCGGGTTTTTCCGCGCCGGATGCCAGGAAATCAGGTCCGCCGGGTCCGCCGTCATGGACACACGGAACGGGTTGAACCAGGCATGCAAATGCAGGTTGCGGGCATGCGCCTGGCCGATCGCGTAGGCCAGCGGATCGTACCCGGGATTGCGCCCCTGGGTGCCGGTCAGGTAGCGGGACCACGGCTCTCCCGCCGTCGACGGCCAAAAGACGTCAGCTGCGGGACGGACCTGCAGCAGCACGGCGTTGAGGTTCCGGCTGCGGGCAAGGTCCAGCCAGCTGCGCAGTTCGGCCTGCTGAACGGCCGCCGACAGGCCGGGGCGCGACGGCCAATCGATGTTCAGCACGGTGGAGAGCCAGAAGCCCCGGAACTCGTGCTTGGGCGCGTCCGTGACCCGCGCCCGTTCACGGGCGGTAATGCGGTAGACCCGGTTGATGACCGCCGCCGCGAGGCTGACCTCCAGCGGACCGCCGGGGGCCGTTGCCGCGCGGGAGAGGCCGCCGCCCAACAGGCCTGCCGCGCCGAGCACGGTGAGGGCGGTCGCCGTCGTGAATTGGCGCCGGGAGACAGCGCCTGGGGAACCGGAACCGCTGCCAGTCATGGCCAGCCCTGCCTCACGCGAACCTGATGGTAGCTCCACGATACGCCCGCATTCGTGCCGCCGACAGTGGCGGAAACCGTGATGCCGACAGTGGCAGAGACCGTGACGCGGGCCGGCGGGTTGGCCGTGGCCGGGCCGGCGCCATGGTGTGCCGCAGCCCGTGTGTTCAACGCAACGAGCGCCGGGGCAGCGGGCCGGAAACGCCTGCCGCGCCGGCTCGGGTTGCCCGCCGGGCGGACAACCGGGGGATATCCATTGTCAGGACCATGGGGTATGAAGGGAACAGGGACCACAACCGATCATCAGGAGTTTGCACATGGAAGTTTGGCCGGGAGACGCCTATCCGCTGGGGGCCACGTATGACGGCAACGGCACCAATTTCGCCGTGTTCAGCGAGGCAGCGGAGGCCGTTTTCCTGTGCCTGTTCGACGACGACGGGGCCGAGACCAGGATCGAGCTCAAGGACGTCGACGGCTACGTCTGGCACTGCTACCTTCCGCAAGTCCAGCCGGGACAGAAGTACGGCTTCCGGGTGGACGGGCCGTACGACCCGGGCCAGGGGCAGCGCTGCAATGTTAACAAGCTGCTGCTGGACCCCTACGCGAAGGCCGTCAGCGGCCAGATCGACTGGGCCCAGCCACTGTTCGGCTACAACTTCGGGGACGAGGACTCCCGCAACGACGAGGACTCTGCCGGGCACATGATGCTCGGCGTCGTCGTGAATCCGTTCTTTGACTGGGACGGCGACCGCAAGCCGCGCACCCCCTATCACCGCTCGGTGATCTACGAGGCCCACGTGAAGGGCCTGACCCAGCTGCACCCGGAAATCCCGGAAGAACAGCGCGGTACCTACGCGGGCATCGCGCATCCGGCGGTCATCGGGCACTTGCAGAAGCTGGGCGTCACCGCGATCGAGCTGATGCCGGTGCACCAGTTCGTCAACGACAGCACGCTCCAGGAGAAGGGGCTGTCCAACTACTGGGGCTACAACACCATCGGCTTTTTCGCGCCGCAGAACACGTATTGTTCCTCCGGCGACACCGGGCAGCAGGTGCAGGAGTTCAAGGCAATGGTCCGGGAACTGCATCTGGCGGGCATCGAGGTGATCCTCGACGTCGTGTACAACCACACGGCCGAGGGCAACCACCTGGGCCCGACGCTGTCCTTCCGCGGACTCGACAACGCGGCCTACTACCGGCTGGTCGAGGACCAGCAGCAGTACTACATGGACTACACCGGCACGGGAAATTCGCTGAACGTGCGCCACCCCCATTCGCTGCAGCTGCTGATGGACTCGCTGCGCTATTGGGCATCGGAAATGCACGTGGACGGCTTCCGCTTCGACCTTGCCTCCACCCTGGCCCGGGAGTTCTACGACGTGGACCGGCTGTCGACCTTCTTCGAAATGGTGCAGCAGGATCCGATCGTGTCCCAAACCAAACTCATCGCCGAACCGTGGGACATCGGCCCGGGCGGCTACCAGGTGGGCAACTTCCCGCCGCTGTGGACCGAGTGGAACGGCCTGTACCGGGACACGGTCCGCGACTTCTGGCGGGGCGAGCCCTCAACGCTCGGCGAATTCGCCTCCCGCATCACCGGCTCTTCGGACCTGTACGAGGCCACGGGGCGGCGCCCGGTTGCCTCCATCAATTTCGTCACCGCCCACGACGGGTTCACGCTGCGGGACCTGGTGTCCTACAACGAGAAACACAATGAGGCCAACGGCGAAGACAATAACGACGGCGAATCGCACAACCGCTCGTGGAACTGCGGGGTGGAGGGGCCCTCCGACGACCAAGCGGTCCTCACCCTGCGCGCCCGCCAGCAGCGGAACTTCCTGGCCACCCTGCTGCTGAGCCAGGGCGTGCCGATGATCGCGCACGGGGATGAGCTGGGACGCACGCAGCAGGGCAACAACAACGTGTACTGCCATGACTCGGAATTGTCCTGGGTGGACTGGAACAACGTGGACCAGCCGCTGCTCGAGTTCGTGGCCACCGTCAACCGGTTAAGGGCCGAACACCCGACCTTCCGGCGGCGCACGTTCTTCGACGGGAAGCCGGTCCGCCGGGGCCAGGGCGAGCCGTTGAGCGACGTCGTCTGGCTGACCACGGAGGGAACACCGATGGAGCCCGAGGACTGGGACGAGGCCCTCGGCCGCTGCATCGGCGTCTTCCTCAACGGCCAGGGCATCCGCGGGCGCGACGACCGCGGGCAGCGGATCACGGACGAGCACTTCCTGGTGTACTTCAACGCCGCCGACGACGACGTGCCGTTCGTGCTGCCGCCGCGGGAGTACTCGTCGGCCTGGGACATCATCATCGACACGGCCGGCGGCGACCAACTGCCCGGCCCGCTGACGGCCGGAACGAAGGTGCCGGTCGCCGCCAAGTCCACGGTGGTCCTCAAGGCCCACACGGCGCCGGAAGAAGAGCCCGACCACTCGGTCGCCGCCTCCGTTGCCGCGATGGCCGAGGCGGAGCGGACGGCCGGGGCCGAGCCGGCCGCGGCCGAGCCGGACGGGGAACCCGGGCAGCAGGGCGCCGGGAGCGAGACGGGGCAGGCGAAAGGATGAGGGCCCCGGCTTCGACCTACCGGCTGCAGATCAGGGAATCGTTCACGCTTTATGACGCCGCCGAGCTGCTGCCCTACCTGCACCGGCTCGGCGTCGACTGGGTGTACCTGTCGCCCCTGCTGACCGCGGAGCCGGGGTCCGACCACGGCTACGACGTTGTCGACTTCAGCGCGGTGGATCCGGCCCGGGGCGGGATCGACGGGCTGCGGACGCTCTCCGCCGCCGCCCGGAAGAACGGGATGGGCGTCCTGGTGGATATCGTGCCGAACCACATGGGCGTGGCCACCCCGGCCAACAACCGCTGGTGGTGGTCGCTGCTGTCGGAGGGCCGCGGCTCCCGCTATGCGGAAGCGTTCGACATCGACTGGGATGCCGGCGGCGGCAAGCTCCGGCTGCCCGTGCTGGGCGACGGCGACGCGGAACTCGAGGCGTTGGAGCTGGCGGACGGCGAGCTGCGCTACTACGACCACCGCTTTCCCCTCGCCGAGGGGACCGGCGACGACGGCGCTACCGCCCGCGAAGTCCATGAGCGCCAGCACTACCAGCTGGTGAACTGGCGGCGGGCCGATGCCGAACTCAATTACCGCCGGTTCTTCGGCGTCAACTCCCTGGCCGGGGTCCGGGTGGAAGTGCCGTGGGTCTTCGACGAATCCCACGCCGAGATCAAGCGCTGGTTCGACGAGGGCCTGGTCGATGGGCTGCGCGTGGACCATCCCGACGGGCTGGCCGACCCCAAGGGCTATCTGCAGCGGCTGCACGAGTTGACCGGCGGCGCCTACGTCCTGGTCGAGAAGATCCTGGAGCCGGGGGAGGAGCTGCCGGCCGACTGGGCCTGCGCGGGCACCACCGGGTACGACGCGCTGGCGGACGTGGACCGGCTGCTGGTCGATCCCGACGGGCGGGAGCGCCTCACCGACGCCGCCCCCGTCCAGCCCTACCAGCACATGATCCACGACACCAAGCGGGGCATTGCCGACGGTATCCTGCGCTCCGAGGTGCTGCGCCTGGCCCGGCTGGTTCCCGCCGGCACCGGCCTGGATTTCGAGACAGCGGCCGATGCGATCGCGGAACTGCTCAGCTGCTTCCCGGTGTACCGGAGCTACCTCCCGGTCGGCGCGCAGTACCTCGAGGAAGCCGGAATCGCCGCCCAGGTCCGCCGTCCCGACCTTGCCGACGCCGTCACCACCCTGCTGCCGCTGCTGAATCCGCAGGGAGTGCTCACCGAACTCGCGGTGCGGTTCCAGCAGACCTCCGGCATGGTGATGGCCAAGGGAGTGGAAGACACCGCGTTCTACCGCTACACCCGCCTGACCTCCCTGAACGAGGTGGGGGCGGACCCGTCGATCTTCGCGGTGGAGCCGTTCGAGCTCCACACCCGGTTGATCCGCCGGCAGCAGGAACAGCCGCTCGCCATGACCGCGCTGTCCACCCACGACACGAAGCGCAGCGAGGACACCCGGGCCCGCATCTCGGTGCTCGCGGAACTGGCGGACCAGTGGCCGGATTGGCTGGCCGAGCTGGACCGGCTGGCACCCTTCGGGGACCTGCCGTTCGCGGACCTGCTCTGGCAGGCGGCGCTGGGCGCGTGGCCGTTCAGTCGGGCACGGGCCCACGCCTACGCGGAGAAGGCCGCCCGGGAAGCGGGCAACAGCACCTCGTGGATCGACCCCGACCATGACTTCGAAAAACAACTCCACGCCGCCGTGGACGCGGCCTTCGACAACCCGGAGGTGAACCGGCTGCTGGTCAATCTGGCGGAGAGGATCAAGCCCTTCGGCTGGAGAAACTCCCTCTCGGCCAAGCTCATCCAGCTGACCATGCCCGGAGTGCCCGACGTCTACCAGGGCACCGAGTTCTGGGACCATTCGCTGGTGGACCCGGACAACCGCCGGCCGGTGGATTTCACCGCCCGCCGCCGGGCGCTGGACAACCTGGACCGGGACGGGACGCCGCCGGTGGACGACGGCGCGGCAGCCAAGCTGCTGGTGGTCGCCCGGGCGCTTCGGCTGCGCCGCGACCGGCCCGAGCTGTTCACCGGCTACGAGGTCGTCCCGGTCCGGGGCGCGGCGGCCGGCCACGCCTTCGGCTTCGACCGCGGCGGCGCCATCACGCTGGCCACCAGGCTCCCGGTGCGGCTGCAGCGCGACGGCGGGTGGCGGGACACCGCCGTCGTCCTGCCCGCCGGACGATACCGCGATGTGCTGAGCGGGCGGAGCCATGCCGGCAACGGCGTCCTGCCGTTGGCCGGCGTGCTGACGGAATTGCCGGTGGCGCTGCTGGTGCGCGAACAGGAGGAGACGTCATGAGCCGGGACTTCGCGCTGTGGGCCCCGCGTGCCGGAAGGGTGGAACTGCAGGCCGGCGCCGCACGGCTGCCGATGCAGGGCCCGGACGACGCCGGCTGGTGGCGTCTGGCAGACCCCGCGGCCGCGCCCGAGGGGGAGAGCGACTACGGCTATCTGCTGGACGGCGGGGACGCGGTGCTGCCGGATCCACGCTCGCGCCGCCAGCCGGACGGGGTGCACGGGATGTCCCGGACCTTCGACGCCGGGGCCCACGCCTGGCAGGACCAGGACTGGGTTTCGCCGGGGCTGGGCGGGGTGATCTACGAACTGCACATCGGCACGTTCACCTCCGAGGGGACGCTGGATTCCGCCGCGGCCAAGCTCGACTACCTGGCCGGGCTCGGGGTGGATTATGTGGAACTGCTGCCGGTCAACGCGTTCAACGGCACCCACAACTGGGGCTACGACGGAGTGCTCTGGTACGCGGTGCAGGAGAGCTACGGCGGGCCGGCCGCCTACCAGCGGTTCGTGGACGCCGCGCACGCCAAGGGCATCGGCGTCATCCAGGACGTGGTCTACAACCACCTGGGCCCCAGCGGAAACTACCTGCCGCGGTTCGGGCCGTACCTGAGCAGCGGCAGCGCCAACACCTGGGGCGAGTCCGTGAACCTGGACGGACCCGGATCGGACGAGGTCCGCCGCTTCATCATCGACAACGTGCTGATGTGGTTCCGCGACTACCACGTGGACGGCCTGCGACTGGATGCGGTGCACGCGCTGCGGGACGAGCGCGCCGTGCACATCCTCGAGGAGATCGCGGCTGCGACGGACGAGTGTGCCGCCGAGCTGGATAAGCCGTTGTTCCTGATCGCCGAGTCGGACCTCAACAATCCGCGGCTGATCGAGTCCCGGCAGGTGAACGGCTATGGCCTGGCCGGCCAGTGGAGCGATGACTTCCACCACGCCGTGCACGTGAACCTCACCGGCGAAACCAGCGGCTACTACGCCGACTTCGCCGGACTCGGAGCGCTGGAAAAGGTGCTGCGGGACGGCTTCTTCCACGACGGCGGCTATTCCTCGTTCCGGGAACGCCACCACGGCCGGCCGATCGACAAGGACCGGGTGACCGCCCGGCAACTGGTAGTCTGCACCCAGAACCACGACCAGATCGGCAACCGTGCCGCCGGAGACCGGCTCACCGGCACCCTCGGCTACGGGCAGCTGGCACTGGCCGCCGTGCTGAACCTGATGTCTCCGTTTACGCCGATGGTGTTCATGGGCGAGGAGTTTGCGGCGTCCACCCCGTGGCAATTCTTCACCTCCCATCCCGAACCGGAGCTCGGCGAGGCGACCTCCGCCGGTAGGCTCAAGGAGTTCGAGCGGATGGGCTGGGATCCCGCGGTAGTGCCCGATCCGCAGGACCCGGCGACGTTCCACAATTCCAAACTGGACTGGACCGAGCCCGCCACGGGCGACCATGCCCGGCTCCTCGAGCTCTACACCCGGCTGATCGCCCTCCGGAAGCAGCATCCGGAGCTGACGGAACCGGACTTCGCGTCCGCGTCGGTGGAGTCCCACGCGGAGGAGGGCTGGCTGATCCTGCGGCGCGGCTCCTTCGCGATCTGCTGCAACTTCTCCACCGAGCCGCGGCGGCTGCCTGTCGGGCCGGGCACACTGGTCCTGGCCACCGACGACGGCGCCACGCTCGCCGCCGGGGACAACGGCGGTCCCGCCGCCGGGGACGGCGCCGGCACCGGCAGCACCGCCGGCATCGCCGGCACAGCCGGCGGGACCGGGTCCGCTGAGGCCGCAGCAGTCGGCCGGCTGATGCTGCCCGCATACTCGGCCGCCATTGTCCGCAGCGTGCCCACCCGCTGAACCGAGGGGATTGCATGATCCGTGCCTGGTCCCCGGAGGACATCCGCGCCGCCGAACGGCCGCTGCTGGACGCCGGGCAGGGGCCGCTGCTGATGGCCCGCGCCGCGGCCGGGCTTGCGGCCGCCGTCATCCGGGAGCTGAAGCGCGTCCGGGGCCGGGTCTATGGCGCCCGGGTGGTGGTGCTGGCCGGCAGCGGCAACAACGGCGGCGACGCCCTCTTCGCCGCTGCCTCGGTGGCCCGTCGCGGTGCCATGGCGACGGCGGTGCTCACCTCGGAGCGGGTGCATGCGGCGGCGCTGGCCGCGTTCGAGAGGGCAGGAGGATCGGTGCTGCGGCTGGCGGCGGAAGGAGCCGGCGAGGGCCCGGCCCGCCAGGCCCCGAAGGCTGGTGAGGCTCCGCAGCTTCGGGAGGCTGCACGGGTCATCGGCGAGGCGGCCGCGACCTGTTGTGCCGCCGACGTGTTGGTCGACGGGATGTTGGGCACCGGCGCGTCCGGGGCACTGCGGGGACCGGCCCGGGAGCTGGTTCAAGCGGTCCTCGAACCGGAGCCGGGCCGCCGCCGCCCGCCGGTCGTGGCGTGCGACTTGCCCAGCGGCGTCGACGCCGAAACCGGCGAGGTGAACCACCCCGTGCTGCCGGCGGACCTCACGGTCACCTTCGGCGGAGCCAAGACCGGCCTGATGCTGGATCCCGCGGCGGCGCTCGCCGGCCGGGTGGAAACGGTGGACATAGGCATCGCGGACCTCCTTCCGGCGCCGCGGCTGCGGCGGCTCCAGGTACAGGATCTGGCCCGCTTGTGGCCCGTGCCCCGCCGAACCGACCACAAGTACACCCGCGGGGTGCTCGGTGTCGCCGCCGGCTCTGCGTCCTATCCCGGGGCTGCCCTGCTCGCGACCCAGGCTGCCACGGCAACCGGCGTGGGCATGATCCGCTACCTCGGCCCGGCCGAGGTGTGCCGCCAGATCAACGTGCGGACCCCCGAAGCCGTCTGCTCGCAGGAGTCCGTCGCCGCCTCCCGCGTCCAGGCGTGGCTGGTGGGGCCGGGAACCGACGGTGACGCGGAGCAGCACCGGCGCACCAGGGACGCCCTGGCGTCCGGGCTGCCGGTGATTGCCGACGCCGGTGCCTTCGACGTGCTGCCCGCGGAGCCGGGACCCCGGGTGGTGCTGACGCCCCACGCCGGCGAACTGGTGCGCATCCTCTCCGCCCAGGGCGTGGAGACCGACCGGGAGCACATCGAGGCGGCCCCCGCGGAGTTCGCCGCGCTGGCCGCCGGGCTCACCGGGGCCACCGTCCTGCTCAAGGGCTCCGTAACGGTGATCGCCGCCCCGGACGGCGCCCTGTTCAGCCAGGACGACGGCCCGGTATGGCTGGCCACGGCCGGTTCGGGCGACACCCTGGCCGGGATCCTCGGCGCGCTCGCGGCGACCGTCCGGACCGAAGACCTGGAGGCGGCCGGTTTCGCCGCGGCCGAGCACGGGGCGGTGGTGGCTGCCATGGCCGCCTGCCTGCACGGGCTCGCCGCGACGGAGGCATCCACGGAGGCATCCATGCGGGACGGCGCCGGTCGGGAGGCCCGGGCCCGGCCGCAGCCTCGGGGGACGGAAGGCCGCCCCGCAGGGCGGGAGTCGCCGCCGTCGTCACCGGGTGCGCCCCTGGCCGCCTCCGCTATCAGCGCCGCCCTCCCCGCGGTTGTGGGCAGGATCATTGCCGGTAGGGACCAGTAGCCGCACGATGGCATGATGAGGGGATGGCGTATGAGGCTGCAGAGAACCGGTACCAGAACATCCCCTACCGCCGGGTGGGCCGCAGCGGGCTGAAGCTGCCCGCCGTCTCGCTGGGCCTCTGGCACAACTTCGGCGACGACAAGCCGTTCGAAGTGCAGGGCGCGATCCTGCGCCGGGCCTTCGACCTGGGGGTGACGCACTTCGATGTGGCCAACAACTACGGCCCGCCGGAGGGCAGCGCCGAAACCAATTTCGGCCGGCACATGCGCCAGGATTTCCTGCCCTACCGGGACGAACTGGTGATCTCCACCAAGGCCGGCTACCTGATGTGGCCCGGCCCGTACGGCGAGTGGGGTTCGCGCAAATACCTGCTCTCCAGCCTGGACGCCTCGCTGAAGCGGATGGGGCTGGACTACGTGGACATCTTCTACAGCCACCGGCCCGACCCGAACACGCCGCTGGAGGAGACGATGGGCGCGCTGGACCAGGCCGTCCGGTCCGGCAAGGCCATGTACGCGGGCATCTCGTCCTACACCCCCGAGCAGACCCGGGAGGCCGCACGGATCATGCGCGCGCTGGGGACCCCGCTGCTGATCCACCAGCCCTCGTACTCGATGCTCAACCGCTGGGTGGAAGGCGGCAGCCCGAACCTGCTGGAAGTCCTGGAAGACGAAGGCATGGGTTGCATCGCGTTCTCGCCGCTGGCCCAAGGCATGCTCACCGACCGCTACCTGAACGGCATCCCCGGTGACTCCCGCGCCGCGCAGGACAAGTCGCTGTTCCCGCAGATGCTCTCCGACGAGAATCTGGACCGCGTCCGCGGGCTGAACCAGTTGGCGGCGGACCGAGGCCAGTCGCTGGCGCAGTTGGCCATCGCCTGGGTGCTCCGCCGGCAAGCCAAGGGCGCCCCGGTCACCTCGGCCTTGATCGGGGCCTCGAGCGTGCAGCAACTGGAGGACAGTCTCGCCGCCGTGGCCAAACTGGACTTCACGGCCGAGGAAGCAGACGCGATCAACCGGTTCGCGGTGGACTCCGACATCAACATCTGGAAGCCGCAGGGCTAGGGGCGCCAAGGCCTCCAAATGCGGTATCCGATCCGACTGGCCGAGGATTTCATTGATCAGGGGAAAAACCGCGTGACGGGGTACCCGGCGATTCCTGTTTCCACTACGCTGTAGGGGTGCCGACCGCACCGCAGGGGCACGGCGCGGGGCACCGGAGGCAGGATCCTCCCGAGGGATGGCAACCTCAAGTAACCACTGTTGGGCCGGGGGCAGTCCCGTCTTTTTTCCGGCACCAGTGAGCGGCAGCGGCGATAGGAAGCCGGGGGGCCCGCCAGGCCGCTCATCGATGACAGGCGGACGCGCCTTCCGCGTTCCCGGCCTCCCGGAAAAGCACGGAAGCACTCTCAGTAATGAAAACTTCAGCAAGACTGCGCGTGTGGTTGATGATGACCGGCGTTCTCCTGGGACTTCTCGCGTCAATCGGCGTAGCGGCACCGGCCGGTGCCAGCAGCGTGGCCGTACCTGCTTCGCATTCCGACCACGATTACGGCGACCACCACGACGACGACGCCACCCTGAAGCTGCGCATTTATGATGACGGCGATTACCGGGTAAGGGGCGAGGACTACGAAGCGAGGCGCGTCCACGTGTGGATCATCAACGTTTCGCGGGACCGCGTTGTGGATCATTTCTACGTCCGGACCCATGACGGCGACTTCACCATCCGTGGCGACGACCTGCGCTGCGACAGGACGTACAAGGCCGTCAGCTACAGCCGCGCCGACGGATGGGTGTCGAGCGACCGCGTCAAGTTCCGGTGCGACGACGACAACGGCCACGGCCACCACTAGGAGATCACCCTTAAGGTAGGTATCCCGCCAGGGGTGCCTTAACGGTGGGGAGGGACGGGGATCTCCCGGACCTCCCCACCGTCCTGAGCCACAGCATCACTAAAACGGCAGTGAGGAGCCGCAGGCCCGAAAACGGCGCCGGCGGCTCCTCACCGATGTGGTCCGGTGGTGACCCGGTTCTAGGCGAACCAGGTATCCGGCGGACCCATGTAGAGCAGCAAGCCGAAGACGGCGGCAACGGCTGCTATGACGACGGCGATGGCCGCCAGCGGGCGGGCGAGCACCGCCGCCTGCAGCTTTTCGAGGGTACCGTGCGGGGCGTCACCGCCTGCGCCGAGCCGCCAAACGTCGCCGAGCAGGCCGTGGCGGTCCATCGACTTCTCGACGGGAATCGTCGCATACGGAATGGCGGCGGAGGCCACGGCCAGGATGCCGCGGCCTGCGGACCACCTCTGGTTCACCCAGGTGAAGCAGGTGCTGACGACGTAGCAGAGGAAGACAAAGCCGTGCACGCCGCCCGCGATACTGACCGCCAGGCGTGCTTCCGGCACCAGCGACCGCAGGAGCAGGGCCAGTAACAGCAACGTCCACGTCACCGCCTCGGCGAAGGCGACGGTACGGAACAGGGTACGCGGAGACATGCACGTCCTAGGAGACTAGTTGGCTTCGGCACTGGTGCCATCGGGTGTCCTTGGGGGCACCCCCACTAATTTAGCCGAGGACCCGGCCACACCTGAAATGTTTCTGCACACGAGGCAACTTTGCATGGTGTGCAACTTGTCCCTACACTGGCCCGATGAGCGCAGAAACTGCGGTTCCCCTGGAAGGGCTCCGTGAACGAAACAAGGCGGCCACGCGCGGCGCCATCACCGCGGCCGCCTTGCGGCTGACCAGGGAACAGGGGCCGGGCGGCTTCACGGTGGACCAGGTGGCAGCAGAGGCGGGCGTTTCGCGCCGGACCTTCTTCAACTACTTCCCCTCCGTCGAGGCGGCGGTCACGCGGCCGGTGGAAGAATTTTTGGCCGAGTCCTTTAAGCGGCTCGATGAGCGCCCGGACGACGAACCGATCATGGACGCGGTCCTGGCCACTTTCGGCGGGGAGATCAGTCAGGGACGGCTTGCGCTGCTGTGCGAGATCTACCAGATGGGTATCGACGACGCCCAGTTGGAGCGCGTGCAACTGCAAGCCTGGAGTCAGGCCAGGCAGTCGCTCGAAGACGGACTGCGCCCCCGGCTGCCGGAGAACGCCGGCGAGCTCATGGTCACGGCGCTTGCCGGTTCGCTGATCGCCTGCGCTCAGGCTGCCATGCGCATGGCCGCCACCCAAACCCCCGCCGGCGGGGCACCCGAACCGTCGGCCTTCCGGCAGCAGTTGCTCGAGAGCCTCACCATGCTGCGCAGCGGCTTCAACCCCCACTCCAAGGACTGACCCCATGGCCTCACTGCTCTACAGACTCGGTAAGCTCGCCGCGCAGAAACGCTGGTGGTTCGTCTCCGCGTGGCTGGTGGTCATGGTCGCCGTCGGCGGATCCGTCGCTGCCTTCATGGGCACCCTCTCCAACAGCTTCACCATTCCCGGCACTCCCGCCCAGGCGGTTGCGGACGACCTGCGGGAGAAAATGCCGGCCGCCTCGGGCGGCCTCGGCACCATCGTGTTCACGACGGCGGATGGTCGGGCGTTCACCGCGGGACACCAGGACGCCATTGCGGCCATCGCCGCGGACCTCACGAAGCTGGACGCGGTCAAGAACGCCACAAACCCGGTGGAATTGCAGGCCGCCCTGGACAATGCGCCACGGACGATCGCCGTCGGCGAAGAGAAGCTCGACGCCGCCGCGCAACGGCTTGAGGACGCCCAAGCCGAGCTGGACGCGGGCAAGGCGCAGTTGGAGCCGGGCCTGCAGCAGCTGAAGGCGGCCGAGGCGCAGATCGGGCAGCTGGAGGCAGCCGGCCAAGCGGCGATGGCCGAGCAGGCACGTGCCCGGCTGGAGCCGCAGCGGGCGCAGCTGGAAACGGCACGGGCCCGGTTGGCGGAAGCCGAACGCCAGCTGGCAGACGGCCGGGCGGAGCACGAGTCAGGCGTCGCCGATCTGGAGGCGGGGAAGCTGCGGCAGCAGTCCTCCGAGGGGCTGCGGTTCGTATCCGGGGACGGCTCGGCCGCGTTCATCCAGGTCCAGTTCGAGCAGGGCATGATGGAGGTTTCCAAGGAGGACCGCGAACAGGTCCAGGAGGTCACCGAGGCCGGCCTGGTGCCGGGACTGCGGGCGGAGTACAGCAAGGACATCGTCGAGGACATCTCCAGCCTGTTCGGAGCCGCCGAGATCATCGGCATCGCGGTCGCCGCCGCCGTCCTGGTGCTCATGCTCGGCACGCTCATCGCGGCCGGACTGCCGCTGCTGATGGCGATCGTCGGCGTCGGGGTCGGCGTGGGCGGCACCATGGCGCTCAGCGGTGTCATCGAGATGAGCTCGGTTTCGCCGGTGCTGGCGCTGATGCTGGGCCTGGCCGTGGGCATCGACTACTCCCTGTTCATCGTCAACCGCCACCGCACCCAGCTGCTCTCCGGCGTGCCGCTGATCGAATCGATCGGCCGGGCCACCGGCACCTCCGGCAACGCAGTGCTCTTTGCCGGGCTCACCGTGATCATCGCCCTCGCCGCGCTGGCGGTGCCGGGCATTCCGTTCCTGACGGTGCTGGGACTGGCCGGAGCCGCAACGGTGGCGGTCGCCGTCGTCGTCGCCTTGACCTTGACCCCGGCGATGCTGGCCATCATGGGCAGGCGCATTCTCTCCCGACGCGCATGGGCCAAGGCCGGCCTGCCCGGCCCGGCCGCCGCCGACGCAGAGACCACGACGAGGGTGGCGGACTTCCACAACGACCCCAAGCGCAGCTGGGGCAAGACGGTGACGAAGCACCCGTGGCTCGCGCTGGCCGCGGGCGTGGCGGTGCTGGGCCTGATGGCGGTGCCGGCCGCCGAGCTGCGGCTGGGCCTGCCGGACGGCAGCTCCGAGCCTGCGGACTCTACGGCCTACCAGTCCTACCGCCAACTGGGCGCGAGCTTCGGCGAGGGAATAAACGGCCCGCTCATCGTGGTGGCCGACCTCCCTGCGGGCCTGGAAGGGACCGGGACCGACGAGGCGCTGCTGCGGCTATCGCAGGAGCTGCGGTCGATGGACCACGTCGCCGCAGCCGTTCCGACCGGCACCAGCGGGGACGGGCGCACCGCCGTGCTCCAGGTCGTTCCCGCAGAGGGCCCAGCGGCCGAAAGCACCGAGGAGCTGGTCCATAACCTCCGGGCGCAGGCCGGCGCACTCGAGCAGGAGACCGGCGTCGCGATCTCCGTGACCGGGCAGCCGGCGATGCAGATCGACGTCTCCGACAAGCTGGCGGACGCCATGCCGGTCTATCTGGCCATCGTGATCGGGCTCTCGCTGATCCTGCTGCTGCTGGTCTTCCGCTCCGTCCTGGTGCCGCTGCTGGCCACCGCGGGTTTCCTGCTGTCACTCGGGGCCAGCTTCGGCGCCGTGGTGGCGATCTACCAGTGGGGCTGGCTGGGCGGCATCTTCGACGTCCACGACCCCGGGCCGATCCTGAGCTTCCTGCCGATGATCATGATCGGCGTGCTGTTCGGCCTGGCGATGGACTACCAGATGTTCCTGGTCTCCGGCATGCGTGAATCCTATGCGCACGGCGAGGACGCCAGGGCCGCCGTGGTCAGCGGCTTCAACCACGGCGCCAAGGTAGTCACGGCCGCGGCAATCATTATGGTCTCCGTGTTCGCCGGGTTCATCTTTTCCCACCTGACCATGGTCCGGCCGATCGGCTTCGCGCTGGCCCTGGGCGTGCTGCTGGACGCGTTCGTGGTGCGGATGACGCTGATCCCGGCGGCGATGCACCTGTTCGGCAAGGCGGCCTGGTGGATGCCGGCGTGGCTGGACAGGGTGCTCCCGGACGTGGATGTGGAAGGCGCCAAGCTGGCGCAGCACGCCCGGCGGCCCGAGCAGGCCGAGGCGCAGCCCGCCGGGGCGCGCTAACGTCCCGGACGGGCCCGGGGGTGCCGGCCTCCGGCGAGCCGGAACGATTCGTCGAGCAATTCTTCGAGATGGCCGGGTTCGACTTTGTCCAGGCGCATCAGCACCAGCAGCCGGGAACGCTCGTGGTGCGGGGTCCAAAAGAAGACGTCCGGAGCCGTCGCGGCCAGGGCGTCGCGCTCGTCGGACTTGACGGTCAGCACGCCCGGCTCCCACATCCGCGCCATCAGCGACTTGGCGAACCAGGCGGGCTGGCCCCAGCTGGGCCGCTCGGTGACGCCGGGCAGGGCCAGACAGAGGCGGCGCACATCGTCCTCGGTGGGCATGTCCTCACCCTGCCACGTGCGGCGCCGGCGGACCAGCCTCCCCGCCCGGCCGGCCTTACCGGCCGGCCGGCCGGGGCCGCGATCAGGCCCGGTCAGTTCCAGCGGTATCCGTGGGCCTGTTCGTAGGCCGCGAGCAGGCGGTGGGCCACATGGCCGGAGGTAATCAGCGGATGGATCATGAAGGCCCGCAGGGCCGCCGCGCGGTCTCCCTGCCCGCCGCGGATGACCTCCTGCTCCACGGCCTTGAGCTGCGTCATCAGTCCGGCCTGGTGCAGGGTCAGCGGCTTTACCGGCAGGGGACGGGCGCCGTCCGCATCCACCACCGACGGAACCTCCACGACGGCGTCGTCCGGCAGTTGCGGGATGGTGCCGGCGTTGCGCACGTTGAGGATCAGCTCCGTGCGCTCGCCGGACAGCAGGGCGCGCATCACGTCCAGGGCCACCTGCTCGTAGCCGCCGGCGGCCAGGTCCTGTTCGTCGCGCGAGACGCCGATCTCGCGGGCCTCGGAGAGATAGCCCTCCTCGCGGCGGCGCAGGGCGTCCTCCCAGTCCGCGTAGGGGGTTCCGGAAGCCTGCAGCCTGGCGTACAACTCCTGCTGCAAGTCGTGGATGGACTCGCCGCGGGTCTGGGCGGCGCCGGCCAGGGCCAGGGTGGCCTCCCGGCGGAAGTAGTAATAGAACAGGTAGGCATTCGGAATGGCGCCGAGCACCTGCAGTTCGCGCGTGCCGAAGATCCGGCCCTCTTCGAACGACTGGAGCCGCCCCGGCTCGCCGAGCAAACCGGGAAGCCGGTCCCGGCCCTCGTGCTCCAGCCCGCGCAGCCACCCCAGGTGGTTGAGGCCCGCATAATCCACGCCCGCCAACGAGCCGCGGCGCAGCGTGACCCCGGCGGCCCTCGCCGCGCGGCGCACCAGCCCGATGGGCGTGTCGCAGATCCCGACCACCCGATGGCCGAGCAGCGGCAGCACGGCTTCGGTGACCAGCCCGGCGGGATTGGTGAAGTTAATCAGCCACGCGCCCGGGCACAATTCACTCATCCGCCTGGCGATGTGCAGGGCGGCGGGGACGGCGCGCAGGCCGGCGGCTATCCCGGCGGCGCCGGTGGTCTCCTGGCCCAGCAGGTTCAGCCGGGTTGCCACCCGTTCGTCCAGCGTCCTGCCCAGGGTGCCGCCGGGACGGATGGCCGAGAAAACGACGTCGGCGCCGGCCAGGGCGCTATCCAGGTCGCGGGCGGACTCGATCTTCGGCGGCCGGCCGGCCCCGGGCAAGGGAGCATCCTCCAGCACCCGGACGATCGCCCGCTGCCGGCTGGCGTCTACGTCGTGGAGCACCAGCCGGTCCACCAGGCCGGCCGCGGATCCGTTGGCCAGTGCGCGATAGACCAGCGGCACCCGGAACCCGCCGCCGCCCAGTATGGCAAGTGTTGCCACTGCTCCCCCCGAACCATTGACATTGGATAACGATCGGCCGCCCGCGGCCCGGGACCCGGCCCTTGCTTGTATTGTGCCAGCATGGGCCAACCACAGGCCCAGGCGGCTGAACCTGCGCCCGCGCCGAAGATCGTCGGCCGGTGCCTTCGCTGCTGTACGTTCGACGCGGTGCCTTCCGCCCCGCGGCGCAGGCCTTCAGCCGGAAGCATGCTTCGGATGGGAGAATGGATCCGTGAGCTCTACAACGTCACTGCTGCCCTATGACCGCCAAGCCGTCATTGACCTGGCCGCCATCCGCGCCAACGTGCGTCACCTGCGCGAGGTCGCGGCTCCGGCCCGGGTGATGGCGGTGGTCAAGGCGGACGCCTACGGCCACGGCGCCGTCCCGGTGGCCCGGGCCGCACTGGAAGCCGGTGCGTCCTGGCTGGGCGTTGCGCACTTCACCGAGGGGCTGGCCCTGCGCGCGGCGGGCCTCGACGCGCCCATCCTGGCCTGGCTGCACACCCCGGACACGGACTTCGCCGCGGGCATCGAGGCCGGGATCGACGTCGGCGTGTCCGGTTGGGAACTGGAGCCGGTGGTCAAGGCGGCCCGGCGGCTCGAACGGCCGGCACGCGTGCACCTGAAGATCGATACCGGGCTGGGGCGCAACGGCTGCCCGCCGGCGCTCTGGGAGGACCTGGTCAACCGGGCCGTGGAGTACCAGGAACAGGGGCTGCTGCGGGTGGTCGGCGTCTTCTCCCACCTGGCGGTCGCCGATGAACCGCACCGGCCGGAGACGGACGAGCAGGTGGACCGTTTCCGCGAGGCCGTAGCGGTGGCCGAGAACGCGGGGTTGGACCTGGAGGTCCGCCACCTGGCCAACACGCCCGGTACGCTCAGCCGCCCGGACGCGCACTTCGACATGGTCCGCGTGGGGCTGGGCATTTACGGGCTCTCGCCCTTCGAGGGGCAGACCCCCGAGGAACTCGGGCTGGTGCCGGCCATGACGTTGCGCGCACGGGTGGCGAACTGCAAACGGGTGCCCAGCGGCCAGGGCGTCTCCTACGGGCTCAGCTACCTGACCTCCGGGCCGAGCACGCTGGTGCTGGTGCCGCTGGGCTATGCGGACGGCATCCCGCGCAGCGCCGCCAACGTCCAGGTGTCCATCCGCGGCCGCCGCTATGACGTGGTGGGCCGGGTGGCCATGGACCAGTTCGTGGTGGACCTGAGGACCAACGACGCCGAAGACCTCGTGGGTGAGGAAGTGATCGTTTTCGGGCCGGGCCGGGACGTCCCGGACGCCCAGGACTGGGCGGCGGGCGCCGGCACCATTAACTACGAGATTGTCACCCGCGTCAGCCAGCGGGTCCCGCGCTACTACACCGGAACCGCCGACGAACGGGAGGGCGGCGAGGCCGGCACTGAAGCGGCCGCGGCACCCGGAGTCACGGCGTCCGCGGCCGAGCAGGCAGCGGCGGCGGCCCAGGTCCGGGCAGCGCTGGCCGCGATCGACGACCGGAACACCGACAGCGCCGGGGATCCCGGCGCCGTGCTGGCATGAAGGCCGTGCTTACATGAAGGATGACACCGACCGGACAGGGGGAGCACCTGCCATGACGCAGCAGCAACCGGCCGCGCCGGTGTGGGAGCGCGAGTTCCACGTGGGCTCGGCCGAGGAAACGCAGGCGCTCGCCGCCCGGCTGGGCAGGATTTTGCGGGCAGGCGACCTGGTGGTGCTTAGCGGCGGGCTGGGGGCGGGCAAGACCACCTTCACCCAGGGGCTGGGAGAAGGACTCGGCGTCCGTCCCGGCATCATTTCCCCCACCTTCGTGCTGGTCCGCAGCCACCCCAGCATGAACGGCGGGCCGGATTTGGTCCACGTGGATGCCTACCGGCTGCAGTCGGACGGGGAGATCGACGACATCGACCTGGAAAACACCATGGACCAGGCCGTGACCGTGGTCGAGTGGGGCCGCGGCCGGGTGGAGCACCTCTCCGAGAGCTGGTTGGACATTTCGCTGGTCCGGGCCACCGGGGCAGACCTGGCAAAGCGGCCAGCCGAGGGAGCGCAGGACGGGCGGCTGGGTGCGGCACCGGGTGCCGCCGTGCCGGGCGACGCCGCCGTGCAGGCCGCCGGGGGTGGCGCCGCGGAAGCGCAGCGGAGCACCGGCGTCGTGCTCGACTTTGACGAGCCCGACGACGGCGAGCCGCGGCTGATCCGCATGGCCGCCTACGGGCCGCGCTGGGCCGCGTACATCTTTGCCTGACCCGCAGCGGATGTTCCCGTCGCGCCGGTTGCGGAGGCGCCGCCGGGCCTGCGGGCACCGCCGTTTCATCGGCGCGGGTGAATTCAGCCGGACGGGGACCTCGGGGAGCCCGCGGTCTTCACGGCCCCCTGGCGCAGGTCCATAATCGATGGCGTCATCAGACCACGAGGAGGCCCGCCATGGAGACCAAGCTGAACCCGTACCTGGGATTCCGCGACCAGGCCAGGGAAGCCATGACGTTCTACCAGTCGGTGTTCGGCGGCGAATTGACGCTGAACACCTTCGGCGATTTCCAGGCCAGCGACGACCCGGCGGAGACCGACAAGATCATGCACTCGCAACTGTCCACCGAGCGCGGGCTGGTGCTCATGGCAGCGGACACCCCCGCCAGCATGGAATACACCCCCGGGTCCAGCCACTCGCTCTCGCTCAGCGGCGACAACGAGGCCGAACTGCGCGGCTACTGGGAAAAGCTGATCGACGGCGCCGACGTCACGGAGCCGTTGCAAAAAGCGCCCTGGGGCGACACCTTCGGCATGTGCACGGACAGGTTCGGCATCCAGTGGCTGGTCAACATCGCCGGCACGCCGCAGGAAGCCGGCACACCGCAGGCGTGAGCGCCGCCCAACATGGCCCGCCTGCGCGGCCGCCGAGGGGCCCTAACCCTGTCCCGGCCGCGGTGCGGCGCCTCCTGATCGGCGCCCGACAGGCACCCCGCGTGCCTCAAGTAAAATTGATGCGTGCTCATTCTCTCCATTGATACCTCCGCCATCGCCAGCGCCGCGTTGCTGGCCGGACAAGGAGAGACCCTGGCCGCGTTCGCCACCGAGGACACGCGCACCCATGCCGAGGTGCTGGCCCTCGGGATCAGCAAAATCATGACGACGGCGGACGTCACCGGCGCCGAACTCGACGCGTTGGTGGTGGGTGTGGGCCCGGGACCGTTCACCGGCCTGCGCTCCGGCATCGCCACCGCGCGGGCGCTGGCCTTCGCCTGGGGCAAGCCGCTGCACGGGGCGATGAGCCTGGACGCCATCGCCGTGGACGCCGCTCCGGACGCGTGGCGCGCCGGCGTGGACGAGTTCGTGGTGGCCACCGACGCCCGGCGCAAGGAAGTGTACTGGGCGCGCTACCGCAGTACCGGCGGCACGCACGAACTGCTCGACGGCCCGCATGTCGGCGCGCCCTCGGACGTTCCGCGCCTGCCCGCCTACGGCATGGGTGCCGGGCTGTATCCGGATCAACTGCTGGCCGTCACCGAGTACAGCGGCACCCAGCCGACCGCCGAAGCGCTGGGCCGCACCGCCGTCGCCCGCCTGGACAAGGGGCTTGCCCTGCCGGATACCACGCCGCTGTACCTGCGCGAGTCCGATGCCAAGGTTCCCGGTCCGCGGAAGCGCGCCCTGTGACCGCCCGCACGCCGCGGCCGGCGGGCGGCATCCGGCCGATGACCGAGGCCGACGTGCCGGCCGTGGACGCGCTGGAACGGAAGCTGTTCCCGGACGACGCGTGGCCGACGGAAATGTTTTACGAGGAACTGGCACAGGACACCCGCAGCTACTTCGTGGCCGAGGACGCGCTCGGCACGGTGATCGGCTACGCCGGGCTGATGTGCGTGCGGCCGATCGCCGATGTGCAGACCATTGCGGTGGTCCCCGAGCGCGAGGGGCAAGGCATCGGCACCACGTTGCTGACCCTGCTGATCGACCTGGCACGCAGCCAGCGGGCCGACGACGTCTTGCTGGAAGTGCGCGCGGACAACCCCCGGGCGCAGCGGCTCTACCGCTGGTTCGGCTTCGAGCAGATCCATGTGCGCCCGCGCTACTACCGGGGCGGCGTTGATGCCCTGATCATGCGGCTGCGCCTCAAGGACTGGGCAGGTGCTCCCGGCACCGATGCCCAAACCGGCACCGACAGCGGCACCGGCACCGACGGCGGCACCGGGACCGGCCGGACAAACCACGAACCCGAGACGACGGAGGACACGCCATGAACCGCACCGAACCGCTGGTGGTGGGCATCGAGTCCTCCTGCGACGAAACGGGCGTGGGCATCGTCCGCGGGGATACGCTCCTGGCCAACACGGTGTCCTCCTCGATGGAGGAACACGTGCGCTTCGGCGGAGTGATCCCGGAAATAGCCTCCCGCGCCCACCTCGATGCCTTCATCCCCACGCTGGAACAGGCGCTGGACACGGCCGGGGTCACCCTCGGCGAAGTGGACGCGCTCGCGGTGACCTCCGGCCCCGGGCTGGCCGGCGCCCTGATGGTCGGGGTGTGCGCGGCCAAGGCCCTGGCGCTGGCCACCGGCAAGCCGCTGTACGCCATCAACCACCTGGTCGCCCATGTGGGCGTCGGCGTGCTGGACGGGGGAGCGCTGCCGGAGAACCTGGGCGCGCTGCTGGTCTCCGGCGGACACACGGAGATCCTGCGCGTGCGCTCGCTGACCGACGACGTCGAACTGCTCGGCTCCACCATCGACGACGCGGCGGGTGAAGCCTACGACAAGGTGGCCCGCATCCTGGGCCTGGGCTATCCCGGCGGCCCGGCGATCGACAAACTGGCGCGGGAGGGCGACCCGGGGCGCATCCGGTTCCCCCGCGGACTGAGCCAGCCCAAATACATGGGCTCGGCCGAGGCCCCCGGCCCGCACCGCTATGACTGGTCCTTCTCCGGCCTGAAGACGGCCGTGGCCCGCTGCGTGGAGCAGTTCGAGGCCGCCGGGGAACCCCTGCCGGTGGCCGACATCGCCGCGTCCTTCCAGGAAGCCGTGGCGGACGTCATCACCGCGAAGGCGATGCTGGCCTGCACCGAGAACGGCGTTACCAACCTGCTGCTCGGCGGCGGCGTTGCGGCGAACTCGCGGCTGCGGGCGCTGACCGAGGAACGCTGTGCGGAGCACGGCATCACCCTGCGGGTGCCGCCGGTTTCCCTGTGCACGGACAACGGGGCGATGGTCGCCGCGCTCGGCGCCCAGGTGGTTATGGCCGGCGGCAGGCCCTCCGGCCTCGAATTCGCTCCGGATTCGTCCATGCCGGTCACCAGCGTGCACCTCTAGGGCGATCCGGCCCGCGCCCGCCGCGCAGGCCGCACACCGTCTATCCCAATCCGCGGCGGGGTCCTAGGCTGAAATCACGGCGGGGCACGCCGGCCCCTCCTCACAACTCTCCCATCCGGTCGGACGGCGGAACGACGGAGGTCAACGTCATGGGTTCATTAGCCGGACGAATGAAACTGCCGGCGGCGGTGGCCGTCACGGCGGCGCTTTTGCTGACGTCCTGTTCCCGCACGGGTGAAGAGACGGGGGAGGGGCCGGAAGCGGGAGGCGCCGGAGGGTTCGAGAGCGGCTCCTTGATCGGCGTGTCCCTCTCCGCCGACACCGCGTACGCCGAAGCGCTGTTCACCGAACAGATCGAGGGCTCGAACTTTGAACCGAATGTCCAGGTTGCCGAAACCGCCGCTGAACAGCAGCAACAAATCAGCACCATGCTCGAGGGTGAACCGGAGGTGCTGATCGTGGACCCGGCAGACCCGGCAGGCCTGGGGGAGCAGTTGGCCGCGGCGCAGGAGGCGCAAATCCCGGTCATCGCATTCGGCACCATGGTCATGGGCACCGGCGCGGTCGGCTACCTGGTGGGCGCGGATGCCTTCCAAACCGGTGAGCTCCAGGCCCAGGCACTGCTCGATGGGCTGGCCGAACGGCAGGGCGAAGGACCCTACAACGTCGAGCTGTTCAGCGGCCACCCGGACGACGGCGGCGCGCGCCTGGCGTTCGACGGAGCCATGAGCGTGCTGCAGCCCAAGATCGACGACGGCACCGTGGCCGTGCTGTCCGGGCAGACGGATTTCGAGGCAACCGCCGGCAAAAACCCGGATGCGGCGGCAGAACGGCTGGCCGGCCTGTTGCAGGAGGAATATGCCTCCGACGACGTGCACGGCATCCTGGCCGCCGATGACGCCACCGCCCAGGCCCTCATCCGGGCCGCCGAAGACGGCGGGCAGGACTCCGCCGTCGTCGTCGGCAGCGGATCCGCCCCGGAAGCCGTGGAATCAATCATGGCCGGCAAGCAGTACGCCACCACCTACGCCGACCCAGCGGCCATGGTGGGGGAGGCCCTGACGGTCGTCAAAGGGTTCGCGCAGGACGATGCACCCGAGGCCGACGAGGAAGAGTTTTACGGCAACGCGCAAACCAGCGTGGCCGCCTACCTGACCGAAGCGGAGCCGGTCACCAAGGAGAACGCCGCGGAGGTCTTCGCCGACAACCAGGAACTGCTGCAGCTCGTCAAGTAGACGCCGCGGGATCTTCCCGTTCAGGCGCGCAGGCGCCGGGCCAGGCCCCTGGCCGCCAGCGCTGCCAGGCCGCCTGCCGCCAGCCAGGGACCGGCCACGATGACCGGGTCGAGCCACTGGTGGCTCAGGTCGGCACGCTTAGCCCCGGTCCGGGAGGCCAGCCCGTGATGGCTGAACTCGCTGCGCACACCGGATTCGGTGACGGGATTGTCCGGACGCAGGGTCGCGAAGGAGCGGAGGTGGCTTTCCCAGGCATCGACCCGGTCGGCGGCCAGCAGGATCACCCAGTGGGCCGCCCGCGCCTCGCTGTACTTCCGGTAGGAGTACCGCCGCAGGGCGCCCGAGAGTCCCTTGGGCGGCGTCGACGTGCCGAAGACGGGCGTCAGCATGCGGTGCTCAAGGGATCGCTCGCGCGACCATTTCTCCTCCTGGCGGTCGGGAAAGTCCCAGTGTGCGCCGGTGGCTCCGGGATCGAAGCGTTCCTTCGGCACGGCCGGACGGTCCTTCGGATCCAGGTCGGCACCCCAGCCCGGGATCCGGGCGCGGAGTTCTTCGCTGGTATGCCTGCGCTCGGGTTTTTCGGCTCTGTAGGGCATCGGGGGTCTCCTAGCCGGCATCGGGCACGATGAGCGGCTTGATGCAGCCATCGAGTTTCGACGAGAAAATGTGATAACCGTCGGAGATATGCTCCAGCGGTATGCGGTGGGTAACGATGTCGTTGGGTTTCAGGTAACCGTTGCGGATGTGCTCGAACAGCCGCGGCCACTGGCGCTTGACCGGGCATTGGTTCATCCGCAGCGTCAACCCTTTGTTCAGGGCGTCCCCGAACTTCACCGCGCTGAACATCGGACCGTAGGCGCCCATCACGGAAATGGTCCCGCCCTTGCGGACCGAATCGATGGCCCAGTTCAGGGCGACGGGCGAGCCGCCCTGCAGCTTGAACTTGGCGGAGGTGAGGTGCTGGGTCAGGTTGCCGTCCGCCTCGGCGCCCACGGCGTCGATCGCCACGTCCGCCCCCAGATCATCCGTCACCTTCTTCAGGTGCACCACGATGTCGTCATGCTCGACGAAGTTGTAGGTCTCCGCCTGCGCGAAGGAACGGGCCATCTCCAGCCGGTACTCCAGGTGGTCGATGACGATCACGCGCCCTGCTCCCATGAGCCAGGCGGACTTTGCGGCAAACAACCCCACCGGTCCTGCCCCGAACACCACCACGGTGTCGCCTTCGACGATGTCGCCCAACTGCGCCCCGAAGTAGCCGGTGGGCAGGGCGTCGGTGAGCATCACGGCGTCCTCGTCGTCCATCCAGTCCGGGATCAGGGCGGGGCCGACGTCGGCGAAGGGCACCCGGACGTATTCGGCCTGGCCGCCGTCGTAGCCTCCGCAGGTGTGGGAGTAGCCGTAGATGGCGCCCACCGCCGTGGCATTCGGATTCACGTTGTGGCAGTTGGAGTACAGGCCCCGCGCGCAGAAGTAACAGGAACCGCAGTACACGTTGAACGGCACCATGACCCGGTCGCCGGGTGCGAGGTTCCGGACCGACGGCCCCACCTCGTGGACCACGCCGATGAACTCGTGGCCGAAGGTCATCCCGACCCGGGTATCGGGCATCATGCCGTGGTAAAGGTGCAGGTCCGAGCCGCAGATACCGGCCAGCGTCACCCGGACTATGGCATCGTTGGGGTGTTCAATGGCGGGAATGTCTTTTTCTTCTACCCGGGTCTTGTAGGGCCCGCGGTACACCATGGCTCTCATCGGTGCCTCCTGGGGGAAGCGGATAGTCGAGTGCCCGCAAGCTTCACACGCCCGGCAAGCAACGGTCAAGGCCCTCAGGCGTCCGGGAGGCCCCCGCCCGGGAGACCGTGTTGCCGGAGACCGGCGTGGCCGGTCCTAGGCGCCGTCTTCCGGGTCCCGCGGGGAGGCCGGTTCCTTGTCCCCGTCTTCCGCCCGGTCCTCGGGCCCGCGGTCGACGTCCGGTTCGATGGCGGCAGCCAGGCCGGCCGAGCCGGCGTGCGGCGGCGCGTCGGAATCCTGCTCCGGATCCGGGGCGTCCGCCTGGTACAGCGCCTCGTCGTCAGCGTGCTTGTCCCCGGCCATGCCCAGCCCTTTCCCGCATCCGGCTCTGTATTCCCTGGGGCAGAGCCTACGCCTGTTCGGGACCAAACGGGACCGGTTTCCGGCTCTCAGTTGCTCCCGCGAAGCTGGCTGACCACGTCGAGGACGACGGCGCGCAGGTCGCCGCCGTGTTCCGCGGCAACCCTGCGCTGGCGCTGGTAGCCGGCGCCGGCTTCGAGGATCTTCTCCACGTCTGCCAGTTCGTCGCTGCAGCCAAGCTTTCGGGCGACCGGTTCCAGCCGGTTCAGCACGTGTTCGCGCAGGTGCTCCGTGACCGGCATTTCCTTGCCGGCGGCGTTGAGGATGATGATGGCGTCCATGCCGTAGCGGGCGGCACGCCACTTGTTCTCCTGCACGTGCCACGGCGGCATGGTGGGGATGGCCCAGCCGTTGTCCAGGGCGGTGGAGAACTCGTCCACCAGGCATTGCGTCAGCGCGGCCACGGCCCCGACGTCCTGCAGGGTGGACAGCCCGTCGCACACCCGCATCTCGATGGTGCCCAGCGCGGGAACCGGCCGGATGTCCCAGCGGATCTCGCTGATCGTGTCGATCACCCCGGTGGTGAACATGTCCTCGACGTAATCCTCGTACACCGCCCAGCTGGGGAACTGGAACGGCAGCCCCGCGGTGGGCAGCTGCTGGAACATCAGCGCGCGCTGCGAGGCGTAGCCGGTGTCCTCTCCCGCCCAGAAGGGGGAGGAGGCGGAGATCGCCTGGAAGTGCGGGAAATAGTTGACGAGCCCGTCCAACACCGGCAGGGCCTTGTCCCGGTGGTCCAGGCCCACGTGCACGTGCACGCCGTAAATCACCATCTGGTGCCCCCACCACTGGGTACGGTCGATCAGCTTGGCGTACCGTTCCTTGTCGGTGACCGGCTGCAACCGCGGCGCGGCAAACGGATGGCTGCCCGCGCAGAAAAGCTCCACCCCCATCGGGTCGGTGACGTCGCGGACGGCCGCCAGGGCGCTGCTCAGGTCCGCTTTGGCCTCGCGGACGGTGTTGCAGACGCCGGTGACCAGCTCCACGGTGTTCAGCAGCAGCTCTTGCTTCACGTGCGGGTGCTCGTCATCGTCCCGCAGCTCCGGATGCCCGGCGCGGACGGCGTCCAGCACCTGCTCGGCCACCGAGACCAGTTCGCCGGTCTGGGCATCCACCAGCGCCAGCTCCCACTCAACCCCGAGGGAGGATTGGGCGGACCGTGCGAAATCGATGTACAAACGTTGCTCCGTCTTTGGCTGGACCGGCTGCCGCCGGAGGTATGCGTCTGCTGGGGCCGCGGGGCCAGACACAGCTTGATTCTAGTGCGTCAGGGCCTGGCGCTGCGCTCGCGGCTGCGGGCGCCGGCGGCGGGAACGGGCTCGACGACGATGGCGATCCGGTCCTCGCCGACCCTCGTCAGCACCAGGGTCGCCTTGTTCGGCCCCTTGCCGGAACCGGTCAACAGGGTCTTGCGCAGCTCGTCCGGTGCAACCGACGTGCCGCGCTTCTTGATCTCCAGCGTGCCGATCCGGCTCGCCTTCACCCAGGCCTTGAGCTTCTTGACGTTGTACGGCTTGACCTCCAGCACCCGGTACGCCCGGGCGAACGGCGATGGCTGCAGCTGCGGGGCGCAGATGTAGGCGATGTGCTCATCCAGCAGGTGCCCGCCCAGCCCGCGGGCCAGGTCGGCCACCAGCCCGGCGCGGATCACGGCGCCGTCGGGCTCGTACAGGTACCCCGCCGCCGGTCCGATCGCCACGTCCTGGTTGGCCGGGTCGTAGCCGACGGCGCTGGTCAGCTCGGCGGCGCCGCCGGCTCCGGTGACCAATGCCGCCCGCCGGATGCCCGGCCGCGCCAGCCGGTTGAACCACAGCGCCGCCTCGACCACCTCGCCGTCGACGGATACCCATTGGGCCTCGCAGTTGTCGGGCAGCGCCTCATGGGGAATCCCCGGGCCGAGCTTGACCCCGACCGGCATTCCCCGGTCAGCCAGCCCCTCCACGAAGGACAGCGGCGGAGAAAACGCCTCCGGGTCGAAGATCCGGGTGGTGCCCGAGGCCGTCGTCGTCCGCCGCGCCGGGTCCAGCCACACGCCGTCGATCCCGGTGAGGTCCAGTCCCTCCGCATCGGCATTGACCACGGTCGCGGTCGGCCACGGCATCAGGTTGATGGTGGCCACCGCGGCGGTGGTCTCGTCCCGTTCCACGGCGGTGACTCTGCGGTCCAGGCTGGCCAGCGCCATGGCGTCCGCGCCGATTCCACAGCCCAGGTCCGCGACGTGCTCCACCCCGGCGGCCTGGAACCGCCGCGCGTGCAGGGCCGCGATGTTCAGCCGCGTGGCCTGTTCCAGCCCCGCCGTGGTGAACAGCATTTTCTCCGCGAACGGACCGAACTTCGCCTTGGCCTTCGCACGCAGGCGGGACTGTGTCATGGCGGCTGAGACCAGTTCGGGGGAGTGGCCGGCCTTGCGCAGTTCGGTGCCGGTGTGCAGGCTCTCCGCTTCGGAATAGGGGCCGAGCGAATTCAGCAGCTCCCAGCCTTCCGGAGTGAGAATCGGTGCAATGCTCTCGGCGTGGGTCTCGGGTGCCATGGTTTCAAGCCTAGTGCAGCGGATTCAGGCGGCGACGCAGGCAGGCGGACCGGCCGATTCGTGCCTTTAAAGCGGCGATGGGTAGTTCTCCCCATGGCGGGATATGCTGGGACTCCGTAGGGTCGGTAAGGAAGCTTACTGTGAGGAGGCGTGCATAATGTCCACATCCATCGACGGGTACGACATTGATACAGACGCTTGCCAAGCCGAGATTGAAGCGGAACTTGGCGAGCTGATCGAAGCCGGCAACAGGGCACACCGGGGCTGGCAGGCCCTCTGGGATGACGTCGCCGCAGGCGTCGCTGCACCTGCCCCGGGCTGGAAGCCGGAGCTGCGGCGCCTCGCCTGAACGACTCCTGCAATCATTCCCGGCCGGACCGGTTAGGACGAAGGGGACGCTGGTCGCGGCCGCCTGCCGGCCGTAGCATGGGCGCATGATCGAATCGGCGGCAACGTTCCTGTCCGCGGGCCGGTACTTCCGCGAGGTGCTGGCAAACGTGCCGCCGACCGCATGGAACGCACCCGGGCTGGACGATTGGAGCGTCCGGACGCTCGCCGGACATACCAGCCGGGCGCTGTCCACGGTGCTGACCTACCTGGGGCGCCCCGCCAAGACTGTCCAGGTGGAATCGGCCGCGGACTATTACCTGGCCACCGGACTGGCCAATGATCCCGGCGTCACCGAACGGGCCGTGGCAGCCGGCAAGGAGTTGGGCCCGCACCCGGTGGATATGGTGGACCGGCTGCTGGCGCAGCTGGAAAACACGCTGCCGCTGACCGAGGACCGGGTCATCGAGACGGCCGCCGGCGGGATGCGCTTCAGTGACTACCTGCCCACCCGGATCTTCGAACTTGCGGTGCACACGCTCGACCTGTCCCGGGCCTGCGGCCTGGTGGCGGAGCTGCCGCGCGGCGTGGAGCTGGAAGCCGGGCGGCTGGCCATGGAGATTGCCGCCGAACGCGGCGACGGAGCGCAGGTGCTGCTGGCCCTGACCGGGCGAACCATGCTGCCCGGCGATTTCTCCGTGGTCTGACGCCCTGCCGGCCTCGCCGGCCGGGCCCTCCGGGGCCGTGGCCGGCAACAACTCCGCCGTCCGGCGTCAGGCGAAGTAGACGCCGATCCTGTTGCCCTCGATCTCCTCGATGCGGATGTCGATGTCGTACACGTCGCGCAGCACGTCCGGCTGCATGATCTGCGCCGGCGGGCCCTGGTGCACCAGGCGGCCGGAGCGCATGGCGATGATCGAGTCCGAGTAGCAGGACGCGAAGTTGATGTCGTGGATGACCAGCACCACGGTCTTGCCCAGCTCATCGGTCAGCCGGCGCAGCAGCCGCATCATCTCCACCGAGTGCTTCATGTCCAGGTTGTTCAGCGGTTCGTCCAGCAGCAGGTAATCGGTGTCCTGGGCCAGCACCATGGCGATGAACGCCCGCTGCCGCTGGCCGCCGGAGAGTTCGTCCACGAACTTGTCCGCCATCGACGTCAGGTCCAGGTACGCCAGCGCCTGCTCGATCTGGACGAGGTCGGCCGGGCCCGGCCGACCGTTGTTGTGCGGGAAACGGCCGAAGCCCACCAGGTCCCGAACGGTCAGGCGGACGGTCAGCTGGTTGTCCTGGCGCAGGATGGCCATCTTGCGGGCCAGTTCCTTGCCCGCGGTCTTGCCGACGTCGAGCCCGTCGATGGTCACCGCCCCGGCGTCCATGGGCAGCAGCCGGGAAACCATGGACAGCAGCGTGGACTTGCCGGCGCCGTTCGGCCCGATGATCGAGGTGATGCCGCCGTCCTTGATGTAGCAGCTGACGTCGTCCACCACGGTCTGCGTGCCGTAGGTCTTGGAGACTCCGGAGACGTGGATCATTTGATGGAGCCTTTCAGCAGCAGGGCGATGAACAGGATGCCGCCGGCGAATTCAATGACGATGCTCAGCGCGGTATCGAAACTGAACACCTGCTCGAGGACCAGCTGGCCGCCGACCAGGGCGATGGCGCCCAGCAGCACGGCGATGGGCAGCACGTACACGTGCCGGAAGTGCGAGCACAGCAGGTAGGCCAGGCTGGCCACCAGCAGGCCAAAGAACGTGATCGGTCCCACCAGCGCGGTGGATACGGCCACCAGGATGGCGCACAGCATCAGGACGGTGGTGACGGCCCGCCGGTGGTCCACGCCCAGGTTCAGCGCCGTGTCCCGGCCCAGCGCCAGCACGTCCAGCTGCCGGCGCATCCGCCAGACCGGGACGGTGGCCGCGGCCACGGCCACCGCGGACACGGCCAGCAGCACGCCGTCCACGTTGTTGAAGCTGGCGAAGAACAGGTCCTGCAGGATGATGAATTCGCTCGGGTCGATCAGCCGCTGCAGCAGCGAGGAGATGCCGCGGAACATGGTCCCGAACACGATGCCCACCAGCAGCATCAGGTGCAGGCTCTTGCCGCCGCCGGTGAACAGCCAGCGGTAGATCAGGAAGGAGAAGCCCACCATCAGCATCACTTCGATCACGAAGCGCACCGGCGCGCCCAGGCTCAGCAGCGCCTGCCCGCCGATCGCGAAGGTCAGCCCGGTCTGGATCAGCATGTAGAGGGCATCGAAGCCCATGATCGACGGAGTCAAAATCCGGTTGGCGGTCACCGTCTGGAACAACACCGTGGACACGCCCACGGCGTACGCCACAAGCAGCATCGAACCGACTTTGATGGCACGCCGGGGCAGGATGTAGCCGAGGTTGCCGCGCAGGTCGATGGTCATGAACACCGCCACGAGGGCGGCCGTCAGCAGGCCCAACAAAATAATCCAGGTCCGCGGCCGGACCGTGGTGAGGGTGCGGCGCTTGCGATGCGTCAGCGCGGCGGGAAGTACCGAATCAGCCATTCTTGCGGGTCCTCAGCAGCAGGTAGAGGAAGACGGCGCTGCCGACGGCGGAGACGATCACGCCCACCGGGATTTCGTAGGGGTAGCGGATGGTGCGGCCGATGATGTCGCACAGCAGCACAAAGCCCGCACCGAAGACTGCGACCCAGGGAACCGCGCGGCGGGCGCTGTCGCCGAACGCCAGCGACACCAGGTTGGGCACCACCAGCCCCAGGAACGGAATGGCGCCGATGTTGACCACCACCACGGCGCTGATCAGCGAGACGATGACCAGCCCGAGCGTCAGGATCCGGCCGTAGTGCAGGCCCAGATTGGTGGAAAATTCCTGCCCCATGCCGGCCATCGTGAAGCGGTCCGCGCACAGGTAGCCGATCACCGCGAGCAGCGCGACAATCCAGAGGAGCTCGTAGCGGCCGCGGAGCACGCCGGAGAAGTCGCCGATCATCCAGCTGTTCAGCGTCTGCAGCAGGTCAAAGCGGTAGGCAAAGAACGTGGTCACCGCGGCGATGACGCCGCCCAGCATGATGCCCACCAGCGGCACGATGAGCGTGTTGCGCAGCGGGATCCGGCGCAGCACCAGCAGGAACAGGCCGGTCCCGGCGGCCGCGAACACGGTCGCCACGGACATCTTGGCCAACAGGGTGGCACCGGGGATCGCCACCGTGACCACCAGGATGCCCAGCGAGGCAGACTCCACGGTGCCCACGGTGGACGGCTCCACGAATTTGTTCCGCGCCATCAGCTGCATGATCAGCCCGGCAATCCCCAGCGCCGCGCCGGCCAGGATGACCGACAGGGTGCGCGGCAGCCGGCTGATCCAGAAAATGTCCCAGGCCTTCTGGTCGCCGGCCAGCAGGGCAGGCAGCGACACATCGCTGACGCCCACAAACATGCTGGCAATGGCCAGGACGACGACGGCGGTGGCCGCCCAGGCGAGCTGGGAACCGGATCCGCGGGCGCGGGAGCGTCCCGTCGCGGCTGCTGCCGCCGGGGCCGGACTGGAAATCGTGGAGGAAGCCATGGGTCGGGCCACCGCGCAGGCCGCCGGCGGGACGCCGGCGGCCGTACGGGTGCTACTTCGTGACGGCTGCCTGGACGGCGCTGATCATGGCGTCCGTATTATTCAGGCCGTAGCCCACCAGGTACCAGGAGGCCGAGTCCAGATAGGTAATGCTGTCGTTCTTGGCGGCGCTGGTGCCGTTGACCAGGTCGTTGTCCAGGACGGCCGCAGCGGCTTCCCCGGATTCGCCGACGGCGGAGTCGCGGTCGATCACGAACAGGTGGTCCGGGTTGGCCTCGGCGACGAATTCGTGCGAAATGGCCTCGCCGTGCGGGCCCTCGGACTTCACATCCGCGGCCGTCTGCACGCCCAGGACATCGTGCACGATGCCGAAGCGGGACCCCGAGCCGTAGGCCGTCATCTCGCCGCCGCTCGTCATCAGCACCAAACCGGTGCCGGCGTCGGCAGCTGCGGCCTTGGTGTCCTCGATCCGGGTGTCGATGGCCGCCAGCTTTTCTTCAACTTCGGCTTCCTTGCCGAAGATCTCGCCGAGGGTCGCGGAGACTTCCTTGAAGCTCTCGATCGGAGCGGCGGTGTCCACGCTCAGGTCGATTGTCGGGGCGATTTTGCTCAGCTCCCCGTAGGCCTCGGCGGTGCGGCCCGAGATGATGATCAGGTCGGGTGCGCCTTCGCTGATGGCCTCGAAGTCGGGTTCCTTCATGGAGCCGATCTTGGTGTATTCGTCGCCGGCGTACTGCGCCAGCGATTCGGGGAACACGGCCGCCTCCGGGACGCCGTCGACCTCGACGCCCAGGGCGGTGAGGCTGTCCAGCACCCCGAGATCGAAGGTGTAGACCGTCTCCGGGTTCACCGGCACGTCGGTGGTGCCGGAGGCGTGCTCAACGCTGATCGTCTCGGCGCCGGTGCCTGCCGCGGCGTCGGTCTGCTGGCCGCAGGCGCTCAGGGCGAGCATGGAAACGGCTGCGGTCATGGCCACCAGGCCGGACTTCAGGGGCTTTTTCACTGACTCTCCATTGTTCGTCAACGCCGTCCCGGGCGGGGACCGGCATTAGGCAACATAAACGTTTGCTATTTGCGCGCAGCTTGAAAGCTACCGGGTTAGGTTAGCCTAACGCAACTTGGCCGGTGGACGGCAGAGCCGATCTTCGTCACATAGGCGGCGGCCACGGAAGCCGGAGGGCCCGCCGCTGGCACTCGCCTTGACCGAGTGCTAATCCTTCTCATAGAGTCGCAGTTAGCACTCACCCCGTGTGGGTGCTAATACAAGGAACCGCCTGCCGGCACCGCGACGACGGCAGACATCTCCTTGGCCAACCTATTCGTAGCGCATGAAAAGGAGAGAGCCGAGTGTCGGTCTCCATTAAGCCTCTTGAGGATCGTATTGTTGTCCAGCCGCTCGAAGCAGAGCAGACCACGGCCTCCGGCCTGGTCATTCCGGACACCGCCAAGGAAAAGCCGCAGGAAGGCAAAGTTGTCGCGATCGGCCCCGGCCGCGTCGATGACAATGGCAACCGGGTTCCCGTTGACGTAGCCGAGGGTGACGTCGTCATCTACTCGAAGTACGGCGGAACCGAGGTCAAGGTCGGCGGGGAAGAGTACCTGGTGCTCTCCGCCCGCGACGTGCTGGCCATCGTCACCAAGTAAGGCCCATCAGCTGAGTCCGGCGGCTCGGGCGCGCGCAGTCGACGCCCGCAGCCGGAATCACGGACAACCGAAATGCCCCGGCTGCCTCCTCTAGCAGCGCAGCCGGGGCATTTTGCGTGAAAGGAACAAATTCATGGCAAAGCAGTTGGAGTTCAACGACGCCGCCCGCAAGGCGCTGGAAGCCGGCGTCGACAAGCTCGCCAATACCGTCCGGGTCACCCTCGGCCCGCGTGGCCGTAACGTGGTCCTGGACAAGAAGTGGGGCGCCCCCACCATCACCAACGACGGCGTGACCATCGCCCGCGAGGTGGAACTCGACGATCCGTACGAGAACCTCGGCGCGCAGTTGGCCAAGGAAGTCGCCACCAAGACCAACGATGTTGCCGGTGACGGCACCACCACGGCTACCGTCCTGGCCCAGGCCTTGGTGAAGGAAGGCCTCCGCAACGTGGCCGCCGGCGCCGCCCCCGGGGCCCTCAAGCACGGCATCGAGGTAGCGGTCGAGGCCGTTGCCGCCCGCCTGCTGGAGAACGCCCGCGAGGTCGAAGGCAGGGTCGCCGAGGTCGCCACCATCTCCGCCCAGAGCCCCGAGGTCGGCAAACTGCTGGCCGAAGCGTTCGACAAGGTGGGCAAGGACGGCGTCATCACCATCGAAGAGGGCTCCAGCATGGAGACCGAACTGGTGCTCACCGAGGGCATGCAGTTCGACAAGGGCCTGCTGTCGCAGTACTTCGTCACCGACCAGGAGCGCCAGGAGGCAGTCCTCGAGGACGCGCTGATCCTGATCTCCCAGGGCAAGATCTCCACGGTGCAGGAGTTCCTGCCGCTGCTGGAAAAGGTGCTGCAGGCCAACAAGCCGCTGTTCATCATCGCCGAAGACATCGACGGCGAGGCCCTGTCCACCCTGGTGGTCAACAAGATCCGCGGCACCCTCAACGTTGCCGCCGTAAAGGCGCCGGGCTTTGGCGACCGCCGCAAGGCCATGCTGCAGGACATCGCGGTGCTCACCGGCGCCCAGGTCGTGTCCGCGGACCTCGGCCTGAAGCTGGACCAGGTGGGCCTCGAGGTGCTGGGCACGGCACGCCGCATCACCGTCACCAAGGACAACACCACCATTGTTGACGGCGCCGGCTCCGAGGCCGACGTGGCCGACCGCGTGTCCCAGTTGCAGGCGGAGGTGCTGCGCACCGATTCCGATTGGGACCGCGAGAAGCTCCAGGAGCGGCTGGCCAAGCTGTCCGGCGGCATCGGCGTGATCAAGGTCGGCGCTGCCACCGAGGTCGAAATGAAGGAGAAGAAGCACCGGATCGAGGACGCCGTGTCCTCCACCCGCGCTGCCCTGGAAGAAGGCATCGTGGCCGGCGGCGGCACCGCCCTGGTGCACGCCGCCCAGGCTCTGGACACCGACCCGAACGTGCTGGCGCTCGAGGGCGACGCAGCCACCGCCGTCGGCCTGGTCCGCCGCGCGCTGGCCCAGCCGCTGCGCTGGATCGCCGAGAACGCCGGCCACGAGGGCATGGTCGTTGTCTCCAAGGTGGGCGACATGGAGCTCAATAACGGCTTCAACGCCGCCACCGGCGAATACGAGGACCTCGTCGCCGCGGGCATCATCGACCCGGTGAAGGTGACCCGCTCGGCGCTGCGCAACGCGGCCTCGATCGCGGCACTGGTGCTGACCACCGAAACCCTGGTCGTCGAGAAGCCGGCCGAAGAGGACGGGCACAACCACCAGCACTAGCGCACGCCGCCGGCTGTTGGTCGGGCCTCGCCCGTCCGGAGGGGATCCTGCCCGTGCAGGGTCCCCTTCGTCGTCGTGGGGTCCGGGGTGGTGGAAGCCCCGGAGCCGGGCGCGCACGTTAGCTCCGCCACATCGGTTGCCGCGGGAAATAGTGGGCAGGGCGGAATCGTTTTAGGATGTAACCAACCCCGGAACCCGATCCCCGCTGTCGGTGACCGGCGGCCGCCACCGGTATCGCTCGAAAGGCCCTGCAGTGTCCGAAGAATTCAATCCGTTCGCTTTCGAGGGTCTGACCTACGACGACGTGCTCCTGCTGCCCGGCCCGACGGATGTGATTCCGTCCGAGGCCGATACCAGCTCCCGCCTGACCCGCCGCATCACGGTCCAGACCCCGCTCCTCTCCGCCGCCATGGATACCGTGACGGAATCGCGGATGGCCATCGCCATGGCGCGCCAGGGCGGCCTGGGCGTCATCCACCGCAACCTGTCCATCCAGGACCAGGCCGAGCACGTGGACCGGGTCAAGCGCAGCGAGTCCGGCATGATCACCAACCCGGTGACCATCGCCCCGGACGCCACGCTGGCCGAACTGGACGAACTTTGCTACAACTACCGCGTGTCCGGACTGCCCGTGGTGGACTCCGAGGGCAAGCTGGTGGGCATCTGCACCAACCGCGACACCCGGTTCGTGCCCCGCGCCGACTATCCCACCACCAAGGTTCACGAGGTGATGACCTCCACGCCGCTGATCACGGGCAAGGTGGGCATCAGCCGCCCGGAAGTCATCGAACTGCTGGGCAAGAACCGGATTGAGAAACTCCCGCTGGTGGACGACGCCGGTATGCTGCAGGGCTTGATCACCGTCAAGGACTTCGACAAGGCGGAGCAGTACCCGCTGGCCACCAAGGACGACGACGGCCGCCTCCGCGTCGGCGCGGCGGTCGGCTTCTTCGGCGACGGCTACGAGCGCTCGATGACCATGATCGAGGCCGGCGTGGACGTCCTCGTGGTGGACACCGCCAACGGCCACAGCCAGGGCGTGCTGGACATGATCGCCCGGCTGAAGAAGGACCCGGCCGCGGCCCACGTGGACGTGATCGGCGGCCAGGCCGCCACCCGCGAGGGCGCGCAGGCACTGGTCGACGCCGGCGCCGACGCCATCAAGGTGGGCGTGGGCCCGGGCTCCATCTGCACCACCCGGGTGGTGGCAGGCGTTGGCGTACCGCAGATCACGGCGATCTACGAGTCGGCCAAGGCGGCCATCCCGGCGGGCATCCCGGTGATTGCCGACGGCGGCCTGCAGCACTCCGGCGACATCGGCAAGGCCCTGGTCGCCGGCGCGGACACGGTGATGCTCGGCTCGCTGCTGGCCGGCGCCGCGGAATCCCCGGGGGACCTGGTGTTCGTCAACGGCAAGCAGTTCAAGGCCTACCGCGGCATGGGCTCGCTGGGGGCCATGCAGACGCGCGGGAAGAACACCTCTTATTCCAAGGACCGCTACTTCCAGGCCGACGTGCCCGACGACGAGAAGCTGATCCCCGAGGGCATCGAAGGCCAGGTGCCCTACCGCGGCCCGCTCTCGGCCGTCGCGCACCAGCTGGTCGGCGGCCTGCGCCAGACCATGTTCTACACCGGTGCCCGCAACATCGCCGAGCTGAAGGCCAAGGGCAAGTTCGTGCGGATCACCGCGGCGGGGCTGAAGGAGTCCCACCCGCACGACATCATGATGACCGTGGAGGCACCGAACTACAAGCGGTAGTCCCGCAGTCGTCGACGGCGCCGTTCCCCGCACCAGGGGAGCGGCGCCACTCGCGTTAACCAGCGGCAGGACCTTCGCCGGCGCCCCGCGACCAGCCCCGCGTATGGACGGGACAGCGCCTCGGCGCGTGGGCCCGGGCGTGCGCGCGGCCACCGACCGCGACGCGGGTGAGCCAACGGAGCCGGCGTCGGAAGATCAGGAGCGCGATGAGCACGAGGGCCGCGGTGTCAGGCCAGCGCGGCGCCGGCCAGTTGTCCGGCGCGGGCGGATACGCCCCATCGGCCAATCCGGCGGCCCGCTCAAAGTGGTTGCGCGAGGAGGGGAACAGCGCCCCGTCGATGATGTACGCCGCCGGAAATGCGAACGGGCCGGCGAGCAGATTGGCAACGGCCCACTGGTCAACATGCCGCGACTCGTGGAGGGCGAGGGCCTCGTCCCCGGTCCGGGTCTGGGAGATGTTCGGGCCGTAGCGGACATACTGGCCTTCATCGGCAATGCCATATCCGTTGACGCTCAGTGGACCGGCCGGGTCCACCGGCGGCATCCACGCAACGAACACGTCCCCGAGCATTGTTCCGCCGCCGCTGGTGCGCGGCGGGGGCCAAAACATGACCAACAGCGACGGTCCCGAGCACGCTTCCATATCAAGGCTGCGCCCCGTCAGGACCCCGACGCCGCTGATGGGGGCGACCAGAAAATTCCGGGTGATGCGCCACGGGGCCGGGGGTGAAATCTGCAGGCGCGGCTCGGGCTTGATCTGCCCGTCGGCAGTGATATGGCTGTGGCAAACGATCTGCGGGGAGAGCGCCTCCTGAACGCGGGCTCCGGCTCCGGCGACCAAGAGGGCCGCCACCACAAAGAGAGCGGTGCCGCGTACCCGCTGGTGGGAAGCGCAAACGGTGCACGATGCGGCTCTCCGCAACCGGCGCGCATGAAGGGAGGGCATGGACCAGACCAGCCCGGCGATGCCAAAACACAGGGTGGCCGCCAAGCCGCTCGCGAACGGTCGCACGCGCCCGACGGACCGCCGGAATCTTCCTCCCATGACTGACCACTTCCCGCTCCGGCTGCCTGCGGCCGGCCCGCGGCAACCGTCAAGAGAGAGGGCCTGCGGTGCGCTTGCCGGCCGTGCGGCAGGTCGAGCGTACCGCCTGCGCCGGGACGACGCCAGCAGTCGGAACAGGAGAGCCGTGCAGCCGTCACGAGGGGGTCCGCCCTGTCCGCCAGGCGCCGGCGAAAGTCCTCTCCCTGCCCGTTCCAAGGTGAAGCGTTCCAGTGGTGGGATAACCTAGAGCCGTGACTTACGAGATTGAAATTGGCCGTGGCAAGCGTGGGCGCCGAGCCTACTCCCTCGATGACGTGGCGATCGTCCCCTCGCGCCGGACGCGCGATCCCAAGGATGTCTCGGTCAGCTGGCAGATCGACGCCTACACGTTCGACGCGCCGGTCATCGCCGCGCCGATGGACTCGGTCATGTCGCCCGCCACCGCCATCGCGCTGGGCAAGCTCGGCGGCCTGGGCGTCCTCAATCTCGAGGGCCTGTGGACCCGGTACGAGGATCCGCTGCCGGTGCTGGACGAGATCGCCGCGCTGGGCACGGAGAACTTCAGCCCGGCCGCGACCAAGCGGATGCAGGAGCTCTACTCCGCCCCCGTGCAGCCGGAACTGATCACCTCCCGGCTGGCCGAGATCCGGGAAGCCGGGGTGACCGTGGCCGGCTCGCTGACGCCGCAGCGCACCCAGGAGTTCTACAAGACCGTGGTCGCCGCCGGCGTGGACATCTTCGTGATCCGCGGCACCACCGTCTCCGCCGAACACGTCTCCAAGACGCAGGAACCGCTGAACCTGAAGCAGTTCATCTACGAGCTGGACACGCCCGTGATCGTCGGCGGCGCCGCCGGCTACACCCCGGCGCTGCACCTGATGCGCACCGGTGCCGCCGGCGTGCTGGTGGGCTTCGGCGGGGGAGCGACGACGACCACGCGCCGGGCGCTGGGCATCCACGCCCCGATGGCCTCGGCGATCTCCGATGTGGCGGCCGCGCGCCGGGACTACATGGACGAATCGGGCGGCCGCTACGTGCACGTGATCGCCGACGGCGGCGTGGGCTTCAGCGGCGACATCGTCAAGGCCATCGCCATGGGGGCGGACGCCGTGATGCTCGGTTCCGCGCTGGCCCGGGCGGAGGAAGCGCCGGGCCGCGGCTGGCACTGGGGCCAGGAGGCCCACCACGACGAACTGCCCCGGGGCGACCGCGTGAACGTGGGAACCGTCGGACCGCTGGAGCGGGTGCTGCACGGCCCGTCCAACCACACCGACGGAACCTCCAACCTGGTCGGTGCGCTGCGCCGGTCGATGGCGACCACCGGGTACTCGGACCTGAAAGAGTTCCAGCGCTGCGAAGTGGTGCTGGCCCCGATCCAGGCCCGCGACTGATCCGATCATGCTGGGAGGCTGATAGGCGATGACCACCGGAGCCCTGAGTCCCGAGAGCCGCGAGCAGGCGCTGGCCGCGCTGCGCGCCACACAGGAGCGCGGGGCCGAGCTGGACGTGCTGATCGTCGGCGGCGGGGTGGTGGGCGCCGGGGCCGCCCTGGACGCGGTCACCCGCGGGCTGGACGTGGGCATCGTGGAGGCCCGGGACTGGGCCTCGGGCACGTCGTCGCGGTCTTCCAAGCTGATCCACGGCGGGCTGCGGTACCTGGAGATGCTGGATTTCGCCCTGGTCCGTGAGGCGCTGCAGGAACGGGGACTGCTGTTGGAGCGGATCGCGCCGCACCTGGTGCGCCCGGTGCCGTTCCTGTACCCGCTGACCAGGCGGTACGTGGAGCGGCCCTACGTCGGCGCCGGAGTGGCCTTGTACGATGCCCTGGCCATCGCCTCCGGGCGCGGCCGCGGCGTCCCCTTCCACAAACACCTCTCCCGGCGGGGGACCCTCCGGGCGGCACCCAGCCTGAAGAAGGACGCCATGGTGGGGTCCATCCGCTACTACGACGCGCAGGTGGACGACGCCCGGCTGGTGGTCAACCTTGTCCGCACCGCGGCGGCGTTCGGGGCGCACGCGGCAAACCGGTTGGCGGTGGTCGACTTCCTGCGCGAGGGCGAACGCGTGGTCGGGGCCCGGGTGCGGAACCAGGAGGACGGCAGCGAGTTCAACATCCGGGCCAAGCAGGTGGTCAACGCCACCGGCGTGTGGACGGACGAGACCCAGGCCATGGTGACCGAACGGGGCCAGCTGAGCGTCCGTTCTTCCAAGGGAATCCACCTGGTGGTGCCGCGGGACCGGTTCCAGTCCACGGTGGGGCTGATCCTGCGCACCGAGAAGTCGGTGCTGTTCGTGATTCCGTGGGGGCGGCACTGGATCATCGGCACCACCGATACCGACTGGAATTTGGACAAGGCCCATCCGGCGGCCTCGTCCAAGGACATCGACTACCTGCTGGAACACGTCAACCGGGTCCTCCAGCGCCCGCTCACCCGGGAGGACGTCGAGGGAGTCTACGCCGGGCTCCGGCCGTTGCTGGCGGGCGAGAACGATTCCACCGCCAAGCTCTCGCGCGAACACGTGGTGGCGCACCCGGTCCCCGGGCTCGTGGTGGTGGCCGGCGGCAAGTACACCACGTACCGCGTGATGGCCAAGGACGCGGTGGACGAGGCGGCACGGGCCCTCGACGAGCGCGTCCCGCCCAGCTGCACCGACACCATCCCCCTGCTCGGCGCCTCCGGTTTCAAGGCGGCCTGGAACAGGCGCAGCCGCATGGCGGACCGCACCGGCATCCACGTTGCCCGGGTGGAACACCTGCTCAACCGGTACGGAGCCATGGCCGGCGACGTGCTGGACATCATCACCGAACGGCCGGAGCTGGCCGAACCGCTGCCCGGCGCCGACGACTACCTGGCGGCCGAGGTGGTCTATGCGACCACGCACGAGGGAGCCCGGCACATCCACGACGTGCTCACCCGCCGGACCCGGATCTCCATCGAGGCCTGGGACCGCGGCGTCTCCGCCGCCCCGGTCGTCGCCCGACTGATGGCGCCCCTCCTCGACTGGAGCGAAGGACAGGTGGAACGCGAGGTGAAGCACTACCTGGCCCGGGTCGAAGCCGAACGACTCAGCCAGGAGCAGCCCGACGACGTCACGGCCGACAGCGCCCGGATGGGCGTCGACGACATCGTTCCGCTGGCCTGAGGGCACCCGGCAGGATTCGTTTTCTACATGGTTGCGAAGTACCTTTAATGGGTGCTCAAGACTGCCCTGAAACCCCGCTGGATAGCGGCCCTGGTGCTTGCGCTGGCGCTGTCCACGGTGTTCGTGCTGCTGAGCCAGTGGCAGTTTTCCACGTCGCAGAGCGAACCGCCCCCGCCCCCGGGCGAGACCGAAACGGTCAAGCCGCTCACCGACGTCTTTGAACCGGGCATCCCGATGACCGCCGCCACCGCAGACCAGATGGTCACCTTCGACGGCAGCTTCGTCCAGGGCGGGCAGGTGCTGGTCCAGAACCGCCTGCAGGACGGCGAAGAAGGCCTCTGGGTGGTCGACCCGTTCACCGTGGACGGCGTGGAGCAGTTTGGCGAAGAAGTTGTCATCCCCGTGGTGCGCGGCTGGGTCGAGGAACCGGCGGATGCCGTTCCCGCCCCGGACGGTGAGGCCACCGTCGTCGGGCGGCTGCTGCCCACGGAAGCCCCGCTGCCCGGAAGCCTGCCCGCCGGCCAGGTGGCTTCGCTGTCGGCGGCCGAGCTGATCAACCGCTGGAACGCGCCCGGCTACTCCGGCTTCGTGGTCGGGACCGGCTTCACCGTTGGCGGCACGGACCTTGGCACCGCGACCGAGGGGACCTCGATGCACCCGGCGGTTGTCGGACCGCAGCCGCAGGAAGCGCCGGTCAACTGGATGAACGTCTTCTACGCGGTGGAATGGGTGGTGTTCGCCGGATTCGCCATCTTCCTCTGGTGGCGGCTGGTAGCCGACGACTACCGCCGCGACCTGGAGGCGGCCGAAGACGCGGCCGAAGCGGCCCGCCATGCAGCCGAATCCGGGCGGGGGAGCGCGGCAGGTCCCTCCGGCGCCCGCCAGGGCGGCGACGCCGCCGCCGACCAGACCACACCCAGCTCACCCCACACAACGAGGTAGTCCACGTGACCGAAAACGCCCCCGACCGTTCCGCCGCGACCCAGCGTCCTGTCAAACGCCGCTTCGGCGGAACCCACGCCCAGATCCGCTCCGCCCTGACCTTCTACAAGGTCACCTCCTACATCACCGGCATCATGCTGCTGCTGCTCTGTGTGGAGATGGTGTTGCGGTACGGTTTCAACCTGTTCCTGTTCGCCGGGGCCACCAACACCCTGACGGGCGAGACGTTCGCGCTCGGGCTGGCGCAGGCCGAACCGTCCGTGATCGACGGCCTGAACCTGTCCATCGCGGTGCTGATAGCGCACGGCTGGCTGTACGTGCTGTACCTGATTGCCGACTTCCGGCTCTGGTCGCTGATGCGCTGGCCGTTCAGCAAGTTCGTGCTGATCGCCCTGGGCGGCGTCATCCCGTTCCTGTCCATCATCCTGGAACGCAAGGTGCACCGCGAGGTGGAAGAAGAACTGGCCGCCCACCCCGAAGCCGCCAAGCGCTACTGACCGGAGCCTGGCGTGCGCTACCTCACGCAGCGGGGGCGGACGCCGGAGTGCGAGGCGCCGGACCCGGCGACTATCCTGTAAGGGTGACTACTCCTCCCCCCGCCACTACGGACCACCGGCCCGTCCTCGTCGTCGACTACGGGGCCCAGTACGCGCAGCTGATCGCCCGCCGCGTGCGCGAGGCCAACGTGTATTCCGAGATCGTTCCGCACACCTACACCACCGAACAGCTGATGGCCAAGAACCCGGTGGCCATCATCCTCTCCGGCGGGCCCTCCAGCGTCTACGCCGAAGGAGCGCCGAGGATCGGCGCGGACCTGTTCGAAGCCGGCGTCCCGGTGTTCGGCATCTGTTACGGCTTCCAGGCCATGGCGAACGCCCTGGGCGGCAAGGTGGCCAGGACCGGGCTGCGCGAGTACGGTGCCACGGACGCCACCGCGGTGGGGGAGGGCCGGTCCATCCTGGCCGGGGTGCCCTCAGTCCAGAACACCTGGATGAGCCACGGCGACTCGGTGCAGGAGGCACCTGCAGGCTTCGACGTGCTGGCCAGCACGGCCGGCGCCCCGGTGGCCGCCTTCGCGAACGACGAGAAGAAGCTGTACGGCGTGCAATGGCACCCCGAGGTCAAGCACTCGGCCCACGGCCAGCGCGTGTTGGAGAACTTCCTGTTCCGTGGTGCCGGGCTCGAGCCCAACTGGACCACCGGCAACATTGTGGAGGAGCAGGTGGAGCGCATTCGCGCCCAGATCGGCGACTCCCGCGTGATCTGCGGGCTGTCCGGCGGCGTGGACTCCGCCGTCGCCGCGGCCCTGGTGCAGCGCGCGGTCGGCGACCAGCTGACCTGTGTCTTTGTGGACCACGGACTGTTGCGCGAGGGTGAAGCCGAGCAGGTGGAGCGTGACTTTGTCGCGGCCACGGGCGTGAAGCTGTACGTAGCCAACGAACAGCAGCGCTTCCTGTCCGCGCTGGCCGGCGTCACCGACCCGGAGACCAAGCGCAAGATCATCGGCCGCGAGTTCATCCGCGCCTTTGAAGCCGCCGAGAAGGCCGTGCTGGCCGAGGCGGCCGCCGAGGGGGAGTCGGTGAAGTTCCTGGTGCAGGGCACGCTCTACCCGGACGTGGTCGAGTCCGGCGGCGGCGAGGGCGCCGCGAACATCAAGAGCCACCACAACGTGGGCGGGCTGCCCGAGGACCTGCAGTTCGAGCTGGTGGAACCGCTGCGGACGCTGTTCAAGGACGAGGTCCGCGCGGTCGGTGCCCAACTGGGCCTGCCGGCCGAAATCGTCGGACGCCAGCCCTTCCCCGGCCCGGGTCTTGGCATCCGGATCATCGGCGAAGTCACCCAGGAGCGGCTGGACCTGCTGCGCAAGGCGGACGCGATCGCGCGCGCCGAACTGACCGCTGCGGGCCTGGACCAGGAAGTCTGGCAGATGCCGGTGGTCCTGCTGGCCGACGTGCGCAGCGTGGGCGTTCAGGGCGACGGCCGCACCTACGGACACCCGATCGTGCTCCGTCCGGTCTCCTCCGAGGACGCGATGACCGCAGACTGGTCGCGGCTTCCCTACGACCTGCTGGCCAGGATCTCCAACCGCATCACCAACGAAGTGGACGGCGTTAACCGCGTGGTGCTCGACGTGACGAGCAAACCGCCGGGAACGATCGAGTGGGAGTAGCCACAACGGGCGACCGCTGCCCGCCCGCAGCGCGGCTGCGGGTGAACTGCGAGGCAATTTCGCCGAGCAGTGTTGCGGTCGCCCGTTTGGCGTTTAAAGTCCGATACCTTGTTTGACATGCCGTTGTGGTCGAGGCAAGTCGCCGAGAGTGAAGTAAAGGGGGCAGCCGTGTCGCTGGCCAGCGTAGCTGAGGCTGCTGAAGACGTTGTGGCATCGTGGCTGGACAACCTGGGCGATCTCGCCGGGTCGGACACGCTGCTGCGGTTCGCCCCGACGTCGTCGAACAGCATTGACCTGACGCATGCCCACCCTTCCGGCCTGGCGCAGTTGCTGGCCGGCCGCCGCACCCGTCTTTCCACCCTGCTGCGCGAGCCGAACCAGTACGCCGCGGCCATGCGTACCGCCCGCAGCCTGCGCGCCAAAATCTACGAACTGGGTTCGGACCGCGGTATCGACGTCGGGTATCTGGCCGCCGGAACGGCCTCCTGGCGGGTTCCCGACATCGGCCGGTCGGAGTCCCTGAATGCCCCGGTGATGCTGATCCCGGTGGCGCTGACCGTCCGCCCCAGCCAGGACGACTTCGAACTGCAGTTGACCGACCGCGCCCGGCTGAACCCGGCGCTCGTCCGCCACCTCTCCGCGGAGCAGGGGATCGGTATCGACGCCGAGGCGACCGCCCGGCTGGCCTACAGCACCGCCCGCCTGGATCCGCACCCGGTGCTGGAACGGCTGCGCCTGCTCACCGCCGGCGTGCGGAACATGACCATCGAACACCATTTGCTGGTGTCGACCTTCGCGGACCTGGAAGCAGTCACCGACCCGGTCCTGCTCGATGCCGGGCACCCGGTGATCCGCGCGCTGGCCGAAGCCGGCGCGGGATCCCAGGCCGGTCCTCGTCCCCGGGCCGGCCGGAACGCCGTGCCCGTGCCGGAGGTGGAGCTGCCGCCGATCGACGAACGCGATCCGCAGGATGAGTTCCTGCTGCTCGACGCAGACGCCGCGCAGCAACGGGTGCTGGACCTGGTCCAGGCCGGGCATTCGCTGGTGGTTTCGGCGCCGCCGGGCACCGGACAAACCCAGACGGCACTCAACGCTGCGGCCGCCCTGGCCTACGAGGGCAAGAGCGTGCTGGTGGTCGCGGAACGCCGAGGCACGCTGGTCGAATTCACACAGCAGTTGGAAACCGTGGATTTGGGGTCGCTGGCCCTGCAGTTGAGCGCGGACCTGACGCCGGAGCAGCTGCGCCGGGCGATGATCCGCGCGATCAGCCGCAACGAAAAGGCGCAGGAGCCGCAGCTGCAGAAGCTGCACACCACCCTCACCGAGCACCGGCACAAGCTGATGGAGCATGTGAAGTCGCTGCACAATGTGCGCAGCCGGTGGCGCTGTTCCCCCTACCAGGCGATGCAGTCGCTGGCCAAGCTCACCTCGCTCGATCCGGCTCCGGCGACCACCGTGCGGCTGAAGCGGTCTGTGCTGGACAACATCACCGACCGGGCGGAGCTGGCGGCACGGCTGGTCCGGGCGGCCGAGTTGGGCAGCTTCAGCAAGTCCGCGACCACCAGCCCGTGGTTCGGTGCCAAGCTGCTCAACCGCAAGGAGACCGAAGACGCCCACCAGCTGGCCGCAGACCTGGCCAAGGACGTCCCGCGGCTGCGCGAACGGATGAACAAGGTCGCCGAACACTCGCAGATCGCCCTCGCCGGGACGTTCCGCGAGTGGGGGGAGCAGCTCCAGCTGCTGGTGGAGGTCCGCGGCAGCCTCGACAAGTTCACCCCGGACATCTTCGACCGGCCGGTCACAGACCTGATTTCCGCGACCGCGCCGAGTTCCTGGCGGCGCGACCGCGGAATCGAAATGAGTTCGATGACGCGTTCCCGGCTGCGCAAGGTGGCCAAGGAATACATCCGCCCGGGCGTGCACATCTCCGACCTGCATGAGTCCCTCTTCGAGGTGCAGCAGCAGCGGACAAAGTGGGCCGACTACGCAACGTCGCAGCGGCATCCGGCGGTGCCCTCCGGGCTGGCGGACCTGAACGGCTTTTACCGGGAGGTGGCGCAGCGCCTCGAGAAACTGGCCGCCCTGCTGGCACCGGTGCCCGAAGACCGTGCCCTCGCGGCCCTGCCCGACGGCGAACTGCAGGAACAGCTGGACGCCCTGGCAGCGGACCGCGAAACGCTGGTGAACCTGCCCGAACGTACGCTGCTGCTGGAGCAGATGCGCGAACACGGACTGACCGAACTGCTGGACGATCTGGCCACACGCGAAGTCGGCGCGGGCGAGGTCAGCGCTGAACTGGACCTGGCGTGGTGGCAGTCGGCGCTCGAAGCGATGATCAGCGGCGACGATTACCTGGCCATGTCGGACGGCGACAATCTCCGCAAGCTCGAGGCGGTCTACCGGCTCGCGGACAACGCGCACATCGCGTCCGGGCCCGCCCGGCTGCGCTGGGAACTGGCACAGAACTGGCGGCATTCGCTCAAGAGCAAGCCCAAGGCGGCGCAGCGGTTGCGCGACCTGCTCAAGGCCGGCGAACCCACCCTGGCCGCGTTGGGACAGCAGTCGGAGTCGCTGGTTTCGGCGCTGTTGCCGATCTGGACTGCCTCCCCGCTGGTGCTGCCGCTCCTGCTCCCGGAAGGCAAGCACTTCGATGCCGTCATCATCCTCGACGCCGAGGCCACCAGCCTGCCGTCGGCGCTGACCGCGGTCTCCCGGGCGCATCAGGTGGTGGCGTTCGGCGACGGCGAGTTGGGCCGCGCCGAGCCCTTCGAAGTCAACGTGGACCGGCGGAACGACCCCGTCACCGGCGAAGCACCGCAACCGTTGGCCAGCTGCTTCCACGCGCTCTCCGAGGTGCTGCCGGTGGTGGCGCTGACCACCGCCTACCGTGCCGTCGACCTCGACCTGACCCGCTCGCTGAGTGAGAAGTTCTACGGCGGATCGCTGTCCCGCCTGCCCGGCGCCAGCTCCATCCGCGGGGGCGGCCTGGAAGTGGAATATCTGCCCGACGGTACCGGGATGCCCGGCGCCGGACACGAAGGCGTGGAGAGCGTCCCGGCCGAACTCAACCGGGTGGTGGACCTTGTCTTCGAGCACATCAGCCTTCGGCCGTCGCGGTCGCTGGCGGTGGTGACGGCCAGCGCCCGGCACGCCGCCCGCGTGGCGGAGGCCATCCGGCTGCAGATGCCCAATTATCCGGCGGCGGCGGACTTCTTCAACCGCCGGCAGGAACCCTTCCGCGTGGTTCCCGTCGAACGCGCGTCCGGATTGGTCCGCGACGATGTGATCTTCTCGCTCGGCTTTGGCCGGACGCCGCACGGGCGGGCGGTCCACGACTTCGGCCCCCTGTCGGCGCCGCACGGGCGGTCGCTCTTCGCGACCGCGGTCACCCGTTCCCGGCAGTCGCTGCACGTCCTCAGCTGCTTCCGCCCGGAGGATCTGGACCCCGAGCGGCTGCGGCATGGGGCCGCCGACTTCCATGACCTGCTGGACCGCCACCTCGGCGACGGCCGGTTCGCGGCGCCCGAACTGTCTCCCGGGATCGACGACCCGCTGGTCGCGGACCTCGTGGAGCGCATCCGCACCCGCGGCGCACGCGTTTGGGACCACTATTACGGGGTCATCGACATCGCCGCCAGCACCGGAACGGTGCAGTATTCGCCGGATATTGAACCGACGCTGCCCGTGGCTTTGGAGTCTGACGGCAGCCCGCAGTACCAGGAGCTGACGGTGCGGGAGCGCAGCCGGCTGCGCCCGCAACAGCTCGAGCGGCTGGGCTGGCGGCCGCTGACGCTGTGGACCATCGAGGTGTTCACTGATCCGGAGAAATGCGCAGACCTGATCGGAGGCTACTTGGGACTGCAGAAGCCGGAAGAACCGGCAGACAAGGACGACCGTCCCGCCAGCGCACGGGGACCGAAGCCGGCGGCGGAGCAGACCCCGCGGGCGGAGGAGTCCGCGCACTCGGCGCACTCCGCAGGCTCGGCGGACGAGGCCGGCGAGGCGGGCGACGACCGGTTGCGGCCGCGCCGGGCCAGGCGGAACCAGTCGCCGACGCTGCCGACCAAGGCAGCGGAGGACGACCCCCGTGCGTGGGGCGACCGGGACGAGGACCGGGACGCCTGGCTGCGGGAGCAGCGGCCGCCGCACTGGGGCTAGGCCGGGAGCCGGTCCGGGGCAGTCATCAGCCGACCAACACGAGGAAGACGTTGCCGCGGCTGGAGGCGCCGGCCAGCGCGGTTGCGTCGGACGGTGCCGCCGCCACCACCACGAGCCCGTCGGGCTCGCCCGCGCCGAGCAGGCCGGCCGCGGCAGCGCCGTCGTCGGCCTTCCACAGCACCGGAACGGCCCGCGCCAGGACCGTGGTTGCGGCAGGCTCTTCGAACCCGTTGCCGCTGCTGAGCACGATGTCCACCAACTGGCCCGGCGACACCAACTGGACGGTGGAGGGGTCCGCGGGGCGCACGGGCACGGCCACCGTCCCCGGCGGCGCCCCGGTCAACAGGCCGGGGCCGACGATCGAGGTGTCCACGACCGGAGAGCCGGCGCGCAGCGCCGTCGCCAGCCGCTGGCCCACTACCAGGGCCGGACTGTCGGCAGTTCCCTCGGGTACGGAACCGGCCGGCAGCTCGCCCAGCACGACATCGTCGGCGGACAGGTGGGCGCCCGCCGGGAGGTCGGACGCGGCGACCACCACGGAGTCGGTGGGGTCCGGCGCAGGGGTCAGCTGCTGCACCACCAGCGCCGCGGCCGCACAGAGCAGCAGGGCGGCCAGCAGCCGGTAATGCCGGCGCAGCAGGCGGCGCGGCGACAGTGCAGGGCGGGCGGTGCGGGACGCGGCAGCAACGGGCATGCGACTACGCTAGATGCATCCGGCCCGCACGGGTCAGCGGGGCGGGCCCGCCTGTGGATCAGCGCCGCCGCCGCTTCGCGGTGTAGGAGCGGCCGCCGGCGTCCGATGCGGCTAGCTGGCGGCCGCCGGGGCCGGGGCGGCGGCAGGCTTGGAGGCTTCGGCCGCAGCGGGCTTCGCCGCCTCGGAAGAGGCGGTTGACCCGGTGCCGGCGGATCCCGAGGCGGCGGCGGGGACGGAACCTGCCGAGGAAGAGTCGCGCGAATCGGTGCGGTAGAAGCCCGAGCCCTTGAAGACGACCCCGACGCTGTTGAACTTCTTGCGCAGGTTGCCGCCGCACTCGGGGCAGACGGTCAGCGATTCATCGCTGAAGGACTGCTGGATGTCGAAGGCATGGGCGCAGTCTTTGCAGGCGTAGGCGTACGTGGGCACAGTAATTCCTCCTGAAAAAAACTTGGCAGGAGCAGGAAGCGCCCGGCCAGGCGTTGGCACTCACCCGCTCAGAGTGCCAATTCTACACCGTCCGGCGGGGGAACCACGTCCAGCCGTCGGGCGACACGGCGCCGTCCAGCGGCGCGTCGAGCGCCGTGGACTCGAAGGCTCCCGCCGCCACCACCTCGTCGGCGTAGAAAACCCCGACAAACCTCGGGCGGTCTTCGCCGTCGCCAAGCGACGCCAGGAACCGGTCGTAATAACCGCCGCCCTGGCCCATCCGGTTGCCCTCGGAGTCGACGGCCAGCCCGGGCACGAGCACCAGCGGCAGGCCGTCCATGATTTCCGCTCCAAAACGTTCTCCGACCGGCTCGTCGATCCAGGCCCGGGGACTGCGGACCAGCTCCACGCCGCTAAACCAGCGTGCCCACCTGAGCCGGTAGTCCGGTTCGCAGATCGGGACCACCACCTGGTAGCCGGCCTCCTCAAGGGCCGGCAGCAGCATGCGCGTGGACGGTTCGGAACCGACGGACAGGTAGGCCGGCACGATGGTTCCGGCCGGGACGTTCAGCCGCCGAAGACCGTCCAGCACCTGGTGCGCCAGGGCGGTCCCGGCCTTGATCTGCTCTTCCTCGGGGCGGGCCCGGCGGCGTGCCCGGAAGAATGCGCGGGCGGTTTCCTTGTCCATGCCGGTTTGCATCTCCATGGCCGACATCGTAGTTGCTTCCCCCCGGATCGGCTTGCTTCGCACCTTCGTTCGGTAGTCTGAACCCATGACGTCTCATCGCACGGTACGCAAAGCTGTCATTCCGGCCGCTGGTTTGGGAACGCGTTTCCTGCCCGCCACCAAGGCCATGCCCAAGGAAATGCTCCCCGTGGTGGACAAGCCGGCCATCCAGTACGTGGTCGAGGAAGCCGTGCGCGCAGACTTGAGCGACGTCCTGGTCATCACCGGCCGCAACAAGCGCCCGCTGGAAGACCACTTCGACCGCGTGCCCAACCTCGAGCAGATTCTGGAGGAGAAGGGCGATCTGGAGAAGCTCGCCGCCGTACAGGCAGCCTCGGAACTGGCGGACATCCACTACCTGCGCCAGGGGGATCCGCTGGGCCTCGGCCACGCAGTCCTGCGGGCCCGCCAGCACGTGGGCGACGAACCGTTCGCCGTGCTGCTCGGCGACGACCTTATCGACGAACACGACGACCTGCTGACCCAGATGATCGCGGTCCAGCAGCAGACCGGCGGCTCCGTGGTCGCCCTGATGGAGGTGGACCCCGCCCAGATCAGCGCCTACGGCTGCGCGGACGTTACCCCGATGGGCGACGGCGGCTACGTGCGGATCAACGAACTGGTGGAGAAGCCTTCGCCGGACGAGGCCCCGTCCAATCTGGCGGTCATCGGCCGCTACGTCCTGCACCCGTCCGTCTTCGACGTGCTGGAGGACACCAAGCCCGGCCGCGGCGGCGAAATCCAGTTGACCGACGCGCTCGAAGTCCTGGCCGGCCGCGAAGGCGAAGGCGGCGGCGTCTACGGCGTGGTCTTTTCCGGGCGCCGGTACGACACCGGCGACAAGCTCAGCTATCTCAAGGCCGTCGTGACCATCGCCTCCGAACGTGAAGACATCGGGACGGAACTGCGGACCTGGCTGAAGAGTTTCATCGACGGCTCGGGCGACTGAGCCTCGTCGCGACCGCTAAGAACTTCACATGGGGTACGGACCGGCAATCTGGCCAGCGACGCTGGCATGCGGGGACTTGTCGCTGCGCCCGATCCGGTACCGGGACCGGAGCGAGTGGACGGCCGTGCGGCGCCGCAACGCCCGCTGGCTGGAACCGTGGGAGGCCACGAACCCGGCTCCGGACGGGTATCTGCCCTCGTTCTCGGAGATGGTCCGCTCGCTCAAGCACCAGGCACGACTTGCCACGGCCCTGCCCTGGATCATCACCGAACTGCAGGAGGGGAGGCCCCGGCCGGCGCTGGTCGGGCAGCTTACTGTCTCCAGCATCGTCTGGGGCTCTGCAATGTCGGCCACTTTGGGGTACTGGGTGGATGAGGCGCGTGCCGGCCGCGGGATAGCGCCCACGGCGGTGGCCATGGCGACCGACCATTGCTTCCAAACGCTCGGGCTCCACCGGATGGAGATCAACATCAGGCCGGAGAACCGCGCCAGCCTGCGCGTCGTGGAGAAGCTCGGCTTTCGAGACGAAGGACTGCGTCCGCGGTACCTGCACATTAACGGGGCCTGGGCAGACCACCGCAGCTTCGCGCTCACTGCCGAGGAGGTTCCCGGCGGCCTGCTGGACCGCTGGCTGGAGCACGGCGACGTCGGGCCGACACCATAAGGCAGCGCCGCACGGAATCGTTATCCGACACACCGTGATGAATGCCGCGTACGGCATGCTTGAGCTTCTACGGTTTTGAGAGTGGACATTCAGAGCTCTGTGATCTTGGCGGTCATCGTCGGGCTGTGGTTTGTCTGGGTAGGACCGTACGTGCTCCGCGGAGCATTCCGTCCCGCGCTGGCTGAACCGGCGCCGGGGCATGCAGCACCACTAGTTTCAGTACCCGCAACCGCCTCGGGCGGCAACCAGGGGATCATCATGGAATACAACGCCCAGCCGGCACCCTCGACATCGTCGCCCGTGCCCCCGCCCGCCCGGCAGCCCGAGTTCCGCATCCGCTACGGCCGGACCGCGCTGGCACTTGCCGGGGCCTCCGCCCTGTTGGTGTTCGTCGTCGGCGGCGCCCTGGCGCTGGCCGGCGCAGTTTCGGGCCGCGTGCCGGGCTTCGCGCTGCTGACGGTGGGCGCCGTCGTCGTTATCCTGCGCTCCCTGGCGGTCCGCGACCGCAGCAAGCGCGCCGCCGCACGCGCCCGGCAGGCCTCCCGCGCGGCATCGGCATCGCAGCCGGCGGGAGCCGCGAAGAATCCCCGGAAGCCCACCGAACTGTTTGACGGGGCCGCGGGGGACACCGGGGCCGCGCAGCAGGCCGCCCAGCCCGGTCCGGCGCCGCTGACGGCCGCCGAGCTCCGCGAGGAAGCCTTGAAGGTCGCCGCCGACGCCGGCGACACCGCCGCGCCGGGTCAGCCGTCCGGCACTCCCTGGCAGCCGGTCGACGTGCCCAAACCGACGTATGTCGCGGCGGCCAAGGCCACCCGCCCGGCTCCCGCGCCGCTGCCGGTCCCCGAGGTCAAGAAGCCGCAGACCAAGACATCGATCAAGCAGACCGCCGCGCAGCGGACCGACGAGGCCGCCGCCCGGACATCAGAGAAGACTGCCGCCACGCAGCAGCCAGCGGACGGCGCCTCGGCCGCCGAGGCATCCGCCCATCAGTCGGCCGCGAACCGGCTCAATCTGGACGACGTTCTGCAGCGCAGGCGGGCCTGACCCGAGGCGCCCGGCAGGTTGGCTGCGTCCCGTCCACACCGGACGGGCCGCAGCCTTTTCCGGTCTGTGGTTCCGAGCGTTCCGGGCCGCGATGGTGTGCAATGGAGACATGGACGCAGCGAACGTTGACCTGATGGCCACCGAGACCGCCGGCATCGACGTGTTGGAAAGTCCCGGCATGCGCGAAGCGCTGGAACTCGCCGTCGGCACCGTCGGCGGGACGCTCCGGTCCTGGCAGCTGGCGAAGCTGCAGCACCGGCCCGGGGCCGGCGCGACCGGGATCTACACCGTGCGGTTCCGCGGGCACGACGGCGGCGAGCGGACCGAGTACGTCTGCGTCACCACGGCGCCGGTGCCCGACTGCGGGCTTCCGCTGGTACGTCTGGACGGCGGGCCCGTCCCGCTGACCGCCTGGCTGTATCCGTCCGACCCGGTGCTGGTCGGACTGCCCGCGGCGTGCGACCCGGCTGCGGTGGGCCGCAGCGTTTTCGGCGGGGGAGAAGCGGACCTGAAAATGGTCAGCTACCGGCCGCTGCGGCGGGCCGTGCTGGAAGCCGTCCAGGACGGACATCGGGTCTTTTTGAAGGTGGTCCGTCCGGACCGGGCGGCGCAGCTGATCCTCCGGCACCGGCTGCTGACCGACGCCGGGCTGCCGGCCCCGGTTGCCTCCGCCGGACCGGCCGACGGCGTGGTGGTGCTCACGGAGGCGAAGGGGGTGCCGCTGGCCCAGGCTTTGATGGACGACGGCGCCGCCAGCCTGGCGCCCGAAACCCTCCTGGCGCTGCTGGATGAGCTCCCGGCCGGTGTGCTGGAACTCTCGCGTCGCCCGGCCTGGGCCGACCGCGCAGCCGACTACGCCAAGGCAGCGGCGGCCGTGCTCCCCGACGAGCAGGAGCGGGTGTTTAACCTGGCCGATCGGGTGGAACAGCTGCTGGCGGCCACCGACGCCGGCCCGCTGGTCCCGACGCACGGCGACTTTTACGAGGCGAACCTGCTGGTGGACGGCGGGAAGATCACCGGACTCATGGACGTGGACTCGCTGGGTCCGGGCCATCTGGTGGACGACCTGGCCTGTTTCCTCGGGCACCTGGCCGTGCTGCCCGCCGTGCACCCGGGGTACGTGCATGTCCCGGCGGCGCTGGAACGTTTCGCTGCCGCCTTCGACACCGTGGTGGACCCGGCGGCGCTGCGCGGCCGGGCCGCCGGCGTGGCGCTGTCGCTGGTGGCCGGGGCGAAGACCCCCGGGGAGGGTGACGGGTGGCAGCAGGACGCCCGGCAACGGCTTGCCATCGCCGAGGACCTGGCCGCCGGCGCGGCCTGATCGGGCCCTTCCCTCAGGCGTCGGCGACGAGGCGGTAGCCCATGCCGCGCACGGTGGCGAACTTCTCCGCCCCGAGCTTATTGCGCAGGTAGCGGACGTACACGTCCACCACGTTGGAGCCGGGGTCGAAGTCGTATCCCCAGACCCGCGAGAGCAACTGCTCGCGGCTGAGCACCTGGCCCGGATTCCGCAGGAAGGCCTCGGCGAGGGCGAACTCCCGGGCGGAGAGATCCACCTCCCGGCCGCCGACGCTGGCCCGCCGGGTCCGCAGGTCCAGGCTCAGCGTGCCGCTGCCGAGGATGGCCAGGTCGGCCGGCTGCGCCTCGGAGCGCAGGCGCAGCCGCACCCGGGCCAGCAACTCCTCGAACCGGAACGGCTTGGACATGTAGTCGTCCGCGCCGTTCTCCAGCCCGGCAACGGTGTCGTCCACCGAGCTGCGGGCGGTGAGGATGATCACCGGGATGTCGTTGCGGCCCTCACGCAGGCGGCGCAGCACGGTGAAGCCGTCCTGGTCCGGCAGTCCCAGGTCGAGGATGGCCAGCTCGAAGTCCCCGGTCATGGCCAGATGGTAGCCCTCCCGCCCGGTGCCGGCGACCGTGGGCGCGTAGCCGGCGGCCTTCAGGCCCTTGGCGATGAAGGAACTGATCCTGTCCTCGTCCTCAATGATCAGAATCTGACTCACGCGCTCTCCTCCTTGTCTGCGCCCGCCTCCGGGCCGCTGAGCACGACGGTGAAAGTGGATCCGGCGCCCGGGGCCGAGGCCAGTTCGACGCTGCCGCCGTGCGCCGCGGCGATGGCGCTGACGATGGTCAACCCCAGCCCCGAGCCTTCCGCCCGCGTCCCGTTGCTGCCGCGTGCGAAACGGTCGAAAATCCTGTTCTGGTCCTCCGGGAGGATGCCCGTTCCCTCGTCCCTGACCCACAGCCGCAGCTCATTGCCGCGCACGGCCGAACCGATCGCCACCGTGGACCCGGGCTCGGAGAATTTCACGGCGTTGGCCACCAACTGCAGCCAGGCCTGGGTAATCCGCCGCCCGTCGAGCGGCCAGCGGGTTTCGGCCCGTGCATCAACGGTCCAGCGTTTGGCGCCCAGCGGCCGGGCCTTGTCCAGCACGTCGTCGGTCAGCTGCCCCACCTCGACGTCGGACGGGTTCACGAAGCCGGGACGTTCCGCCTTGGCCAGCAGGACCAGGTCGTCGACGAGCAGCCGCATCCGGTCCAGCTCGTCCAAGGCGATGCCGCGCACCGACTCGACGTCCGCCGGGTCACGCGGGTCCTGCAGTTCCAGGTGGCCCTGCAGGATGGTGATCGGGGTCCGCAGCTCGTGCCCGACGTCATCCAGCAGCTGCCGCTGCGCCGTCATGGACGCCTCCAAGCGGTCCAGCATGTCGTTAAAGGTGCGGGAGAGTTCGGAGATGTCGTCGTTGCCGCCCACCGGGATGCGCTGGGTCAGGTCCGCGTCGGTGATCCGTTGTGCCGTTTCGCGCACCAGCCGGATGGGTGCCAGCAGCCGGCCGGCCACCTGCCAGCCGACGACGCCGATCAGTACCAGCGAACCGAACCCGATCAGTGCGTAGGTCAGGAAGATATCGTCAAGTTGCTGCAGCTCGGCGTCGTAATCGTAGGCCAGCACGAACGTGCTGTGGGCCGGGTCGGAGGAGAGTTGCACCGGCACGGTGACCACCCGGTACGTCGTGGTCGACGTCTCCATAGTGCTGAGCACCACCCGGTCGGACGCAGTTGCGTCCGGGCCCAGCAGGGCTACGAGTTCGGCATCCCGCTCGAGCCGGAGCCGCACGGACGGGCTCGCCGTGTATGTCACCTTCCCGTCGACGAGGCCAAGCATGCCTTCGTTGGCGGAGGGAAGCGTCCGCTCCATCGCCAGGAAGACCAACCGGCTGGCTTGCGTGAAGGGTTCGCCCGTGTCCGGGTCGATGCCTGTCTCCGCCAAGGTCTTGAACTCGCTGACGCTGCGCTGGAGCGAGTCGTCCACCCGCTGGATGATATGGGACCGCTGCAGCGCGAACGCCACCGAGCCGGCAACCAGCAAACCCAGGGCCGAAAGGGCGAGCACGGCGGCCAGTACCCGGACGCGGACGGACGGCCCGCCCGACGGCCTACGCACGGCCTTCGGAAAGGATGCGGCCGCCAGCCGGAGCGCCGCCGCGGTGCGGGCTGCCGGCGCCACGCGGAGCGCCACCGCCGCGCGGGCTGCCGCCACGCGGAGCTCCGCCGCGGTGCCGAAAGGCGTGGGGGTGTGGGGACAGGGGTGCGGACTCAGTCATCGTCCCCGCCATCGTCGTCCCAGTCGTCCGTGTCATCGTCGTCGTAGTCCTGTGGCGGCGCCGGCTGGACCGGAACCGGTCCCTTGCCTTCCTGCGGGCGGGTCGGAGCGGCCGGGGACGAGGGGGCGGTGGGCGTGGGCGTGGGGGACGGCTGCTCGCTGCCGGCCGGAGCAGGGTCGCCGGCAGGGGACGGTGGCCCGGACTGCGTGACGGTAATGGACGGGCCCAAGTCGGTGGGCCCGGGCTCGCGCAGGGTAGCGGCCAGTGCGGCCCCTCCGGCACCCAGCCCGAGCAGCACGGCCAGCGCCACCAGGACGGTGCGGATGGCTGTACGGGGCATGACACCAGTATCCACGGCGCAGATGAGACCAAGATGAGAACCCTGCCCCGCGGCCCAACCCCGCGGCGCAACGGGCCGCGTCGGCCGCCGGTCAGTCGGAACTGTCGGCCGCGGCGTCCGCGGCACGGCGGGCGATGTCCGCCTCGACCGTCCGGCCCAGGGCGTCCAGCGCCGAGGCCAGCCCCAACTGCGCCGCGACGCGGAGTGTGCGGCTGACGTCGGGCTCCTGCAGCACCAGCTTGAACATCGGCACGGCGTCGTCGGCCCGCCCCATCTCGGCCAGCACATGGGCCGCGAAGAGTTCCGCGTTGCCGGCCGAGGCTGCGTCGTCGGCAGCGGAGTAGAGGTCCGCCGCCTGCAGCGCCGCCGAGACCGCCCCGGTGCCGTCCTCCAGTGCCCACAGCCCCCTCGCTCGCGTGTCGCTGTAGTCCGCCTCGTACCACCGGGCCCCGTAGAGGTGCGCCAGCCGGATTGCCTCGTCCAAGACAGTGAGCCCGTCCGGGTCGCCGGCCTCGCACAGGGCATGTCCCAAGGCGTGCAGGGCCTGCGGCAGCGCGGCGTCGTCGTCCTCGGCCTTGCGGGCCGCGGCCACCGCCGCCTCGAAGCAGACCAGCGCGTCGGTGTCGCGGTCCTCCCGGGAGAGCAGCGTGCCGGTCGCCAGCAGGCCGCGGGCCGCCTCGCCGAATTCGCCGCCGTGGCTGAATTCGGCCACCGCCCGGCGCCAGCAGTCCAGGGCGTCGGCCGTCCGGCCGGCGTGCCGGTGGGCGTGGCCCAGGCTCATCAGCGCCCGCGCCACCTGCGCATGGGGCGCCTTGGTGTGTTCCAGCCGCGCCAGCAGCTTGGACAGCACCTCGCCCGCCAGTTCGTACTCTTCGGCCTCCAGCAGCTGGTTTCCCAGCGCCAGGCGCAGCGTGAGCTCTTCCTGGACCTCGCCGCGTTCGGCCTGGGCGACCGCCGCCTGCCAGGCCAGCACCGAGTCCTCATAGTCGCCGATGCCGGCACAGAGCCGGGCCAGCACGACGGCGGCACTGATGGCACCCTTGCGGACCCCGGCAGCCGCATACAGTTCCAGCGCCGTCAGCGCTTCCTCCAGCCCGGCCGCGCCGTCGCCGCCGGCGGCATTGGCCTTCAAGAGCCACATGCTGGCGGTGGTGGCGCGGTTGCCGGGCAATGCCAGCATGCGGTCGGCAACTGCGGTGGCCCGTTCCGGCTGGTCGGCCTGCAGGTAGGTGTTGGCCAGGTACATCAGCGCGCCGGACAAGCTGTCCGTCCGGCCGGAATGCTCGTAGCCGGCCACCGCGTCTTCCAGCAGCGCGATCGCCTGCTTCGCTTCCCCGCGCTGGGAACGGACGACGGCGATGGCCAGCTGGACGTCCGCCGTCACCGATCCCGGGGCACGGGCCTCCAGCAGGCGGTCAAGTTCTGCCTCCAGGAGCGGGAGGTCGTCGTCGCCGGCTTCGCGGAACAACGCCGTTCCCAGCCGCTCACCGGCCGCGGCCTCGGCTTCCAGCCCGTGGCTGCGGAGCAAGGCGATGCGGGCGTGGAGATATTCCCGGGCCTGCTTCTCTTCGCCCGCCAGCTGGGCGAGCGCAATCAGCACCGAGTACAAGCCCAGCCGGACGTCAAGTTCGGTGTCCGAGGACCGGGCGAGTCCGGCCTGCGCCAGGGCGCGGGCGCCCGCGTGGTTCTCGGCATAGGCTGCCTCGTAAGCGCGGTCCAGGCAGTCCCTGGCTGACGACGGGAACCGTGCCGGGTCGGGGCCGGCGCTCTCCAGCACGGCGCGCAGGCGGTCGGCGATCAGCCCGCGCGGCACCGTTGCGGCGGACTCAGGCACGGCCGCCCCGCCTCCGCAGCGCTGTGCCGTGGAACCCAGCTGGCGCGTTCCCCATGGTCTTAGTTCTAGCCGCGAACAGGGGTGGGCGCAATGCCCCGGCGCTCCCCGAACGGGCGCGCCGGAACCTCGCCTACAGACCGCCGGCCGGCACGACAAGTATGCAAAGGAAGCATTGCAAAGAAACGCTTGCAAAGAATTGTTTGCACCGCTACGCTGGTGCCCATGGAGCAGCAGAGAGAGCAGGAAAGCGAGCCCGGACGCGGCGGCTACGGCGACGAACGCCACGTAGACGTGGTCGCGCTGAAGGCCCTCGCGCATCCGCTCCGGGTGCAGCTGCTCAACGCGCTGTCCCAGTACGGCCCTCAAACGGCCAGCGGACTGGCGGAACGGTTGGGGGAGTCCAGCGGCGCCACCAGCTATCACCTGCGCCAGCTGGCCAGGCACGATTTCGTCCGGGAGGTCGAAGGCCGGGGCACGGCCCGCGAACGCTGGTGGCGACGCACTCCCGGCAGCCTGACCATCAGCGCCGGCGATCTGTCCGGCACTCCGGCCACCCGGGAGGCGGCCCGCCTGGTCACCCGCGAATTCGAGCGCAGCCGCGCCGACCTGCTGGCCGACTTCATGACCCGCGGCGCCGACCTGTTGCCGCAGGAATGGCTGGAGGCGTCGGTGGCCAGCACCATCAACGTCCGCCTGACCCGTGAACAGCTGGCTGACATCGCCGAACAGGCAGCCGCCTTTGTGCGGAAACTGGCCGAACCCTACCTGGAGCAAAATGCCGAGGGCGCGGAGGACGTCCGCCCGGTTCAGCTCCACGTCAATGCCTTTCCCATCATCGACTCCCGGTCGGACCGGCCGGCACATCACCTGTGAGAGCCCATCATGACAACTGTCCCCACCCAGCCGTACCGCCCGCCGTCGTCAGCCCTCGCCGGCATCCGGACACCGGTCTTGGAGTCGCTGCTGATCCGCGCCGGACGCGCACTGGTGCGGGCCGGGGAGCGGCGGGCGCGGCTGAAAGCGCAGCGCCTGCGGCCCGGCCCGTGGGCCGCCGCGGTGGCGCCGCGGGAACGTCGGGACGCGTTGCTGCGCGCCCGCGACGAACTGCGCACGGATGCGCAGGCGGCGGCGCACAGCGGCCTCCGCGTCCGATAGCCGCCTCGCCCGCCGCCCTACACTAGCCGCCCCCCTACACTGGGGGACATGGAATTCGACACGCGCGTGGCCGCCTACGGCGTGATCGTTGCCGACGGCGCCGTGCTGCTGGTCCGCTGGACCGGCGCAGGCTGGCCGCGCTGGACTTTGCCCGGCGGCGGCCTGGAATACGGCGAAGACGCCGCAACCGGCGCGGTCCGCGAGATCCGGGAAGAAACGGGCTACGCCGCCAGGCTCGAGCAGCTGCTGGGCGTGGACAGCAAACACATTCCGGCCGCGAAGCGCCTGCACGGGCACCGGCCGCTGCACGCCTTCCGCGTCATCTACGCGGCCAGCGTTGTCGGCGGCGAACTGACCGACGAGGCCGACGGCTCCACGGACCTGGCCCGGTGGATCCCGCTCCATGAGGTTCCGACGCTGGACCGGGTCGACCTGGTGGATCTGGGGCTGCGCCTCTACTTCCCGGACGGCGTCCCGGCGGGCCATTCCGCAAACGGCCGGTGAGCGCTATGCTGATCCAGTTGCCGGGCTGACCAGCCCGCCGGACAACCCCGAGGAGGTGGGTGTGATGACCGTTTATCCCGCAGATCCTGCTGCCATCACCAGCCCAGCCTCCGTACCCCGCCCGCGCCGCGGCTAGCGGCCGGAACGTCCCCGCGCGGAGGCCTCACGCCCCGAGGTAACCGTCGTGACCGACACCCATCACCCGCACTCCTTGCTGCGCAGCTACGGCTACACCCGACACACCGCTGCACAGTTCACCCTCCATTTTCCCGACCCGGCGCTCCGCCCCGCCCGGGTGGTGCGCACCGACCGCGGCCGCGTCCTGCTGGCGGCCGACGGCGGCCTGCTCCACCTGGCCACCGCAGGCCGCAGCCCGCAGCCGGCCACCGGTGATTGGGTGGCATACGACGCCGCCCGCCCGGCTTCCGCCGGCGGCCCTGCCATCGCCGGGCTGCTTCCGCGGTTTTCCGCCCTGTCCCGCAAACAGGCCTACGACCCGCTGGCGGCCGAGCAGATCCTGGCCGCCAACATGGACCTGGTCGGCATCGCGGTGCCCTTCGACCGGCCGCTGTCGGCCAACCGGCTGGAGCGCACCCTGGTGGCCGCGTGGGATTCCGGGGCGCTGCCGGTGGTCATCCTGACCAAGGCCGACCTGAGCGGCCGCCATGACGAGGTCGCCGCCCAGATCGTCGAGCAGGCCGCCGGCGCGGACGTCTTGGCGACGAGCGCGGAAACGGGCGACGGGCTCGATGCCGTGGCCGAATACCTGGGCCCCGGCCGGACGATGGTGCTGCTGGGGCCCTCGGGCTCGGGCAAATCCAGCCTGATCAACGCGCTCGCAGGCCGGGCGGTGCAGGACACCGGAGCCGTCCGGGCCGGCGACGGGAAGGGCCGGCACACCACCACGGCGCGCGAGCTCATTCCCCTGCCCAACGGCGCCGTGCTCATGGACACGCCGGGCATCCGCGGCTTCGCGCTGTGGGACGCGGAGGAGGGGCTGGCGACCATGTTCGGGGACATCGAAGACCTGGCCGCCGGCTGCCGGTTCAATGACTGCGCCCACGACGCCGAGCCCGGCTGCGCCGTGCGCGAGGCCCTCGCCGCCGGGAGCCTGGAGCAGCGGCGCTGGGACAGCTACCGGAAGATGGAACGCGAGCTGGCCCGCCTGCACCTGCGGCAGAACGTGGCAGAGCAGCGCCGGGCCGGCCGGCAGTTCGGCAAGGCGGCCAAGGCCGCCGCACAGGCCAAGGGCCATCGCGGCAGGCGCTGACCGGGTGCTCGCGGGCCGCGCCGTTGACTAGACTCGGTGGCAGCACCTGTGGGCCTGCCGGCCGCAGGACCCCCCCCACGGAAGGTTCAGCATGCCCGAGCCCACGAGGCCGGCCGCCCGGCCGGATGAGCTGCCGGCCGAACGCTCGGCCGGAGCCGGTGCCGGCCCCATGGTGCAGTTCCGCGCCGTCACGAAGACCTACGCCGGACAGGCGGCGGTCCAAGACCTGACGCTGGACATCGACCGCGGCGCGATCACCGTCTTCGTGGGCCCTTCGGGCTGCGGCAAGACCACCTCGCTGCGGATGATCAACCGGATGGTGGAGCCGACCTCCGGCTCCGTCCTCGTGGACGGCCACGACGTCTCCGGCCGGCCCGCAGCGGCCCTGCGCCGGTCCATGGGCTACGTCATGCAAGCTGCCGGGCTGCTGCCGCACCGCACGGTGCTGGACAACATCGCCACCGTGCCGCGGCTGAACGGCGTCCGCCGGGCCGCGGCCCGCAAGCGGGCCGACGAGCTGCTCGCCGTCGTCGGGCTGTCCCGGGAGCTGGGCGGCAGATATCCGGCCCAACTCTCCGGCGGCCAGCAGCAGCGCGTCGGAGTGGCGCGGGCGCTCGCGGCGGACCCGCCGATCCTGCTCATGGACGAGCCGTTCAGTGCGGTGGATCCGGTGGTCCGTGCCGAGCTGCAGCAGGAACTGCTGCGGCTGCAACAGCAGTTGGCGAAAACCATCGTCTTCGTCACACACGATATCGACGAAGCGGCCCTCCTCGGGGACAAGCTGGCCGTCTTCGCCACCGGGGGCCGGCTGGCCCAGTTCGCCCCGCCCGAGGAGGTCCTGCGGGCGCCGGTGGACGATTTCGTCGCCGGTTTCGTCGGCCGGGACCGCGGCTTCCGCTCGCTGTCCTTCAACAGCGCGCACGGGCTGCCGCTGCTGCCTGCCCGCACCGCGACCGCGGACAGCGTCGGCGAGGCGTCCCGGGAGGGCTGGCTGTTGCTGACCGACGACGACGGCGCACCGGCGGGGTGGCTGCCGCCCGGGGAACGCGACCCGGCCCGGGCCCGCATCGGCGGGTCGCTGTTCACCGTGGGGTCCAGCCTGCGCCAGGCGCTGGATGCGGCGTTGTCGTCGCCGTCCGGGGCCGGCGTCGCCGTCGACGCCGACGGGCGGGTGGCCGGCCTGGTCGATCCCGCGGCCGTGCTGCAGAGGCTCCAAGCGGGCGGCAGCTGATGGAGTGGTTCCTGGCGAACCTGCCCTATGTGCTGGAGCTGAGCGCCCTCCACTTGTTCCAGTCCGCGCTCCCGCTGGTGCTCGGGCTCGTGCTGTCGCTGCCGCTGGGCTACCTGGCCTGGCGGGTCCGCGCAGTGCGCGGCGTTATTCTGTCCGTCTCCTCGGTGCTGTACACGATTCCCTCGCTCGCCCTGTTCGTGATCCTGCCGGTCATCCTGGGTACCGGGATCCTGGAAATGTCCAACCTGATCGTGGCGCTGACCGTGTACTCGGTCGCGCTGCTGGTCCGCGCCGTGGTGGACGCGCTGAACTCCGTGGACGACGGCATCCGGCAGGCCGCGGTGGCCATGGGCTACCTGGCGGTCCGCCGGTTCTTCAGCGTGGACCTTCCGCTGTGCATTCCGGTGCTGGTGGCCGGGCTGCGGGTGGTCTCCGTGAGCAACATCTCGGTGGCCAGCGTCGGCGCGCTGATCGGCGTCCGGAACCTCGGTTTCCTGTTCACCGACGGGCTGCTGCGCTATTTCATGACCGAAATCGTGGTCGGGATCCTGATGACCCTGGTGCTGGCGGCGCTGATGGACGTGCTCCTGCTGGCGCTTGAGCGGGTGCTCACGCCGTGGCAGCGCCCGGGTGCGGCCGCCGGCGGAACAGGGCCGCGGACGCGCGGCGCGACCGGCGCGCTGCCGGCGGCCGGCGGTGCCGGGGCGGGCTCCCTTGCCGCCGCAGGGGAACGGCCGGACGCCGCGGAAGCGGCGGTGCGCGGATGAACCTGTTCGAGGAAACCGCGGCGTGGCTGGCGGATCCGGTCAACTGGGCCGGTCCGGCGGGCGTGCCGGCCAGGCTGGCCGAGCACCTGTACTACAGCGGCCTGACCCTGGTGATCGCCGCGGCCATCGCCGTGCCGCTGGGGCTGTTCGTCGGCCACACCGGAAGGGGGCGCCTCGCCGTCGTGGGCATTGCCAGCGGACTGCGGGCCATGCCCACGCTGGGCCTGCTGACCCTGTTCGTCATCCTGATGGGCCTTGGCCTGATGCCGCCGATCTACGCCCTGGTGATCCTGGCCATTCCGCCGCTGCTGGCCGGCACCTATTCGGGGATCGCCGCCGTCGACCGCCAGCTGGTGGACGCCGCCCGGGCGATGGGCATGACCGAGTGGCAGGTCCTGTTCCGCGCCGAATTGCCCAACGCGCTGCCCGTGCTGCTGGGCGGTGTGCGTGCCGCCGTGCTGCAGGTCATCGCCACGGTGGCCGTCGTGGCCTACATCAACCTGGGCGGCCTGGGCCGGTATCTGATCGACGGGCTGGCGGTCCGCGACTCGGTGCGGCTGTTTGCCGGTGCGCTGCTGATCGCGGCGCTGGCACTGGTCGTGGACGCCTTGCTGGCCGCGGTGCAGAAAGTCGCCGTGTCGCCCGGCCTGCGCGGCTTGAGGGGGCGGGCTGAAAGGCAGAACAAGTAAGGTTGGAACAGCCAGTGCCGGCACATGAGGAGATGAGCATGAAGGACCACCCCGGGAACAACGCCAGCAACCGCGGACACGACAAAAACCCGGCCGCGCGGCGCAGCGTGCTCGCCGCAGGGGCGGCCGCCCTCGCCCTGGTGCTCGCTGCCTGCGGCGGGGGATCCGACCCCCTGCAGGACGCGACGCCGGCACCCGAAGGCAGCACCGGCGGGTCCCTGGTGGTCGGTGCCAGCGGCGGCACGGAGAGCCAGATCATCGCCGAAATCTATGCGGGCGCCCTGACCTCCGCCGGCTACGACGTCACCACGAAACCGGGCATCGGCTCGCGCGAGGTCTACGTCAGCGCCGTCCAGGAAGGGTCTGTGGATATCATCCCGGACTACAGCGGCAACCTCCTGCTGTTCTTGGACACCGAGGCGACGGCGGCCTCCGCCGGGGACGTCATGACAGCCTTGGCTGATGCCCTGCCCGAGGGACTCGGCGTGCTGGAGCCCGCATCGGCGGAGAGCAAGGACGCGATGGTGGTGACCAAGGCTACGGCGGAGGAATACCAGCTGACGTCGATCGAGGACATGGGCCCGGTGTGCGGCGAACTGGTGCTCGGAGCCAACCCCGAATTCGCCGAGCGCGAGTACGGGCTGCCGGGGCTGGAAGCCAACTACGGCTGCGTCCCCAAGTCCTTCGAACCGATCAACGACTACGGCGGACCGACCACGCTCAACGCCTTGATCACCGACAAGATTCAGGTGGCCGACATCTACACCACCACCCCGTCCATCGAGGACAACGACCTGGTGGTGCTGGAAGACCCGAAGAACAACTTCATCGCCCAGCAGGTGCTGCCGCTGATCCGCAGCGACGCCGTGGACGAGCAGGCGGCCCGGGTGCTCAACGAGGTTTCGGCAGCGCTGACCACCGAAGACCTGATCGACCTCAACCGCCAGGTCAGCGGGGACGAGAAGCGCAACCCGGCCGACGCCGCCGCGGACTGGCTGGCGGAAAAGGGCCTGGCCGGCTAGGGTCCCGGCTCCCGTTCACGCGCCGCTTCGGTCTCCGGGGCGGCGCGTGCCGTGTGCGAAGATCGTTGGATGGCCCAGTACAAGCAGTCCAACAAGCTCCACAACGTCCTCTACGACATCCGCGGTCCGCTCCTCGAGCATGCCCAGCGGATGGAGGCCGAGGGCCAGCGCATCCTCAAGTTGAACATCGGCAACCCGGCGCCGTTCGGATTCGAAGCTCCGGACGCCATCCTGGTGGACATGATCCGCAACCTGCCCACCGCGCAGGGCTACAGCGATTCGCGCGGCATCTTCTCGGCCAGGACCGCGGTGTCGCAGTACTACCAGACCCGCGGCATCCAAGAGATCGGCGTGGACGACGTGTACCTGGGCAACGGGGTCAGCGAGCTGATCACCATGAGCCTGCAGGCGCTGCTGAACAACGGCGACGAAGTGCTCATCCCGGCCCCCGACTACCCGCTCTGGACCGCGTCGGTGTCGCTGGCCGGCGGCCACCCGGTGCACTACCTCTGCGTCGAGGAAGAGGGCTGGCTGCCGGATCTCGAAGACATCGAACGGAAGATCACGCCCAACACCAAGGGCATCGTGATCATCAACCCGAACAACCCCACCGGCGCCGTCTATCCGCGGCACATCCTCGAGGGGATGCTGGAACTGGCGCGCCGGCACAACCTGGTGGTGTTCTCGGACGAGATCTACGAGAAGATCCTGTACGAGGATGCGGAGCATGTGAACACGGCGCTGTTGGCCGACGACGTGCTGATCATGACGTTCAGCGGCCTGTCCAAGGCCTACCGCGTGTGTGGCTTCCGCAGCGGCTGGATGGCCATCTCCGGGCCGAAGCACCTGGCCGCGGACTACATCGAGGGCATCAACCTGCTCACCAACATGCGGTTGTGCGCGAACGTGCCCGCCCAGCATGCCATCCAGACCGCCCTGGGCGGCCACCAGAGCATCAACGACCTCATCCTGCCCGGCGGCAGGCTGCTCGAGCAACGCAACAAAGCCTATGAGCTGTTGAACGCCATTCCCGGCGTCAGCACGCAGCAGGCCAAGGGTGCGCTCTACCTGTTCCCCAGGCTCGACCCGGAGGTCTACGGGATCAAGGACGACGAACAGTTTGCGTTGGACCTGCTCAAGCAGCAGAAGATCCTGATCTCGCACGGCCGGGCGTTCAACTGGACGCAGCCGGACCATTTCCGGCTGGTCACGCTGCCCAACGTGGACGTGCTGACCGAAGCCGTGGGGCGGATCGAGGAGTTCCTGGCCGGATACCGGCAGTAACAGCCGCGTCTGCGTAGCCGCGCCGCCGGCGGCTCGGTAGGCTGTCGCCACCCGCACCGCCGGCCAAGCCGGCCGGGCCGAACAGGAGGACCAGGTGGAACAGACCGGATTGCCCGAGTTCACGCGGACGCCGTCGGAGATGCTGCGGGTCGGCCCGGGATTCGGCCTGGCCGGTGTCGATACCGGCTCCACCCCCGGATTCCTCGGCGGCAGGACCGAGGGAAAACTCCTGCTCAGGGCCTCGGACCGCCGGCTGTCCGAACTGCAGGAACGCCTCTTCGCGCAGAGCCGCGCCGGGGCGCCGGACGCGGTCCTGCTGGTGCTGCAGGGGATGGATACCTCCGGCAAGGGCGGGATCGTCCGGCACGTGGTCGGAGCCGCAGACCCGCAGGGGATTTCCCACCGGGCCTTCAAGGCGCCGACGCCGGAGGAGCTGGAGCACGATTTCCTCTGGCGGGTGGAGCGGGCCTTGCCCGGTCCCGGCATGATCGGAGTGTTTGACCGGTCGCACTACGAAGATGTGCTCATCCACCGCGTGCACGGGCTCTCGCCCTTGGCGGAGGTGGAAGCACGCTACGGGCAGATCAACGCCTTCGAGGCGATGGTCGCCCGCCGCGGCATCCGGATGATCAAGGTCATGCTGCACCTGGGCAAGCGCGAACAGGGCAAACGGTTGCGCGACCGGCTCGACCGGGCCGACAAGCACTGGAAGTACGATCCCGGCGACGTGGACGCGCGGCGGCGCTGGGACGAATACCAGCAGGCCTACCAGGTCATGTTGGAGCGGACCAGCACCGTCGACGCGCCGTGGTTCGTGGTACCGGCCGACCACAAATGGTATGCACGGATCGCCGTCCAGGAGCTTCTGCTGCAGGCGCTGGAAGACATCGACCCGCAGTGGCCGCCGGCGGGCTTCGACGTCGAGGCGGAAAAGGCCCGCCTGGCTGCCTCGTAACGCACGCCCGCCGGGTTCGCCGGTCCGATGCCCGGGAACCGGGCTGGCCGGGGCGGACTAGAGGGGTGACACCGGGGACGCGGCGGTTCCGCGGCGGACTAGAGGGGTGATACCGGGGACGCGGCGGTTCCGGGGCTGCCCGGGCTGGCCGGCGACGGCTCGGTCCCTGCCGCCTCGCGTGCCGCGTCGAGCCGCTGCCGTGCGCCTTCCAGCCATGCCTCGCAGCGGGCCGCCAAGGCCTCGCCGCGCTCCCACAGTGCCAGGGACTGTTCAAGGCTGGCGCCGCCGGCTTCCAACTGGCTGACGACGGCCACCAATTCCTCGCGCGCCTGCTCATAGGAGAGGGAGGCGACGTCGGGCGGTGCGGGCTGCTCTGTCATGGGGTCTCGCTTTCGGTGCCGGTGTTGTGTGGTGGTGTCTGGGATTCCGGGAACGACGTCAGGGAAGGGCTTCGGCGGAGACTTCGCCGACGGCCACCCGGAGCCGCAGCCGTGTTCCGGCCGGTGCGTCCGCCGCGTCGCGCAGCACCCGGCCGTCGGGCAGCTGGGCCACGGCATAGCCGCGGTCCAGGGTGTTCTGGGGGGACAGTGCGCGCACCTGTGCCTTCAGGTGGGCGACCCGGTCGCTGTCACGGTGCACGGCCGCCGAGACGGCCTGGTGGGCCCGGGAGACGAGCCGGTGGAGATCTTCCGCCCGGACATCCACGATGCCCGCGGGGTTTGCCATCACCGGGCGGCTGCGCAGCGCGGCCAGGCGTTCGGTTTCGCGGTGGACCATCTGCTCCACCCGGCGGGCAAGCAGGGCGCGGGCCTGCCCGATGCGATGCAGTTCCTCGCTGACGTCAGGGACGATGCGCTTGGCGGCGTCCGTCGGCGTGGAGGCACGCAGGTCCGCGACGTCGTCGAGCAGGGGCCGGTCCGCTTCGTGTCCGATGGCGCTCACCACCGGCGTGGCGGCGGCGGCCACCGCCCGGACCAAATCCTCGTTGCTGAAGGGCAGCAGGTCCTCCAGTGAACCTCCGCCGCGGGCGATGACGATGACGTCCACATCGTTGCGGGCGTCGAGCTCGGCGAGTGCCTGCATCACCTGCGCCACGGCATTCACTCCCTGGACGGCAACTTCCCGGACCTCGAATTCGACGGCGGGCCAGCGCAGCGAGGCATTCCGGATGACATCCTTCATGGCGTCGGAATCGCGTCCGGTAATGAGGCCGATGCGGTGCGGCAGCAGGGGCAGCCGCCGCTTGCGGGACGGATCGAAGAGGCCTTCGGCGGCCAGCGCCCGGCGCAGCCGCTCCAACCGGACCAGCAGGTCGCCGAGCCCCACCGGCCGGATGTCCCGGGTCTGCATGGTCAGCCGCCCGGTCTTGACGTAGAGGTCCGGTTTGATCTGGGCCACCACCCGGGAGCCCGGTTCCAGCGGCAGCTCCAGACGCGCCATCACGCTGCCCCAGACCACCAGGCTGAAGGATGCCTCGGCGTCGGTGTCCCGCAGCGTCAGGTAGGTGGTGGCGTTCCGGCGGTTAAGCTCAATGACCTGGCCTTCGACCCACGTGGGCGGCACGCGGTCGATGTGCATCTTGAGCTTTTGGGACAGCAGCCGCAGCGGCCACGGGTTGTCCGCCGTCGTCTGGTTGGCAGTCGGGGGCAGGGTCGATTGTCCGGTGCCGGCGCCTTGGACCGCGCTTGACTCCATGAATTGCCCCTTCCGGAGGTGTGATTCCGACGGCTGCCGGAGACCCTACATTCTTACCAGTTATCCCTGTCAATCGGATTCTCTGTTGTACTGGGTAGGCGTAGGCGGCGCTCCTCGAGCCCCGCCGGATCTGCCTGAAGCAAGCAAGGAAACGGAGGAGACCGTGCGGACGTTGTTGGCTGCGGTCGGCGGGATGTTGGCCGTGCTCCTCGCCGGGGCCGCGCTCTGCGGGGCCTGGGCCGACCAACGGGTGCTCGACCGGGCGGGCTTCGTGTCGCTGGCCGCCCCGCTGGGCGAGGACGCCGGGTTCCGGTCGGCGCTGGCCGCCACCATCACGGAAGAAGTTGCCGGCAGTGCCGAGTTGCCGGCTGGCCTGCAGGAACTCGTGCGGCCCATCGTGGAGCGAACCGCTGGAGCGATGACCGAACTGGCCGGATTCCCGCGGGCCCTGAACGAGTCGCTGGCCCTGTCGCACGCGCATACGTTCTCCGGGACTTCCGGGGGAGAGGCGGCCGTCACGCTGGATATCGCCCCCATGGTGGCGCTGGCGGTTTCGCGGGTAGCGGACGCGCTGGGTACTAATATCCGGAGCCCCGAGCAGGTGTTGTTGCCGCTGGGCTCTGCGGAGGCAGGCGGCGTCCTGGCCTGGGTGCGGGACCTGCCGTCGCTGTGGTGGGTTGCGGCGGTGGCAGCGGCTGCGGCACTGGTGCTGATGCTGCTGGCCGCCCGGCGTCCCGCCACGGCGCTGACCTGGGCCGGTATCGGCGCGGGATTACTGGGCGCGGTCCTCTGGCTGGCCGCCGGGCTTGCACCGCCGCTGGCAGTGAACGCGGCGGGCGAAAGTGCGTTGGCCCAGGTGTTCCTGGGGAGGCTGGTCGAGTTGGCCGTTGCCGACTTCCGGCCCTGGGCCGCCGTCTTTGCCGGCGCCGGAGTGGTGGTCGCGGTGGCCGGTTTCACTCTGCGGGCGGTGCTGGGCGGGGCCCGGCGGGCCGGGCCCACGGGCTAGCATAGAGGCATGGCCAGTACTGCTGTTTCCCTTTCCATGCCTACCATTCCCCGCAAACGCCGCACCCCGGACGAGGTCTGGGCTGCCGCACCCGTGGACGGTGACAAGAAGGTGCTGCTGGCGGCCCCGCGTGGATACTGCGCCGGCGTCGACCGCGCCGTGATCGCGGTGGAAAAGGCGCTGGAGCATTATGGCCCGCCCGTCTACGTGCGCAAGCAGATCGTCCACAATGTGCACGTGGTCTCCACACTGGAGGAAAAGGGCGCGATCTTCGTCGAAGAGACCGACGAGGTTCCCGAGGGCGCCCTGGTCGTTTTCTCGGCGCACGGCGTTTCGCCCGCCGTGGTGCAGTCAGCCGAGGACCGCCAGCTGCGGACCATCGACGCGACCTGCCCGTTGGTGACCAAGGTGCACCGGGAAGCCGTGCGGTTCGCCCGCGACGGCAACGAGATCCTGCTGATCGGTCACGAGGGACACGAAGAAGTCGAAGGGACCTACGGGGAAGCGCCGGACCACACCACGATCGTCAACAACCCGGACGAGGCGCGGACAGTGCAAGTGCGCGATCCGGAAAGGCTGATCTGGCTGTCGCAGACGACCCTCTCGGTCGACGAGACGCTGGAAATCGTGTCCATCCTGCGGGATCGCTTCCCGGCTCTGCAGGATCCGCCGAGCGACGACATCTGCTACGCCACCTCTAACCGCCAAGCCGCAATAAAGAAGATCGCACCCCAGGCGGACCTGGTGATTGTGGTCGGCTCCGAAAACTCATCCAACTCCGTGCGGCTCGTCGAGGTTGCCCTCGAATACGGCGCCAAGGCGGCCTACCGCGTGGACTTCGCCAACGAGGTTGACGAGTCCTGGTTCGAGGGCGTGGCCACCGTCGGCGTGACCTCCGGAGCCTCCGTGCCGGAGGTCCTGGTGCGCGAGGTGCTGCGCCTGTTGGGCGACTACGGCTACGGCGACGTGGAAGAAGTGGTCACCGCCCAAGAGGACATCCTTTTCTCGCTGCCAAAGGAACTGCGCGCCACGCTCAAGGAACGCGGCGACGAATCCCGCGGCCTCGGCGGACGCGTCACCCGCCCGGCCCGCTAACCCTGGCATTCGCTGCGCAGGGTGGCCCCAATGGGCCGCCCTGCAAGGCGTACCGATTGCCCTGCTAGGCGGCCGGGTCCCGGCCTTCAATCAGTTCGGGGGCCGAGAGCAGCCGGGGCGTGTTCTCAAGGGCCGCCGGGGCCGCGGGTTCCTCCAGGGACGTGCCGTCGAAGGCGTAGATCTTCCGCGCGGTCGGCAGCACCCTTGATTCCAGCGTCCCCACAAACGAGTTGTAGCGCTCGACCGAGCTCTTGAGCGACGAGCCCAGCCGGGTGACATGATCGCCCAGCGTGCCGAGCCGCTCGTAGAGCTGCCGCGAGAGGTCGAAGATCTCGCGTGCGTTGTCCTTGAGCACTTCCTGCCGCCAGGTAAAGGCCACCGACTTCAGCGTGGCCAGCAGCGAGACGGGGGAGACCAGCGCAACGCTGCGGGCAAAAGCGTGGTCGAGCAGGCCTGGATCGGCATGCAGGGCGGCGGAGAGCACCGCCTCCGAGGGCAGGAAACAGAGCACCAACTCCGGGGAGGCCTGCAGGCTCTCCCAATACTTCCGCGCCGCCAGGGCATCCACGTGCGCGCGCACCGCCTTGGCATGCGCGTTCAGCAGATCCACCCGTTGCTGCTGTTCCGCGGCCGATGCGGCTGCCGGGATTTCCTGCGCCTGCAGGTAGGCGCGCAGCGGGACCTTGGCATCCGCGACGATGGACTTTCCACCCGGCAGCCGAATGATCATGTCCGGGCGGCCGGTCCGGTCCGCGCCGGCGAGGTGCACCTGCTCGTCGAAGTCCACCCGGGCGAGCATGCCGGCAGCCTCCACCACCCGGCGCAACTGCACCTCGCCCCACTGGCCGCGGGCGGAATTGGACTGCAGCGCGGAGGCGAGCGTCTGCGTGGAACGCATCAGCGCCTCGTCGCTGCGCTGGGCCGCACGCAATTGTTCGGCCAGCTGGCCGAACTGCTCCACCCGGTCCCGTTCCAGCAGGCTGACCTGCTGCTGGACGAGCTTGAGCTTCTCACCGACCGGGATCAGGGCGCGCAGCACGGTGTTCTCTTGCTCATCATGGGCGTAAAGCTGCGCGTTCTGCTCGGCGAGCATCCGGCGCTCCGCCTCCGCCCCGGCGAGGCGGGCCGAGAGCTCTGCCAGCCGGTCGCCGTCGTCCTTCGCGGCGTCCTGCAGATCCGCCAGCCGGCGGCGGAAAAGGACGGCCACGGCCGCGGCGCCGGCGGCGGCGCCCACGAACAGGGCCAGAAGGGCGAGAAGTACATGCGATGCATCCATACCTTCACCATGCCAGCCGCCTCGGACAAAATACGGCACGCGGGTCGATGTGTCCGGGCCACGGTATCCTTGACTACCGTGGCTCTAACTATTGGCATCGTCGGACTGCCCAACGTCGGCAAATCAACTCTCTTCAACGCATTGACGCGCAACAGCGTGCTCGCGGCTAACTACCCGTTCGCCACCATCGAGCCGAACGTTGGCGTGGTCTCGCTGCCGGACCCGCGGCTGGAGAAGCTGGCGGAGATCTTCGGGTCGCAGCGGATCCTGCCCGCGACCGTGTCCTTCGTGGACATTGCCGGCATCGTCAAGGGCGCTTCCGAAGGTGAGGGGCTCGGCAACCAGTTCCTGGCGAACATCCGCGAAGCGCAGGCGATCGCCCAGGTCATCCGTGTTTTCGACGACCCCGACGTGGTCCACGTGGACGGCAAGGTCGACCCGCGTTCGGACATGGAGACCATCAACACGGAGCTGATCCTGGCCGACCTCCAGACCTTGGAGAAGGCCCTCCCGCGGGTGGAGAAGGAAGTCAAGATCAAGAAGCGCGACGCCGCGGAGCTGGCTGCCCTGCAGGCGGCGCAGAAAGTCCTGGAGCGCGGCGACACCGTCTTTTCCTCCGTCGAGAGCGACAAGCTGGACATGGAGAACCTCCGGGAACTGAGCCTGCTGACCGCCAAGCCGTTCATCTATGTGTTTAACGTGGACGACGCCGTGCTCGGCAGCCCCGAGCGGCAGGCCGAGCTGCGCGGGCTGGTGGCACCCGCCGACTGCGTGTTCCTGGATGCCAAGCTGGAGGCGGACCTCGTGGAGCTGGACGAGGAAGAGGCCCGCGAGATGCTGGAGATGAACGGCCAGGACGAGTCCGGGCTGGACCAGTTGGCGCGGGTGGGCTTCCACACGCTGGGTTTGCAGACCTATCTGACGGCCGGGCCGAAGGAAGCGCGCGCTTGGACCATCAACCGGGGTGACACTGCTCCGCAGGCCGCCGGCGTGATCCACTCGGACTTCCAGCGCGGCTTCATCAAGGCTGAGGTGGTTTCGTTTGCCGATCTGGTGGAGGCCGGGTCCATGGCCGAGGCCAAGGCCCGCGGCAAGGTGCGGATCGAAGGCAAGGACTACGTCATGGTCGACGGCGACGTGGTTGAATTTAGATTTAATGTTTAAAATCTCGCTTTAGCAGTGCGATAACGCAGCTCAGTCGATTGGATTCGACTGAGCTGCGTTGTTTTGTGCCCCCACCCCCAGGGGTGAACTCTTCCCACCTGGGAAGGCCTCCTCGGATTGGGATCCTAAACCCGCTCTCTTCCATAGAGCCGAATCGAGAAGCTTGATGGGTTCGATGCCCATCCCGTCGAATTTTCGCCGACGATTGGACGTCCTGCCAGGGAAGCACGCGGGAAGCTTTGATGGAGAGTTTACGATAAAGGGACTGACTGCTGGGAGATGAATTGTTGGAATTGAGCCGCGTCGACCTGAACCTGCTGGTGGCGTTCGACGCGCTCATGACGGAGCGCAACGTCACCAAAGCGGCGGCCAGGCTTTCTGTAGGGCAATCGGCCATGAGCGCGACCCTTGGTCGGATCCGGAGACTTTTCGGAGATCCTATTCTCGTCCGTCAAGGCCGGGAATTCGCCGCCACGCCGTTCGCGGAGGAGTTGGCCGGTCCTGTAAGGGAAACGCTCGCGAATCTCCAAATGTTGTTGGAACGCCGTGCCGAGGAATTCGATCCGGCCACCGACTCACGACAGTTCACAATCATGGCCAGCGACTACGTCACCTTGATTCTCTTGCACGAGATGTTGGTCCGGCTCACCGAAGACGCCCCTGGGGTCCGGCTTCACATTCAGCCGTTGGGCGCCGATTTTGCGGAACGGATTGCAGGGAACGAGGTGGACCTGCTCATTGTCCCGGCAGGCGCGCTGCCGGACTACACGAAGTATCACCACGCGCCCCTCTTTAACGATCGCTACGTTTGCGCGGTCGCGGTCGATAATCCGGACGTTGGCGAGTCAATAACTGCCGAGGAATTCTCCGCGCTGCCCTACCTCGCCACGCGGGTTGGCGGTCTCCCGTCGCTGGCCGAGATGCAGCTTAACGCGCTCGGCATCGGCCGCAATGTCGAGTTGACTACCAGCATGACCCTCGCCCCGTTCCTGCTGCGCGGTACCCGTTTGATGTCCCTAATCCACGAGAAGCTTGGGCTCCTAGTGGCAAACGAAGTTGAACTACGCCTGCTTGAACCACCGATCCAGCTTGAACCGGTACGGGAAATCATGGTGTGGACGGAGCGACATGAAAGCGACCCGGGGCACCGTTGGCTGCGGGAAACTTTGACGCATCTCGTGGACGACATATCGGGGCGCCCGTCCCGGCGCCGGGGCCGACCACATCGCGATGGTGGTCGGCCGGGCACCTGACCGTCGTTCGCCGGTTTCACGTATTACCGCGGCGACCGAAATGTCTCGTCGGATGGTGAGCTTCCGTTAGGGTCACGCCGGGGTTCTTCGGCGGCCGAAGTAGGTTGAGAGGGCGATTGCTCCGACAAGGGCCACGCCGTTGAAGACCGGCCCGACCCATGCCTGTGCTCCCGCAATACTCAGTCCGCTCACGGTGAAGGCCACGAACAGGACGCCGATGATGGTTCCCGACACGTTGGCCTGTCCCGGACGGATCGTTGTCTTGCCAAGAAAAACGGCGGCCAGGACGGGAAACATCAGCCCGGGGCCTGTCAGCGGGTCGGCGCCTCCCGAGCGGGCTGTGAGCAAGACTCCGGCGATTCCGGCAATGGCGCCGCTGAGAAGGAAGCTGGTCCAGATTACGCGCTTGGTCCCGATGCCAACCATGTGGGCCGCCCGTGGATTTGAGCCGATCGCAGTCAGCTCGCGGCCGAAGGGCGTGTGTTCAAGCAGGTACCAGGCGATCACGATGACCGGAATGAGCAGGAATACCAGGCGCGGGATCCCGAACCACGTCAACGAGCCGAAGTCCTGTAGGGCCAGCGACAGGCCTGTGGTGATGGGCATTCCGCCGGTGTACCACTGAAGGATCCCGGAAAGAATGGTTGCCATGCCTAACGTAGTGATAAAGACGTCAAGCTTCGCGACGGTCACTAGGAAGCCGTTCAAAGCTCCAACCAAAATCCCTGACAGCACGCCGGCCGCGATGGCTCCCCATAAGGGCAGCCCGAAGTGTGCCATGCCTGCGGCCGTCACGACGGAGGCGACACCGATATTGGCGCTAACGGACAGATCGAGGAAACCAGCCCGAAATGGGATGACGGTGGCAAGCGCTGCCAAGGCGACGACTGACGAGTTGCCGATTGTTGTAGTGATGTTTGCTTGCGATGGAAAAATGCCGGCGGTCTGGCCGTAGAGGCAGAAAAAGACGAAGACGATGATCGAGACTCCGACCAGACCGTAGTTTTCTACGATTTGGTGTCGGGTGCGGCCCCAAGTGCTGATCGGACGTTGCGCCGGCTTGCGGTGATTCGCTGCAGTCGTGGTGGCGGTCATGCTGTCCTGCTTTCGTCATGGTTGAAGCAAAGGCGGGTCAAGTTGTTTGCCGTCAGTTCGCTACCAGCCACTCCGTGGATGATGCGGCCGTTGTTGAGGATCAGCACCCGGTCGCAGAGGTTCGCCAGTTCTTCAAAGTCGGAACTGACGACAAGGGCGGTCGCTCCGGCGTCCGTTTGGGATCGAATCATGCGGTAAATTTCGGGACGGGCGCCCGCGTCGACGCCTTGCGTTGGTTCATCGAGCAGCATGACGCGCGGGAACCTGCGCAGCCATCGGGCCATAATCAGTTTCTGCTGGTTGCCCCCTGACAATGAGGACAGAGGTTGCTCCTGAGAGTCTGATTTCACAAGGTATTCGGCCAGTAATGCAGAAGATTCCGTCCGCTCACGGCGGGCATCGAGCCTGAGCTTGCGCCAGTAGCGGTCTGTCTGGCCAGCCGAGAGGTTTTCCCGTAGCGAGAGGCCAGGGAACCCCGCCACGCCGAGCCTGTCCTCGGGAACCAAGGCTATACCGGCGTCCATGGCCGCCCTGATGTCACAGTCGGGAACGCGTCGCCCGTCGACAATGACGCTGCCGTTATACGGAGCCGACCCGAAAAGGCATTCCAACAAGTGGCTGCGCCCGCTGCCAAGAAAGCCTGCAATTCCTAGTACCTCCCCTGCGTGGGCGGCGAACGAAATGTCCTGAAGCCCGGGAGCGGACAACCCTTCGAGTGTCAGGACCGGTTCTGCCGGTGCCGCGGCAGGCCTCGGGTAGACCTCGCCCAGTGCCTGTCCAGCGATGTGCTCGGTCAGGTCGTCGAGGGAGTCCGCCTTGTAAGGCCCGGTATGGACCCTCGCCCCGTCTCGCATGACGGTCACAGTGTCGGCGGCCTGCTGGAGCTCGTGGAGCCGGTGCGTGATGTAGAGGATTGATGTCCCTTTATCCGCCAGAGTGCGTACGTAGCTCAGCAGAAGGTCGGCCTCCGTGGCGGAGAGTGATGCCGTCGGCTCATCAAGGACCAACAAATGGCCGGCGTTCGCGTCATCGAGCTCGTCCTGGAGCCCCCGTGCGATGGCAACCATCGTCCGTTGGGCAGGACCGAGTCGCCCGATTTTTGTCTCAGGCGAGCAATCGAGGTCGAAACGGTCGATCAGGGCCCCGGCCCGCTGCTTTAGAGCCGACCAGGAAACACGTCCTAGGCTTGTCTGATAACCATGGCCGAGGGCCAGATTTTCCATTACCGACATTGTGGGAAACACTGCGGGATCCTGGTGAACGAAGCGCAGTCCCAGGTTCTTCGACTCTTGCGGGGTCACATTCCGTGCTGCCAGTTCCCGGCCTGCCAGGCAGATGGTCCCGGCGTCAGCGGTTGTCACGCCCGCCAGAATTTTGACGAGCGTGGACTTCCCTGACCCGTTGGCACCCAACAGGGCATGGACCTCCCCGGCCCCTATCTCGAGGCCGAGGTCATCCAGCGCAATTGTGTTCCCGTAAGCCTTTCGTAAACCATGAAGAGCGAGACGGGGCGCTGTCACTTAACGTTCCAGGCGGTCCGGTAGTCGGCGCGGAAGTCATACGCCGATTTGTAAGCCGATTCCCCGTCGGGCGTGTTGTGCGCGGCGTCCACCGTCTGCCAGCCCAGGCCTTGGACCTCCTGTTCCTGTCCGACGAAGGCGCGTGCCAGGACGTCTACAGTGGCCCATCCCAACCACTCGGCGTCATAGGCGACGGCTGCGCTTTGGCCTCTGCCTTCCTTGATGAAGCCCATATTGGGCGCCAGGCCCTCGCCGCCCATGGCGGCGATCGTGGCACCCCGGCCCGAAGAATTAATGGCCTGGGCCAGACCGGACGCGCTCATCCATCCGTCGAAGAGAGCGTTGGTGGCGTTCGCCGTCGGATTCGCGGTCAAGGCTGCGGAAAACTTCTGGCGCAAGACACCGGAGGCGATGTCGGAGTCGGCGACGTGTACGTCCTCAAGGATTTCGCACTTGCCGCACTCGGCAAGTTGTTCGGTGAAGCCCTTGTTGGCGTGGTTGCCCAGGATCTTACCGTCGAAGACAGTGTTGATGATTTTGGCTTCGCCATTCGTTTCGGACATGATCCACCGGGCCTTGGCAGCGCCCCATTCCTGCATCCAGCTTGCCAGATCCGGGTGTTCCTCGGTCATCTTCATGGAGGCCGCGAACAATGGCTCCCCACCGACCTGTGGGTCGTCACAGTCGAAGGAGAAGGCCTGGACGACGGGAATCCCTGCGTCCTTGGCTTCCCGAAGCGGCGCCTGGATGAGGTTGCAGTCAACACTCACGACGATGATCGCGTCGGCCTTGGCTGCGATGGCTTGTCGGACTCCATTTGAATAGGCGCCGCCAACGCCGAATGCACCGTCGTAGACTGTGGTTTCCCATCCGAGCAGCTCGGCTGCCTCTGTCGCGGCAGCGCTGACCGTGGCGCATCCCTCGGACATCTGGGAGCAGGACAGGATCCAGACGTCCTGGCCGGGCTCCGTCTCGACCGTGGCTGTCGGGGCCTTTCCGCTTGTGCCGGCGAAATCCGCGTCCGCGATCGTAGCAAAGTTGGTGTCCGGGCCGCTCGCTTGCCCATTTGGTGTCGCCGCCCCGGAGGAGCTGCAGCCTGCGGTGCTGAGTGCCACGGCCGTGAATGCCGCTGCGAGCCAGATCTTTTTGTGCATCATTGGATTCCTTCGTTCGTCGTTGAACAGGTGATGTAGCTGGTGGAACCTGGCACGCCCGGTGAGCGTGCCTCACGGCCCCGTCCACTGAGCAGATCAGGCGGGCGGGCCGAGAGCTTACTTGTTTAGGCGGGAGCGGGTTCTGCGAGCAGGGCCCGCAACTTCTCGGGGAGGGGAGAGGGCTTCCCTTCGGATCCGACGTGGACAACGGTGTGGTGGCCGTCAATGCACGACTCGCCGTTGTGGAGGATCGTCCAGTCGTAACCGATCGAAGTGTTCCCGATGCGGGCCATCCGCAGTTCGATTTCGATACGGTCCCCCGCAGTCAGCTGCCGCCGGTAGGTGGCGCCAACGCTGAGGCGGGGGAGTGACCGGATGTGATCTCCGAGCCCTGCCGTCCGGTAAGCGTTGTGCTCCACTGCCTCGACCCAGCGGAAGGCAGAAGTGAAGTGGATCCGACCTGATGCATCGGTATCGACCCAGGCGACGGTGGTTTGTCCGCGCAGGCTCCCAGGATTTTCCATCGCTCAGCCCGTCACTGCACTGGCGGTGTCCCGCTCCAGGGCGGGCAAGCCCATAAGGGTGCGGGCTTCTGCGGGGGTTGCCGGTTCCATGCCGAGTTCACGGATGATGCGCACCATACGCTCGACCAGCGCGAGATTGGTGGCCGGGACGCCCTTTTCATAGGAGAGGTTGTCCTCAAGGCCGACCCTGACATGCCCTCCCAAAAGCAAGGCGTGGACCGTGGCCGGCAGCTGAGCGGGGCCGATGGCGCTGACGTTGAAGATGGATCCTTCCGGGAGGTGTTCGACCATGCTCTGCAGCAGCTTGGGGGTGTAGGGCAGTGCGCCCTGGAATCCCTTATGCGCGCCGAGGACCATGTTGATGAAATGCGGTGCCTCGTCCAGACCCTCCTCGATCAGTTCCGTCACGTCCTGGATGATGTGCGCGATGCTGAAGACCTCCCATTCGGGCTTGATTCCGCGCGCCCTCATCTGCTCGGCCAGCCAGCGCGAACGCGACGGCGTGGTGGTCACCAGCAGTTCCCTGCCGCCGCCGTGGGCGCAGACCGTGTGCGCGTCCAGCGTGCACATCTCCGCTCCGGCGCCGTCGAGTCCCTTGATCCTTTCGTTGAAGTCGATCTCCCACAGGCCGTTGTCCAACTGGTGGATCATGTCTCCGTGAATGCCACCCCCGGTGGAATTGTTCAGCACAATGTCGCAGCGGGACCGGATCAGGGAGTTGATGCGGGCATACGTGTCCGGGTCGCAGGTTGCCAGGCCATCGGGGCGGCGGGCGTGGATGGCGGCAACGCTTGCGCCGGCCTCGTAACAGGCGACGACGTCGTCGGCGATTTCTTCCGGGGTGACGGGCAGGTTCGGGACTTTGTCTTTGGTCGCCATCCCTCCGGTGGGAGCGACGGTCACGATGACCTTGCGCGGGCCGAATTCGGCGTTTTTGGCCATGTCAGTTCTCCTCTGTGGTGATTGCCAGATCGGCAGTGATGCCGGAGGCGAGGTCTAGTTCGAGGTCGTGGAAGGGCTCTTCGGCGACCAGGTGGATGTCAACGGCCAGCAGGGCGCCGCTCGTCGGGCAGAGCCAGCCGGTGGCCTTAAGGTCCCGGTGCAGGGTTCTGCCGACACGATGGGGGAGGGGTAGATCGATGCGCATGGCCCCGTCGCGCCACCTGGTGGACCCGATGGAGAGTACGGTGCCGGAGAGCGTCTGCACGCGCCACTGTCCGGCTGCGGAGACGACGGCGCGCAGCCGGTCGCCGAGCGCGAGCCAGCGCTCCCCGGCGGCGATCCCCTGGGGAACGATACCGGGACCCACTGCTTCGGCGGCCAGGGGAAGCGTCCCCGGATCAACATCCAGACGCTGCGCCCGAAGGTCGCGCCGCAGTTGGAGCGTGCTGTCGGCGTCCCAGCCGGAGGGCCGGCCGGTGTCTGCACCGATGAGAACGACGCCGTAGGTCTCCCGGGCAGCCGCCACGCTGACGACGCCGCGGCGCACGTCGGCCAGCACATCGACGGGATCGCGGTCCAGCGGGTCGCCGATCCCGCCGCCGCCCTGCCAGGTCACGGCGAAGACATCCGTGTCACGCATGGGGAAGGCACCGGGTTTCGAGCCCAGGTCCCGGAACGCTTCCGGGACCTGCACCGAGGCGTTCAGCTCGGCGGATGGATCCTCGCGGTCCAGGAACCCGGGCGCGAATGCCTGGCTGATGGTTCCGCCCGGAAGGCCGCCGGAGAGGCCCGCGGAGTTGGGTACCTCGGCGCCGTGGGTCATCACCAGTGCCTCGGCTTCCGGGATGGACACGGTCAGGGCAACTTCCGCGGCGACGCCGCCCCGGCGGCGGCCCGCGCCGCCGGTGTCTTGGGCCAGACGCCGGTATTGGTAGACCAGCGGAGTCTTCTGTTCGTTGACCTCCACGTCCGCGATGGACGGGCAGGGCGCGTTGATGGGACCGGCCGCGTCCTGCCCGTCATGTGCAGTGAACGCACCGAACCCGCCCGCGAGTGGATCCATCAGGTGCAGGCCGAACTTCTCACCGTACTGGTTGATGCCGCTTAGGTTGAAGGTGGCCATGGTGCCGCTGCTGATTCCCTGGGCGCGGTGCCCGTGCTGAGGGGCTGCCGTGAGCAGCCTGTTGAGGGCAGCCGAGACGACGTTGCTGACCACCCAGATGGTCTCGACGGTGGCGCTGCCCACCGGGGCAGGTGCCATGGCGGTGCAGATCAGCCGGTCGGGCGCCGTGACCTCGACGGGGCGCAGGAGCCCGTCGTTCCAGGGCAGGCCGAAGCCCAGGGTGGGGATCAGCGCGCCGGCCACGCCGCCCATTAGGCCTGCGCGTGAGCAGTTCACGAATCCCTGGGCCTGCGGCGAGGATCCGGAGAAGTCCAGAATGAGGGAGTCACCCTTCTTCGTGGCCAGGAGGTCGACGGTGTAGAGCTTGTCGGTGTGGCCGTCGTGTTCCAGAAAGTCGCGTGTATGAACCACACCGTCCGGAATTTCACGCAGGCGTTGGCGCATGCGCTGCTCGGAGTCGGCCACCATGGCGACCATCACCGCCTGCACTACGGGGGTTCCGTAGCGGCGGCAGAGCTCGGTGAGACGTTCCGCGGCAACGTTCAGTGTGGCGATGAACGCGCGGATGTCCAGGCCAACCTGGGCCGGCAGGCGGGTAGCGGCGAGGATCATATCGAGGACATCGTCGCGCAGGACACCGCCGTCGACCAGCTTCACCGCGGGGATGCGCAGTCCCTCCTGCCAGATCTCCTTGGCTTTCGGCGACCACGACGCGAAGTCCATGCCGCCCATGTCGGTCTCGTGGGCCATCACCCCGGCCCAGGCGACGATTTCGCCGTCGACCACCAAGGGGGCGCACATCTGCACGTCGTTCTGGTGCAGTGCTCCGATGAACGGGTCGTTGCCGATGATCCGGTCGCCGTCGCGCAGTATCATGTTGCTCTGGCGCAGGTGCCGGATCAGTGCCCCGACGGGCGGTGCTTCGAACGTTACCTGGTGGCCCATGGTGGCGAAGGACCCGTCCGGCAGGTAGAGGCCGGTGAAGAAGTCACTGGCCTCGGTGACGGTCGGGCTGCCGCTGACCGACTGCAGCGCGACGCGCATCTGGTCGGTAATCGCGACGAGCCGGCTGCGCACGACCTGTGCGGTGACGGGGTCGGTTCCGGGGACCGCTGCTGCGGCTACGGGGATGGTGGAGGTCTCGAGGAGGCTCACTGGTTTCCTACTTTCACATGGATGACGCCGGCGTCGTCGGTTTCGGCGGAACCACCCGGCGGCACTACAACGACGCAACCGGGCAGATGGATCAGGCACGGTCCGGCGAGTTTTTGGCCGCCGGCCGGCCATCGGCACCCGTAGACACGGGTGTTCTCGGGGGTATCCGGGTCGTCGAAAACGACGGGACGAACTCCGCGGTCCTCGAAGGCTTCACCGTTCGAAGCGGAGGCCAGAACTTCGGCGGCACGGGATGCCACGGAGCGGACCGAGAGGATCTCGAATCCGGCCTCCCGGAATCCGGAGCCGGCTCCAAAGAGCAATTCGTAGTCGGCCTCGAATCGGGACAGCATGTCGGCGACGTCCTGCGCGTCCGGGGACTGTTGCAGGACCACATCCAGGTGATGGGCCTGGCCGTGGTAGCGGACTGCGACAGTATGGGTGACCGCAGCGTGGTCGGGATCGGGGATGGCATCCAGGACGGCCCGGGTGGTGGCTGCCATGGCTTGGGTGAGCGTTTCGGCGTGCTGGGTGGTGGGGGCGGCGCCGCTGGCAAGCCGGATGTAGCTGGTGCGCGACGAGGTGGTCTTCAGGTCGCTGGTTCCAGCCCCGTACGCGGATTGGGCGGTGGCGGTAGCCGGGACCAGGAATCCTCCCAAGCCCAGTTCGCGGCACAGTGCCCAGGCATGAGAGGGGCCCGAGCCGCCGCCAGCTACCAGCGTGAATTCGCGGGGGTCGTGGCCACGCTCAATCGTGACCGACCGCAGCAAGTCAGACATCGTGGTGTCGAACACCACGCGGATCGCGCGGGCGGCTTCCATGGCATTCAAGCCCAGCGGGCGGCCGACCTGCTCCTCGATGGCCCGGGCCGCGGCCTCGCGGTCCAAGGTGATGCCACCGGAGCCAAAGGCATCCGGGTCCAGGATTCCGAGCACCAGGTCAGCGTCGGTGGTGGTCGGCTCCGTGCCGCCCTTGCCGTAGCAGACGGGGCCCGGGACTGCGCCGGCACTGCGCGGGCCGACGCTGAGGATCCCTCCGTCGACAGCCGCGATGGAACCGCCGCCGGCGCCGACACTGGCGATGTCGACCGAGGGAACGCGCATGTCCGCTCCGCCAAATGTAACGTCTTCGCGGAGCAGCGGCACGCCGTCGACGACGACGCCGACGTCGAACGAGGTGCCGCCGACGTCCATGGTCAGGATGTTCGGGCGGTCCTGTTCTTTGCCCAGGGACTGCCCAGCGACGACGCAGGAGGCCGGACCTGACAGCAGACCGTTGACCGGGGACGAGGTGATCGTTCCCGCCGGGACGACGCCGCCGGCATTGGTGGTCATCATGATCGGTGCGTTCATGCCGAGGGCGCGCAGCTCGCGTTCCAAGTTGAGCAGGTAGTGCCCGGCGATGGGTCCCAGCGCGGCGTTGGCAGTGGTGGTGGATGCCCGGGCGTACTCGCCGACGGAGGGCGCGATGACGTGGGACGTGCTGACGAACGCGTCGGGGAGGACCTCGGCGATGATCTCGGCGACAGCCTGCTCGTGGCCGGGGTATTCGGTAGCCCACAGCAGGCAGATGGCCACGGCTTCCACCCCCTCAGCCTTCAGCGTTTCCGCTGCCTTGCGAACGGACTTGATGTCGATTGGGGTGAGCACGCCGCCGTTGGCGTCCACCCGTTCAGTGACCTCGACAACAAGTTCACGGGGGACAAGCGGGGGGACCTGTCCGCGCAGGAAGTAATCCCCCAGGTCCAGGCCCTTGAGGCTGGCGGTGCCCCGCCGCAACCGGCCGATTTCCAAGACGTCACCGAAGCCACGGGTGGTGATGAGTCCGGTCTTGGCGGAACGGCCGGTGAGCAGTGCGTTCAAGCCGACAGTGGTGCCATGCCCGAACCGCTGGACCTGCCCGCACAGTTCCCGCGTGCTGAGTCCGGCCAGCTCGGCGGCCAGGTGGATGGCATTGATGACGCCGGTGACGACGTCTGCGGTGGTCGGGGACTTGCAGACGTAGGACTCGCCGGAGGGGGAGCGCAGCCACAGGTCAGTAAACGTTCCGCCTACGTCGGTGCCGATGGCCCAACCGTGGGTCGTCTCGGCCGGCACAGCGCCGGGAAAATCGGTGGTGAGGGTCAAGGTCCATCACTCCTTTGGATAGTGGTTGGTGTCGAAGTTGGTATGGGTGCCCGCGCAGGACCAGCCCGTTCAGGCGCCGGTGGTGGCCGGCAGAGTTTCGGGATGTTTCTGCGTGTCCTGGGTCCGGGCGTAGCGTTGTTCGCGGGGCAGGGCCAGTACGACCGCGGAGCCCGCGGCCAGCAATGCCGCGACGGTGATGAGGGCGCCGTCGTAACTGCCAGTCCGGTCGAAAAAGGCTCCGGCCCAGATCGGGCCGATCGAGATTGCCACGGAGAATGCGGCGTAGATCAGGCCGTAGATGAAGCCGTAACTGCGGAGGCCGAAGTAGTTGCCGCAGAAGAATGCGATGAGATCGGCCTCGGCTCCGAACGAAAGCCCCACCATGAACGCGGCCACAGGGGCCATGAGTGGTCCTCCCCAGAGCAGCAGCAGGCATCCCAGTGCGGTCAGCAGGAACAGCGGTGCGGCGACGAAAGGGGCATGGAACCGATCAACGAGGGCGCCGATGCACAGCCGCCCGATGATGACGCCCAAGCCGATGAGTCCGGCGATGCCTGCGGCGGCTTGAGGTGTGAGGCCCGCGTCGGTGAGGAGCGGGACCATGTGCGGGATGATGGCGGGGACGGAGCCGCCCACCAGCAGGAAGCCGGCGAGCAGCATCCAGAAGGTGCGTGAGTTCAGTGCCTCCCGGCGCGTGGCACCGACGGCCTGAAGGGGCGCAAGTGGTGCCGCCGGATCCGTCCGGAAACCGAAGAACACGAACGGGATGACCAGCAGCGAGAGGGCTGCGAGGGCCAGGAACCCGGCCCGCCAACCGAAGGGCTGCACGACGGCGGTGACGAGCGCGGGGAGCGCCAGTGCCGCCACGCCGAGGCCGGCGAGACTGATGCCCAGCGCCATTCCGCGCTTGGCGAAGAACTTCGAATTCAGGGCTTTCGTGTAGACCACCGAGGTGGTTCCTGCCCCGAGCAGTCCGGCCAGGCCGAAGAGCAGGTGGAAGGCCGTCAGTCCGCCGTGGAACTGGCTTAGCAGCAGCAGCGAAACCGTGAGTCCCGGAACTGACACCAGCGCGATGCGTCGCGGCCCGAACCGGTCGAGCAGCCAGCCGAGCGGTGCAGCCATCACGGTCAGGGCGATGGTCGTGTAGAGGAAAGACGACGAGACCTGTGCCCGGCTCCACCCGAACTCCGCACCCAAGGACGACGTGAAGGATCCGAGGCTATAGAACAGGAGGGCAGTCACACCGACGGCGGACCCGACGGTCACCGACAACAGTGTCGGCCAACCTGTGCTGAACTCCCGATAAGGGCTGATTTTTGCCATGGCTTCTCCAGAGGATGGTGGAACCCGCTTGTGATGTGGACGTGGTGCTGCGGGCTGCGCCGGCGGTTGTGGCCGGCCTGCGCAGCCCGCGAGGGGGTTAGGAGTTGACGAGTGCCTCGTACATATCCGGGTGGATCCCTTCTTCGGTGGCGGTCAGGCCGTCCGCGGCCGGGAAGGACTGGAAAATCGAGTCGGGGATCGGTGCGTTGCGGTAGAAGTTGCTGCCGCCCCGGCTGGGCGTCCAGGTGTTGGCCTCCCAGTCCGGCACGTAGTTCCGGTAGCCGCCGGAGTTAAGCTCGACGCGCAGGCCGCTCGGTTCGCGGAAGTACAGGTACTGCTGCTCGCCGATACCGTGCACGCCGGGGCCGTGCTCCATCGGGGTGCCGTTTTCCATCAGTACGTCGGCGGTGATGAGCAGTTCCTCGTGGGTGTCGACCCAGAAAGCGATGTGGTTCACGCGGCCGGGCGTCGTGGAGTGGTCCAGGACGACGCCGAGGTCGTGGGACTTTTCGTTAGTGGTCAGCACGGAGAAGACACTGACGTTGGTGTCGTCGAGCTGGGTGCGCGCCATCAGGCGGAATCCCAGAACATCGCGGTGCCATTCGGCGAATCCGTCGACGTCGGTGCTGGCAATGGTGACGTGGTCCAGGAAGCGGGGGGCGGCGGCATGGCTGGAGCGTTTCTCGGGACGGTCCGGATAGATCGAAGCGAACTCCGGCCCGGACTCGAAGCGGTCCAGCTCCCAGAGCAGGCGAACGGGGTGTCCGAAGGGGCCAACGAATTCGAAGGCACGGCCGTGGCCGTTGCCCCCTTCGACCCAGGCTCCTTCGATGCCGGATTCCTGCACACGTGCCGCCGCGACCTCCAGTGCCTCTGCGCTTTCGGTCCGCCAGGCCATGCGGGTCAGTGCGGGGGCCCGGCCTTCGCGGACCACGAGGCTGTAGCGGTAGTAATCGCCCCAGCAGCGCAGGTAGACGGCGCCGTCGATACGGTCGACGATCCGCAGACCGAAGTGCTTCTCGTAGAACTCGGCTGAAGCTTCGACATCCGGGCTGGCGATTTCAAGATGGGCAATGTGGGAGAGGAGCTTTTCCACGGGTGTTCTCCTGATTGGTGGTTTCTTCCGCCGGCACAGCGGGCGGCTAGTGCGCTCCGATTCGAGCGTTGGTTCAACTGTCGTGCAGGTCACCATCGCCCCGGAAGGGACCGAAAACACATGACTGTCATTGATGTGATCAATGCGTACATCACGAACAATTTGAGGAGACGGGTTCGACCGGGCGGACACTCCGACGGGCAGCACTAAGAGCCCCGCACCGGGCTCCTCCGTTGGTGCGGAGGAGGCCGGCGCGGGGCTCGTCGTCGTGGCGCGGGCAGCGCCGCAAAGGAGGTCTAGATGTTTTCTGAAACCCAATCGGCGATGAAGTTCGTGGCGACCGGCTGGTTGTCCGCGCTCACATGCTCCACACCGCCCTCCCGGGGCGTGAAAATCTTGAGTTCACGCTTGGGGCTGTTCACCGCGTGGTCGTATTGCGCCTGCGCATATTCCAACGGGATCTGCCGGTCGTTCTGGCCATGAGTGACCAGGAACGGGACGGTAATGTGCTCCACCACCCCTTCCAAGGTGACACGGGGAGCGAATTCCATGAACTCCTCGACATTGTCCTGTCCCCAGACCCAGAGCACGTGGTCCCAGTAGTGGGGTACCGGCCGGTCGCCCTCACGCTTGAGCCGCCGTTTTTGCAACTCACCCCAGTTATAGTTGGCGCCCCAGGCCACGCAGAGGCTGAACCGTTTCTCGAAGGCTGCCGCCCGGGGAGCGAAGTACCCTCCGAGTGACCAGCCCATCATTCCGATCCGCTTCGGGTCCACGTCCTGGCGTTGCTCAAGGAAATCCACACAGGCCGAGGCCCAGCGCTCACTATCATGGATGGCGGTGAGCCCTTGCAGTCGCAAGGCACCGCCGGTACCCGGTTGGTCCACCATGAGCGTGGAGACTCCGCGGCGGGCCAACTCCTGGCCGATGCCAGACCAGTAGATCATCTCCTTGCTGCTATCCAAGCCGTTGCAGTGCACCATCACCGGTGCCGGCCCATCAACGTTTTCCGCACGGATTATCAACGCCGGAAGCGTCGAGTCGCCGTAGGGCACCTCTACCAATTCGCAATTCTCCCGGCCGAGGCGAACAGAATCGGCGAAGGCCGCGAGCATCTTCTTGTAAGCACCTTCACGGGGCGTAAACCAACGGCTCTGCATGCGCTCCGATATTTGGTAGTAGATCGCGGCTCGCCGCAGGCGGGTGGCAGCGCTGAGTTCCCGCCCGGCATGAATGTTCTCGTGCGCCAGCTCGACCTGCCGGTCAGCGACCGTTTGCCACGACTCGAAAAAGGCTTCCGTCCCTGGCTCCTCACCGCGGTTCTGGGCCTCGACGAGGGGGCGGCAGGCCTCGAGGATTTCCTCGATTTCCCCGCCGCTGCTCAGTGCAATGTTGGCCGACAGGTTCCACACGTACTTCTCGGGAAAGATCTCAAACACGGCAAAACGCCTCTCTGCGTAGGTCTGGGCTCTGCACAGATGGAGGTCCGTGCGCGGAGCGCTTCTACCCTGCACGCTATGAGGCGCGGCAGTGACCCGGAAGTGGTCGATACGGCATGCGTGGCATTGACTCGGTCAATGCCCGGGCCGCTAGACCATCCGTTTCTCTGGAGCGGTTAGCTCGCCTGCAACTTCCAACAAGCGCTCGCGAAGCCACTCATGGCCGGCATCGGTGTTGTGCCGCGGAGTCCACACCATCACCTGTTCCAGCCGGCGGAGCGGCATGGGCGGTTCCAGCAGCCGTAGCCGGTGCTGTTGGGCCAGGAGCCGCCCGAGCTGGTAATGGGCCAACAGGATCAGGCGCGTCCCCCGAAGGAGCAATGGTGCGATCAGGAAGGATTGGGCTGTTACTTCCACGTTCCGACGGATTTGCAGCTGGTCCAGCTGCAGATCGGCCAAGGAGGCCCGCCCAGCGGACTGATAGGCGAGGTAGGGCAGCGTGCTGAATTGATCGATGCCGATCTCGCTTCCGACGTCCGGATTGTCCGCGTCCACTGCGACGACGTACTCATCCGAGAACAAGGGGGCCTGCGCGTAGCCTGTCTGTGCCGGAAGCAGCTCCCTAGGAACAATCAGCAGGTCCGCTTGTTCCCGCCTCAAATCCTCGGTGTAGTCTCCGGCGGACACCGGGATAATGGTCACCCGCACATGCGGTGCTTCCTTGGCCAGTTTTTCGATCAAGGGCCGCAGCAAAACCAGCGTGACGTAGTCACTGGCGCTAATTGTGAAAGTACGGTGGTCGATAGCGGGGTCGAAGCTGCTGCGCACGGTCAGGACCCCTTCGATGATGCCAAGGGCCTGGCGCACCGGGTCGATGAGCGTTTCTGCCAACGGCGTCGCTGCCAACCCCCGGCCCTCCCGCACCAGTAAAGGGTCGTCAAACAGACGCCGCAGTCTCGCCAGCGTCGAACTCATGGCCGACTGGCCCACCAGCAGGCGTTCGGCCGCGCGCGTCACGTTACGCTCTGCCAGCAACGCGTCCAAGGCTACCAACAGGTTCAGATCCATGTTGGCCAGGTTTTTCGCCATACTCTGCTGCCTTTCGGGAAGGGGAGACGGGCCAGTCAAGGCTGCCGGGAATCCACGTTTCGCCGCACCGGCGGACGCATAAACTTCAGGTATTGACCGCCGCGATGCCTCTCATCGACAATATCCCGTTCCGAAGCCAGGCCGGCGCGCCTAGTGTGCCAACTACCGTACGGAAACTGGAACACCAAAAGAAAGCGGTGGTCGGATTGCCTGTAAAAAAATATCTGGTGGTGGGGGCAGGGATCGGCGGCTTGGCGGCTGCCGCTGCCCTCGCACGCAATGGCGCCGAGGTGGACGTCGTCGAGCTCAAGCCGGACAACGCGGTCGTCGGTGTGGGCATCAACCAGCCCGGCAACTCGCTGCGGGCTCTCGACGCTCTGGGCGTTCTTGAGCAATGCCTGGAGGTCGGTTTTGCGTTCGACCGAAACACCCACTACGACTGGCAGGGTTCACCGATTATCGAGACTGTTTGCGGGCTCGGCAGTGAGCGGGTACCGCCGAATAACGCGCTTAGACGCTCGGCCCTCCACGACATATTGACCGATGCAGCGCTCGGTCACGGAGCCGTGATCCGTTACGGAACCACGGTGGAAGATTTCCACGACGACGGAGTCCGCGTTGCTGTGCGATTCACGGACGGAACACGCGCAGAGTATGTCGCCGTTGCCGCCTTTGACGGAATACGCTCCCCGATGCGCCGACGCCTGTTCGGTGACAGATACGAGCCTGCCTACACCGGATATGCCGTGTGGCGCGCGATGCTGCCACGGCCCGCAGCCGTGGACCACACGATGCTCTTCCACGGCGATCGTTCAAACACCGGCCTCATCCCTCTGTCGTCGACACAGATGTACCTGCTGCATGTCTGCGCGGAGCCCGAGAACGCCCGCTACGCGGCCGCCGACTTCAAAACATTCCTCGACCAACGCCTCGCCGGCTACGGCTGCCTCATAGCCCAACTGCGCGAAATGCTTCCGGATGACGGAATCGTGTACAGCCCCCTCAGCGAAGTCCATTTGCCGCCGCCGTGGCACCGCGGCCGGGTCATGGTGCTCGGCGACGCCGCGCATGCCTCCGCCCCGAACCTTACCCAGGGCGCCGCCATGGCATTGGAGGACGCCGTCGTTCTGGCCGACGAGCTCGCAGTAGAACGTCCGGTCGAGGAATCCCTCGGCGACGTCACAGCGCTCCGCGCCCCACGGGCACAGTTGGTCCAAGAAGTCTCCCACCGCATTCTCATGGCGGAGATGGCTGTTTCCGCCGACCACCTCCCGCAATTCGCGGACGGTCTGCGTACCCATCTGCCCGGACAGGCGGCGTTCGTCGAAGAGCAGCTCAACCGCCCGTTCCGCCGTCTGGAGGGCGCGCCGCTACCCAGCTGAGCCGTGAGGCTGTCAGAGGGGCCCCGCGCCATCCGAACTATCGATTTGAATGATGGCAGGCATCGCGAACGTTCACTTCCGGTGGTAGCTCTAGGCTCCCTAAACTGATCGGACAGCAATGGATGTGACCCCCGGCACAGGGTTAAAAAGGTGCCGGTGCCGATTCATGCAATTCATTACAGGGGACTTTCGTGCGGCCCGCAGGGCCACAACATGTCGAAGGAGACAACCGGACATGACGCAAACAGATACTTTTCCTCCGCAGACCCCGTCCAGGACGCTGGACGCGATCCTGGACCGGGTCGAGGAAGGGCTCGCGCAGGACCTGGTGCCGGCAGAGATCTTCAATGACGAAACCGTTTTCCAGGCGGAGATCGACCGGATTTTCACCAACAACTGGGTCTTTGTCGCACACGAGACCGAGATTCCCAACGCCGGTGACTTCGTGCAGCGACGTATCGGAGTGGACCCGGTCATCGTCACCCGGGACGGTAAAGGCGGCATAAATGTCCTGTCGAACTTCTGCCGGCACCGCGGCACCCAGGTTTGTCAGACGGACAGCGGCAACGCCCGGTTCTTCAAATGCCCGTACCACGGCTGGACTTACAACAGCAAGGGACAGTTGGTGGGTACTCCCCACATGCAGGACGCTTATGGAGAGCGGTTGGACCCCGATGACTGGAGCCTGATGCGTGCACCCCGCGTCGACACGCGCCAGGGCTTCATCTTCGCGTCCCTGTCCGAGGACGTTCCGCCGCTGGACGAATACCTGGGCGGAGCCGGCTGGATGCTCGACGCTACCGTCGGCCTCCACCCGCAGGGCATGCGGGTTGCCGGCCCGCCGGATCGCTACAAGGTCAAAGCCGATTGGAAGACCGCGGCGGAAAACTTCTCCGGAGACGTCTACCACCTCGATGTGTTGCACTGGGGTACCCAGGAGATCCAGGTCTCCCAAGGTCTGGAGTTCTCTTGCGAAATCGCACGGGCCTACCACTTCGGCAATGGCCACAACTTCGTCGGCCACGCCTGGACCAAAGCCATTCACCCCGGTTTCACCTTGTGGGGGTACCCGGACGAGATCAAGTCGCAGTTCGATCTGTCCGGTCTCGACGAGGCTCAGCTGAACATGGTCAATCACGAGCCCCCGACGGTCGGCACCATCTTTCCGAACCTGTCCATGATCCGGTTCGCGACACCGGCCGTGCCCGGCGGGCCTGTCTCGGTGGTCACAAGCTTCCGGCAGTGGCAACCGATCGGTCCCGGCGAGATTGAGCTGTGGAGCTGGCAGTTTGTGTGGGATTTTCAGTCCCCGGAAGAGGTTCAGGAGACCTACACCACCGGCCAGTTCGTGTTCGGTTCGGCAGGGATCTTTGAACAGGACGACACGGTTGCCTGGGAAGGAATCCCACGCGCCGCAGCCAGCCCATGGGCACGGAAAACCGGCATGAAGTTCAACTTCCAGCAAGGAAACAACAGCGAGGTGGATCAGTCACCAAACCCGGACTGGAAGGGACCCGGCATCCAGCGGCAGACCGGCTACGGCGAGCACAGCCAGCTGGCGTTCTACCGCCATTGGCTGAACGTAATGCGCGGGGAAACATCAGCCCCCGCGCCGGCTGCCACGACCACCGAGGAGAAGTAGCTCCATGACTGTCACCGACAACCTTAACCTCCACACCGACGCGGAATTGCGTGCCGTGATAACCCAGTTCCTTGCCACGGAGTCACGCCTGCTCGACGAGGGCCGCGAAGGGGAATGGCTGGACCTGCTTGACGAAGACCTGCTCTACGAAGTGCCGATCCGCCAGGCATCGGAGCCGCGCAGCCAGGAATACGCGCAGCCGGGGTACCGCATGCGCGACACCAAAGAGCATCTGCGTACGCGCATTGCCCGCCTGAACACCGGCATCGCATACTCGGAGGTCCCGCCGTCCCGGACCATGCGGCTGGTGGGCAGCATCGAAATCTCCCCAACCGACCGTCCCGACGTCATCGCAGTCGCCAGCGCCCTGTTGCTGTACAGGCAGCGCGGCATCGACCCCTACTTCGATCTGGTCCCTGCCCGCCGCGAAGACACCATCCGCCTCACCTCAGAGGGGCCGAGGCTGCTGACACGGCGGGTCCTCAACACCGAAACCTCGCTTGAAACCCCGAACCTGGCGGTGATCCTGTGACAGGGGTATCCACCGACGTAAAGCAAGACGGGGCGATCCGGGTGCATCTGGACACGGCCAAATGCCGTGCCTACGGAATCTGCGTCGGCCTGGCCCCGGACGTCTTCGAGCTGCCCAAAGGCAGCCCCGCAGCCGTACTGCATCGCCAGATCATTAATGAAGAAGACCGCGAGGATGTCGAAGAGGCCGTTTTCGCCTGCCCGGCGCAGGCCCTGAGTCTGTCCGGGCCCGAGGGAGGATCATGACCGGCCTGCCCCGGAACATCGTCATCGCCGGTGCGTCCGTGGCCGGGGTTACCGTCGCGGACACATTACGGCAAGGCGGCTTCGACGGATCCATTACCCTGCTCTCCGACGAACGGCACCTGCCGTATGACCGGCCGCCGCTGTCCAAGCAGTTGCTGACATCCCATGAGGAACCCGAAGCCGTCCCCTTGCGCGACCCGGGGCATTTCGCCGAACTGGGCATCGATCTGATGCTGGGACAGGGAGCAGCCGGGTTGGACATCGACCGGCACTACGTCATCACCACGGACGGGGATCCGCTGCCCTGGGACGCCGTCGTGATCGCCACGGGCAGCCGTCCCCGCAGCGTAACCACTGCAACCGGAGAGCCGCTACCCTCATTGCGTACCGTCGAAGACGTACTTGCGCTGCGCCGTGCGGCTGCAAACTACGGACGCATAACTTTGATTGGCTCCAGTTTCATTGGTCTTGAGATCGCTGCCTCTCTGCGCACCCGCGGCATTGATGTCACAGTTTTCGGTGCCACAGACCTGCCGCTTAATCAGAGTGTGGGACCGGAGGTGGCATCCGACCTGAGGGACCTGCACCTGATCCAGGGCACCGACCTGCGGATGGGCGCCCTCGTCGTCGCGGTCGAAGGCGGCCCGGGGGACTACACCTTGACCTTTTCCGACGGTGCCGTGCACCAAACGCCGTACGTGGTAGCCGGCACCGGTATCCAGCCGAACACCGAATGGCTCATCGGATCCGGCGTCGAACCCGACGAAACCTTTGGCGGCGTCGTCTGCGATGCTGCCGGGCGCACCATTGTTTCCGGCGTTTGGGCGGCCGGCGACGTCGCCCTGTACGACCATCCGCTGCTCGGTCCGCGCACCCACGTCGGACACTGGACCAACGCCTCCCAGCAGGCCCGGCACGTCGCCGCAAACATCCTTGCCGGGCGTGAGGATCCCTACACCGCAGTGCCGTACTACTGGACGGACCAGTTCGACCGGAAAATTCAATGCTACGGACGCCGCCATCCAGAGGACGCCTCTGTGGTGGCCGAGGGCTCGGTCGAATCGAGCGAGTACCTCGTGCTCTACGGAAGCGCCGGAGCGTTCCACGCAGTACTCTCGTGCGGGCGCGACCGCTCTTTGCGAAAGTACCTCAAACTATTGCGCCGCCAGGCCAGCTGGGACGAGGCCCTGGCCGCAGCAGGTGACCTGCAGGCCTCCAGCACCTGACCACCAAAATTTTCTCAACCAATACAGGGAGCACCCGTGCAACTGCTAGACAACCACGTCGTTCTGATTACCGGCGGAGGCTCCGGCCTGGGCCTCGGCGTAGCGCGCCAATGCCTTGCCGAAGGCGCCGACGTCGCCATCCTTGAAGTCTCGGCCGCCAAGGTCGCCGACCTTGAAGCCGAATTCGGCGACCGCATCCTGATCCGCCAGGGCGACGTCCGCAGCATCGAAGACCTGCAGACGATGCGGGCTGCCATCGAGAACCGCTACGGTAAGCTCAACGCCCTCATCGGATCCCAGGGCGTCTTCGACGGCAACCTTCCCCTGGCGAAGACACCGCTCGAGAAGATTCCCTCGCTGTTCGACGAGCTTTTCCACGTCAACGTCCTGGGCTACGTCCTCTCGGCCAAGATCTTTGTGGACCTGCTGGAACAAAATGACGGCGCTATCGTGCTGACCGCTTCCACCGCGGCCTACGCTGCCGACGGCGGCGGCCTCTTCTACTCCGCGAGCAAGGGCGCCGTACGCAGCGTCGTGAACCAATTGGCCTTCGAGTTCGCGCCCCGCGTGCGGGTCAACGGGATCGCCCCCTCCGGCATCGCGAACAGCCAGCTGCAAGGACCCCGCGCGCTGGGGATGGACCACATGAAGCAGTCCGACATCCCCAAGGAAAACTTCCTGGCCCAGTTCCAGGAACTCATGCCGCTCAAACACCTGCCCACGCCGGAAGAATACGGTTGGCTTTACGCGTTCCTCGCCTCCCGCCACAACACCCTCATGACCGGGCAGACGATCGTCGCCGACCAGGGCTTGTTCAACCGCGCAGTCCTCACCCAGGATCTGCCCGGCGCCGAAAGCGTGGCAGGCGGGATCGGCACGCCGGAAGTGGCAGGCGTCTGACCTAAACGCTCTGCCCTTCCAGGTCTGCCAGCACGAGCGATCACAAGTGTCCGGCTCCGGCTGGGGCCGGACACTTCTTTTCTGCAACCCCACGCGAACCTCCAGAGAGGCGAATTTGCTATGTGCAGCATCATCTCGTCGGCCCTAGAAGGCCTTCCCGTTGCTTCCCGTCGTCAATTGCTTCAAGGCGCCGGACTGGCAACGCTTGGCACCATCGGAGCCGCCCTGGTGGCCACCCCAGCTCCTGCCCATGCTGGACCGGGAAAGAAGAAGGCCCGAACACGGCTTGTGCTGCTCGGCACCGCAGGCGGCCCCAACATTCTCACGGACGAGCGCCTTGGAGTATCCACAGCAGTGGTTTACGAGGACAAGGTGTACCTCGTCGATCTTGGCCATGGCTCACAGGTCCGGCTCCTTTCGGCCGGTCTGGCCGGAGAAGGCTTTGGCGGGAACGCATTCAGCAATATCCGCGGCGTGTTCTTTACCCATATGCACAGCGACCACGTGGCGGAGTGGCCAGCGATGTACTCCACCGGAAGCATGAACATGATCAACGGAACCAACGCTCCCGTGCAGGTGTTCGGACCCGGCAACCGCGGATCAATGACCCGCGTATTCCCGCCCAACCGTCCCGAGCCGGAACCATTCAACCCGGACAACCCGACGCCCGGCATCACGGACATGACCGGCTACCTTCGCCAGGCGTTCTCCGCCGACTTCAACGACAGAGCCCGGGACAGCAACGTTGCCTCGCCGGACACCAGCTTCGAAGTCCACGACATAGACCTCGGCTCACTCTGGGAAATCGATCCAGCAGGCATACCCCCGCGGCTTCAGACACCGATCCACGTCTGGAAAGACGGAGAGGTTACCGTCACTGCCACGCTGGTGGATCATCGTCCCACCGCACCGTCGTTTGCATATCGGTTCGACACCCCCGACGGATCAGTAGTTGTATCCGGGGACACCTGCGTCAGCGAGAATCTGATTGATCTGGCCAAGGACGCCGATTACCTGGTGCATGAAGTGATCGATCCCGATTTCGCAGACCAACTGGCTGCCTCACTGCCTCTTGAATGGGGCCAGGCAGTGAAAGAGCACCTCCTTGCTTCGCGCACCACGATCGAGCAAGTCGGTCGTGACGTGGCAGAACGGGCAGGCGCCAAGAACCTCGTGCTTTCGCATCTGGTTCCCGCGACCACTCCCGACCGCCGCTGGAGGGAAGCCCGGCACGGGTACAAAGGGAAACTGCATGTAGGCAGGGACCTCATGGAACTAGAGGTCAAAAGCCGCTGACCGGTCGGCTTTGCTCTTCAGACCGCTAGTTACACCAGCTATATCGACTTCAGTACATAAAGGACCTCCTAATGACCGACAATCAGATGCTCGCTCCGGCACCTACTGCCGAGGAGCAAGAGCAGTTGGACCAGCTGTATAAGGACTTCGACGCGGAGAACCTGATCCCGTTGTGGACGGAAATCGGCGATTTGATGCCGATGCATCCGAGGCCCCAAGCCGTTCCGCACGTATGGCGGTGGAACAACCTGCTGCCCATGGCACAGCGTGCAGGGGACCTGGTCCCGGTGGGCCGAGGCGGAGAACGCCGTGCCATCGCCCTGGCGAATCCCGGGCTGGGCGGGCGCCCCTATGCGACCCCGACCTTGTGGGCTGCGATCCAGTACCTCGGCGGACACGAGACCGCTCCCGAGCACCGTCACTCGCAGAATGCCTTCCGGTTCGTCGTCGAGGGTGAGGGCGTCTGGACCGTTGTCAACGGCGATCCGGTACGTATGTCCCGCGGGGATTTCCTGCTGACCCCGGGCTGGAACTTCCACGGCCACCACAACGAGACAGATCGGCCGATGGCCTGGATCGACGGCCTGGACATACCGTTCGTGCACTACACGGACACAGCGTTCTTCGAATTCGGCACCGAGCGGGTCACGGACGAGTCCACCCCGGACATCTCCCGCTCCGAACGGCTTTGGGCCAATCCGGGCCTGCGCCCGCTCTCCGGGCTGGACAACACCGTCTCTTCCCCAATCGGCGCGTACCGGTGGGAACACACCGACCGGGCACTGGCCGAGCAGCTCAAACTTGAGGACGAAGGCCATCCGGCCACCGTTTCCCAAGGGCACGCGGCCATACGGTTCGTGAATCCGACGACCGGCGGCGATGTCATGCCGACCATCCGCGCCCAGTTCCACCGGCTCCGGGCCGGCGCACAGACCCAGACCACCCGAGAAGTCGGCTCAAGCGTTTACCAGGTCTTCGAAGGACGCGGCGCCATTGTGATCAACGGCGAAACCACCTCTCTCGAAAAGGGCGACCTGGTCGTCGTCCCGTCTTGGGCTGCCTGGTCGCTGCAAGCCGAAACCGAATTCGACCTCTTTCAGTTCGGCGACCACCCCATCATCGAACGCCTGAACTTCAACCGCACCTACATCGAAGGAACCACCAAGTGAAGCTCGCCACCCTCCGCATCAACGGATCCACCCGCGCCGCCCGCCTGGACGACGAAACATATACAGAAATTCCCGGGTTCGCCGACGTCGGAGAACTCCTCACCAACCCTGACTGGCGCAACCTTGCCGCTACAGCAACCGGCCGACAGCATCCGGCCGCCGGCGCGGACCTGGCCTCCGTGGTAACCAGGCCGGGCAAGATCGTCTGCGTGGGCCTGAACTACCGCACCCACATCCTCGAGATGGGCCGCGAGCTGCCCGAATACCCCACCCTCTTCTCCAAATACGCCGAAACCCTCATCGGCGCCAACGACGACATCGAACTGCCGTCCGAGGACACGGCCATAGACTGGGAAGCCGAACTCGCCGTCGTGGTTGGAAAATCCGGCCGCCGCATTAGCGAAGCCAATGCCGCAGAACACATCGCCGGCTACTCGATCTGTAACGATGTGTCCATGCGCACCTGGCAGTTCCGCACCAAGGAATGGCTGCAGGGCAAGAACTGGGAAAACTCCACACCGCTCGGGCCCACCCTGGTCACCACCGACGAATGGACCCCCGGCGGAACCATCCGCACCACCGTGGACGGCGAAATCATGCAGGAAGCCTCCACAGGCGACCTGGTCCACGGCCCCGAATTCCTCGTCTCCTACATCTCCACGATGATCAGCCTCAACCCCGGCGACGTCATCATCACCGGCACCCCCGGCGGTGTGGGCCACGCCCGCAACCCCCAGCGCTACCTCACCGACGGCCAGACAGTAGAGACCTCCATCGACGGCCTCGGCGCCCTGCGCAACAGGGCAATGGCAGTGGTTCCCGCCATCGTCTAGCAGCAACACGGATATCCTGGCGTGGCCCGTCACTGCGCGGGCCGCGCCGCACCGATCTTCCACGCCTCCCCGAAGGAGTACCTATGGTCGCACGGCAGGACCTCACCCAGGACCCGGAGCTGAAGGCAGCTCTGCTCACCGCCCGCCGCGGCGCTGCGTTCTTCGGCCGCAAGCTCAACGAACTCTCCGATGACGAACTCGGTGCACCCTCGCTGCTGCCCGGCTGGACCCGCGCGCACGTCATCGCGCATGTCGGCTACAACGCCCGCGCGATCGCCCGCCTCATGGAGTGGGCCAATACCGGCATCGAGACCCCCATGTACACCTCCGCCGAGGCACGCAACCATGAAATCGACTACGGTGCCACCCTGTCCCCGGCCGCACTGCGCAATCTCTATGAACACTCCGCCATCCACCTCAACGTGGAATGGCGCGACACCCCGTCCGCAGCCTGGAACCATGAGATCAAAACCGCCCAAGGCCGCACGGTCCCCGCTTCGGAAACGGTATGGATGCGCACTCGCGAAGTTTGGGTACACGCGATCGACCTAGACAACGGAGCCAACTTCGACCAAATCCCTCCAGACGTCCTCGAACGCCTGCTCAGAGACATCACCGGAGCATGGAGGGCGCGCGGGCAGGACAAGGATCTGCTCTTGAAAATCGCCGGTGCCCCCACCGTCACTGAACTCGGCGACGCAGCCTCTACAGACCCAGACATCATTTCCGGCACCTTGTCGGACATCACGGCGTTCGCCTGCGGCCGCTCCCGGAACGGCGTGTTCTCCAGCAAAAATGGGACGCCAGCAGCACCACGCTGGATCTAATAGTCATCTACCAGTCAAAGCAGAAACCGGTCCGACCGGCCCGTAGCCGGAAGAACATCTATAAGAAAAGGCAGGTCAAACATGAAAATAACCGCTGCCCACATCACGGTAGCGGCGGCCACAAGCTCCGAAGCCGATGAGAAGCTAAACGCCTCGGTACAGGAGCTTCAATACGTCGCCAGAAACAACCCCACCAGAGGCATCTTGGTGACCAAATTGGCTCCGGGCCGGTTCACCGTCGAGTTGAGCACCAAGGTCCCCTACGGGCTCACCTTGGAATCAGGGCAATATCATGGCGGCCAAGATTGAACACGCCGCCACAGTAGGCAAATACAAGTAGTGCGCTCAGCGCTTGAATGGACGAAAGATCGCACTCCGTGTTCGAGGATATCCACTACTCACCTAGCTCGATTTCTCAAGATGCCTACCTCAGTGTGTTCCGTCATATGTTCGAGAAGACAGGGCAGATGGCGCACTACGCCATGATGCTGCATGGCAAATCGAGTCTCGAGGCCGTTTTCGAGTCCGAGGATCTAAAGGGGCCCGAAACATCTAATCCGTTAGCACGGAAGGGGCTGCCGCATGACCTGCTCAAGCTCTGGTCTCCTAGTCGGGTAGTGAACAGCATTGTCATAGAGTCGGAGATGGTGTGGCACGGCCCCTGCCCGCAAAGAATTCATGGCAGAAGTGAAACTGCTTCGGCTTGGATAACAGGCCGAACGCATAGGCGTGCACCACAGGTTTTTTCATTGGGTGGCCGCCCCGTACGGCCTTTGGGCAGTTGTTATGTCAGAGGTTATTAGGTGCTGTCACAGCGATGCAATTGACTGCTCGGGCGCTCCAATCTGCACGCGCCGGCCGGGAGGCCCGTTGAGTTCGGCGCGGGCGGTCCATCGACACATCGACGCGGTTGCGAAGCTAGTCGGCTGTGTCGGATCAACGAGGTAGATTTCTGACATGAGCATCCGAAAGCCAAACCAACACTCGGGGCCCATGGCTGGCCATGTGAAAAAAGGCCGCGTGTTCAAGTCTCCTCTAGCAGCGACCGGCATGTTAATTCTGGGGAACTGGATCAAGGACGACTTCCCGGATCTCCTCTGGCCCGCACTCGTACTTGCAGAGCAAGGCGCTGACAGCTTCCGGCAGTTCGTGAAATGGCAGAAAGCTGTACAGGAAGGGCTCGCCCATCATGGAGAGGTGGCGTGGGTCGCAGAGGCGTTGGACGGCCGACTCTCGCATCTGGCTGCCCTGGACGCCAAGTTCTCCGATGCATCCGAAATCGTCGTCGACGAGGCCAGCCGACATGGCCTGCTTTCTGAAGGCGTCCGCAGCGCGCTGGCATCGTACCCGTATCTGCCGGCCCCGTGGCTTGTCGGTGACGTCGAGGTCACACCACCGAAACAACGAGACTTGGAACTGATCCGGGATGCGCTGCTCTCTGTCCTTCGGGACGGCCATCATGAGGCACTGCTGAAATGCTTCCGTACTTGGAGCACCGTCCAGGCCGGAACGTTCAGGTCAAGCGGCCCCACGATCGATCTGCTGAAGAACTACCCGGGTGACCTCGCCACCCGTGCGTCGGCTGACACGACGGTGCGTGCGATGTGGGGTGCACACAAAGGGGTGGTGCAGGCCGATGATCCAAACCACTTCGATGAAGCGATCAAGTGGGCACGCGTGTTCTGGGGAGCGAACTCGATGACATCCAGATGCATTCGGAAGCGGGACGCCGAAAGCCCCGACGGCGGCCCCGCGGAACCAGCTGACAGCCGACAGGATGGGCGGGTTGCATCGTCCGTCCACCCCGATGAAGCCGAGCCAACTTCCATGCCCGATGGCGGTGAGAACCTGCGCCGATTCACTTTGGACGTGCTGAGCAGCTTCGTCGAGGCGCTGGAAACTGCCCCGGCCCACCTGTACGCGAACGAACGACAGGAAGTTGTTTCCGGGCTTGTGGCCCGTGCCGGTCGTGATCTCGTGGCGGTGCTGGGTGCTCCCGATCTGTGGTGCCTGGAACACGGCGCACACATCGGTCGCATGTTGGTAGAGACCAGGATCTACCTTCACTGGATGGCGCAGCAGGACCCAACTATCTATAGGCAGTTCCAGGAATATGGGGCCGGCAAGGCGAAGCTCTACGCACGCATCTCAGACGAGTTGCCTGACGAAGCGCGAGCCGCTGGCTTTCGCGAAAGCATCGACGAACTCCAGCGTCTAAGCCACAACGATGACGTGCTCGATCACCGAACAGTCGATACTCGAGACACCTTCGCTGACGGCAAGTCTATCCGCGACATGGCTAAAGAAACTGATCTCCTGGACTTCTATCGGCAGACGTACTCGCTCTCTAGTGGGGTAGCGCACTCTGAATGGTGGTCAGTGGAAACGCATGTGATGGAGCCCTGCTTGAATGTTCTCCACGGGATGCACCTCATTCCCAGTTTGTCGCTAAACATGGAAGGAAACGTCGAGTTGGCTACAGCCTGGGTGGACCAGTTCTACTCGCTCGCACGCACGGGACTGCGCATCCTCAAGACTGACGAGGCTGCAGTATCTGCAGCCTTCGCCTGGGTAGACGACGCCGACGACTCGTCAGAGGCACCTGCTGATGAGGATCTGGTCTCCTGACGTTTCTACGTGTGGCGATGCGGTGAGTCCTAGCTTTGCTGGCGGTACTTCGCCCCCCGGCTAATCTCGTGGCCTTCGGCATCGCGATCCAAACAGGTCCGCTGGTCCATGACGGCCTAGCTCAGGGAGGCCGTACCCTGAGGTTATTCAGCTACGGAACGTGGTTGAATTCCGCTTCAATGTCTGACGGTCTGCCGGCTTGCCCGGAGTGCCACGAGGCGTTCACCTACGAGCAGGGCCCCTTGCTGGTGTGCCCGATGTGCGGCCATGAATGGCCGAAAGACTCGGCCGAGACCACGCCCGAGACCGCTTCGTTCACGGATGCCGTTGGCAATGTGCTCGCCGATGGTGACACAGTCACGATCGTCAAGGACCTCAAGGTCAAGGGCGCCGGTGGCGGTGTCGTGAAGGTCGGCACGAAGGTGCGCGGCATCCGACTCATTGAGGACGGCGTGGGCGATCACGACATTGATGCGACTGTTCCTGGGTTTGGGCGGATGCAACTAAAGTCCAGTGTGGTGAAGAAAGTCCTCTGACCCGCGGCCATTGCCCATGGATAGGGGTTTCGTCGTCGACGATCCTGTTCACAACTGGATCATCGAAACCAGTCGATGCGTCGTCCGCTGCGCTATCTGCGGCCGGGCCTCGGCGCCGGCCAACCTTTGGCGAGGAAACGGTCCGCCGCCCTGACACGCTTTTTAGCCGGACTGCTTGCGCAGTGCTGCCCAGGCTTGGAAACCGCCGATAAGGTCGCTCGCACGGGTCAGTCCCAGCCGTTGCAGGGTGTGGGCAGCGAGGCTGGAGCTGTAGCCCTCATTGCAGACGACCACGATCCGTCGAGCGGGGTCGTCAGCGATCGGGAGCCGGTGGGGGCTGGAAGGGTCGAGCCGCCACTCGAGAACGTTTCGGTCAATGACGACCGCTCCCGGCAGATCTCCGTCGCGTTCTCGCTGATCGACCGGCCGTGTGTCAACAACAAGGGCGCCCCCAGCCATCTCCCGCTCAAGATCCGAAGCGTGAACACGCTCGAGCCCGATGCGGCTCTCAAGGAGTAGTTGGTCGATCGTAAGAGCCCCGGGGGAATCGTCGGGATCTGGACTGCGTTGGCAGGTCACGCCGCCGTCGTCGGAGATGTGACGCTGCTTCACCGTTTTCCTCGCTTTGCCTGCTTATCGGTCGGTCGTTCCAAGCGCAATGATGAGCTACTTTGGTCGTCAATTCCAAGGGTATGTCGTTGGCCGCAGCGCTCGGCACCGACTCGACCGCGTATGTGAGTCCTTGCTGTTGGTCACGGAAATGTCCGGCAGGCTTGGACAGGGCTGAATGTCCAAGGACAGAAGCGCCGTTGCCGGCGTTCTCCGCCTGGCGGCTAAACGGTGCTGGTTCTAGGCCTGCGTGGCCTGTTCATGATGAAGTGGGACCATGGCAGCTGTCCGGGCGGCGAGGCGGATTCCGGGGCTGGCCTTGTATTTTCGACGGGGTCGGTGCACGGTGGGCATCCACTAGTTTTTACTGGAGTGCGTGATGGATTCTGCACGGAGCTTTGAATCGATTGTCATCATCTTCAATCCCAACAGCACCGGTGATGCACCGAAGTTGGCGGAGCAGTTGTGCGACGGGTTGAGGGAGCTGTTGTCCTATGCCCCGGATATCAGGCTGCAGCCAACGGGGCATGCGGGCCATGCCGTCACGCTGGCGCGTGAGGCGGCTGCCGGAGGCCGCGACGTGCTCATCGTGTCCGTCAGCGGTGACGGCGGGTACAACGAAGTGGTCAACGGTGTCATGCAGTCCGGCAACCCTAACGCGGTGTGTGCTGTGATGGCGGCTGGAAACGCGAATGATCACCGGCGGACCACGGGCACGATGCCGCTGGCAGAAGCGATCGCCCAGGGCCGGGTGCGGCATATCGACCTGCTGCGCATCCACACCGGCCAAGGGCCGGACGCTCCGGATGAATACGCGCACTCCTATGTCGGATTCGGTCTGACGCCGGTGATGGCGATCGATCTGGAAAAGGGGAGCAAAGGCGCCCTCAAGGAGATGTTCTCCGTGGTGCGGACATTTTCGAAGTTTCAACCCTTCGCAATCCTCCAGAGCGACGGCAAGCGCCGGAAGTTCGACAGCATCGTCTTCGCTAACATTGCCGAGATGGCGAAGTACGCCACGCTCAGCGAGGCCGACGACAAGCTCTCGGATGGAAAATTCGAAGTGGTTATCTTCCCGCACATGTCCAAGTGGCGGGTCCTGCTGAAGGCCCTGCGCGCCACCACCCAGGGGCTCGGGGACCAGCCCAGCGTAAGCAGCTACGAGTTCACCACGCTCAAGCCCCTGCCCTATCAGATCGACGGTGAAGTGAAGTCCGTAGACGCCGGCACCTTCGTCAAGGTCGAGAGCGCACCCTCGGCCCTGCCGATTCTCGGCTAAACACGTTGCTTAGGCCGTCCCGCTACCCGCGGACGCGCCTGAGTCTGCGCGGCTTGCCTGGTGGGTGAACCTTCGCGGCCCCGAGTACTCCGCGGTCCCGATGACCTGGACCGGCCGTGATAGCGAACGTGAAGTGTCCAGGGCTACCGGGCAAGCCCGAGCGCTGCAGGGCAGCAGGGTCAAGCGCTGAAGCCGACTGCTTGGCTCCAGCGCAGCTTTCATCCTCCCTCCCGTTGTCGGAGGCCCCGTTAAGATTCCGTATTGGATAGCTTCGAAGGTTTAGGTACGGTAGGTCCGGGAATAAGTGGTGTCCGATCTGCCGGCCCGGTCTGCTCCTTCCCGTAAGGTGACCTGATGGATCCCAAAAGCGCAGAAACTCCAGCCGCGGCTGGAAGGCGCGGCACGCGCGGAACCCCGGGTGGGGACGCGGACACCAGAATATCGGCAAGGATTGTGACCACCGGCCGTTGGGACGCCCATGTTTACTCTCTGGCCGGGCCGCACGCCACGTCGGGAAACCCTGTTTTCGTGTTGCTGCACGGTATCGGCATGTCCCACCGCTACTACCGCAGGCTGCAGCGGATCTTGGCGGGACACGGAGAAGTCCATTCCTTCGACCTACCGGGATTCGGTGCTGCCGCGAAGCCGGACCGGCAGATTTCCGTCGCAGAGTATGCTGCTGTCATCGCGGGCACCCTCGTTGAGCTGGGCACCGGACCGGTCGTGGTGGTCGGGCATTCCATGGGAACGCAGTTCGCCACCGAACTTGCCCTGATACGGCCTGACCTGGTCTCGCACGTTGTGCTGATCGGCCCCGTTGTCGATTCAGCACGCCGAAGCGTCTTACTCCAAGCCCTCGCCCTGGGGGCCAACTCGCTCACGGAAAGCCCGGTGGGCAATGCCATCGTATTCACCGACTACGTGCGCTCCGGCATACGCTGGTACCTGACCGAACTTCCGGTGATGATGTCCTACGATCTGGAAGCGAGAGTGAGCCGGATCGCCCAGCCCGTTCTGGTAGTCCGCGGCTCACGCGATCCGGTGGCGCCCCGGTCCTGGTGCCAAAAACTGGCAGCCATCGCTGCGCACGGCCGCTTCCTGGAAATACAGGGCAAGCCGCACATCGTCCAGCACGGAGCGGCAACCAGAATGGCAGCCGGCATACTGGCATTCACCCGCTCCTAAGACCCGACCAAACCTGGGAAAGCGAACCTGATGAAGAAAGGGGCGCTCAGCATCAAGGAAACGGCAGGCCGTGAAACTGTCCCTGTTCGTGCCGACCCTGGCCGCATCCTGGCTGTTCTTCGTTATGTCCGGGTTCTATCCGATCTTCGGCCCCTCCTGCTCACCGCGGTGCAGTGGGTGCCGCTGACACTTTTCATCGTATCTCCTGTCTATCGGGGGCAGCCGGTGCGGGCTGGCACTGAGTTCCTGCTCTCCTGCTTGGTCATTACGGTCGCACTGACCAAGCCGTCCACTGACTGGACCTCGTCGGAAGGCTTTGCCGGGGCGGCGGTGCTGACAGGACTCCTGATGGCGGCCTGGGCCGGGCGCAGCAGCCCGTAAACATGCAAAAGGGCTGGTCGAACGCAGCGCCTGCGAGAAGGGTTGTACATAGAGAGTTCCCTTATGCTCGCTCTACCCTTGGCAAAGGCTAAGACCCGTTGAGGGGTACATAATAGCGAGTCGCCGCCGTTATCCGCTCCGGTTCGCCCAGGCTGGGTCCGCGGCTCGTCCGCGCCGCGGACCTGTTGGCCCAGGCGCTGGCGGATTCAACAATTCGGGAAAATACTCATTTTTGGTGGTTGCTTTCGCCTGGTTGGCGGGGCGATCCGCCTAGACGGAGAGCGAGGCCTCGGGCCGAAAGCGAGTCACTGGCCAACAGTCCTTGAACCGGGGATCCCGGAATGGCAGACGCTGCTGCCCGGCGTTCCGACACTTAGAAGGACATCGGGTGCCGGGGTTAGCTCGACGTCGTACCCGAGTGGAGCCTCTCCGCCTCCTGCCAGAACTCATCCACCCGCGCGTTCCAGGCGTCCGGGACCTCTTGGAAGGGCTGGTGCGCTTCCTCCTCCATTACCTCGAACCGGGCTCCGGGGATCTCATCGGCCACCGCCTTACCGAGCTCAGGGCGGCTCATCCTGTCGGCGCCGCCGGCGAGCACCAGTACTGGAACCTGAATGGCGTTCAGTCTGCCGGCCGTTACGTGCCGCGCGCAGGCGTCGGCGAACGCGAGGAAGTCCTCCGTGCTCTGCTTGTACGGGAAGGCCATGGCGTCCTCGATGAACCGGTCGACCGTCCCGTCATTGTGGGCCCTGGCGGTGTAGACCCAGATGAAGAACCCCTCCAGGAAGTCACGCTCGCTGAGCGCCAGCTCGGCTTGCCAGTGGAAGGCCCGGATCATCGTCTTCATGAAGTCGTCCATCGCTGACCACGTGCTTTGCAGCACCATGCTGCGGACGGCTTCGGGGTGGCGCAGCGCGAGCTCCTGGGCAATGATGCTGCCGCCGGAGAACCCGGCCACATGGGCCGAGGAGACTCCCAACGAGTGCAGCACCGCGGCAGCGTCGTCAGCCATCGCCTCCACGGTCGGCTGCCCCTGGGGCATGGCCGTCCGGCCAGCCCCGCGGTTGTCGAAAGCCGTCATCCGGTAACGGTCCGCCAGCCCGTCCAGCTGGAACTGCCAGGACTCCACTGTGTCCCCGAGCCCGCCGATCAGCAGCACGTCGGGGCCCTGGCCGACCTGCTCCGTCCAGGACTCCAGCTCCCCGGCCTTCACATGCTGTCCCATACGACCCTCCAAACTAGGCGGTTGCCGGCTGGGCGGTCCCTGGCAGTGGCGGCGCCAGCCCTTGCCCGGCATCTCCCGGGTGATCCATTTCGGTATGCTACTCCCGCTCTGACCGGGCTGCCTAGGGGTTGTCGTTTCCTGCATGATGATGCGGACGGCGGCTTCCCGGACCACCCTCAGCTTGTCTGAGTAGGGCGGAGGGGTGCTCCATGTCAGGGTCTTCAGGGAAGATCGGCCAATTCGCTCTTCCTTGAAAAGCAGGCACTCCGGTGGGTCTGTTGTCCGGTGACTCGGGCGAATCTATACTTGAGGCCACCACGCGCTGTTCCAGTGCATTGTCGGCTGGACCGTATTCCCGGGCCGGAACACCTCAGGGCGCGTCCTGGGCAGGTACCGCCCGGGCATCGCCGGCACCGGCGAATTTTAATCCACTGCTGGATTAAGGGACGTCAAACCCCCGCGTCAGGGAAGCAACAGACCAATGAACACAATGGATCATGGCGACCAGGACGGCGAAACCGACCGCGCCCTGCAGGAGCTGCGCAGCCATCTGGCCGGGTCGGTGGTTGAACCGCAGGATCCGCTCTTTGACGAGGCCCGAGCAGTGTGGAACGGGATGATCGACGTGCACCCGCGGGCGGTTATCCGGGCGGGCACGGTTGCTGACATCGACCACGTCCTGGACATGGCGCGGAGCACCGGGCTGCCGCTGGCTGTGCGCGGGGGCGGGCATAACATCGCCGGCCATGGCACGGTCGAAGGCGGCCTGGTGCTGGATTTGGGCCAGTTGCGCGGTGTGGAGGTCGAAGCAAGGCAGCGGCTTGTGACCGTCGGACCCGGTGCGACTTTGGCGGACGTCGACCATGCCACTGTTCCGCACGGACTTGCCGTCCCGCTCGGGGTGATCAGCGCGACCGGGGTCGCCGGGCTGACCCTTGGTGGCGGTGTGGGCTGGCTGACCCGGTCCTACGGGCTGAGCTTGGACAACCTTGTCTCCGCCGACGTCGTCACCGCCACAGGCGAGCACTCGCAGGTCAGCGAGGAGCAAAACCCCGAGCTGTTCTGGGGCCTGCGCGGTGGGGGCGGGAACTTCGGAGTGGTTTCATCTTTCACCTTCCGGGCCCGTCCGTTGCCGGCTGCCGTACTGGGGGGAAATTTCTTCTACCGCCCGGAGCGTTGGAGAGACGCCCTGCAGGCCTTTGATCGCTGGACCCAGGACCTGCCCGATGAGATGAACCCGATCATCTCGATCCTGGTGCTGCCGCCCGACTTCGAGATGGGGGAGGAGCCGTGGATGATCATCGGCTTTGCCTGGGCCTCCGAGAACCATCAGCCAGGGCTCGAGTTGATTGGGCAGCTGCGGGAAGCGGCACCCCCGGACGAGGAGGAAGTGGGGCCCGCGGCCTGGCTGGAGTGGCAGTCCGCCATGGACAGCCTCTTTCCCAAGGGAGCCCGGGGGTACTGGAAGAACGTGTCATTCTCCAGACTGGATGAAGAGGCCGTCGATGTCCTGGTCGGCTTCGCCTCCGAGGTGACGTGGTTCGGAACGGGGATCGACATCCACCACATGCAAGGGGCCTTCGGACGTGTGCCCGAGGATGCGACAGCGTTTCCCAACCGTTCGGCGAAGTACTGGCTGAATGTCTACGGCTTCTGGAAGGACCCAGCGGAGGACGAGCGGCTCAGCGGGTTCGCCCGGAAGGCCTACGCCAATATGCAGCCGCTTGCCGAGCACGGCCAATACGTCAACTTCCTCGGTGCAGAAGTCGGTTACGACGCCACCGACGCCGCGCGCCAGGCCTACGGGCCGAAAACGTACGACCGGCTGGTGGCCCTGAAAAACCGCTTCGACCCGCAGAACCTGTTCCGCCTCAACCACAACATCGTGCCGACGCCCTCAACGGCGGGGTCCCGGCCCTCTACGTCGCCATGAACTGGGGCGAGATGGCATCGAGTGCGCCCCGCCGCGTGTAGTCAAGGTGATTGCGGCGACCGTAGATTTCAAATGGTCGAGCCGGCCACGTAAGTCTCCGGCGTTATTTGCCATGGAGCCGCCCACCTGTTGGACTGTTGGCCCGCGCCGAGAACCGCATGTCGGACGCGTCGTAGGCGCCATCCGTCCAGTAACCCAGACCTGCACATCGGAACGGTCCACGCACGATGCCTGCCAAGTTGAATCTGCGGCATGGACGTCGCCAGCAATAATCCAAAAGGGAACCCTCGACCCCCGGCCCGAGCGCCTGTTCCCGAAAAAAGAATCCGGCGGGTCGAGGTTCGCTACGCCAACGTCCCGTCGCGGCTCTGTCGCGGCGAAGCAGAGGTTAGCTAATACCGGGGTCTTCCTGTGGTGTGGGCGCGGGATCAGTTGCCCAAGTGGGGCAGGATAGGAAGCATGCGATTTATTCCGAAGCGTCAGGCATCGACCGCTCGCTCGGTGTCGAGCACTCTCAAGGCTGATCCCGAGGCGGTGGAATCCGCCACCGGACCCGGAGTGAAGCCGCAGGAACCGCGCGGGATTTTCGCCGCCGGCGTTGACCGCACGGCTCTGTGGACTGGACGGGCCGTTGTCATCGCTATCGGTTTAGTGCTGGCCTGGTGGCTGGTCCGTTCGCTGTGGTCGGTGGTTTTCCCGACGATCCTGGCCCTGCTGCTGGCCAGCATCCTGTGGCCGGTGAACCGCCTGGCCCGCCGCCTCATGCCCAAGGCGCTGGCGGCCTTTGTCACCGTGCTCGCTGCGCTGGCTGCCGTCGTCGGAGTGCTGATACTGGTAATTCCGTCGCTGGCCTCGGGAACCGCGGGGCTGGCCGGGAAGGCACGCGAAAACCTCGGGCAGATCACCCAGTTCCTGGCCGGGCCACCGTTCAATCTTGAAAACGCGGACCTGAATACCCTGGTGGACAGCGCGGTATCCCAGATCCGCGAGCACGCCGGAGACATCGCCTCCGGGATCACCACCGGACTGGGGGCCATCACTTCGGGCACCATCATCTTTGTGCTGGTCCTGGTCTTCACGTTCTTCTGCCTCAAAGACGGCGACCGCTTCCTCGCTTGGACCAGCCGATGGACGGACGCCAAGGTCTACGTGCACGCCGCCGCCGTGACCTCCCGGGCCTGGCAGACTCTGTCCGGCTACATCGCGGCGCAGGCCGCCGTCGCCCTGGTCGATGCTGTCTTCATCGGCGCCGCCCTTTTCATCCTGGGCATTCCGCTCGCCTTGCCGCTGACCATCCTGATCTTTATCGCGGCCTTCATCCCGGTCGTCGGTGCGGTGGCAACAGGTTTGCTCGCCGCCCTGATCGCGCTGATCTCCCACGGCTGGGTCACGGCCCTGATCGTGCTCGGCGTGGTGATTGTGGTCCAGCAACTGGAGAGCAACCTGCTGCAGCCGTTCCTGGTGGGAACTAAGCTGAAGATCCACCCGGCCGTGGTGCTGGCCTCGGTAACAGTCGGCGGCACCCTGTTCGGCATCGTCGGAGCTTTCCTATCGGTACCAACAACAGCGGTGGGAATTGTGGTGCTGCGTTATCTGCGGGACGTAGTCTTCCCCGTCCAACCGGAAGGGAAAGCAGAGGTAGACGGTTCTAACAGCAGCCGGCCGGAAGCCAAGGCAACCGTGGCAGGCGCGCAGGGCTAACCGCAGACCTAACCCGCCGCACCCTCCAGCGGCCAGGTGTGCACCGCCCCGTTGGTATGCATGTTGTGCGAATTCTGCCGCGTCATCTCGGCCTGCGCTGCCGGACGGTCCAGCCCGCCTCCTACAAACAGCCGCAGGGTCATGATCTGCCAGCTGGCGCCGTTTTGTTCCGTCTAGGCGCGGGCGCGCAGGATCTCCATGTACCTGTCGATCAGATCCGGGCCCACACGAAGATCGGCCAGTCCGTCGGCGGCCAGCGGCAGCAGGCGGCGGACAATCAGCTCCACCACCTCGAATATCTCCGACACGGAAGGTGGATTGAATTCCGCTTCAATGTCTGACGGTCTGCCGGCTTGCCCGGAGTGCCACGAGGCGTTCACCTACGAGCAGGGCCCCTTGCTGGTGTGCCCGATGTGCGGCCACGAATTGTCAAAAGACTCGGCCGAGACCACGCCCGAGGCCGCTTCGGTCAAGGATGCCGTGGGCAATGTGCTAGCCGATGGTGACACGGTCACAATCGCCAAGGACGTTAAGGTCAAGGGCGCCGGTGGCGGTGTCGTGAAGGTCGGCACGAAGGTGCGTGGCATCCGACTCATGTAGGACGGCGTGGGCGATCACGACATGAATGCGACAGTTCCCGGGTGTGGGCGGATGCAACTGAAGTCCAGCGTGGTGAAGAAGATCCTCTGACGCGCGGCCATCCAGTGGGTAAGGGGTTTCGTCGTTGACGAGCCTGTTCACGGTACGACGCCCTGACACGCAGGGATGAAGTCGTCCTGAGATTTCGTATCCTCGATGGCTCCAGCGCGGGCAAGATATTTAGTCGGACTGCTTGCGCAGTACTGCCCAGGCTTGGAAACCGCCGATGAGGTCGGTCGCACAGGTCAGGCCCAGAGGGCGGCTCAACGGCGCACAGCCCGCGAAGCCCGTAGCCCCAATCCCCTTAGAACAGCGGCCAGGGCACCGCGGACATCTCACCGCTCGGAGCCGGAAACCGCCCTGCCAAGCGCAACTTGGCGCAGCGCGCGGCGAGCGATGTGATTTCTTCGGCGCTGAGCAGGTCTGCCAGGTTTCGGCCCAGCCCGCCGTGCAGTCCTTCGCTGACACGGTCTATGCCGTCGCGTTCCTCGGCGGTTAGAGCGTCTCCCAACCATCCCCACAGCACCGTGCGCAACTTGTGGTCACGATGAAAGGTCAGCCCATGGTCCACGCCGTGCCGGTGTCCGTCCGTCATGGCAAGAATGTGGTCGCCTTTGCGGTCGGCGTTGTTGACGATGATGTCGAACACCGCCATGCGTCTCAGCGCCGGCGAGTCTTCGTGAACGAGGGCGACCATCCGTCCGTTCTCATCTCGACCCCTGAGAACGTGTCTCCAGCCCGTCTCCGGCACCTGGTCCGCCGCGACCAGGTCGACGGCGCTTTGGGCGGGGTCTTGCTCCTGCCAGAGCTGTACCATTCCTTCGCCCAACGGACCATCGCGCAGCCAGGTGTGCGGCACGATGTCCCAGCCGAAGGCCTTCGAGACCAAGTAGGCGGCCACCTCCCGGTGAGCCAGGGTGCCGTGGGGAAAATCCCACAGCGGACTTTCCCCCGCTATCGGCTTATAGACCACGGCCACGTCGCCGATGCTGCCCAGAAATGTAGCGTTTGAAGCCGTCGTGATGCGTCCGGTGAGCGTCAGCTCGGCGGTCACCAGGTCCGGCGCCGGCATCAGGCCTCGGGAAGGGTACAGGTGTGCCCGTCGGCGTCTATGGGGTAGCCGCAGAGCGGGCACGTCGGACGTCCGGCGCCCACGATCTCACGGGTGCGCTTGGTGAATGCGCGGGCGGTGCCGACCGGCATGCGCACCAGCAGCATTTCGGCCGCCTGAGCCCCGCCCTCATCAAGCGCTTCGTCGTCGTCGGCATCGACGTCGGTGATGGCGTAGGCCTCTATCACGACCTGCGCGGTCGTCGGGTCCCAACCTAAGCTCATGGAGCCGGTGCGAAACTGCTCCTGAACTGCCTCAAGCTGATCATTGTCAACGAGCTCGGTGGGAGTACTCGCGGGAACGCTGAAGGGGTTGCCTTCGAGGGCCATGAGCTGGTCGAGAATTTCGTCGATCTTCTCTGCGAGCAGGGCCGACTGCTGTTTCTCCAGGGCAATACTCACGATCTGCGTCCCCGCACGCACCTGCAGATAGAACGTGCGCGCCCCCGGAAGGCCTATGGTGCCAACGACGACCCGATCGGGCCAGGCGAACTCGTGAACACGTGCAGGCATGTCAGTATTTTAGGCACATGAGGTTCATGGCTCCTGCTGCCCTGCACCGCCGCCCACCGGCGCACCGGCAGAGCGGATGCCGTTCGACAGCCACGACAGATCACCGGCGTCGGTGTTGGTCGCGTAGACGCTTGGCCGACTAACGCCGTAACGCACGATTGATACGGACCCCGGGCCCACGGTGATTCGCTGGAACAGGTCAAGGTGCATGCCGAGCGCGTCGGCGAGGATCGACTTGATGATGTCACCGTGACTCACCGCCACCCATACGGCCCCTGGCCCGTATTCCGTCTCGAAGGCTGCATCGTGGCGTCGAATCGCTGCCACCGACCGAGCCTGCATCGAGGCCAGGGATTCACCGCCGGGAAAGACGACGGCGGACGGTTGCGACTGCACGACCGGCCACAATTCCTCGGTCTCAAGATCACTGATCGTGCGGCCCTGCCACTCGCCGTAATCGCATTCGGTGAGGTCGAGGTCGATCGGCGCGTACGGCGAGCCAGCCTGGCGGTCGAGGATGAATTGCGCGGTCTGCCGACAACGCTCCAGAGGGCTCGACACCACCCCGACTACGGGCACCGCCGCGAGCCGGTCTCCGGTCAGGGCTGCCTGGTCGCGCCCGACCTGGTCGAGGCAGACGCCGCCGGCCCGACCGGCCAGCAGGCCGGTGGCATTGGCTGTGGTGCGGCCGTGCCGCACGAGGATGACTGTCGCCATCCACCCAGCCTAACCACCCGTTCGACGGCGGTGTGAACCGTAGAGGGTCGCGCGTCGAACAGACCAATCACGCTTTCATGAAAGGACAGACCAACCTGAGGTCTGCGTCCACGTCGAACTGTGGACAAAGTTTGACTGGGTGTGTACCTATTGAAGGTCCGGGCAGCAGACGGGCGTTCTTACCGGATCTGTCGGTGAGTTCCAGCCGGTTCCCACGGCTCCGGGCTCATTCACCATCCACGCGGGGACTCTGGAGGCACGTTGAAGCTCTTGCTTACCTCTGGCGGCGTGACGAACCCGAGCATTCACTCTGCGCTCGTGCAGCTTCTCGACAAGCCGGTGTCGCAGTGCCGCGCCCTGGTCGTCCCGACAGCGCAGTGGGGTCACCCGCTGTGCGGACCGGCATCGGTGCGGAACCTCCTGGCCGCCGAGAATGACTTCCGTCATTTGTCCGGCCTGGGCTGGGCGTCGCTCGGGGTTCTCGAGCTTACCGCGCTGCCCACCATTGGCGCGGATCGGTGGGTCCCGTGGCTTCGGGAGGCCGACGTGCTCTTGGTCGACGGCGGCGAGGCGACGTACCTGTCCCACTGGGTGCGGGAGTCCGGGCTGGCCGAACTGCTCCCGTCACTTCCCGACATGGTGTGGGTGGGAGTGAGTGCCGGAAGCATGGTGATGACGCCCCGGATCGGGGAAGTCTTCGTTGAGTGGCCGTCCGCTCCGGATGACCGGACTCTGGGGGTGGTGGAATTTTCAATCTTTCCGCACCTGAACGCTTTCCCGAGCAACACCCTGGCCCACGCAGAGCGGTGGGCCGCCGACATAGGCGCCCCTGCCTACGCCATCGACGAACAGACAGCGATCAAGGTAGTCGACGGCTCCGTCGAGGTGGTTTCCGAAGGACAGTGGAAGAGGTTCGAGTGATAAGTGCCCAGCATTTGTGAGGTCGCGTGGCTTTTGCCCAGCAGGGACGGGACGAACAGGAATTGGCGAAGGACTAACGGTTTAACATCATGTTCCCGACAGCTCTGGTGATGCAGGCCGGGTACTGGTGCGTGCGTCCAGAACCTGCCCGATGGTCTTCGCGATCAAGTGAACGTCCTCGTCGCTCACGACGAATGGCGGGCTGATTTGGAGGGTGTTGCCGCGCAGGGGCCGCACGACGACGCCGTTGTCGATGCATGAGTTGGCCACAGCCTCGGCGTCCGCCTGGTCTGCGAGCTGGACGCCGGCGAGAAATCCAACGCCGCTGCGGATTTCCTGCACGAGAGGATGCGAGGCAAGAGGTGCAAGGGCCTTATCGAGGACGGATTCCAGTTCCAAGGCCCGCGCAACGAGATTTTCGTTCTCGAGGATGTCGAGGTTGACGTGTGCAACTGCGCAAGCTGTGGCGTGCCCCGAGTACGTCATGCCGTGCCTCGAAACGGGGGCGTCCTGTCCCTGATAGAACCGTCCCCAGATCCGGTTGGAGATGAGGACCCCGCCCAGCGGGGCGTAGCCGGATGTTATTCCTTTGGCCAGCAGAATCATGTCGGGCTCGAGATGGAACCTTTCGGAGGCGAACATCAAGCCTGCCCGGCCGAATCCGGTGATGACTTCATCGACGATCAGAAGAATGTCGTTCTTCCGGGCAATTTGCTGCAGGCCTTCAAGATAACCGGGGGCAGGCGGAATCACCCCACCGGTCCCTATGATTGGCTCGGTGAAGATGGCGGCAATATTCTCCGGCCCGATGTCGTCGACGACTGCCTGTACGCCTTCAAGATCGTTGGTCGGAACGAGGGCCGTCTCGGGGACGAGGGAATCCGTCCCGTAGCCGTCCCTATTGAAATCAAGCCCGGCGATACTGGTGCCAAAGGCGTGGAGCCCGTGGTACGAGTATGTACGGCTGAGGATGGTTTTCTTGTCCGGCATGCCCTCAAGCTGCCAATGGCGCCGCGCAATCTTGCAGGCCAGGTCGACGGAGTCAGACCCGCCGCTGTTGAAAATTATCTTGGCGTCCGGGATCGGACCCATGGCCACGAGCCGGTCGGCGAGGGAGAGTGCCACATCGTTCGAGAACCGGCCAAAAACGTGGTAAGTCTCCAGTTTGCACATCTGGTCATAGGCCGCTTTCGCCACTGATTCCCTGCCGTGGCCGATGTTTGCGTGCCACAGTCCGGCGGTGGCATCCAGCAGGTGCTGGCCGTCCGAGGTTGTCAGGTATGCGCCGTGGCCTTCGGTAATGACGATGCGGCGTTGCAGAACGGAGGGCATGTGCGCCTGGGCGCTCCACAGTGACTCGCCCACGAGTTTGGTAGGGTTTGCCGGATCAAGAACGGTTGCGTCGGTAGCCATTGTTTTTCTCCTAGGCAGGCCAATAGGGGTCGATTCCAGGTAGAAGACACCGCCGGACTGCCCTGTACCTCGTGGGCAGCCCCCGGTTTTGCATCGGTTGCGGGAGTCAGGCGCGGAGCCAGCTTTCGTTCAGGTGAAATTGCACAGGAACATCCGGTTGCGGCATGTGCTGGCGCCGGTTAATCGAGGACGGCGAGTAGCTGCCCTTCCGTGACCGCGTCTCCCTCTGACACGGAGATGTCCGCAACAACACCCGATTCGGGCGCTTCAACCGGAATCTCCATTTTCATGGATTCGAGGATCATGATGGTTTCGTCTTCCTCAACAGACGCTCCCGGCGCCACGAGGATTTTCCAAACGTTGGCAGCCAGATCCGACCGTACTTCGCTCAATTCTTGTTCCTCCTCGAATAGCCCGGCCTTTAAGGTGTTGTGTTCGTCGTGGACCGGCGGCGCTGGCCCGTGTGGTCCATGTGTTTCTTAATCTGCTCGTCCAGGTCCTCAATGTTTCCACCTTCCACGTTTGCCAAGAGCTCCTGGTGTTCGGCCGCTATCTCTTCCGGATGGGGATACAGGTTCTCCAGCATCATGAGCGACAGGCGCGTTTCAGTGAGGAGGGTCTGATAGAAAACCGTGAGGCGTTTGTTACCGAGACTCCCGACCAAGACCGTGTGGAACGCCAGGTCCAAGTCGACCAGATCCGACCACGGATGACCTCTTTCCGAGGCTTCCTTCATGTCGACGACGATGCTGCGAAGTTCATCGAAAATCTGTTTCCTTGGATTCTTCGCCAGCTCCTCGGCTGCTGCCTTTTCAACGGAATGGCGGGCGACGGATATGTCATCCATATCCGCCTCGGACAGTTCCAGGACAAAAACCCCGCGGTTGCGTACCCGGTGCAGGAGGCCTTCCTGTATGAGCCGCTGCATTGCTTCGCGCACCGGCGAACGGCTGACGTTCAGCTGCCGGGCAAGACTGGTTTCGCGCAGCTGTTGGCCGGGCCTGTAGGCGCCCTTTTCGATCGCGCCCCGCAGCCGGTTGACAATGGTGTCCACCGTCCCGTCGATGAGGATCGGCTCCAGTACAGGCTCACTCAACTCGTTGCTCCTACCTATCCGGCGGTCAGCTCGATGCACACCGGGATCAGTCCGGTGCCGGCGCCGCGTTTTCGGCTTCCGTCAACGGACGCACAGATATGCCGGCATCCTGCAAGGACTGCCAGACCGTGCGGATAACCTCCACTGAGTTCGGCGCGTCCCCGTGCAGGCAAATGCTTTCCGGGGAGATTTCAAGATCCCGCCCGGAGACGGTGGCTACTTTCCCTTCCCGCACGAACCTGATCGCACGTGAGGAGACGAGTGCCGGGTCCCAAGCGAGCTTTTCCCGCTCGATAAGGAGGTTGCCGGCGTCGTCATAGCCGAGGTCGACAAATCCTTCCTGGACCAACCGGACGCCGTAGCGGGCGGCGAGCTCCGTGTGGCGCTTGTCGAAGCAGTAGAGAGGCAGGGAGCTGTCTATTTCGGCGACCGCCGCGATGACAGCTTCGGCCAGCTCTTCGTCCTCCAGCGACATCAGGTACATGACCCCGTGCGGTTTCACATGCGATAGTTTCGCCCCTTCAGCCTCCACGAAGCCCTTCAGGGCGCCAATCTGATAGAGCGTGTAGTCCTGAAGCTCTTCTGCCGAGACCGCTATTCGTCGTCGTCCGAAGCCCAGAAGGTCCGGCAGCGCGACGTGCGCTCCGATCTGGAGGCCCTGGTCGACCGCCGCCCGGACGGTGCGGCGCATGGTTCTTGGGTCCCCGGCATGGAAGCCGCAGGCGATGTTGGCGGCGCTGATATAGGGCATGAACTCCTCGTCCGGCGCGAAGCGCCAGCGGCCGTAACCTTCTCCCATGTCGCAGTTGATTTCGATGGCTGTGTTCATTTTCCGGTTCCTCCTGCTGCAGACATGAGCATGGAACGTTCCTCGTCCAATGCATAGGCGTCGTCGATGGAAATGGGCTTGAACCGGATCGTGTCGGTCCCCGGCCGCATCTGGCCGGTTTTCCATAGGCTCGCCTTCGGCACGACTCCGAAGACGACGAAGCCGCCGGAAGTGGGCCCGTCAGGTCCGAGGATCACGGGAGTGTCACCATTGAGGTTGATTCCGCCGACAGGGTAGCCGGTGTCGAGGATGTTGGATGGATGTCCGCCGGCAATCCCGCCGTCGGGCCGGGCCCACTGCAACCTCACTGGGTCCAGCCTGATACCGGTACGGTTTGAATTTTGGTCAACCGTCCAAGAGCGAGCAAAGAAGTTTTGTACGTCCGTTTCCGTGAAGAACTCGGGTGAGGCAAATGGCCCTGGCACTACTTCCAGTTCCCAGTCGTGCCGATACTCGGGGATCCGTTCCTGCGGCAGTTCCGCTATGGATGAGGTATCCGAGCTTCCGATGTCCAGGACGTCTCCCTTGACGAGCGCCCGTCCTTCCACTCCTCCGAGTGAACCCATGGTGTAGGTGGACCGGGAACCGAGGATTTGGGGGACATCGATTCCGCCTCTTACCGCCAGATAAAACCTGAACCCGGATGACGCCAAACCGATTTTCAGTTCGGCACCCGCGGGAACGTCAACGGCAGCCCATTGTGGCACCGGGCTTCCGTCGACGGTCACTTCACCTGCGGCGCCGGATACGGCCACCGTGGCGGGGGACCGGAACCGGAATTTGGTCTTGCCCAGTGTGATTTCCAGGCCCGCAGCGTCGGGGCTGTTGCCGACGGCGACATTGCCGAGCCGGAACGCGAAATCATCCATCGGACCGGCGGGGAAATAACCGCGTGACAGCATTCCGATTCGTCCAGGCCAGTCCTGGACGGTTGTCTGGATGCCGGGTTGCGCAACTTCAATGGACATACGTGGCTCCTCACGGGACGGCGGTTGCGGCGGCAGCGGTGTCCCGCTTGGCGGTGAAGTCTGCGGCCTCGGCCACGAGCGAAGCACACCAGGCGTTATAGCCGGCGACGTCAAAGTCTTCGTCCTGTATGTCGTAGACGTATTCGCCCCGGTGGACGGCTTCGAAGGAATCGGTCAGTTCCTGCTCGGAAACGGCATGGAATCTGACCCGGTCGCAGGGGCGCAGCAGCAGAGGCGACTGGGCGAAAGCAGGGTTGCGCTGTTGGATGTCGTACACGGGCAGGGTTCTGCCGAGCAGTTGGTATCCGCCAGGCGATTCCACGGGGTAGATCGAGTAGCACGGTCCGCCCAGGCCGATAGCTCCTTCCGCTGTCCAGGTACGGGTCGGGTTGTATTTGGGCGCGAAGAGAACCTTCCGCGGATCCAAAGGAAACGTGAAGGGCAGCCCGGGGAAGAACCCGATGAATCCGACCCAGAGGTCGGTCCCGGTGACGACTTCGACCAGCTCGTCGACGTCCCGAAGCCCGTTGTAGGCGATCGTGTAATCGACGTTGTTATCGTTCATGCAGTTGGGGGCGTCGGAGCGGATGCTGCGCACATAGCGGGCAACGGCTTCCTTGGAGGTCGAATCGTGAAACGCGGCAGGAAGATTCACTCGTCGGCTGGGAAGGACCAGGTTTTCCGTACCGGCTGCGTTGTCATAGGCCTCGTCCAATGCCGAAACGAGGTTCGCCACGTTTGTTTCCGCCGGGTTGTAGGAGAGCAGTATGGAACGGAAACCGGGGGATGTTTCGACCAGTCCAGGTGGGCGGGACCGGTTCACCTCGGTGTTGATGTTGTGGACAAAGAAGTTCAGGTTCAGGTCAAAATGCATGTCACCGAACTCGGCGAGGAGGTAACTGTCGCCGGCGAGGCGGTACGTGAGCGCGGGTTTGCCATCGGTGGCCGCCCGGCGCTCGTAAAGTGCGGACGGGACTCCTGCCCAGCGTTCCGAGATGTACTGTTTGGAAACCTCGTGCGGCTTCATCGTGCGTGCTCCTCCTGACCTGTTTCGCCCCGTGCTTTTGATTCGGCGGCCCGGTGCTGGACTTCGGTCACGATGCCGGTGCTGTAGCGGCCCGACTTGAAGGCCGAATCGTTGAGAAGCATCCGGAAAAATGGAAGGTTGGTTTTTAGCCCGGCCACCTGGAAGGCTTCGACGGCGGATCCGGCACGTGCGAGTGCTTCTTCCCGGTCCTGCCCCCAAACGATGAGTTTTGCCAGGAGCGGATCGTAGGCCGTGGTCACGGTATTGCCGGCTGCATAGCCGCTGTCGACGCGGACACCTTCTCCTGCGGGTTCCGTCCACTCACTGATGAGCCCGGGCGACGGCAGAAAGCGTTGCGGATCTTCGGCATAGATCCGCATCTCGATGGCATGTCCTGTCGGTTGGAGGTTGCCGGCGTCGAAGCTGACGTCCTGGCCGGCGGCTACGCGGAGTTGTTCCTCGACAAGGTCGATGGAGAACACGGCTTCGGTGACAGGATGCTCCACTTGCAGCCGGGTGTTCATCTCCAGGAAAACAAAAGACTGCCGCACTGGATCGACCAGGCATTCGACCGTACCGGCATTGCGATAACCGACCGCAGTCCCCGCTCTTACCGCGCCGTTCAGCATGCGGGATCTTAGTTCCGGTGTGATGCCCGGCGACGGCGACTCCTCGGCGACCTTCTGGTGACGGCGCTGGACCGAGCAGTCCCGCTCTCCGAGCGCTATCACCTTGCCGCTCGCGAGTCCGAGGATCTGGACCTCGACGTGGCGGGCGTGTTGAATGAACTGTTCAATGAGGATCCGCGAGTCCCCGAAAAAGCGCTCTGCACGCGACCGTGCAGTGTCGAAGGCTGCCCGCAGGTCTTCGTCATTGTCGGCGACTATCATTCCGATGCCACCGCCGCCTCCGGATGGTTTAACGATGACCGGGTAGCCGACAGAATTGGCGATCTCTACTGCCTCAGCGGCGTCGCTTACCGGTTCGGCCGATCCTGTCGCCACCGGCACGCCTGCGGCCTGCATCAGGTTGCGGGCGTTGATCTTGTCCGCCACCATGTCCATGGAGTCCGGTGAAGGTCCCACCCACGTGATGCCGCTTTCGATAACCCGCCGGGCGAAGCCGGAATTTTCGGCGAGGAAACCGTAGCCAGGGTGGATGGCCGAAGCCCGGACGGTACGGGCTGCTTCCATCAGTTTGTCGACGTTCAGGTAGGATTCGGCAGGATTGGCCGGACCCAGGGAGAAAAATTCCGAGGCTTCCTTTACGAAGGGCAGCTCTGTGTCCACATCCGAGCAGACGGCGATGGTCCGGATTCCCAGGGCGTTCGCTGTGCGGATGATGCGCCGGGCGATCTCGCCGCGGTTGGTGACCAAGAGGGATTCAAATAACGGCGTGGTCATGATTTGACGACTCCTTTGGCGATGAGGCGCGCCTTGGCCGAGGCGCGGAAGCGGTCTGCAAGGACCGCGAGAACGAGCGCCAACCCCAGGGCGATGCTCTGCATGTTGGTATCGAGCCGCATGAAGTTCATTCCGTTGCCCAGCAGCATGATGAAGATGACGCCCAGGACAGTGCCGCCGACGCCGCCGCGGCCGCCCTGGAGCGAGGCGCCGCCGATGACGGCCGCGGTGATGGATTGAAGCGCGAATGCTCCCCCAAAGGTCGGTTGCCCTGAGCCGCTGCGGGCAGTCAGGAGGTAGGCCGCGATAGAGGACAGAACGGCGCAGATGATGTAGGTGGCAATCAGGTTCCGCCGCACCTGGATGCCCGCGGTTTTTGCTGCCAGGGCATTTCCGCCGATGGCATACAGGTGGCGGCCGAACGTTGTCCATTTCAGTGCGACGAAAACAATTGCCAGGATCGGCAGTGCTACGAGAACCAGGTTGGGTATGCCCAGGGTGAAGCCTGACCCGAGGCCGACTATGTAGTCCCTCGGCAGGCCGGACACGGTGGCGCCCCCGCTGTAGACCAGCGTGATGCCCGTGACGATGGTGGCGGTGGCAAGTGTCACGATGAACGGGTTGACCTTCAGGAAAGCCACGCCGAGGCCGTTGGCCATCCCGACGACCAGTCCGACTGCGATGCAGACGACGAAACCCATGATCATGGACTGGCCTGAGAATTCCGGTATGCCGCCATAGACTTTCTGCATCATCGTGGCAGACACGATGGAAGACAGCGCGACGGTTGCCCCTACGGACAGATCAAATCCGCCCGTTACCAGTACCAGCATCTGTCCCAGGGAAATCAGTAGGAGCGTGACGGATTGCTGGGAGACGGATAGCAGGTTGTCGGGCTGCAAGAAGCGGTCGTTTGCCACGGCAAAGACGACCACCATGACGATCAGCAGCGGCGGCAGCGGTCCGACGCTGCTGAAAAACCTGAGCCAGAACTGGCGGTTTGGTTTCTTGGTACCTCGGACGGCGGTCGCCGGGCCCTTGACTTCGGTTGTTGACATGGCAGTCCTTATGCTGATGCGCCTACTGCATGCCCAAAGGCACCAGCGACAACGGCTTCGTTTGTGATTTGGTTGCCAACGAGCTCGGCCTGAACGCGCCCGCCGTTCATCACATAGACCCGGTCGGCAAGTCCGACGACCTCCTCGAGGTCGGAGGAGACCATGAGGACGCCGGCACCGTCACTGCACAGTTTGCGGAGATTGGCATATATCTCCTGGCGGGCCCCGACATCCACCCCGGAAGTAGGCTCGGCCACCACGAAAACCTTCCGTTCCCGTGTCAGGGCGCGGGCCAGAACGACCTTCTGTTGATTGCCGCCCGACAGGGCCCGGGCCTCGGCAGTTACGGACCGCGGCCGGATATCGAGCCGCTCGGCCAGTGCCTGCGCGAGGGAACGGATCCGTGCTCCGTGGATAAGCCCCAGCGTGCTGTACTTCTTAATCCGGTTGACTTCAAGAGCAATGTTCTCCTGAACGCTGAGGTCAAGCGCCAGGGCTTCCCGCCTGCGGTCCTCCGGCATGAAGCCGATACCCGCCTGGATCATCTGGCGGGGGTTGGGGCGACTGAATTTCCTGCCGTTGACCGAGACGGAACCGCTGGACAGGGGGATGAGACCGAGGACGGCCTTTGCGAGTTCACTTTTGCCCGAACCCACGAGCCCGGCCACGGCGACAATCTCACCCCGACACACCCGCAGGGATGCATGGGCGACCTTGCCGTCGGCCGTGGATGCATCCTCGATCTCCAGCAGGGGTTCACCCTTGGTTTCGGCCTTTTCCGGATAGACGGCCGCGAGCTCCCGGCCGACCATGTCGGTGATCAACTGCTCTTCGGAAACTTGGTCGAGGGTATGGGTCGAAATGAAGGTGCCGTCCCGCATCACGGTGACCCGGTCGCCCAGGCGCCGGACCTCCTCCATCCGGTGGGTGATGTAGAGAAGCGCCCAGCCCTCGTCCCGGAGCCGGTCTATGATCCGGAAAAGCCGGTCCGCTTCCCGTTCGCTGATGGCAGCCGTGGGCTCATCGAGAAGGAGGATGCCCGGTGTCCCGAGCAGCCCTTTCGTGATCTCCACGAGCTGCTGTTCGGCCCTTGGCAGCGTCCCAACCTCAGCGTCCGGGTCGATGGCTGCCCCAAGCTGGCCGACCTTCTCCCGGGCAATGGCCCGCATCTTGGTGCGGTTCACGAACCCAAAGGTTTTCACCTCACGGCCGAGGAACAGATTCTCGGTGACGGACAGCGTTGGAGCCAAACTGAAATCCTGCAGGACGACGTTGATGCCCAGTTTCCGGGCATTCGCCGGTGAGTGGTGGGCGACGTCCGAGCCGCGGACGGTAATGGTGCCGCTGTCCGGCTGGTAGTTACCGAGGAGGATGTTCACAAGCGTGGATTTTCCCGCGCCGTTCTCGCCCAGCAGGATGTGTACTTCGCCGGGGTAAAGGTCGAGGGACATCCCTTTGAGTGCCCTCACGGGCCCGAAGGTCTTGACGATATTGCCAAGTGCAACGATCGGATGCTGTTCCAATGCCAGCTTCACTCCCTTCAGATGCGAGTGCCCACGAACCGGGAACCCACGCGGGGCGCGGCCCCGCGTGGATGAATCAGCTCTTCGGTGTCCAGCTCGTCACCGTCTTGAAGTCCCGCGGCGCGAACATCTCGTTGTAGGGCACGTCGGCGGCGTTCTCCTGGGTGATCATCTTGGGCACCGGTCCGGAGGTGGGCGCCTCCAGCTTCTCGCCTTCCAGCATGCGGACGGCTTGGTCAACGGCCATACGTCCCTGGATGGTGGTGAAGTCCGTTGGCGAACCTACGGCGTCGCCGGCCACGATCGCGTCGTACACGGGCGGGATGATGTCGAAGGCGTAGACGTCAACTTTTCCCGTCATGTTGGCGTTCCGCACCGCATTCACACCGGCTTCGGCAGCAATATCAACTCCCACGATGTGGGTGATGTCGGGATGGACCTTGAGGGTGTCCTCAATGAGGTTCTGCTGGATCTCCAGGCCCGGATCGGCGCGCCGCATCTCCGCCATCTTGACGTTGGTTCCTTTGATGGTGTCCTGGAAACCCTTGACTGCCGCATCGGACCATCCGGCGCCTTCCGGCCCGGGGAAGAAACCCACCAGGGCGGGTGACCCCTTGGTGTCGTCGATGATGTACTCGGCCGTCGTCACTGCCAGATCATGGAAGCTCACGAGCGCGTGGGAGAAGAGGGGATTGTCCTTGGACTCGGGGCAGTCCGTACCGTTGATGAAGTCCACCACCGGTATTTTCTTTTCCAGCGCGGCGGCCACCTGGGGGCATACGCCCGTTGCGTTGATGGCGCCCAGAACGATCGCGTCGTAGCCGCCGTTGATGCAGTCCTGCATCTGGCTTAGCTGCTTGTCGAGGTTGGTATAGCCTCCAGCCTCGAACATGCTGTACTCAACCTTGTCCCTCTGTGCCTCGATCAGCGTCCCGTAGTTCGTGGCGGCCCAGTAGGAATCCTTCATGTGAGGGAACAGGACGCAGATCTTCCACTGCTTGGTAATTTTGTCGTTTGCAATGGGCTCATAGGTGGTTTCCGTCGTCTTGCCGTTCAGAGCCGTATTGAGGGCGGGCGTAGTCCAGTTCTCCGCGGAACCGGTGCCCGTGGCTTCCCCGGTCTGCCCGTCTCCGGAGCCTCCCATTGCCCCGCACCCGGTTGCCGCCAAGGTGGCGGCCAGTGCAAGCGCGCCGATGGTGTTGGCTTTCCTGTTCAGCTTCATGTGTTTCTCCCAGCGCCGATAGCCGAAGGCCCGCCCGGCAGAGGCCGATTAAGTCGATTGCCTTTTGTACACAATCTGCAGCGGGTGTTGCCAGCATAGTCCGTGACGGGGATCACATCAACACTTTTCGCGCTGTTTCTCGCATCGCTTGAAGTTCAGTGCTGAAGTACGGCCTGGACCTGCCGCACCTATCGCGAGCGCTTCAGGTCTCGCCGGGCCGGCCGGGCGGACCCCTGCCAATCGCGCTTTCTTCGCGCCGCCCGGCAGGCTTTCCGGGCCAACTCCGGGCTACGGAGTAAACTATGCAATTGTCGACTAAAGACATCTGACATGGACAGCGATGGTTTCGGGTTCGACCAGAACGAGTTGGTGGGGCTCAATGGCAGCGAGGATGGAAATCAGGATGAAAAGGGGAGTGCTCGACCCGATAGTGCAGGAGTCTACGCCGGCCATTATTGCCCGCCGTATCCGCGATGCAATCGCCCGAGGTGATTTCGCTCCAGGCCTCCAACTCGGTGAAGCCGAGCTTGCCAAAGAACTGGGGGTCAGCCGGGGGCCCCTGCGGGAGGCCATGCAGCGGCTCACCCAGGAAGGGCTGCTCGTCAGTTACCGGAACAGGGGCCTCTTCGTCGTCAGTATGGACGAGGACGATTTTCGGGACATCTACCTGGCCCGAACCGCGGTGGAAGCAGCCGCCATCCGCCGCCTGGTCAGCACAAACCCGGAGGACAGCGCGGCCCAGCTAATGAAAGCCGTGCATGCCATGGAGGATGCGGCGGAAAGCCCCCGCGGCGAAGCCATGACCGAAGCGGACATGAGCTTCCATGCCCTCCTGGTTGAGCTCGCCGGCAGCCCTCGCCTGAAGAAGATGCACGACACTCTCCTGACGGAAACACGGATGTGCCTCAATGCCCTGAAAAGCACGTACGCTACCGCCGACAAGCGCATCGCCGAGCACAAACGCATCGCGGAAGCCATCTCCAGGGGAGATTCAGACCTCGCCGAGAAGCTGATGGCCGAACACATGGAGGACGCACTGATGCGGCTGATCCCCTAGCCGTCCCCTCGGGTTGCGCCAGTGCTCCCTCACCTTCCATATTTCCCGCCGATGAGTGGGGGAGCCATTCGCGAGGCGGCGTCGTGGGACGAGGTTGCCAATCCCTAGACCCGCGGGATGGCCATGTACTTGATCTCCAGAAATTCATCCAAGCCCACGCGCCCGCCCTCGCGGCCCAGACCGGAGGCCTTGATGCCGCCGAACGGCGCCGCCGGATTCGAAACGATGCCCGTGTTAAGGCCGACCATGCCCGACTCCAGACCCTCGCCGACGCGGAAGGCGCGGTCCAGGTCCTGGGTGAACACAAAGCTGGCAAGGCCCCAAGGGGTGTCGTTCGCCCACCGCACCACCTCGTCTTCGGTGTCGAAGGGGATGACGGGCGCCACCGGGCCGAAAATTTCTTCGTTCATCAGCGCGGCGTCGGGGCCGACGTCCGCAAGCACTGTTGGGGAGTAGAAGTAGCCGCTGCCCTCCGGGCGGGAGCCGCCGCAGACCACCTTGGCGCCCTTGGAAACGGCGTCGTCCACAAGTTCCTGGACCTTGTTGAGAGCCTTTTCCTCCACGAGCGGGCCGACGTCCGTGCCGCTCACTGCGCCGTCACCGACCTTCAAGGCGCTCAGCCGCTGGGCGAGGCGGACGGAGAAGTCAGCGGCCACGGAGCGCTGCACGAAGATCCGGTTGGCGGCGGTGCAGGCTTCACCCATGTTGCGCATCTTTGCGGCGAAAGCTCCCTCAACGGCGCGGTCCAAGTCCGCGTCATCAAACACAATGAGAGGGGCGTTCCCGCCCAGTTCCATGGAAGAACGCATGACGTTTTTGGCAGCCTGCTCCAATAAGCGGATGCCCACGCCGGTGGACCCGGTGAAGCTAACCTTTCGGGCAATGCCGCTTTCCATCCATGGGGTGACCACCTCGGAGGCTTTGGAGGTCGTGACCAGGTTCAGCACACCCTTGGGCAGGCCAGCCTCTGCCAGGACGTCTGCCAGTGCCAGCGAAGACAGTGGAGTGAGGTTGGCAGGCTTGAAGACCATGGTGCAGCCGGCCGCAATGGCAGGGCCGATCTTCCGGGTGCCCATCGCCAGTGGAAAGTTCCAGGGCGTGACCAAGACGCAGGGTCCAACGGGTTCCTTCGAGACGAGGATGCGGTTCTTGCCGTCGCCGCTGGTGGTCAGATCTCCGCTAATGCGGACGGCTTCCTCCGAGAACCAACGGAAGAACTCGGCGGCGTACGCCACCTCGCCTCTTGACTCGGCAAAGGGTTTTCCCATTTCCGTGGTCATAATCAATGCCAGTTCGTCTTGGCGGGCCATGATCAGGTCGAACGCGCGGCGCAGGATTTCGCTGCGCTCCCGGGGCGGGGTCTTGGCCCACTGTTTCTGGACCCGGCCGGCGGTTTCGATCGCCCGGCGCGCGTCTTCGGGGCCCCCGTCGGCGACGCTGGCGATGACTTCCTCGGTGGCAGGATTGACGACATCGAACCGGGCACCGGACGATGCTTCGGTCCACTCCCCGTCAATGTAGAGGTTCGTGCTGACCTTTGCGACGGCGTTGAGCGCCTTTTGTGACGTTCGGGAGCCGGCTGACTGAATGCTCATGAGCGATCCTTTTCTTGGTTGGAGGTGTTGTGGCCGGCGTTGCGTTGGGAAATCAATGCTGCTCATTCGCCGGGGTCCAATAGTTGGGCCAGGTGACGACCCGGCCGGGAGCCATCGATCTGTTTCACCTGCATGGCGCAGGAGAATCCGTCAGTAAGGATCACCGAGGAGGAATCGGTCTGACGCAGGGCCGGGGCCAGCGCTTGCTCGGCAACCAGCATGCTGATGCCGTAGTGATCCTTCTCGAAGCCGAAGTTTCCGGCCACGCCGCAGCAGCCGGGCGCATCCACCACACTCTTGACGCCCGCGGCCCTGAGTGCCGAGCGCTGGACACCGGCTCCGAAGACCGAGTATTCGTGGCAGTGCGTCTGCAGTACCACTTGTTCTGGAAGGGGGCGGGCCGGCGCTGGTTTCCATCCGGCATTGGACAGCTCGTCGACGTACGTCGCAAAGCTTCGCACCCGGGCGGCAACCCGGCGGGCCCGTTCCGTGTGGACCAGCTCGGGCAGGTCCTTGCGCAGCGCCGCCGCGCAACTGGGTTCCACCACCACGATGGGCCGATCGGTCCCGTCATCCAAAACCTCCGCTGCCGAGGCCATGTGCTTTTTTGCGGTGTCCAGCTGGCCGGTGGAAATCCAGGTCAGGCCGCAGCAGGACTCGGCTGAGCATTCCACGGAGCCCGAGCCGGCCAGAACGCGGGCAGCGGAACCGGCCACCTCCGGCCGGAAGCCGCGGGTGAAGCTGTCCACGAAAAGCACCACGCCGTGTTCATCCGGAGCAAGGCCGCCGCTGTGGTCGGTTGCCGGACCGATGCCGGCGGCCGCTACTTCGCGACGCCACTCGCCGGCTCCGGCGAAACGTGGCATCGCACGCCGGGTGGTCAGCCCGCCCAGGACGGAGGCGACCTTCGCCAGCGGGGTGGACATCACGGCGTTGACCAGAGGCGCGGAGCGGCCGGTGAGCTTAAGCCAGCGGGGCAGCCAGCCCAGGGAGAAGTGGGAAATGGGGCGGAGTCTGCCCTTGTAGTAGTGCGAGAAGAATTCGGATTTGTAGGTGGCCATGTCGACGCCCGTGGGGCAGTCGGTGGAGCAGGCCTTGCAGGAAAGACAGAGATCAAGCGCCTCGCGGACCTCCTCGGACTTCCAGCCTTCCTCCACGGTGCGGGCGCCGCGGACCATGTCCTGGAGTACCCGGGACCGGCCCCGGGTGGAGTCCTTCTCGTCCTTCGTGGCGCGGTAGCTTGGGCACATCACGCCGCCCGCGTCCGTGCGGCATCGTCCCACCCCTATGCAGCTTTGAAGCGCGTGGACCCACGGATCCGTACCGCTGCCGGTGGAGGTCTCGGGGGAGTCGGTTTCGGCGGTCGCTCCGCCACCGGCGGTGACCGGGCGCAGGTCGAAGCTCGTGCGCCAATGCCGCTCGGGAATGCCTTGGAGCGCCAGATTGACGTCCAGGGGGTCAGGATCGGTGAGGGATCCGGGATTGAGGATTCTTGCCGGGTCCCAGGTGCGCCGGTACGCGGCGAAGGCCGCCAGCAGGCGCGGGGAGTACATCAGGGGCAGCAGTTCCGATCGTGCCCTGCCGTCGCCGTGTTCGCCGGAGAGCGAACCGCCGTGGCGGACCACCAGCCGGGCAGCTTCCTGTGTAAAGTCGCGGAAGACGCGGCGGCCGGCTGGGGTGCGCAGGTCGTAGGTGATCCGGATGTGCATGCAGCCGGCACCGAAGTGTCCGTACATTACGCCCGTCAGGTCGTAGCGGCCCAGAAGGTCGCGGAAGTCTGAGAGGTACTCCGCAAGGTTCTCGGGTGCGACTGCAGAGTCTTCCCATCCTGGCCAGGATTCTCCACCGGTGGAGAGGCGGGCTGAGAGCCCGGCGCCGTCCTCGCGGACACGCCAAAGAGCGGCTCGCTCCTGCAGGTCCGGCACGGCGTGCCCATCCACCAAGCGGCCGTTTTCCCTGAGTCGGGCGAGCAGTCGGTCAGCTTCCGCCCTGACCTGGTGCGGATTCCCGCCGTCGAGGTCCACGTACAGCCAGGCTTTGCCTGTGGGCAAACCCGTCACCGAGCCCTTGCCGCGGCGGAAGCGCATGGTGTCCACGATCGCCTCATCGATACCTTCGACGGCAGCCGGGGAGAACTCCAGGATGGTCATGACGTCCCGAGCCGCGTCGACTATGTCCGCATAACCCAGGCACACCAGCAGGGCGCTGGCCGGCTTAGGCACAAGCTTCATCCGGGCGCCGACAATGATGGCGCAGGTCCCCTCGGACCCCGCGAGGGCTCGGGCGATATTGAACCCGTTTTCCGGAAGAAGATGCGCCAGATGATAGCCGGAGACTTGACGTCGGATCCGTTCGAGTTCCAGGCGGAACTCGGACAGGTGACTGCGGGCCAAGTCTTTAAAGGAGGCGGTCAGTGCACCCGCGCGCGCTGCGGAGTCGTTGTCGCCGGGATCTGTGGCACGCAGCCCGCCGGCCGTGGCCGTCAGGCGCGCGCCATCCGAAGTGACGACGTCAATCTCCACGACGTGGTCGGAGATCCGGCCGTAGCGAACGGAGTGGTTGCCGCACGCATCATTGCCCAGCGAGCCGCCCACGGTGGCACGGTTCTTGGAGGACGGGTCCGGGGCGAAGGTGAACCGGTCACCGGTGGCCTTCTCCACCTCGTGGGAGAGGACCGCGAGCACGACGCCGGGCTCGACGCTCACGGTGCCCTCCACCTCGTCGATCTCGTGGATCGCGTTCATGTGGCGGGAAAAGTCAAGTATCACGCCTGGGCCCATGGCGTTGCCCGCCATGGACGTCCCGCCGCCGCGCCCGATCAGCGGGGTTGCCGTTTCCCGGCATGCAGCAACGACCGCGAGCACGTCCTCGACCGTCCGGGGGAACACCACGGCAAGCGGGGGTACCCGGTAGTTGGAAGCGTCATAGGAGTATTCCGCCACGCGGCGTGGCGAGACGTCGGCAGCCACGCCCGCGGATGCCAGGCGTGCAAGCACCGCGGGGAGGCCTGCATCCGGTGCGCCTGTTCGGCGGGTGCCCGTTGCCGGGCCTGCGGGGGAGCGAACAGCATCCGTCATGGGTGGGCTCAATATTTCGAGGAAACGGCCGCGGTGACGGTGGCGACGGCGTTTTCGAAGCGTTCGAGGCCGGTGGCGATTTCTTCGGCGGTGACGATAAGGGCGGGGATCAGTCGGACGACATTGCCTGCGGGCCCGCACGTGAGGGTGAGCAGGCCGTGGCGGGTCGTGGCCTGTTGGACTGCTGCCGCGGTGGCGCCGTCGGGGCCGCCGGCTTCGGTGGTGAATTCAATGCCTTGCATCAGGCCCTTGCCGCGGACGTCGCCAATGGCGGGGACGCGGGCCTGGATTTCCTTTAGTCCGGCCTGGAGTTGCTCGCCGCGGATCCGTGAGTTTTCCACTAACCCTTCGTCACGAATGACATCGAGGGTGGCGACGCCGGCGGCGGCAGAGACCGCATTACCGCCATAGGTCCCGCCCTGGGACCCGGGCCAGCCCCTGGACATCAGTTCGGTGGAAGCGGCGATTGCGGAGATCGGAAATCCGGAGGCGATGCCCTTCGCAGTGATGAGGATGTCCGGGGTGGCGGCGGAGTACTGGTGCCCCCAGAACTTGCCCATGCGGCCTACGCCTGTCTGGACTTCGTCGAAGATCAGCCGGATGCCGTGCCGGTCGGCACGTTCGCGCAGTCCCTCCAGGAACGCCGCCGGGGTGGGCAGGTACCCACCCTCGCCCAGGGCCGGTTCGATCAGGAATGCTGCGGTGTCGTTGGGCGCGGTGCGGGTTTGCAGCAGGTAGTCCAGTTCCTTCAATGCGAATTCCACGGCGGCCGCCTCATCCCAGCCGTACCGGTAGGCGTAGGGGAAGGCGGACATGTGCACCCCCGGCATCAGCGGGGAGAACCCTGCGGAGAACTTCGTTCCGGCGGTGGTCAGTGACGCCGCCGCAACCGTCCGACCATGGAAACCGCCCTGGAACACTACGAGGTTTGGCCGGCCCGTGGCCATTCTGGCCAAACGGATCGCAGCCTCCACCGCCTCCGATCCGGAATTGGCATAAAACACCGAGTCCAGACCTTCCGGCAGCACCTCGCCAAGCTTCTCGGTCAACGCCAGCAACGGCTTGTGCATCACCGTGGTGTACTGGGCGTGAATGATCTTTCCCACCTGACCGCGGGCCGCCTCCACTACCCGCGGGTGGCAATGACCCGTGCTCGTCACCCCGATGCCGGTAGTGAAATCAAGGTACGTTTTTCCATCGGTCGCGTAGATCCAACTGCCCAGGGCGTGATCGACTGTCAGTGGGGTCGCCTGCTTCAAGAGAGGGCTAAGGGAGGCCATGCGTCCCATGATGCGCGTCACATTATTTTATTGTCAACAATCGTCGATCAAGTTTAGTGTCAGAGGTGGGATACCGCGGATTTGAGCGGAGGCACTGCTTAATCCGCCGGGGCGCCCGCGGTTCTTGATGATTTTCCGCAAAACGCTAGGAGCAACCATGAGCACAGCATCAGCCGCCGTTGCGCGACAGGGTGTCCTGGCCGACGCCCTGGTCCCCAGCACCGCCTTGGCCAACACCGCGCTGGTTGTCGGCGGGGCAGGCCTGACCGCCGTCATGGCGCAGCTGGCCGTGCCGCTGTGGCCGGTCCCGATCACCGGCCAGACCCTGGCCGTCCTGCTGGTCGGCAGCACGCTGGGCCCGGTCCGCGGCATGCTGTCGATGGCACTGTACTGGGTGGCCGGCGTGGCCGGCATGCCGGTGTTCAGCGACGCCTCCTCCGGCCTGGCCGCCGCCGTTGGCCCGACCGGCGGCTACCTGGTGGGCTTCATCGCCGCCGCGGGGCTGACCGGCTGGCTGGCCAAGCGCAACTGGGACAAAAAGTTCCTGGGCGCCACCGTTTCATTCTTGGCGGGCACCGTGATCACCTTCGTCTTCGGCATGGCCTGGCTGGCCATTTCCCTGGGCGCCGACCTGCAGCAGACGCTCGAGTGGGGCCTATACCCGTTCATCATCGGCGGCATCGTGAAGTCGCTGATCGCGGCAGCCGCCATGCCGGCCGCGTGGAAGCTGGCGGCCCGACTGCCCTAGGACTCTGCCCGCGCCTAAGGGACTCGACCCGCCCGCTTGGAGTGCCCCTGCTCGAGGACGTGATGCCACCTGAGGATACTCGTATCGTGTCCACTTGAATTCCGGGCTCCCTCAATGCTTGTTCCAACAAGACGCCGCCGCTGCACCCAGTCCAGTTCAGGTGTCGTCCGGGAATGCTGAGTAGCGGTCCGGTCGGGATCCTGTTCGGCGCCCCTTAGCGCGTGCCCCGCTTTGTTGGTAGAGCGCCAGGACGACGGCGAGCATGGCTGCGGCGGCGATCTGCTGCCACTCTCCCTCGAACGCCTTGAGCTTTTCCGAGCCGGAGGCGTTGAAGGACCCGTGAAGGAGGCCGACGATGAGGATGCTTCCGCCCGCGCCCAGATACACCATGCCTGCCAGGAGCCTGAAAATCGGGGCGAAGAGAAACAGGACCGCCCAATAGAAAAGCACCTCCCGGACGGGCGTCCCCGTGAAGCCTTTGTCCGCGAAGGCGAGGGGGAGGTGGATGAGGGCAAAGGGTAAGGCTGTCAGCAGCGAGCCGGCGATCAGGCCCCACCGCTCCATCAGCCGGTGCTGTACCACGGCGGTCCAGGCCAGCTCCTCCCAGATATTCGCCAGCACAGCCCCGACGAGGATGGCATTGAGGAAATAGTTGCCGGTTTCAGCGGCCCAGCCGGCTTCCGGTTGCCGAAAAGACCCGGTCGCCGCGGCGATCAGCAGGGTCAGCACGGGTATGGCGAGCAGGGCGGCGATATACCAGCCGACGCCTACCCGCCAGCGGACAGCCTGCCGAAAAAGGCCCCGGACCGCCTTCCCGCCGCCGGAGGCTGCGGTCACGAGGACCGCAGTACCCAGCAGGATCAGCAGCTCTGCCAGGAGCCCGGGCACAACGTTGCCCAGCAAAACGATCGATATCGCCTGCGCCGCCCACGTCAGCCCGATCGCAATGACCACAAAGGCAGTTACCGGATGCCGGGCGATCAGGCGTCCCGCAGGACCTCCGCGGGGAGATGGCGCCGGTTCGGCTCTCGAGGCACCGTTACCCATGCTCACCCCATTCCATGATCAGGCGGCCAAGCCCGGCTCCCGGGACTGCAACGGGTGGCGGCTGCAGGGGGAGCGGACGGTATGGCCGACACTTTTCTCCGCTGCCGGATTTGTGTCAAGCGCTGAAGTCCGACCGGCCGCGGGCACCGGAAGCATCCCCGGGGATGCCGAAAAAAGGGAGCGCAGTCGGGCCGGTCAATCGTCGGAGAGAGGCCCCCCAGCGATCGACGCAAAATGGTCAGCTTATTCGGAGTTTGGGCGCCTGCGGTTGCGCTTGGTCTCCGAGCGCAACCGTTTCGATTCGAGCCGGCGGCGCCGCGAGCCAGCCGTGGGCCGGGTTGCGCGCCGGACGACCGGCGGAGTCACCGCGTCCCGCAGGAGTGCTACGAGGCGTTGCCGCGCCGCAGCCCTGTTTTGCCGCTGGGAGCGGTGTTCGGAGGCGCTGATGGTGAGCACCGTGCCCGAGATCCTCTCGGAGAGCCTGGCGACGGCGCGTTCGCGTTGGATCTCGCTGAGCGCCGTCGTGGTGCCCAGATCGAGACTGAGCTGCACACGTGAGTCGGCGGTGTTGACGCTCTGGCCGCCGGGGCCCGAGGCTCGGGAGAACTGCTCGACCAGCTCTCCCGCCGGCACCCGGAGGCCTCGGGGCGCGCCGGGTCCCGGGGGCACATGCAGGTCGTCCACACGATTTATTGTGCCGCAACTCCGACGGGGCGCAGCCGGCGGAGGGCTTCTTTTTTGTCCTCCCGGCTCGCTAGCATGTCGCGCATGGCCATCAAACTGGAGAACGTCGGCATCGCCGTTCGGGACCTCGAAGCAGCGATCGCCTTCTTCACCGACCTCGGCCTGACGGTCCTCGGCCGCGACACGGTCAGCGGTGACTGGACCGACACCGCCGTCGGGCTCGATGGCAACCACGCCAACATCGCGATGCTCCAGACCCCGGACGGCCACGGCCGGCTCGAGCTCTTCGAGTACCTCCACCCCGAAGCGATCGAGTCGACGCCCACCCGCCCGAACGAGATCGGCATGCACCGCGTCGCTTTCTCGGTCGACGATTTGGACAAGGCCCTCGAAATAGCCGCGAAACACGGCTGCCGGCCGCTTCGCGGGGTGGCGACTTACGAGGACGCCTATAGGCTCACGTACGTCCGCGGTCCCAGCGGCATCATCGTGATGCTCGCCGAGGAACTGAAGAAGAACTGACCGGTGCCGGTGTCGCCGTGGGAACCCGGCACACCCAGCGTGAAGGGGCGGAACGATCATGGGAACCCTCGCCTTTGTGGCAACGACGTCCATCGACGGCTACGTCGCCGATGCCGACGGCGACTTCCAGTGGACGGGCCCGAGCGATGCCGTGTTTGCCGTGCACCTCGAGCGCATGGCGGAGGTGTCCACCGAGGTGCTCGGGCGGAGAACCTATGCGTTAATGGGGTACTGGGACACCTATCCGGACGGCGAGGACCGTCCTGTGGCTGAGCGGGAGTTCGCCCGGCGCTGGCGGGGCCTGGACAAGGTCGTGGTGTCGTCGACCATGACAGTCGAAGAGCTCACCTCGGACCGGGCACGCATCGTGCCGCGCCTGAGCCTGGTCGAGCTGCAGCGGGTCGTGGAGCGTGCGAAGGGTGTAGTCGAGATCTTCGGGCCCACGGTCGCGGCAGACGCGATCCGTGCGGGCCTGGTTGACGACTTCCGGTTCTTCGTGGTGCCAAAGATGGTGGGCGGAGGCCTGCGCGCCCTGCCCGACGACGTGCACCTCGACCTGAGCCTTACCGAACACAGAATCTTCGACAACGGCATCGCGTACCTGCGATACGTGCCTCGACAACCCGCGAAGGCACGGTAAGGATGCTGGACCTGCTGGGTGGCGCGGACGTGAAAAGGTGCCGAGGACGGCACCTGCACCCTGCCCCTCGGGGGGTTCGGCTGCAAGTGGTTGCGCCTGCAGCATCCCGAGGACCGGCGGCTCCCATAGGCCTTCGCGAAGGACGACGGCGACGCGCTTTAGGGCCCGAACACCATCCGTTGTACTGCGCCGCGTGAGCAGGTTGCGGCTGCAAGTAGACCTGCCGCTGACGAAGGGCAAGCATTATTGTCGAGTCCCGGTATTGTCCACAGGCGCTGACGGGTGCCTACTGGTGGGAGGAGCCCGAACCAGCGGTATGGCTTGCCGAGAGGTTGTGCACAGCCTCGAAATTGCGCCCCTAATATGCAGCGGCAGGCGGGGCTCCGGCTGATAAACCATTGGAGGTAGCCATGTTCGCACGAGTCAGCACTTACCGAGGCAGCCAGGACACTTCCGGCGGGCCCCCGGAGGATCTCGTCACCCGGGTGCTGGAACTCCCCGGTTGCCGGGGCTTCTATTTCCTGAATGGGAAGGGGAACGGGAAATCTTTATCCATCGCGCTGTACGACACGGAAGAAAACCTGGCTGGAAGTAAGGAAAGGGCGAAGAGTCTCCGCTCTGAGGCAAGCAACTCCCTATCGTTGGAGATCCTCGAAGTCGAAGAGTACGAAGTCGCCACCGCCGAGCTCAACGACTAGCGAGCTTAACGACTAAGCGGCTGCCTTCAAGCGTCGGATGACCCGGGTACGGCCCGGTGGCGCGGGCTGTTTGGGTTCATGAGTGAGTGCTTGCGGCTGTAGAACAGGTAGATGGCCAGGCCGATGATCAGCCAAACCACGAAGCGCAGCCAGGTTTCCCAGTGCAGTTGGAGCATCAGGAAGCCGGAGGCCAAGACGCCGAAGGCCGGGACCACAGGCATCCACGGCAGCCGGAAAGTCCGCGGCACCTCGGGACGGGTGCGCCTCAGCACGATTACGGCCACACAAACCACCACGAAGGCGGCCAGGATGCCGATGTTCGTGAGGTCCGCCACGGCCCGGATGGGGAACACTCCGGCCAGCAGCGCCGACGCGATGCCGGCGATCCAGGTCACCCGCTGCGGGGTGCCGTGCCGGTCCGTCGCCGCAAACCAGGACGGCAGCAGCCCGTCGCGGCTCATGGAGAACCACACCCGGGTCACGCCCAGCAGGAAGGTGAGCATCACGGTCAGGATCGAAACAACGGCGAAGGCGGCAATGATCGTGGCCACGACCGGCAGCCCGACCGACTCGAAGGCGGACGCGAACCCCGCCGTGGGGCTGATGTCCCTGTAGTTCTGCATGCCGGTCAGCACCAGCGTGGCCAGCACATAAAGAGTCATCGCGATGGCCAAAGACAGCAGGATCGCCTTTGGCATGTGCTTCTTGCCGTCGACGGATTCCTCCGCCGCCGTGCTCATCGCGTCATAGCCGAACACCGCGAAGAACACGGTGGCGGCTCCGGCCAGCACCGGACCGAATCCGGAGGGCATGAACGGGTTGTAGTTGCCCGGGTTCACGAAGAAGAACCCCAGCCCGATGATGAAGAGGATCAGCAGGATCTTCAGCCCCACCGCTATCAGTTCGAACCGGCCGAAGGTGCGGGTCCCGCGGCTGAGGATCCAGGTAATCAGCAGGCAGACCACGATGGCCGGCAGGTTGACCACGCCGCCCTCGACCGTGTCCGCGGTGCCCTCCATCCACGCCGGGACCTGGACGCCGATGCCCTCCATAAAGGCGCTGAAATAGCCCGAGATGCCAATGGCAACGACGGCGACGATGGCCGTGTATTCCAGCAGCAGGTCCCAGCCGATGAACCAGCCGATGACCTCCCCCAGGGCCACATAGCCATAGGTGTAAGCCGAGCCGGCAAACGGGATCATGCCCGCGAATTCCGCGTACGACAGGGCCGCCGCCGCGCTGGCCAGGCCCGCAATGAGGAAGGAAATGAGCACCGCCGGACCGACCGGAGCCGCCTCGGGGCCGCCGTTGGCCACCAGCCCGGCCAACGTGAAAATGCCGATGCCGATGATCCCGCCGACGCCGATCGCGGTCAGCTGCCACACGCCCAGGCTTTTGGACAGATGGCTTTCCCCGCTCTCCTCCGCCAGCTCCGTGATCGGCTTGCGCCGGAGGAGGGACTGGGAACCGCTCCAAGTAGCCATGCCAGACTCCGATGTTCGCGCCTGCATCTGCGGCCGGAGCCGACGCAAGGGGCGGCTCCGCCCTGCCGATGCCCCGTACGTGTCCGAGTATGGACCGCGCGCTGCCCGCAGGGAATACCATGCCGGTCCTCACGTGCAAATCCGGCAAACACCGGCCCCGGTCTGGCCCGCGGCGGGTAGCTTCGAGACAGGGACAAGCCGAAGACCGTGGACGAGTACCTGGCGGCGTTCCCCGCAGGCGCCCGCTCGCTGCTGGGGGAGCAGCCTGTGCCCCGGAGCTGCTCCTCCGCCGTCGTCGTTTTCCCCTGTTGTAGAGAAATTGGATGGGTTAGGGTGGGCCCATGTCGCGGTTCAGCTTCCTGGAGTGGCCGGTGGTACGGCAGTTCCGCACGAGTGATTCACTCGGGCGGGGCGAGGCCGTGACCTCGCGGCGGACCCGTGAAATCGCTCCCCGGACGTCCACCGCGGACCGCGTGGTGCAGAGCGTGTGTCCATACTGCGCGGTGGGCTGCGGCCAGCGTGTCTTCGTCAAGGACGAAAAGGTTGTCCAGATCGAGGGCGACCCGGATTCGCCGATCTCCCGCGGCCGGCTCTGCCCCAAGGGATCCGCCAGCGAGCAGCTGGTCAACGCGCCCGGCCGGCAGACGAGGGTGCTCTACCGGGCGCCCCACGCCAAGGACTGGCAGCACCTTGACCTGGACACCGCCGTCGACATGATTGCCGACAGGTTCCTCGAAGCCCGCCGGAACACGTGGCAGCAAAGCGATGAGCACGGCCGGCCGCTCCGGCGGACCATGGGCATCGCCGGGCTGGGCGGGGCGACCCTCGACAACGAAGAGAACTATCTGATCAAGAAACTCTTCACCGCTGCGGGCGCCATCCAACTTGAGAACCAAGCCCGCATTTGACACTCCGCAACGGTTCCCAGTTTGGGAACCTCGTTTGGACGCGGCGGCGCGACGCAGTCGCTGCAGGACATGGCCAACGCCGACTGCATCGTCATCCAGGGCTCCAACATGGCCGAGTGCCATCCCGTGGGCTACCAGTGGGTGACGGAAGCCAGGGCCCGCGGCGCGAAGGTCATCCATGTGGATCCGCGGTTTACCCGCACCAGCGCGGTGGCAGACAGGCACGTGCCCATCCGGGCCGGTTCGGACATCGTGCTGCTGGGCGCCCTGATCAATTACGTGATCAGCAACGATCTGTGGTTCAAGGATTACGTGCGGGCCTATACCAACGCGGCGACCCTGGTGAACCAAGAGTTCCGTGACACCGAGGACCTGGACGGGCTGTTCTCCGGATTCGACCCGGAAACGGGCCAGTACGACCTCGCGTCCTGGGCCTATGAACGGAAGCCGGAGGCAGGAGAAGCCGGCGGCCACGAACACGGCGCCGACACCGCGGACCGGGCGGCCGGGCACCAGTACGGCAGCGGAGGGCCGACCCTGGCCCACCCCGATTTCGAGCAGGACCCCACGCTGGAGCACCCGCGGACGGTGTTCCAGATCCTGAAACGGCACTATGCCCGGTACACCCCGGAGATGGTCCGGGACGCCTGCGGCATTTCCCTGGCGGATTTCGACTACCTGGCGCGGGCGGTCACGGAGAACTCCGGACGCGACCGGACCACCTGCTTTGCGTATTCCGTCGGCTGGACCCAGCACACCGTGGGCGCGCAGTACATTCGGACCGCGGCGATCCTGCAGCTCCTGCTGGGCAACATGGGCCGGCCGGGCGGGGGAATCATGGCGCTGCGCGGCCATGCCAGCATCCAGGGCTCCACCGACATCCCGACCCTGTTCAACCTGTTGCCCGGCTACCTCCCCATGCCGAAGGCCGAGATGGAGACGTTGCAGGACTACCTCGGCGGCATCGCGTCGCCGGACCAAAAGGGCTACTGGGCCGACGCCGATGCCTACACCATCAGCCTGCTCAAGGCCTGGTGGGGCGACGCGGCCCGTGAGGACTCGGACTGGGGCTACGGCTACCTTCCGCGCATCAACGGCCCGCACGGGACCTACCAGACAGTCATGGGCATGCTTGCCGATGAGGTCGAGGGCTACTTCCTGTTCGGCCAGAACCCCGCGGTCGGATCCGCCAACGGGCGCATGCAGCGCCTTGGCATGTCCCATTTGAAATGGCTGGTGGTGCGCGACCTGAACCTCATCGAGTCGGCGACGTGGTGGAAGGACGGCCCCGAGATCGCCACGGGCGAGCTGCGGACCCAGGACATCGGCACCGAAGTCTTCTTCCTGCCGGCGGCGACGCACGTGGAAAAGGCCGGAACCTTCACGCAGACCCAGCGGCTCCTGCAATGGCGGCACCAGGCCATTCAGCCGCCGGGGGACTGCCGCAGCGAACTGCAGTTCTTCTACGAGCTGGGCCAACGCCTCCGGGCAAAGCTGGCGGATTCGACCGATGAACGGGACCGGCCGCTGCTGGACCTCACGTGGGACTATCCCACCGACGAACACGGCGACCCCGACGGCGAGGCGGTGCTCGCGGAAATCAACGGCCGGCATCTCACCGGTCCCCGCGCCGGCATGCCCCTCTCGTCGTACACCGAGATGCGCCCCGACGGCTCGACCTCGGGAGGATGCTGGATCTACACGGGCGTGTATGCCGACGGCATCAACCACGCCGCCGACCGCAAGCCGGGCCAGGAACAAGGGCCGGTAGCCTCCGAGTGGGGCTGGGCCTGGCCGGCGAACCGGCGGATCCTCTACAACCGCGCGTCGGCGGACCCCGACGGCAAGCCCTGGAGCGAACGCAAGAAGTACGTCTGGTGGGACCCGGAGCAGAACCGGTGGACCGGGGAGGACGTCCCCGATTTCCCGCTGGACCGCGCTCCCGGGAGCAGGCCGGATCCGACGGCCGGCGGCGCCGCCGGGCTGGCCGGCGACGACCCGTTCATCATGCAGGCCGACGGCAAGGGGTGGCTGTTCGCGCCCAAGGGCATGGTGGACGGGCCGCTGCCGACCCACTACGAGCCACAGGAATCTCCGGTCGCCAACCCGCTCTACGGGCAGCAGCAGAATCCCGCCCGGCTCACCTTCCCGCGCGCAGACAATCTCAGCGCGCCGAGTGCCAACGTGCCCGGTGCGGACATCTACCCCTTTGTGTTCACCACGTACCGCTTGACCGAACACCACACGGCCGGCGGGATGAGCCGGTGGCTGCCGTACCTCTCGGAGCTGCAGCCGGAGATGTTCTGCGAAGTGTCGCCGGAATTGGCGGCGGAACGCGGCCTGGAACCGTACGGCTGGGCGACGATCGTCTCGCCGCGGGCAGCCATCGAGGCCAAGGTGCTCGTGACCGAACGGATGAAGCCGCTGGTCGTCGGCGGGCGCACGGTGCACCAGATCGGGGTGCCCTACCACTGGGGCGTCGGACAGGAAGCGGTCATCAGCGGGGACGCAGCCAACGATCTGCTGGGCGTGACCCTCGACCCCAACGTACAGATCCAGGAATCCAAGGCCGGATCGTGCGACATCCTCCCGGGCCGCCGTCCCCGGGGCCCGGAACTGCTCGCCCTGGTCGCCGAATACCAGGCCCGCGCCGGGGTGACGCCCGAGACCGGCAGCGACAAGATCACCCACCCCGGCCCCGTGCCGGGCGATGACACCACGAGGGAAGGCTTATGAACCGGCTGACCGAAGCGCCCGGGGACATTCCGCACACCGGACACCCGCGCAAGGGCTTCTTCACGGACACCTCGATCTGCATCGGCTGCAAGGCGTGCGAGGTGGCCTGCAAGGAATGGAACCGCAATCCCGCCGACCCGCAGCACGAGCTGCTGCAGTCCTCCTACGACAACACCGGCTCGCTGGGAGCCGACACGTGGCGCCACGTCGCCTTCGTCGAGCAGGACCGCGGGCGGATCGAAAAGGCGCGCGACTCCGGGCGCGCACTCGTCAGCCTCGGCATGCCCGGCATCGGCCCGCCGGGAAGCGCGGCTGCAGCAGGGAAGCCTCCGGGCCTGGATACCACGCCCCCCGATACGCCCGATTTCCGCTGGCTGATGTCCTCGGATGTGTGCAAGCACTGCACCAACGCCGGGTGCTTGGACGTGTGCCCCACCGGTGCGCTGTTCCGCACCGAGCACGGCACCGTGGTGGTGCAGGACGACGTCTGCAACGGTTGCGGCACCTGCGTCGCGGGATGCCCGTTCGGCGTGATCGAACGGCGCAGCGACGGCACGGCAGGACCGAAGACACAGCGCGACTTCACCCCGGGGGAACAGGCCCCGACCCGCAACGTCGGTGTCGCCCAGAAGTGCACGCTGTGCTACGACCGGATCACCGACGGCCAGACGCCGGCCTGCGCCCAGGCGTGTCCCACGACGTCGATCAAGTACGGCGAGCGCGAGGAAATGGTGGCCACCGCGAAGCAGCGGGTAGCAGAACTCCACTCGCAGGGGCTGACCGAGGCACGCCTCTACGGGGCCAACGATGCCGACGGCGTTGGCGGCACCGGTTCCGTGTTCCTGTTGCTCGACGAACCGGAGGTGTACGGGCTGCCGCCGGACCCGCGGGTGCCCACGGCGGACCTGCCGCGCATGTTCAAACGGGCCGGCATCGCCGCGGCCGGCATGTTGGCCGCGGCCACGGCCGCCTTCCTGACGGGAGGCCGCGGGTGACCGTCTCCGACTTCGACAGCTACCGCCCGCCCGAGCCGCCGCGCCGCTCCCAGCGCGGCGGCAAGCGGCGCCGCGCCGGGACCGGAGACGGCTCGGGCGAAATGCCGGTGGTGCCGGAGGCACGGTTCGCCTCCTACTACGGCCGGCCGGTGGTCAAGCCGCCGCCGTGGGGAGACCCGATAGCCCTCTACCTCTTCCTGGGCGGCGTGGCCGGCGGCTCGGCGCTGCTCGGACTCGGCGGGCAATTGACGGGCCGGCGTGCGCTGTGCCGCAACAGCCGCCTGTCCGCCCTCACGGCAGTCGGGTTCGGTGCCGTGGCGCTGATCGAAGACCTGGGCCGGCCCGAGCGGTTCCTCAACATGCTGCGCACCATCAAGCCCACCTCGCCCATGAGCCTGGGCTCCTGGATCCTCGCCGCCTTCAGCGCCGGTGCCGGGATTTCCGCGGCGTCCGAAATCGACCGCCTGACCGGCTCCCGGCTGCCGCTGGGGCCGCTGCGCCCGGTGCTGCGCCTGCTCGAGGGCCCGGCGGGCGTAGGGGCCGCGGTGTTCGCGGCACCGCTCTCCGCCTACACCGCGGTTCTCTTGTCGGACACGGCGAACCCGACCTGGAATGCCGGGCGTGACAACCTGCCCTTCGTTTTCGTCAGTTCTGCCAGCCTCGCCGCGGCCGGTCTTGCCATGATCACGACCCCGGTCCGCGAAGCCGGGCCCGCCCGGGCGCTCGCGGTCCTGGGCGTCGCCGGTGAGGTCATCGCCACCCGGGCACTGGAACGCGGCATGGACCCGGTGGCCGCAGAACCCCTCCACGAGGGTGCCCCCGGGCAAATGCTCAAGTGGAGCGAGCGGCTGGCCGTCGCCGCCGGCGTGGGGGTGCTCGCCGTCGGCAGGCACAGGCCGGCGGCCGCGGCCTGCGGCACGGCGCTGCTGGCCGCCTCGGCGCTGACGCGGTTCGGCATTCTGCGTGCCGGCATCCGCTCGGCGGAGGATCCCCGTTACACGATCGAGCCGCAGAAGAACCGGCTCGCGGCCCGACGACGCGCGGGCACCATCCACGATTCGATCACGACCGCCGGCTAAGCCGGCCGGCCGCGGGTCTAGCGCACCTCGATCCCGGGTCCCGGAACGGTCTGCCCCACCACCGGGTGCCCGGGCAGTTCCCCGACCACGAGCAATCCGCCGGAAGTCTGCGCGTCGGCCAGCAGCAGCAGGTCATCCTCCGTGATGCCTGCCCCCGGCCGCAGGTGCGGGCGGACCCATTCGAGGTTGCGCCGGGTGCCGCCGGAGATGTAGCCGTCCCGCAGCGCCTCCCGCGCGCCGGCGACGAGCGGCACGGCCTTCCGGTCGATGACCGCACCCACGCCGGAGGCGCGGCACATCTTGTAGAGGTGCCCGAGGAGGCCGAACCCGGTGACGTCGGTCGCCGCGCGGACGCCGCCGCGCACGGCCGCGTCCGCGGCCTCCCGGTTCAGCTGCGTCATCACCGCGACCGCCTCATCGAAGACCTCCCCGGTCCTCTTGTGCCGGTTGTTGAGCAGGCCGAGGCCGATCGGCTTGGTGAGCGTGAGGGGCAGCCCGGGCCGGGCCGCGTCATTGCGCATCAGTTTGCCGGGATCGGCGATGCCGGTCACCGCCATCCCGTACTTCGGTTCCGGGTCGTCCACCGAGTGCCCGCCCGTCACCGGACAGCCCGCCGCGGCAGCCACGGCGAGCCCGCCCCGCAGCACCTCGGTCAGCAGTTCCATCGGCAGGACGTCACGGGGCCAGCCGACCAGGTTGATCGCGCTGACCGGGCGGCCGCCCATGGCATAGATGTCCGAGAGGGCGTTCGCCGCCGCGATCCGGCCCCAGTCATACGCGTCGTCGACCACGGGAGGGAAGAAGTCCGCCGTCGAGAGCACCGCGAGGTCCCCGCCGACCCGGACGGCGGAGGCGTCGTCGCCGTCGTCGAGCCCCACCAGGACGTCGGGGTTGGTTTGGCCGGTCAGGCCGCGGACCACGTCCTCGAGCTCGCCGGGCGGAATCTTGCAGGCGCACCCTCCGCCGTGTGCATATCCCGTGAGCCGGACTGCTGCTGCGGACTCTTCTGCGACGCCGGTGATCCCGTTCATGGTCACAGCATAGGAGCGGCGGGCCGGTGTTACCATGCTCGTGGAGGCGTCCGGGTCCTGGTGGGCCCCCCGGTCTTCAAAACCGGTGAGGCCGAGTACCTCGGCCTGGCGGGTTCGATTCCCGTCCGCTTCCGCCAGCTGCACAGCTGAAGGTGACCCGGAAGGAGGGCCGTGGGCCAGAACGACCCGCGCCGGCACATTCCGCGCACCGACCAGCTGCTCGCCCACCCGGAACTTCTCCACGCACGCGTGCGCCTCGGCGACGACGTCATCCGTTCCACCGTCCGGGACGTGCAGGACCAGGCGCGCCGCGGCGACCTTGCCCCGGAAGACGTCGAGGCGACGGTTCTGACCGCGGTGGCTTCCCGCACGGCCAGCTCGTTGCGGCCGGTGCTGAACGCCACCGGCGTCATCGTCCACACGAATCTGGGACGCGCTCCGCTCTCCGGGTCAGCACGCCAGGCGGTGCTGTCGGCGGCCGGCTATGTCGACGTCGAGATGGATCTGCCGACCGGCGGACGGTCCCGGCGCGGGGCCGGTGCGCGGCAGGCTTTGCTGGACGCCTGCCCGGCCGCCGAGGAAGCGCTGGTGGTCAACAACGGCGCCGCGGCCCTGGTGCTGGCCACTACCGCCCTGGCCGGGTCCCGCGAAGTGGTCATCAGTCGCGGCGAGCTCGTCGAGATCGGGGCCGGCTTCAGGCTTCCCGAGCTGATTGAATCGACCGGTGCCCGGCTGCGCGAGGTGGGCACCACCAACCGGACGCACCTGGAGGACTACGCCTCGGCGATCGGCGCGCAGACCGGCTGCCTGCTCAAGGTGCACCCGAGCAATTTCCGGGTCAGCGGGTTCACCGCGGACGTCGGCATCGGCCGGCTCCGGTCCCTGGCCGAGGAACACCGGATCCCGCTGGTCGTGGATCTGGGCAGCGGCCTGCTCCAACCAGACCCGGTGCTGCCCCGGGAACCGGACATCTCCGGTGCGCTCGCCGCCGGCGCCGACGTCGTCATCGCCAGCGGTGACAAGCTTTTCGGCGGCCCCCAGGCGGGACTGCTTTTGGGCCGGGCCGCGGTCATCACCCGGCTGGCCCGCCATCCGCTCGCGCGGGCGATGCGGGCAGACAAACTGACGCTGGCCGCGGTGGAGGCGACGCTCACCGGAGAACAGTCGCCGGTGGCGGCGGCCCTGCACGCCGATCCCGGCCGGCTGCGGCAGCGCACGGAGCGCCTGGCGGCCAGCGCCGGCGGCCGTGTGGTGGAGCACGACGGCAGGGTCGGCGGCGGGGGAGCGCCCGGGGTGCCGCTGCCCGGGTGGGCCGTCCGGCTGCCCGAAGGGGCCGCCCGACGGCTGCGGACGGGCGACCCCGTGGTGTTGCCCCGGGTCCACCGCGGTGCGTGCCTGGTGGACCTGCGCTGCGTGCCCGAGGCCGACGACGAGCGGCTCGCCGCCGCCGTGCGCTCGGCGCTGGCGCATATCGACGACCAGCAGCGAACCACGGGCTCCTGACATGTTCGTGGTGGCCACCGCGGGACACGTCGATCACGGCAAAAGCACCCTCGTGCGCGCGCTCACCGGAATGGAGCCCGACCGCTGGGCCGAGGAACGGCGCCGCGGCCTGACCATCGACCTGGGTTTTGCCTGGACCGTGCTCCCGTCGGGCAGGGACGTGGCGCTCGTGGACGTGCCCGGGCACGAGAAGTTCCTGGGCAATATGCTGGCCGGGCTCGGCCCCGTTCCCGCCGTGTGTTTCGTCGTCGCCGCGGACGAAGGCTGGCAGGCCCAATCCAGCGACCACCGGGACGCCGTCGCGGCGCTGGGCATCAACCACGGGCTGGTGGTGCTGACCCGCAGCGACCGCGCCCCGGGCCGGGCCGACGAGGTCCTCGCGCGGGTGCGGGCGGAGCTGGCGGGCACCGGGCTGCGCGACGCGCCGGCGGTCGCCGTGTCCGCGGTCACGGGAGCCGGCCTCGACGAGCTGCGCAAGGTACTGGATACGACCCTGTCCTCCCTCCCCGCAACCGACCCCTCGGGCCGCGTGCGGTTGTGGATCGACCGATCCTTCACGATCAGCGGCGCGGGAACGGTAGTGACCGGAACGCTGACAGCCGGCTGCCTGGCCGTGGGCGACCGCTTGCAGCTCGCGGGCCACGGCAGCCTCCGGCCGGTGTCGGTCCGGGGCCTGCACAGCCGCAACGAAGCCTTTCCGACCATTGGTCCGAGCAACCGGGTCGGCGTCAATGTGCGCGGCATGGCCGCCGGCGGCATCCGTCGCGGCGACGTCCTCCTGTCCGAAGACGCCTGGCTCCTCGTGGACGGCATCGACGTCCGCCGCACGATGGGCGCGGCGTTCCCCGACGGGCCGCGGCACCTGCTCGCCCACATCGGCACCGCAGCCGTGCCGTGCCGGGTGCGCCCGTTCAACGAGGACCACGCCCGGCTGACCCTCGACTGGCGGCTCCCGCTCGCGGTCGGGGACCGCCTGGTGCTGCGGGCCGACGGCAGCCGGTCGGTGCTGGCCGGAGTCCAAGTCCTCGACGTCGACCCGCCCGCGCTCGACCGCCGCGGGGACAGCGCCAGGCGCGCCGAAAGCCTGACGGCGATGCCTCCCGCCGGCGACGCGCTCATCGAGGTGGCCCGCCGTGGTGCCGTCCGCAGTGAACACCTCCGCCGGATGGGCGTCTCGGCGCCCAACAAGGTCCCCGGCGACGTCCGGGCGTTCGGCGAGTGGTGGGTGCACGCAACCGTCTTCGACGACTGGCGGCGGCGGCTTCGGGCCGCAGTGCTGGAACTGGGGGAGCGGGACCCGCTGGCGGCCGGCCTCTCCCGCGGAGCCGCCGTTGACCTGCTCGGACCGGCAGGAAACGCGGTTCTCGACGCGGCCGTCCGGGAGGCCGGGCTGGAACAGGTCGGCGGATACGTCCGGCTGCCAGGCCGGCACGGCGGCCTCGGCGCCGCCGAGGACGCGGTCAGCACGCTGGAGCGCCGCCTCAGATCCGAACCCTTCGCCGCCCCCGAAGCCCACGACCTGAGGGCCCTGGGTCTCGGCAACCGTGAACTCGCCGCCGCCGAACGCAGCGGGCGCCTGCTCCGGTTTGCCGGCGGGGTTGTGCTGCTTCCGCAGGCGCCCGCCCTGGCGATGCGGGAACTGGCCCGCCTGCCCGAGCCCTTCACGGCCAGTGAGGCACGCCGGGCTCTGGGCACCACCAGGCGGGTGGTCATCCCGCTGCTCGAACACCTCGACGCACGTGGTTGGACACGACGGCTCGACTCCGGCCAGCGGACCCTCGTGCGGCGGGCCCAATCGACGGGCTAAGGGGCCGCGGCGGTCGGCGACCCGGACACGAATCGGTTAGCCGCCGATAACTGAAACTTGTCTGAGGCAACCGTTTCCGGCGGTGCCCCCAGCCCTCCAACAGGCCGGGATCGCCGTGTTTCCGGGCATCCGGCCCCGACTCCCGCCCGGGGTCAAAGTTTTCGCCCCGTGGCGGCCCGTGGTTTTAAGGTTGCATCTCGGTAACAACCGGATATGAAGCGAAGTTTTTATACCCAAGCCGAGGGGTTCCGGTTTACGCTCTATTGCGTGTGAGACATGCCACGTTCGGCGGGAAGCTCGTTGAACTTCAGGCGACGCGGTCTATGTCCGTCCCCTGCAGCACTGCAGGGGACCTTCCAAAGACAGAAACAAGGAGGCGGAATGCGTTTCGGACGTACTTCCAAAGCTATCGGGGTCGCGGCTGTTGCAGCCCTGGCCCTGAGCGCCTGCGCGACTTCGGGTGGCGGAAATTCCCCCGAGGGCACAGGCGATTCCACCGCGGCTGGAGCCGGTGGTTCCATCAGCGTCGCTGAAGTGAACGCCTTCAGCTCCTTCAACTCGGACACGGCCGTCGGCAACGTCGATATCAACTCGAAGATCTCGTACCTGACCCACGCGGACTTCAACTACATCGACAACGAACTCAACGTGGTCAAGAACGAAGAATTCGGCACCTACGAGAAGGTCAGCGAAGACCCGCTGACCATCAAGTACACGGTCAACGAGGGCGTCGCTTGGTCGGACGGCAACCCGGTCGACGCCGGCGACCTGCTGCTCGCCTGGGCCGTCTACTCCGGCCATTTCGACGATGCCACCTACAACGACGAGGGTGAAGTCGACAAGGGCACTGCCTACTTCTCCTACGCCGGCGACACCTCCGGCCTGGGCCTGACCGACAAGCCCGAGATCAGCGACGACGGCCGCTCCATTACGCTGAAGTACTCCAAGCCGTTCGCCGACTGGGAGATCTCCTACGGTGTCCTGGACAGCCCGGCCCACGTGGTGGCCGAGAAGGCCGGACTGGCAGACGAGCAGGCACTGGTCGACCTGATCAGCGAGAGCCCCAAGGGCAACCCGGACAAGCCGGCCGAGAACAAAGAGCTCAAGGCCGTCGCCGATTTCTGGAACACCGGTTTCGACAGCAAGACCCTCCCGTCGGACGCCAGCCTCTACCTCTCCACCGGCCCGTTCATCGTGGACAGCATCACTCCTGATCAGTCCATGACCCTGGTACGCAACGAGGCCTACGAATTCGGACCGATGCCGAACGTGGAGGAAATCACCATCCGCTACATCGGCGCCGCTCCCGATCAGGTCCAGGCGCTGAAGAACGGCGAAGTGGACATCATCGCCCCGCAGGCGTCCGCCGACACCGTGGAACTGCTCGAAGGGCTGGAGGGCGTGACCGTCAACCGCGGCGAGCAGCTCTCCTATGACCACATCGACCTGAACTTCTCGGGCGTCTTCAAGGAAGCCAACGTCCGCGAAGCGTTCATGAAGGCCGTGCCGCGCAAGGCCATCGTCGACCGCCTGATGGCTCCGCTGGATCCGGAGGCCAAGCCGCTGGATTCCCAGTTCTTCGTGCCGGCGCAGGCCGGGTACGAGGACTCCGCCGCCAACAACGGCTCCGAGAACTACCAGGAAGCCGACATCGAGGGTGCCAAGGAGCTGCTGGCCGGCGCCACGCCCGAGGTCCGGATTATGTACAACAAGGACAACCCCAACCGCGTGGACGCCTTCACGCTGATCGAGGAATCCGCCTCCAAGGCCGGCTTCAAGATCGTCGACGGCGGCCTGGGCGGCTCCGACTGGGGCTCGGCCCTGGGCGGCGGCACCTACGATGCCACCATCTTCGGCTGGATCTCCCCGGGCGTGGGCGTCAGCGGCGTGCCGCAGATCTTCCGCACCAAGGCCGACTCCAACTACAACGGTTTCTCGAGCAAGGAAGCCGACGCCCTGATGGACGAGCTGATCGTCACCACGGAGCCGGAGAAGCAGGACGAACTCATCAAGCAGATCGACAAGATCGTCTGGGATTCGTTCTACGGCCTGCCGCTGTTCCAGCCGGTCGGCATCGATGCCTACAACAGCGACCGCATCGACGGTGTGAAGTACATGCCGAACCAGACCGGCGTCTGGTGGAACTTCTGGGAGTGGAAGGTTAAGTAACCGCCCCGCCTGTTCCTCGGCAGATAGCATGCAAGGCGTCGGGACCTTGAGTACCACGGTCCCGGCGCCTTGCGCCATTTACCACCGGATTTGCCCGCATAAGTGATTGGGATTTCCCAAATTCCGCTCGTGTGTAACCTGCATTACACTCACTGTGAAAATGCCGGATCCACAAGATCCGCAGACACATACCAACGAGGTTAAAAACGCTATGGTGACCTACATTGTACGGCGGTTATTCACCGCCGTGCTCATTCTCCTAGGTGCCTCTTTCCTGGTCTATCAGTTGACGGCGCTGTCGGGTGATCCCCTGCACGACCTCCGGGAAAGCAATGCCGCGAACAAGGAGCAGCTCATGCAGCAGCGCATCGCGCTGCTCGACCTGGGCACACCGGCACCCATCCGGTACTTCGGCTGGCTGGCAGGCGCCGCCAAGTGCGTCGTCCCGTTCGTGGCGCAGTGCGACCTGGGCTATGCCGTCAACGGCCAGCCGGTCACCGTCGAACTGGGCCGGGCCATGGGCATGACCATTCTGCTGGTCACGGCGGCAACAGTCCTCGCCATCATCATTGGAGTTTCCCTGGGCATTGTTTCGGCACTGCGCCAGTACAGCGCCCTGGATTACGGCATCACCTTCATGGCGTTCCTATTCTTTTCACTTCCCGTTTTCTGGGTAGCCGTCCTGCTGAAAGAATTCGGTGCCATTGGATTCAATAACTTCCTGAAAAACCCCGACATACCGCTGCAATCCATCCTCATCATCGGGTTGGTCAGCGCGGCCGTGTGGTTCGTCTGCGCCAACGGCAGCTACAAACGGAAATTGGGCGCCGCCGGAATCGGTTTCCTGCTGGCTGCCGCAGTGTTCTGGGGTCTGTCGGTCACCCAGTGGTTCAAGACTCCCGGGCTCGGCCTGGTGGTTATCGCCATCAGCGGCGTCGGCATCGCCTTCGGCATCACCCTGCTGGCCGCGGGCCTGAAGAACCGCAAGGCGCTCTACTCTGCGCTCATCAGCGTCGGCATCGGCGTGATCATCTACTTCCCGATCCAGCCGCTCCTCGCCCAGGCCACCGGGCTGATGATCTTCCTGCTGGCCCTTGCCGCCGTCCTGGTCGGGCTCGCGGTCGGCTGGTTGATGGGCGGCTATGACCGCCGCCAGAGCATGAATGCCGCGGCGATAACCTCCTTCCTGGTCGGATGCCTCATCGCGCTCGACCGCTTCATGCAGGCATGGCCCGCCTACTTCACCAACGGGCGTGTCAACCAGCGGCCCATCGCCACCATCGGCTCGGAAACGCCGAACCTGAAGGGCGACTACTGGGTCCACGGCCTCGACACGTTCACCCACCTGCTGCTGCCCACCGTCGCGCTGCTGCTGATTTCCCTGGCGTCGTACAGCCGCTACTCGCGGTCGTCAATGTTGGAGATCATGAACATGGACTACATACGCACCGCCCGGGCCAAGGGCCTGGGCGAGCGCACCGTGGTCATGCGCCACGCGTTCCGCAACGCGCTGATTCCGATCGCCACGATCGTCGCCTTCGACATCGGCGGGCTGATCGGCGGCGCGGTGATCACCGAGCAGGTGTTCGCGTTCGCCGGCATGGGGCAGCTGTTTATCCAGGCGCTGCAAAGGGTCGACCCGAATCCGGTGATGGGTGTCTTCCTCATCACCGGCATCCTGGCACTGGTCTTCAACCTTGTCGCGGACCTGGTCTACTCCGCGCTTGATCCGCGAGTGAGGGTAAAGGCATGAGCGCCACAGCAACGAAACCCGTCGCAGCCACCAACGAGAACAAGGCCGGCCTCAGCCAGGGCCAGATCGTCCGCAGGCGCTTCATCGGCAATACGGCTGCCGTCGTCAGCCTGGTGGTCTTTGGCCTGATCCTGCTGATCGCCTATTCGTCCAGCGGGATGTTCGGCCTGCCCGGCTGGTGGAAGTACACGCACAACGGCGTCAACGACATGGTGAACTCGGGAGCGCCCACCCTGCAACTGTTCCCCTTCAGCCTGGGCGAACATCCGTTCGGACAGGACCGGCTGGGCCGCGATACTTTCGCCCAGACCATGCGCGGCATACAGATCTCCGTGGCGGTAATGTTCATCATCGGCCTGGTCGGCGGCGCCATCGGGGTGGTCATCGGCGCACTCGCCGGCTACTTCCGCGGCTGGGTCGAAGCGGTGCTGATGCGGCTGACCGACGTCGTCATCGTCATCCCGCTGATCATCATCGCGGCGGTGCTCGGCCAGGTCGCCGGGCGGGCCGTCGGGCCCGGCATCCAGCCGTATTTCCTGGGCCTGTTCGTCGGCTGCGTGATCTGGACCGGCCTGGCCCGACTGGTCCGGGCGGAATTCCTGTCCCTGCGCGAGCGCGAATTCGTCGACGCCGCACGGATCGCCGGCGCCTCCAGCGCCCGGATCATCTTCAAGCACATCCTGCCTAATGCCGTGGGCGTCATCATCGTCTCGGTGACCCTGAGCATGTCGGCGGCGATCCTGCTGGAGACCAGCCTGTCCTACCTGGGCCTGGGCGTGAAGGCACCGGACGTCTCGCTGGGCCTGCTGATCAGCCAGAACCAGGAAGCGTTCCAGACCCGCCCGTGGCTGTTCTGGTGGCCGGGCATGTTCATCGTGGCCATCTGCCTGTGCATCAACTTCATCGGCGACGGACTGCGCGACGCGTTCGACCCGCGGCAGAAGAAGTTCAATGCCAAGCGGGCGAAGGCGGCAGCGGTTTCCGCGCACCCCGAGACCGGAACCACCGCGACGACGGGTGTCTAGGATGGGCACCCGTCGCCTGCCCGGCCCCGTGAGGCCCGGCTCAGCGGGCCAGCGTTACGACGCTGAGTACCGCGAGCGCCGTCCCGACGGCGAGGACCGCCCAGTTCGGTGTCCGTCCCACCGGGACGTTGTCGGCATCTCCGATGCTGATGCTGCCAGCAGCCAGCAGCTCCGCCCAGCGCTTGCGGACGTAGTACGCGGCTGCCCCGGAATCGGTGTTCGCGAGATCGCCGGGGCGGACCGACTGCGCCGGCCCGTAGGTGGTCTCCGGAAGCCCCTGGACGTGATCGGCGCGGGCGCGGTGGACGCCGAACATGCCGGGAGCCGGTGCCGCCCACGAGGTGTACTTGCGGCGCGGGGTAACCAACGTCAGCGCATACTTGGTGTCCACCGTCGCCAGGGCTCCCCAGGGCACGGAGACGGTCCGCACGGGGTTGCGCAACACCACGCCGTCGTCGCCGATAACGACGGCGGGATACCAGGCCAGCCACCAGGTCAGATAGGCAATAGCGAGCAGCGGCCAGGAGTCGAGCAGGCTGCCCGGGCCGTGCGTCAGCACCGAGGACGCCAGGCTGACCGCCACGATCGCCCAGACGCTTCCCGTGAACCAGGTCGCGGAGCGCGGACGGAAGACCGTGGTGCCGGCGGCAGCAGACGTTGTCATGCCCCCATAGTTTCAGGACCGGGTACCGGTTCTCCAGTAGCCACAACCAACTGCGACAGGTTGGAAGGGAAAGACCAGCTATGACTGAAATCATCGATCCGACGCTGCCGGCAGGAAAACTGGAGACGGCCGGCGGAACACCACCCGTCCTGGAGGTCACCAACCTCAGCGTGGATTTTGGCGTGGACAAGGAGTGGGTGCCGGCCGCGATTGGCCTCACCTACGATGTCAAGGCCGGCGAGGTCCTGGCGATCGTGGGCGAATCCGGTTCCGGCAAGAGCGCCAGCTCGATGGCGTTGCTGGGCCTGCTCCCGGCCAACAGCCGTGCCACCGGAAGCGTCAAGCTCAACGGCCGGGAGATCCTGGGCCTCAGCAGCGCCAAGCTCCGGCAGGTGCGCGGCAAGGACGTCGCCGTGATCTTCCAGGAACCCATGACGGCGATGAACCCGGTGTACACCATCGGGTTCCAGATCGTGGAAACGCTGCGGCTGCACTATGCCATCTCGCCCAGCGAGGCGAAGAAGCGGGCACTGCGGCTGCTGGAGCTCGTCGAGCTGCCCGACCCGGAAAAAACCTTCCGGTCCTACCCGCACCAGCTGTCCGGCGGCCAGCGCCAGCGCGCCATGATCGCGCAGTCGCTCTCCTGCGACCCCAAACTGCTGATCGCCGATGAGCCCACCACCGCCCTGGACGTTACCGTCCAGGCCGAAATCCTGGACCTGATGCGCAACCTGCGCAACAAACTGGACAGCGCCATCGTGCTGATCACCCACGACATGGGCGTGGTCGCCGACCTGGCCGACAAGATCGCCGTGATGCGCCGCGGCCGCATCGTGGAGGCCGGCACCGCGTTGGAAATCTTCAACAACCCCCGGCACGAATACACGCAGGCCTTGCTGGCCGCCGTGCCGCACCTGGGCGGGCGCCCCGAGGACGGAACGGAAGTCGACCTCACGGCGGCGCTGGCCGCCGCCACCGGGGTCTCGCTGAGCATCGACGAGACCGAGCTGCAGCGGCGCGAACGCGAAAACGCCGAAGCCCTGGCGCACTCACGCCATGAATCGGCCAAGGGCGACCCCGTGCTCCAGCTGACCAATGTGGCCATCGAATATCCCAAACAGGGCCGGGTGCCCGCCTTCCGCGCCGTGGAGGGGGCCAACCTGTCCATCTATCCGGGACAGGTGGTCGGGCTGGTCGGAGAATCCGGATCGGGCAAGACCACGATCGGCCGCGCCGCCGTGGGACTGCTGCCCGTCGCGGAGGGCTCCCTGCGGGTGGTGGGCCACGAGATCGCCGGCGCCCGGCCCAAGCAACTGCACGCGCTGCGCCGCCACGTGGGCATGGTGTTCCAGGACCCGTCGTCCTCGCTGAACCCCCGGCTGCCGATCGGAGAGAGCATCGGCGAACCGATGTACCTCGCCGGTGTCGCCAAGGGTGCCGCCCTGCAGCGGAAGATCGAGGCGCTGCTGGACCAGGTGGAGCTGCCGCGCGCGTACCGCAACCGCTATCCGCACGAACTCTCCGGTGGCCAGAAGCAGCGCGTGGGCATCGCCCGGGCACTGTCGCTGGAGCCGAAGCTGATGGTGGCGGACGAACCCACCTCCGCGCTGGACGTGTCGGTCCAGGCCACCGTGCTGGACCTGTTCCAGAACCTGCAACAGGAACTGGGCTTCGCCTGCCTGTTCGTCACCCACGACCTGGCTGTCATCGACGTGCTCGCGGACCGCATTTGCGTGATGCGCCACGGCCGGATCGTTGAGCAGGGCACCCGGGACGAGATCCTGCGCAACCCGCAGGAACTGTACACCCAGCGGCTGCTGGCGGCAGTGCCGTTGCCCGATCCGGAAAAGCAGCGCGAGCGCCGCGAGCTGCGCGCCCAGCTGCTGGCCGCCGGCGACTGACAGACCGGCAAGCCCGCCATCCACGGGCCCGGGCCCCCGCCCATGATGAAATGGCGGCAGGGGCTTGGCCGCCCCTGGCCGGTGCGCTGCCGCGACGGTGCCGCCGGCCATCGCGCAATCCAGGAGGTTTAGTGGTACGCAGCATGAATATCGAGGCGATCGAAAAGGGCATCGGCGTCAGCTGGGCCGAGGTGGAGGAGTACCTGGCCGGAATCGGCGCCAAGGAACTCAGCCACAAGGAGATCGCCGCTGCCTTGCACGAGTCGGGGCTCGCGAACGGCTGGTGGGCGCAGACGGCCACCGTCGCCTACGAACAGCAGATCGGCCGGCGCCAGCCCGGCCAGGACTGCGACGGGGAGTTCCAAACCTCGGTGAGCAAGACCGTCACCGGAAGCATGGATGAGGCGCGGAACAAGTGGGTGGCCGTGGTGGGTGCGGCGGAGGAATTCTCGGGCATCGCGGTCACCCGCGGACCCGAGTTGAGCGACACCGCCAAGTGGCGGTACTGGCGCTGCGGCTTGGCCGACGGCTCCCGGGTCAGCGTGCATATTTATGAGAAGCCTTCGGGCAAGTCCTCGGTGGGAGTGCAGCATGAACGGCTCGAGTCGACCGAGCAGCTCGACCACTGGCGTGCCTACTGGAAAGCGAAGCTCGCCGAGCTGTCCTGAGCGGACCGAGACCGGTCCGTTGCCGTCGCCCCGGTAGGGTTCGTGGCCGTGTCGGTCCCGGCACACCGGCCCGGAAACCTGGGCAGCGGCCGCGTTAGCACCTCTTTTCACCAAATCGCAACCCAATTGGAAGCAAGGCCTGTTATCAGCGTCACAGTTGGCGCCTATGCTGGTGCCACCTGAGCCCGCGCGGCTGAGATCCATGCCGGCGCGGAAAGGTCCGGCGTCACAAGCCGCCGGATGGAGCACGGTACCTGAGGAGGCGGCATGCGTTTCGCTCGAACATCCCGACTGGTTGGACTGGCCGCCGCGGCAGCGCTCGCGGTCACGGCCTGTGGGGGCGGCGGTGGCGGCGGCGGCGGCGGCACGGAGGCCGGCGGCGGCAATGCCGAGGCGGTGATCACGGCCAACAGCACCGAGCCGCAGAACCCGCTGGTCCCCACCAACACCAACGAGGTCGGCGGCGGCCGCGTGGTTGACCTCATCTTCGAGGGGCTGATCAGCTACGATCCCGAGGGCAAACCGGTCAACGGGGTGGCGGAATCCATCGAGACCGAGGACTCGCAAAATTACACGATCACCCTGAAGCCGGACCAGACGTTCACCAACGGCGACCCTGTCACCTCCAGCTCCTTCGTGGACGCCTGGAACTACGGTGCCGCCGTCGAGAACGCCCAGCTGAGTGCCTATTTCTTCGAAAGCATCGAAGGATACGACGAGGTCAGCTCCGAGGGCGCGACCACGAAGGAGATGTCCGGGCTCAAGGTCGTCGATGACACGACCTTCACCGTGGCCTTGAGCCAGCCCGAATCCGACTGGCCGTTGCGCCTGGGCTACACGGCCTTCGTGCCGCTGCCGCCCGTGGCCTTCGAGGACATGGAGGCCTTCGGGGAGAACCCGGTCGGGAACGGTCCCTACATGCTGGGCGGCGACGGCGCGTGGCAGCACGACGTGCAGATTGAGCTGGTGCCGAACCCGGACTACCAGGGCACCCGGACCCCGCAGAACGGCGGGATCACCTTTAAGTTCTATTCGTCCTTTGAGGCGGCCTACCAGGACCTGCTCTCGGACAACCTGGACGTGCTCGACACCATCCCGCCGAGCGCGCTGGCAAACTTCAAGACCGACCTCGGCGAGGGCCGCTGGCTGGAAAAGCCGTATGCCGGCAACCAGACCATCGTCATTCCCCAGTACCTGGACGAATGGACCGGCGAGGCCGGGCAGCTGCGGCGCCAGGCCATCTCCATGGCGATCAACCGTGACGAGATCACCCAGGTGATCTTCCAGGGCGGCCGGCAGCCGGCCACCGAGTTCACCGCCCCCGTGCTCACCGGCTACAGCGACAGCATCCCGGGCAACGAAGTGCTGCAGTACAACGAGGAGGAGGCCAAGCGGCTGTGGGCGGAAGCCGACAAGATCGAGCCGTGGGGCGACAAGACATTCACCATCGCTTCCAACGCCGACGGCGGCCACAAGGAATGGATCGAAGCAGTCGTTAACGGCCTGAAGAACGTGCTCGGCATCGACGCCCAGTTCGAGTCGTACGCCACCTTCCCCGAGCTGAGGACCAAGGTGACGGCGAAGGAAATGACCGGCGCCGCGCGTGCCGGCTGGCAGGCCGACTACCCGTCGCTGTACAACTTCCTCGGCCCGCTGTACGGCACCGGAGCGGGTTCCAACGACGGCGACTACTCCAACAAGGAATTCGACCAGAAGCTGCGTGACGGGCTGGGGGCGGCCACGCCGGAAGAGGGCAACCAGATCTTCAACGAGGCGCAGGAGATCCTGATGCGGGACCTGCCCGCCATCCCGCTGTGGTACCAGGTCCGGCAGGTCGGCTGGAGTTCCGTCGTCGACAACGTGGACACCGCCTGGAACGGGGTGCCGATCTACCACCGGATCACCGGCAAGTGACCCCGGGCGTTGCGGGGCCTGGCCACGGCCGGGCCCCCGCAACGCGCCCCAGCTCCCGATCCCACCGAGAGGCAGGATTGATGATCCATCACTTGGCGGCACGCCGGGCGCAAGGAGGAAGCTAGTGCTCTGGTACATCTTCCGCCGCTTCCTGCAGATGATCCCGGTGTTCTTCGGCGCCACGTTCCTGGTCTATTTCCTCGTTTTTTCGCTGCCGGGTGATCCCATCCAGGCCCTGTTCGGCGACCGGGCCGTCAACCCCGCGGTGGCCGCCCAGCTCCGGGCGCAGTACAACCTGGACCAGCCGTTCCTCATCCAGTACGTCCTCTACCTGAAAAACCTCGTCACCTTCAATCTCGGCAACGACTTCTCCGGCAGGCCCGTCGCCGAGGTGCTCGCCCAGATCTTCCCGGTCACGGTCAGGCTCGCCATCCTCGCGCTGATCTTCGAAGCCGTCTTCGGCATCCTCTTCGGATTGATCGCCGGGCTGCGGAAGGGCCGGATGTTCGACGGCACCGTGCTGGTCGCCTCGCTGATCGTCATCGCCATCCCGATTTTCGTCCTCGGTTTCGTCCTGCAGTTCCTCGTCGGCGTCAAGCTCGGCTGGGCCAGACCCACGGTCGGCGCCCAGGCTGGCTGGTCCGACCTGATACTCCCCGCCGTCGTGCTGGGCCTGGTGTCGCTGGCCTACGTGCTGCGCCTGACCCGAACCTCCATCATCGAGAACATGAACGCCGACTACGTGCGCACCGCGATGGCCAAGGGATTGTCCCGGCCGCGGGTCGTCGTCGTGCATATCCTGCGGAACTCGATGATCCCGGTCGTGACGTTCCTGGGCGCCGATCTCGGAGCCCTGATGGGCGGGGCCATCGTGACCGAGGGCATCTTCAACGTCCCCGGCGTCGGCCAGCGCCTGTACCAGTCGGTGCTGCGGGGCGAGGGCCCCACCATCGTGTCCATCGTCAGCGTGCTCGTGCTCGTGTACATTCTGGCCAACCTGCTGGTGGACGTGCTCTATGCCTGGCTCGACCCGAGGATCCGTTATGCCTAGAGAACCGCTGGAACGCGACAACCAGGCCATCGAGCATTTCGTGGCGCCCCTGGACGAAACGCCGCTGCTGGCGACCGACAAGGTCGACGAGGATGTCCAGCCGCTGAGCCTGTGGGCCGAAGCCTGGCGGAACCTGCGGAGACAACCGCTCTTCATCATCTCGGCGCTGCTGCTGGTGCTGGTCATCGTCGTGGCGCTCTTCCCGTGGATCTTCACCCAGACGCCGCCGGCGCAAAACTGCCTGCTGGCCAATTCCGACGGCGGACCGGCGCCCGGGCACCCGCTGGGGTTCACCAAGCAGGGCTGCGACGTCTATTCGCGCATCATCTACGGGACCCAGGCGTCGCTGACGGTGGGTATCTTCGCCACGCTCGGCGCCCTGCTGATCGGCGGGACGCTCGGCGCCATCGCCGGGTTCTACGGCGGCTGGCTGGACTCGGTGATCGCCCGGATCGGCGACGTCTTCTTCGCGCTGCCGCTGATCCTGGGCGCCATCATCATCATGCAGTTGCCGTTGTTCCGGGCCAACCGCAACGTCTGGACGGTGGTCATCACGCTGGTGGTCTTCGGCTGGCCGCAGGTGGCCCGCATCACCCGGGGCGCTGTCATTTCCGTGCGGAACGCCGACTTCGTCACGGCGGCCCGGTCGCTGGGCGTCTCCAGGCTCGCCGCCCTGGTCAAGCACGTCATTCCCAACTCGCTGGCGCCCGTCATCGTGGTGGTGACCGTGAACCTGGGCATCTTCATCGTCGCCGAGGCCACCCTGTCCTTTTTGGGCATTGGGCTGCCGCCCGACGTGATGTCCTGGGGCAATGACATCTCCACGGCCCAGGTGTCGCTGCGCTCCAACCCGGCCAGCCTGCTCTGGCCGGCACTGGCGCTGTCGGTCACCGTGCTGAGCTTCATCATGCTCGGCGACGCCCTCCGCGACGCACTTGACCCGAAGGCGAGGAAGCGATGACGCACATCCGCGAAGTCGAGGGCGCCGCGCCCCTGCTGCAGATCAAAGACCTGGCGATTACGTTTCGAACGTCCACCGGCGACGTGGAAGCGGTCAAAGACGCCCACCTGACCGTCATGCCGGGGGAGACCGCGGCGATAGTGGGCGAATCAGGCTCGGGCAAGTCGACCACCGCGCTGGCGGCCATCGGCCTGCTCCCGGAGAACGGCCGGGTCTCCGGCGGGCAGATCGTCTTCGCCGGGGAAGACCTGGCCGGCGCCAGCAGCCAGCGGATCGTGGAACTGCGCGGCAATTCGATCGGCATGGTGCCCCAGGACCCCATGTCCAACCTCAACCCGGTGTGGAAGATCGGCTTCCAGGTCAGGGAAACGCTGCGCGCCAACGGGCTCCGGTCCGATAACGCCGCGGTGGCCAAAGTGCTGGCCGAGGCGGGGTTGCCCGATGCCGCCAGCCGTTCCCGGCAGTTCCCGCACGAGTTTTCCGGCGGCATGCGCCAGCGCGCCCTGATCGCCATCGGCCTGTCGTGCCGGCCGCGGCTGCTGATTGCCGACGAACCCACCTCGGCCCTCGACGTGACGGTGCAGCGCCAGATCCTGGACCACTTGGAATCGATGACCCGGGACCTCGGCACCGCCGTCCTGCTGATCACGCATGACCTGGGCCTGGCCGCCGAACGTGCCCGCAAGGTGGTGGTGATGTACAAGGGCCGGGTGGTGGAGTCGGGTCCTGCCCTGCAGATACTGCAGAACCCGCGCCACCCCTACACCCGGCGGCTGGTCGAGTCCGCGCCGTCCCTGGCCTCGCGGCGGATCCAGTCGGCGAAGGCCGCCGGCATCGAAACCACGGAACTGCTGGCCCCGGTCGGCCAGGAGGCCCAAGCCACGGACAATGTCATCGAGGTCAAGGACCTGACCAAGGTCTTCAAACTGCGCAGCGGGTTTGGGAAGTCCACCGACTTCACCGCCGTGGACAACGTGTCCTTCAATATCAAGCGCGGAACCACGATGGCGGTGGTGGGGGAGTCGGGATCCGGCAAGTCCACGGTGGCAAAGATGGTCCTGAACCTCGAGTCGCCGACCAGCGGCCGCATTGTCTTCGACGGCGTGGACATGACCGGGCTCAACGCCAAGGCCCTGCTGGCCTTCCGTCGGCGGGTCCAGCCGATCTTCCAGGATCCCTACGGATCGCTGGACCCCATGTACAACATCTTCCGCACCATCGAGGAGCCGCTGCGCGTGCACAACATCGGCGACCGCAAGAGCCGCGAAGCCAAGGTCCGGCAGCTGCTGGACCAGGTGGCGCTTCCGGCCTCCGCCATGCGCCGGTTCCCGAACGAGCTCTCCGGGGGCCAGCGCCAACGGGTCGCCATCGCCCGTGCGCTGGCCCTGGATCCCGAGGTCGTGATCTGCGACGAGGCCGTCTCCGCGCTGGACGTGCTGGTCCAGGCCCAGATCCTGGACTTGCTGGCGGGCCTGCAGCAGGACCTGGGGCTGAGCTACCTGTTCATCACGCACGACCTGGCCGTGGTCAGGCAGATCGCCGACCACGTCACCGTGATGGAAAAGGGCAGGGTGGTGGAGGCCGGCACCACGGACGGCGTCTTCGATTCTCCGCAGCAGCGGTACACGCAGGAGCTGCTGGCCGCCATTCCCGGCGCGAGCCTGGAGTTGCCGCCGGAGGTGGCCTGACACGGGATTCCGGCCCCGTCGCCGGCCCGCGGTCCGGGCCCCGTTAGGCCATGAGTGGCGTTGCGGATTACAATGGAGTGCCTACCCGCATCCGGGCACGGCGCTGGCTGTCCGATATTAGGCCCAGGTTCCATGTAATCCACGGAAGAGTAATCCCGCATGTCTGAAACCACCGCATCGACGCAGAGCGCCGTCCGCAGCGACCTTCGCAACGTCGCGATCGTAGCCCACGTCGACCACGGGAAGACCACCCTCGTGGATGCCATGCTGAAGCACACCGGTGCCTTCTCCAGCCACGGCGAAACCGAAGAGCGCGTCATGGACTCCGGGGAACTGGAACGTGAAAAGGGCATCACCATCCTGGCCAAGAACACCACCGTGTTCTACTCCGGTCCGGCCGCCCAGGGCGAGACCATCACCATCAGCGTGATCGACACTCCCGGCCACGCCGACTTCGGCGGCGAGGTGGAGCGCGGCCTGTCCATGGTGGACGGCGTGGTTCTGCTGGTTGACGCTTCCGAGGGCCCGCTGCCGCAGACCCGTTTTGTGCTGCGCAAGGCGCTGGCCGCCAAGCTCCCCGTCATCCTGGTGGTCAACAAGACCGACCGCCCGGACGCCCGCATCGACGCCGTCGTTGCCGAGGCGATGGACCTGCTGCTGGGCCTGGCCTCGGACCTTGCCGACGAAGTCCCCGATCTGGACCTGGACGCCGTCCTCAACGTTCCCGTTGTCTACGCCTCCGGCAAGGCCGGCCGGGCCTCGCTGACCCAGCCCGCCGACGGTACCCTGCCGGAAGACGAGGACCTGGAGCCGCTGTTCGCCACCATCATGGAGCACGTGCCGGCCCCGTCCTATGACCCCGAGGGCGTGCTGCAGGCCCACGTGACCAACCTTGACGCCTCCCCGTTCCTGGGCCGCCTGGCGCTGCTGCGCATCTACAACGGCACCCTGCAGAAGGGGCAGACCGTGGCCTGGGCCCGCCAGGACGGCCAGCTGAAGAACGTCCGGATCTCCGAACTGCTGGCCACCAAGGGACTGACGCGCGTGCCGGCCGAATCCGCCGGCCCGGGCGAGATTGTCGCCGTCGCCGGCATCGAGGACATCACCATCGGCGAGACCCTGACCGACGCCGAGAACCCGCAGCCGCTGCCGCTGATCAAGGTGGACGACCCGGCCATCTCGATGACCATCGGCATCAACACCTCGCCGCTGGCCGGCAAGGTCAAGGGCGCCAAGGTCACCGCCCGCCAGGTCAAGGACCGGCTGGACAAGGAACTGGTGGGCAACGTCTCGCTGAAGGTGCTGCCGACCGAACGCCCGGATGCCTGGGAGGTCCAGGGCCGCGGCGAGCTGGCACTGGCCATCCTGGTGGAGCAGATGCGCCGCGAGGGCTTCGAGCTGACCGTGGGCAAGCCCCAGGTGGTCACCAAGACCATCGACGGCAAGGTGCACGAGCCGATGGAGCACATGACCATCGACGTGCCCGAGGAGTACCTCGGCGCCGTCACGCAGCTGCTGGCCGCCCGCAAGGGCCGGATGGTCAACATGGCCAACCACGGCACCGGCTGGGTCCGGATGGAGTTCATTGTTCCGGCCCGCGGACTGATCGGTTTCCGCACCCGGTTCATGACCGAAACGCGGGGCGCCGGCATCGCCGCGTCCATCTCCGAGGGCTACGAGCCGTGGGCCGGACCGATCGAGTACCGCACCAACGGTTCGATGGTGGCCGACCGGGCCGGCGTGGTCACGCCCTTCGCGATGATCAACCTGCAGGAACGCGGCTCCTTCTTCGTCCAACCCACCTCGGAGGTCTACGAAGGCATGATCGTGGGCGAGAACTCGCGCGCTGACGACATGGACGTGAACATCACCAAGGAGAAGAAGCTCACCAACATGCGTGCCGCTTCCTCCGACAGCTTCGAGAACCTCACCCCGCCGCGGAACCTGACCCTGGAGGAGTCCCTCGAATTCGCCCGCGAGGACGAGTGCGTTGAGGTCACCCCGGAGGCGATCCGCATCCGCAAGGTGGTCCTGGACGCCAACGAGCGGCTCAAGGCCGCCCGTGCGCGCGCCCGGGCATAAACTGGACCCTATGACAGAGCAGAGGCAACCCGCCGGAGACCGCGGCGGGTTGCCTTCCGCTGTTTCCGGGCAGGGCCCCGAACGGCGCGCGGCACGACGGCGGCGTCCCGCCTTCCACGGGTGGGGCACGGCCGTCTTCGGCGCGGTGGCGACGGCGGTCGCGGGCACGGCCCTGCACTCGCAGATTCTCTATGCCGGGGAGTCCGGGTATCCGTGGGGCGCCGCGGCAGCCCTGCTGTTCGCCCTGGCGGTGATGGTCTGGGCCGGACTCAAGACGCACAACGTCCTGATGGCCGGCCTCACGGGCGTCCTCTCCTACGTCCTCGTCGGGCTGATGGCGATGGCTCCCGGCGGCGAGCCGCTGATCGTCACGGGAACCACGGCGGCGGTGGAACTGCCGATCGCCGTGGCGGGCCGGATCTGGATGATCGGGCTGGTTTTCGCCACCATCGCGGCGCTGCTGGCCTGCGCCTGGGCGCTCAAGCCGCGGCGGGCCGGCGCCTGACGGGCCTCGCCCGCGCGCCGGGCGTCAATTCGCCGTCTGGTCCAGATGGTGCGCCATGAAGATTGAGGTAGCGGTCCCGTCCTCGTCGGCGGGCAACATCGCGTATTCCTCGAAGATTGCACGGATCTTCGCCAGCATCTCCTCGCGGTGCGCGTCGTTGAGCTTAATGCCCATCCGCGTGGTTTCGATCTCGTCCGGGGCCAGGCCGTCGATTTCCTGCAGGAAGGTCTCCACCAGCACCGGTGCCGCGTCCGGCATCTTCGCGCCCCAGGACATCCGGGTGGCGCGGTAGGGGACTTCCTTGGCCCCCCGGTTGCCCTTCCGCGGTTCCTCGGCCTCCAGGAAGCCGGTGTTGAGCAGTGTGCGCACGTGGTGCAGCGAGGTGGCCGGATTCAGGCCGAGCAGCTCCGCGATCTCTTTATTGGTCCGGGACCGGTGGAGGCAGAGCCGGAGAATGCGCAGCCTTACCGGGGAGCTGAGCGCCCGCCCGGCGGCTTGCAGGTCCTGATCCGTAGGCATGTCTCCAGCATACGACACCGGGCACCTAATGATTGACTTTCCCCAATCGCTACCCGAGACTGTGACCTGTGACCCAGCTACCCGCGCCCGGGGCCTCCGGAACCGCCCCGGCGGCCGGCGCCGCCCACCCGGGCGGGGCATCGCCGTCGTTATGGCGGGACCGGAACTTCCGCACCTTCTGGTCGGCCCAGGCGCTCAGCCAGGTCGGGGCCCAGATCGGCCAGCTGGCCGTCCCGGTGCTCGCCGTGGCCGTGCTCGGGGCCAGCGAATTCCAGGTGGGTGTCCTCAATGCCAGCGCCACCGCCGCCTTTCTGCTGATCGGGTTGCCGGCGGGGGCCTGGGTGGACCGCTGGCTCAAACGGCGGGTCATGATCACGGCCGACCTGGTCCGTGCGGCCGCGATGCTGTCCGTGCCGCTGCTGTGGTGGGCGGGCGTGCTGCAGATGTGGCACCTGTACGCGGTGGCGGCCGTGATCGGCTGCGCAACGGTGTTCTTCGACGTGGCCTACCAGAGCTACATCCCGGTCCTGGTGCGCGGCGACCAGGTGTCGTCGGCGAACTCCAAGCTGGAGAGCACCGCGCAGCTGGCGAGGATGGGCGGACCCGCCGCGGGCGGCGGCCTGCTGCAGGTGATGGCGGCTCCGCTGCTGTTCCTGGCGGATACGCTCGGCTACCTGTTCTCGGCCCTGTTCCTGGTCCGCACCTCGGACCGGGAAATGCCTGCTCCGCGGCACGGCCGGAGGCCGCTCGCGGTGGAAATCCGGGAAGGGCTCGGCTTCGTGGTCCGGCACCCGCTGATCAGCCGGATAGCCGCGTGCACGGGCCTGACAAATTTCTTCGCCGGACTGGCCTTCACGCTGTTTCCCATCCTGGTGCTGCGCGAACTGGGTCTGGGCCCGGCCGCGCTGGGGCTGGTCTACTCGGTCGCCGCGGCCGGCGGGCTGCTGGGAGCGGTGGCGGCGCCCCGGCTGGCGAAGCTGACCGGCGAGGGGGCCCTGATTCCGCTGGCCAGCGTTGCCTCGGCGGTCTTCCTGGCGGCGATGCCGTTGTCGGTGCTGATGCCGGACTCCGCCTCGGCACTGTTCCTGCTGATCGTCGGCGAGGCCGGCGTCTCCTTCTGCTCCCTGGTCTACAACGTGATGCAGGTGACGATGCGCCAGCGGGTCTGCCCGCCGCGGCTGCTCGGGAGGATGAACGCGTCGATCCGCTTCGCGGTGTACGGTGTGTTGCCGCTCTCCGGGCTGCTGGCGGGCCTGCTCGGCGGAACCATCGGGTTGGTGCCTACCCTGTGGATCGGTGCGGCCGGGTCCGCGCTTGCCGCGGCGCCGGTGCTGTTCTCGCCCCTGTGGGCCCTGCGGAAACTGCCGGACAGCTACGAGGGCTGACCGCCGGCCCGCGGGCGGCGTCGCGGCGGGGCGGGCGGCACCTGCTTGGCCGCGGCCACGGCCGGCAACGGGACGACGACGTCTCCGCGCCTGGTGCCTACCGTGCAGCTGTCGGCGTCGACGGCCCGCAGTTCGCCGAGCACGTCGGTGAAGCCGCCCTCGATCCGGTACCGAACCACCACGCGCGTTCCCGGTGCTGCTGCGGCCAGGAACGCGGCGGGGGTAGCGGGTATCACGTGACCATCTTAGGCGGGCCGCGCCCGGCTGGGGAGATAATGGTCCCAACGGATACGCTAGTGGGAACTGTTCAGAAAGGTGCTGACGGACGTGACGTACGTAATCGCACAGCCGTGCGTGGATGTAAAAGACAAGGCATGTATCGAAGAATGCCCGGTGGACTGTATCTACGAAGGCGAACGGTCCCTGTACATCCACCCGGATGAGTGTGTCGATTGCGGCGCCTGCGAACCGGTCTGCCCGGTCGAAGCCATCTACTACGAGGATGACACCCCCGAGGAGTGGGCGGACTACTACAAGGCCAACGTGGAGTTCTTCGACGATCTGGGTTCCCCGGGCGGTGCCGCCAAGCTGGGCAACACCCACAAGGACCACCCGCTGATCGCCGCGCTGCCGCCGCAGAACCAAGACTGAACTCGATGAGTCCTTTCGGCCTGCAGCTGCCGGAATACCCGTGGGACGCCATGGCGCCCTACGCGCAAAAAGCGGCCGGGCACCCCGGCGGCGCGGTGAACCTGTCCATCGGCACGCCGGTTGACTCCACTCCGGCCGTCGTCCGGGAGGCCCTGGCCGCGGCCGCCGATGCCCCGGGCTACCCCACGACCCACGGCACCGCCGAACTTCGGGAAGCGATCACGGATTGGTTCGGCCGCCGTCGCAACGTTCCCGGCCTGGATCCGGAAGCGGTCATGCCCACCGTCGGTTCCAAGGAGCTGGTCGCCTGGCTGCCCACCTTGCTGGGACTCGGGGCGGGCGACGTGGTGGTGCGCCCCGTCGTGGCGTATCCGACCTACGACATCGGCGCCATCCTCGCCGGCGCAACCCCGGTGGCGGCGGACAACCTGGCGGACCTGGATGCGCAGACCAGGAGCCGGGTGAAACTGGTGTGGGTCAACTCGCCGGGCAACCCGACGGGCATTGTCCGGGACCGGGCAGAGCTGCGCACCCTGGTGGAGGACGCCCGCGGCCTGGGCGCCGTGGTCGCTTCCGACGAATGCTACGCGGAGCTGGGCTGGGGCGCCTGGGACACCGCCCGCGGCGGGCAGGCCGTGCCGAGCGTGCTGGACCCGTACGTCGCGCAGGGCTCGCACGAGGGCCTGCTGTGCGCATACTCGCTCAGCAAGCAGTCAAACCTTGCCGGGTACCGTGCCGCGTTCCTGGCCGGCGACCCGGCGCTGATGCCGAACATCATCAACAGCCGCAAGCATGCCGGCATGATCGTGCCGTTCCCGGTCCAGGCCGCGATGCTCGCCGCCCTGCGCGATGACGCCCACGTCCAGGAGCAGAAGGACCTGTACCGGAGCCGGCGCGAGCGGCTGTTGCCGGCGCTGGAGAATTTCGGCGTGCAGATCCGCCATTCCGAGGCCGGGCTGTACCTGTGGGGGAGCGCGGGGGAAGATACATGGACCACCGTGGGCCGTCTGGCCGAGCTGGGCATCGTCACCGGACCCGGCGTGTTCTATGGCGAGGCCGGCAACGGCCACATCCGGGTGGCGCTGACCGGCAGCGACGAACGGATCGACGCCGCCGTCGAGCGGCTTTCCTGACCCGGCCCGGCAGCGCCCTGACTGTGGATATGAACAAAAATATATGTCGCGGATTAGATATATCCGTGACTCTACGGGTAGCGTTTTACCCGAGTATGTGCATGCTCAGTGCCACAAGCGCCCGGCGTGCCGTAAGCTTCTAAACCTCCTGAAGGGGACTCAATGACTGAGCAGACCGGTGCCAAGCTGCACTTCGATGGCGGCGAACTCGAACTCCCACGGCTCAAGGCCGCCGAAGGCAACGACGGTTACGACGTATCCAAACTGCTGAAGCAGACCGGCGCGGTCACCTTCGACCCGGGGTTCATGAACACGGCGGCGACCACCTCGGCCATCACCTACATCGACGGCGACGCCGGTGTGCTCCGCTACCGCGGCTATCCGATCGAGCAGTTGGCCGAGCACTCGAGTTTCCTCGAAGTGTCCTACCTGCTGATCTACGGCGAACTGCCCACCCCCACCGAACTGGAGGAGTTCGACCACAAGATCCGCCGCCACACCCTGCTGCACGAAGAACTCAAGGGCTTCTTCGGCGGGTTCCCGCGCGACGCGCACCCGATGCCGGTGCTCTCCTCGGCGGTCAGCGCGCTGTCCACCTTCTACCAGGACTCGCTGGACCCGTTCGATGACAAGCAGGTGGAGCTCTCCACCATCCGCCTGATGGCGAAGCTGCCGGTGATCGCCGCCTACGCGCACAAGAAGTCGATCGGCCAGGCACTGCTCTACCCGGACAACTCCATGAACCTGGTGGAGAACTTCCTGCGCCTGAGCTTCGGCCTGCCCGCCGAGCCCTACGAACTGGACCCGACGGTGGTCAAGGCCCTGGACCTGCTGCTCATCCTGCACGCTGACCACGAGCAGAACTGCTCCACGTCCACCGTGCGCCTGGTGGGCAGCTCCAACGCCAACATGTTCGCGTCCGTCTCGGCCGGCATCAACGCGCTGTTCGGCCCGCTCCACGGCGGCGCCAACGAGGCGGTGCTGAACATGCTCCGCCAGATCCAGGCCAGCGGCCAGGAGCCGGAGCAGTTCATGGAGAAGGTCAAGAACAAGGAAGAAGGCGTGCGCCTGATGGGCTTCGGGCACCGCGTCTACAAGAACTACGATCCGCGCGCCCGCCTGGTCAAGGCCACCGCGCACGAGATCCTGGGCAAGCTCGGCGGCAACGACGAGCTGCTGGATATCGCCATGCGCCTGGAAGAGAAGGCGCTGGCGGACGACTACTTCATCGAGCGCAAGCTGTACCCGAACGTGGACTTCTACACCGGCCTGATCTACAAGGCCATGGGCTTCCCGGAGAAGATGTTCACGGTGCTGTTCGCCATCGGGCGCCTGCCCGGCTGGATCGCCCAGTGGCGGGAAATGATCAAGGACCCGCAGACCAAGATCGGCCGCCCGCGGCAGCTGTACACGGGCGCGCAGGAGCGCGAGTACCCGGCCCGCTAGTACGACGGCGGAGCACGCCATAACGCCGACGGCCCCCGGAGCGATCTGAACTGCTCCCCGGAAGTTGGACTGAGAAATTCAGTTCCGACTCCTGGGGAGCAGTTTTATGCATGCATGTAGTTCGTTATCCGAGGATCAGCGCG